>NZ_JAHDTF010000008.1 GCF_018531465.1 Sphaerisporangium fuscum
GGCGGCTCACCCCCCAACCGGGCACCCCCCTCCCCCCCGTCCCGGGGGCGCCCCCCGGGCCCCCCGCGGCGACGTGCTGCCGGGCCGCTCACCGCGTGCCGAACGGGCTGTCGACGATGTAGCGCCAGAAGCCGTCGGACCCGCGGCGGGCGACGTCGGTGGCGGTCCCCTCGATGCGCACGGCCTCCCCGTCCGGGCCGGTGCCGGAGATGGTCCAGTCGACGATGAGCAGGGCCGTGTCGCCGGCGGCGTGGACATGGCGCGGCCGGACGGTGATCGGCAGGCCGAGGGACAGGAAGCGCGCGTTCGCGGCGTGCAGTTCCTCGCCCGTCACGGCCGGTCCCTCTTCGGGGACGAAGACGGCGCCGCTTTCGTACACCTCCGCCACCGCCCGCGCGTCGCCGCTGTTGAACCGCTCGGCGAAGACCAGGGGGACGTCCTCGGGGCGCCGGGCCAGTGCCGTCATGCTCGCACTCCTTCGAGTAGAAACAGGGGAAAGCAAGCGGCAACGCTAGGAGGCGCCTTCGTGGCTCACCAAACGGTTGGTCACGCCGTCCGGCCGGGGCTGCCCGACGACCCCCGGGCGGGGGTCGCCGAGCCGACCGCGTCCTGCCCGGTGGAGATCACGCTCGCGACCCTGCGGGGGCGCTGGACGACCCTGGTGGTCCGGGAACTGCTGCGGGGCGAGCGCACCTACAGCGAGCTGCGCGAGGCGCTGCCCGCGCTGTCGGACAAGGTGCTGTCCGACCGGCTCGCGCAGCTGACCGAGGCCGGGGTGCTCGACCGTCTCCGGCGGCCCGGCTGGCCGCCCCGGGTGCGCTACGCGCTGACCCCGCACGGGCGCCGCCTCGGCCCCGTGCTCCAGGCTCTGTGGGACTGGGGGAGCGACCGGCCCTGACCGCGCCCGGTCAGGCGGCGCGCTCGCGGGGGCGCCGGGTCAGGACGACGAGGGCGGGCAAGGGGAACAGCAGCAGGAACAGGTTCGGCAGCCACCAGGTGAGGCTGAAGTCGCCGCGCAGCGCCCAGAACGCGACGGCCTGCAGGCCCGCCGTGCTCGTCAGGGTGAGCGACACGGTGATCAGCGGGCGCGACACGGGGGTGCGGCACAGGCCGGCGAGCCCGGTGAGGCTCGCGGCCAGGTCGAGCGCGACGAACGACAGGTTCCAGTCCCGCAGGATCGGGTCGGCGTAGTCCTTGTACGCCAGCTCGGACGGGATGAGCCCGGCGAACACCACCGCCCAGTAGAGCAGGAAGCCCACGTCGGCCACCGCCATGGCCACCCTCGTCGCCCGGAGGACCTTCTCGCCATCCCGGCGGGGAACGCTGCTCACTGGTGGCTGATCCCTCCGCCGAGGCTCATCACGACCACGCCGGCGACCACGATCCCCGCCCCCACGATCGTCATCGGCCGGGCGGGCTCGCCGAACAGCATCACCCCGCCGACGAACGCGCCCACCGTGCCGAGCGCGGACCAGATGGCGTACACGGGGCCGACGTTCAGCGACGTGAGCGCCTTGGCCATCAGGAAGAAGGAGACGAGGTAACCGACCACCACGACCACGGACGGGCCGGCCTTGGACAGCCCCTCCGAGGCCCGCAGCGACAGTGTGGCGGTCACCTCGGAGACGATCGCCAGGGCGAGCAGCAGGTAGGGCATCAGCGTTCTCCGTCGATCATCTCGATGAGCCGGGCGCGCACCTGGACGTGCAGGTCGCCGTGCGGTGGGGCCAGGTCCAGCAGCCGGGCGGTCCACCAGCCGTCGACGGCGAGCCGGACCAGGGTGGCCAGCGCGGGGTCGAGGCCGTCGTCCTCGACGCGGCGCTGCCAGCTCTCGTAGCGGTGCCGGAGGGCGGCGAGCACCTCCGGACCTCCGGACATCCCCGCCAGCACGGCCACCGACACCTGGTCGGCGTGCCCGAGGGCGGGTGTGTCGGCGTCGGGGATGGTGGCGGTCAGGTAGGCCCGGGTGAACGCGCCGGGCGGTGATCCGGGCGGGGGCAGTTCCGCCTCGAACCGGTCCACCAGGCGTTCGAGCACCCCTTCGACCAGCGCCTGCTTGGACCTGAAGTGGTGCAGCAGGCCGCCCTTGCTGACGCCGGCCTCCTTGGCGACCGCGTCGAGCCGGATCGCGTCGGCGCCTCCCGCCACCAGCGTCCGCTCGGCGGCGTCCAGTATCCGATCTCGCACAGGCCATCCTCCCGACCGTCCAGACGGTCGGAATCTTAGCCGTGTCCGCCTCGCATCGCCAGCGGGCTACCCCAAACGTCCTCATCACTCCTTTCATGGCCTAAGTTAGGGAGCGATGAAGCAAGAAATGTACTCGGTCGAGCAGGTGGCCGAACGGCTCGGCCTGCACGTGCGCACGGTGCGCGGCTACATCCGTACGGGCCGGCTCAACGCCGTGCGGATCGGCAAGCAGTACCGCATCGCCCACGCCGACCTCGAGGCGCTGATCGGACGGCCGCGGCAGGCGCCGGACCCGCCCACCGGCCTCGCCCGCGTGGAGGTGTCCAGCATCGTGCAGATCGACGGTCTCGACCGGCACACGGCCGACCGGCTCGGCACGCTGGTCCTGGCCGCGGTGCACACCGCACACGATCCCGCGCGGCCGCTGAACGTCCAGACCGTGCACGACGAGGAGCGGGCCCGCATGAAGATCGTGATACTCGGCGGCGCCGCCGCCACCGCCGACGTGCTGAACCTGCTCGAAGCCGTGCTCCAGGACGGCGGCGGCGTGCTCGCCTGAGCGGCGGCGCCGCACCGATCTCTGAGGAAGGACCTGTGACGAACCCGACGCCGCTTCCCGGGCCGATGGCCGCCATCCCCGCCGGGAAGATCCTCCTGCGGGACGAGGGGACGAGGACGAACTGGACGGCCGAGGTCCGGGCCCTGCTGCTCGCGCCGCATCCCGTGACCCGCGAGCTGTACGCCGCCGTCATGGGCGAGGCGCCGGCGAGCCCGGCGGGGCCGCGCACGCCGGTGACGGGCGTGTCCTGGCTGGACGCCGTCCGGTTCTGCAACCTGCTCTCGGAGACGGCAGGGCTGGAGCCCTGCTACTCCCTCGGGGACGATCCCGACGGGCTGGACGTGGTCTGCCACTGGGAGGCCGGTGGCTACCGCCTGCCGTCCGAGGCGGAGTGGGAGTACGCCTGCCGGGCCGGGACGTCGGGCGTCCGCTACGGAGAGCTGGACGAGATCGCCTGGTACCGGGGCAACTCCGGCGGCGTGGTGCACGACGTGGGGACCAGGGCGCCGAACGCGTGGGGTCTCCACGACATGATCGGCAACGTGTGGGAGTGGTGCTGGGACGTCTACGACCCCGCCGTCTACGGCCCCTACCGCGTGTTCCGCGGCGGAGGCTGGTACGAGCCGCCGCGAGGATGCCGGGCGTCGTGCCGGCGCAGGAGCCATCCCACCTTCCGCATCGACGACCTCGGGTTCCGGCTCGCCCGGTCGCTGTGAAGGCCCTGCCCGGTGATCATGAGGGTCCTGCCTGGTCGCCGTCGAGGTCGGCGGCCAGGTTGCGGTAGTCGCGGGGAGAGACGCCGTACTCCGCCCGGAAGGCACGGCTGAAGTGCGCGCCGTCGGTGAAGCCCCAGCGGCGGGCGACGGCCTGGACCGGACGGGAACGCTGCCGCGGGTCGGCGAGGTCGTGACGGCACCGCTCCAGCCGGCAGCGGCGGATCCAGGCCGCCACGCCGACGCCCTGCTCCTGGAACAGCTTGTACAGGTGGCGGACGGAGATCTGGTGCGCGGCGGCGATGGTCTCGGCGTTCAGATCGGGGTCGCCGAGCCGCTGACGGATGAAGCCGTGGACCAGCGACAGCAGGGCGTGGCGCCGTGACTCCGGCGACAGCGCGGTGGCGGCCTCCAGATGGTGGGCGCAGACGGCCGCGATCAGGTCGAGCGTGACGGAGGCCAGCGCCGCCCTGTCCCCCGGGGTGTAGCCCTCGGCGTTCGCCATCAGGTCCGTGAGATGTCCGGCCAGCACGCCGCCGATCCCGCCCTGGCCGGGGAGCGGCGTCGCGACGAGCCGGCCGACGAGCTCGGGCCCGAGCGCCAGTGCCGCCCGGGGGAACTGCACGACCAGCCCCTCGGCGAGACCGGCCCCGCCGGCCGCCCGCCACCCGTTGTAGGGCCGGGAGGAGTCGATGAGGAGGAACTCCCGCACGCCGAACACGGCCTCCCGGCCGGATTGGGTCAGTGCGCCGGTGCCGCCGGTGAACAGGTGGAGCTGGAACACCTCCGGGTCGCACTGCCTGACGAGCCTGGTGGGACGGGCCACGCGCACCGTGGGATGGCTCAGCGCCGACACCTGGAGCCCGCCGAGGTCGAGCACGCGCACCGACGCCTCGAAGTCCGCCGCGTGGTCGGTGCTGATGAACGACGGCACGTGCGTCTGCGACGCCATCTCCAGCCAGTAGGGGAACCTGTCCTCGATCGCCAGGTCCGCGGTGCGCAACTCCAGGATCTCCACGCAACCCCCAGGTAGGTCGGCCTGCTCGGGTGGGCGTGTCCAATGTCCGGCATCTGAGTGGAAACAGCGTGGAAGCCGCGTGACGGACGTCCGGCGCGTGCGGGCCGCCTGCCGGTGAGCCGGGGTCAGCGGGACGGCGCCCCGGAACCGTCCTCGTCCAGCCGGCGGAGCTTCCCGCGGATCTCCTCGGCGTCGGGATGGCCCATCTCGTCCAGGATGACCAGGGCGTCCCGCCAGGCCCCGGACGCCTCCGCGGGACGGCCGGCGGCGTGGTGGGCGTCCCCCAGGTGGATCAGCGTCTCCACCTCGCCGTACCGGTCGCCGCCCTTGCGGTAGTGCTCCAGACCGCGGTGGTAGCAGGTGACCGCCTGGTCGTGGTCGCCCAGATGGTGGTGGGCGTAGCCCAGGCTGTCCCAGGCGCGGGCCTCGCCGGGGCTGTTGCCGAGCGCCTGCTGCAGCGTCAGCGCCTCCTGGCAGTAGCCGATGGCGGTCCGGTGATGCCCGAGCAGGACGTAGTCCCAGCCCACCGCGTTGAGGGCCCGGCCCTGCCCGCTCTTGTGGTCGGCGGCGCGGAACAGCTCCAGCGCCCGACGGTCGTGCGCCAGCGCCTGCTCACGCTGGTCCAGGCACTCGCACACCCAGCCGAAGCTGAGGTGGGTGTGCCCCTGCCCCACGAGATCGCCCAGCTCGTGGTACAGCGAGAGGGCGTGCCGGAGGTGGCCGAGCGCCTCGTCGTGCTCGCCCACCTGGGTGAGGACGATGGCGAGGTCGCGCGCCGACACCGCCAGCGCCCTCGAGTCGCCGAGCCGTCGTGCGGCCTGGTGGGCGACCTGCTGGACGGCCAGCTGGTCGCGCCAGCGTCCCTGCCGGCCGAGGTAGGTGTGGATGCTCCAGGAGAGCTGCCAGGCGTGGGTGTCCAGGCCGATGGAGGCGGCCCACGGCACGGCCGCGAGCAGGGTGACGTGCTCGGCGGCGAGCCATGCCAGGGCCTGCTCCTCGGTGGTGATCTGTCCGGGGTCCACGCCGCGGGCGGGGGGTGGGAGGTCGATCGGCTCGCGGTGGGGCCACAGCAGTCGTTCGGCGCGGTAGGCGGTGTGCAGGTAGTGGTCGAGGAGCCGCCGGCGGGCGGCCTGCCGTTCCGGCTCGGCGCACTCCGTGGCGGCCAGTTCGGCGGCGTAGGCGCGCAGCAGGTCGTGGAGCAGATATCGGCCGGGCCGGTGTTCGGTGACCAGGTGGGAGCGGGCCAGCTCGGCCAGCAGCGGCCGGACGCGGACGGCGGGGGCGCCGGCGAGGCCGGCGGCGACCTCGGCGGTGAGATCGGTGCCGATGTGCAGGCCCAGCAGCCGGAACAGGCGTGCGGCGTCGGGGCTGACGGCGCGGTAGGAGCAGGAGAAGACCGCGCGGATGTCGGCGGGGGCGTGGCCCGCGTTCAGGATGCCGAGGTCGGCGTCGACGTCGGCCAGCTCGTCGGCCAGGGTGCGCAGCGTGAAGGAGGGGTGGACGGCGGCGCGCGCGGCGACGATGGACAGCGCCAGCGGCAGCCGGGCGCACCGGGCGATGATGTCCTGGACCGCGTCCGGCTCGGCCCGTACCCGCTCCTCGCCGAGCCGGTGGATCAGGAGTTCCTCGGCTTCGGCGGGCGGTAGGACGTCGAGGGTGAGCGGGTGGGCGCCTTGGGTGACGATCAGGCCGGGCAGCCGGCTGCGGCTGGTCACGATCACCGCGCACCCGGGGGTGTCGGGCAGCAGGTGGCGCAGGTGTTCCTCGTCGCGGGCGTTGTCCAGCACGACCAGGACGCGACGGCCGGCCAGCCGGTCGCGGTACAGGCCGCGCTGGGCGGGGACGCCGTCAGGGACGCGTTCCGGCGGCACGCCGAGGGCTTCCAGCAGGATGCGAAGCGCCTCCTGGGGTTCCAGCACGGTGCCGGAGGGGTCGAAGCCGTGCAGGTCGATGTGCAACTGCCCGTCGGGGAAGTGATCGGCGACCTGGTGGGCCACCCGTACGGCGAAGCTGGTCTTGCCGACCCCCGGTAACCCGGTCACCACCAGGACACCCCGCTGCCACGGCTCCGGACCGCATAATCGGCGCACCGCCTCCTCCAGGGCGCCGGCACGGCCGACGAACCAGTGCGGCCGGGGCGGAGGCGGCAGAAGCGGCATCGCTTCCGACGGAGCCGGAGCCGGCGGCGGGGCGGCTCCGGATCCCGGCGGCGGCCCGGGTAACTCTCTGCGCAGTACCAGGCGTTGCAGCTCCTGCAGCTCGGGGGAGTCGAGGCCCCGGTGGCTCAGCAGGGACAGCCCGTCACGGCACACCTCGGCCGCCTCGGCCACCCGCCCCTGGGCGTACAGCGCAAGCACCAGCTCGGCGCGCAGCCGCTCGTCGTACGGCTCGGCGGCCACCGCCGCCGCCAGCCGCGCCGCCGCCTCACCGTGCCGCCCCAGCCGGGACAAGGCCTCCGCCTGCGACAGCCACGCCGTCCTGCGCAGCATCTCGAGCCGCGCCCGCTCCGGCAGGCCGAACCCTCGGTCCGCCACCTCGGCGAACGGCGTACCGCGCCACAGCGCCAACCCGTCGGTGAGAACGGTCACGGCGGCGCGTACGTCACGCTCCCCGCCCGCCTCCAGCAGCCGCCGCCCCTCCGCGCACGCCTGCTCGAAACGCCGGGCGTCGACCGCCTCCGCGGCGACGTCCAGCCGGTACCCGATCCCCGCTCCGCGCCCCACGGTCACCACCGCGCCATGCCCGCCGCCCGGTCCACCACTGGGCGCGAGTGCCCGTCGCAGGTGCGACACGTGGCTGCGCAGGGTGACGAGAGACCCCGCCACCCCGGACGGCGCCCCCAGCAACTCCGCCAGCCGTACCGCCGGCACCGCCCGGCCGGCCTCCAGCAGCAACAGCGACAACAGCTCCACCAGCCGAGGTCCCAGCCGCACCCGCCGGCCGTCCCGCTCGACCTGCAAGGGTCCCAGAACCCCGAATGACAGCCCGTCCGCGGTGTCCCCGCGCGGTGCCGCCTCTGTCCCGATGGCATCCGGTGCCGGTGCGCAGCGCTCGTCGCCGACCACGGCCATCAGCCTGCCACACCGCCCCCGCGATCGCCGGTGCCCGTCCATGTTCCGGACACGTGGGGCGGGCGTACGGCCCTCAACCCTGGGCGTCCGGGGGGAGCGCAGCCAACGTTCTCAGGGAGGGGCGGAGCAGGCCGGCGATCTTCTCGGTGGGTACGCCGCGCAGCGCCGTCAGGTCGAGCAACTGGTGGGCGATCGTCACGCCGAGCATCGTGCTGATCATCAGCGCGGCGCGCAACTCGGCGTCCTCGGCTTCGATGGCGGCGCCGGCCTGCGCGATCTGGCCGTCCAGCGCCGCGCGGGCGCGCTCGGCCGCCTCCGGGTGGGTGAGCATCGAGCGCATCGTCGCCAGGGAGGCCTCGGGGATGGAGCCGAGCTTCATGCCGATCCGGGTGAGCAGCTCCTCGGTGAGCTCCTCCAGGGTGCCTTCGAGGGGAGGGACGGACGGCATCCGCGCCGCCCGCTCGAACAGCTCCTGCTTGGAGCCGAAGTACTGCATGACCAGGGCCGGGTCGACCTTCGCCGCCGCGGCGACGGCGCGGATGGTGGCGCGTTCGTAGCCGCGCTCGCCGAACATCCGGCGGGCGGCGGACAGGATTCTCTGCTCGGTCTGCTGCCTGCGCTGCGTGCGGGTCGTCGGCGGCGGGTCCTCCACAGCGCCGACTCTACCGGCGTTGACCTGCTCCGGACTTTCGCTCTACGCTCGTTGAGTCAACATCCGTTGAGCGAACAGGGGACACCCATGCCGGAAAGCCGGCCGACACCGCGTGAAGTGCTGACCCGCTACCACCGCGCCATGGTCGACCGGTCGGCCGACGACCTGGCCGACCTGTACGCCGCCGACGCCGTCCACGATTTCCCGTTCCCGGCGCCCGGGTTCCCCGCGCGCCTCAACGGCCGCGAGGAGGTCCGGGCGTGCTACCACCAGGCCTGGGACCCCAGCCCCGTGCGGCTGAGAGAGATCAGCGACGTCGTCGTGCAGGAGGGAGCCGATCCCGAGGTGGTCTTCGGGGAGTGGGAGGGCGTCGGCGAAGTCCTGCCGGACGCACGGCCGTTCCGGGCCCGCGGCGTGCTCATGCTGCGCGTCCGCGGCGGCGAGATCGTCGAGACCCGTGACTACATGGACGTCTTCGGCACCTTCGGCGCCCTCGGCCGCCTCGAGGACATGGTCGCCGCCCTGGAGGAACGCCCGGCCACCGGCGCCTAGTGCTTGCGCGCAGGAGGGGAAGGGACGCCCGGAGCCGGACCCGACGCAGTGACCGGCTCCGGACGCCCCGGCTCGTGGAGATCAGACGTCGTCGTTCCCGGCGGGCGGCGACGAGGAGGTCGAGGCGAGGGGCAGGTCCGGCAGCGGGGGCGGCGGCGCCCCGTTGCGGGCCAGGCGGGCGCGGCGGCGCGAGGTGGCGAAGCGCCGCATGATCGGGCTCTCCACGAGGTGGAACATCAGCGCCGCGACACCGAGGGCCGTGAGGAACAGCAGCGCGATGACGCCGATCGCGACCGGTGTGCCGTAGCTCCGGTTCCCCAGCAACTGCGGGCCGTAGATCAGGACCAGCAGGTGGCACATGTAGAAGGCGAAGGACACCTCGCCGAGCCACACCATCACACGGCTGCCGAGCCAGTTCTTCCTGCCCGCCACGTCATCGGACGCCGCGGCGAGGATGACCAGGGAGAGCGGGATCACGGTCGCGGCCACCTGCGGGTAGGTCAGGGGCAGGTGCGGGCCGGCCACGTAGGCGAGGACGGTGAGCGCGGTCGCGCCGCCGAGGCCCAGGGGGATCTTCCTGCCCGTGATGACGATCCGGGCCAGGATGATGCCGAGGACGAACTCCAGCAGCCGCACCGGCGGGAACTTCGAGGTGAACCAGAACTGCAGGTGCGCCGACTGCGTCCACGGCTGGTAGGGCCCGCCGGGCAGCAGCGTGGCGATCAGCGGGACGGCGAGGATGGCCGCCACCACGACACCCGCCCACAACCACAGCCGCTCCGGCCGGATGCGCCCGATGTAGCGGATCAGGAACGGGAACAGGAAGTAGAAGAAGGCCTCGTTCGACAGCGACCAGGAGACCGAGTTGAAGCTCGTCCAGATCTCCAGCTGCGGGAAGAACGAGTGCAGCAGGGTGGCGTTGAGGACCGCCGCCTTGAGGTCGAAGGCCATCTTCGACACGCCCACGAAGAGGATCACCGCCGCGACGAACGTCAGCAGGTGGTTCGGCCAGATCTTGAAGATCCGCCGCCGCCAGAACGTCGTGGTCGTGTCGCCCGGACGCATCGACCAGGTGAGCACGAAACCGCTGAGCAGGAAGAAGAAGCTGACGCTGGCCCAGTTGCCCTGCCAGAACAGGTCGGCGTAGCGGCCGCGGACGGGCATCATCTGCCAGTCCTTGGAGGCGAACACGGTCGTGCACAGGGCGTGGAAGGCGAACACGCCGATGGCGGCGAGCATTCGCATTCCCGTCAGCGAGTTCAGCCGGGTCTTCGTGATATCCGGCCGCACCTCGGATTGTTTCGATAATTGCACCATGTCAGTGCCTTTCCACGTTCGGGCACACGGGGACTCGATCGAGCGGGGGCACCGAGCGCACTGACGGGTCAGGCGGCCGCCATCCACCGAGCCGGTAGACACCAGCGTGGCCGTCCCTGCCTGCGCCCACATATTCCGTATTGCGGTCTTGCCCTCCTCCAGGCGCCGGCCCCGCGCCGCGCAATCCAAAAGATGCGTCCCGGAACGACCCGGGAGAACCATGTGGCGAGAGTCGACTTCACGCAACACCGCGCGACGGAGAGGGAGATGACCGTGCCTCAGCCGGACAGATGGGATCTGGTTTTCAAGCGCGACGATCTGACGGTGAGCGAGCTCCGGGAGGCCTCCTCTCCTCGCCTGGCCGACGGCGAGGTGAGCCTCGTGGTCGAGAAATTCGGCCTCACGACGAACAACGCCACCTACGCGCGTTTCGGCGATTCCGACATTCCTTTCTGGAACGCGTTTCCCGGCCCCGAGGGGTACGGCCGCGTGCCCGTCTGGGGGTTCGCGCGCGTCGAGGAGTCCCGCCACCCCGAGATCAACGTGGGCGACCGGTACTTCGGGTACATGCCCATGTCGACCCACCACGTCGTGGCGCCCCAGGTGACCCCGCGCGGGTTCGCCGACGCCACGCCGCAGCGGCACTTCCTGCACCCCTGGTACTGGCACTTCGAGCGCGCCGGCGAGCCCGACGCCCTGGACGACCGCCGGGCCCTCGTCCACCCGGTCTACCCCGCGGCCTACACCCTGGCGGACATGCTCCAGCGCCAGGCCGCGAACGGCGCCCGGTCGGTGCTGGTCACCAGCGCCTCCAGCAAGGTCGCCATCGGCATGGTCGAGGAGGCCGCCGCCCGTAACCTCGGCCTGCGGGCCATCGGGATCACCTCCTCGCGCAACGTCGCGTTCGTCGAGAGCCTCGGCCTGTACGACACGGTGGCCGCCTACGAGGACCTGGCCACGGTGGAGGTGACCGCGCCGGCCGTCTTCGTGGACGGCACGGGCGAGGCCGCCTGGCGGCTCGCCGTCGCCGACCGCTTCGCCGACGACCTGGTCAACACCACCCTGATCGGCTTCACCCACCCCGGGGCCGCCGTCCCGCCGCCCCCCGGCCTGCGGGGACCGGCGGCCGAGGTGTTCTTCACCCCGGCCGTCGAGTGGCAGACCGCCGAGGAGGAAGGCCCGGAGAACTACTACGCGCGGTACGCCAGGTCCGAGCGGCGCTTCCTCGAGAGCACCACGTCGTGGCTCACGATCGAGCAGGCGCAGGGACCCGAGGCCATCGCCGACGTCTTCGGCGACGTGCTCGCCGGAAAGCAGCCCCCGGACGTCAGCTACGTCCTGCGTCCGTGACGGCGACCCATGAACGGCTCGATGCCGGGCCTCGTCGAGCAGGAGGAGACAACCGTGACCCTTGACACGCGGAACGCCGGCGCGCAGGCGCGCCCGGCCGCCCCGCTCCACGCAGCGGCCGCGCGGCCGCGCTGGTGGCGCCGCCCGTGGATCGTCCCGCTGATGGTGGTCGTCGCGGCGTACCTGATCTACCAGATCTCGCCGTACGTTCCGGAGAGCAAGGCGCCGACGCCGCCGCACGACGGCTTCCCCGCCTACTACCCGCTGCTCGTGGTGCACATGGTGTCGGGGACGCTGGCCATCATCAGCGCCTGCTTCCAGGTGTGGCCGTGGCTGCGCCGCCGCCACCCGGCGGTGCACCGGGCGAGCGGCCGGGTGTACGTGCTTGGCGCGGTCGTCGGCGGCACCTGCGGCCTGATCATCGTGCGCTTCGCGCCGCCCGTCGGCCAGATCGGCGTCGCCGCCGCGACGACCCTCTGGATCGTCTTCACGGTGGCCGCCGTCGTCTACGCCCGCAAGGGCCGCTACGACCTGCACCGCCGCTTCATGCTCTACAGCTTCGCCATCATCATGAACAACATCTGGGGCGTGCTGATCGTCAACGTGCTGATGAGAATGCCGTGGGAGGTCGGGTTCACCTACATGCTGGAGGCCGCCCGCTGGACCGGGTGGGTCTTCAACCTCATCCTCGTGCAGTGGTGGCTGTACCACACCGAGGGCCGCGACATCGGCCTGCCGCGCCGCCGGCGCCCGGTGGGGTCCTGAGCGTCCCCGGCCGTACCACGAAGGCCGCCGTCCTGGAAGGGACGGCGGCCTTCGCACGTGTGGCGGAACGAGCAGGGGCCGCTCCGGACGGAGCGGCCCCTGGCCTCGACGGATCGCTCAGCTGTCGATGAGCAGGCAGTGGGCGGGACGCGGGCCGGTCGCCAGGCAGTGCGTCCCGTAGTCGTCGAGCAGCCTGTCGGCCTCGGCGGCGGCCCTGGCCCACCGCTCGGCCGGGTCGGCGCCGAGCGCCATGATGTCCTCCAGGGCGTACATCATCGCGTGCTGGATCTGGGCGAAGTGGCCGAGCATCGCCCCCTGCCCACCCGGGGCGCCGGTCGTCATGTTCAGCTGGTCGACGGCCACCCGGTGGTAGGGGTGCTCGTCGAACCAGCCCTCGCTCTCCAGCAGCGCGGCCGCCGCGTTCGTCACCGGGGCCGAGCCGTACACCTTGTGCCACTCGGCGGCGTTGCGCGGGCTGTTGAGGTACTGCATGAAGGCGAGGGCGCCGTCGCGGGTCTCCTCGTCGAGCCCGTCGGCGAGCCACATGGCGTCCCCGCCGATCCAGTTGCCGGCGAAGGGGATGTCGCCGTTGTACGGCGTCGGCGTGACCGCCACCTCGAAGCCGTTCTCCTGCCCGGCCCGCACCATGTAGGGCGCCTCGAACGACGAGCTGAAGCGGAAGACCACCTGCTGGTCGGCGAAGGCCTTGGACGAGCCCGCCCAGTCCTCCAGCTTGCCGGTGTGCAGGTAGTGGCCGTCCCGGTGCAGGCGGGCCCACCACATGACGTAGGCCACCATCTCGGGCGAGCGCAGGTCGACCCTGGTGGCGCGGCCGGTGCGGCCGTTGTCGTTGTCGGTCAGCAGGGCGCCCTGGTGGGCCATCATCTGCTGGAAGAACTTGCCGTCGTTGGCCCAGCTGATGGCGTGCGAGGGGCCGTCCTCCAGCTTGGCGACCGCCTCGCAGGCGGCGTCGATCTCCTGCCAGGTGCGCGGCACCTCCTCGACGCCCGCGGCGCGCAGCAGCGTGGTGTTGGTGTACATCTGCATCGTCGAAAGCGTCACCGGCATGGCCGCGAACGTGCCGTCGATCGTGTAGAAGTGCCGACCGGCGTCCACGACGTCGCCGAGCACCACCGGATGCCCGAGGATCTCCGTCCGCCCGCCGATCGCCTTCTCCACCGAGGTGAACAGCGGCCGGCCCTCGCGGGTGAGGGTGTCGCGGGCGAGCTGGGTGGCGCCGCTGTAGTAGGACGCCATCGTCGGCGGCCGCCCCTCCCAGGTGTCGCGCGAGATGTCCTCGGCGAGGTTCTGGAAGTAGGAGCTGCTGACGTCGATCCGATACCGGGGATGGGCCTTCTCGAATTCCGCGGCCCGTTTCTTGATGGGATCGAGGAAGTTCGGGAACGTGTAACCGGAGAACCGGGCGTCGATGACGATTTTGCCGGTCGGGTTCGCCTCGTTCACGTGCTCATCCTTTCGTGGAGACCGACATGGCTGAGCCCGGGCAGCCCGATCGGCCTGGTCGCGGAATTCGAGGCGGCCAGGCTCACGAGGTGCGGAAACGCGGGCTTTCCTGCGCCCAATGGTCGGCGTCCTGGCCGGCGTCCGCATCTTTACGGTTGCTGTCTCCCGTCGTTTCCGCAGGCGGGGTGAATCGCGCGGCCGAGGTGAATTCGGGCCGCTTTTGAAAGAGCACATCGGGAGATGACACCCCGATACGGCCGGGCGCAGGCTGTTGGGAGCCGAGCTGATCGTGTCCGGCCGGGGCGGTGACGCCGAGACCGCCGGCCGCCATTGGAGGAACGAATATGACCGAGGTACACAGCCGCGGTTTGCCCAACGGCGCGGGGGGTGTCGCGACCGGCCCGCCCGCCGGGGTGGAGGCGAGGTACGTCCCGGCGTTCGGCCCGTCCACCATCACCCCGGACGACCCCCGCTACGACAGCATGCTGCGCGGCACCAACCACCGCCACGTGGGCCGGCCGGACTACGTCCGGGTGGTGACCACCACCGAGCAGGTCGTCGACGCGGTCAACGAGGCGGTCGCCGCCGGCAAGCGCATCGCCGTGCGCAGCGGCGGGCACGGCCTGGAGAACTTCATCGCCAACCCCGAGGTCAAGGTCCTGCTGGACGTCTCGGAGATGACGAACGTCTACTACGACAGCGGCCGGCGGGCGTTCGCCATCGAGGCCGGCGCGATGCTCGGGCACGTCTTCCGGGTGCTGTTCAAGGGCTGGGGCGTCACCGTCCCGGCCGGGATGTGCCCGGACGTCGGCGTGGGCGGGCACTTCGCGGGCGGCGGCTTCGGCCCCCTGTCGCGCAGCTACGGCGCGGTCGTCGACTACCTGTACGCCGTCGAGGTCGTCGTGGTGGACGAGGACGGCCGGGCGCGGGCGATCGTGGCCACCCGCGAGGAGGACGACCCGCACCGCGACCTGTGGTGGGCGCACACCGGCGGCGGGGGCGGCAACTTCGGCGTGGTCACCCGCTACTGGATGCGCAGCCCCGGCGCCACCTCCTCCAACCCGGCCGAGCTGCTGCCCAAGGCCCCGTCGGCGACCCGCAGCGGCGTCGCCATCTGGTCGTGGGAGGGCATGACCGAGCAGAGCTTCACCACGCTGCTGCGCAACTTCGGCACCTGGTGCGAGGAGAACAGCGCCCCCGGCACCCCGCAGGCCCGGCTGTTCCCGTACTTCCACGGCACCCACTCCTCCACGCAGCCCGGCCTCATGGTGGGCGCCCTGATCGACGACGGCGTCCCGGACGCCGAGGCGCTGATGACCGCGTTCCTCGACGACGTCGCGGCGGGCGTGGGCGTCGAGCCGGCGATGCGGTTCCAGGAGGTCCAGCCCTGGCTGTACGCGGCGGCCTATCCCGGCTACGGCGACCCGGGCAACCCTGGCGTGCGGCGCTTCAAGATCAAGGCGGCGTACCTGCGCAAGGGCTACACCGACCGGCAGATCGCCGCGATCCACAAGCACTTCACCGGCGAGGTGTACAACCCCACGCAGGTGCTGCTCGTCGGATACGGCGGCCAGGTCAACACGGTCGCCCCGGACGCCACGGCGACCGCGCAGCGCGACTCGATCCTCAAGGCGGCCTACCTCGGCGCCTGGGCGAGCGAGGCGGACGACGAGACCAACATCGGCCTGATCCGCGACCTGTACCGCGACGTGTACGCCGACAGCGGCGGCGTGCCCGGTCCGGACGAGATCAGCGACGGCGCCTACATCAACTACCCCGACGCCGACCTGGCAGACCCGGAGCTGAACACCTCCGGCGTGCCCTGGCACACCCTCTACTACAAGGACAACTACCCCCGCCTGCAGGCCGTCAAGAAGCGTTACGACCCGCGCGAGGTGTTCCGCCACGCGCTGTCGATCAGGCTTCCGGAATAGCGGCTCTTCCTCCTCTTCCTCGGACCCGCCGAACACCGTCTTGGAGAAATCCATGGAGAATCGCTGCCCCGTCGCCCTCGACATCACCGGCAAGGACATCCACGCCGAGGCCGAGCGCCTGCGCCCGCTCGGACCCGCCACCCAGGTCGAGCTGCCCGGCGGCGTGGTCGCCTGGTACGTCACCGGCAACAACGTGCTGCGCAAGCTGCTGACCGACCCCCGCGTCACCAAGAGCGCCCGCGCCCACTGGCCGGCCTTCACCAACGGGGAGATCCGCCCCGACTGGGAGCTGATCAGCTGGGTCGCGATGGACAACATCTCGACGTCCTGGGGCAACGACCACAAGCGGCTGCGCAGGCTGGTCGGCAAGGCCTTCACCCCGCGCCGCATCGAGGCGATCCGGCCGCGCATCGTGGAGCTCACCAACGAGATCCTCGACGGCCTGGCCGACACCGAGCCGGGCGAGGTGGTCGACCTGCGCGAGCGGTTCGCCTACCCGCTGCCCGCCCGCCTGGTCGCCGACATCATCGGCATGGACGAGACCGCGCTGGCCAAGACGGCGCCCGTGATCAACATGATGGTCGACACCACCGTCAGCCCCGAGGTGGCGCACTCGATCCTCATGGGCTGGCGCGACGCGATGGCCGACTTCATCGCCGGCAAGCGCGCCAACCCCGCCGAGGACATCACCAGCGACCTGATCGCCGCGCGGGACGACGAGGACGGCTCCAAGCTCACCGAGGGCGAGCTGACCGACACCATCTTCGCCATCCTGGGCGCCGGGTCGGAGACGACGATCAACTTCCTCGGCAACGCCGTCACCCAGCTCCTCACCCACCCCGAGCAGCTGGAGCTGGTCACCTCCGGCCGCCTGTCCTGGGACAACGTGCTCGAAGAGGTGCTGCGCGTTCAGGCGCCGCTGGCGAGCCTGCCGCTGCGGTTCGCCGCCGACGACGTCGACCTGGGGGAGGGCGTCCTCATCCGCAAGGGCGACCCGATCCTCGTGAACTACACCGCCGCCGGCCGTGACCCCGAGGTGCACGGCGGCAGCGCCTGCGAGTTCGACATCACCCGCGCCGACAAGGAGCACATCTCCTTCGGCTACGGCCCGCACTTCTGCCTGGGCGCCGGCATCGCGCGCCTGGTCGGGTCGATCGGCCTGTCCACGCTGTTCGAGCGGTTCCCCGAGATCAGCCTCGCCGTCCCGGCCGAGGAGCTGCAGCCGCTGCCGACGTTCATCATGAACGGCCACCGGAGCCTGCCGGTGCGGCTGAAGGCCCGCGTCCCCGCCGACGTGCACTGACCCGCGGACGGCACTTCAGGAGAAGCCCGCTGAACAGGTGGCGTGCCAGTCTGGCCACGATGCCCGATTCGGCGGGCTCGACTCCCCCTGACAGGAAGGAAAGCCGTTGACCGAGACCACGAACCCCGAGGTGTCGCTCCAGGAGGTCGCGATCACCCGCGTGTTCGACGCCCCCCGCGAGCGGGTGTTCGACGCCTGGACGGTCGCCGACGCCTTCGCGCAGTGGTGGGGGCCGAGGGGCACCCACAGCCCGCGGGAGACCGTCGAGATCGACGCCCGCCCGGGCGGCCACTGGAAGGCCACCATCGTGATGGAGGCCACCGAGGAGACCGAGCGCGTCGAGCAGCCGTTCTTCGGCGTCTACCGTGAACTCGTGCGGCCCGAGCGGCTGTCGTTCACCCTCGGCGACCCGCTGGACCCGGAGTTCCTGGCGCGCAGCGAGGCGGGAGAGGGCGAGGAGCTCGTCACCCTCACCTTCACCGAGCGCGACGGCGGCACCGAGATGAAGTTCCTCCAGGTCGGCTATCTGCCGGCCGAGACCGTGCCCAAGGCCGTCGAGGGCTGGGGCAGCTTCTTCGACTGCCTGGCGGAGTACCTGGCCAAGCCATGAGAAAGCTCATCCTGTCGACGTTCGTCACGCTGGACGGCTTCATCGAGGGGCCGAACGGCGAGAACGACTGGAACATCGACGTCTTCGGCGACGACATGGAGCGGTACGCCGACGAGCAACTGGACGAGGTCGACACCCTGCTGCTCGGGCGAATCACCTACGAGCTCTTCGCGCGGGCCTGGCCCGCCGAGACCGGCGAGTTCGCCGACAAGATGAACGGCATCGCCAAGGTCGTCTTCTCCCGCACCCTGAAGACGGCCGAATGGAACAACACACGTGTGGCCGGGGGCGACGCCGCCGAGGAGATCGCGGAGCTGAAGCGGCGGCCCGGCAGGGACATGCTGATCTACGGCAGCGCCGCCTTCGCGCAGAGCCTCATGCGGCTCGGCCTGATCGACGAGTACCGCGTCTGGGTCCACCCGGTCGTGCTCGGCGACGGCAAGCCGATGTTCGACGGCGTCAAGGACCGCCTCGACCTGGAGCTCATCGGCACCCGGGTCTTCGACTCCGGGGTGTGCGTCCTGTCGTACCGGCCGGCGTAGCCCGACCCGCCACCCGGCCCCGCGGACGCGGAAGACGTCGGCGGCCTCCCCGGCCGCCGACCCCTGGCACCGAACTACGTCATCACGGGAGACCGGCATGAAGGTTGGGTTGGAACTCGGAGACTTCGCCTGGGAGGGCGGCGCGGCCCGCACGGCGGCGACGCTGGCGGCGATCGGGCAGACCGCCGACGACGCCGGGTTCGCCCTCATCGGCGTCGGCGACCACGTCTGGCAGGGCCCCCACGCGGGCGGCCCCGAGGCGCCGATGCTCGAATGCTTCACGACGCTGGCCGCCCTCGCCGTCCACACGCGGCGCTGCCTGCTCGCGCCGATCGTGGCCGGGGTGCACTTCCGGCAGCCCGGCGTGCTCGCCAAGGCGGTCACCACGCTGGACGTGCTCTCCGGCGGCCGCGCCATGCTCGGCCTCGGCGTCGGCTGGTACGAGGACGAGGCGCGCGGCCTCGGCATCCCGTACCCCTCCCTCTCCGAGCGCTTCGAGATGCTGGAGGAGACGATCCAGATCTGCCTGCGCATGTGGGACGGCGAGCGCGGGGACGAGCGGCCCTACGACGGCAAGCACTACCGGCTGGCCCGCCCGCTGAACCTGCCGCAGAGCATCAGCAGGCCCCGGCCGCCGATCCTGATCGGCGGGGGCGGGGAGAAGAAGACGCTGCCCCTGGTCGCCCGCTACGCCGACGCGTGCAACCTCTACCCCGGGCCCGACCTGCCCGCCAAGCTCGCGGTGCTGCGCGAGCTGTGCGAGGCAGAGGGCCGCGACTACGACGCGATCGAGAAGACCGTCATCTTCCCCTTCGACACCGGCGAGGACGGCGCCAAGGCGGGCGAGCTGGCGGAGCAGCTGCGCGGCCTCGCCGGGCTCGGCGTCCACACCGCGATCGGCATCATCTCCGGTCCCGATCCCGTGCGGCAGGTCGAGGTGATCGGCAAGAAGGTCGTCCCGGCCGTCGCCGACGCCTAGACCGCCGCCGACGCGTAGAGCTGGAAGGAGCGCACCGGAAATGTGCGGGATCGCGGGGTCCATGGCCCTCGGGGACGGCCGCGCCATCGACGAGGCGGCACTGACCCGGATGACCGACACACTGATCCACAGGGGCCCCGACGCCGAGGGCAGCTTCTTCGGCGAGGGCGTGGCCCTGGGGTTCCGCCGGCTGAGCATCATCGACCTGCACGGCGGCGACCAGCCGATGTTCAGCGAGGACGGCTCCGTGGTGTCGGTGTGCAACGGAGAGATCTTCAACCACCGGGAGCTGCGCGCCGAACTGGTCGCCAAGGGCCACCGCTTCCGCACCGACTGCGACGTCGAGGTGCTCGTCCACCTGTACGAGGAGGAGGGCACCGAGCTGCTCGACCGGCTCAACGGGCAGTTCGCCTTCGCCATCCTCGACCGCAGGCGGCGCCGGCTGTTCCTGGCCCGTGACCACGTCGGCATCCTCCCGCTGTACTACGCCCGGACCCGCGAGCACTTCGTGTTCGGCTCGGAGGGCAAGACGGTGCTCGAGCACCCCGGGGTGCCCCGCGAGCCCGACCTCACCGGGCTCGACCAGGTGCTTACCTTCCCCGGGCTGGTGAGCCCGCGCACGATGTTCCGCGGCGTCAGCAGCGTCCGGGCCGGCCACTACCTGCTGGTCGAGGACGGCGAGGTGAGCGAGCACCGCTACTGGGACCTCGACTTCCCGCTCGACGGCGAGCCGCCGCGGCCCGACGAGTACTACGTGGAGACGCTGCGCGAGCTGCTCGCCCAGTCGGTGCGGCGCCGCCTGCAGGCCGACGTGCCCGTGGGCTTCTACCTCAGCGGCGGCCTCGACTCCTCGCTGATCGCCGCCCTGGTCGGGCAGACGCACCCGCCGTCCCACTCCTTCTCGATCACCTTCCCCGACGCCGAGATCGACGAGTCGGCCTACCAGCGGCTCATGGCGACCAAGGTGGCCTCCCTGCACCACGAGACGGAGTTCACCCCGCCGGACATCGAGGCGCAGCTGCGGCGCATGGTGTGGCACGCCGAGTGCCCGGTCAAGGAGACCTACAACACCTGCTCCCTCGCCCTGTCGGCCCTGGCCCGCGACAACGGCGTCAAGGTGATCCTCACCGGGGAGGGCTCCGACGAGCTGTTCGGCGGGTACGTCGGCTACCGCTTCGACCGGTTCGGCCGGGGCGGGCGCGGCGCCGGAGGCCTCGCCGAGGCGCTGGAGGACGACGTGCGCCGGCAGCTGTGGGGCGACCCCGGCCTGTTCTACGAGCGCTCCTACCACGCCTGGCGCGAGTCGAAGATGGAGCTCTACTCCGAAGGCGTCCAGGAGGCGTTCGCCGAGATCGACTGCCTGCGCCACCCGCTGGTCGACACCGCGCAGCTGGCCGGCCGCAACCGGCTCGACCAGCGGTCCTACCTCGACTTCAAGCTGCGCCTGTCGGACCACCTGCTGTCCGACCACGGCGACCGGATGGCGCTGGCCAACTCCGTCGAGGCCCGCTACCCGTTCCTCGACATCGACGTCATCCGGTTCGCCACCACCGTCCCCCCGCACCTGAAGGTCGGCGAGCAGGGGGAGAAGTACGTGGTCAAGCAGGTCGCCCAGGGCCTGGTCCCGCCGGAGATCATCGGCCGGGAGAAGTTCGGGTTCCGCGCCCAGGGCAGCCCGCGGCTGCTGCGCCGCAACATCGAGTGGATCAACGACATGCTGTCCCACGACCGGATCAGGCGGCAGGGCTACTTCGACCCCGCCGTCGTCGACCACCTCAGGGCCCGCTACACGCGCGAGGGCTTCGAGGTGCACCCCCACCTCGGCGACGACCTGCTGCTGGTGGTCCTGACGTTCGGGATCCTCCTGGACACCTTCGGGCTCGCCGGCCACGCGTGAACCCCGCGGGGCGGATCGGACGAGCGTCCCTGGCAGAAGAGGAAGGAAGCAGGATGGCCTTCGAAGCGATCCAGTCGCTCGTCGGGCGCGCGATCGAGCGGTGGCCCGATCGGGTGGCCGTCGAGACCCCGCGGGGACGGCTGACGTACGCGGAGCTGGACGCCCGCGCGGACGGCGTCGCCGCGGCCCTCCAGGCGGCGGGCGCGGGCGCGGGCACGCCGATCCCCGTCCTCGCCGAGGACCGCCGCGAGATCATCGCCGCGCTGCTCGGCGTCCTCCGCCTCGGCGGCGTCTTCGTGCCGCTGGACATGAGCGCCCCCGCCCCGCGCCTGGCGCAGATGCTGCGCGACAGCGACCCCGGCTGGGCCGTCGTCGGCTCAGGGGTGGAGGATGCCGCCGGCGCGGTGCTCGCCGCCGCCGCGCCCGCCGCCGTACGGGTCGGCGTGGACGGCACCGGCGCGCCGGTCACCCGCCACACGCCCGGCCCCGACGACCCGTGCGCCATCTTCTACACCTCCGGCTCCACCGGCCGTCCCAAGGGCATCGTCGGCAGGTTGCGGGGAATCGACCACTTCGTCCGCTGGGAGACCGGACTGCTCGGCGTCGAGCCCGGATGGCGGGTCAGCCACGTGACCTCGCCCGCGTTCGACGCCATGCTCCGCGACGTGTTCGTCCCCCTCACCACGGGCGGCACGGTCTGCGTCCCCCCGCCCGAGGCGACGGGCGACCCGTCCGTCCTCACCCGCTGGATCGACGAGGAGCGGATCAACCTCGTGCACTGCGTGCCGACGCTGCTGCGCGGCGTCATCCGCGAGGCGGCGGCCGGCGACCGGGAGTTCGCCGCGCTGCGCTGCGTCGCCATGTCGGGGGAGAAGCTGCCGCCCGCCGACGCCGCCCGCTTCCTCGACCGGTTCGGCGACGGCGTCGAGCTGCTCAACCTGTACGGGCCGACGGAGACGACGATGACGAAGACCTTCCACTTCGTCACCCACGCCGACGTGCTGCGCCCGTCCATCCCGATCGGCAGGCCGATCCCGGGCGCCGAGGTGCTGCTGCTCAACGGCCTGAACGAGCCCGCCCCCGAGGGGACCGTCGGCGAGATCTGCATCCGCACGGCCTACCGCTCCCTCGGCTACCACCGCGACCCGAAGGCCACCGCGCGGGCGTTCGTGACCAACCCGCTGACCGGCGATCCCGAGGACGTGATCTACCGCACCGGGGACTATGGGCGGCTGCTGCCCGACGGCTCCCTCGAGTTCCTCGGCCGCAAGGACCACCAGGTCAAGATCGGCGGGGTCCGCGTCGAGCTGGACGGCGTCGAGAGCGTGCTGCGCGAGCACCCGTCCGTCACCGACGCGGCCGTGGTCGCGGCCGAGGAGGAGAGCGGCGTGCCGTACCTGTGCGCGTTCGTGGAGCTCGCCGACGGCGCCGACCCGCAGGACCTGCGCGGCCACGTCCGCGAGCGGCTGCCCGACAGCGCGGTTCCGGCGGTGTTCGTCCCGCTCCCCGAGCTGCCGAGGACGATCAGCGGCAAGATCGACCGCAAGGCGCTCCCGACGCCCGTGCTGCGGCGCGACACCCCCGCCGAGGACCGCGTCGCGCCGCGCACCCCCACCGAGCAGGCCCTCGCCCGGCTGTGGCAGAGCATCCTGCCGGTGAGCGACGTCGACGTCCGCGAGAGCGTCTTCGAGGTCGGCGGCGGCTCGCTGGTGGTCTTCGAGCTGCTCTCCCGGCTGGTCACCGAGTTCGGCGTGCAGGTGCCCCTGCAGGAGTTCCTCGCCGCGCCGACCATCGAATCCCTGGCGGCGCTCATTGAGGAGGCCATCCTCACCCGCGACGCGCCGGACGACGACTTCTTCGTCTCCCTGGACGGCATCGACGAGACCGCCGCTGTGCCGGCGCGACGGAGTGGAGACTGACATGACGCTGACAGACCGGCCGGCCGGCGAGCTCAGCCCCGAGCAGGCGCGCCTGCTCGAACGGGAGGTCGAGACGGCGCTGCTCCAGCAGGACGCCGTCGCCGACTGCGCCGTCGTCTTCCAGGGCGTCGGCGACGAGGGCGCCGCACGTCTGTGCGTGCGGTGCGGCATCACCCAGAAGTACCCCGGCATCGGCTTCGACGCCGGCGGGGTGTGCAACCTGTGCCAGATGTACGAGGGCAACAGGGACGCGATCCACGCCTACTTCGGGCAGCCGGAGGACATGGTGCGGCGCATCCGCGCCCGCGCCGAGGCGAGCCGCTCGGACTACGACTGCCTGCTGCTGTTCAGCGGCGGCAAGGACAGCACGTACGTGCTGCACCAGCTGGTGGACCTCGGGCTGCGGGTGATGACCTTCACCTTCGACAACGGCTTCATCTCCAAGACCGCGCTGCGCAACGTCGAGGAGATCACCGGCGAGCTCGGCATCGAGCACGTCACCATGACCCGGGCCGACCAGAACAAGATCTTCCTGCTGAGCCTGCAGCAGCACAAGAGCGTCTGCAACGGCTGCTTCCGCTCGCTGCTCGACCTCAGCACCGAGCTCGCCCACGAGCGCGGCATCCCCACCATCGTCACCGGCCTCTCGCGCGGGCAGATCATCGACGAACGGCTGTCGTGGTTCTACCAGCAGGGGGTGTTCGACCCCGCCGAGATCGAGCCCAAGCTGGCCATCGGCCGCAAGATCTACCACCAGACCGGCAGCGACATCGACACCGCCGCCGTCGACGCGGTCGAGGTGGTCGACTACTTCCGCTACTCCGACGTCACCAAGACCGGCATCCGCGAGTTCCTCCAGCGGCGCTCGTCGTTCTGGTCCCAGCCCCAGGACACGGGGTTCTGCAGCTCCAACTGCATGATCAACGACGTCGGCGTGTACGTGCACAACCAGGAGCGCGGCTACCACAACTACGAGGCCCCCACGCGGTGGGAGGTGCGCGTCGGCCACCTCACCGTCCCCGAGGCCGACGAGGAGCTGCGCACGCCCGTCGACATCCCCCGCGTGAAGCGGATGCTCGCCAAGATCGGGTACGCCGACCCGGCCGACCGCGACCGGCTCGGCAGCAGGCTCGTCGCCTACTACGTGGCGCGCCGCCCGATCGACCCCGATGAGCTGCGCGCCTCGGTCGCCCGCGCCGTCCCCGACATCCTGCTCCCCGAGCAGTGGGTGCCGGTCGAGGAGATCCCGCGCTCGGCGGGGCTCGTCGTCCGGGAGGCCCTGGCGGCGCCCCGCCCCACCAGGTTCGGCACCGACATCGGCGAGGAGCCCGCCAAGGCCGTGCCCGCCCCGCGCCCGGCCGACCCGACGGTGCCGCTCACCCCGGCCCAGCGGGCGTTCTTCGAGACCTGGTCCGGCTCCCCGGACCTCGCGCGGCGGGCCAGGGCACTGCTGCTGGAGCTGCCCGGCGGCCCCGACGCCGCCCGCGTCAAGAAGATCACGCTGCAACTGATGCTGCACCACGACGCGCTGCGGCTGCGCTTCCTCCAGCGGGACGGCGAGTGGCGGCAGCGCGACGGCGGCGCGAGCGGCCCGCTGCCCGTCATCGGTCTCGACCTCTCGCGGCACGACCCCGGCGTCGAGCCCGGCCTGCTCCGCGCGGCCGTCGACCGGCTGCGGGCGCGGCTCGACCTCACCGGCGGGCCGGTGGCGCAGATCGCCCTCATCGACCGGGGGGAGCGGCCCGCGTGGCTGCTGCTGGTCGTCCACGAGCTGATCGCCGACACCGAGTCCTGGCGGGTCCTGCTGTCGGACCTGCTGACCGCCCGCACGCAACTGGCCGCCGGCCCGGTGGTCACCCTCCCACCGGCCGCCTCCTTCCTCGCCCACGCCGCCTCCGGCACACCTTCGCCCGCCTCGGCCTCCTCCGGCCCGGCGGCGCGGGACGCCGTGGCCGCGATCACGTCGGCCCTGACCGAGGCGCTGCCGGGCGAGAGCCTCGAGGTAGACGTGGTGGACCACACCACACGGGGCGACCGTCCCGGGGACACCCGCCTGATCGGGCAGCTGACCTCACCCACGACTACGGCCGTCACGCCGCCGGAAGCGGAGGCCGTGGTGCGGGTCAGGTACGAGCACTTCGGGGACCTGGCCGCGCTTCTGCCCGCCGGGGCGCCGCTGACGCTCGCCGCCCGCGAGGAGGCCGACTTCACCGACCTGCCGGGCGACGGGCCGTACGCGGTGACGGTCACGGGCGTCGTCCGGGACGGGCGGCTGCGCCTGGAATGGCGGTACGGCCCCGAGGTGCGCGACCGGCTGCCGGAGGAGACCCTCCCGGGCCTGCTGCCGGACGCCGTGGGCGGTGCCGTCCGACGATGAGAGCGCCACGCCAGACCCTCGGCGTCCTCGGGGGCATGGGACCGGCGGCCACGGCGGAGTTCCTCCGCCTGCTCGCCGCCCACGTCCCCGGGACGGCCGACCAGCACCACCCGCGGATCCTGATGCTGTCGGACCCGTCGATCCCCGACAGGACGGCCGCCGTCCTGTCGGGAGGCGCCGACCCGCTTCCGCACATCGCCGAGGGGCTGGCCACGCTCGCGCGGTGGGGCGCCGACCTGCTCGCCGTGCCGTGCAACACCGCGCACGTCTCCATCGACCGCATCCGCGACCGCCTCACCGTCCCCCTCGTGCACATCGTCGACGCGACGCTGGAGGCGGCCATGCGGCTCGCCCCCGGCGGGGGCTGGCTCGCCGCCACCACCGGCACCGTGATGAGCGGGCTGTACCAGCGGCGGGCGCGGGCCCTCGGCTACCGGCTGCTCCTGCCCGGCGACGGGCACCAGAACGCCGTCCACGAGAGCGCCGCCCTGGTCAAGGCCGGGCGCGGGGACGACGCCGCCGCGCTGTTCGGCAGGGTCGTCCGGGCCCTGTGGCGGCGCGAGCACGTCCCCGTCGTCGCCGCGTGCACCGAGCTCCCGCTGGCGTACGAGGCGGCCGGGCTGCCGCGGGAGATGACGGTCTCCAGCCTGGACGCCCTCGCCGCGGCCTGCGTCGACCGGCTGTACACGCACGAGACGGCCCCGCGGCGTCTGCAGCCGACGGGAGCGCCGGCGTGACCCGCGCCACCCGGTACCGCCGCCGGCCTGAGCCGCCCCGCTCGCCACTGCTCCCGCTGAACGAGCCGGTCGCCGGCCTGCGACGGGAGGGACAGATGACCGTACGAGAAGAATGCCGACCGGCTCGGCGGGGCCTGGACCGGAGGAACAGATGAGCCTGCGAGAGCAGTCCCGCCGCGCCAGGCCGGGCGCGTGGATCACCGGCATGCGCGCCGCGCGGCAGGAGGTGAAGGGCCGCGTCCTGGTCTTCCCGCACGCCGGGGCCGGGCCCAACGCGCTGACACCGCTGCTGGCCGCCCTCCCGGAGGACCACGAGGTGTTCGGCGTGACCCTCCCCGGCAGGGAACGCCGCTTCAGCGAGAGCTACGAACGCACGCCCGACGACCCGCAGGCCGTCGTGGACGGCGTCCTCACCGAACTGCGTCGCCTCCCTGCCGGCCGTCCGACCGTCTTCTTCGGCCACAGCATGGGCGTGGCCGTCGCGGTCGCCGTCGCCCTCGCCGAGCCCGCCCTGTGCGCGCGCCTCGTGCTCAGCGCCCACCCACCCGCCGGCGTGCGCTACGAGCGCGCGGACGACTGGGACGACCAGGTGCTCCTCGACATCATCCGGCTGGGCGGCGGAACCCCGCCCGAAATCCTGGAGAACCCGTTCTGGCGCGGCTACGTGCTCGGCCTCCTGCGCTCCGATCTCTCCCTCGCCGGCCGCCTGGTCCGCCGTAACCGGAACGGCCGGCTGACGACGCCGCTGACCGTCCTCGGCGGTGACCGCGACGAACTGGTCGACCCCGCCGACCTGCTCACCTGGACGACCAGAACCACCGCCACCTCCCGCACCCGCCTGTTCCCCGGCGGCCACTTCTACCTCCTCGACGAGCCCAACCGGGCAGCCGTGGCCGCCGAGATCACCGGACGTACGAACGGGTAGCGGGCCCACTCGCCGGTCGTGACCTACCTGCGCCAGAACTGCACGCGCTACTCCTCGAGATCGACGGGTCTGATCGCTCGCGGGTCGCCGGCGGCCGGCGCTCTGACACTGGCCCGGACGTTCCGGTCCTGACAGCGACCGTGGAGATCGAAGGTCGTGGGTGAAGACCTCGCCGACGGCTGAACGAGGTGGACTCTTCCTGAGCTGAGCACCATCGCGGTGACCATACTCACGTCCCGATTCACGGTGTCGTCATCCGGGGTCTTCTCCCAGAGCTCCAGGCGCAGCGCGCCTACCGTCATCTCCTGGTGGCCCATCACGGAGCGGAGCCAGCGAGACCTGGCCGTCAGAGCCGGAACCGTGATGGCGTGAACCTTTTTCGGAGCTGACGGTAAGACAAGGGTGAGGCCGTACTCGCACTGTCGTCCGGAGCGGTAACGCCTCGCGGTTCAGAGGCCAAGAGCAGACACACGCGGGGCTCGCCTGCGCGGATCCGGCCGACCCACATAAGGAGTTCTTCCATGACGGCGCCCGCCGTTGTCTTTGTGCTGCCCGAAAAACGGAGCCCGCTCCGGAGGTGGCGCCTTCTTCCCGGAGGGCGGCGGCATCTTCCGTTCATCGTCGCACTGGTGCTCGGGCTGGTCCTGAGGGGGCTGGCGATGCTGGGGTACCGGCCGGCCCTGTTCTTCTGGGCCGATTCCTTCACCTATCTGGAGTCGGCGGCCCATCCGGTGCCGGGGGCGTTCCGGCCGCTGGGGTACTCACTGTTCCTCGCCGCCCTCGCCCCTGGGCCGGGCCTGACGCTGGTGACGGCCGTCCAGCACCTGCTGGGGGTGGGCATCGCCGTGGCGGTGTACGCGTCGCAGGTACGGCGAGGGCTGTCCCGCTGGGCGGCGATCGTGCTGGTGGTGCCACTGCTGTACGACGAGTTCCTCATCCTGCTCGAACACATGGTCATGGCCGATGCGCTGTTCACGGTGCTGGTCACCGGCGGGGTGCTGGTGTTGCTGCGGCAGCGGCTCACGGCGGCGGCCGCCGCGCTCGCGGGGGTCGTGCTGAGCCTGGCCGCACTCACCCGGACGATCGGCGTGCTGGTGCTCGCGCTCGCGGCGGCCTGGCTGCTGCTGAAGCGCGGTAACGGATGGCGGGTGTGGACGACCTTCGCGGCCGCCGGTCTGGCGCCGTTGCTGGCCTACGCGACGTGGATGTCCGCCACGAGCGGAGTCTTCGGGCTGACCCGAGCCGACGGCCTGTTCCTGTGGGCGCGGACCACGACGTTCGCCGACTGCTCGGTGATCCGGCCCGAACCCCGGCTCGCGCCGCTCTGCCCCGGCACGCCGGTGGCCTCACGGCCGGCGCCGCCGTACTGGCTGTGGTCGTCCTGGTCGCCGGTCAATCACGTGCACGGCGATCGGAACGGGCTCGCCCGCGGGTTCGCCCGCGCCGCCATCCTGGCCCAGCCCGGCGACTACCTTGCCGCGGCGGGCTCCGACCTGCGGCGGTTGCTGCGCTGGGAGCGCACCACCAGCCGCGACGCCGCCGTGAGGCGGACGAACCCGTACTGGTTCCCCTTCGAGGAACGGTCCCTGCGACCGTCGGTCCGTCCGGCCGCCGAGGCATACGAGGGCGGCCCGGCCGCCACCCGCGTCCACGAGCCGTACGCGGGCTGGCTGCGCGCCTACCAGCGCTTCGGGTACCTGCCGTTCCCGCTGCTGGTGCTCGCGCTCGCCGGGACGCTGATCGTGGCGGCCGTACGACGTCGCCGCGACGCCCTCCTGCCCGCCCTGACAGCCGCCGCACTGATCCTGGCGCCACCGTTCCTCACCGGTTTCGACGTCCGGTACGTGATTCCCGCCCTCCCCTCCACCTGCCTCGCCGCCGGGCTGGCGTTGGCCGGGACGGCAGATCGGCTGCGCGGGCCACGGTGATGAGGCCGGAACACGGGCGAGGCGGGCCGGCGTCCGGCCGGTGGACCGTCAGAGGGCCGGGACGGCGGGGATGGTGTCGGTCCACGCCGCCTCGATGTCGGTTTCCGCCGGCGGGGTGTCCCTTCTGTTGCTCACACCCCTTATCAACCGATGACCGCATATCCCTTCACGACCCCCGGAACGGCCGGTGTCCTGCGGACTTCGCACTCCGTGAGATGCGGAAAAGGAATGGCCGGAACGAAGCTGGTCACGTCGACCAATTCGTAAGGAGCACTCTATGGTCGTGTCAGAGAAGGCGGGAAATCCCGGAGGAGGGACCCCCAGCACGGCGCGCCGGTATTTCCCCCAACTCGAGGGAATGCGAGGGCTCGCCGCCCTGGGGGTGCTCGTTCTTCATGTCGCGTTCAGTGCCACGCAGATGCGGTGGGACGAGAATCCCGGCATGGAGGAGACCGGCAACGGCATATTCAGCGTCCTGCTGAACCAGTTCCAGGTGAGCCTGCCGATCTTCTTCACGCTGTCGGGCATGCTGCTCTACCGGCCGTTCGCCCTCGCCACCATCGTCGGCACCCCGAAGCCCGCGATCAAGCCGTACCTGTGGCGCCGAGCCCTGCGCTGCCTGCCGGCCTACTGGGCGCTGACCGCGGTGACGCTCGTGCTGCTCAACCGTGACAACATCCACGGGTTCTGGGAGGTGCTCCGCCCGGTCCTGCTGCTGCAGATCTACCAGAACAACGCCTGGGTGCTCGGCATGGAGCAGACCTGGAGCCTCGCGACCGAGATCGCGTTCTACTTCGCGCTCCCCGTGATCGCCTGGATCCTGCACAAGATCGCGAGCGGGGCCGCCACGCCCGCCGCCCGGGTGCGCCGCATCCTGATCTCGCTGTCCACCGTCATCCCGGTCAGCGTCGCCTGGACCGCCTGGACGCACCTGCCCTCCTTCGGCGCCTGGCCCATCGAGGGCAACTGGCCGCCCGGGTGGATCGACTACATCGCCACCGGCATGGCCCTGGCCGCGCTGTCCGCCGCGGCGTCGGTCTCCTGGGAGCACGTGCCGGCCGCCTACCGCGCCGCCGACCGCCGGCCCCTGCTGTGCTGGGCCGGCGCGCTGGCCGCCTACCTCGTCGCCTGCGTCTCGCCCTTCGGCGACCCGGGCAGCGCAAACTACCCCCCGCTCGGCCAGAGCATCGTCGAACACCTCGCGTACCTGGTCTTCGGCTTCCTCGCGGTGACGCCGCTGACCCTGCCGCACCTGCGGTCGCGCTTCATCGAGGCGGTGGTCACCAACCGGGTGATGCTGTTCCTCGGCCGCATCTCGTACGGCATCTACCTCTGGCACATCGCGATCATCTACTTCTGGCACGGCAACCTGTTCCGGGCCGGGAACTTCGGCGTGCTGCTGGCGGTCGACCTGCTGGGGAGCATCGCCTGCGCCACCGTGAGCTACTACCTCATCGAGAGCCCGGCGATGCGGCTGCGCGAGCGCCTCGGCAAGGCCACCAAGGACCCGAGCGTCGCCATCGTCGTCCCCGAACCCGCCCCGGCGCCCGCCGAGCCCGCCGTCTCCGCCAAGGTCCAGGCCTGACCCGCTCCTCGGACGGCCCCACGCCCCGCCGGGGTTCTCCCTCGGCGGGGCGTCGTGACGTGGTCATTCCGACAGCAGGTCCCGGACGGCGGCGTCGATGAAGGCGGCGTCGACGGGGTTGGCGCCGCCGCCGGTCAGGTGGCCCCAGATCCCGGGGATCACCCGCACCTCGCCGCCGCGGATGTATCGCGCGGCGCGCACCTCGTCCTCGGGCGGGAAGTACAGGTCCTTCTCCGCCGGCAGGGCGAGGGTCCTGGCCGTGATGGAGCCGAGGGCGCGCTTGACGTCGCCGTCCATCCCCGGGGTCGTGGCCACGTCCGCGTGCTGCCAGGTCCACAGCATCGCGAGCAGGTCGTTGGCGTCGTAGCCGGCGAAGTTGGCCTCCCAGAACCCGGTCAGGAAGTCCTCCAGCGAGGCGAACCCCAGCTGCCGCCAGGTCTCCTCCCAGTAGAAGGCCTGGGAGAAGCCCCAGCCGGCGTAGACCCGGGAGAACGCGCGAAGGCCCGCCGCGGGCGGGGTCCCGTAGCGGCCGCCGTCGAAGGCGGCGTCCGCGGTGAGCGCCGCCCTCAGGCCTTCGATGAACACCTGGTTGTGCGGCGAGGTGGCGGGCGCGCCGCAGTACGGCAGCGCCCGGGCGACCATGTCCGGGTGGCTCACCGCCCACTGGTAGGTCTGCAGGGCGCCCATCGAGCAGCCGAGCACCAGGGCCAGCCGTTCGACGCCGAAGGTCCCGGTCACCAGGAGGTGCTGGGCGCGGACGTTGTCACGGACGGTGACGCCGGGGAAGGCGGCCGCGTCGTGCGGCGGCGGGGTGTTCGAGGGGGAGGAGGACACGCCGTTGCCGAACAGGTTCGGCACGATGACGAAGTACTCGCGCGGGTCCAGCGCGCGGCCGGGACCGATGAGCCACTCGTTGGCGTGGTGGTCGCCGGCGAACCACGTCGGGAACAGCACCGCGTTGGTCCGGTCGGCGTTCAGCTCGCCGTACGTCCGGTAGGCGAGCCGCGCCGGATCGAGCACGGCGCCGCTCTCCAGGACGAAACCGGGAAGTTCCAGGACCTCGTGGTCAGGCGACGACATGGGGTTCTCCGATCGAAGGGTTCTGGCCGGGTACGGCGCACAGTGTCGCGGTGGTGAAGAGCAGGTGCTCCCGCCCGGGCCGGCAGACCAGTTGCAGGCCCACCGGCAGCCCGTCCACCGTCCCGGCCGGCACGGTCAGCGCGGGCAGGCCCAGCAGGTTCCACGGGCTGGTCAGCGCGAGCAGCGCGTCGCGGACGCGCACGGTCGCGCCGTCCAGTTCGGCGGCGCGCTGCTGGAGCAGGGGGGCGGTGAGCGGCACGGTGGGCAGCGCGAGGACGTCATGCCGTCCGAACAGCTTCCCGACGTCCTCGGCGAGCCGTGACCGTGCCTTCAGGGCCCGCACGTACCGCCAGCCGGGCACCTCGGCGGCCGTGCGCAGGCGGTCGAGCACCTCCGGGTCGAACAGCTCGGGCGCCTCGGCGAGCCGTTCGGCGTGCACGGCCGCCGCCTCGCTGCCCTGGATGGCGGTGAACGCCTCGCGCATGTCGTCGACGGCTCCGGGCGGGAGGCGGACCTCGCCGGCCGGACCGGTCCCGGCCGTGAGCGCGGCCCGCGCCGTGGCGACGACGCGGGGATCGCAGCGGAACAGGTCGAGGGGGTCGAGCCAGCCGACGGCCGGCGCCTCCGCGGAGGGCTGAACGCCACCGGGGACGAGGGCCAGGTACGCGGTGAGGCAGTCCTGCGCGGTCCCGGCGAGCAGGCCGACGTGGTCGAGCGTGGTGGACAGGGGGAAGACGCCGTCGGCCGGGATCGCGCCGTGGGCCGGTTTGAACCCGGCCGTCCCGCACAACGCCGCGGGTATGCGGACCGATCCGCCGGTGTCGGTGCCGAGCGCGAGCGGGACCATCCCCGCGGCCACGGCGACGGCGCTCCCGCCGCTGGAGCCGCCGGACATCCGTGCCGGATCGCGCGGGTTGCGCGACGGGCCGCCGGCGGAGCGGTCGCCGGTGGGCCCGTAGGCGAACTCGTGCGTCCTGGTCATGCCGACCACGACGGCGCCGGCCCGCCTGAGCCCGCGTACGCAGGCCGCGTCGGTGGCGGGGACGTGCCCGGCGAAGTGCCGGGAGCCCATGGTCGCGGGCAGCCCCGCCACCGTGATGATCTCCTTCACCCCGACCGGTACGCCGTGCAGGGGGCCCCGGTCGCGGCCGGCGCGCAGTTCGTGGTCCGCCTGCCGCGCGGCCGCCAGGGCGCGTCCGGCGTCGACGGCGGCGAAGGCGTTCAGCACCGGATCGAGCCGGGCGACGGCGTCGAGCGCGTGTTCGGCGAGCGCCGTCGCCGTGGTGCGCCCGTCGCGCAGGTCGCGCCCGAGCTCCGCCAGCGAGCGGCCGGAGAAGTGACCGGGGGACAGGTCGGGGCCGCTGTCGGGCAGGTGGCCGGGGGAGGTCATCGTGGTCTCCTCGTGGGACGGGTCGTGGCCGCCGTCAGGCATGCCGGAAACCGGGGAGCAGGCCGAGCAGCGGGACGATCGTCGCCGTGCACAGGCCCATGGTGGCGGTGTAGGCGATCATCGGCGCGAAGTGCGGCGGCAGCCGGCGCGCCAGGGCGGCGGCGAGCGGGGGCGCCGCGACGGCGCCGAGCACCGCCCCCGCGACGATCGACGGGAGCGACCCGCCGAAGGTCAGGACGGTGGCCGGGGCCACGGACACCACCGGTACGAAGGTCGGGTACCAGCCGGCCGCCTCCCAGCGTCCCCGCCACACCGTCACTCCCACGGCGGCCGTCAGGACCTGCGCGGCGACGATCCGCGGCAGCAGCCCGCCGCCGTACGCGGGGGCGGCGGGGTTGAGCAGGTAGTGCAGCACGCACCCCAGCAGCAGCCCGGCCCCCGCCCACTCGCTGCCGTAGAAGTGCGCCTCGGTGAAGTCGGCGAGCACGCGGCGGGGCACCCAGGAGGGCCCGTGGCGCACCGGAACGGGTGGCGCGGCGGCCACGCGCAGCGGCGGCATCCACGGCAACCTCCGGCAGATCGCGCAGGCCGCCACGCCGCCGAGGGACATGGCCAGCACGCTGCCCACGACGGGGGACAGGCCCAGCGGAACGCACACCAGGTTCACCAGCACCAGCGCGGCGGGCGTGACCAGCAGCGCGCCGAGCGCGGCCCCCGTGAGCGCGACGGTCCAGCCCGCGCCGTACAGGATCACGAGGGCCGGCGGGACGGAGACGAACGGCGCGAACGTGGGCTGCCAGGCCCCGGACGCCTGGAGCGTCCATCCCCACATCAGGTTGGAGAGCAGCAGGCCGAGCCCCGCACTGGCCGCGGCCCACGGCCACAGCACGCCGGTGCCGCAGGCCAGCGGGAACCCCTGCAGGCGGCCGCCCCGGCGGCGGGCGGCGTGGGCGAACACCGCCCCGGCCACCATCAGCAGCCCGCCGAGGGCGGACTTGGCCATCGTCGCCTCGGTGGTGTCCCCGAGGATCCAGTAGAGGTACCAGGTGGGGTCGTCGTAGCCGAGTCCCCAGGAGGCGTAGCCGGGCACGAGCGCGGGCAGGCGCGGACGCAGGGCGTCGAGCCCCGCCGTGAGCAGGGCCGTGGCGGCGACGACGGCCGCGGCGGCGGCCCACAGGCGCAGTACGCGGACACGCCCGCCGGTCGCGAGCGGGAGGGTGGCGGTCATCGGGGCCGTCAGCGGGGGAAGGCCGGGCCGCGGGTGTATCCGAGCATCGGATCGTAGAGGTCCGTGCGCCGGTCGCGGATCAGGTCGTTGAGCGGTGTCCACACCGGGGCGCTGCGGGCGGCGACGAGGTCGACGTCGGCGGTCAGGACCGTCTCCTCCTCGGCTCCCGCCACCGGCCCGATGGGCCAGCCGTTGGTCCCGGCGATGAGGGAGCAGCCGAGGAAGCGGGCGCCCCGGTCGGTCCCCACCCGGTTGGCGGCGGCGATGAACACGTTGTTGACGTGCGCGGCCGTCATGGTGAGGTACGCGGCCATGCACCGGCCGCTCTCGTCGAAGATCGGGGGCGGGGTCCACACCCAGTTGTTGACGCTGCAGATGATGTCCGCGCCCTGCTGGGCGAGCAGCCGGGGAACCTCGGGGAACCAGATGTCCCAGCAGATCAGCAGGCCGATGCGGCCGATCGGGGTCTCGAACACCGGGAAGCCCAGGTCGCCGGGGGTGAACCAGAGCTTCTCCTCGTTCCACAGGTGCGCCTTGCGGTAGTGGCCGACGTACCCGTCCGGCCCGACGAGGACGGCGGTGTCGTAGAGCCGCGCGCCGTCCCGTTCGGCCAGGCCGCCGGCCAGGTGCACGCCGCGCTCGCGGGCGAACGACTCCCAGGCCCTGACCGTGTCCCCGTCCGGGACGCTCTCGGCGTGCGCGTAGGCCTCGGCGCGGGTGCGGAAGCTGTAGCCGGTGGTGGCCAGCTCGGGCAGGACGATCAGGGTGGCCCCGTCGTCGGCGGCGCGGGCGGCGAGGGCGAGGGCCCGTTCGGAGTTGGCGGCGCGGTTGTCCAGGCCGGCCTGGGGGGCGAACTGCACGACCGCGACGCGTGCGGGGCTGACGCGGGTGTCCTCTGGCGTGGGGGTACGGGCCATGTTTCTGGTCCTCTCGGCTACGCAAACGTTTGGGCCAAACGTTTGCGCTAGCATGTACGCGGCATCGGGACGCAGTCAAGAGGGTTCGCCCCGCCCGGTGCGCGTGGCACAGTTGCAGACAGCGCCGGCCACCCGCGGTCCGGCAGGGTGCGGAAGTGAGGCCGTGGTGGTGGACCGGAAGGGCGGCCCGGTGACGTTGCGCTCCATCGCCGACCAGCTCGGGCTGCACGTGTCGACCGTCTCGCGGGTCCTGAACGGCAGGGACGGCGACGGCGTGCGCGCGGCCTCCGGCGACACCGCCACCCGCATCCGGCGGCTGGCCGCCGAGCTCGGCTACCGGCCCGACCCGCACGGGCGCGGGCTGCGCACCGGGCGCAGCGAGCTGGTCGGGGTCCTGGTGCCACGGCTGTCCGACCTCGTGCTCGCCATGATCTACGAGGGCATCGACGAGGCCGCGGGGGAGCTCGGGCTGACCACGATCACCGCCAACACCCTGGACGACGAGCAGGTCCGGCGGCAGCGCACCCGGATGCTCCTCGCCCGCCGCGTCGACGGCCTGATCTTCGGCGACGCCCGGCTCGACAGCGGCTTCCTCGACGAACTGGCCGCCGACGGCGTGCGCTTCGTGCTGGTCAACCGCAGAGCCGACGGCCACCCGTCGGTGACCCCCGACGACCGGCTCGGCGGGCGGCTGGCCGCCGAGCACCTCCTGGGCCTCGGCCACACCCGCGTCGCCGTCATCGGCGGCGAGCCCTTCGCCAGTACGGCGGTCGACCGGACCGCCGGGTTCGTGGAGTACTACCGCGAGCACGGCGCCGGGGACCCCGTCGTGCTGCGCTCGCCCTTCGACACCGCGGGCGGGCGGGCCGCGGCGGAGCAGGCGCTCCGGCGGCCCGACCCGCCGACGGCGATCTTCGCCGTGAACGACTTCGCGGCCATCGGCGCCCTCGGCGCGGCCCGCGACCACGGCCTCCAGGCCGGCGCCGACATCGCGATCATGGGCTACAACGACACGCCGCTCGCCGCCGAGCTGCCGATCCCGCTGACCAGCGTCGCCGTCCCCATGCACGAGATCGGCCGGCGCGCCCTCGAACTGCTGACCCGGTCGCTCGCCGGCGAGGAGGTCCGCTCGCAGCGCCTCGCCCCCACCCTGGTGGCGCGCGCCTCGACCGGCGCCGGCTGACCCCCGCCCGGCGGTCAGGCGTGCGGCGTGGCCGTCAGGTGCCGCAGCCCGAGCAAGGTGATCGCCCGCTCCCGCAGCTCCACCTTGCGGACCTTGCCGCTGACGGTCAGAGGGTAGGCGTCCACGATCTGCACGTAACGCGGGATCTTGAAGCGGGCCAGCCTCCCCGTGCAGAACTCCCGCAGGGTCTCCGCCGTGAGGGGCTCGGCGCCGGGCCGCATCCGCAGCCACGCCATGAGCTCCTCGCCGAAACGCTCGTCCGGCACGCCGATCACCTGGGCGTCGAGGACGTCGGGGTGGGTGTGGAGGAACTCCTCGACCTCGCGCGGGTAGATGTTCTCCCCGCCGCGGATGACCATGTCCTTGATGCGGCCGGTGATGTTGAGGTACCCCTCCTCGTCCATGATCCCGATGTCGCCGGTGTGCATCCACCCGTCCGCGTCGATGACCTCGGCGGTCTTGTCGGGCTGCTCCCAGTAGCCGAGCATCACCGAGTACCCGCGGGTGCACACCTCACCGGGAACCCCGCGCGGCACGATCTCGCCCGTCTCGGTGTCGACGACCTTCACCTCCAGATGCGGCCCGACACGGCCGACGGTCGAGACCCGCCGTTCGATCGAGTCGCCGGGACGGGTCTGGGTGGCCACCGGGGAGGTCTCCGTCATGCCGTAGCAGATGGTGACCTCGGCCATGCCCATGCGCTCGACCACCTGCTTCATGATCTCCACCGGGCAGGGGGAGCCGGACATGATGCCGGTGCGCAGCGACGACAGGTCGTACGACGCGAAGGCGGGGTCGGCCAGCTCGGAGATGAACATCGTCGGCACGCCGTACAGCGAGGTGCAGCGCTCGTCCGCCACGGACCGCAGGGTGGCCGAGGCGTCGAAGACGGGGGAGGGGATCACCACGCAGGCGCCGTGGCTGGTGGCGGCCAGGGTGCCCATCGTCATGCCGAAGCAGTGGTAGAAGGGCACCGGCACGCACACCCGGTCGGCCTCGGTGTACGCCAGCAGCTCACCGACGAAGAAGCCGTTGTTCAGGATGTTGCGGTGCGACAGCGTCGCGCCCTTGGGGAACCCGGTGGTGCCCGAGGTGTACTGGATGTTGATCGGGTCGTGGGGGTTCAGCGAGGCCTGCGCCTCGGCCAGCTCCCGCCGGTCGGCCCGCCGCCCCGCGGACAGCAGCTCCCGCCACGCCTCACTCCCGATGAGGACCACGTGCTCCAGCGCGGGACACCGCGGGCGCACCTCGGCGATCATGCCCGCGTAGTCGGAGGTCTTGAACCTGTCGGCCGCCACCAGCGCCCGGACGCCGGCCTGGTTGAGCACGTACTCCAGCTCGTGCGACCGGTACGACGGGTTGACGTTGACGAGGATCGCGCCGATCTTCGCCGTGGCGAACTGCGTCATCGTCCACTCGGCGTTGTTCGGCGACCAGATCCCCACCCGGTCGCCCTTGGCGACGCCGAGGCCGAGCAGGCCGAGCGCGAGCGCGTCGACCTCCTCGGCCAGTTCGGCGTACGTCCAGCGGCGGCCCGTGGCGTGCTCGACGAGCGCGTCCCGGCCGCCGTGGGCCGCCACCGTCCTGTCGAAGTTCTCCCCGACGGTCTCGTAGAGCAGCGGCGTGGTGCAGATACCGGTCGCGAGACTCGGCAGGCTCCCCGCGCCGGACGCGCCGGGGATCTGGCTTTCCAGGACGGGGACGGTCAACGACCTCACTCCTTCGGTTCGCGGGAGCCGGCGGCCGCCAGCTCCCCTGCCCTCTCCTGTTCGGCGGCGGCGGGGCGGGGCCTGCGGCGAGAGGAGGCGAAACGCCGCATGACCGGGCGTTCGACCAGCGAGAACAGCAGCCACGACAGCACCAGCGTGATGCCGGCCAGCACCGCGAGCATCGTGAACGCCATCGGGGTGCCGTAGCCCTGCGGAGACCCGAACCACTGGCGGACGTAGATCAGGATCAGGAAGTGCCACATGTAGAACGCGTAGGACACCTCGCCGAGCCACACCATGACCTTGCCGCCGATCCAGTTCGAGCGCCCGCTCACGTCCTTCACCGCGCCACCAGCGATGATGAACCCGAGCGGCAGCACCGAGATCGCCACGACGTCGAAGGAGACCGGGAACAGCGGCGCCAGCCAGTACAGGGCGATGCCGAGCGCGATGCCGCCGCCGAGGCCCATCGGGAGCTTCCTGCCGGTCATGACGATCCTCGCCAGGATCATGCCGAACACGAACTCCAGCATCCGGACCGGCGGGAACTGCATGACGAACCACATCTCCAGCTCGGTCATGCCGAAGCCGGGGATCGGAGGCTGGGCCGGCAGCGCCTTGGCGATGAACGGGACGGCGAAGATGACCGCCACGACCACTCCCGCCCACGCCCACAGCCGCTCGGGGCGGATGCGGCCGATGTACCGGGCCAGCAGCGGGAAGCACAGGTAGAACAGCGCCTCGCACGACAGCGACCACGCCGGGGAGTTGAACGCCGTCCGGACGCTCAGCTGCGGGACGTACGACTGCAGCAGCAGGAAGTGCAGGATCGCCGTGCCGTTGTCGATGGCCTGCTTGCCGACGTAGGCGACCAGGAAGAGCGCGGCGACCAGCGTGACGGCGTAGTTGGGGTAGATCTTCAGGAAGCGGCGGCGCAGGAACGTCGCCGGGGTGTCCGAGGCGCGCTGCGCGTAGGTCAGCACGAAACCGCTGAGGATGAAGAAGTACGACACCGCCGCCCAGCCGCCCTGGATGACGATGGACATGTAGGCGCCCGCCACGGCCGCCGAGGCGAACAGGTTCGCGCCTATCGCGTGGGTCAGGAACACCATTCCCGCGGAAATGAACCGCATACCGGTCAGCGAGGGAAGCCGGGACGGCAGGGCGGCCGCCGGGGCGCCGCTTTTCGCCGTAGATAACTCCACCATTGAACGCACCTTTTTCATGTTCTTGCCGGCTCGGTGGTCGATCAGGAGGCGGCCCGGCAATTCGCGCGGTCGGGGAGCCACCATTCATCGATCAGCACGACCGACCATCGCACCCGGGCGCGTGGCGATGCATTTCCCAGATTGCGGTGTTGCGCGCGAACCCCCTCGGTATCGCGGGCAGAGCGCAATTCAGGAGATGCCCGGCTCACGGGGCGGGGGCGACGCTGGCTGTACCGTCGTCGCCCGCCCACCGCGGAGGTAACGCACCACTCCCCGCCCACCATTCGAGACGAAGGGCCTGCTCAGCAATGGCAGTAGCCACGAATGTTCCCGAGTACGGAGTCGTCCTCCCGCCCGAGCCGGGCCTCACGCCCGCCGAGATGGTCGCGCGGGCCGAGGCGATCGCCACGACGCTCGTCGCCCGCCAGGCCGAGACCGAGGAGCGCACCTTCTACGCCCCCGACACCCACGAGGAGTTCCAGAGGGCGGGCTTCTACCGGATCCTGGTCCCGCGGCGCTACGGCGGCTACGAGTTCGGGATCGATACCTTCATGCGGGTGACGATGGCGCTCACGCGCGGCTGCCCGTCCACCGGCTGGATGTACTGCCTGGGGCACGCGCACGCCCTGGTCGTGGCGTCGCTGTTCGAGGAGCGGGCGCAGGCCGAGCTGTTCGCCTCCGGCGAGTTCATCTGCCCGGCCACGGTGGCGCCCGCCGGCACCTCCGAGCGCACCCCCGACGGCGACTGGCTGCTGACCGGCACCTGGAACTACTGCTCGGGCTCGCCGTACGCCACCCACTTCATCGGCCACACCCTCGTCCCGCAGGGGGAGGGGCGGCCGCCGTCGATGATGATGTTCGTCGCGCCGCGCGGCCAGTGGGAGCGCCTGTCCGACTGGGGCGGGCAGCTCGGGCTGAAGGGCAGCGGGTCGCACAGCATCGCGATGGACGGCGGCCTGGTTCCCGCGCACTTCACGCTCCCCACCCACGTCAGCCAGGTCACCGTGACCGAGGGCACCCCCGGGCGCGACCTGCACGGCAACCCCGAGTACGGGGGCGGGCAGCTGAGCTTCATGGTCATCGAGGACGCCGCCCTCGCCGTCGGCATGGCCCTCGGGGCACTCGACGCCTACGAGGACCTGATGCGGTCGCGGACCGCCGCGTTCCCGCCGAACCTGCCCCGCAGCCAGGACCCCGACTACCAGTACTGGTACGGCGAGGCCGCCGCGATGATCGCCACGGGTGAGGCGGCCGTCCTGAACGCCGTCCAGCAGTGGCGCGAGCTGTGCGAGCGGGGCCCGGCTGCGGTCACCAAGGAGCAGGAGATGCGGCTGGCCGGCATCTGCCACCAGGTGGTGGACCTGTGCTGGCACGCGGTCGAGAACTACCTGTTCCCGACGGCCGGGTCGAGCGCGGTGCGGCAGGGGCAGCGCATCGAGCGGGTGTGGCGGGACATGTCGATGTTCCACAGCCACGCCGGTTTCGCCGTCTTCCTCTCCACCATCGCCAAGCGCGAGCTGGCCAAGGCGCGCTTCGGCGTCGCCGACCCCGCGCACGCCTGACAGCCCGGCGGCCGGGCCCCTGATCCCTGCCGGTCGTGTCCGACAGCGTCGACGGACACGGCCGGCAGAGCCATGCCCGGCGGCGACCCTCGCCAACGAGCCCGGTGGGTGTGCCGTGCGAACGGCGGGTGCGCCCGGGAACGCCGAAGCCCGCGCCCGGGAACCCTGAAGCCCGCGCCCGGGAACCCTGAAGCCCGCGCCCGGGAACGCCGAAGCCCGCGCCCCGGATCCGGCCAGGGGCGCGGGCGGCGGGCCCGGTCAGCGGTTCGGCTTGCGGGCCGACACGACGACGTACCCGATCTGGTCCTTGCGGGGGGCGAAGAAGCCCAGGTGCCTGCGGGAGAACTCCCCGAGGGCCTCCTCGCCGAACTTGGCGACGATCGCCTCCCGCTCCCGCATGGCCGCCTTGAGGTACTTGGTCTTCTTGCCGAACACCCTCGGCCCGCACTGCGTGTACTCCTCGACCTCGAAGCCGGCGGCGCGCACCCGGTCGAGCCATTCGGCGAGCGTGGGCAGCTCGCGGAGCCTGAGGGTGTCCATGAACTTGTCCACCCGCGCCTGGTCGGCCGCCGACTCCAGGCTGAAGTCGGAGAACGACAGCCGGCCGCCCGGCCGCAGGACGCGGAAGAGCTCGCCGAGCACCTGGTCGAGGTCGGGGGCGTTCTGCAGCGACTCCAGCGCGAGGACGGCGTCGAAGGACCCGTCGGGGAACTCCAGGTCCATGAAGTCGCCGTACTGGAAGACCGTCCGGTTCTGGACGCCGGCGGACGCGGAGCGCTCCTTCGCCTTGTCGATCTCGAAGGCGCTCACCGTCACACCCGTCACGTGCACGCCGAAGGCCTTGGCGAGGTACACGGCGGTCTCGCCGGGGCCGCACCCGGCGTCGAGGACGCGCTCGCCCGGGCGCAGGCCCAGCGTCTCGGCCACCTTGCGGCTGACGCGCTGGACGGCGTCCTTGAGCGGTGTCTCGTCCTGCTCGTCGTACCAGTACCACATGTGCATCTGGCCGCCGCGGATCTCGTCCCCGATCGGGGAACGTTCGTCGTAATGCGTGCCGATGTCGGCTGGGTCGATCAATTCCTGCGTCATGAAACCGTCACTCCCATCGAGTGGCCGCACGAACGAGAAAAGGCATGACGACCCGGAGGCGATGCGTCGCCACCATACTCGGGTCCGGACGACCGAAAGCGCATCTTTCCCATTGCTTTCCCCGCCGCACTCTTACCTGGTGAAAGGCGGTAAGCACGCTCGGAGAAGACTACGGCGACGGGCCGGTGCGACGATTTCACGAGCGGATTGCCGCCGGACGGGAGCGGACCCCGCGGGACCGCGGAGGCGGCCGTTCCGCCGGTGCACCCGAGGGCGTGGCCGACGAAATACAGCCGGTCGGGCCGCACGGCCCAACCCGTTCACCTTTCGCGAAAGGACGCGCACATGAGTGTCTCCACCACGCAGCCGACCGTCGCCGAATTGCTGAATGATTTCGTGGACGCGGCGCCCGGCCGCGTCGACACCGAATTCCTGCGGCTCGCCGGCGCGGTGTGGGACGAGGGCCGCCTCACCGGCGCGGCGCTCGCGGCCACCCCCGAGATCGTGGCCGCGCTGGACCGGGTGGACGACGACCGCAAGGGGTACCTCATCGTGCTGCTCGGCCTGCTCGCCGACGCCGAGTACCCCGCCGCCGGCGAGGTGACCGCGGCGGTCCGGGCCGGGCTCGGCCGCTACCTCGACCTGGTGGCCCGCGCAGAGAAGGGGCGGCCGCTGACCCTCGCCCTGCTGTACCTGCTGTCGCACTTTCCGGGCGACCGCGACCGCGTCCTCGCCGCCGTCGAGCGCCTGGAACTCGACCCGGGCGACCTGACCAGGCTCGACCGCGGCCTGAAGGAGCTCGACCTCGGCGCCCCCGACCTCGGCCGCGTCTGGCCCTCGCCGTCGGTGTGGAAGCTGACCGAGGAGGAGCTCGAGTTCGACCGGGAGTGGATCAGCACCCTCACCGACGCCCAGATCACCAAGAACTGGGAGAACGACACGCGGACCATGCTCGGCTACTCGGGCGCCAAGGCCTACTGGGCCGTCCGGTACGGCACCCCCGTCGAGGTCGCCGACACCGCTCCGCCCGCCGCGCCGCCCGCGCCCGCCGAGGCGCCCGCCGAGGACGGCACCGAGCTGTTCACCCGGTACGCCGACGTGCTGCGCTGCCCCGCCTGCTCGGGGGAACTGGAGTTCCACCAGCAGGCCGTCCGCTGCCCCGCCTGCGCGACCCGCTACCCGGTCGCGCGCGGCATCCTCGACCTGTCCGAGGGCGTCAGCGAGTCGGCGGCCGACGTCCCGCACGAGGCCACCGCGAACCTGCTGGCCAAGCTCGCCGAGATGCCCAGCATGGGGCTGTACTACGAGTCGGTGCTGCGCCCCGCCTTCCTGCGCATCGCGGGCGCCAACTGGGGCGGCGCGGTGACCCCCGCCGACGAGGACGGGTACATCGCCCGGCAGATCAAGCCCGTGGACGGCCCCGTGCTCGACCTCGCCGCCGGCGCCGGCCGGTGGACGACCGTCGTCGCCGGGACGGTCGGCCAGGACCGACTGATCGCCCTCGACATGGGCCTGCCCATGCTGACCGTGCTGCGCGGCAAGCTGCCGCGGGTGCCGGCCGTGCGGGCCAGCGCCCTCGACATCCCCTTCGGCGACGCGACGCTGGGCGCGGTGAACTGCTGGAACGCCCTGCAGGCCTTCCCCGACGACGCCGCCAGGGCGATCGCCGAGGTCGGCCGGGTCCTGCGGCCGGGCGGCACCTTCACCCTGATGACGTTCCTGTTCGACGACGACCCGATCGCGAAGTACTTCCAGGAGTCGCACTTCTTCCCCAGCCGCCCCGAGGGGATGCTGCTGTTCACGATGGACGAGATCGAAAGGTGGCTGGCCGACGCCGGCATGTCCATCGTCGACGCCTCCGGCCCCGGCACCTTCGCCTTCATCACCGCCGTCCGCGACCGCTGACCCGCGGCGGCGGGCACCCGACACCGTACCGAGCATCACCGCCGACCCCCCTTGGAGGCGAGCCGCCCATGACCACGATCAACCTGTCGGAGGTGGCCGTCGCCTGGCCGGGCGAGCCCGCCTACCAGGACGCCACCGAGGTGTTCAACCTCGTGTCGCCCGCGCGCCCCTGCGCCGCGGTGACGGTGACGACGGTGGCGGAGGTCCGGGCGGCGCTGCGCTTCGCCGCCTCCCGCAGGCTGGGGGTCCGGGTGCACACCACCGGGCACGCCTCGGCCACCGCGCGCTCCATGCGGGACGCCCTGCTGATCCGCACCCGGATGAAGGGCGCGGTCGAGATCGACCCCGGCAGGCGCCTGGCCCGCATCCCCGCCGGGACGCGCTGGGGCGCGGTGGTCGCGGCGGCGGCCCCGTACGGGCTGACGCCCCCGCACGGCTCCTCGCCCGACGTCGGCGTGGTCGGCTACCTGCTGCGCGGCGGCATGAGCTTCTACAGCCGCAAGGTCGGGCTCGCGGCCAACAGCGTCCGCGCGGTCGAACTGGTCACCGCCGACGGGGAGCTGCGCAGGGTGGACGCCGCGACGGACCCGGAGCTGTTCTGGGCCCTGCGCGGCGGCGGCGGGGGCTTCGGCGTCGTGACGGCCGTCGAGGTCGCGCTGTTCCCCGTCGCCAAGGTGATCACCGGGGCGGCCTTCTGGCCGGCCGCCCACGCCTCCAGGCTGCTGCGGGAGTGGCGGCGCTGGACGGTGGAGGCGCCGTGGGAGGTCTCCACGTCCGCCCGGATCATGAACCTGCCTCCCCTGCCCGAGGTCCCGACCGTGCTGTCCGCCGGCCCGACCCTGTGCGTGGACGGCGTGGTGCTGATCGAGTCGGAGGACGACATCCCCGCCGCCGAGCGCCGGAGCGAGGAGCTGCTGGCGCCGCTGCGGAAGGTGGCGGACCCGGTCATGTACAGCTGGGAGCTGACCGAGCCGGCCGACGTGCTCTCGGCCCACATGGACCCCTCCGACCCGGTGCCGATCGTCGGCGACCACATGCTGCTCCGTGAGATCGGCGACGAGGGCGTCGACGAGCTGCTGCGGGTGATCGGCCCCGGCTCCGGCTCCCCGCTGATCACCGCGGGGCTGCGCCAGCTCGGCGGCGCGTACGCCGTGCCGGACCCTTCCGGCGGCGCCCTCTCCCATCTCGACGCCAGGTACGCCTACTCCGGAGCAGGGGTGCCGGGCGGGACGCTCACGGCGGGGGCGATCCGCGAGCACTGCGCCCGCGTACGGTTCACGCTCTCCCCGTGGGACACCGGCCGTACCGCCCCCACCTTCGTGGAGAGCTTCGAGCAGCCGCAGGGCCACCTGTCGCCCGACGGCATCGCCGCGGTGGACCGCGTCCGCGAGCGCGTCGACCCGGGCGGCCTGTTCCGCACCGACACCATGCGCAACACCACCGGCCTGCTCTGAACACCCCCTCCGCGCCGCCTCACCCTGGGGAGGGAGGCGGTGTTCGCCCCGCCGGGTGAGGCGAGGGCGGGCGCCGGCCCGTAACCTGGGCGGGATTGCGGGCGGAGAGGGAGAACCAGGGTGGACTTGCTGCGGGTGCCGCGGCGCGACGTCGTGACGGCCGCGGTCGTCACGGCCGCCTCGATCGTGCCGCTGCTCGTGCCCCTCAGGCAGCCCTGGTGGGTGCTGGCGCTGGCCTTCCTCTCCGCGGCGCCGGTCCTGTGGCGGCGCCGGCTGCTCGTCACCTCGGGCGCGGCGTCGGGGGCCGCCATGACGGTCCTGGTGCTGCAGCAGCACACGCTCCCGGACCCGCCGTTCTTCTTCATGCCCTTCGGCCCGCTGGTCTGCGCCTACACCTTCGGCGCGGCGACCCCGTCGAAGTGGCAGATCGTGGGCGGCGCCGGGCTGGCCGGCGGTGTGATCCTCTCCGTCGTCCTGCCGCACGAGGACTTCGACACCTCCCGGTACGTCGTCACCGCGTTCGTCGCCGCGTACGCCCTCGGGATGAGCGCCCGGGCGCGCCGGGCCCAGCGCGAGGTGCTGGAGGAACGCGCCATGCGGCTGGAGGAGGAACGCGCCGCGGCGGCCGCGGAGGAGCGCACCCGCATCGCCCGCGACATGCACGACATCGTCACCCACTCCGTCGGCCTCATGGTCGTGCAGGCCGAGGCCGGGCCGCTCGCCCTGCGCAAGGACCAGGCGAAGGCCGAGGCCGCGTTCGAGGCCATCGCGGACACCGGGCGCGAGGCCATCGGGCAGTTGCGCGCGATCCTCGGCGCGCTGCGCGGCACGTCGCCACGCGAGCCGCAGCCGGGCCTGGGCGCCCTGCCCGCCCTCGTCGAGCGGTCGCGTCGGGTGGGCCTCGACGTCACGGTGGAGGAGCGCGGGCCCCGGCCGGCCGTTTCCGCCGCCGTGGACATCGCGGCCTACCGGATCGTCCAGGAGTGCCTGACCAACGTCCTGCGGCACGCCGCCGCCCGCACGGTGCGGGTGAGTCTGGCCTGGTCGCCGCGCGCCCTGTCCGTCGAGGTGGCCGACGACGGCGGCGGTACCGCCGACCTGCGCGAAGGGAACGGCATCGTGGGTATGCGCGAGCGCGTGGCGTCCTGCGGCGGCACCCTCACCGTGGACCCCCGCGGTTTCACCGTCACCGCCACTCTTCCCTTGGACGGCCGCTGATGCGCGGCCCCGTCACCGCCACTCTCCCCTTGGACGGCCGCTGATGCGTGTGCTCGTCGCCGACGACCAGGACCTCTTCCGCGGCGGCTTCGCCATGATCCTCGACGCGCACGACGACATCGAGGTCGTGGGAGAGGCCGCCGACGGGGCCGAGGCCGTCGAGCGGACCCTCGAACTCCGGCCCGACGTGGTGCTGATGGACATCCGCATGCCCCGCCTGGACGGCGTCGCCGCCACGGCGGAGATCTGCCGCCGCACCTCCGCCAAGGTCCTCGTCCTCACCATGTACGACGTCGACGAGTACGTGTACGACGCGCTCCGCGCCGGGGCGAGCGGCTTCCTGCTCAAGGACGTGCGCCGCGACGAGCTGGCGCGCGCGGTCCGCCTCGTCGCCGCCGGAGAGTCCCTGCTGGCCCCGGCCGTCACCCGCCGGCTCATCGAGGACGTCGTCCGGCGCGGCACCGCCCGCCCCGCGCTGAGGAAGCGCCTCGCCGAGCTGACCGGCCGCGAGCTCGACACGCTGCGCCTGGTCGCCCGGGGCCTGTCCAACGCCGAGATCGCCGCCGAACTCGTCGTCACCGAGCACACGGTGAAGACCCACGTCAGCAACCTCCTCACCAAACTGGACCTCCGCGACCGGGCCCAGGCGGTCGTCTTCGCCTACGAATCCGGCCTGACCGTCCCCGGCTCCGACTGACACGCCGCCCACGCGGCCCCCCGGGTTGCCCACCGTACGAAGGCGCCGGATCCGCCGTACCACGTCCCTCCGACGCGGCGCCAACCGGGAAACCGTACGTCGAGCGGGAAGGGGCGGCCCGGCCGCCCTGTTCCGGCGGGTGGGGGTGGTTCGGTTCGGTGCCCTGGCTTCTGGTTTGGTGGGGTGTTTCTCTTCGGCGCCGGGTCGGCGGGATGCTGTGCGGCGAAGTCGGCGCCGTTGTACGGCGGGTGGCCGGGCGGCCTTCGCGGGTGAGGGTGGTGCGGTGGGTTGTTCGGGCGAGTGGGGGTGGTTCGGTCCGGTGCCCTGGCTTCTGGTTTGGTGGGGTGTTTCTCTTCGGCGCCGGGTCGGCGGGATGCTGTGCGGCGAAGTCGGCGCCGTTGTACGGCGGGTGGCCGGGCGGCCTTCGCGGGTGGGCTGGTTGTGGGGTGGGGCCTCGCTCTCGGGAGTGATCGAGGTTCGGTTCTCTGGGGCGATCCCCGGGAGTGCCCTTCGCGGTGAGACTCTCCGCAGTCTCTCGTGAAGGAGAATTCCGATGTTCCGTACTGTCACGATCGCCGGGGCCGTACTCGCCCTGGCCGCGGCGACCGGTACCCCGGCCTCCGCCCAGCCGTCGGGTGACGCGAGCGCGCAGCGCGGCTGCGCCACCCGCACCGCCCTCGGCGCCGTCTCGGGGGTCGCCGGCGATGGGGTGTGCGTCTTCAAAGGGATCCCGTACGCCGCGCCGCCCGTCGGGGAGCGCCGCTTCCGGCCGCCGCAGCCGGTACGACCATGGAAGGGCACGCTGAAGGCCGTCGACGGCACGCGGGTCTGCCCGCAGGATCGGGACCGGCTGTCGGAGGACTATCCGGACGGCCGCAAGATGTACACCGACGAGGACTGCCTCTACCTGAACGTGTGGACGCCCCGCCCGGACCGCGCCAAGCGGCCGGTGATCGTGTTCATCCACGGCGGCGCGGCCCGGTTCGGCACCGCCAACGAGGCGCGCTACGACGGCTCCAAGCTCGCCACCAGGGGAGACGCCGTCGTGGTCTCCCTCAACTACCGGCTCGGCGTGTTCGGCTGGTCGGAACTGGGCGGCCTCGACCCGTCCTACCGGGGTTCCGGGAACAACGGCCTGCGCGACCAGATGGCGGCGCTGGACTGGGTGCGGCGGCACGTGGCCGACTTCGGCGGCGACCCGTCCAACGTGACCGCGGTGGGCGAGTCCGAGGGCGCCTTCTCGATCAGCGCCATGCTCGCCACCGACCACCCCGAACGGCTGTTCCGCCGGGCCGTCATCCAGAGCGGCAACGGCGCGGTCGTCCACTCCGCGGCGTTCGAGCGCAAGCTGGCCGCCGCCTTCCCCGTGCGCGATCTCGCCGACCTCAGGGCCATGTCCACGCGGCAGGTGCTCGCGCTCCAGGAGAAGGCGGTCGCCGCGCTGCCCGGCGTGGCCGGCGGCGCGCTGTACTTCGGCCCGTACATCGACGGCACGCTGGTGAAGGATTCCGTGGTCAAGCGGGTCGCGGCCGGGAACGCCCGCAAGGTGGACCTCCTGATCGGCACCGACCGGGACGAGGTCAACTTCTTCGGGCAGTTCGCCGAGGACGGGCTGCGAAAGGTCGCCGGGGAGCTCTCCCTGCCGAAGGAGCTCGCCTCCCGCCGCGACCGGATCACCGCCGTCTACCGCAAGGACCGCTCGCCGCTGGACGCCGCCCTGGCCATGATGACGGACCAGACGCTGCGCGTGCCGGCCACCCGGCTCGCCGCCGCGCAGAGCCGCTGGCGGGACACCTACGTCTACCAGTTCGACTGGCAGCCGCCGAAGGGTGTGGGGGCCGTGCACACGATCGAGCTGCCGTTCATGTTCGGCACCCTGCGCTTCACCGGGATCCAGGGCGGCGACGAGGCGCTGCGCGCCGACCGGGCGCGGCTGACCAGGCTGTCGGACCAGATGGTCGACGCCTGGACGTCGTTCGCCCGCACCGGAGACCCCGCCGCCCGCCGTACGGTCGCCCGGCCGGACTGGCCGCCGTACCGGACGCCGCGCCGCACCACGATGATCTGGGACATCCCGCCGAAGACCGCCGACGACCCCCGCGGCGCCGAACGGGCCCTGTGGGACGACGCCCCCTTGGCCGCCCTCGACCTCTGACCGCCGCCCCGCCCGGTGTGCCGGACGGGTACGCCGAGGCGGGCGACGATCAGCTACCGGGCGGTCGCAGAGGGGCGGAGGTGTCAGAAGGACAGGCCGAGGTGCCGGGCGATGAGCATCCGCTGCACCTCGCTCGTCCCCTCGCCGATCTCCAGGATCTTCGCGTCGCGGTAGAAGCGGCCGACGGCGAACTCGTTCATGAAGCCGTACCCGCCGAAGATCTGGGTGGCCTCCCGCGCGTTGTCCATGGCCGCGTTCGAGGAGACGAGTTTGGCGATGGCGGCGTCCTTCTTGAACGGCTCGCCGCGCAGCAGCTTGGAGGCGGCCTGGTAGTAGGCGAGCCGCGCGGTGTGCGTGCGGGCCTCCATGTCGGCGATCTTGAACTGGATCGCCTGGTACTCGCCGATCCTGCGTCCGAAGGCCTCCCGCTCGCGCACGTACCTCAGGCACTCGTCCACGCAGCCCTGGGCGAGCCCGACGCCGACCGCCGCCAGGGCCAGCCGGCTCTCGTCCAGGATCGACAGGAACTGCGCGTACCCTCGGCCGAGTTCGCCGAGAAGGTTCTCCTCGGGCACCCGGCAGTCGGTGAAGGACAGCTCGTGGGTGTCGGAGGCGCACCAGCCGACCTTGGAGTACTTCGGCGCCACCGAGAAGCCCGGCGTCCCCGACGGCACGATGATCGCCGAGATCTCCTTGCGGCCGCCCTGGCGCTCCCCGGTCACCGCCGTGACGGTGACCAGGCGCGTGATGGCGGTGCCCGAGTTCGTGATGAACGACTTGCTGCCGTCGATCACCCAGTGACCGCCGTCCATGACGGCCCGGGTGCGCGTCGCGCCCGCGTCGGTGCCGCCGCCCGGCTCGGTCAGCCCGAACGCCGCCAGTGCCTCGCCGGAGCACAGGGAGGGCAGCCACCGCTCCTTCTGCTCCGGCGTGCCGAAGCGGTGGATGGGCATCGCGCCGAGGGACACCCCGGCCGACACCGCGATCGCCACCGAGGAGTCGACCCGCGCCAGCTCCTCCAGCGTCAGGCACAGCGCCAGGTAGTCGCCGCCACCGCCGCCGTACTCCTCGGGGAAGGGCAGGCCGAACAGGCCCATCCGGCCCATCTTGGCGACCAGTTCGTACGGGAACTCCTCGCGCTCGTAGAAACCGGCGATGACCGGCGCGACCTCGGAGTGCGCGAAGTCCTCGACGGTCTTGCGCAGGGCTTCGTACTCGTCGTCCAGCCGGAAGTCGATCACTGCAGCTCCTCGTGTGGGGGACGGCGGCGGGCGGGCGCGGGGGTCAGAGGGGGACGGACGTGGTCAGGCCGCCGTCCACGACGATCTCCTGACCGGTGATGTAGGACGAACGGGACGACAGCAGGAAGAACGCGGTGTCGGCGATGTCGGCGGCACTGCCGAGCCGGCCGAGGGCCACATGGCCACGGTGCTCCTCCTTGGCCTCCTCCGAGCCCGCGACCGCCTCGAACATGTCGGTCACGATGTAGCCGGGGCTGATGGCGTTGACCCGGATGCCCCGCGTGCCGAGGTCGGAGGCGAGCGTGCGGGCCAGGCTGATGACGGCGGCCTTGGTCGCGGCGTACACCGAGGTGAAGGCGAGGCCCTTGTGGGTCAGCCAGGACCCGTTGAGCACCACCGAGCCGCCGTCCTCCAGGATGGGCAGCGATTTGGTGATGGTGAAGTAGACGCCCTTGAAGTTGATGCCGACGACGTGGTCGAAGTCGGCCTCGGTGACGTCGGCGCTGCGGGAGAAGGCGGCGATCCCGGCGTTGGCGAACACGCCGCTGAGGCTGCCGTACCGCTCGCGCACGCGCTCGACGAGCCGGTCGAGGTCGGCGGTGCGGGCCACGTCGGTGGGCACCGCGAGGACGTCCTCGCCGGCGTCGAGCTCCTTCACCGCCTTCTCCAGGCGCTCCTCGTCACGGCCGGCGAGCACCACGCGGGCGCCGGCGCCGAGGAGTCGCTTCGCGGTGGCCAGGCCCATCCCGCTGCCGCCACCGGTGATCAATACGGTCTTACCGTTGAACTCGGCCATGCGGTCAGGTTCACATCCGCGCGCACGGCTCACATCTTTGTAATTGCGGTGTCGTTTCCCGCGCGCGGTTCCATTAGGCGGCGGGCTCTCTTCACCGGATAACCGCATTCTATTAAGGGTGCCGACCGGCAGAAGAACCGGGCCGCGAAGGCCCTTCAGCACAGCATTCCGAGAGATGCGTTCCCGTCAGATCGGGCGTGACGATGAAGCGGTGCCGATCGGCGGACGGACCGCACGCATGGGAACTCCCCGGCGCCCGGGGGGAGACCTCGGTTTCAAAGGCCCATGCGAAAAGACGGGGGCGGCCATCGGGCGGGAAAAGCCCATCCATTGCCAGTTGACCGACAGCCGTACAGACGATGCCGGATCAATATACGGAAATTCGAGGAGATGACCAGATGGGCAACGACGGCAACACGCGCGCTGTGGTGCTCGGCGGAAGCCTTGGCGGGCTTTTCGCGGCCAGGGTGTGCGCCGACGTCTACGACGAAGTCGTCATAGTCGACCGCGACCTGCTGGTCGGCGTGAGAGAGCCCCGGCGCGGCTGCCCGCAGGGACGGCACATCAGCGGCCTGCTCACCCGGGGCCAGCGGGCCATCGAGAGCATGTACCCGGGCATCACCGAGGAGCTGTTCGCCGACGGCGTGCCCAAGGGCGACCTCGCCGGCACCGTCCGCTGGTACGTCCGGGGCAAGCGGCTCAAGCAGCGCAACGCCGACATGCTGTGCGTCGGCGCCAGCCGCCCGATGCTGGAGTACCACGTGCGCCGCCGCACCGAGGCCCTGGGCAACGTGCGGTTCGCCGAGCGGCACGACATCCTCGGCCTGGAGGCCACCCCCGACCGCCGGAAGATCACCGGTGTCCGGGTGCAGAACCTCGACGCCGACAACGGCGTGGAGGTCATCGAGGCCGACCTCGTCGTCGACGCCACCGGGCGCGGCTCCCGGACCCCCATCTGGCTGGAGGACCTCGGCTACCAGAGGGTCAAGGAGGACCGCAAGAAGATCGGCCTCGGCTACGTCACCCAGCACTACCGGCTGCGCAACGACCCCTACCGCGGCGACCTGTCGATCAACGGTGTCGCCTGGCCCAAGCTGCCGCGCGGCATCCTGTTCGCCAAGACCGACGGCGACCGGGCCGAGATGACGACCTACGGCATCCTCGGCGACCACCCGCCGACCGACCAGGCCGGGCTGTTCGAGTTCATCCGCTCGCTCGGCATCCCCGAGATCTACGAGGCGGTCACCCAGGCCGAGCCGCTCGAGGACCCGGTGCGGTTCAGCTTCCCCACCACGCTGCGCCGCCGCTACGAGGACATGGACCGCTTCCCCGACGGCCTGCTCGTCGTCGGCGACGCGGTGACCACGTTCAACCCCGTCTACGCGGGCGGCATGACCGTCGCCGCGCTGTCGGCGCTGACCATCCGCGAGCACCTGCACAGCGGCGCGGCCCCGCAGCCGCTGGACTACTTCCGCGACCTGGCCCGCAACGTCATCGACCCGCCGTGGCAGATGACCCACAACGTCGACCTCGGCTTCCCCGGCGTCGAGGGCAAGCGCCCGCTGTCGCTGAAGTTCGAGCAGGCGTTCATGGCGCTCGTGCAGACCGCCGCCGCCCGCGACAGCCGCGTCACCGCCGGGTACATGCGCGTCGCCGGGCAGGTCGAGCACCCCAGCACCCTCATGAAGCCGAAGTTCGTCCTGCGCGTGCTGCTGGCCGCCGCGGGCCTGACCAAGCCGTCCCCGGACCGTCCGAGGGGCCGGACGGCCGAGACCGCCGGCCAGAGCAGGGTCTCCGTCTCCTGACGGCCGTCCCGCGAGGACGACCGACGGTCCGCTCCGCCAGGACTCGAAGGGATGACGAGTGACTGAGGCGTCTTCCGTCCGCGCGCCCGGGGCCCTCCCCGCGGCCGGCCGGGCGGTGCACGAACTGGTCCACGAGCGCGCCCGGCGCCTGCCGGACGCGGTGGCGGTGGTCTGGGAGGGGGAGATCCTCTCCTACCGGGAACTGGAGGAGCGGGCGGCGCCGGTCACGGCCGCCCTGCGGGCCCTCGGCGGCGTCGAGGGCACGCCGGTGGCGGTGCGGACGCCGCGCGGGCCGCGGCAGGTCGCCGCGCTGCTCGGCGTCCTCGACGCGGGAGCCCACCTGGTCTGCGTCGGAACCGGCGACGCCGGGGAGCGGGGCAGGGTCGTGCTCGCCGACGTCCGGCCGTCCTGCCTGGTGGTGGACGGCGACGGCGCCCGCGACGAGCTGGCCCGGTGGTTCGCCGCCGAACTGGGCGGCGCCGTCGTCGACCTCGCCGCCCTGGACCCCGCCGGGGAACGGGCGCACCCGGTTCCGGCCGAGCCCGGCGGGCGGGCCTACGTGGCCTACACCTCCGGGTCGACCGGCAGGCCGAAGGGCATCGCGCAGAGCCACGCCACGCTGGCGGAGTTCGTCACCTGGTTCGCCGGGGAGTTCGGCATCGGTCCCGGCGCGCGGGTGGCGCAGTGGGCGGCGCCCGGCTACGACGCGAGCCTGGTCGAGATATTCGCCGCGCTGACGGCGGGGGCGACGCTGTGCCCGGTGCCGGAAAGGGCGCGGGCCAACCCGGAAAGGCTGGCCGCCTGGCTGGACGCCGAGCGGATTAACCTCTTCCAGACGGTCCCGAGCTTCGCGCGCCGGCTGCTGGAGGCGATCGCCGCCGGGGGAGCGCCGTCCTGGCTGGACCACCTCCTGCTCGCCGGCGAGCCGCTGCCCGGGGAACTGGCGAACGGCCTGCGGGCGGCCCTGCCGTCCACCAGGCTGGTGAACCTGTACGGGCCGACCGAGTCGATCCTGGCCACCTGGCACGAGGTCACCGGACCGGTGGAGGGGATGACGCCGATCGGCCGTCCCATCCCCGGCCGGGAGGTCCTGGTGGTGGACGAGCTGGACCGTCCCCGCCCCGCCGGGGTCACCGGCCAGATCGTGGTCCGCGGCCCGCACGTCACGCCCGGCTACGTCGGGGCCGCCGGCGCCGAGACGGCCCCCTTCGTCCCGCTGGACGGGCCGGGCGGCCCGGACGGCCCGACGTACCGGACCGGCGATCTCGGCCTCGTGCGGCCCGACGGCGTGCTGGAGTTCGGCGGGCGCGAGGACTTCCAGGTCAAGTTCAACGGCGTCCGCATGGAGCTGACCGAGATCGAGGCGGCGCTGGCCGCGCACGAGTCGGTCGCCGAGTGCGCCGTGACCGCGGTGCGCGGCGCCGACGGCCTGGTGGCCCGCCTGGTGGCGTACGTCGTGCCCCGCCCCGCGCCCGAGAGCAGGCCGGACGTCTGGCGGGCCGTGCTGCGGCGGAGGTTCGGGGCGGCGATGCCGCCGGTGTCCTTCACGGCCCTCGACAGGCTTCCGCGCAACGTCGGCGGCAAGGTCGACCGGCGCGCGCTGCCCCAAGCCGTACCGAAAGCAGTTGTTACCCAAACCATGATGGGGTGAGAGAACGTGACTCTGGTCGAAACCGAGCTGTCAGTTGATTTCGACGGTGAGAACCTGGAGATCGCAGATGTCCGGCGGGTCGCCGAGGACTGGGCCACGGTCAGCGTCGCCCCGGCGGCTCTGGCCAGGGCCGCCACCAGCCGGCGCATGTTCGAGGACACCGTGCGGCAGGGCATCCCCGTCTACGGCGTGACCACCGGCTACGGCGAGATGATCTACATGCTGGTCGACACCTCCAAGGAGGTGGAGCTCCAGACCAACCTGGTGCGCAGCCACAGCGCCGGCGTGGGACAGCTGTTCGCCGAGGACGAGGCGCGGGCGATCGTCGCGGCCCGGCTGAACGCCCTGGCCAGGGGCTACTCGGCGGTCCGGCCGGAGCTGCTGGAGCGCCTGGCCCTGTACCTCAACCTGGGCATCACCCCGGCCATCCCCGAGGTGGGCTCGCTCGGCGCCAGCGGCGACCTCGCGACGCTCGCCCACATCGCCAGCACGATCATCGGCGAGGGGTACGTGCTGCGCGAGGGCAAGCGGGTGGAGACCGGCACGGTGCTGCGCGAGCACGGCATCGAGCCGCTCCAGCTGCGCTTCAAAGAGGGCCTGTCCATGATCAACGGCACCTCCGGGATGACGGGCCTCGGCTCCCTCGTCGTCGGCCGGGCCCTCGACCAGGTGCGGCAGGCCGAGATCGTCACCGCGCTGGTCGTGGAGACCCTGCGCGGCTCGACCAGCCCCTTCCTGGCGGACGGCCACGACGTGGCGCGCCCGCACCGGGGGCAGATCGACACCGCCGCCAACATCCGGTCGCTGATCAAGGGCAGCGGCCTCACCCTGGAGCACGCCGAGCTGCGCCGCCAGGCCAAGGAGCAGCAGTCGGGCGACGGCGTCTCCCGCACCGAGGTCTACATCCAGAAGGCCTACACGCTGCGCGCGATCCCGCAGGTCGTCGGAGCCGTCCGCGACACGCTGTACCACGCGGCCGAGAAGCTGCGCATCGAGCTCAACTCCTCCAACGACAACCCTCTGTTCTTCGAGGGCAAGGAGATCTTCCACGGCGCGAACTTCCACGGCCAGCCGATCGCGTTCGCCATGGACTACGTCACCATCGCGCTCACCCAGCTCGGCGTGTTCTCCGAGCGCCGCACCAACCGCCTGCTGAACCGGCACCTCAGCGACGGCCTGCCCGAGTTCCTCGTCAAGGGCGACCCCGGCCTGAACAGCGGCTTCGCCGGCGCCCAGTACCCCGCGACCGCCCTGGTCGCCGAGAACCGCACCATCGGCCCGGCCAGCACCCAGAGCGTCCCGTCCAACGGCGACAACCAGGACGTGGTCAGCATGGGCCTGATCGCCGCCCGCAACGCCCGCCGCGTCCTGGCGAACAACAACAGGATCCTCGCGGTGGAGTTCCTCGCCGCCGCCCAGGCCGTGGACGTCTCCGGGCGCTACGACGGGCTGAGCCGGGCCGGCAAGGCGGCCTACGAGCTGGTGCGCTCGCTGGTGCCGACGCTGGAGAGCGACCGCTACATGTCCGACGACATCGAGCTGATCGCCGCCGCGCTGTCGCGGGGCGAATTCCTCAAGGTCGCCGGAAGCGCGGAGATCGAGCTCCGCTGAAAGACGGCGCTCGCGAAAAGAGCGCAATTCCGAAGAACCAGCCCCCGGCTCGGGATCGTTAAAGTCAGTGGATATGGCCGCGCGCATCCTTTCCCGAGCCGGGCGGCCGCTCGGTCTCCTCACGAGCCTTTGAAAACCGTCCGACGGCGGTTCCGCCCGTCGAACGGATCGCCCGCGGCGCCGCCGCACCGGGGCGCCGGAGTCGCGCGCGGAAATCCGAAGGAGGACTCGGACACCATGACGATCTCTGAGGCGCCGCACGCGCCGGACGGCCTGGCGGACCGCATTCCGCTCTCCTTCAACCAGGAATTCCTCTGCAACTTCGACAAGGGCGACGAGGAAGGGCCGTTCGGCCCCAAGTACAACATCGTGTGCGGCTGGCGGCTGGACGGCCCGGTCGACGAGGCCACGCTCCAGGACGCCCTGGACGACGTCGTGGCGCGGCACGAGGCCCTCCGCACGCTCATCGTCCGGGAGGAGGGCGCGCGGTACCAGAAGGTGCTCCCGCCGTCCCCTCCGGTGCTGCTCGTGCACGACTTCACCGGCGTGGACCGCGAGGAGCGCGAGCTGCGCGCCGAACAGCTGCTCATCGAGATCGAGTCCGGCGCCTACGGCATCCACGACCTGCCGCTGCTGCGCGCCGTCCTCGGCCGGTTCGACGACCGCGACGCGGTGCTCGTGCTGATCGCCCACCACACCGCCGCCGACGAGTGGTCGATGCGCCTGATCATGCGCGACCTCGCCGGCTTCTACGCCGCCCGCACGGGCCACCCCGGAAACCTTCCGCGGACGCGCCAGTACCAGGAGTACGCCCGCTGGGAGCAGGAGAGCGCGGCCGAGGGCGGCGCGGCGGCGCAGCGGGCGTACTGGCGGGAGAAACTCGCCGGCGCCCGCATCCTCGCCACCCCGACCGACCATCCGAGGTCGGCGGACCTGCCGAAGACGACCTCCTGGCACCGCTTCTGGATCCCGGCCGAGCTGACCTCCGGCGTGACGGGCGTCGCCAAGCAGATGCGCGCCTCGCCGTTCATGGTGCTGCTCACCGTCTACGCCACGCTGCTGCGCGAGATCACCGGGATCGACGACATCGTCGTCCCCACCTTCACCTCCGGCCGCGCCCAGGCGCGGTTCCAGGACACCGTGGGGTCGTTCTTCAACTTCGTCCCCCTGAGGATCGACCTCGCCGGATGCGCGACCTTCCGCGAGGCGGTCGGGCGCACCCGCGCCACCTGCATCGAGGCCTACACGCACGACATCCCCTTCGCGCAGGTCCTGCAGGAGGCGCCGGAGCTGATGCTGCCGTCGATCGCCGACGACCGCGCCGTGTGCGCCTTCCAGGTCTTCCGGTCGCCGCTCGCCACCGACGGCGAGAAGGCCGGCGACGTCACCTACTCGGAGATCCGCAGGCGGCTGCTGTCGCAGCCCGTCGGCGGCGACATCCCGGACGGCGCGATGTGGCACCTGGAGATCGACTCCTCGGGCGACATCGTCGGCACCCTCGGGTTCAACACCAACCTCTTCGAGGAGGCGACGATGCACCGCATGGCCTCGGAGTTCCAGCGTGTCCTGGAGCGTGCCGTCACCGCGCCCGACGCGCCCTTCGACCGGAAGCAGTAAGCCGACAGCGGCAAGCGAGAGGACACCGAAATGAGCGACATCAACGGTATCGAGGCCAAGGTCGAGGAGATCTGGCGGGACGTCCTGCAGGTCCAGGACGGCGAGGAGGACGAGACGTTCTTCGCGCTGAACGGCGAGTCGATCTCCGCCAACCGGCTCGTCTCCCGGGTCGAGGACGCGCTCGGCGTCTCCATCGAGGTGGGCGACATCTTCGAGGAGGACCCGGACCTCGCCGGGTTCGTCCGCATGGTCGTGGCCAGGGCAGAGAGCCCGTCGGCGGTCTGACCGGCGTGGGCCGGTCGGCTTTGGAGGCCGCGCGCGGCAGGCGCCGTCGCGCGGCCGTACCAGGCAGTCATTTGAGAAGAGGTGGTCCGTGATGGCAGGTCTGAGCCGGGTGAGACCCGACGCCGATCTCGACGAGGTCGTCGAGATCCTGGAACGCGACGGTGGCGTCATCGTCGAGGACTTCGTCGACGATGCCACGCTGGCGGCCCTGTGGGACGACCTCGGGCCGGCCCTCGACGCGTGCCCGTACGGCGACGACTGGTACAACGGCAAGCGCACCAGACGCGTTTCATCCCTTTTCGCCCGCACCGCGCATCTGACGCCGGTCGTGACGCAGCCCCTCTACCTCGGGGCCGCGCGCAAGATCATGCAGAAGCCGGTGCCCATGTGGATCGGCAAGTCGCGGGTTGAGATGACCCCGACCATCCAGATCAGCGGCACCCAGCTGATCGAGATCCACGGGGGGCAGGGCAAGCAGCCGCTGCACCGTGACGACGCGCTCCACCTGCGCACCCACCCCGGCCCCACCAGCCGGGTGCAGCTGATGCTGGCGATGAGCGACTTCACCGCCGAGAACGGCGGCACCCTGGTCATCCCGGGCAGCCACCACTGGGACGACGAACGCGCCCCGGAGGCCCACGAGGCGTACCCGACGGTCATGCGGGCCGGGTCCGGCCTGATCTGGCTCGGCGGCGTCTACCACGGCGGCGGCAAGAACACCACCGACACCCCGCGCACCGGCATGACCATCGCCCTCGACCTCGGCAACCTCCGCCAGGAGGAGAACCAGTACCTCGCCGTGCCGAAGGAGGCCGTCCTGGCCTACCCGGAGGAGGTCCGGCGCCTGCTCGGCTACGACCGCTGCCCGCCGGGGCTCGGCTGGTACGAGATGGACGACCCGTACGTCGTCCTGGAATCCGACACCTCCGGCGTCCCCGAACTCCGCGCCCCGGTCACCGCCTGACCGCCTCCCAGGGGGCCGCTTCCCGCCGAACCGGCCCCCACTCGTCGTTTCCGCCTCGAAATGGTGCCTTCGGCGCAGTTTTTCCAGGCGACCCTGACCCCGCGTTCGACCGTCCGCCGCGCAGGTGCATCGGTCGCACTTCGCGTTCCACCGGAGGTACGAGTTTCCTCTGCGCGTCCTGCTCGCGGGTCTAGCATGGAATTCATGGCCACGATAGGTGAGCGGATTTCGAATGTTCGCAAGCGGCGTGGACTGAGCCAGGCCGAGCTCGCTGCGGTGTCGGGCGTTTCCGTGTCTCTTATTCGCAAGCTCGAACAGGGAAATCGTGCGGACGTACGGCTGGAGACGGTTCGAAAACTGGCCGTCGCGCTCCGCGTGCCGACGACCGGCCTGCTGACCGGCCCGGAGACGTACGAAGGGCATATCGATGACCTGTGGGCGCCGGTCCGGTGGGCGCTTCGCGGGCTCGGAGGGCGACCGGACGACCCGCCGACGGTCGAGGGGATCACGGACGCTATCGGAGCCTCGATGCCGCTGTGGAAGGACGACCGCTACTCCCGGTTGAGCGTGGTCCTTCCAGCGCTGCTCAGGGACACCGACGCGCTTGTCGACGCCGACCGATCGGCTCGTCCCCTGCGTTCTCGTCTCCTTCACCTGACGGGTTGGCTGCTCACCCAGACCCGGCAGTACGACGACGCCGACCTCGCCCTGTCCCGTGGGCTGGACGATGCCGACGACCCCCTCGATGCCGCGTCGATCGTGAGCACGCGTTGCTGGCTGCTGCTGCGTCAAAGTGATCTTGAGCAGGCCCGGCAGATGGCGACCAGCTGGGCGGATGACGTCGAACCTCGGATCTCTCGGGCGACGCCGAACGAACTGTCGGCCTGGGGTTGGCTGCTGCTTCGCATGTCCGCCGCCGCCGTTCGTGACAACAGACCTGGTGAGGCGGAGGACGCCATGCGGCTCGCCCGTACGGCCGCGGTCGCGATGGGCCGTGACATGGCTCCTGCCGAGGACTTCCTGCGTACGTTCGGTCCGGTCACGGTCGCCATGAAGCGGACGGAGAACGCCATGATCGAGGACCGGCCGGACAAGGTTCTCCAGCTCTCGCGGAACATCCCGACGTCGGGACTGAAGCCGACGTCCAACAACAGGAACCGTCACCTGCTCGACGTGGCGAGCGCCCACTGCCGTACACATGAGCAGGGAGCCGCGTTCGAGATCCTGCAACGTATCCGGCAGGACTCCCCGGAGTGGATCGTCAACCAGCGTTACGCGAAAGACCTTCTCAACGACATAATCGGTAAAAGGCGTACCCTCACCGGGGATATGAGGGATTTGGCCGATTTCATCAGACTTGAGTACTAGGATGCGGCGTCCGCCGTGTCACTTCCATTTCTGATGGCTGTGAAGTGACACGAAATCGATCTGGTGTGCATGTTCGACCTGCTCATACCGTTGCCGCATGGCCTTCCAGAAAACGCGTCCGGCCTGGTCTTCGAGCCGGCCCGAAAAGCACTCGCAGCGGCTACTGAGCCACTTGGTGGCGCTGGTCCCTCATCTGCGGGACAAAGGGCTGTCGGTTCTGATCAGCAGGCGAATCACATTGAAGGTCGGCACCACTCACCAGGTGGGCGTGGGGTCCGTGAGCCATGGCCCTCCGGAACTGGACGTCTGGGGCTCGGACGGTGAGCGTCTGGGCACGATCACCGTCGACGAGGTGCCGAAGGGGGCGACCTACGTCCTGTGCCCGCCCGGCGGGAAAGCCGAACCGCTCTGGCCGGTCAGCGATCCTGAGCAGGCGGCCTCTGCTCTGGCCGCGATCGGCGTCCTCGGGACGACCTGGAGCGCGACCCGGGCCGCGCCCGACAGCACGAACGACCCCGCCCGTTCTTGATCCCCTCGTGCCGGACGGCGAGGAGTGGGCGGCGCACGTGGGCGGGCTGTTCTCGGAGTTGTGAGGGGCTCGGACATGACTGGGTCCGGGCCCCTCGGTTGGAGGGGCCCGGACGGGGCGGCCGGGAGGGGTCGGCCGCGGGGGTGTGGTTCAGCGGGTGGGGCGGGGGAGGGCCTGGACCAGGGCGGCGACGGCGACGGCGAGGCCGATCAGCAGGGCCAGGCCGAGGGCGAAGGCGTGGGGGTAGTGGGCCGGAGCGGGGGTGCCCAGGGTGCCGTAGAAGACGATCCCGACCAGGGCCACGCCGATCGCGCCGCCCGCCTGCTGGGCGGTGCTCAGGACTCCCGAGGCCGAGGCGGCGTGGCGGGGATCGGTTCCCGCCAGGACGAACGAGGGCAGCGGCGCCATGATGAGGCCCATCCCCGCACCGGAGACGACCAGGCCCGGGATGGTCCACTCGACCGCGCCCCCGGTGCCCAGGGCCGACGCCGTCTCGGCGAGGGTCGCGTATCCGGCCGCGAGGACCAGGGCGCCGACCGCGACGACCTGGCGTCCGAGCCGGGCCGCGACCTTGCCGGACAGGGCCGAGGAGACGAAGTAGCCGATGCCCAGGGGAAGGAAGATCACACCGGAACCGAGGGCGTCCAGGCCGCGGCCCTCCTGCAGGTAGAGCGCCAGGACCAGGAAGAACGAACCCATCGTCATCGCGTGGATCAGGCTGACCACCACGCCCGCGGAGAACGAGCGTGCGCGGAACAGGGCGGGGTCGACCAGGGGCGCGGCGGCCCGGCGCTGGTACAGGGCGAAGGTGGCGAGAAGGACGACCGAGGCGCCCAGGCAGAGCCAGGTCCACGCCGGCCAGCCCTGCTGCTGCCCCTGGACGAGCGGGTACACCACGGCCACCAGGCCCAGGGACACCAGAGCGGTGCCGATCAGGTCGAGACGGGCGCCGCCGGGGGAGCGGGACTCGGGGATCAGCCGCGGGGTCAGCGCCAGCGTGACGATGCCCACCGGGACGTTGATCAGGAAGATGCTGCGCCAGCCGAGGCCCGCGATGTCCGCGTTGATGAGCACGCCGCCGATGAGCTGCCCGAACACGCCGCCGAAGCCGAGGGCCATGCCGTAGGCGTTGAACGCCTTGGCCCGGTGCTCGCCGGTGTAGAGCGTGTTGATGAGCGCCAGGACCTGCGGCATCAGCAGGGCCGCGCCGATGCCCTGGACGATGCGCGCGCCGACGAGGAACCCGGCGGTGGGGGCCTCACCGCAGGCCGCCGAGGCCAGGGTGAAGACGGTCAGGCCGATCGCGAAGAGCCGGCGCCGTCCGTACAGGTCGCCCAGGCGCCCGCCCATGACGAGCCCGGCGGCGAGGGCGATGCCGAATCCGGCGACGATGAACTGGATCGCCGACGGGCCGGCGTTCAGGTCCCGCTGCGTCGCCGGGATGGCCACGTTGACGATGAAGAAGTCGAGGGTGGTGATGAAGACGCCGGTGAGGAGCACCAGCAGGCTTCCCCATCCGGCGGGGGCCGCCGGTGCCACGCGCGCCGGCTTCGGTGACGTGATGGTGGTCAAGGTTCCTTCTCCTGCTCGTGTCCGTCGTTCCACGCAAAGCTTGGCCGCCGGTGGTGTGTCTTGGCGATTACGTGGGAGGTCATGAGGTTCCCGCGGGGCGGTGCCCGGAGCCGGCCCGCACCGGCGGGCCGGTGCGGGCCGTACGGCGGTGGGTCAGACGCCGGCGGGCACCTTGTCGAGGAAGCCGAGGATCTTGCCGATGCGCCCGTCGGCGGTGAGGACCGCGACGTCGAAGCCCACGACGAGGGACTCGCCACCGGCCGGGCCGAGCTCCCAGGTGAAGCGGGCGATGTCGTGGTGGGCGTCCACCGCGCCGGCCAGGGTGAAGACCAGGCCCGGGAACTGGCCCTGCACCGCGGCGATCGTGGCGTCGATGGCGTCGCGGCCCTCGGCGACGGCGATCGGGTCGGTGTAGGTGCCGTCCTCGGCCCAGATCTCGTCGATGGCGGCGCGGCGGGCGACCGGGTCGGTCTCGTTCCAGGTGGCCATGTACCGGGTGACGAGCTCGTTGATGTCGCTCATGTCTTCCTCCGTTGCTTCGTGTCGTTGCAGGTCACGAAGTTACGGACATTCGCCGGCCGGGGAATCCGTCATACATCGGCAATTACGGTCGCTGTGACCGTATTCGTATAGGTAGCGTGTCCTGCGTGCTGCACGGACGAGAAGCGGAGATATCGGCCATCGACCGGCTCATCGCCGAGGTGCGCACGGGGAGCAGCGGGGTCCTGGTGGTGCGCGGGGAGCCGGGCATCGGCAAGACGGCGCTGCTGGAACACGCGATGGCGAACGGCGCCGACCTGCAAATTCTGCGGAGTGTCGGCGTGCGGTCCGAGAGCGACCTGGCGTTCGCCGGGCTGCACCTGCTGATCCGTCCGGTGTTCGACCGGATGGCGGCGCTCCCCGAGCCGCAGCGGCTGGCCCTGCAGGGCGCCTTCGGCCTGGCCGACGCGCGGGGCGCCGACCGCCTGCTGGTCGGCCTCGGCGTGCTCTCCCTGCTGGCGGAGGCGGCAGAGGACGGGCCCGTCCTCTGCCTCGTCGACGACGCGCACTGGCTGGACCGCTCCTCGCTGGACGCGCTGACCTTCGCCGCGCGGCGGCTGGGCGCCGAGGGCGTCGGGCTGATCATGGCGACCCGGGGCGACCACATGCCCGGCCTTCCGGAGATCAGGCTGCGGGGGCTGAGCGCCGCCGCCGCGACCGCGATGCTGGAGGACGCCACGCTGTCCCCGGCCCTGCGTTACCGCGTCCTGGCCGAGGCGCAGGGCAACCCGCTGGCGCTGATCGAGCTGCCCGCCGCGCTGCGGGATGACGCCACCGCCCAGCGGCCGGGCGCCCTCCCGCTGACCAGCAGGCTGCGGGCGGCGTTCGCCGGGCAGGTCGACCATCTCCCCGAGCCGACCCAGACCCTGTTGCTGGTCGCGGCCGTGGCCGACAGGCTGGGGGAGGTGCTGGCGGCGGGGGAGCGGTTCGGCATCGGCGCCGCCGACCTGCTGCCGGCGGAGAAGGCCGGGCTGGTCGCGGTCGACGAGCGGGCCGTGGCGTTCCGCCATCCCCTGATCCGGGAGGCCGTCTACCAGCGGGCGCCGCTGAGCCTGCGCCTCGCCGTCCACGCCGCGCTCGCCGAGGTGCTGACCGGCGACCACAACGCCGACCGCCGGGCCTGGCACCGCGCGGCCGCGGCCGTCGGCTCCGACGAGCGGGCGGCGGGCGAGCTGGAGCGCACCGCCCTGCGTGCCGCCGACCGCCGCGGGTACGCCGCGGCGGCCACCGCCTACGAACGCGCCGCCGCGCTCACCGACGACCCCGGCGACCGGGTCAGACGGCTCGCCCTGGCCGCCGAGGCCGCCACGGAGGCGGGTGAACTCGACCGGGCGGGGACGCTCGCCCAGGAGGCTGGCGGACGCGTCGACGACCCGCTGCTGCGGGGGAGGCTCCTCCTGGTCCAGTCCACCGCCGACTTCTGGCGGGGACGCTACGGCGACGCCCACCGGCGGGTGCTGTCGGCCGCCGACCTCGTCCGCGAGACCGCGCCCGCCCAGGCGGTGCGCATGCTGACGCAGGCCTTCCACACGGGGTGGTACGTCGGTGAACCCGACCTCAAGGAGGTGGCGCGGCGGCTGCGCGAGATCTCGCTCCCGCCCGGCGAGCCGGCCGGGCTCGTGGCACGGGTGCAGGCCGGGGCCTTCACCCGTCTGGTCGAAGGGAACGACGACGGCCTTCCCCGCCTGAGCGACTGCGTGGCCGAGGCGCGGAAGGTGCTGACGAGTGAGCATCCTCGTGAGCAGCTGCTGGTGGCGGGGGCCTCACTCGTCATCGGGGCGGACGTCCACACGCTGGAGATCATCACGCGAGTGGCGGAGGACTGCCGGGCGCAGGGACGCATCGGCATGCTGCCGACGGTGCTGTTCTTCCTGGCGGAGGCGGAGATCTTCCACGAGGGACGCCACCACGACGCTTTCACCACCGTCTCCACCGCGCTGCGCATCGCCGAGGACACCGGCCAGCACCAGTGGGTCATCCAGCTGCAGAGCGTCCTGGCCTACCTCGCCGCGCTCGCCGGGGACGAGGAGGAGTGCCTCCGGCTCTGCGAGCAGGCGCTGGGCGGGGCGGTGGTCCCGATGCAGGGCGCCCTGTGGGTCGACTGGGCGCGCGCCGTGCTCGACCTCGGGTACGGCCGGGTGGGGGCCGCGCTCACGCGGCTGGAGTCCCTCGCCCAGGGGCCGGGCTGGTACCACATCTCGGCCATGCGCAGCGTGCCCGACCTGGTCGAGGCCGCCGTGCGTCACGGCGATCCCGAACGCGCCCGGCGGGCCTTCGCCCGGTACGAACGCTGGTCGGAGCTCTCCGAGCAGCCTCTGCCCCGGTCCCTGGCGGAGCGGTGCCGCGCCCTGCTGGGCTCCGACGCCGAGGTCGAGGACCGCTACCTGGCCGCGCTGAAGCACCGCGACCAGCCGTTCGAGCACGCCCGCACGTCGCTGCTGTACGGCGAGTGGTTGCGCAGGTGCCGCCGGAAGGCCGCCGCGGGCGGCCACCTGAGTGAGGCGCTGGAGACGTTCGAGCGGCTGGGCGCGCGCCCCTGGGCCGACCGCGCCAGGGCGGAGCTGGAGGCGACCGGCACGAAGGCCCCGCAGTCGCGGGCCCGGGGGATCCTGGCCGACCTGACCCCGCAGGAACTGCAGATCGTGCGCCTGGCGGCGCAGGGCCTGTCGAACAAGGACATCGCCGCCCAGCTGATCCTCAGCCCCCGCACCGTCGGCTACCACCTGTACAAGGCCTATCCCAAGCTGGGCGTCGCGTCCCGCGGCGAGCTCGCCTCGCTCGAGCTCGCCGGTCCCGGCTGACCGGTCAGAAGCCGCCGTCCACCGTGACGGTCTCGCCGGTCACGTAGCGGGCGAGGTCGCTGGCGAGGAACAGGACGACTCCGGCGACCTCCTCGGGGCGGCCGAGGCGGCCGAGGGCGATGACGGAGGTCAGGCGTCGCTGCTGTTCGGACACCTGGCCGGGCGGGTCGTCGGTGTCGATGACGCCGGGGGCGACGACGTTCACCCGGATCCCGCGCGGCCCCAGCTCCTTGGCGAGCGTGCGGCTCAGCCCGATGAGCCCCGACTTGGCCGCCGTGTAGTGCGCGCGGCCGGGCAGGCCGCGCAGAGCGGCGGCGGACCCGACGGTGACCACGGACGCGCCGTCGCCCAGCAGGTCGAGCGTGCCCCGCAGCACCAGGTACACGCCGGTGAGGTCGTTGGTCACGACCCGGTGCCACTCGTCGAGGCTCATCCGTTCCAGCGGCTGGTGGCCGATCACCCCCGCGTTGTTGACCAGGACGTCCAGGCCGCCCTGCCGGGCGCGGCACGCGGCGACGAGGTCGTCGACGTCCTCGGGACGGCTGACGTCCGCCCGGACGACGGCGTGGTCGCCGCCGATCTCCTTCAGCTCCCGGGCCAGGTCGGCGGCGGCCTCCTCGTCGGAGCGGTAGCAGGTGGTCACGTTCGCGCCCGCCTGTGCCAGTGCCCGTACGACGGCCCGGCCGATGCCGCGGGTGCCTCCGGTGACCAGGGCGTTCTTTCCCGACAGGTCGAGGTTCACGACGCCCTCCGGCATTCGAGGACGCTCCAGGCGCCGGTGGAGGGGGTGTCGACGAGCTCGAACCCGGCCTTCTCGATCAGGCCGCGCCACTCCCACAGGTCGCGCTCGCGCCCGCCGAACCTGATCATCATGTCGAGGTCGAGCAGCTTGGCGTGGTCCCATTGGTTGGAGGGCCCGATCACCTGCTCGACGATGAACAGGCGGGAGTGCTCGCCGGCCGTCATGGCCTCGCCGATCCGGGAAAGGATCTTCAGCGCGGCCTCGTCGTCCCAGTTGTGCAGCACCGCCTTCAGCACGTACGCGTCGCCGCCGGAGGGCACCTCCTGGAAGAAGTCGCCCGCCACGAACTTGGCGCGGCCCGCGACGCCCAGCTCGGCCAGGGTCCGCTCGGCCTCCGGGCCCACCCCGGGCAGGTCGAACAGCACGCCCTGCGTCAGCGGGGTCCTGCGGAGCAGGGCGCCCAGGAAGTGCCCGCGCCCGCCGCCGACGTCCACCATGAGGGAGAACCGCTCGGGCCGGATCTTGTCGGTGAGGCCGCGCGCGGTGACCCGGCTCATGTGCTCCATGGCCCGGTCGAACAGCGCGCCGCTCTCCTGGTCGGTCTGCAGGTACTCGAAGAACGGCACGCCGAAGACGTGCTCGAACGCGGGCTCGCCGGTCCGCACCGTGTGCATGGCGCCGGCGAGGGCCGCCCCGACCAGCTCGCCGCCGTTGAACAGCACGATGTCACGCACGTTGTCGGGATTGTCGCCGCGCAGCATCTCCGACAGGGGAGTGAGCGCGAAGGTGCCGTCGGGCAGCTCCTTCAGCAGCTCGATGGCGGTGGCCGCGCGCAGCACCCGCGCCAGCGACTCGGTGTGCGAGCCGGTGTCCTCGGCCAGCTCGGCGGCCGTGCGGGGGCCGTCCGCGAGACGGCTCGCGATGTCGAGCTCGGCCACCAGGTGGACGACCTGCGACACGCGTTTGCCGCTGGTCAGCAGCAGCAGGCGGGCGGCCGCGGGCAGCTGTCCCGAGTAGGGCGGCCCCACGATTCCCAGTGATTTGTTCTCCATCAGCCGCGGTCCCTTCTCAAAGGAGCGCAGTGGCGCTCGCCGCAAGATTGATCACCAGCGCGGCCACCGCGAGGGTGGTGCGCACCGCGTTCCACGTCCTCCACCTGTAGCGGGGGTCGCGGCGATCCCAGTCGTCCGGCAACGTGTCGGGGTCGAGTGAGATCAGGTACTTGTTGATCGGCACGTTCTTCGTCACCGAGATCGTCATCACGCCGCCCACCGTCAGCGCCGCCGCCGCGTACAGCGCGTGCCCCGCGACGCCGGGGGTGAGCCACGCCAGCACGAGGTCGACGACCGCCGTGGCGGCCAGTGTGACCGGCATGAACGGGTCGTAGCGCTGGGCGAGGAAGCCGTGCGCGTGCACGTACCTCGCCGGCGGGAGGGACAGCAGGAGCGGGACGCCTCCGAGAACGGTCGACAGCAGCACGCCCGCCGCCAGACCGTTGCCGGTCAGGGCGAGAAGCATGAGGACTCTGGTCACCTCGCCACCTTTCTCACGACCGTGATCCGGGTTCGACCATCCAGACCGGCTCTCGAATCCGCCTCGAAAGCCGCTGAAGCCCGAGTCCCCATGCGTCCTCTAGGGGCATTCGAGCCGGAGGGGCGAGCATGTCCGCACAAGCAGCCCCGACCGGAGGGAAGGTGACCGGATCGTGCTGGCCGAGGTGGCGGGCGTCGCGGTTCTCGTGGGCGCCGGGATCGTCGCCGGCGTCTTCGTCGCGGTGGCGGTGAGCGTGCTCCCGACCCTGATCGCGATGCCGGCGGACAGGTATGTGGAGACGCACCGGATGCTCGGCAAGGGGTATCACCCGCTGATGCCGCTGCTGGTCAACGCCACGATGCTGCTCGACATCGCTCTGGCGATCGCGTTGCGGGGCGCGCCGCGCGTCTCGTTCGCGGTCGCGGCCGTCCTGCTGCTCGGCAGTCAGTTCGTGTCGCACCTGTGCAACGTCCCGATCAACCGGTCGCTGCACGAGATCGACGTGACCGCGATCCCCTCCGACTGGAACGACCCGCGCCCCGTCTGGCGCAACTGGCACCTGCTGCGCACGGCGATCGCCCTCGCCGCGCTGGTCGCCACGGGCGCGGGGGCGGTGCTGCTCCCCTAGCGTCCGCAGGCTCTTCCCCGGGACGCGGGACCGTTCGCCGGCCCGCTGCCGGAGCTCAGGGCGGACATCGTCAACCCACAGGAAAGAGGAGTGCCATGGCCTTCGCCGCCATCACCTACCGAGTCAAGCCCGGCCACGAGGAGGAGATCGCCCAGATCTTCTCCCCGGCCAACTTCAAGCGCGCCGACACCCCTGTGATGCGCGACGACCAGGGCGGCCAGGCGGGACGGATCCTCAGCACGGGCCTGTTCATCCAGGACGACGTCATGGTGCGGGCCATCCAGTACGAAGGCGAACTGGAGGACGTCGCGCGCCACATGGGAGCCCAGCGGGGCGTGCGGGAGGCCGAGGAGCGCATCGCGCAGTACCTGGCCGAGGAGCGGGACACCTCCTCGGTGGAGGGCTTCATGTCGTACTTCAAGCGCAGCACCATGTTGTGCGTCCAGCAGCGCACGATCCAGGACGTGCCGGGCGCGCAGCTCGCGGCGCTGCGGTACCGCGTCAAGCCGGGATTCGAGAAGGAGATCGCGCAGGTCTTCAGCGAGGTCCAGGCGGAGGCCCGCCCGGCTCTGCGCGACCAGAACGGCCAGGAGGTCGGTCTGATCGTGGCCGTGGCGCTGTTCGTCAAGGACGATTCGATGATCCGCGTCGTGCAGTACGACGGCGAGCTGGAGGACGTGGCCCGGTACATGGCCAAGCGTGGTGGCCGTCCCGACATGGAGCGCAAGCTGGCCCCGTACATGGCCGAGGAGCGTCACGTGGAGACGCCGGAGGACTTCCTCAAGCAGTTCGAGAAGAACACCATGCGCCGCATCTCGATGCTCTCGGCCGGCCGGCAGCCGGTGGGCTGACGGACCGGCCACATGGGGAGGGCCCGGACGACCTCGAAGGTCGGCCGGGCCCTTTCCGGTGGGGGACTAGAAGAACACCGGCGATCGGTCGCCGACGGGGTGGCGGAAGGTCCACCACAGCCAGGCCTGGGCCAGCAGCAGCACCGGCAGCACCGGGACGGCCATGGAGGCGAACGCCGACAGCGAGGCGGCGTCGGTGCCTCCCTTGAGCACGGTGGCGCCGAGACCGGTCAGGGCCACGAGCACGGGCGTCGCGGCGCCGATCGCGGTCAGCGCGAATGCGCGGCCCGGCCGTGCGGTGGCGGCCCGTCCGGAGAGGACGACCGCGGCGGCGCCGGCCACGAGCAGCACCAGGGCGGGCACCGGCCAGACGACGGCGTCCCGCACGCCGCTCCAGAGCACGCCCGCGACGGCCGCCAGCGCCAGGGCGGCCAGCGCGGGCCGCAGGAGCATGGCCGCGAGACGCCGGGCCCGCTCGGCTGGGGCGCCCGGCACGCGCAGCGCGACGAAGCTCGCCCCGTGCAGCGCGAACAGCAGCGCCGTGGCGAGCGCGCAGAGCACCGTGAACGGGTTGAACAGGCGCAGGAACTCGCGCCCGCCCGCCCCGGGAAGACCCTCCAGGATGTTGCCGACCAGCAGGCCGAACGACAGCGCGAAGCACAGGCACGCGGCGGCGAGGGTCCTGTCCCAGAATGTGCGCCACTGATCGGGCTCGCGGCGGCTGCGGAACCAGGTGGCGGCGTCCTTGGCGATCCACGAGGCCAGCATCGCGATGACGATCGGCCAGCAGCCGCTCAACAGGTTGGCCTCGAAGTGGGGGAAGGCGGCGGTCATCACCCCGGCCGCGGCGATCAGCCACACCTCGTTGGGCAGGAAGAACGGTCCCATGCCGGTCAGCACGAGCCGTCGCCCGACGGGACCGTCGGCCAGCCTGGGCAGGAGCATGCCGAGACCGATGACGAAACCGTCGAGCACCGACCAGCCGCCCAGGATCACAACCAGGACGGTGAGCCATAAGACATCCATTGCGCTTCTCCTCAGCGGCTCAGTAAGCGGGGGACACGCTCTCTTGGCGCTCGTGCGGCTCCAGGTCGGCCATCGTGCGGCCGAGCACGACGCCGTCCGGCCCGCGTCTGGCGTACCTGGCGATGAGGTACCAGTCGGTCAGGACGCAGACGACGTACAGCGCGGTGAAGACGACCAGCGAGGCCAGGACGGGCCCGAAGGACAGGGGGGCCACCGCGTCGGCGGTCTTCAGCCGGCCGTACACCGCCCAGGGCTGCCTGCCGACCTCGCGCACCAGCCAGCCGGAGACGACCGCGGTGAACGGGATGGGGATCATCCAGGTGAGCAGGCGCAGCACCAGGCGGCGCCGCTCGATGAACTTGCCGATCAGGAGCAGCACGAAGATCAGGCCGATGTACTGGTAGATCTCGCCCACGGTCAGCATCCAGCTGAAGAAGCTCTTGATCCAGGTGGGCGGGCCGCCTGCCGCGGCCAGGTCGCCGGTCGGCCCGGGAACGCCGAGCTCCTGCAGCTTGCTCGGCTGGATGACGACGCCCTTGCTCGGCTGGGTGCGGGCCACCAGGTCGGCCTGCTGGAAGCCCATGATGCTGGTGAACCAGGCGGCGGCGAACGACACCAGGAGGCCGAGCCGCAGCGCGCGGCCGTGCAGGTCGCGGTCGCCGGTGTCGCGGCGCAGGTGCCAGGCGCTGACCCCGGCGATGAGGTAGCCGCCGATCAGCAGGGCCGCCGCCACGACGTGCTTGAGCGCGGCGAGCGCGTTGGGGTTGGTCAGCAGGGCCGACAGGTCGGCCAGGCGGGCGACCCCGTTCTCCACGACGTCGCCGACCGGGTGCTGCATGTAGCCGTTGGCGACGATGATCCAGAAGGCGGAGACGTAGGCGGTGATGGTGACCAGGTAGAACAGCAGCAGGTGGACGGCCTTGGGCAGCCGCCCCCAGCCGAATATCCACATGCCGAGGAAGGTCGAGTCGAGGAAGAACGCGACCAGCGTCTCCATGGCGAGCGGCGCGCCGAAGATGTTGCCGGTGTAGGCGGTGAGCCCCGTCCAGTTCAGGCCGAACTGGAACTCGAGTAACAGGCCGGTGACGATGCCGACCGCGTAGTTGATGACGTAGATCTGGCCCCAGAACTTCGTCATGCGCTCGTGCACCGGCTTACCGGTGATCGCATAGCGGGTCTGCATGAACGCGACGAAGGGGGCGAGCCCCAGCGTGACGATGACGAACAGGAAGTGAAGACTGGTCGTCACGGCGAACTGCAACCGGGCCAGGTTGAGAACTTCCACCACGCCCCCTATAAGAGTATACAGTCTATATGTAGAAGAGAAACCTATCGTACTCGGGAGTGACTGGAACAGCGATCCAGACGTCTTCGATCCCGGCACGAGACCTCTCCGAGATGGTCGGACGGACGCGGTACCGATTCGACGATTCGCGCGGAGAGTCCCATGTCCCCGTGGTCCCGTTACCCCCGATGGTTCGCAACGCTGTTCCTCACCGACATGTGGGAGAGGTTCAGCTTCTACGGGATGCAGGCCATCCTCGTGCTGTACGCCGTCACCCCCGCCGAGCGCGGCGGTCTCGGCCTGCCGGCCCCCACCGCCGCCGCCCTGTTCGGGGCGTACATGGCGACGGTCTTCCTGCTCGCCCAGCCCGGCGGCTGGATCGGCGACCGGGTCCTCGGCGAGCGCCGTGCGGTCACGTACGGCGGATGCCTCATCACCGCCGGACACCTGTGCATGGCGCTGCCCGTCACCGGTTCGGCGTACGCCGGGCTGGCGCTGATCGCGCTCGGCACCGGGCTGCTCAAGCCCAGCCTGAGCGCGTTGCTGAGCCGCTTCTACGGCCGCTCGGTGAAGCGCGAGGCCGCCTTCTCGATCTTCTACATGAGCATCCAGGTCAGCGCCATGCTCGCGCCGATCGTGACCGGCTTCCTGGGCGAGTACGTCAGCTGGCACGCGGGCTTCGGAGCCGCGGCCGTCGGCATGGCCTTCGGCGTCGCGCAGTTCGCAGCCGGGGCACGGCACCTGGAAGGACAGGGCGAGCGTCCCGTGCGGCGGGCCTCGCGCGCCGAGCTGGCCGTGCTCTACCGCAGGGCGGGCGTCGCCGCCGCCGTGGTGGCCGTCCTCGTGGCCGCCGACGTCGTCGCGGGCACGTTCTCCGTCGAGCACGTCCTGATGGCGCTCGGCCTGGTCTCCCTGGTCGCCCCTCCGGTGGCCCTGCGGGCGCTGCGGCGCGATCCGGCGCTGTCGGCCGGGGACCGGCGGCGGCTCGGCGCCGCCACCTGGCTCCTGCTCTGCTCGGCACTGTTCTGGATGGTCGTCAGCCAGGCCGGATCCCTGCTCAACCTGTTCGCCCGCGACCACGTCGACCGGGCGGTGGGCGCGTTCACCCTCCCGGCGGGGTGGCTGCAGAGCGCCACCCCGCTGATCATCCTCATCGTCGCGCCGCTGTTCGCCCGGACGTGGCTCCGCCTGGGCGACCGGTTCGGCGTGCGGGAGAAGTTCGTGCTCGGGCTGGTCCTCGCCGGCTCCAGCTTCCTGGTGATGTTCGGCGCCGCCGCCGAGGCCGGCGACGGCCGCGTACCGGTCCTGTGGCTGCTCGCGGTCTACCTCCTGCAGGCCTGCGGCGAGATCACGCTGGGCCCGGTGGGCCTCAGCGCCGTGGCCGGGGCCGCGCCGCCCGCCTTCAGGGTTCGCATGATGGGCCTGTACTGGCTCTTCGTGGCCTTCGGCGCCTCTCTCGGCAGCATCGTGGTACGCGCGTCCGCCGCGATCTCCCCGGCGGCCTACTACCTCCTCGTCGGCGCGGCGCTCGTCGCCGCCGCCGGCGCCCTGGCCCTGTTCGGCGGACGCGTCAAACGGCTGTTCGCCGACGGGCAGGAGGAGACCCCCGATCAGAAACCCGTTGTGTTGACGCCGGTATCCCTTCAGGAGGAACGATGAAAGCCCTCGTGCTCTCGGGCGGCAGCGGTACCCGTCTGCGCCCGCTCAGCCACACGATGCCCAAACAACTCGTCCCCATCGCCAACAAACCGGTCCTCGCCTACGGCCTCGAAGCGATCCGCGACGCCGGGATCACCGAGGTCGGCATCGTGGTCGGCGACCGGATGGAGGACATCCGCGAGATCGTCGGCGACGGCGAGCGGTACGGGATCAAGGTCACCTACATTCCGCAGGCGGCGCCGCTCGGCCTCGCGCACGCCGTGGTCATCGCCCGCGAGTTCCTCGGCGGGGACGACTTCCTGATGTACCTCGGCGACAACGTCGTCCTGGAGGGCATCGACGAGCTGGTGGGCCGATTCCGGGCCGCCCCCTGCGACGCCCAGATCACCGTCCACCCGGCCGACCCCCGGGAGGGCGGGCTCGCGGTGCTGGACGCCGGCGGGCGCGTGGTCGCGGTGGAGGAGAAGCCCAAGAACCCGACGAGCAACCTCGCCCTGATGGGCATCTACGTGTTCACCCCCGTCATCCACGAGGCCGTACGGTCCATCCCGCCGAGCGCGCGCGGCGAGCTGGAGATCACCGACGCGATCGGCTGGCTCATCGAGAAGGGGTACGACGTCAGGGGGCACCACTACCAGGGGTTCTGGCGGGACGCCGGGATGATCGACAGCCTGCTGGAGTGCAACCAGGCGGTCCTCGACCACGCCGGGCCGCGCATCCTGGGCAAGGTGGACGAGGACACCGAGGTGATCGGGCGGGTGGTCGTCGAGGAGGGCGCCACGGTCACCCGGTCGCGGCTCGTCGGCCCCCTCGTCGTCGGCGCCGAGGCCATCGTGGACGGCAGCTACCTCGGCCCCTACACCTCGGTGGGGGAGCAGTGCGTCATCGAGGACGCCGCCGTGGAGTACTCGATCGTCATGGACCGCGCCGTCATCCGCGACGTGCGCGGGATCCACGGCTCGCTGATCGGGCGGGCCACGACCGTGCGGACCGCGACCTCCGTGCGGGCCGGGCACCGGCTGGTGCTGGGTGAGCACAGCCAGATCGTCCTCAGCTGAACGGAGTACGGAAATGTCCCGGCGGCCGGCCTCGGAAGAGACCGGCCGCCGGGACGTTTCTCGTTCGGGCCCGGCTCACGCCGTGAAGGACTCGGCCAGCCGGCGCGAGGTCTCGACGTCCCACCCGGGGTACAGCAGGCGGTTCACCAGGCGGCGGGGGGCGTGCCGGGCGAGGAACACCTTCAGCTTGTACTCCCCGCCCGGGATGTGCACCGGCCGCCCCGCCTCCAGGGCCTTCAGCGCCTCGTGCACGACGAACTCCGGCTCGCGCACCCTGCCGAGCGTCCAGCCGCGCCTGCCGCGGGAGCGGTGCAGGTTGGTGCGGGTCGACCCCGGGCACAACGCCAGCACGTGCACCCCGAGCGCCCGCACCTCGCTGTGCACCGTCTGGCTGAGCGAGGTGACGAACGCCTTGGCCGCCGCGTACGGCGCCCCGCCGGGGATGTGCAGGTAGCCCATCGCCGACGACACGTTGATGACCCCGCCGTGCCGCCGCCGCGCCATCGCGCCGACGGCGGCGTGGGTGAGGCGCAGCACGGCGAGCACGTTGAGGCGGAGGTTGTACTCCTCGGTGCCGGCGTCCCGCGCGGCGAACGGGCCCACCTGGCCGATCACGCCGGCGTTGTTGACGAGCAGGTCGACGGGCTCGTCCGCCTGGGACAGCCGGCGCTCCACCCGGGCGAGGTCGTCCGGCTCGGCCAGGTCGGCCACCAGGACCGTCACCTCCGTGCCGTGCCGCTTGCGGAGTTCCCGCGCGAGGTCGTCCAGCGCCTCCTCGTCGCGCGCCACCAGCACCAGGCCGGCGCCGCGCGCGGCGAGCTCCCTGGCGAAGGCGGCGCCGAGGCCGCCGGATGCGCCGGTGACCAGCGCCCTGCGGTGCTGTCGCATGTGGTCTCCTTCCACAGCCGATCCCTCAGACCAGGGAGGGGACGGTCCGGGCGTGCAGGATGCGGGAGAGGGCGCCGGTCAGGTGCCGGGCCGGGTCCTCCGGCGCGGTCGCGGCGCGCCAGGCGACGAACCCGTCGGGCCGGATGAGCACGGCTCCGTCAGGTCCCACGCCGAAGGCCTCGCCGAAGCGTCCCAGCGGGTCGGCGAGGACGCCCTGGCCGCTCACGGCCTCGGCGAGCGCGGGCGTGACCCGGTGGGCGGTCACGGGCACGCCGCACCGCGCCGCGGCGTCGGCGGCGGCCTTCGTCCAGGAGATGCCGGCCGGTCCGGCGAGCAGGACGAAGTCCCGGCCGAGCAGGTCGAGAAGGTCGACGCGCTCGCCCGGCCGCGCGAACACCAGATGCGGGGCGCGCACCCCGACGCCGTACGTCTCCCCGGAGCCGGGCTCCGCGCCGGTGTCCCCGGCGATGACGGCGTCCGAGCGGTAGCGGTAGGTGAACATCAGCTCGGCGTCGGAGCGGATCACCGGGGCCGGTCCGCCGGCGTCGCCCCTGGTCATCCGCGACCGGTCCTTCGACCTCAGGACGACCTGCCCCACCGTCTCGGTGGCGACCGGCCGGCGTTCGGCGTCGTAGCTGTCCAGGAGCGCGGGGCCGGCCAGGTCCTCGAGGGCCAGGGCGAGCTTCCAGGCCAGGTTGTGCGCGTCCTGGACCCCGGTGTTGGAGCCGAAGGCGCCGGTCGGCGGCATGACGTGCGCCGCGTCGCCCACCAGGAACACACGGCCGTCGCGGAAGGTCTCCGCCACGTTCGCCGCCATCGCCCAGGGAGCGGCCTGCTCCACGGTCACCTTCAGATCGGGGACGCCCACGGCGGCGCGCACCAGCTCGCGGCACTCCTCCTCGCTCATCGCGGCCGCGCGCTCCGGCTCGCACTCGACGTGCAGGAGCCAGCGGTCGGCGTTGTTGACCGGCAGCAGCGCGGCCCGTACGGGGAGCGCGGTGAGGTAGCAGATGACGAAGCGGCGCGCGCCCAGCACCTCGCGCAGGTCGGCGGTGAAGGAGATGTTGAGGAAGTCGCTCAGCGTCCCGGGCCCGGCCACGCCGATGCCGAGCCGCTCGCGGACGCCGCTGCGGGCGCCGTCGGCCGCGACCAGGTAGCGGGAGCGGATCGTCCGGACGGTTCCCGTCGCCAGGTCCCGGACCGTCACGGTCACGCCGTCGTCGTCCTGCTCGAATCCGGTCATCTCGGTGCCGAACCTGATGTCCGCCCCGAGTTCGCGGGCGCGGGCGGCGATGGCCGGCTCCGCCTCGTCCTGGTGGCACAGGCACCAGGAGACCGGGGTGTACTCGGAGAAATCGGTGTCGGTGTCCATGAAGTACGCCTGGTCGAGCCGGCGGTACTCGCCCGAGGCGAGCGTCTCGGCCATCACCACCCCGGAGTTGCCCGCCAGCGCCCGGGCGGACTCGGCGGCGCGCAGCCGGGGCTCGACCCCCGCCTGCCGGAACAGTTCCATGGTGCGCGGATTGATGCCGCGGGCACGCGGGTGCGTGGAAAGGCCGTGGTGCCGTTCCACCAGGACGCAGTCAACACCTCGCTGGGCGAGGAAAAGGGCCTGCGAAAGGCCGACCAGGCTTCCGCCCACGATCACCACCGAAGGGGACTCCATCCCGCCCTACCTCCATCTTCGACGTCGTAGCCTGGCCCGAGCCTAGTCGTGCGATGATATGTATGACAATTATCGGTTAATCGCTTCGAGGGGTTTTCGAGCCGGTTTCCAGCGGGTTGTTCAATGATATTCTCGCCCACCCTCTTAATTCAGGAGAAACTGTGGCCGAGCCCGCGGAGAAGAATCACGAGTTGACGTTTCCGCCGGAGATCCCGGTGCCGTACGAGCCCGCTCCGGCCTTCGCCGGGCTGAGGCGGTCGCGGCCGGCCGTGCCGGTCCGGCTGCCCACGGGCGACCGGGCGTGGCTGGTGACCCGGCACGCCGACAACCGGCGGCTGCTGGCCGACCCGCGCCTGAGCCGCGCGGCGGCGGCCGCGCCGGGAGCGCCGAGGGCGCGCGCCATCCCGCTGGAGCGCGACTCCATGACGACCATGGACCCTCCCGAGCACACCCGGCTGCGCGGCCTGGTCATGCGGGCCTTCACTGCTCGGCGGGTGGAACGCCTCAGGCCGCGCGTGGAGGACCACGTCGCCGACCTGCTGGACACCATGGCACGCGACGGGGCGCCCGGCGACATCGTGAGCGGCTTCGCCCGCCCCCTGGCCATCACGGTCATCTGCGAGCTCCTCGGCGTGCCCAAGGAGGACCGCGAGGGCTTCCAGAGCTGGACGGACACCTACCTGGCCGTCACCGGCCGCACTCCCGACGCCATGCGGGAGGCCGGTGACCGGCTGAAGGCGTTCCTCCGCGAGCTCGTCGCCGCCAAGCGGCGCGAGCCGGCCGACGACCTGCTGAGCGAGCTGGCCGCCGCCGAGGAGGACGATCGGCTGAGCGAGGCGGAGCTCGTCACGCTGGGGGTGACACTCCTGGTGGCGGGCTACGAGACCGCGGCGAACCTCATCTCGGGGGCGGTCTTCGCCCTGCTGCGGCACCCGGACCAGCTCGCGCTACTACGGCGCGACCGGGCGCTCATGCCCCGGGCGGTGGAGGAGCTGCTGCGGTACGTGCCGCTGGCCGTCACCGGCGGCACGATCCGCGTGGCCGTGGCGGACGTCGAGCTGGGAGGTGTCGTCATCAAGGCGGGCGAGGCCGTGCTGCCCGCGACGACGTCGGCCAACCGGGACGCCGCCGTGTTCGACCGGCCCGACGGACTCGACCTCACGCGGGACCCCAACCCCCACCTGGCCTTCGGGCACGGCCCGCACCACTGCCTCGGTGCGCAGCTCGCCCGCCTGGAGCTGGGCGCGGCGCTGGCGGGCCTCCTGGCGCGGTTCCCGGCCCTGCGCCCGGCCGTCGACCTGGAGGGGATCTCGTGGACCCGGGCCAAGATGATCCGCGGCCCGGAGGCCCTGCCGGTCGCCTGGTAGGCGGCACAGGGACGGGGACGAGGCGGTCGGCCATGAGGGCGACCGCCTCGTGGCGTGTTCAGACGCGGCACAGAACGCTCGTCATGGCCTCGTCCAGGGCGAGGAGCGGATCCGGGGGGCAGTGCGTGGCGCGCCAGGCGACGAAACCGTCGGGACGCACCAGTACCGCGCCGGCCGGGCCGATGCCGTGCGCCTGGCAGCCGTCCGGCACCTCGACGTCCGGCCCCATGCGGTAGGCGTCCAGGCGCGGGCCGAAGCCGCCGGCGACCTTGGGCACCGCCTCCACCCAGGCGTCCGTCGCGGCGCCCGACAGCAGCACGAAGCCGCGCCCGTACAGGTCGAGGAGGGAGATCTCGCGGCCTCCGGCGCGGGCCGGCAGGTGCGGGGCCCGGGTGCCGGGCTGCCCGGCCAGGGCCGAAGGGGAGAGGAAGCGCGGGCAGGAGCCCTCGATGACCGCCTCCGACGTGTAGGTGTAGCCGAGGATCACCGATTCCGAGCGCCACAGCTGCGCCGCCCGCTCCTCCGGCACCAACCCCATGTTGACCTCGCGCTTGAGCGTCGCCTGCGTGATGGTCATGTCCGCCACGGGCCGGCGCTCCTCCTCGTAGCTCGCCAGCAGGCCCGGTCCGGCCTGCCCGCCGAGCACCTCGGCGAGCTTCCAGGCGAGGTTGTGCGCGTCCTGGATGCCGGTGCCCGAGCCGTACGCCCCGGACGGAGGCATGGAGTGGGCGGCGTCGCCCGCCAGGAAGACCCTGCCTGACCGGTAGCTGGTGGCGAGCAGGGCGTCGATGTCGTAGGAGAGCACGGTGGTGCCGTCGGCGAGTTGCGGCACGATGCGCACGTCGAGGTCCGGCACTCCGACGGCGGCGCGGATCAGCCGGATCGAGTGCTCCTCGGTGAAGGTCTCGGGGGACTCGCCCCGCCGGGGATCGTAGGGGAAGCTGACCACCCACCGCTCGTCGCAGTCGTGCGGCATCAGCACGGTGCCCAAGATGGGTTCCCGCAGGTGGGACAGGCCGACCGACCGGCCGCGCAGCGCCTTCGACAGGTCGCCCTCGAACACCAGCGTCACGGTGTGCCCGAGCCGGCCCAAGCCGGTGCGGGGGATGCCGAGCCTCTCGCGGATAGGGCTCGGTCCCCCGTCGGCAGCGATCATGTACTCGGCCCGGACCACCTCCTCACGTCCGGTCGCGAGATCCGTGAGCGTCGCGGTCACGCCGCCCTCGTCCGGGTCGAACCCTTCGAGACGGGTGGCGAACCTGACGTCCGCGCCCAGCCTCACCGCATGGCGCCGCAGGATGGTCTCCAGGACATCCTGGTCGATCGGGACCCATGGGCAGGGACTGGCGTCGCGGCTGTCCTTCTCGATCTCCATCGGCCGGCGGCGGTCCTCCGGCCCCGCCAGCGTGGCGGCGTGCAGGATGATCTTCCCGTCGAAAGGTCTCCGGGCCGCGAGGATCTCCTCCTCCAGGCCCACCTGCCGGTAGAGCTCAAGTGTGCGTGAGTTGATCGTGCGCGCCCGCGGGTGGATCAGTGTGCCGGAGTGCCGCTCGACCAGCAGGACGGGAACGTCCTGCGCGGCCAGGAACACCGCGGCGCTCAACCCGGTGAGCCCGCCACCCACGATCAGAACGGCTGGGCGGTGGTGATGCATAGTGGAGAGCCCTCCTCGGGAGCCGTCGGAACCGTCGCTCCGATGGTCGCCCGTGTCACTCGAAGTGCTCTCGAATCGCGATAGGCCCTCTCAGAGGGCGCAGGGTGACTCCTCGGCGCACTGCACGCCGTAGAGACGGACCAGTTCGGGGATGGCGCAGGAGAAGTCGCCGTGCGGCATCGACTGGGAGACGGTCATCAGCCGCATGTCCAGCAGGTGGAAGAGGATCTCCTCGGCGGAGCTGTCGCTGACATTGAGCAGGTCGGCGGTGCTGCGGGGGGAGAACTCCCGCTCCTGCGAGGAGCCCAGCACCGTGAACGCCTCCCGCATCTTCGGGTCGAGCTGCCGGAAGCTGTACTCCAGCCGGGTGCCGACGTCGAGGTCGCCCCACCGCAGCCAGTCCAGCCGGCAGCTCTCGTCGGCGAGCTTGGCGCGGTAGCGCTCCAGCGTCCAGTGCGGGGCCGCCGCCAGGCGCTCCCCGGCGATGCGCAGGCCGAGGGGCAGCGCGCCGCACATCTCGACGATGTCGCGCGCCGCGCCCTCCTCGTCGGCGACCCGCCGCTCCCCGATGATGCGCCGCAGCAGCTCGAGCCCCGACGAGACGTCGAAGGCGCCCAGCTCGATCTGGTCGGCGCTGGTGAGGCCGTAGAGCGGCGAGCGGCTGGTGACGATCACCGAGCTGTTGGTCCCGGTGGGGCACAGCGGCCGCACCTGCGCCGCCGAGAAGGCGTCGTCCAGGACGACGAGCAGGCTGCGGTCGGCGCTCCAGGTACGGAACAGGCCGCTGCGGGCCTCGAGCCCCGAGGGGATCTGGCTGTCGCGGAAGCCGCCGGCCCGGAGCATCGCCCCTAGCGCGTCCTCGGGATCTCTCGGCTCCGCCGACATGCCGCGCAGGTTGACGTACAGCTGGCCGTCGGCGAAGCGGTCCCGGATCCGGTGCCCGACGTGCGTGGCGAGCGCCGTCTTGCCCACTCCGGCCATGCCGGTGAGCGACACGATCGGCAGCGCCTTGCTGTTGGCGGGCCCGACGAGCGAGAGCTCCACCCGGTCGCGGATCTCCGACCGGTCGGTGAAGTCGACGATGTCCGGTGGGAGCTCGGCCGGCGCCGTCCTCGGTGGCGGCGTGGCGGGCGGGCGGGCCGACTCGGCCTTGCGCGGCGGCAGGTCGAGGGAAGGGTCGCCCCGCAGGATCGCCTGCTGGAGCCGCTGCACCGGCTGCGAGGGCTCCAGGCCGAGCTCGTCGTTCAGCATGGCGCGCAGCTGCTGGTAGACGGCCAGCGCCTCGCTGCGCCGTTCGGACCGGTACAGCGCGAGCATGAGCCGGGAGTAGAAGCCCTCGCAGATCGGGTAGTTGGAGGTCAGCTCCTTCAGCTCGCTGATCTGCTCGCGGTGCCGGCCGAGGCGCAGGGCGGCGTCCATCCGCATCTCCAGCGCGTTCAGGCGGCCTTCCTCGAGTTTGGTGGAGTGCGCCTCCAGCAGGCGCCCGCGTGGCACGTCGGTCAGGGCGTGCCCGCGCCAGAGGTTCAGCGCGTGGCCCAGCGTCTCGGAAGCCTGCTCCAGTTCGCCCCCTTGGAGCAACTCCCTGCCCTGCTTGACGAGTCGTTCGAAGTGGTGGACGTCGATGGCCTCCGGCGGCACCTGTGCCTCATAACCGGCGGCCTTGGTGACGAGCAGCTCCTCTCCCGGCTGTCCGGCCGCGGTCATCATCCTTCGAAGTTGATAGATGTAGGTCTGCAGCGTGGTCGCGGCGCTGATCGGCGGCGAATCACCCCATAACTCGTCTATCAACGAGTCTGCACGAGTGATCCTGTTGTAATTAATCAATAGCAACGACAGCACCGTGCGGAGTTTCGGTGCGGAAGGCGTTAAGTCTTGCTCGCCGATGCGCACCTCAAATGTACCTAAAACCTTGAAATGCATGACGGACCCCATCGCCCCGGCCTCGGTTCGGCATATGCCGATGGAATGCCCCCTTTGTAGGCGATTACCACAGTAAGCCAAGCACGAGTAGAAAGTCTACCCATTCGCGGCTCGGATCTTGGCTTCCTTCGGTGGGGGTTTCGCAAGGCAGAAGGCTGGGTGGTGGTTTCGGCCAGAAGGCCGAAACCGCCATTTCAGCGAGCCTCTAAATGCAGCTCGTCGTGAAGGCCAAGGTAGGCCTGCTGTACTCCGTGTTCCGGCTCGGCCAGAAAGGACAACACACTGTACTTCCCGGGTGTGAAATCGACGTGGATCCAGGCGGAGCGTCCGGGTTCGATGGCGAGGAGGCCCGCCGTCGTCTCCAGGAGCGGGTTCGGCGGCAGTTCTTTCCCTGCCCGGAGCGCCGTGAAATATGCCTGCAACGTGTCGTAGGTGGCATCCTCCGGGATGCGCACGAACACCGCCTCCTGGGGGAGCGCGGAGTCGTTGCGCACCAGGAAGGTGCCGCCCGCCGGCAGCCGGCTCGGGGCGATCACGCGCGCGCCACCGCCCGTCTGGACGTACCTGATGATCCCGTCGAACCTCGGCGGCCTGGCCGCCACGCTCTCCTCGCTGACGTCCAGCGTCTCCATGTGCGCCCCGCCGAGCGGCGAGGCGGCCAGAGCGTAGTACCGGCCCGGCTCCAGCCGCTCGGTGAACGTGACGGGCCGCCCCTGGAACACCCCGGCCCCACCGGAGAAGTCGACGTAGCGGTACTGATCCCGCAGACCCTGCAGGGAGACGGCGGGATCGCGTGACTCCGCGTCGTCGAACGCCTTCTTCATCTGCTCGAAGGTGGCGCCCGGCTTCGGCCGCAGCAGCGCGAAGTACGTCCCGCCGGCCTCAGCGGTCTCCACCCGGAAGGTGGTCAGTCCGCTCGGCCGGGGGTTCGGGCCCGGGATGGTGAACCCCTTGGACGAGACCGTGAGGGACACCACCGCCGGAGGGCCCGGCCTGGTGTGCGAGGTCACGCCGGCCCCGGTGTCGTCGGCGGCCGCGCCGGCCGCCGGCAGGGCGAGGGTGAGAACCACCGCGAGCCCCACGACCGTGCGCAGGGCTCCGCGAGCGGGTCTGATCATGTCTCACTCCTTGTGACGATGGTCGGGCGGCTCCTTCACGGGGCCGCCGTCGGTCAGCATCTGGTCGACCAGCGACGTGGTGTGCTTGCCGTCCCGGAACATGGGGTGGGCGATCACCTCGCGCAGGAACGCGCCGTTCGTGCGCACCCTCGGCCCCTCGACGCGCATCTCATAGAGGCAGCGCTCCATCCGGTCGAGCGCCTGCTCGCGGTCGGGTCCCCAGGCGACGACCTTCGCCAGCAGCGAGTCGTAGTCGGGGCCGACGCGCCAGCCCGGCCGGCCGTGGGTGTCCACCCGGGTGAAGGGCCCGCCGGGGACGACGAACTCCGTGAGGGTGCCCGGGGTCGGCGCGAAGTTGCGCGCCGGGTCCTCGGTGTTTATACGGCACTCCACGGCGGCCCCCGTCCGCACCACGTCCTCCTGGCGCAGCCGCAGGGGCCGCCCCGCGGCGACGGCGATCTGCTCCCTGACCAGGTCGATCCCCGTCACCATCTCGGTCACCGGATGCTCGACCTGGAGACGGCAGTTGATCTCCATGAAGTGGAACTCGCCGTCCTGGTCGACGATGAACTCGAACGTGCCGGCGCCGACGTAGCCGGTGGCCAGCGCGCCGCGCACCGCCGCCTCGCCCATGCGGGCCGTCAGCTCGGCGGGCAGCCCCGGCGCGGGCGTCTCCTCCACGAGCTTCTGATGGCGGCGCTGGACCGAGCAGTCACGCTCTCCCAGATGGATCGCGTTGCCGTGCCCGTCGCACAGGATCTGGATCTCGACGTGCCGCGCCGTCTCGCAGAAGCGCTCGATGTACACCCGGCCGTCGCCGAACGTCGCCTGCGCGTGCGCCCGCGTCTCGCCGTACACCCGCAGGAAGTCGCCGCCGTGGCGGGCGATGCCCATGCCGCGGCCGCCGCCGCCCGCGGCGGCCTTGATGATCACCGGGTAGCCGATCCGGTCGGCGAGCGCCTTGGCCTCGGCGGCCGAGTCGATGGTCTCGCTGCTGCCCGGGAGGACCGGCAGCCCGACCTCCGCCATGATGGTGCGGGCCCGGGCCTTGTCGCCCAGCCGCGCGATGACCTCGGCGGGCGGGCCGATGAAGGTCAGCCCGGCCGCCTCGCACACCTCGGCGAAGTACTGGTCCTCGGACAGGAACCCGTAACCGGGATGGATCGCCTCCGCCCCGGTGGCCAGCGCCGCCTCGATCACCGCGGGAATGTTGAGGTAACTCGCCTTCGCCGGCGCGGGGCCGATCTGGATGGCCTCGTCGGCGAACGCGACGGCCGCGGAGTCGCGGTCCGCGGTCGAGTGGGCGACGATCGAGCGAATGCCCATCTCACGGCACGTGCGTGCCACACGTAGGGCGATCTCGCCCCGGTTGGCGATGAGAATCGAGGAGAACACTGCAACCTCCAGCTCAGGGACATGCCTGTGCGCCGTGGCGGCGGAAGCGCGCGCGCCGGTCGCGGACGAGCGTCGCGCCGTCCAGGGGCACGAGCTCGGCGAGAGCGGATCTGATGGCCGCCCGCAGGTGAGCGGCGGCGCGGGCCGGTTCGGTGTGGGCCCCGCCTGCGGGTTCCGGCACCACCCCGTCGATGAGCCCGAGCCGCAGCAGTTCGCGGGCGTCGAGCCGCAGCGCCGCCGCCGCGCGGGGCGCCTCGGCGGCGTCGCGCCACAAAATCGACGCGCACCCCTCCGGGCTGATGATGGAGTAGACCGCGTTCTCGCAGGCGAGGACACGGTCGGCGACGCCGAGGGCGAGCGCGCCGCCGCTGCCCCCCTCACCGGTGACCACGGCGACCATCGGCACCTTCAGCCCCGACATCTGGCGGAGGTTCTCCGCGATGGCGATGGCCTGCCCGTGCTCCTCGGCGATGAGCCCGGGTTCGGCTCCCTGGGTGTCGATCAGCGTCACGATCGGGATGCCCAGCTTGGCCGCGGTGCGCATCAGCCGCGCGACCTTGCGGTGCCCCTCCGGCGTGGCCCTGCCGAAGTTCCGCGCGATCAGCTCGTGGGTCCCGTGGCCCTTCTGGTGCCCGATCAGCATGACCGGCATGCCGTCGAGCCAGCCGACGCCGCCGACGATCGCCGGGCAGTCGGCCGACATGCGGTCGCCGTGCAGCTCGACGAAGCCGTCCAGCATGTAGCCGGCGTAGTCGAGCGTGGTCGGCCGCCCGAGCTCGCGCGCGAGCCGCACCGCGGCCCACGCCTCACGCGGCTGGAGCAGACCGGGGTCGCGGACGACGGCCTCGTCGTCCGCGGGCGGCGCGGGCGGGCGCGGGGCGCCGAGCGACAGCAGCCGGCCGAGCGTGGCCCGCTGCTGCCGGCGCGGCTGGATGCCGTCGATCAGCCCGTGGGCGAGCAGGAACTCCGCGGTCTGGAAGTCGGCCGGCAGCGTCTGCCCGATGGTCTGCTCGATCACCCGCCGCCCGGCGAAGCCCATCCGGGCGCCCGGCTCGGCGATCATGATGTCGGTCAGCGTCGTGAAGGACGCCGCCACGCCGCCGTAGGTCGGGTCGGTGATGAGCGTCAGGGTCAGGATGCCCGCCTCGTCCAGCTCGGCGAGGGCCTGGCTGGTCTTCGCCATCTGCATCAGCGAGAACAGGCCCTCCTGCATGCGCGCCCCGCCGGAGGCCGTGACGAGGAGGAGCGGGACCCGCTCGGCCAGGGCCGTCTCGGCCGCCCTCGTGATCAGCTCCCCGGTCGCCGAGCCCAGGCTGCCGCCGAGGAAGCGGAAGTCCATGACCGCCGCCACCACCGGCTGACCCTGGATGGCGCCCCGCGCGCACAGCACGGCCTCCTCCAGGCCGGTCGCCTCCCGGGCCTCCCGGATGCGTTCCGGGTACGGCCGGGAGTCGGCGAACCCCAGGGGGTCGAACACCGGGGCCGGCCGCGACTCCAGCAGACGCCACGAGCCCGCGTCGAGGAGCATGGCCAGCCGGTCCGGGGCCGACAGCCGGTCGTGGTGCCCGCACGACGGGCAGACGTGAAGCTCGTCCGCGAACCGCCTGCGGTACACCAGCGAGCGGCAACCCGAGCAGATCAGCCAGTCCGCGTCGACGATCTTCTCTTCGGTGATCAGGCTCATGTTTGCTCCTTCCGCGGTCCCGGCGGCTCAGTAGGCGGCCGTGACCTCGTAAAGCTCGAAGTGCCTGTCGGGGGCCTTGCCGAGGTAGGGGACCAGCGGCGCGGTCGTCGTCTGGTGCGACGGGCCGCGCTCCCAGCGGTTGAACACCTCGAAGTCCTCCCAGTGGCTCATCACCGCGAAGGCCGACGGGTCGGTGACCGAGCGCAGCAGCTCGTTGCCCAGAAGACCCGGGGTCCCGGCCATCGCCTGGCTGATGCCGTGGTAGGCGGCCTGCACCGCCTCGTCCTCGCCCTCGGGCGCGCGGTACCAGACCACGACCCGGACGGGACGGGCCCGGCCCTCCTGACGAGGGCCGGACACGGTGCCGCTCCGCGTGTCGACGCCGCTCACCCCGCCGCCACCTCCACGGGCGCCGGAGTGAGGTGGGCGACGACGTTCATCGTGGTCATCGACCCGCCCGAGCGGTACGGGTGGAGCTTCTTGCGATGCTCCAGGTGCGCGTCGCTGGTCTCGAACTCGCGGAAGCGCGGCTCGTCGACCCAGTCGCTGATGATGTAGTAGACACCGTCCTCCTCGGCGCTCCGCATCAGCCACTGGCCGAGGTTCGCCGGGTGGCCGGTGATGACGCCGCCGATGCCGAGCCAGGTGCGCTCGAAGTCCGGCTCCATGCCCGGGTTGATCTGCATCCGCAGCATCACCCGGAAGGGTCCCTGGGCCATGTCACATGCCTCCGTCGACGTTGACCGTCTCTCCGGTGATGAACGCCGCCTCGTCCCCCGCGAGGAACAGGACGGCACGGGCCACGTCCTCCGCCCGGCCGAGCCTGCCGAGCGGGGTGCGCTTGCGGTACTCCGCGAGCCGTCCCTGCATGGCCTCGTAGTCCTCCGGCGACATCCGGTCCGGGTCGCTGGTGTCGATGATCCCGGGGGCGACGACGTTGACCCGGATGCCCTTCGGGCCGAGCTCCTTGGCCAGCGACCGCGACAGGCCGATCAGGCCCGCCTTGGCCGCGGTGTAGTGCGACCGCAGCGGGACGCCGACGGTGGCCACCTTGGAGCCGACGTAGATGATCGAGGCGTTCTCCGCGAGAAGGGGGAGCGCCTTCTGGGTGAGCCGGTAGGCCGCCGTCAGGTTGGAGTCGACGACCTGGCTCCAGCCCCCGTCCGTGAGCCGCTCGAACGGCACGTGGCTGATCTGCCCGGCGTTGTGCACGACGACGTGCAGCGAGCCGAGGCGCGACCGGCACTCGCCGATCAGCTCCTCGACCGCCTCCGGGGTGGCGATGTCGGCCTTGAGCACGTGGTGGGTGCCGGCGGTCTCCTTCAGCTGGAGCCGGAGGCTCTCGGCGGCCTCGTCGTCGGCCCGGTAGTTGGTGACGACGTTGGCGCCGGCGGCCGCCAGTGCCAGCACGATCGCCCGGCCGATCCCCCGGGTGCCCCCGGTGACCAGCGCGTTCCTGCCTGTGAGTGTGACGCTCATCGTGCCTCCGAAAGCTCCGCCGCGGCCTTTTCGACCCGCTCCCTGATGAGTTCGAGCTGGACCTTGCTGTTGCCGTTGATGCGCGCCGCCATGGTGTCGTCGTCGACCGGCGCCTCCGGCTTCATGTGGAAGTCCTGGACCCAGCGCATGAGCACGCCGCCCGGCGTCTCGTGGTAGCTCCAGAAGATCTTCATGTACTCGAACCAGCCGGTCTCGACCCGGTGCGCGCGCACCGTCCGGGTCTCGCGGTCGGCGGTGCGCTCCGACACCCAGCTCCAGGCGTTGCCGTCGGCGTCGGGGTGCATGGTCAGCCGGAAGCGGACGGTGTCGCCCTCGCGGCTGAGGACGTCGGCGGAGGCGTACTCGCTGAACAGGTCCGGCCAGGACGGGACGTCGTTGGTCATGTCCCAGACCAGGTCCAGCGGCGCCGAGATGACGATCTCGTTCTCGGTGTGTGCGGCCACGGTCAGGCTCCAGCGGTGATGAGGTTGTTGACGAACTCGAGCATTTCGCGGGGCGACCGGGTCTTCTCCAGCGCGTCGTCGGTCATCAGGACGCCGTAACGCTGCTCGAGCTGCCCCTGGATCTCCAGGACGGCGAGCGAGTCGTAACCGAGCTGCTCGAACGTGAGGTCCAGGATCTCTCCGTCGAGGTCGGTCGACTCGGCGACGCCGCAGCCGCGCATGATGGTCCTTAGCTGGTCCAGGTCAAGGTCGGACATCGTTCCTCCTCGGGTGTCGTTGTCGGTCATGTGCCGCAGGCGCGCAGGACGAGCGCCGCGTTGAACCCGCCGTATCCGCGGGCGAGGACGAGCGCGGTCCGCACCGGCATCCGGCGCGGCGCGCCCCTGACCAGGTCGATGCGGTAGCCGGGGTCGATCTCCCAGCTGTCGGGCAGCGCCGGGACGACGCCGTCGCGGATGGACAGCAGAGCGGTGATGACGTCCAGGGGGGCGCCGCCCGCGTACATCCGGCCGGTCAGGGCCTTCGGGACGGCCACCGGCACCGCCTCGGGGCCGAAGACCCCGCAGATCGCCTCCGCCTCGTCGCGGTCGGCCTCCGGCCGGCCCATGGCGTCGGCGAACACCACGTCCACCTCCCCGGGCGACACCCGGGCGTCGGCGAGGGCGCCCTCGATGGCACGCCGCAGCGTCGGCGGGCGTCCGGACCGAGGGGGCGGGTCGAACGTCGCGGCGTACCCCGCCACCTCGCCGTACGGCTCGCGCACCCCCCTGGCGGCGGCGTGCGCGGCGTCCTCCACGATGAGCTTGCCGCCGCCCTCGCCGGGCAGGTAGCCGCAGGCGTCCGGGCTGAACGGGCGGAACGCCCGCGCCGGGTCGCCGTCGCGGCTCAGCATGCCGTTGCTGAGCTGGGCCGTCAGGCCGTACGGGCACAGCGAGGCGTCGGTGCCGCCGCTGACCACGACCTTGGAGCCGTTGCGGACCATCCGCCGCGCCTGCGCCAGCACGTCCAGGCCGCCGGCCTGCTCGTTGGCGATGACGCTGCACGGCCCGCGCATGCCGTGCCGGATGGAGATCTGGCCGGTGCTCGCCGCGTAGAACCAGGCGATCGACTGGTAGGCGCCGACGGCCCTGGAGCCCTTCGACCAGAGCTTCTGGATCTCCTTCTGGCCGAACTCGGTGCCCCCGGAGGACGCGGCGGTCACCACCGCCATCTCGTACTCCGGCAGCTCGGCGGGGTCGACCCCGGAGTCGGCCAGGGCCATCTCCGCGGTGAGGAACCCCATGTGCGTCCAGTGGTCGGTCTGCGGGATCAGCAGGCTCGGCACCCGCTCGCCCGCCTCGAACCCCTTGACCTCCCCGGCCAGCCGGACGGGATAGGACGAGGCGTCGAACCGGCTGATCGGCCCGATCGCGGTCTCGCCGGCCAGCAGCGCCGCCCAGTGCTCCTCGGCTCCGATGCCGGTCGGCGCGACGACCCCGACGCCGGTGACGACCGCGGTCATGCCGCCAGCCTTTCCAGGCCGGACAGCAGCATCGCCGTCTGGAACCCTCCGAACCCGCTGCCGACCGTCAGGGCCGTGCGGACCTTGTGGTCGCGCGCGACGTGCGGCACGTAGTCCAGGTCGCATTCGGGGTCGGGGGTGTCCAGGTTGGCCGTCGGGGGGACCACGCCCCGTTCGATCGCCAGCACGGACGCCGCGATCTCGATCGAGCCGATGGCGCCGAGCGAGTGCCCCACCATCGACTTGATGGAGCTGACCGGCACCTCGTACGCGCGCTGCCCGAGGCTCGCCTTGAACGCCGCCGTCTCGTGCCGGTCGTTCTGCTTGGTGCCCGACCCGTGCGCGTTGATGTAGTCGATGTCCTCCGGCCGGACGCGCGCCTTGCCCATGGCGACCCTGATGGCCTCGGCCATCTCGCGCCCGTCGGGCTTGAGGCCGGTCATGTGGAAGGCGTTGCTCCGCGTCGCGAACCCGGTGATCTCCGCGTAGATGTGGGCGCCCCGGGCGCGTGCCCGGCCCAGCTCCTCCAGGACGAACACCGCCGAGCCCTCGCCCAGCACGAAACCCTTGCGGTCGCGGTCGAACGGCCGCGAGGCGTGCTCGGGGTCGTCGTTCTGCGGCGTGGTGGCGCGGATGGCGTCGAAGCAGGCCGAGGTGATGGGGGAGATGGGCGCGTCGGTCGCGCCGGCGATCACCACGTCGGCCGACCCCTCGTGGATCAGCTGTGCCCCGTGCCCCACGGCGTCCAGTCCGGAGGTGCAGCCGGTGGAGATGAGCGCCACCGGCCCCTCCGCCCCGCACGCCCAGGCCACCTCGACCGCCAGCGTGCTCGGCACCATGTAGCCGTACAGGTGCGGCACCCCGTAGGTCGAGTCGACCAGCCACTTGCGGCCGCCGTCGCTGAGGACGACGTACTCCTCCTCCAGGCCCATCGTGCAGCCCACCGCGCTGCCGATGCTGACCCCGGTGCGGTGCACGGGCAACTCGTCCGGCGTGAGCCCGCTGTCGGCCAGGGCGTCCCTGGTGCAGACCACGGCGAACTGGGCCGCGCGGTCCATCCTGCGGATCTCCTGCGGAGTGAGCCCCTCCCGGGCGGGGTCGAAGTCGCACTCGGCGGCCACCCGGGACCGGAAACCCGTCGGGTCGAACAGGCTGATGGTCCTGGTGGCGGTCTTGCCGCTGGTGAGCAGCTCCCAGAAGGCCTTGGCGCCGACACCGCCGGGGGCGACCACCCCCATCCCGGTGATGACGACCCTGCCGGTGTTCATCGGGCGTCGCCCTCCCCGTTAGGGGCGCCGCCGACCGCGAGGATCGGCTCGCCGGCCGCCGGCAGCGGCTCGGTGTCCACGTGCCCCAGCTCGGGACGCGGGGCCAGCGGGCCGAGGTGGAAGACGACGAACGCCGTCTCCTCGCCGTCGTTGCGCAGCCGGTGGCGCACGTTCTTCGGCACCATGAGCGCCTGGCCGGGGGAGAGGCTGACGGGCTCTCCCTCCACGGTCATCGTCAGCAGGCCCCGCTCGACGTACAGGAACTCCTCCGAGTACGGGTGGTAGTGCTCGCTGACGTACTCACCGGGCTCCAGCGTGAGCACCCCCATGAACCCGGAGGTCGAGGCGACCGTCTTCGGGCTCAGCAGGACGCGGATGTCGCCGCCCCTGCGCCGGTTGGGGGCAACGTCTTCGGCCGCGATCGGGTCGCGGACCAGCTTGTCGGTCATCCTTCGGTCTCCTTTGGTCCGCACGGCCGCTCAGGCGCGGGCCGGGTCCTTCTCCCAGACGTAGAAAGGCGTGGCCATGGCGTCCTTCGGCTCCTTCCAGTTGGGGTCGTAAGGGCGCACGTGCTGGGCCAGCCGCTCGTTGATGTCCTTGTAGAGCGGGTGGCTGCGGGCCTTGTACAGGTTGGGCGTGATGTCGTCGTCCGCCTCCACCAGGTGGAAGTACAGGTCGTGGAAGCGAAAGAGGGTGCGGCGGGAAACGCCGACCATGTGCGGCAGATCCGTGGCGTCGGACTCGGCGAAGATGTCCGCGATGGCCTCGGCCGGTCCGGGCTGGAGCCTGGCCACGATCAACGTCCTGCTCATTGCGTTCCTCCTCTGTCGGCGGGCATCGCCATGCTGCGACGCCCGGCTACAGCCCGGCTTGAGATCTCCTCCAGTCGCCGGGCGACCTGCAGGGGACTGGGCCGCCCGCCGTTCTCCTGGGCCAGCCGCCGCGCCGCTTCGCGGTGGCCCGGCTCCTCGAGCAGCGCCGTCACCGCGGCGCGGATGGCCCCCGGGTCGGCGTGCTCGCCGGGCAGCCTTCGTCCCGCCCCCGTCGCGGCGAGCTGGGCGGCGCTGAACCGCTGGTCGGGCAGCTGGGGGATGACGAGCTGGGGGACGCCGGTCGCGACGGCGGTGAGCATGGAACCGCCGCCGCCCTGGTGGACGAGGGCGGCGCAGCCGGGGAGCAGCAGGTGCAGCGGCACCGACTCCACGACCCGCACGTTGCCGCCCGGCTCCCCGATCAGCTCGCGGGTGGCGGCGTTGACCGTCACCACGATCTCGGCGTCCAGCTCGGCGAGGGCGCCGACGACCCGGGGCGCGAGGAACGCCTCCGGCCCGGCGAGTGCCGCCGTGGACACCCCCCAGGTGACGCACACCCGGGTGCGGCGCGGGGGTGCGAGCAGGTCGGGCGGCACGGGGGAGGCCCCGTTGTACGGGACGTAGCTCATCGGGATGCGTTCCAGCTCCACCCGGGCCTGCATGCTGGGCGGGCACGGATCGGCGCTGTAGTCGCCGGTGGGGTCGATGTCGTCGAGCCCGTACCGGCCGGCGAGGCGGCGCAGCGCTGGCACGTCGATCGGCCCGCCCCGCGCCGGCCCCGCGTTCGTGCCGTCGGGACCCCACAGGTGACGCACCGACGGGACGCCGAGGAGCGTGGCGACCAGCGGCCCGGTGAACGCCGTGGGCTCGTGGACGACCAGGTCGGGAGCCCAGTCGCGGGCGAAGGCCACCGTGTCGCCCGACATGGCCTCGGCGACCGCGACGAAGATGCCGATGGCGGCGAGCGTGCGGCGGCGGCGCACCTCGGGGTCGTCGTTCCCCAGCAGCGGCTGCACGTCGCGCTTGAACAGCTCGGTGATGTCGACGTCGTCCCCGACGGGCACCGCGAGCTGGCCGGAGCGCGCGACCGTGTCGGCGTGCGCGGGCGGCACCGCGACCCGCACCTCGTGACCTTGGGAGCGCAGGGCCCAGGCCAGCGGCACCATGGGAAAGTAGTGGGTCGGCCAGGAAGACACGAACAGGACGCGCACGCCCCTCACCTCCCGGTGGGTTCGGCTCGGCGGCCACGGGCACGGCGAGCCGGTTCGATGGATGAGTCGTCAGCGGCCCTCGGCCGGGATCTCCCAGCCGGGCTCCGCGGTGATGCGGACCAGGGCGCAGGCGATCGACTGCCCGGGCGCGGTGCCGAAGAGCAGCACATGGTCGCCGGGGCGCACCTGCCCGGTCTCGACCAGGTGCACGAACGACGAGAAGACGTCGTTGGCCGCCATGTGCCCGTTGCCCCGGCCGAACCCGGCGGTGCCGGTCTCGTACGAGAGGCCGAGCGGCGCGAAGACGAACCGCTTGAGATAGGAGTCCGAGACGTTGACGTGGCAGACGCGCCTGATGTCGGCGGTGGTCACCCCCGCCTCGGCGAGGGTGCGCTCGACGACCTTGACGGTGGCCGCGGGCGTCAGGGTGACGATCGGGGGCATCCGGGTCTCGAAGCTCTCGAGGTACCTGCGCGACCGCGCCCGGTGGTCCATCACCCTGCCGACCGTGCAGGCCGGCGGGAACAGCTGCTCGCCGAAGCGGTCTACCTCCTCCAGCTCGGTCACCGAGGCCAGGTTGAGCGCGAGCACCTGGGCGAACCCGCCCCGCTTCGACAGCACGAGCGCGGTCGCCGCGTCGCCGAGGGCGCTGCCCGGCGCCGACCGCCAGCGGTCGACCAGGGGTGTGCCGAAGTTGTCGGCGGCGGCGACGAGCGCGGCGCCACGCTCATCGGAGGCCCCCAGGTAGCAGGCGGCCAGGTCGATGCCGGCGAACACGCCGTTGCAGCCCTGCCTGACCTCGAAGGCCGGGATGTCGGTGCCGATCGCCTCGCGCAGCACGTAGTACTGCGGAGACCAGCCGTCCGGGCCCTGGTGCCAGGCGTTGGCGTAGAAGAACGCGTCGATCTCGTCGGCGGCGTGCCCCGAACGTCCGAGCGCCTCGGCGGCGGCGCGCGCGGCCATCTCGGGCGCCGACAGCGAGCCGGCCACCCGTACCGATGTCACGCTCGTCTCCGTGCGCACCGACTCGTCGCACTGCCCGGACGCGATCGCCTCTTCGACGGTGAGCGGTGGCGGCAGGTACATGCCCGCCCCTGCGATGTGGACGTCCTGGAGTCTCATGCGCCGAGACTCCGTGGCGGGGCTTGAACTCCGCTCGAATCGCGCTGGGACGGAGCGGATGTCAAGCGACCTTCGAGCAGGTGCTGACACCGTCGGCACACAAGCTCAGGAGGTCGAACATGTACGACGTGATCGTGGTGGGGGCACGGTGCGCGGGCGCCCCCACGGCAATGCTCCTCGCCCGCGCCGGCCACCGGGTGCTCCTCCTGGAGCGGGCCACGTTCCCCCGGGACACCCTGTCGACCCACTACATCCACCAGCCCGGGGTCGCCCGCCTGGCCCGATGGGGGCTGCTCGACGCGGTGGCCGCCTCCGGCTGCCCGCCGCTGCGCGAGACGGTCTACGAGGTCGGGGACGTCCGCCTGGTCGGCTCGTCCGCCGCGGTCGACGGGCACGAGGAGGCGTACGCGCCGCGCCGCCACGTCCTGGACGCGATCCTCGCCGAAGGGGCGGCGGCCTCGGGCGTGGAGGTCCGCCACGGCTGCACCGTGACGGGCCTGCTGCGCGACGGCTCGGACCGGGTGTGCGGGGTCCGCTTCCGAGGGGAGCGGGGCCGGGAGTTCGAGGAACGGGCCGCCCTGGTGGTCGGCGCCGACGGAATGCGCTCGGCGGTGGCGCGGCTCGCCGGAGCGGAGACGGTCGTCAGCGACCCCCTGCTGACCTGCGTCTACTACACGTACTGGGGGGACGTGCCCTCGGTGTTCGAGCTGTACGAGGCGCCGGGCAGGTGGGTGGGCGCGGCTCCCACCAACGACGGGGCGACGTGCGTGGCGGCCTACTTCCCCCAGAGCGAGTTCGACGCCGTCCGCGCCGACGTGGAGGGGGCCTACCTGGAGAACATCCGCCGGACCGCGCCGAGCATGTACGAGCGGCTGCGCTCCGGGCGCCGTCTGGAGCGCATGTACGGCACGGGGGACCAGCAGAACTTCTTCCGGCGCGCGTACGGCCCGGGCTGGGCGCTCGTCGGCGACGCCGGCCACCACAAGGACTCGATCACCGCGCGCGGGATCACCGACGCCTTCCTGCAGGCGGAGCTGATCGTCTCGCGCCTCGAGGGGGTGGACCCGGCCGACCGCACGGCGGTGGACGCCGCCCTGCGCGGCTACGGCGAGGACCGCGACCGGGAACTCGCCGAGATCTACGAGGCCACGCTGATCGTGGCCCGGCTCAACGTGCAGCCCGAACGGCTCGCGATGCTGCGGGCGGTCGCCTCCGACCCGGGAGACGTCGAAAGGTACTTCTCGACCGTCGCCGGGGCCTGCACGATCCGCGACCTCTACACCCCGGACCTGCTCGCCCGGCTGTGAGGACCGGGAACACGGCGGGGCCGCCTCCGCGGACGGAGGCGGCCCCGCTGTTCGCGTGCCCGGCCCTCAGCCGATCGGCGCGGGGAGGAAGGACGGGTCGTCCAGCGCCTCGGCCATCCTGGCGGGCGTTCGGCCGCGCAGGAACACCGACACCGGCAGCTCCACCCCGCGGTCCCTGCCGATCCTGTTGGCCAGCTGGATCGCCACGATGGAGGTCGCGCCCTGGTGGAAGATGTCGTCCTCGGGGCGGACCGGGCGGCCGAGCAGTTCGCGCACGTGGCCGAGCACGACGCCGAGGGTGCCGTCGAACGCCTCGCCGTCCCCGGCGGCGCCGCCGGCCTCCTCGCCGAGCAGCGCCGCGAGGGCCTCGTGGTCGATCTTCCCGATGCTCGTCACCGGGAGGGCCGCCACGCGCCGGATGATGTTCGGCACGAACGCCGCGGGGAACCGCGCGGCCACCTCCGCGTGCACCTCCGCCTCGGCCGGGCCGTCCCCGCCGGCGGTGTAGAACGCGGCCAGGGCCTCCACGGTGGGGCCGCCGGCCGGCAGGGGGACGACCACCGCGCTGCCGATCCCCTCCAGCGCGCACAGCGCCTGCTCGACCTCGCCCGGGTCCACGCGCACACCGCGGACCTTCAGCTGCCGGTCCTTGCGCCCCCGGTACCGGATCAGGCCGTCCGGGCCGACGACGCCGAGATCGCCGGTGAGGTAGACCCGCACGCCGGCCCCGTCCCCGCCGAGCGGGAGCACCGGGAAGCGGCGCGCGGTCTCCTCCTCGTCGCCGAGGTAGCACAGGGCCAGCCCGACGCCCGAGACGGCTATCTCCCCGGCCTCTCCCACCGGCACCACCTGGCGGTCGTCGTCCAGCAGATAGACCCCGGTGGACGCGATGGGCGTGCCGATGGGCACCTCGTCCTCCTCCCGCCCGTCGGCGACGTACCCGGTGGGGCACATCGTGGCCTCGACCGGGCCGTACAGGTTGAGCACCCGCAGCCCGGGGAACGCGCGCATGGCCGTCGCGATGTGCTTGGCCGACGCCTTCTCGCCGCCGAGCAGCGCCGCCTGGACGCCCTGGAGGGCGTCGATGTCGTCGTCCACCGTGGCGTTGAACAGCGTCGGCGTCAGGAACACGGTGTTGACGCCCTGCGCGACCGCCGTGCGCAGGTCGTCGTACCCGAAGTGCTCGCTCTCCCGCAGCACCGTGGTGCCGCCGCTCACCAGCGGGCACCACACCTCGAAGCCGAAACCGTCCCACGCCACCGGCGCCGACTGCAGCATCACCGTGTGCGCGCCGAACCCGATCATGCTCTCCCGGGCGACGCGGAGCGTCCCGAGGTGGGGGGAGAGCACGCACTTGGGCGTGCCGGTGCTGCCGGAGGTGAAGAAGACGCAGCAGGCGTCGTCCGGCACGGCGGCCCCGGCCGGCGGGAGCTCGTCGCGCCGCGAGGCCGCGGAGCCGTCGAGCAGCTCGCCCAGGCCGACCGTCGGCACCCCGGCGAGGGTCGGGCCGGGCGCGTCGGCGAGACAGACCCGTGCCCCGGTACGCCTGAGCACGTCCTCGACCCGCGCCTGCGGCCACTCGACGGGAATCGCCGTGTAGACGGCGCGCGACTTCAGCACGGCGAGCAGTGCCGCGATCATCTCCGGGCCGCGCGAGGCTCGTACCGCGACCACCTGCGAGCCGCCGATCCCGAGGTCCCCGAGCGCCGCGGCGACGCGCTCGGCCCGGGACACCAGCCCCGCGTAGCTGAGGTCCCGGCCCTTCCACCGTACGGCGGGCGCGTGCGGCCGCACCCGCGCCCACGCCTCGACGAGCTCCTCGATCCGGTCGCCGTCCTCGAAGCTCAGCTCCGGGCCGAGCAGGACGGACGGTGTCGTCACGTCCGGCATCTCCACCATCCCATCCGGCACGAGCCCCGGGCGAGGCTCGGCCCATCGTCATCCTCGACAGCCGTCACCCTCGCACCGGCGGCTCGAGCGGCGCTCGTCCGCGACTCGACGGCGTGCTTCCACCCTTGCGGCATGAAACACACTCTTGGTGACCTGGCCATCTACGGAGGACCACCCGCCTTCACCGAGCCGCTGTACGTCGGGCGGCCGAACATCGGCGACCGCAAGCACCTGTTCGACCGCCTCGAGCAGGCGCTCGACCGGCGGTGGCTGACCAACCAGGGGCCGCTCGTGCGGGAGTTCGAGGAGCGGGTCGCCGCCCTCGCCGGCACCCGGCACTGTGTCGCCATGTGCAACGCGACCCTCGCCCTGCAGATCGCGGCGCGGGCGATGGGCATGACCGGCGAGGTGATCATGCCGTCGTTCACGTTCGTGGCGACGCCGCACGCCCTGTCGTGGATCGGGCTGACCCCGGTGTTCTGCGACATCGACCCCGAGACGCACCTGATGGACCCCGCGCACGTCGAGTCGCTGATCACGCCCGCCACGACCGGCATCCTGGGCGTGCACCTGTGGGGTCAGCCCTGCTCGCCGGACGTGCTCCCCGGGCTCGCCCGCCGCCACGGCCTGCCGCTGCTGTACGACGCCGCGCACGCGGTCGGCAGCCGGTGGAACGGCAGGCCCCTCGCCACGGTCGGGGACGCGGCGGTCTTCAGCTTCCACGCCACCAAGTTCGTCAACGCCTTCGAAGGCGGCGCGCTGGTCACCGACGACGACGAGCTGGCCGCCACGGCCCGCGCCATGCACTCCTTCGGTCAGACCGGCGAGGACCAGATCCCCTACCTCGGCACCAACGCCAAGATGTCGGAGGCGTCCGCCGCGATGGGGCTGGTCTCGCTGGACGCCATGCCGGAGATCGTGGTCCGCAACGTCCTCAACTACGAGCGCTACCACAGCGAGCTGGCCGGCCTCCCCGGGGTCCGCGTGCTGCTCTACGAGGGCGGCAACAACTGCCAGTACATCGTCATGGAGATCGACGAGACGGTGACCGGCGTGGGGCGGGACACGCTGCGCGCCGTCCTGGCCACCGAGAACGTCCGCTGCAGGTCGTACTTCGCGCCCGGCTGCCACATGATGGACGCCTACCGGGGGTCCTCCCGGCTGCCCCGGACCGAGGCCGTCTCCGAGCGGGTGCTGGGCCTTCCCACGGGAACGGCCGTGAGCGACGAGGACGTGATCCGGGTGTGCCAGATCATCCGATTCGTCGTCGCCCACGGCCGCGAGATCGCCGGCAGGGTCACGAACGGCTCAGCCGCGCGAACTTCCTCCCGGCCACTGGTACCGACACCGCGATGATCGCGATGGCCCACAGCACCGCGGTGACGGTGGGGTGGGCCAACGGGATCGACCCGCTGTTCCAGGCGGCGGCGCCCGCCGAGGTGCCGAAGAGCTCACGGGACCCGCTCACCACGGCCGTCAACGGGTTCCACTCCGCCACCGGCCGCAGCCACCCGGGGAGGCTGGGCAGCGGCACGTAGGAGCTGGAGACGAACATCAGCGGGAACACCCACGTCAGCCCGGCGGCCGTCGCCGTCTGGGCGTTCGGCACCGACAGCCCGATCATCACGCCCAGCCAGCCCACCGCGTAGGCGAAGAACTCGATGAGCGCCGCGCCGGCGACGGCGCCGCCGATCCCGCCCGGTGCCCTCCAGCCGACGGCCAGGGCGACCGCCATCATGATGGCCAGCAGCGCGGAATTGCGCACCAGGTCGGACACCGTGCGCCCGAGCAGCACCGACGACCGGGCCAGCGGCAGCACCCGGAACCGGTCGATGACGCCCCGCTGCAGATCCTCGGCCAGGCCGATGGCGGTGGACGCGGCGCTGAAGACGACGGTCTGGGTGAACACCCCGGCCATCAGGTAGTCGCGGTAGTTCCCGCCGTCGGGCAGCCGGACGATGTTGCCGATCACGTACACGAAGAGCAGGACGTTGGTGATGGGCTGCACCATCGTCCAGAACAGGGCCTGCGGCTCCCGCAGCACCTGCAGCAGGTGCCTGCGCGTGAGGACGAGCACGTCCGTCACCGCCCACCCGACGCCGGCGACTCCCTCGGTCATCGGACACCACCCGTCTCCGGCTCCCCGGTGAGCGTGAGGAACACCTCGTCCAGGGTGGGCCGTCTGAGGCTGAAGCCGGCGAGCCGCACCCCGGCCGCGCCCAGCGAGTGCATCACCTCGCCGAGCAGGTCGGCCTGGTCGGGCACCGGGGCGGTGACGCGCAGCAGGCGCTCGCTGACCTCGGTACGGCCGGTGGCCACGGCCTCGACGATCCGCTCGGTCTTCTCCAGCATGTCGGCCGACCGCACGACGACCTCCAGCACCCCGCTGCCCGCCAGCGCCTTGAGCTCGTCGGGCGTCCCCTGGGCGACGACGCGCCCGTGGTCCACCAGCGTGACGGTGTCGGCGAGGTTGTCGGCCTCCTCCAGGTACTGCGTGGTGAGGAGGATCGTGCGGCCCTCGCGGGCCAGCTCCGCGACGCTCTCCCACAGCCCGAACCTGCTGCGCGGGTCCAGGCCGGTGGTCGGCTCGTCGAGGAAGACCACCGGCGGGCCGGCGATCAGGGACGCGGCCAGGTCGAGGCGCCGGCGCTGCCCCCCGGAGTAGGTGCGGCTCGGCCGGGAGGCGAACTCGGTGAGGGCGAACCGCTCGATGAGCTCGTCCGCCCTCGCCCTGGCCGCCCGCCGGGACAGCCGGGAGAGCCTGCCGAACATCTCCAGGTTCTCCCGGCCGGTCAGCTGGGCGTCCACCGAGGTCTGCTGCCCGGTGACGCCGATCATGCGGCGGACCGCGGTGGGGTCGCGTACGACGTCGACCCCCATGATCTCCGCCCGGCCGGCGTCGGGGCGAAGCAGCGTGGTCAGCACCCGTACGGCCGTGCTCTTCCCGGCCCCGTTGGGGCCGAGAAGAGCGAGCACCTTGCCCTCGGGCACGTCGAGGCCGAAACCGTCCAGCGCTCTGACCCGCCCGTAGGTCTTCACCAGGTCCTCGGCGAGGATGGCGCTGGTCATGCCGGCCCACCGGCTCCGGCCGCCGCGGCCTCGCCCCGCGCCCGGGGCGTCACGTCACGCAGCCGCGCGGTGGCGAACTCCTTGAAACCCGCCTCGAACCCCACCCTGGGCCGCCAGCCGAGCTCCCGCATCAGGCGCTCGGGGGAGGCGGCGATGTGCCGGATGTCGCCGAGACGGAAGGTGCCGCTGATGACCGGCTCGCCGCCGCCCGCCGCGGCCGACAGCACGCGGGCCATGTCGATCAGCGGACGGGGGTCGCCGCTCGCCACGTTGAACGCGCGGAACCCCTGCCCCTCCCACCGCGCGGCGGCGACGTTCGCCGCCGCCACGTCGGCGACGTGCACGTAGTCGCGGAGCTGCGTCCCGTCCTCGTACACGTCCGGCGGATCGCCCCGGTCGAGCGCGGCGCGGAACGCCGCGACGGTCCCGGAGTACGGGCTGCCGTAGGAGATCCCCGGCCCGTACACGCTGTGGTACCGCAGGGCCGCGCAGCTGCCGCCCACCTCGTGCGCCCAGATCCGGCACAGGTACTCCTGGGCCAGCTTGGTGACGGCGTAGATGTTGCGCGGCTCGGCCTCGGCGTCCTCCAGCACGGGCACCGGGCCGAGCGGGGCGCCGCAGGTGGGGCAGGGCGGGTCGAACCGCCCCTCGCGCAGGTCCTCCTCCCGGCGCGGGGCGGGTGTGACCTCGCCGTGCTCGGCGCAGGTGTAGCGGCCCTCGCCGTACACCACCACCGAGCTGGCGAGGATGAGGCGGCGCGGGCCGTGCTTGGCCATCGCGGCGAGCAGCGCCGCGGTGCCGAGGTCGTTGCAGCCGACGTACTTGGCGGCGTCGAAGATCTCCCGCCCTCGGCCGGGCAGTGCGGCCTGGTGGCACACCAGGTCCACGCCTTGGACGGCCCGCTCGGCCGCCCCGTCGTCGCGAAGGTCCGCCCAGATCGTCTCCGCGCCGGCCGGCGCCTCCGGCCGGACGGGGCCGTGGGCGTCCTCCAGTGCGGCGTCGATGACCCGGACCTCGTGGCCCTGGGCGAGGTAGGCCGCCACGATCTGTCTTCCGATGAATCCGGCTCCGCCGGTGACCAGGATGCGCAACTCGGATCTCCTGTCTCCCCTGGTTCGTCGGCCGTCAGGCCTTGCAGACGAAGCTCACGAAGTAGCGGGCCGGGACGACCTCGAGCACCTCGCCGAACTCCTGCAGCAGCAGCGGCTCGACCTCACGCGATCGGAGCAGGTGGCTGCGGTAGGAGGCGGGGCGCACGCGGCCGTTGGTGGCGCGCAACATCAGGGCGCCGGCCAGGAAGCGGCTGCAGTTGACCAGGTGGCGGAAGCTGCCGTGCTTGTGCCGCTGCTCCTCGTGGAAGTGGTCGATGGTCCACAGGTTGCCGACGAGGATCCCGCCGGGCGCCATGTAGGACTTCAACCGCCGCAGCACCTGGCGGACGTTGCCCAGGTGGTGGATGGCGTCCACGCACATGACCATGTCGGCCTGCGCGAGGCCGTGGTCGGACCAGAAGTCGCCGCAGACCAGTTTGAGCGAGGGGTGGTCCACCCGCTTCCCGGCGATCTCGATCGCCTGGGGTGAGATGTCGACCGCGGTGATCTCCTTGGCCGGGGTGAGCTCGGCCGCCATGGCGGTGAACTCGCCGGTGCCGCAGCCGAACTCCAGCACCGTGCCCACGTCGCCGGCGTGTGTCTTCATCAGCGCCGCGATGTCCTTCTTGACCAGCTGGAGCTGGTCGCCGAAGACCGGCACCTTCTCGAGGTTCTCCCGGTCCCAGAAGCGCTGCGACCAGTAGGTGGAGCCGTCGGGCGGGTAACGCCGCACGATGCGTGCCCCGGCCCCCGCCATCATTTCAGCGAACATGTGTTCCTCCCGGTGATGTGGCCGTCAGGGCGACGGTGCCCGTACGACGTGGATGTCCTGTGGGTTGTCAGGGGTGTCGTTGGTCAGGACGAGCGCGGCGTAGAAGCCCGCCCTGGTGTGCCCGAGCCCGACCGAGGTGCCCAGGAAGGGGGCGCCGGACCAGGTGGCCGCCCGCTCGATGTCGAACGGCCCGGCCAGGTGCCGCTCCCGCCATGCCGCGGGGGCCTCGCCGCACCTGCGACCGCGGCAGGTCAGCATCCACACGTCGGTGGGCGCGCCCGGCTCGGGGGTGTTGTTGCGGAAGTCGTGGTAGGTGACGGCGACGGTGCCGTTGTCCGAGACGTCCACCTGCGGGAGGAACGCCTGGCCGTTGCCGCCCGCCGGGCTCTCCGGGGAGCGGTCCACCCTGATGGGCGGGGTCCACCGGCGTCCTCCGTCGTACGACGCCGCCAGCCCGATGGAGCTGCGGCTCGTGGCGAGCCTGGCGTCTCCCCAGACCGTGTACAGCGCGCCGGTGCGCCGGTCGACGGCGATGTCGGGCACGAGGCCGCGGGCGCTGACCGGACGCGCGACGTCGGGGAGCAGCGGGTCGTTGAACGCCGTGGTGGTGATCGTGACGGGTTCGGACCAGGTCGTGCCTCCGTCGCCGGAGCGCAGGACCCGTATCCGTGACGGCAGGTCCGGGTTCGAGGGGCCGGCCACGGGGAAGTCGCCCTCGTGGAAGACCTCGACGAGCTCCCCGCCGGGCAGCACCACGATCTGGTTGCCGACGGTTCCCGCGCCGGCCTCGGCCGGAGCGTAGACGGCCCGCGCCGTCTCCCACGTCCTGCCCCCGTCGGTGGTGCGGCTGAACATCAGCTCGTGCCGGTTGTCCGCGGCCCGCGCCCGGTTCCACACCGCGTAGGCGCGTGAGGGGTCGCGGGGGTCGGCGGTGATGGAGGGCCGGTCGTTGAAGTAGGCCGGGCTCGGGTCCTGCGTCAGGGCCGTGGGCCCCGTCCACGTCGCGCCGTCGTCGTCCGACCGGTACGCCAGGATGGCGGTCGAATCGCCCCACGTCATCGCCATCGCCACGGCGAACAGCCGCCCGCCGGGGCCGTAGCTCACGGCGGGGTTGCTCGTGCTGGAGTAGGGACCGCCCGAGCACTTGGTCAGCTTGGGGAGCGGGGAGCTCCGCCAGCCGGCCCCTCCGTCGGTCGTGGTGGCGACCACGATGCCGCCGCGGGCGGCGCCCGTGGCCGACCGGTCCTGCTGCCAGGCGACCGCCACCCGCCGAGGGTCGTGCGGCGAGGTGGCGAGCCAGGGCTCGAACTCGGTGTTCGGGACGCGCTGGGTGTCGGCGCAGGTGGCGAACGGTGTGTTCCCGGAGACGACCTCGGTCGCCCCCGGCCGCGCTGTGGCGCCGGCCTTCGGGGCGCCGGCGATCAGGATGGTACCGACGGTCATGGCGGCGACTGCCGCGCCCAGTCGGGCAGGCCGTCTGCTGGTCGTGTTGCCGGTCATGCCAGGAGCATGTGCCGGGGGGCTTTACCTCTGCTCGAAGACCGCTCGAGGGAGGGGCGGCGCGATCAGGCGTATCCGCCGGTGCCGCTCAGCCTGGGCCCGAGCATGGTCAGCGCGAACTCGACGGGGATCGCCCGTCCCATCCGCTCCATGACGGCCAGGCCGCGCCTGGCGAGGTCGAGCACCTGTTCGCTGCTCAGGCAGAGGACGTTGCGCAGATGGAACGGGGTGGACGCCCGTGTCACCCCCACGTCGGCCGGGATGTCCCGCCAGGGCTTCACGGCACGTTCCACGGCCTGGAGGGCCAGGTCGGCGCGGCGCAGCACGAAGGTGTCGGCGCTGGTGCCGCCCGACAGCAGGTCCTCGCCGAGGCCCCAGCACGCGGTGACCCTGACGCTGCCAGGGTCGGGCGCGCTCACCACCGCGGTGACACGCGCCGGGACGAAGCGCTGCACCAGCAGCAGGACACCCTCTCCGGCGTCCTGTTTGGCCACCCAGCCGAAGAGCTCGAGCACGCCGCTCTCCACCGCCTCGCGGCCGCGGATGTTGCGGAAGGTCAGCGGCGGGGGCACGGTGTCGGCGCCGGTGACGCAGATCCGCAGGTCGACCGCGGGGTCCGGTTCGTGGGGGTCGAGCTCTTCGTAGGCGCCTTCCATGATGGGACCGAGCAGGCCGAGCCGCCCCGCCGGGGGGATCCGCTCCGGCGGCACGATGGCACAGAAGCCCGTCGGGCCCTTCCACTCTTCGATGACACTGCGCATCCGCATGGCGGCCAGCCCGAGGGGGATGTCAAGGGAGGCGCCCGGCGCGTCCAGCCATACGAGGCGGACGGGGTCGTGGAACGATCCCATTGGTTCGGGCCTCCTAGCTCGAGACCTCGTAGTCCGCCATCATGCCCATGTCCTCGTGCTCTAGGTTGTGGCAGTGGAGCATGTAGCGGCCTTCGTAGCCGGTGAACCTAACGATGATCCGCGTCTTCTGGCCGGCCGTCAGCGCCACGGTGTCCTTCAGCCCGGGATCGGCCTTGCGCTCGTCGTCGCCCAGTACCTGGAACTGGTCGAGGTGGAGGTGCACCGGATGGTCGGCGCCGTCGATGTCGAGGTTCCAGATCTCGACGTCGCCGATGCGCGGCCGGGCGAAGATCTTGCCGGGCTCGTAGGTCTTGCCGTTGATCGTCCAGGTGTGCTCGTCGCCCCGCTCGAACGAGAAGTCGCGGGTCCTGACGGCCTTGGAGGGGTCGAGGGTCTCGAACTCCGACAGGCGGTCCGGCACCGTGCTGTCGTCGGAGGCCTTGCGGGTCACACGGAACTTCATGACCTTCCCGATGGACCCGTCGCCCAGCTCGTTCAGCAGCGTGATCTCGGTGCCGGGGCGGTAGCGGGAGAAGTCGACGACCACGTCGTACCTCTCGGCGGGGGCCATGGTGATCGACTTGCGGCGCACCGGGGCCTTGAGCAGGCCGCCGTCGCTGCCGATCTGGACGAACGGCGCGTCGCCCCCTTTGTCGAGCTTCAGCCGGTAGCGCCGGGCGTTGGAGGCGTTCAGCAGGCGGAACCGGTAGCGGACCGCGGCCACCTCCAGGACGGGCCACGGCGCGCCGTTGACCAGGATGACGTCGCCGAGCACGCCGACGTCGTAGTCGCCCTTCACGCCGGGGCTGGCTCCGGACGGGTCGGCGGCCGGGTAGAAGAAGTCGCCACTGTCGGTGAAGGACCGGTCGGCGATCATCAGTGGGATCTCGTACTCGCCCTTGGGCAGCGGCAGGGAGTCCTCGGTGTCGTCGCGCAGGAGGTGGAAGCCGGCCAGGCCCCGGTAGACCGCCGGTCCGGTGAAGTCCATCCGGTGGTCGTGGTACCAGAGCGTCGCGGCCCGCTGGTCTTGGGGGTAGACGTAGTCCTTGGCGCCCTGACTCACGTGGGTCGGGGTCATGTCGCGGTGGGAGCTGTGGCCGTGCGGGCTCTGCCGCATGCCCCCGACGGGCATGACCAGGTCGAGGGGGTAGCCGTCGCTGTCGGCCGGAGTGTGGCCGCCGTGGAGATGGGTGGTGGTGGGGACGGGCAGTTCGTTGTGGTGCCGGACGACGATGCGGCGGCCGCTGCGGGAGTCGATGGTCGGCCCTGGGAAGATGCCGTTGTAGCCCCAGATGCTGGTGGTCAGACCAGGGATTATCTCTACTTTGGCGACCTTCTGGGTGATCTCGTAGTAGTCCGTGTCACCTTCAGACCGGGAAGGGCGCAAGACCGGTGGTATCGGCAAGGGCACCTCGAAGAGCTTGGGGGACTTCGCGGAGCTGCGTAACTGAGCACCCGCCTCGGGGTTGGGCGGCTGACATCCGGCGACGACCAAACCTCCGGCCCCGAGCAGCAATCCCGTCCCCGCTGACATTCTCAGGAAATCTCGTCGGCTGTGTGGCATGAACCCCATCCCTTCATCGTCATCACGTCATTTCTCGTAAGAACTCTACATGTAGACACTCTACTTATAGCACTCCGGGGTCGAGTAAAGTTTGAGTAGGGGGTAAAGTTAGGGGCCCGTAGCTTGTGGGGCAGCCGAGGAGGCGGTGCATGAGCGAAAGCGCGATCGACTCCTACCTCGCCGACATGCGGGGCAGTCTGAGCGGCCCTCGCCGGCTGAAGGCCGAGCTCCTACAGGAGACTCGAGACAGCCTCGACGACGCCGTGGAGGCGTTCCGCGAGGTCGGTTACGACCAGCACGAGGCCGAGTCGATGGCTCTGGCCGACTTCGGCACGGTGGCCGAGGTGGCGCCCGCCTACCAGCGTGAGCTGGCGCTCGCCCAGGCGCGCCGCACGGCCCGCTGGTTCGTGGTCCTGATGGCCGCCCAGATGTTCCTGGCCGACGAGAGCTGGCAGTCCACGGGTGCGTGGTCCGACCGGCAGCCCAGCGCGCTGTATCTGGTGTTCACCCGCTTCTGGGACTACAGCCAGATGCTCTTCGTGGTCGTGGCCGTGCTCGCCCTGTTCACCTTCGGTCTCGGCGTGCGGTATGTCAGCGCCCCGTGGCGGTTCGCCCGGATCACCGGCATGGTCACCCTGGTCGTGCTCGGCCTGAAGGCCCTGGCCTCCTTCGTCCTGTTGGCGGCGACGCCCAACCTGGCCTCGGGCATCCTCTCGCATGTCTCGCTGACCAGCCCGAAGTCGTTGCTCACTCTTGTGGGGCTCGCCATCTGGGTCCTGCCGAACTGGTACGTCGGCATCTCCGCCATCCGGTGCATCGCGGTCTCCACGGCCCGCCGGCTCGGCACCGCCGATCTGGGGCGGCGCCGCTCCGCTCTGTACCCCTGACGCCCGTCCGAGGCCACAAGGCGGGCGGTTCCGTGGAACCGCCCGCCTTTGTCGTGGTACGCGCAGGCGCCTGGTCGGCCGGAAGGCCTGGAACCGCTCAGCGGCGGTCGCCCTCCGGCCGCAGGAAGTAGGCGTTGGCCGCCGGCCCGGCCCACAGCAGGGCCACGATGGCGACCTCCAGCACCAGCTCCACCAGGCCCACGGCCCGGACGACGAGCGCGTGGGAGCCGGTGATCGGGTCGAGCGCGCGGAAGACCCCGATCACGAGCAGCAGGGTCGTGATCACACGCATGCTGTTGTTACCCTGGCGGACGAGCGTGGTCAGGGCCAGGAACAGCGCGACCAGCACCACCGACGTGACCGCTTCCCATGTGGTGAAGGGCGGGTCGCCGAGGCCGAACGCCAGGAGGCGGTCGACCACGAACAGCGCGGTGAGGCCGAGCATCGCCTTGGCCGCCGTGGCGACGGCCGTCGGAGGTTCCTGCGGGTGTCCTCTGTAGGGCTGCGCCACTTTCCTCACCCCTTCTATTCACGATTCGGACTCGGTGTTCGAGAGTAGGTGTTCTACGTGTAGGCTGTCTACATGACAGGGACTTACTTCCTTGACCGTATGGACCGTCAGGTCCTCGCGGTGCTGGAGCGTGGGCCCCTGTACGGATACCTGATCATGGAGGCGCTGCGCGTCCGGCTCGGCGGCGACCTCGACCTCCCGGCCGGCGGGCTGTACCCCGTGCTCCGCCGCCTGGAGCGGCTCGGGTACGTGCGCAGCGCCTGGGTGCCCCACGAGGGCAGGCAGCGGCGCACGTACGAGCTCACCGAGATGGGCCTTCAGGAGTGCCGCCCATGACACAAGGTCCCGTTCAGGGCGCGATCTCCATCTGGGCCATCATCGCCATGGACGAGTGCTCCAGCAGGTGGCAGTGGTACACGTAGCGGCCGGTGTACTCCTCGAACCTCACCTTGAAGGCCACGGTGGACGCCGACGGCACCGTCACGGTGTCCTTCAGCCCCGCCTCGTGCCCGGTCACCGGCTGCCCGTCGCGCTCCAGCACCTGGAAGTGCGCGAGGTGCAGGTGCATGTTGTGCGGGACGGCCGGCCGGGTGTCGAGGTTGTGCACCCGCCATATCTCCGTCGTACCGAGCTTGACCTGCTGGTCCACGCGCGCCGGGTCGAACGTCTTGCCGTCCAGCAGGAACATCCCCGTGGCGAGGTCGAGTTTGAACGACAGATCGCGGGTGACCGTCGCCTCGCCGAGGTCGGGCAGCGGGCGGAGCGTGGTGGGGATCTCGCTCTCGTCGTCGTCGGCGTCCGCCACGACGTCGAAGCGCAGCACGTCGCGCGTGCCCTCGTCGGCGCCGCGGTCGTTCACCAGCATCACCTGGCTGCCCACCGCGTAACGGGTGAAGTCGACGATGACCTCGACCCGCTCCCCGGGCCACACCGGCACCCTCGTCGCCGGCACCGGGGCCGGGAGCAGGCCGCCGTCCGAGGCGATCTGCACCATCTCGCCGCCGTTCCCGAGCGTGAACGCCAGGTCGCGGTCCAGGCACACGTTGAGCAGCCGGAAGCGGTACTTCCGCCTCTTGACCCGGAGGTACGGCCGCACCTGCCCGTTCACCAGCACGGTCTTGCGGTCGCGGAAGCCGCCCATCACGTAGACCAGCTGTCCCTGCTCGTCGAACAGCGCGTCGCGGAACATCAGCGGGATGTCGTGCGCCCCGCTCGGCAGCTTCAGCTGGTCCTCCAGATCGTCCTTGATCATGTAGAAGCCGGCCAGGCCCCGGTAGACGTGCTCCGCCTCCAGATGATGGGCGTGGTCGTGGTACCACAGCGTGGCGCCGGGCTGCCGGTTCTCGTAGGTGTAGGTGCGGGAGGCGCCCGGGTCGAAGATGTCCATCGGATGGCCGTCGTTGTCCGCCGAGACGTGCCCGCCGTGCAGGTGGACGGCCACCGGCTGGGCCGCGCCGTTGCTCTGCTGGATCACCACCTTGCGTCCCGACCGCACCTTGATGGTCGGCCCGGTGAACTGCCCGTTGTACCCCAGGACGGTCGTGCCGTACCCGGGGAAGATCTCCACCTGGCCCGGCTTGATCGCCATCCGGTAGTAGTCCGTCGTCGGCGTCGACATGTACGGACTGAGCACCGGAGGGACCCGCAGGGCCTGCGAGAACGGCGTGACGACGGGCGCGGGGCCGGTGGCCGAGACCAGCGCGGCCGATCGGGCGTGCGCCCCGTGCGGCAGGTCGAAGGTGTGCTTCGAGGGCGACAGCGCGGCCCGCACGGGCATCGCCGCCGCCATGCCGCCGAGCACCCCCAGTTTCATGATGTTACGTCTGCTCAGCATGTTCCCCTCCGTGGCCGGTCATCGGCCCGCATGGTCGCCGTACCGGCTTGAGATCCCGTCCAGAACGGCTCGCGTGCGCGCTCCTCCATCGGCCCTCGACCACCGGTCGAGCAGCGGCTGCAAGCGTCGGCATCGAGTACGGAGACGTCGGCAAGGAGACGAATCATGATCGGTCGGCGAGAACTGCCGCAGGAGCAGCTGGAGTGGAACAAGCGCTGGGGAGTGCCGTACGGGCACGACTGCGCGGACCTGTCGATCAGCCAGCGCATCGAGGACCCGGACCCGTCGCGCTTCGGCCCGTTCGCCTACCAGCGCAACAACCACACCCGGCTGTTCGAGTACCCCTGGGCGTACTTCGCCGCCGGGATCGAGCCGGGCATGAAGGTGGTCGACGTCGGCGGCGGCCTCGGCGGCCTGCAGTTCGTGCTCGCCTCCGAGGGCTGCGAGGTCGTCAACGTCGACCCCGAGGCGCGCGAGGTCGAGACCTGGGCCGACAAGCGCGGCTGGACCGGCTTCCCCTCCGTCGGCGTCCCGCTGACGGAGCAGAACCACAAGCGGCTGAACGACGCCTTCAAGACCTCCGTCCGCCTGGTGACGGACACGATCCAGGACGCGGACCTGCCCAAGGGCACGTTCGACCGTGCCTTCTGCCTGTCGGTCATCGAGCACGTCGACCAGCAGGAGGCGCGCGACATGCTCACCGCGATGCACGCGCTGCTCAAGCCCGGCGGCCTGTGCCTGCTCACCATCGACCTGTTCCTCGACTGCAAGCCGTTCGGCGTGCTCGACAGGAACGTCTGGGGCTCCAACATCGACGTCCACGCGCTGGTCAGCGGGCTCGGGTTCGAGGTCGCCGCCGGGGACCCGCGCGAGCTGCTCGGCTTCCCCGAGTGGGACTACGACCGCGTCGTCAGCCTGATCCCCGAGTACCTCATGGGGTACTTCTCGGCGCTGTCGCAGGCCATCGCGTTGCGGAAGCCGGCCTGACCCGCGAAGGAGGCGCACGCCGATGAGAGTGCTGTTCGCGACCTGGGCCACCCGGTCGCACTACTACCCTCTGGTGCCGCTCGCCTGGGCGCTGCGGGCGGCCGGTCACGAGGTGCGGATCGCCGGCCAGCCCGACGCCTGTGACATGGTCACGCGCACCGGCCTCCCGTTCGTGCCGGCCGGGCCCGCGCTCGACCTCGGCGCCCTCATCGAGGGGATCCGGCTGAAGCCTCCGCCCGACGCGAGCCGCGAGGAACGGGAACGGGCCCGCTCCGCCACGGCCGTGCGGATGTTCATGGCCGGAGCGGAGGCCATGGCCGACGACCTGCTGGCCTTCGCCCGCGGCTGGCGGCCCGACCTGGTGGTGTACGAGCCGAGGCAGTACGCCGCGATGAAGGTCGCCCAGGTGCTGAGGGTGCCGGCGGTCCGCTCCCTGTCGGGCGGCACCGACTACACCTACGTCCGCGAGGACGTCGAACGGCCGATTCTCGCGCCGCTGTGGGAGCGGTTCGCGCTCGGAAGCCCCCACGGCCACCTCACCGTCGACCCCTGCCCGCCGTCCCTGCAGGTCGAGGGCCCGCTCGCCAGGCGCTTCATGCGCTACGTGCCCTTCAACGGCGGCGGCACCGTGCCGGCGTGGCTGCGCGAACCCCGCTCCCGGCCGCGCGTCCTGGTCACGTTCGGGGTGACGTTCGCCAAGCACGCCGGCAACCTCGACCCCGTCCGTGTGGCGACCGAGGCGGTGAGCGGCCTCGACGTGGAGGTCGTCGTCGCCGCCTTCGCCGAGCAGCGCGCGCTGCTCGGGGACCTGCCCGGCAGTGTCAGGGTCGTGGAGTCGATGCCGCTGCATCTGCTGCTGCCGACGGTCTCCGCCGTGGTGCACCAGGGCGGCGCCGGCACCATGCTCACCTCGGCCGCCTGCGGGGTGCCGCAGCTGATCCTGCCGTCCATCGCCGACGAGCCGCTGAACGCCCGGATGCTGCAGGCGCAGGGCGCGGGACGGCAGGTCCACCTCGCCGACGCCGGCCAGGACGTCATCCGCGCCGAGGTCTCGGCCCTGCTGGAGCAGGACTCTCACCGCGACGCGGCGCTCAAGCTCAAGGAAGAGATCGAGTGCCAGGCCGTGCCCGCCGAGATCGTGGACGTGCTCGAGTCGCTGGCCTCCTGAAACGTCGTACGGCTCGCCGCCCGGTGGGGGGCGGCGAGCCGTACGACGTCCGCGTGCGTGCGCGTCAGGCGCGGGTCAGCCGGACCAGGAGTTCCTTGGGCCCGCGGATGGTGAGGTTGTCCTTGTAGGCGATCGAGTCCGTGGCCGCCTCGATCGTGCGGGCCTTGCTCACCAGCGCCTCGAACGCCAGCCGCCCCTCCAGCCGGGCGAGCCCCGCCCCGAGGCAGAAGTGGGGGCCCCCGTCGAAGGCGATGTGCCGGTTGGGGGAGCGGCCCACGTCGAGCCGGTCGGGGTCGGGGAACACCTCCGGGTCGCGGTTGGCGGCGCCGCGCACCAGCACCACCTGCTCTCCCCGGCGGAACTCGTGCCCGTCCAGGGTGAGGTCGGAGAGGACGGTACGGCGGGTGAGCTGCGTCGGCGGGTCGTACCGGAGGAACTCCTCCACGGCCGAGGTGAACAGGCCAGGGTCGTCGCGCAGCCGCTTCAGCTCTCCCGGGTTGCGGAGCAGGGCGAGGGTGCCGTTGCTCAGCAGGTCCGTGGTCGTCTCGTGGCCCGCCACGTAGATCATGGTGCAGGTGGCCAGCAGCTCGCCCTCCGACAGCGCTGACCCGTTGTCGCGGGCCGCGATGAGCTCGGTCAGCAGGTCGTCGCCTCCCGTGCGGCGCCGGTCGGCGACCAGTTCCCTGAAGTAGCCGTCGAAGGCCGCCAGTGCCCGGTTGCGTTCCTCCTTCTGCTCCGGGCTGTGCTGGTAGTCCGGGTCGACCCCCCGGGCGATCACTCTGGACCACTCCCTGACCATCTCCCGGTCGCGCACCGGCACGCCGAGCAGTTCGCTGATCACCGTCGCGGGCAGGGGGTGGGCGAACGTCTCGACCAGGTCCACCTCGCCGCGCTCGACCGCCTCCTCTAGCATCGAGTCGATCAGCCGCCGGATCCACGGCTCCAGCCGCTGCACCCGGCGCGGGGTGAAGGCCTTGTTGACCAGCGAGCGCTGCCGGGTGTGCTCGGGAGGGTCGAGCAGGATGAACGGCATGGCCTTGCCGGGGGCCGGCCGCCGCCATTTGCTGTCGTCCAGCAGGCGTTGCCGGGAGCCGTGACCGAACCGCGGGTCGCGGAAGACCTGGGTGCAGTCGTGGTACCGGGTCAGCACCCAGGCGCCCCGCGGGGAGCGCCACACCGGAGCGGTCTCCCGCAGGCGGCGGTAGTACGGGTAGGGGTCCGCGCGATGCGCGGCGTCGAAGGGATCGAAGTCGATCTCCGTCATTTCACTCTCCCTCTGCAGACGCCCCACAGGGTGACAGCGCGGGCTCGAAGGCGGCTTTAGCCGAGATCCAGATGGCGCCGCCGCGCCCGATCGGGGACCGACACGTACTCCAGCGACCTTCGAGCGCCGGCGGTGAGCATTGCGGCACACGACCGATGAGCGGGAGCGAACCCGACGTAGTGAGCGGAGTGGTCGGTGAGGAACGAGCCGCCCGCGAAGCGAATGAGGAGCGGTGAGCGACCCATGAGCGGGCGAACCCGACGTAGTGAGCGCAGGCGGCTCGAGGAGGAGTGGTACATGCGGGATTCCCAGACCGTACTCGAGCGACCGGCCTTCCGGTTACGGCTCGGGGAACCGACCGCACCGTTCGTCCACCTTGATCTGGAATCGTTCACCCAGCCGCTGCGGGTGGGCGTGGGCGTGGACGGGCCGGAGGCGCTGGACCGCGAGATCGACCTGGTCGACCGGACCATCGTCGACAGGGGAGAGTACGAGCGGATCACCTGGACCGCGAAGAGCACCCGGTGGGACAAGTTCTACCACCTCGACGTCCACCGGGACCGGCTGGAGTTCCACGCCGAGGTCGTCGGCAACGGCGTCGTCTCGGCCGTGCGGTTCTTCGACATCATCGAGGACACGGACTTCCGCGAGCACTTCGCGCTCACCAAGCATTTCAACGACAAGCTGCGGACCCCCGTCCGCGCCTACTCGCGGGCCACGCCCATCGGCTTCGACAGGGTGTTCAGCCCCGAGCCGAACACCTACGGCCGGCAGGAGTTCCGGCCCTTCGAGCGCGCGCAGGTCAGCGTGAACGCCGACCTGGACTACCAGGGCGGCAACCTCGTCTCCAACCCGGGCCTGCTCTGCTTCGCGGTGGCCGCCCGGGCCGGACACGAGTGGCTGACCTTCGGCCTGCGGGTGACGCCCGGGGAGTACCTGTTCTCCGACTACGAGTACGTCGGGGGCGAGGGGTTCGGGCTGCACCTGGCCTGCCCGGGCGGCCGGGCCGTGGAGGGGCGCGCCGAGACCCCCCGGGTGGTCATGGTCCTCGACCGCGACCCGGAGCTCGCGATGCGGTCGTACGTGGCCGCGCTGCGCGGGCCCGCGGCCGCCCGGCCGGCGGGGGAGCGGCCCTCCTGGTGGAGCCGGCCGATCGTCTCCGGCTGGGGGCACCAGTCGTACCAGGGCGACCTGTTCCGCATCCGCAGCCCACGGGAGCGGGGGCGCGACAACGCCGTCTACACCTTGTGCACCCAGCCGAACTACCAGGACATCGTCCGTCGTCTGGACGACCGCGGGGTGCCGTGGGGCACGCTCGTCATCGACGCGCGGTGGTTCCTCGCCGCCGGGTTGAAGAACGTCGACGCCGGCCGGTGGCCCGACATGCGCGGCTTCGTGGACCGGCTGCACGCCGACGGCAAGCGCGTCCTGTTGTGGTGGGGGCCGTGGGATCCCGAAGGGCTGCCGGAGGACGAGTGCGTGCTGTACCGCCCGGACGACGGGCGGTCCCGGCCGGGCAAGCGCGGCAAGTGGGAGCACCTGTCGCCCGGCTCCCGGGTCGCGATCGACCCGACGCTGCCCGGGGCCCGCGAACGCATCCGGGCCCAGCTTCACCGCGTGCTGGGGTCGGGGCCCGGCTGCCTCGACGTCGACGGCCTGAAGATCGACCATGTGTCGGCCACGCCGGCCCTGGAGGGCATGGCGTTCCAGCCGGGGTCGGGACGGCTGTCCGGGATCGAGGCGGCCAAGGAGATGCACCGGCTGATCTACCAGACGGCCAAGGAGATCAAGCCGGACGCGCTCATCATGGGCCAGTCGCCCAACCCCTACTTCGCCGACGTCCTCGACATGGTACGGCTCGGCGACATCTACACCCGCGACCGCGAGTCGGTCGTGGCCGACATGGCGTTCCGCGCCCGCATGGCGCGGGTGGCCGACGAGAACTGGCTGATCGACACCGACGGCTGGCCGCTGCCCTCGATGAAGGCGTTCCGCGAGTACGTGGCCGTCCAGCCGGAGCTCGGCGTGCCGAGCCTGTACTACGCCAGCCACCTCGACACCACGGGCGAGGCCATCACCGACGCGGACTTCGCCCTCATCCGGTCGGCCTGGGGGGATCTGTGAGGCACACGTCTGCCTGGATCTGCAGGAAAGGAGCTCATCGATGAGCGAGCGCTCTGGGCACACGCCCACGTTGGAGGAACTGTGGCGGCACGCCGCCGCGCTGATCGACGGCACGGAGGGGCCGGTCCGGCGCGTCAAGCTGACGGCCGGCGAGACGAGCGTCGAGGTCGAGTGGCCCGAGCTGTCCCGCCCGGCGGGCCAGGCGCCGCTCGCGGCGCCCGTGCCCGCCTCCGTCCCCCTCGCCGCGACCGCCCCGGCGGCGGTCGCCGAGACGGTCCCCGGCGCCGAGGAGCACCAGGTGTGCGCCCCGCTGGTGGGGACCTTCTACCGTGCCCCCGCGCCCGGGGCCAAGCCCTTCGTCGAGGTGGGCGACACGGTCGTGGCCGGCCAGCAGGTCGGCATCGTGGAGGCCATGAAGCTGATGAACGGCGTGGAGGCCGACCGGGACGGCGTGGTCACCGCCGTCCTGGTCCAGGACGGCACCTCGGTCGAGTACGGCCAGCCGCTGATCACCATCTCTCTTCTGGACGAATGAACGGATCGGCGGGCGAGGGCTCGCCCTCGCCGGCGCCGCCCGGCACGTGCGGGTCGGTCCAGTGCAGGTATCCGAACCAGGCCAGGCCGGAGCCGAGGCCGGCCAGGATCAGGCGCAGCACGGACCGGCCCGTGTTCGACGCGTTCATGGGGAAGTTCCTCCAAAGCTCGTCAGGACTTCTCGGGGGGCCCGGCAGCGGGCATGGGCGAGGTCGTCGGACAAATGAAATTGACTGATCGTCGGGAGGTACCTGATGGGCTTCAGACGCGATACATGTAGAATGCCGACATGAAGCTCGACACACTCCGGGGGCATCTGGACGCGCTGGTGCTTGCTGTGCTCGAGCCCGGCCCGCTCCACGGCTATGCCATCATCAGCACCCTGCGTGCGCGCAGCGGCGGCACTCTCGACCTCCCCACCGGCACGATCTATCCCGCGCTGCGGCGCCTGGAGCGCGCGGAGTACGTCTCCAGCGACTGGAGCATCGTCGGGGGACGCAAGCGCCGCACGTACGAGCTGACCGCCGCCGGCCGTCGCGCTCTCGCGAGCGAGCGCGACACCTGGAAGGCCTTCAGCAACATCGTCGGGGGGGTTCTCGGCACCGACTGACGCCGAGTCACCCGTGTGACGGCCGCCGCCTTTCGCGGCGGCCGTCGTCGTGCCGGGACACCTCGGCGGTCAGCCCAGGTCCGGTCGGAGAGGCTCCCACCAGGCCCGGTTCTCGCGGTACCACCGCACCGTGTCGGCCAGTCCCTGGTCGAAGGAGATGGACGACTCGTACCCCAGCTCGCGTTCGGCCTTGCCGACGTTCAGCGAGTAGCGCCGGTCGTGCCCCTTGCGGTCGGCCACCCGGCGCACCCGCTCCGGCCCCGCGCCGCACAGCCGCAGCAGCCGCTCGGTGAGGTCCCGGTTGGTGAGCTCCACGCCGTTGCCGAGGTGGTACACCTCGCCGGGCCGTCCCTTGCCGAGGACGAGGTCGATCCCCCGGCAGTGGTCGTCCACGTGCACCCACTGGCGCACCACCGTCCCGTCGCCGTACAACGGCACGTCCCGTGACGACAGCAGGTTCGTGACGAACAACGGGATGAGCTTCTCGGGGAACTGGTGCGGCCCGTAGTTGTTGGAGCACCGCGTGATGCACACCGGCAGGCCGTGCGTGTGGTGGTAGGCCAGCATGATCAGATCGCTGCCGGCCTTGGATGCCGAGTACGGCGAGCTCGGGCAGAGCGGCGCGTCCTCGGTCCACTCGCCCTGCTCGATCGAGCCGTACACCTCGTCGGTCGACACGTGCACGACGCGCTCGATCCCCCGGTGCAGGCAGCAGTCGGCGAGAGTCTGCGTGCCGAGCACGTTGGTCCGGACGAACACGTCCGGGTCGGTGATCGAGCGGTCCACGTGCGACTCGGCCGCGAAGTGGACGACCGCGTCGTGCCCTGGAAGCAGGTCCATGAGCATGGCGCGGTCGCAGATGTCGCCGCGCACGAAGGTGAGCCGCGGGTGGCCCATGGGCAGGTTCGAGGTCGAGCCCGCGTAGGTCAGCTTGTCGAGAACCGTCACCTCGGCGCCTTCGCACCCGGCGTACTGGTTGTCGAGCACAGAGCGGACGTAGTGGCTTCCGATGAAGCCCGCGCCTCCGGTTACCAGGATCCTCATACGGACCAGGCTCGCCCGCCGTACTCGGGCAACGATCGAATGCCGGTGGAACCTTTCTGGTACACGGCTTCTCGAGCGGCCCTCGAGGCGGTCGCGTCACCCTCGGCGGCATGGCTGTACTCGTGCTGGTCCACTATCGCGGCCCCGCGGAGGCCGTGCGCGACGGCTACGCGCGCACCGCCGTGCAGATGGCCGCCACGCCGGGCCTTCTCGGTGTCGAACTCCTCCACGGCGAGGCCGACGGGGACGGCGAACGCTGGGTGCTCGCCATGCGCTGGTCGGACGCGGCGGCCTTCGAGGCCTGGGAGCGCGAACTGCGCCGGCAGGGTCATCCCTCGCCGCTGCGGCCGTTCCAGGACCGTGATCGCCCCGGCGGGCACTACGAGGTGTTCGCCCAGCCGTAGGGCGAGCGCCCCCCGGCCGCGCCGGCGGCCGGGGGAGGGCTCAGGGGTTCAGGGTGCCGTTGCCGATGCGGCGCAGGTGGTCGAAGGAGGACAGGTCGGGGACCGTCCAGCCGTCGAGGTCGTACTCCGACAGGCACTCGTCGACGAACGCCTTGTACTGGTCGACCTGGCCGCCCAGGATCTGGGCGTTCAGGAGTTCCACGCGGGTGTTCTCGTGGTTGCCGGCGTAGTTGCGCTCGTACAGCTCGTGGCGGCCGCCGAACTCGGTGCCGACCGCGTCCCAGAGGAGCTTCATGACCTTGATCCGCTCGACGGCGTCGCTGCCGTCGGAGCCGCGGATGTACTTGTCCAGGTAGGGGCGGATGTCGGGGTTCTTGAAGTCCTCGGCGCTGGAGTTGATGTAGATCAGCCCGCTGGCGATGTCCTGCTGGATGATCTCCTTGATCCTCGGGTAGCCGTTCTGCATGAACCACCGGTACGCCAGGCCGTACGCCGGGTTCGGCAGCAGGGCGCCGTCCTTCCACTCCACGGGGTTGCGGGCGGCGGCGTCGGAGAAGGCCCAGAACAGGTTGCGCCACGCCAGCACTTCACCGATCCGCGTCTGAACGCCGCGGAAGTCCTTGGTGCCGGTCATCTCGGTGGCCTTGATGAGCAGACCGGCGATGAACTCCAGCTTCACCGCGAGCCGGGTGCAGCCGTGGAAGGTGAAGCGCTCGAAGAAGCCGGAGCGGCCGGTGAACAGCAGCGCCTTGCCCAGGTTGCCGTAGACGAAGACGTTCTCCCACGGGATGAGCACCTTGTCGAGCACGAGGATCGTGTCGTTCTCGTCCAGCCGGGAGGAGAGCGGGTAGTCGAACGGGCTGCCCATCACGGTGGCGGTGGTGGAGTAGGACGGCCGGCAGATCAGCTTCATGCCCGGCGCGGCCATGGGGATCGTCGCCACCAGCGCGAACTTCTTGTCCTTGATCGGCAGGCCGTAGTGGGCGATGAAGTTGTAGTGGGTGAGCGCCGAGCCGGTGGCGACCACCTTGGCCCCGCTGACCACCAGGCCCGCGTCGGTCTCCTTCTCGACATGGACGAACACGTCGGCGACCTCGTCCGGTGGCCGGTTGCGGTCCACCGGCGGGTGCACGATGGCGTGGTTCCAGTACAGGACCTTCTCCTGCGACTCGGCGTACCAGCGCCGGGCGTTGTCGGCGAACGGCTCGTAGAAGTCGGCGTTGGCGCCGAGGGTGCCGAGGAAGGACGCCTTGTAGTCGGGGCTGCGCCCCATCCAGCCGTAGCTCATGCGGGCCCAGGCGGCGATGGCCTGCTGGTCGGCGACCAGGTCCTCGACGCTGTGCGGGGTGGTGAAGAACCGGTGGGTGTACCCGTCGCTGCCGGTGTCGGTCGGCTTGGTGAGGACGTCCCGCTTCTCGGGGTCGTGCAGGGCGTCGTACAGCCGCGCCGTCATCCGGATGGGGTTGTGGAACGCCGGGTGCGCGGTGACGTCCTTCACCCGCTCGCCGTACAGGTAGATCTCGCGGTCGTCGCGCAGGCTCTCGATGTACTCGTCGCCGGTCAGCGGACGTGTCTTCGGCCGCTCGGCGACGCCGACGGCGGTGGGCCGGTCGCCGGTCGCCGGAGTGCTTTCCTCTTCTCGCACCTCAACTCCTCGATGAATCGGTAGCCGTCGAGCATCGCCGCGTGCCCGAAGAAAAGCCCGCGAACGTCGAGCACGCCGGCGGGAAAGGTCGGAAACGGCCGGAACCGGAGGTCGCCGGCGTGGTTTCCGATGCCGGCGGTGATGGGCGGCCACACCGGAGGCCCGCTGTGGATCTCCATCGTCGCGCCACCGCCCACCAGGGGCATCTTTCACGTTGCGGTGTTCACGACAAGGGCGGTCCGCAATTCAGAAGATGCAGTGCAAAGGCCTGAATGCGACCGTCGGATGGTGAGCGTCGGCGGACGGCCATTCGGCTGGAAAAGATTTTCCGTAGCCCGGTGAACCCGGCCGGCTCCGCGTTTCATCGTCGGTTTCTTTTCTAGGAGGATATGGTGCTGACGACCGATGTCCCGACGCGCGAACAACTCGTCCGCCGGGCGTCCGAACTGGTGCCGGTTCTGCGGAAGAACGCCGTGTGGGCCGAGGAGAACCGCCGCATCCACGAGGAGTCGATCGAAGCCCTCGCCGACGCCGGCGTCTTCAAGCTGCGCACGCCCGTCCGGTACGGCGGGTACGAGGTCGACACGCGCACGCTGGTCGACGTGGCCGCCGAGCTCGGCAGGGGCGACGGGTCCACCGCGTGGGTCGCCTCGGTCTTCTGGATCCCGACCTGGATGGCGTCCCTGTTCCCCGACCACGTGCAGGACGAGGTGTTCTCGACCCCCGACGTGCGGATCTGCGGCACGCTGAGCCCGACCGCGATGGCCGCCCCGGCCGAGGGGGGTGTCGTCGTCAACGGCAAGTGGGGCTTCATCAGCGGCGCCCTGCACAGCCAGTGGCAGGTCGTCGTCGCCGTCCTGGTCGGCGGCGAGGGCGAGCCGCACCCCGTCATGGCCCTGGTGCCCCTGTCCGACCTGCAGGTCGCCGACGACTGGCACACCTCCGGCCTGAAGGGCACCGGCAGCGTCAGCACCATCGCCCAGGACGTCTTCGTCCCCGCCGACCGGGTGCTGCACATCGGCGCGGTGCTGCAGGGACAGGGCGGCGCCTCGCGGGCCAACGCCGGCCGCCCGATCTACAACGCGCCGCTGCTGCCGGTCGCCTCGGCGTCCTCGGTGGGCACGGTGCTCGGTCTCGCGCGCGGGGCCAGGGACGCGTTCTTCGAGCGGCTGCCCGAGCGAAAGATCACCTACACCGGCTACACCAGCCAGAGCGAGGCCCCGATCACCCACCTGCAGGTCGCCGACGCCACCATGAAGATCGACGAGGCCGAGTTCCACGCCCACCGCCTCTCCGGGCTGGTCGACACCAAGGGCGTCGAGGGCGCCGCCTGGACGCTGGAGGAGCGCGCCCGGGCGCGGGCGGACATGGGCGCGGTGTGCAGGCTCGCCAAGGAGGCGGTGGACATCTTCAACACCGCCAGCGGCGGATCGTCCATCTACAGCCACATGCCGATCCAGCGGATCGCCCGCGACATCCAGGCCGTCAACCTGCACGCCCTGATGCACCCGAACACCAACGCCGAGCTGTACGGGCGCGTCCTGTGCGGTCTCGAGCCCAACACGCTCTACATCTGACCACCAGCTCTGAGAAGGGTTCGTGCCATGGCCACAACCAGTTCCTCAGCGACCCTCGGCACCGCGGTGTCGGAGGCGGACAAGGCCGCGGTGGCCGCCGTCCCCGGGCGCATCGTCGCGGCGTGGGCGCGCCAGGACGCCAAGGCCTTCGCCGACGTCTTCACCCCGGACGGCACGATGATCCTCCCGGGGTTCTACCGCAAGGGCTCGGCGGACATCGAGGCCTTCATGGCGGGCGCCTTCCAGGGCCCCTACAAGGGGACCCAGGTGACCGGGCAGCCGATCGACGTGCGGTTCATCAGCGCCGACAGCGCCGTGGTGGTCACCCAGGGCGGCGTGCTCGCCGCCGGCGAGACCGAGGTCGCCGACGAGCGCGCGATCCGGGCGACGTGGGTCGTCACCCGGCACGAGGGCGAGTGGAAGCTCGCCGCCTACCAGAACAGCCCCCGCTGACCGCCGGCGGGTGAAACAGGACACCGCCCGGCGAGCAGGACCCCCGCCGCCCGCCGGGCGGTCCGTCATGCGTCCCCGGTCTTCCCCGCCCGGTAGACGCTGACGACCATGGGCTCGGAGCCTGTGTACGGCGTGCCGTGCCAGTCTCCGTAGCGCCCATGGAGGCTCAGTCCCGCATGGCCGGCGTGGGCGTCGAGCTCCTCCGGCTCGGTGAGGCGGCTGACCGTCGAGGAGATGCGGGCGTTGCCCTCCTCGAACCAGATGTGCGACAGCCGCCACGTCCGCTTCTCCGGGTCGCGGGTGGAGTAGGACAGCAGCCCGGTGTCCTCGCCCGGATACGGGGTGAAGAAGATCTCGCGCGGCCGTCCCTGGTGCAGGGCCGCCACGGCCGCCGGGTTGTGGGTCTCCAGCACGACGGTGCCGCCGGGCGCGAGGGCCTCGGCGCACCTGAGCAGCACCTGCCGCTGGTCGGCGGGGTCGAGCAGCATGCAGAACGTGTCGCGCAGGCAGTAGACCAGGCGGTACTGCCGTCCGTCGGCGTAGGTGCGCATGTCGCCCTCGACGGGGACGACCGGCCTCGGTGTCACCGAGAGGCTCTCCCGCAGTACCGAGAGCCGCTCCGGGGAGGAGTCCACGCCGACCACGTCGCCGATCCGCCGTGACAGCGGCAGCGCCACCCGCCCGACGCCCACGCCCAGTTCCAGGGCGGCGTGCCCGTCGGTCTCGCTCGCCGCGACGAGCCGGGCCAGCCACTCGGCGATCTGCTCCGACTCCGGGCCGGTGGGGAAGATGCGGTCGTGGAAGCCGGTGGAGTGCCCGCCGTGGCCGCTTCGTGCCATGCCGCTCATGCCCGCGCGCAGCCGGGCCCGGGCACGCTCATGCGCCCGCCCCGCCGGACGGAGCGAACGCCCGTACGCGCAGGAACCCGAGATCATGCCGGACACCGCCCTCTCTCGGGTTGCCCTGTGCCTCGTGGACGCCCGCCGGGCGGACCTGCACGACCCTGGCCCCCGCCGGCAAGGTCGACTTCAGGCCCGCCGGGACGGCGGAGCGCCGGGTCGCCGCGCCGGTCGAGCCGGGCGCGGTGGAGCTGGGTGCGGTGGAGCGTGTACCGGAGGGTGGCGAGAAGGCGGCTTTCGAGAGTGGTGCCGGCCGCGACACTTCGCACCTTCCTTTCTGCCTGTCTCCTGATCGGGCGGGCACGGACCGCCCGGTACCGTGCCCTCCCCGCTCAGGAGGCCCTGCCCGGCCGGGTCGTTCGGTGCGGCCCCCTCGACCGCGCCGAGGCCGTTCCAGGGCGTGGGAGTGACGGCACCGTAGGGGGAGGATCGATTCGGCGCCGATGTGCGGAATGGACGCGAACCAGTCCATCAGGCGCCGGTCCACCGCCGGTCCACGCCGGTTTCCCGGCCGCCTTGATCCCTTGTGTCAGGCCTGCCTAGGATCTGAATATCTCTCACCTCACCTCGGAGGCTGGTGTGGATTTCCGGCTCCTTGGGCCGATGCGGATCCGCGACTCCGAAGACCGTGAAGTCGTGATCGCCAGGCCCAAGCACCGGCAGGTCCTCGCGGCGCTGCTCTCGGCCGCCGGGCAGGTGGTGGCCGCCGACCAGCTCATCGGCTACCTGTGGGACCACACGCCGCCGCCCTCGGCCCGGGGGAACCTCAAGACCTACGTCTGGAGCCTGCGACGGCTGCTCGCCCCCGGCGACCCGGCGTCCGCGCCGATCGAGACCGTCGCGGACGGTTACCGCATCTCGGTGCCTCCGGGCGAGCTGGACTGCCTGACCTTCTCCGAACTGGCAGGTCAGGGCCGGGCCGCCCTGAAGGCGGGGGACGTCCGGCGCGCCGAGGTCTCCTTCCAGCGCGCTCTGGCCCTCTGGCGCGGCCCCGCCTTCCAGGACATCCCCCTCACGCTGCGCCTGGGCGAGATCGCGGCGCAGCTGGAGGAGGAGCGGGCCGGCGCCTTCGAGGACTGGGTCGAGACCCGGCTCGCCCTCGGCATGCACGCCGAGGTGATCGCCCGGTCGCGCCGGTGGCTGCGCGAGCACCCGCTGCGGGAGCGGTCGTGGGGCCAGCTCATGCTGGCCCTGGCCCGCGACGGCAGGAGGGCCGAGGCGCTGGAGACGTTCCACGAGCTGCGGAACCGGCTGGTGGACGAGCTCGGGGTGGAGCCGGGCTTCCCGATCAGGGAACTCCACCGGCGCATCCTCGACGGGGACGCCGAGCTGTTCACGCTCACTCCCGTCACGCCGCCCCCGTCCCCGCAGGACGACGCCGCCCCGGCGGCCCGTCCCGCGACCGGCCCCGCCGAGCCGGCGGCCGTCCCGCGGCAGCTCCCCTCCGAGGTCCCCGGCTTCGTGGGCCGGCGGACCGAGGTCGCCCGGCTGGTGTCGTGGCTGAACCCTCCCGGCGACGCCCTCCCCGTGCCGGTCGTGGGCATCTGCGGACCGCCTGGCGCGGGCAAGTCCGCCCTCGCCCTGCGCGTCGCGCACCTGGCCGCCGGCCGGTTCCCCGACGGGCAGGTGTACGTCAACCTGCGCGGCGCGACGCCGGGCGTCCGGCGCCTCCCGACCGGGGAACTGCTCGGCCGGATCCTCCGGACGTTCGGCGTGCCGGGCGCCGACGTCCCCGTGGACGCCGACGAGGCCGCCTCCGTGCTGCGCACCCTCCTGCACGGCAGGCGCGTGCTGCTCCTGCTGGACGACGCGGCCTCGGTCGCGCAGGTCGGGCCGCTTCTGCCGATGACGCCCGGCTCGACGGTACTGGTGACGTCCCGCGAGAGCTTCGCCGCGGCGGCGCCGGGGGCGCACGTCAACCTCGGTCCCATGCTGCACTCGGAGTCGGTCGCGATGCTGACCCGGCGCTTCGAGTCGGTGGGCATCGAGTTCTCCGAGGAGGCGGTGCACCGGCTGGCGGTCCTGTGCGACCGGCTTCCCCTGGCGCTGCACGTCGCCGGCGCGCGGCTGGAGAGCCGGGCCAACTGGTCGGCGGACACCCTGATCGAGCGGCTGGAGGACGAGGGCAGGCGCCTGGACGAGCTGCGCACCGGGGAGATCGGCGTGCGCAGCAGCATCGCGGTCAGCTACGCGGGACTGGAGGAAAGCGGGCAGGAGATCGACCGTGAGGCCGCCCGCGCGTTCCGCCTGATCGGCGCCCTGAACGTCCCGGAGCTGGGGCTGGGCGCGGTCGCGGCGCTCCTCGACGCCCCGGCGCGGGTGGCGGAGGAGACGGTCGAGCGGCTGTTCGACGTGCGCCTGGTCGACTGCCCCGCGCCCGACAGGTACACCATGCACGACCTGGTCAGGCTGTTCGCGAGGGAGCGCGCCGCCGGCGGCGGCCCGGAGGAGGGACGGGACGTCGCCCTGCGCCGCGTCCTCGGCCACTATCTCGCCACCGCCTCGCTGGCCGTGGGCCTGCTGGAGCCCCACCGCGTGCACGTCACCGCGCCGGCGGTCCCGCAGGCCCCCCTGCCGCTGCGCGACCGGGCCGAGGCCGGCCGGTGGCTGGAGCGGGAGAGACCCAACCTGCTGACCCTCGTCGGGCAGGCGTGGGACCGGGACGCCGCCACGGCCCGCCTCGCCGTCGCCCTCGCGCTCACCATGCGGTGGTACCTGGCCGCCCACGGTTACCGTCACGACATGCTGCGCCTGGGGCAGATGTCCCTGGAGGTCGCGCGGCGCCTGGGGGACCGGGCGAGCGAGTCGCAGGCGCTGGGGCTGCTGTCGATGGCCCACCGCCTGCTCAACGACCAGGCCGCCGAGCTCGCCTGCCTGCGGCGGGAGCTGGAGCTGTGCCGCGAGCTGGGCGACCTGTTCGGGGAGCAGCGGGCGCTGGGCAACCTCGCCAGCGCCCTGCTGCTGATGGAGCACTCCAAGGAGGCGCTCGACCTGGCCGAGCGGCAGCTGGAGATCAGCAGGCGCATCGGTTCGGGCGTGGGGGAGCGGTACGCGCTCATCATGGCCGGTGAGGCGCATGTCCAGCTCGGCGGGCACGACGAGGCCGCGGCGATGCTGCTTCAGGCGCTCGGGCAGGCCCAGGACGTGGGGGACGCCCTGCACGAGGGGATGGCCCGCAGGCGTCTCGGCGAGGCCTATCTTCTGCGGGGCGACATCCCGGCGGCGCGCTCCCAGCTGACGGCGTCGCTGGCGAGCTTCGGCCCCCAGGGGCCCGAACGTTCCGAGGCGATGGTCGGGCTCGCCCGGTCCTCCCGGCTGCTCGGGAGGCTGGAGGAGGCGGCCGCGTACGCGGAGGAGGCCCTGGAGATCGCGCGGGAGAGCGGGGACCGGCACGACGAGCAGCGGGCCCTGGAGGAACGCGACGAGATCGGCCGCCGCCTCGGCCGGACGCCGTGCGCGGGCTGAGCACGAAAGCCGAAAGAAACCTCATATACCGCGAACTTTTCGGCGTCGATGTTCGTCGGTCACATCAAGTACATCAACCACGGGGAGAACAGATGCGCAGTCGAATCACGCACTTATTGATGGCCGCCCTGGTCTGCACGGGATTGACCGCGGCGATCGCCCAGGGCGTTCCGGACCGCGACCAGCACACGACGGCCACGCTCGCCTTCGGGGACCCGCGCGGCAACTGCTGCTGAGGGCCGTCACGGGCGGCCGTCCCGGCCGCCCCATGACCTGAGACCTTCCCGGCGTCCGGTTGCTCACCCTCACGCATGGTTTCGCGGCGTTCGGTCCTTTATGGGCCGTCATGCCGTCACACGGAGAAGCCCTCACGTTCGGCCTGGAATTCGCTTTTCTTGCAAAGTGCTGGACCGGCCTTTTCGTGTTGACGGCCTGTTTACCCGCCATGTTCCATGGGTGTTGTGTCGGCGCCTTGGGGCGATCGACGTCGTGAGCCGGGGGCCGGACGCCGGGGAGGGTCGGTTCGTTGATCGGCTGGTGGCAGCACCATCCCGGTGCCGGCAGGCGGCCGCGGGCCGGGGCGCCTCACAACGGGACCTGGGATCCGTCGCGAGGAGTGACTGATGGCGCCCACATCTGACAGCGCGCGGTCAGCGATTCCGGCGTCAACGGCGCCGGCGCCTGCGGAGGACATCGCCGAGTGCCTCGGCGGGGAGGTCCATCTCGCCTACGCGCGCCGCCCGGCGACGGGGCTGGTCACCGTCGCGGCGGGCTTCACACCGGAGGCCGCGCGGGCCCGGGCGCGTACGCGGGCCGCCGCGCTGGAGGTCCTCCACATGCTGCCGGGCGGGTTCCCCCAGCCTCGCATGGGCGGCGAACGCGACCTGTATCTGTCCGACTTCATGCCCGACCCGCCCGCCGAGGGCCACGAGCGTGTCGCGGGCCTCGGGCTGCTGAGCGGGGAACGCTACCTGCTCCCCGCCGAGGTCGTGTGGATGGGCGAGCGTGACTGCGGGGTCGAGCCGACGGCCGTCGGCGTGGTCGGCGACGAGGACGACGGCGTCTCGGGCGCCATCGCCGACCTGCTCGCCCACGACATGGTCACGCGCTGGTGGTCCAGCCCCCGCATGCCGCTGGTCCGGGTATCGGCGCACCTCGCGAGCCTGATCCCCGAGAGCGCCGCCGCGGCGGTCCCCGCGCTCGGGCTGAGGGTGTCGGCGTTCGTGCTGCCCGCCTCCGGGTTCCAGATCGCCGTCGTCGGCGTGAGCGGGGAGGGGACGACGATCGCGACGGCCGCCGCCCGGACGGTCAAGGAGGCGGTCGGCGAGGCCTTCCTGCGGGCACTGGCGGCGCGGGCGCAGCCCTGGAGCACGCTGTCGACCGCCGACTCGCTGCGGCGCCTCACGGTGTGGCACCGCGAGGTCGACTACCTGGCCTACCTGGAGTGGTCGGCCCTGGACGCCGACCTGGGCTCGCTCGACCCCGCCGAGGCGGGCGACGGCTCGCCGGGCTGGGCCGACATCGCCTGCCGCCGTTTCGGGCACGAGCCGATCGTGGTCGGGCTGGACATGCTGGGCCGGCCGGTGAAGGTGCTGTGCCCGGGAGCGGCCTGCTACCGCACGGTCCCGCCCGGCACGACGCTGCCCTGCCCGGTCCCCTGACGTCAGAAGACGTGCGGCAGGGCGGCGAGCCCGTTGTCCACGTACGCCCGGATGCCGTGCCGCAGGCCGTAGGCGATGTCCTCCAGTTGTGAGCACCGCGCGTAGAAGGCGGCGCGTGCGCGGGCGGCGGCGTCGAAGGGGCCCTCGTAGTACGTCAGGGTCAGCTCGAAGACCTCGGGGCCGAGGTCCCGCAGGATCAGCCCGAGGTCGTAGGCGGGGTCGGCCACGGCGGCGTCGGTCCAGTCGATGACGCCCGTGACGACGCTCGCCGCCGGGTCCACCAGGATGTGCTCGGCGCCGAGGTCGTTGTGGCAGAACACCAGGACCTCCGGGGCGGGCGGCGGCGTCGTGCCGAGGTACTCCTCGACGCGGCCGCGCAGCCCGGCCGGGACGTGCGCGGCGATCTCGCCGTAGTCGCGTCCGGCGTCCTCCAGCAGCTCCTCCATCGAGTAGTCGTCGCGTGGCACGAGCCGTTCCATCGTCGCGACCGGCGCCCGGTGGAGCGCGTGGAGGAAGCCGCCGAGCCGCTCCGCGAGCCGCGCGGGCTCGGCCACCGGATGCTCGAACAGCGGGAGTCCGGGCAGCTTGGTGTAGGCGAGGATCCCGGCCTCCTCGTCGGCGAAGACGGGCTCGGGGACCGGCAGCGTGGACAGGCCGGACAGGGCGGTCAGCAGCGCCGCCTCCCGTCTGACGGCCTCGGCCCGCAGGACCGGGTCGGGTTCCTTGCTGGCCCGGACGACCAGCTCGCCGCCCACCTCGTAGGCGACGTTGTCCAGCCCCTCGCCGAGCGGGGCGACGGATCTCGTCTCATAGCCCGGCAGATGGCGGGCCAGCGATCCGCGGACCGTGCTCCACGCGTCCACCCGGTCGGTACGACCACTCATTCCTGTCGCTCCCTGTGATGCCCCGGCCATTTCGCACATCATTCCAGTCCGCGGCGACCAGAGGTGTCGAGGTGAACCATCCGGCCGCGTCGCGCGGTCTCAGGACGCGGACGGCGGCGGCGTGCGGTCGTGCACCAGGCGCCACAGGAAGGTGTTGAACAGCTCGCGCTCGTCGGGGGTGAAGGGCGCGAGGAAGGTGTCGAGGGCGTTCAGCATGGCGGGGCCGAGCTTGTGACGCAGTAGTGCCTGCCCCTCGCTGGTGAGGCCGATGGCGTACTTGCGCCGGTCGTCGGGGTTGCGGGCGCGCTGCACCAGACCGAGCCGCTCCAGTCCGTCGACCACGCTGACCATGGTGGTGCGGTCGATGCCGTGGGTGCGGGCGAGCTGCTGCTGTGATTGGGGGCCCATCGAATCGATCGCGGTGAGCACGACGAAATCCTTGGAGCGCAGCCCGAAAGGCTCGACCGCCGATTCGAGGATCTGGTTGAAGAGGTCGTTCGCCTTGCTGAGCAGGAGGCTGGTGGAGCTCGACGGAAAGGCGGCTCGCGGTGGGATGTCGGCATCCGAAAAATCGCCGCTCACATATGTGCCTTCCGGTAGTCACCTGTCCATAAATGCGCGACATGCCCAATATCAAGCATGCCTATATATGGCATGAGTGTCACATGGTCGCATCTGCCACGCAACACGCTGTGACAAATCGTCAGTTTTGCTGATTGACAGGCATGCTGATCGTCCGTGATACTGAACATAGTGTGAGGGCATTGGAGGGCTTCCGCCAGGGTTCACCGACGCTCATGGCGAGGAGGGCTCCATGTCTGATGCGCGAACCGGCCCCGACCCCGGCACCACGTGGGACGAGGCTCTCGACGTCTGGGACGAGGTCCGTGAGATCGTGACGGCGTGGATCGACGGCCAGCCGGAAGGCTGAGCCCGAGCCGGCCGAGGAGAGGGTGGTGCGATGAAGGCGAGCGGGCACGAGCCCATCGGGGCGGCGCGGCCGCTCGCCGAGTCCGTCGGATGGCTGCTCAACGAGGCGGCGCGCGAGCTCACGCTGCGGGTCGAGGAGGCGCTGGGCGACCACGACCTGCGCTGGCGCGACTACGGCGTGCTGGTCGTACTGGAGGCCGCCGGGCCGCTCTCGCAGCAGGAGATCGGACGGCGGCTCGCCGTCGACCGCTCCACGATGGTCCACATCATCGACGAGCTGGAGCGGCGCGGGCTGGTGGCGCGGGGCCGCGACCGGGCCGACCGGCGGGCGTACGCCATCGAGCTGACCGACCCCGGACGCACCCTGCTCTCGGAGGTGCTGCACCCCCTTACCGCGCAGGCGCACGACCGGGTGATCGGCAGACTGGGCGAGGAGGACCGCGCCCATCTCATCCGCATTCTTGCTCAGTTGGCGGCCGGAGGCTGAGCGGCCGTATGTGAGGGTATGCGGACCATCAAGATCTCTGATAGTTTGTAAACACACATATCCATGGAGCCGGGCGAGGGGAAGTACCCCGAGGTCTTCCTGGGTTGAGGGACATGGCCAGGAGGCGAGCCATGGACGTTTCCGTCATCGGGATATCCCCCGAAGCACTCGAGATCTACAGGTATTTCCTGCGGCATCGCGGAGACGGGATCGGCTCGATCAGGCAGGCCCTCGACCTCGACCCCGACAGCATCGAGGCCGCCGTCGAGACGCTGGCCAAGCTGTCCCTGCTCGACATCACCGACCGTCACCGCATCATGGCGACCGAGCCGCGGATCGGCATCGAACGCCTCATCGAGCAGCGCCTCAACGACCTGAACGCCGAGATCCGCCGCGTCCTCACCGCCCGGGACGCCATCGCCGCGCTGATGGAGGACCAGCGGGCCGGCGAGAACGCCGCCTCGGCGCTCGACATCGAACGGGTGGAGGGCCTCGACCGGGTCCGCCAGCGGCTGGACGACCTGGGGTTCTTCTCCTACAAGGAGACCCTCTGCCTCCACCCCGGCGGCCCGCTCTCCCGGGGCGCGATCGAGACGGCGCTGCCGCTGGACGCCCGCTCGCTGCGCCGCGGCCTCGCCATCAAGGCCGTCTACCACCCCAAGGCGCTCGACGACCCCGACATGGCGGCGTACCTCCGGGAGGTCGCCAAACTCGGCGGCCAGATCCGGATCACCGACGCCCCGATGGACCGCATGGTCATCTTCGACCGCAGCGTCGCCGTCGTGCCGATCCACCCCAAGGAGAGCGCCCGAGGCGCCCTGCTCGTCCGGGAGCCCGGCCTGGTCTTCCAGCTGGTCACCTACTTCGACGGTGTGTGGGACGCCGCCGTCGACCTGCGGGAGTTCACCGAGCCCACCGTCGAGGCGCCGCTGCTGTCGGAGCTCGAACGGAAGGTGCTCGCCGTCATGGCGACCGCGGACAAGGACGAGATCGCGGCCCGCGAGATCGACGTCTCGGTCCGCACCTACCGCCGCTACGTCGCCGACCTCATGGCCCGCCTCGGCGCCGTCAACCGCTTCCAGGCGGCCCTGCGCGCCAAGGAAGAGAACTGGATCTGATTTCCCGGCGAAATCACTTCCGGTATTCGTATTCCCTGCCCTGCCCTGCCATTCCGGCCCGGGTGCCGCGTTTATCGATTCATGCCCTTCTTGGGCCCGTGACGGGCGGCGTTATCGGTGAAAGCACATTCGGAGATGACAGCCGGGACGCGCAGGGATTTCACTGGTGTGGATCAGAGGAGATGGTCCGATGCTGGTAAGCGTGACCGGCGGCACGGGATTCGTCGGCGCCCATTCGGTCGCCGCCGTCGTCCGTGACGGGCATCGCGTCCGGATGCTCGTCCGCGACCCCGCCAAGGTGGAGCGCGCGCTCCTCCCGCTGGGGGTCCCCCTCGGTGCCGTCGAGGCCGTCATCGGCGACGTCACCGACGAGGCCGCCGTGGCCCGCGCGGTGCGCGGCGCCGACGCCGTGCTGCACGCCGCCTCGGTGTACTCCTTCGACGCCCGCCAGCACGGCCGGATGCGGCAGGTCAACGAGCGCGGCACCCAGGTCGTCCTCGGCGCCGCCCGGGCGGCCGGCGCCGGTGTGATCGTCCACGTGTCCACCTTCGCGGCGATGCTCCCCGCCCCGGGTCGGGTCGTCGACGCGAACTCGCCGGTCGGGCGCCCGCGCGAGACCTACATGGCGAGCAAGGCGGCCGCCGAGGCCGTCGCCCGCCGGCACCAGGACGAGGGGGCGCCGGTGGTGATCACCTACCCGCCCGCCCTGCTCGGCCCGCACGACCCGAACCTCGGCGACCAGACCTCCCGCCTGCGCGCCGTGCTGCGGGGCCTGACCCCGATATGGCCGCTCGGCGGGTTCCCGGTCGGGGACGTGCGCGACACGGCCGACCTGCACGCCTCGCTGCTGACCGCGCCACATGCGACCCCGGCGCGGTACTTCGGGCCCGGGCGCCACCTGTCCACCCGGGAGTACATGCGGACCGTGCGCCAGGTCACCGGGCGCGCGCTGCCGGCGGTCTTCCTGCCGGCCCGGGCGATGATCCCCGTCGGGCTGCTCGCCGACCTGGTCCAGCGCGCCTGGCCCTGGCACATCCCCGCCGAATACGGGGCCATCTACACCTGCGCCTGCGACACGAGGGTGGCCGAGGACGCCGGCACGAACGGGATCGGCCCCCGTGCCGTCACCGAGACCTTCGCCGACACGATCCGCTGGCTGCGCGACAGGGGCCACGTGACCGCCCGGCAGGCGGGGGCCGTGCGGCCGAGCCTGACGTCCGTAGGAGCGCGATGAGGGGAGATGCCGCCATGAGCGAGCGGATCGCGACCAGCCCGAGCCCGTCGTTCCCGTCACCGGGGGCGCGGACGAGCACCGTCGAGCTCGATTTCGTCCCGGTCGCGGTACCCCGGCCGGCCATGGACGACCCGAGCCCCGAGCCGCTCCCGCCGCCCCGCCCGTCGATGGGCGAGCTCCGCGAGCGGCACGGTGAACTGCGCGACGGGATCGCCGCCGGACGCCCGGACGGCGTGCGGCGCCAGCACGCGCTCGGCAAGCGCACCGCGCGCGAGCGCATCGACGCGCTGCTCGACGAGGGGTCGTTCATCGAGCTCGACATGTACCGCCGCCACCAGGCGCACGGCATGCGCATGGAGGACAACCGGCCGCACACCGACGGCGTGATCACCGGCTCGGGCACCATCCACGGCCGCCGCGTCTTCGTCTACGCCCAGGACTTCACCATCTTCGGCGGCTCCCTCGGCGCCGCGCACGCCGCGAAGATCCACAAGGTCATGGACCTGGCGATCTCCACCGGCTCCCCGCTCATCGGCCTGATCGACAGCGGCGGCGCCCGCATCCAGGAGGGCGTGGTCGCCCTCAGCGGGTACGGCGGCATCTTCCAGCGCAGCGTGCAGGCGTCCGGGGTGATCCCGCAGATCAGCGTCGTGCTCGGGCCGTGCGCCGGCGGAGCGGCCTACACCGTGGCGCTGGCCGACTTCGCGTTCATGGTGCGCGACACCGCGCAGCTGTACCTCACCGGGCCGGACGTGGTCGAGGCCGTCACCGGCCAGCGGATCACGCACGCCGAGCTCGGCGGCGCGGACGTCCACGGCCAGCGGTCGGGTGTGGCCACCTTCGTGCACGACGACGAGGACGGCTGCCTGGCGGACGTGCGCTACCTGGTGTCGATGCTGCCGAGCAACAACCTGGAGTACCCGCCCCGCGAGGCGCCCTGCGGCGCGACCGGCGACGTGCGGCCGCGCCTGGCGGAGATCGTCCCGGTCGAGCCGAACAAGCCGTACGACATGCGGCTGGTCGTCGCCGAGATCGTCGACGACGGCGAGTACATCGAGATGCACGAGGACTGGGCGCAGAACGTCATCTGCCTGCTCGCCCGCATCGACGGCGAGGTGGTCGGCGTGGTCGGCAACCAGCCGATGGTGCTGGCCGGCGTGCTGGACGTCGCGGCCTCGCAGAAGGCCGCGAGGTTCGTCCGCTTCTGCGATGCCTTCAGCATCCCCATCGTGACCCTGATCGACGTGCCCGGATTCCTGCCGGGGGCCGACCAGGAGTACGCCGGGATCATCCGGCACGGCGCCAAGCTACTGTACGCCTACTGCGAGGCCACCGTGCCGCGCGTGCACGTCATCGTGCGCAAGGCCTACGGCGGGGCGTACATCGTGATGGACTCGCGCACCACCGGCACCGACCTCTCGCTCGCCTGGCCGACCAACGAGGTCGCCGTCATGGGCGCCGAGGGCGCGGTGAACGTCATCTTCCGCAAGGAGCTGGCCGCCGCCTCCGACCCGGCGCGGCTGCGCTCGGAGCTGGTCGCCGAGTACACCGAGCAGCTCATGCACCCGCACTACGCCGCGGAGCGGGGGCTGGTCGACGACGTGATCGATCCGGTGCAGACCCGCGCGGCCGTCGCACGGGGCCTCGCCATGCTCCGCAACAAGCGCAAGCCGACGCCGCAGCGCAAGCACGGAAACGTTCCCCTCTAGCATTTCGGGTCGTATTCACCGCCGTATTGTCCGGGCGGTTTCCCGGGGCGCGCGGAAAAGGCATCACGGAAGAAGAACGTCCCGGCGCCCGCCGTCCAGAATGGCATTTGCCCTCCGGCGCGGAAAAGGCGCGGGAGGAAACGCGCCGCGACGACCGGCGTGGCGGCGCATCAGGTCATCATTCTGGGAATCGAGGTTCGCGCATGGCCACCACCGACGCGTTCACGGCGACTCCGGCCGGGCTTTCTCCTCTCAACAGCACCCACCACCGGACGGCGCTGAACGTCTTCATGCTCATCGTCGTCGCCCACTGGGCCGAGCACATCGCCCAGGCGATCCAGATCTACGTGCTCGGCTGGCCGGTGCCCAAGGCGCTCGGCATCCTCGGCATGGCGTTCCCCTGGCTGGTGAAGTCGGAGTGGCTGCACTACGGCTACGCGATCGTGATGCTGGTCGCGCTCATCATGCTGCGCAAGGGCTTCACCGGCTCCTCGCGGACCTGGTGGAACATCGCGCTCGGCATCCAGACGTGGCACCACTTCGAGCACCTGCTCCTGCTCATCCAGGCCACCACCGGCCACAATTTCTTCGGCCGCCCGGTGCCGACCAGCATAATCCAGCTGCTCGTGCCGCGCGTCGAGCTGCACCTGTTCTACAACACGATCGTCACCATCCCCATGATCGTGGCCGTGGTCCGTCACATGCGCCCGCGCCCGGCCGACCGCGCCCTGATGGTCTGCTCCTGCGCCTCGGCGCACGCCGAGTGAGCGATCCGATGACGGACCGGTCCGACAGCCGGAGGCGCTCGCCGTTCTTCATCGCGGTCCTGACCCTCATCGGCGCCTTCCTGTTGTACCTCGCCATCCCGAACATCGGCCCGACCGTTCGCGCGGCTCGGGCAGACGGCGTTCCCGGCGTCTTCACCGCCCGCACGCTCAGCTGCGTCGAGCATCCCGGGCACGAGAGCTGCTCGTGGTCGGGAGAGTTCCAGCCGGACGGCGGCGGCCGGCGGCGTTCGCCGGTCACCCTGTACGGCAGCGACCGCGACTCGCTGCGGCCCGGCATGCGGGCCAAGGCCGTCGACGTCGGGCGGCCCAGCCAGGTCTACGGGCCGGGCGGCTCCAACGAGTGGGTGTTCACCTTCCTGGTGCTCCTGGCGGGCGCGGCGCTCGTTCTGTTCCCGTGGGTGCGCCGCACCCGGAGGCCGTCGTCCCCCGCGCGCACTCCGGGAGGGACGCCATCGCCGGCGGCGAGCCGGCGATAATGATCGTCGGTGACTCGATCACCCAGGGCCGGGACGGCGACCACACCTGGCGTTACCGGCTCTGGCGGCACTTCCGCTCCCACGGGGTCACCGCGTCGTTCGTCGGGCCGTGGCGGGGCACCTGGGTGCCGCCGGAGAACGGGCCCTCCGGCCCCGAACCTCACGCCCTGGCCGCCCGGTGCGGGATCCGCTCGCCGGCGCCCGTCCACACCGGGCGGTACCGGGACGGCGCCGGCTTCGAGGGCGACCGGCACTACGCGAGCTGGGGCAGGCTGCTCCACGAGGCCAAGGACAACATCGGCGACGCCGTCGCGGCCCACGGGGCCGACCACCTGATGGTGGCGCTGGGCTTCAACGACCTGGCCTGGGGCGTCCGCGGCCCCGGCCAGGCGCTGCGGGATCTCGCGACCTTCGTCCGGCGGGCCCGGGAGGCCAATCCGGACGTCCAGTTGCTGGTCGCCAACATCGTGCAGCGTACGCCGCTGCGGGAGCATCCGAATCTGGGGCGTGACACCGCGCTGTACAACCGGCTGCTGCCGGCCAGGCTGGCGGAGCTGTCGACGGCCCGGTCGAGGGCGGTCCCGGTCGACATCGCCGCTGTCTACGATCCCTATGACGACGCCTACGACGGCGTCCATCCGAACGACAGCGGGGAGCTCAAGATAGCCAGGGCCTTCGCGGGGGCCTACATGTCGGCCTTCGGGGTACGGCCGCGCCTCCCTGCGCGCCCTGGGGTGACGCCGGGTCAGTTGGACTGGGCGGCGATGGCGGTCAGGAGCGAGGCGAGCCGGTCGGGGGCGGAGATCATCGGCCAGTGACCGGTGTCGAGGGTGTGGAAGGTCCAGTTCGGCTCGGCGCGCATGGCGGCGACGTCGGCGGAGACGCTGCCGCCGAAGTGCTCCTTCTCGCAGACGATGTAGCTCGCCCGCTGGTGCGCCAGCGGGCGGCGCAGGACCGCGGGCTCCGACAGGGTGTGCCCGGGATGCCCGACGAAGCGGTCGACCAGCCACTGGGCCTGCTCGGTCGAGAGGTCCTGCCCCTCGGCCACGATCGTCACGTCGGGGATCGGCCAGCGGCCGCGGTTCTCGGCGATCAGCTGCAGTTCGCCGGCGCGCTGGCGCTCGGGGAACGCGTGGAGCATCGACTTGCCGTCGTGGGGGAGGAAGCCCTCGACGAACACCGTGCGCGCCACGCGGTCGGGCGCGCGGTCGGCCACCTGCCCGGCGACGATGCCCGAGTAGCTGTGCCCGACGACGATGGCGTCGCGGAGGTCCTCCTTGGCGAGGACCATCAGCACGTCCTCGACATGGGTGGCCAGGCCGACGGCCGAGACGTCGGCGTCGGGGCTGGCGAGGCCCGACAGGGTGACCGCGCGGACGCTGTGGCCGAGCGCGCGCAGCCGGCGGGTCACCGGCGCCCACGCCCAGGCGCCCATCCACGGTCCGGGGATCAGGACGAAATCGTTCTTCATGGCAGGTCAGCTCCCTCTCCTTATGCAGCCGGACTGCCACTGAACAACTACGGGAAACGGGATTTGGCGCTGCTTTTCACTTACGGCCCCTCGGGGTCGTCGGCGACGAATTCCGTAGTTGATTGAACAGTGCGTTGCCGGACGGCGTCAATGGTGGTCAGGCCGCCATGGGGACGGCGGACGGGAACGAGAAGCGGCCGAGGCCGGAGGCGTCCCATTCGGACACCTTGACGGCGGGCGCGTCGGTGAGGATCGCCACGACGCCGGCGTACCCGGGGCCGGGACGCAGGTCGCTGATCCGCACCTCCTCGGGCGAGAGGTCGAGCGGCCAGGCCAGCAGGGCGGGGTCCAGCCAGGGCGCGGCGACCTCGACCTTGTTCGGGGGGATCCGCAGGCCGTGCCCCGTGGCCTTGAGCACCCCCTCCTTGCACACCCACATACGGGCGAACGCGGCATGCCGGTCACGCTCCGGCAGCGTCTCCAGCAGCGCCGTCTCGCGCGGGGTGAGCGCGCAGCGCACCAGCTCACTGAGGGGAGCCGTCGGCACCTCCTCCACGTCGACACCCACCGGCCCGGCGGTGGTCAGGGCCACCGCGACCCGGCTGCCCGAGTGCGAGATCGAGGCGTGCAGGCCGTCGGAGGTCAGGATGTACGGCCGGCCGTGCGGCTTGTCGCAGTCGGGGCAGCGCCGCTCCACCGGGATGTCCCCGGCCGGGACGTCCAGCAGCTCGGCGGCCGCGGTGCGCAGCAGCCAGGAGGCCGTCAGGTTGCGCAGCCGGTCCGGCTCGCGGCGGTAGCTCGCGGCCCGCTTCAGCTCGCTCGGGCTCAGCACCCCGATGAGGCTCTCGATCGGGTGCTCCCTCGGGTCGGCCCACCACACGTGGCATTCGGCGGTCTTCAGGGCGAGAGCGGTCATGATTGTCTTCCTTTTCCGGTTCTTTCAGCGGTGGCCGTTGACGAGGGTGTGGCAGTTGACGAGTTCCCAGTCGCTCACTTCGGGGTTGGTGAGGACGGCGTTCACCTCGGCGCGGATCTGGTCCTTGGTGATGTTCTCGTCGGTCTGAATTCGGATGGCGATGTCGCCGGTGACGTTCTTGAGGTCTTTTCGCCACTGCGTCGGCAGGAGAGCGAGTATTCTGATCCCGTCGACCGGGGAATTCGGTGACGGTTCGCCGGCCGTGCGCCGGATCGTGAGTTCTACCAGCATTTTCCTTTTGGCCTTTTCCTCTAATCCCATGTCGTTCCGGGCATGGCGTCGTCCCAGGTGGTGCCGATGGCGGGGGTCGCGGCGTCCCAGGTGGTCCCGGTGAGGAAAGCTCCGGAGCGGGCGGCGGCGGTGGTCGTGTTCATCATTTCTCTGTTCCTTTTCCTTCGGCTTTCGTATTTGTTCTCGCAAGAACAACTCTCCGGTATCGGAGGGCCGCGGGACAGAGAATCCGGCGTCAGCAAGCTGCACCCGGGTAGCAGCTTCCTGCCACGGGCGGCGCCGGGCACCGGCGAGCCGGTCCGGAAACGGAAAAACCCCAGGTCGGAGACCTGGGGTGCGGGGGTCGTGCTACGGGCGCGGGGTCAGCGGAAGTCGTCGGCGTGGTCTGCCGCCCACTGGGCGAAGGTGTGGGCGGGACGGCCGGTGATCTCCTCGACGACGGTGGAGGTGGGGGCGGGCCTGCCGTCGCCGGCCGCCCACGCGCGCAGGATGGTCTCCACCCCGATCGGCGGCATCGTCCTGCCCAGCTCGACGCGGGCCTCCTCCGGTGAGATCACCTCGAAGGTGATCTCGCGGCCGACGGCGTCGCCGATGTGCCGTACCTGTTCCCGCAGGGTGAGCGACTGCGGCCCGTACACGGTGTACGCCCGCCCGGCGTGCCCGGGCCGGGTCAGCGCGGCCACGGCGACCGCCGCCATGTCCTTCTCGTGGATCGGGGAGGTCTGCGCCTCGGGGTAGGGCACGCGGACGACGTTCTCGGAGCGGATCGAGGCGGTCCACCACCATCGGGTGTTGGTGGCGAACATGCCCGGGCGGACGAAGGTCCAGCCGATGCCGGAATCCTCGATGGGCCTCTCGACGGCCAGGTGCTCGCGGGCGATCGGATTGCGCTCGGCGTCCGGGTGGACGACCGACGCCGACGACAGCAGCACCACGTGCCGTACCCCGGCGGACCTGGCCGCGTCGACGAAGCCGCCGGCGCCCGCCGCCTTGGCGTAGAGGAAGACCTTCTCGGCCCCCTCCAGCGCGGCCGGCAGCGTCGCGGGGTGCTCCAGGTCGGCCGCCACGACCTCGATGTTTGGGGGGAACCCGGCCGTGGACGGGTCCCTGCTCGTCACCCGGACCCGTTCGCCCGCCGCGCGCAGACCGGCGGCGACATGACGGCCCACGTTGCCCCGGGCGCCGAAGACGACGGTTGTCATGATGAGTGTCTCCCTAATCCCCGGCCGCGCCGAGGAGCTTGATCAGCTGGTCGCGGAGGCGCCGCCGGATCGCGGGCGAGAGCGGGTCGTCGCCGAAGATGTCCCGGACGAACTGCGGCATCGTGATCGGCGAGAAGATCACGGCATGGGCGACCAGCAGGGCGAACTCCGGATCGACGTCCTGTGAGATCTCCCCGGCGCGCTGCCGCCGCCGCATGGCCTCGACCGCGGCGGACATCTTGGCCCGCTGGAGCTCCGACAGCCGTTCCCCCTCCTCGGCGTCGGCGAAGGGGCAGTCGCCGAGCGCCTGCCACACCACCAGCCGGGCCCAGTCGGGACGGTCGAGCGTCGCCTCCAGGTAGCCGCCGACGGACTCCTCGAAGGTGGCGTCCGGGGCGGCGATCGAGGCCTCGGTCTCCTGCCAGCGGCGGCGCAGCTCGGACAGCAGGCCCTGCTTGCCGCCGAAGTAGTAGGAGATCAGCTGCTGGTTCACCCCCGCCCGCGCGGCGATGCCCGCCGTCCGTGCGCCGGAGTACCCCTTGGCCGCGAACTCGGCGACCGCCGCCTCCAGGATGCGCTCGCGGGTCCGCTCCGCCGACCTGCCGCGTTCTCCGCTTTCCTCCGCCATGCGGGGATCGTAATCAATCAATTGATTGAATGACAACTGTTCCGGGCGGGGCGAAAGTCTCCGAAGCGGTACGGGGAAGCGCGCCGCGACGGGCGATCGTGCACAAGACTGGAGGCATGCGGAGCGAGACAGATGTGACGGCCGACATCCGGCCCGTCCCTCACCACGCCGAAGGCGGCCCTGCTCCAGAGACGGCGGACACCGGAGCGACATCGCGGACACCGGCGGTCGGACCGGCACGAACGCCGGTGGGCGAGACCGCCCGGATACCGGCCGTGGATGCCGCGGGGACGCCGGTGGGTGAGACCGCCCGGATACCGGCGGTGGACGCCGCGGGGGCGCCGGTGGGTGAGACCGCCCGGATACCGGCGGTGGACGCAGCGGGGACGCCGGTGGGGGAGACCTCCCGGATGCCGCCGGTCGATCCCGGGGTGCCGGTGGCCGATCCCGCCGGGCCGGCGCCGGCTGTGGAGGTCCCCGTGGACGCGTACCCCGTTCCCTGGCAGCTGCGGCGCGCCTACACCGTCGAGCGGCTGCTGATCCACGACGACGAGTACTCCCTGTACCTCGCGCGGACCCGCTCGGAACAGCCCGTGCCGGTCGCCCTGCGCGTCTACCGCCAGGGCCGCTGGCCCGACGCCGCCCTGCTCGAGCGCGTCGCCGCGAGCGGCTCGGGGCCGCACCTGGCCGGACTCCTCGACCACGGCCGCTCCGGCATCGGCGACGGCGCGTCCGGGTGGCTCGTGCAGGAGCACCTTCCCCTCGGCACGCTGGGCAGCCTGATGGCGGGCGAGCCGTGGGTGGAGGCGCGGGTGCTGGAGGTGGTCGCGGCGGTCGCCCGGTGCGCGCAGGAGTGGCGGCTCGCCACCGGGCGCGAGCTCCTCGACTTCCGCCCCGACGACCTCCTGATCCGCGGCCTGGACCCGATGGTCCTGGCCGTCGGCCACCTCACCACGCCCCTGACCCGCGAAAGGGCCCGCCCCGCGCCGCCGGAGACGGTGCAGGGGGAGCGCGGGGCGCCGGGCGGGTGGTGGGCGCTCGGTGTCGTCGTCCACGAGCTGCTCACCGGACGCCCCCCGCGCTTCGAGCCGGGGGACGCCGCGTGTGAGATCGACGACGCGGTGACGGGCCGGTGGCGTCCACTGGTCGACGGCCTGCTCGCCACCGACCCGGAGACCCGGTGGGGACAGAAGGAGGTCGCGGTGTGGTCGGCGGGCGGCACCCCGCCGCCGGCCGCCCGGCACGAACACCGGCCCATCGAGTTCGCCGGGCGCCCCCACCCCACACCGGCGGCGCTCGCCGAGCGGCTCACGGCCCGGCCCGCCTCGGCCGAGGCGTGGCTCGGGGACGGCGGCGGCAACGTGCTGCTGCGCGACTGGCTCGACCTCGACGTCGAGGACACGACCTTCGACCGGGGGCTGCTGGACGAGCCGCCCCCCGTGATCGCGACGGCGTTCGCGGCCGGCTTCACGCGCGGGGCACGGCCGCGGTACCGCGGCTTCGCCATCGACGCCGAGGGGCTCGCCGAGCTGGCCGCCGGAGGCCCGCCCGGCCACCTTGTGCTGGCCGAGGTCGTCCAGGCGGGCGTGCTCGGTCACGCCGCGCGGCACCGCTGCGTCCACGTCGAATGCCAGGACACCGAGCCGAGGACGTGCCGCCTGGTGGCCCGCGTCGACGAGGAGGCGCCGCTCGTCCTGGCCGAGGTGCGCCAGGTGCTCGATCGGATGCGCGAGGTCACCGGGGAGGTGTCCGGCAGGGAGTGGAACCGCGGGGTGGCGGTGGCCGTCGAGCTGACCCTCGACCCGCGCGCCATGCGCCGCTACCGCCGCCGCCTGCGGCTGGAGGGCCTGCGGGCGCCGGGGCGCGGCGGACCGGCGCTGGTCGGCTGGTGGCGGGAGCAGCGCCGCAACGCCCTCTCCGGGCGCGGCGACGAGATCGGGACGCGGGCCGCGGTGGCCGCAGTGCTGCTCATGACGGCGAGCGCCGCGGCGACCGGGCAGCAGATCGCGGAGGAACGCCGCGCGGAGCTGCGGCGGCGGCGCGACGAGGCCGCGAGCAAGGGGCTCGCCGTGCTGATCCGGATCCGGGAGGCGGTGTTCCTCGTCATCGCCCAGCTCCGGCTGCGGGGGCCGAGCCTCGTCCGCGAGTTCCTGCTGACCCTGGCCGACCAGCTCGACAAGCTGGGCGCGCAGGCACGCCAGGAGTGGGCCAAGCTCCGTGCCCGCACGTCCGCCTCCGCGTCCGCCACCTCCACCGGCAGGCCGCCCTCCGTTCCGCCGCCCTCCGGCCCTGCCGCGCGGCCGTGACCGCCCCCGTGGCCGCGGCCGCCCGGGTCAGGACGAGGCGGTGATCAGCCCCACGGCGGGGGCCGAGACGATCTGGACGTGGGCGACGCCCGGCACCCGCACGTTGACGAAGCCGCCCTCGATGGCGAAGCGGACGTCGTCCACGCGCCGGGCGCGGCGGCCGTCGGCGTCGGTGAGGGTGTAGCCGGTCACGAGCTCGATCGAGCCCGTACGCCAGTCGCGGTTCATTTCGAGTACCTCCAGAGGGTGCGGGCCGGGCGGACGCGGGTACGCCGGTGCGTACCCGCGGGATGTTCGTTCGTCTGACGCCGAGGGCTCACGCCGGCACTTCGGGGAAGTCCAGGTCCGGCCGGGCCAGGTGGTTGAAGTAGTTCGACAGGGTGTTGAGCGCGACGTGGGCCACGATCTCGGCCAGCTCGGCGTCGGTCACCCCGGCCGCGCGGGCGGCGGCCAGCGCCTCGTCGTCCACCCTGCCGCCTGTGCGCATGACGTCGCGGGCCAGGCGCAGCACGGCGCGCGTGTGCGGGTCGTCGGCGTCGGCCTCGCGGGTGCGGGCCAGCTCGTCCTGCGACATTCCCAGCTTGCCGCCGCGCAGTGTGTGGGCGCTGACGCAGTAGGTGCAGTGGTTCTCCTGCGCGACCAGCAGCGCGAGCTGCTCGCGGAGCCGTGCGCGCAGGACGCCGCGGGTGAGGTGGTCGCGCATGGCGAGGTAACCGGCGAGGGCGGCGGGGCCGTTGGCGAGCGCCGCGTACAGGTTGGGTACGCGGCCGAGCTGGCGCCTGGTCTCCTCGAGCAGCCCCGAGGGATCTTCGGTGAGCTGGGGCATGCGTGGCACGGTGACCTCCAAGTGGTACCGATCGGTTCCGTTTGCGCCGAGAACGGTACCGATCGGTTCCGTTTTGGTCAAGAGCCGGATATCCTCTTCACATGGCCACCAAAGCCCGCGAACGCCTCCTCGACGCCGCGGAGGAGCTTTTCTACGCCGAGGGCATCCGAGCGGTCGGCGTCGAGCGCATCCTGGCCGAGTCCGGCGTCGGCAGGGCGTCCTTCTACCGCCACTTCCCGGGCAAGGACGACCTGGTCGTGGCCGTCCTACGCCGCCGCGACGAGGCATGGCGCGCCTGGCTCGCCGAACGGGTCGCGGCGCTCGGCGGCGGGCCGCTGGAGGTGTTCGACGCGCTGGCCGAGCGGTTCGCGCGCGCCGACTTCCGCGGCTGCGCCTTCATCAACACCATGGTCGAGAGCGCCGACCCCGGCAGCGCCGCGCACCGGGTCGCCGCCGAGCACAAGGAGCGGGTCAGGTCGTACGTCGCGGGCCTGCTCACCGCTCACGGTCATGCCGGCGCCGAAGAGCTGGCGCGGCGCTTCGTCCTGCTCATGGACGGCGCCATCGTCACCGCCCTGCGCGAGCGCACCCCCTCCCCGGCCGCCGACGCCCGCACCGTCGCGCAGGCCATGCTCACCCCCGGCGGCGGCTGACCGCCGCTCCTCATGGAGCCGGGTCAGGGCGGCGACGCCGTGTAATGGCAGGCCGCCTGGGACATGGGCGTGGCCGGGAGCACGGCGAGGGGCCGCGAGCGGCAGGCCGCCTCGACGCCGGCCCGCGCGGCCGCGCCGCCCGCGAGCACCGGGCAGCGCGGATGGAAGCGGCAGCCGGCCGGGATCAGCGTCGGGTCGGGCGGCTCCCCGGCCAGCACCACCGGAGCCGGCGACTCGGGGAGCACCGACAGCAGCGCCCGCGTGTACGGATGGCGGGGCGCCGTCAGCACCTGCTCGACCGGCCCGGACTCGACGATCCTGCCGAGGTACATCACCGCCACCCGGTCGGCGATGTTCCACGCCAGGCCCAGGTCGTGCGTGACCACCAGCGCCGACAGGCCGAGCTCGTCGCGCAGGCGCAGCAGCAGGGCGAGGATCTCGCCGCGCACCGAGGCGTCGAGCGAGGCCACCGGCTCGTCGGCGACCAGCACGCGCGGGTCGAGCGCGAGCGCCCCGGCGATGACCACCCGCTGCCTCTGACCGCCGGACAGCTCGTGCGGGTGGTCGGCCAGGAAACGCTCCGGCGGCCGCAGCCCGGCCCGCGACAGCGCCGACAGGACCCGTTCCCGCTCGTCCGGCAGCCGGTGGACGCGCGGGCCCTCCGCGACCGCCTCGTACACGGTGTGCCGGGGGTTGAGCGACCCCGTCGGGTCCTGGAGCACCAGCTGCACCTCGCGCCGGTACGCCTTCAGCGCCCGGCCGGTGTAGCGCAGGGGAGCGCCGCCGTACAGCACGGTGCCGGACGCCGGCCGTAGGAGACCGAGCAGGGTGCGGGCCAGCGTGGTCTTCCCGCAGCCCGACTCGCCGACCAGCGCGACGATCTCGCTCTGGCCGACCGCGAGGTTCACCCCGTCGACCGCCCGGGCGCGCCGGCCTCGCGAGCTGAACTCGACGCGCAGGTCACGCGCTTCCAGCAACGCCACGCCCGCCGCGCTCACGCCGTCACCCCTTCCGGATGGACGAGTACGCAGGCCGCCGCGTGCCGTTCGCCCGCCGGCCACAGTTCGACCTCGGCGGAGGCGCAGCGGTCGACGGCCAGGGGGCACCGCGGGTGGAACGAGCAGCCGGACGGCAGGTGCAGGGGATGCGGAGGGTCGCCGCCCAGCCCGCGCGGCGCCAGGCGGGAGGCCGGGTCGCCGACGACGGGGAACGCGGCGGCCAGCGAGCGGCTGTAGGGGTGCCGGGCGTGCCGGAAGACCTCACCGGCCGGGCCGGTCTCGACGACGCGGCCCGCGTACATCACCGCCAGCCGGTCGCAGGTCGCCGCCAGCACCGACAGGTCGTGGGAGATCATGACCAGGCTGACCCCGTGGTCGGCGATCAGAGCCCTGACGAGCTGCAGCACCTGCGCCTGGATCATGACGTCCAGAGCGGTCGTCGGCTCGTCGGCGATGATGACGTGCGGCGCGCAGGCCAGCGCCATCGCGATCATCACGCGCTGCCGCTGCCCGCCGGACAGCTCATGGGAGTGGCCGCGCGCCCGCCAGGCGGGCAGGCCCACCTGCTCCAGCAGGTCGGCGACCTTGCGCCGCGCCTCGGCGGGAGTGGCCAGGCCGTGCACCAGCAGCGGCTCGGCGATCTGGTCGCCGACGCGGTGCACCGGGTTCAGCGCGTGGTGCGCGCCCTGGAACACGATCGACGCCGACGCCCACCTGACCGCCCGCAGCCGTCCCCACGCCATCGTCAGGACGTCCTCGCCGTCGAGCAGGATCTCGCCGGTCACGCGCGCGTCGCGGGGGAGCAGCCGCAGCAGGGCCATCGCCAGCGTCGACTTGCCCGACCCCGACTCCCCGGCGATCCCGAGCGCCTCTCCCCGCCCCAGGCCGAGCGACACCCCGCGTACGGCGGGCACCTCACCGGCCGTGGTCCGGTAGGTGACGGCCAGGTCGCGCAGCTCCAGCACCGTCACCGTCCCCCTCCTCGCAGGCGTGGGTTCAGCACGGCCTCCAGCGCCCGGCCGCACAGCGTGAACGCCAGGACGACCGCGACGATGCAGAGCCCGGGAGTGAGGACGTACCACCACGCCCCGGCGGTCGCCGCGCCCCAGTCGTACGAACCGCGCAGCATGCCGCCCCACGACACCTGTCCCGAACCCGCGCCGAGGAAGGCCAGGGTGGACTCCAGCACGATGGCGGTGCCCACCATGAGCGTGGTGTTGGCCAGGACGAGCGGCGCGACGCTCGGCAGCACGTGACGGGTCATGATGTGCCAGTGCCCGGCGCCGAGCACCCTGGAACGCTCGATGTACGGGCGGGCCTCCACCGCCAGCGTCTGCGCCCGTATCAGCCGGGCCGTGGACGCCCAGGAGGTCACGCCGATCGCCAGGACGAGCGTGGAGGTGCCGCCGCCCAGCACGGCCGCGAGCACCAGGGCCAGCACGAGCGTGGGCAGCACCAGGAACCAGTCGGTGACCCTCATCAGCACCGCGGACGGCCACCCGCGGAAGTGGCCCGCCGCCACGCCCACGACCGTCCCGATCAGCATGCTCAGCAGGGCCGACATGAAGCCGATGAGCAGCGAGACCCGCGAGCCCCACAGGAGCATCAGCAGGATCGACCGCCCGGACTCGTCGGTGCCGAGGGGGAAGGCCGCGCTCGGCGGCGCCAGCCTGCCGCCGGCGGCCCTGGTGACGTCCAGCCCGGCACGGTCGGTGATCAGCGGCGTCAGCAGCGCCAGCGCCACCGCGGTCAGCAGCACGGCCGCCCCGGCCACCCCGGACCTCCTGCGGCGGAACTCCGCCCAGAACCGACCGAGGGCGGCGCGGCGGCGGACCCGGGTGGACGACGTCATGCCGACCTCACCCGGGGGTCCAGGACGTGGTACGCCACGTCGGCCAGGGTGTTCATGACGATGACGGCCGTGCACAGCACCATGAACGTGCCCTGCAGGACGGCGAAGTCGGGCCCCTGCACGGCCTTGTAGAACAGCAGGCCGAGCCCCGGCCAGGAGTACACCGCCTCCACCGACACCGCCCCGGCGACGACGAAGCCGACGTGCATGAAGACCAGCGTCACCGTCGGCAGCAGGGCGTTCGGCACGGCGTGCCGCCGCCGCACCTGGTCGTCGCGCAGCCCCTTGGCGCGCGCCGTGGTGATGTAGTCCTGCCCGATCTCCTCCAGCAGCGAGGAGCGCATGACCAGCAGATACTGCGCGTACACCACGGCGACCAGCGTGAGGCAGGGCAGCACCATGTGCTGGGCGAGGTGCGGCAGGTACGCCAGGCCATCGGGGGCGTCCACCCCCTCCATGCCGCGCGTCGGCAGGATCCCCGGCACGGGGCCGATGCCCGCCGCGAACACCATGAGCAGCAGCAGTCCCAGCCAGAAGGTCGGCACCGACCACAAAATCAGCGAGACCCCGGTGGAGAGCCGGTCGAAGCGGCCGCCGTGCCGCCACGCGGCCCGGGTGCCCTGCCACAGGCCGAGGCTCACCGCGAGAGCCAGCCCGACCCCGGTGAGCAGGAGCGTCGGCCCGGCGCGCTCCCCGATGAGCTCGGCGACCGGGCGCCGGTACTCGTAGGAGGTGCCGAGATCGAGCCGCAGCGTCCTCAGCACGAAGCCGATGAACTGCTGCGACAGGGGCCGGTCCAGCCCCATCTGCCGGCGCAGCAGCGCCAGCTGCTCGGGGCTCACCGGGACGTCCCGGGTGTAGGCCACGGTGGGGTCGCCGGGGATCAGGCGGAACAGGAAGAACGCCGCGACGATCACCATGCCGATGCTGAGCAGGGCGCCGCCGAGCTTGGTGAGCGCGTACCTCGGCAGTCCGCGGCCGCGCTCTTCCCGGGCGTCGAAGGATGTCGCGAGAGGCGTCGTCATCGCCGGCTACTCACGGTCGTACGCCGAGGCGCGCCGCCGCCGGACGAGCAGTAAGGCGCCCACCCCCGCGAGCACCGCCACCCCGGCGACGACCGCCACCGTCACCCCGGCACCCGGGCCGCTCCCCGCGGCCGCCGCCGGCACCGCCCGCAGCGTGTACACCGGCCAGTAGCCGCTGCCGCCGTACAGGAGGCCCTTGTCCTCCGGGACGGGGGTGATGGCGGCGATGCGGTCCTTGCGGTAGGCCTCCAGGTCGTTGGGGTAGTACAGGGCGATGACCGGGGCGTTGGTGTAGAGCCTGCGCTGCATCCGCTTGACGAGGTCCGCGCGCCTGGCGCGGTCGAGTTCGGTCAGCTGCCGCCGGTAGAGGTCCTCGTACTGCTCGTCGCAGTAGAACGACTCCGTGCCGCCGCCCCGGCCGCTCGCCGTCGGCCGGCGGGAGCACAGGTGCGTGGCGAGCACCTCCTCGGGGTCGGGGTCGACCGACCAGCCGCTGATCGCGATGTCGTACAGCGCGGTGCTGCCGGTCTCCTCGGTGAACTTGCTGGAGTCGAGCGGCCGGGTGGTGAGCCGGATGCCGATGTCCTTCAGCCAGCCGGTCAGGAACTGCGCGATCTTCTCCTCGACCGGCGTCTCGGTGTGGATGCTGAAGCGCAGATCCAGCCTCCGCCCGCCGCCCGGCATGGTGCGGATCCCGTCCGGGCCCCGCTTGTAGCCGGCGTCGTCGAGCATCCTGTTCGCCCTGGCGGGGTCGTGGACGACGAGGTCGGCGCCCTCGGCCTTCCAGAAGAACTCCGGGTACATCGGCGGCACGACCGACCCGTCCGCCGGGACGGCCAGCCCGTCCTGCACCTGCTGGACCAGCGCCTTCTTGTCGATCGCGTAGTGGATCGCCTGCCGCACCCGCGCGTCCCTCAGCGCGGGATGCCCGTCGCCGATCGGCTCGCCGCCGGCCGTGGCCGCGCCGGGGTTGAGCGCGAGGTACGTCGAGCGCCTGCCCTGGGTGTTCCACCGGACGATGTCCGGGTCACCGGCGAGCGCCTGGTACTGGGGGGCCTGCAGCCGCCCGATCAGGTCGATGTCGCCCTTCTTCAGCCCGGCGTTCGCCGCCTCGGGGTTGGTGTAGAAGACGATGTCGAGCTCGTCGAGCCGCGGGGGGCCGCGCCAGTAGTCGGGATTGGGCTTCAGCCGGACGTAGGCGTCCTTCTTGTGCTCCACGGCGATGTACGGCCCGTCACCGACCATCGGATACCTGTCGTTCTCGAACGCCCCGACGTCCGGGACGTCCTTCCAGACGTGCTCCGGCACGATGGGGACGGGGGTGTCCAGCATCGACGCCTGCGGCTTCTTCGTCCTGATGACCAGGGTGCGGTCGTCGGGGGCCGTGACGCTCGCGAAGTTCTCCACGGCGGTGCCGTTGGCCGTCTTGGCGGCGTCGTCGGTCATGAGCTTGTTGAACGTCCACGCGGCGTCCCCGGCCGTGACCGGCACCCCGTCCGACCACTTCGCCCGCCGGATGGTGAACGTCCAGGTGAGCTTGTCCGCCGACGTCCGCCACGACTCGGCGAGGTCCGGGCTCGGCCGGAGGGTCTTCGGGTCGGGCACCGTGAGTTCGGCGTACGTCCAGCGCAGGATCGACGTCGACACCAGCCGCAGCGCCAAGAACGGGTTCATCGAGTCGACGCTCTGCGTCACCCCGATCCGCACCACCCTCGCCCCCGCCGGCCCTTCGATCCCCGCCCGCGCCTCACTCCCCGCCCACAGCGGGCTCGCCGGCCCCGCCAGCCCCAGCACCACCGCCGCCACCACGATCCGGCTCAAGCCTCTGACCATGTGGTTCACCACCTTCCCGGTGCCCTTGTACCGGAGGCTCACCTCGCCGAGGGGGCAGGTCAATGGCCGAACGAAAATTGTTTTACGTCCGTTGCAATCGACCGACGCTATTTTTCATGACAAGTCGGTCGTCAGGGTGGCTTGACGTCAAGATGGCTTGACGTGATGCTTCCGTCATGATCACTCCTGACATGCTCGAGAAGCAGTTCACGCTGGTGACCGCCGCCGCCCGGCACGATCGGCTGCGGGCCCGTGAGGCGCTGGCCTCGACGGTGGGCGAGGAGGACGTCCGCGCCGCGGGGCCCGAGCCGGAGGCGCCGGCGCTGAGCAGGGAGGAGGCGCTGGAACTCCTCGCCCTCGGCGAGGTGATCGCCCGGAAGGCCGCCTACGGGCGCCAGCTCACCGTCCGTTCGGCCCGCGCCGCCGGAGCCTCGTGGTCGCAGATCGGCGCGGCCCTCGGCACCAGCAAGCAGGCGGCGTGGGAGGCGCACGGCCGGTGGATCGAGGACCAGGCCGAGCGGCACCGCCGCGACGGCTACTCCGGCATGGACCCCGAGTCCGTCGCCGCCGCCCGCGCCCTCGCCGGTGAGTCCGACAACGACGAGCGGCCCGCCGGAGACCCGGCATGAACGTGAGGGAGGAGGTCATCCGGCCGTTCACCGTCGACGTCCCGGAGGAGGACCTTGAGGATCTGCGTGCTCGCCTGGCGGCCACCCGGTGGCCGGACGAGGTGGGCGGGGGCGGCTGGGCGTACGGCGTGCCACTCGCCTACCTGCGGGGTGACCGCCGCGCGGCCCGCCCTCCGCGTGCCGCTCGACGATCCGGGGGAAGGCCGTCCACCCCGCGGCTCAGGTCACGGCTTCAGCTTGTCGGCCTCCCGGACGTCGTGGAGGTGGATCAGGACGTCGAAGGAGCGGGCGATCGCGATGTCCAGGTCGGGGTAGGGGTACAGCGTGCCGATGTTGCGCGTCGGCCGGGAGACCGACAGCCAGGCGCGCGCGGCGGCCGGGGCGTCGCGGACGTCGAGGTAGTAGTCCCGGTACGGGACCTGGTCGATGGTGTGCTCGTTCATGCCGGGCTCGGCGGGGCCCACGGTGAACTTCTTCCATTCACCGCCGAGGGCGGTGTCCTTCGACAGGAAGGAGCCCTGGTCGAACGTGAAGCCGATGGCGAGGTAGTTCCCGCCCATCGTGTCGCGCAGGAACGCCCCCTGCGTCTTCGGGTACATCTTCGGGTCCCCGGCGACGTAGCCGACGTGGTCGTTCTGCGCCGACAGGAGGATCTTGCCGCCGGTGCGCCGCTGCCACCAGGTGACGTTCCGGGCCATCACCTCGTCCCGGAAGCGCTCCGAGGCGGCCACCGAGTCCGGGTCCGTGAGGTCCACGGTGAGGAATTCGGCGGTCTGTGCGATGGACCGGGCGTTCTGCTCGGCCCATTCGAACGCCTCTCCGCCGGAGCCCTTCCGGCCGCTGACCAGTTCCAGAGCCTGCTGTGCCTTGGCCGCCAGCCGCTTTCGTTCCGCGAGCGGCTTGCGCAGGTAGGCGAAGACGTCGTCGATCGGGCGCAGGCCGGTGTAGAGCTCGTCGAGCCGCGGCAGCGACCGGGGGTCGTTCTCCCGCACGTAGCCGGTCACGCGGCCGAAGAACTCGTCGCTGAGCGTGGGGGCGCCGATGTCGTCACCCATGAAGTGGACGGGGTGGCCGGGATGGCGCCGGTTGTGGTCGCGCATCCACTCGATGAGGTTCACGAACTCCTCGCGCTCCCATGGGGAGTCGGCCAGCGTCTGCTTGGCGAGCTTGCGGGCGTCGCCCCTGCCGGTCTGGACGTACTCATCGATCTGGAGTCCCGCCGACCAGCTCAGCTCCAGGGCGAAGGTGGTGAAACCCTTCTTCTCGACGAGGTGGCGGAAGACTCGCTCCTTCATGGTGAAGAACTGGTGGGAGCCGTGGGTGGCCTCGCCGAGGCCGACGACTTCGGCGTCGCCGATCATGGAGTCCAGTGCTCGCAGGTCGGCCGTGTTCCTTCCGGGCTCGGTGGAGCGCAGCGGGTGGGCCGCCTGCTGTAGGGCGTGGACCGGGTCCCGCGTCGTGCCGCCGGTGCCGGCCAGGGCCGCCTGGGCCGCCACAGGGACGAGGACCGCTCCCGTCGCGATCGCCGCCGCCGCCCGCAGTACCCGCCGGCTCATGCGCTTCTGGTGCCTGGACATACAGTTTTCCTCTTAACTCGCGTATTGCCGTTCGGCGATCTCATGGCGAGATCGAGCCGTCGACGACAGTACGGACGCGTGGGCGCGCTTCCCATGACGCTGACCAGCGAATTCCGGGTGAGGTGAGCAGGCGCGTCAGGGTGGGGCGGGCACTACCGCGGGCCGCGGAGCGAGGTCACCCGCCCCCGGACAGTAGGGCATCCTGGGGACATAAGGGGGTAGAACGGGAGACGGGGTCGCGGGCGGCCGGGCGGCAGGCCGCCGCCGCGCGGGATCAGGGAGGTGCACCTTGCGGCAGCTGAGCGCGGTGGACGCGCAGTTCCTGAACTTCGAGACCGACACCAACGTGGCCAACATCGCGGGCCTGTCGATCCTGGAGGGCGAGCTGACCCGCGACGAGCTGGTGAAGCTGGTGGAGGAGCGGTGCGCGCTCGTACCCCAGCTCAGGCAGCGGATCCTGCAGGTCCCCTTCAATCTCGACCACCCGTACTGGGTGCAGGACGAGGCCGTCGACCTGGACTACCACGTGCGCGAGCTGGCCCTGCCGCACCCGGGCACCGACCGGCAACTGGCCGCGCAGGTCGCCCGGCTGCACTCACGGCGGCTCGACCGGCGCCACCCGCTGTGGGAGATGTACCTCATCCACGGTCTGCACGGCGGCCGTACCGCCCTGTACGTCAAGCTGCACCACGCCACGATCGACGGCATGGGCGGCGCCGACGTGCTGGCCGCGTTCATGGACCTGGAGCCGCGGCCCCGGCGCGAGGCGCCCGCGCCGCCCCCCGAACCCGACCTCGGCCCCGAGACGGCCGAGATGCTGGTCAGGACCGCGGCCCGCCTGGCGGCCAACCCCGCCCACCTGTTGCGGTTCCTCGTCGAGGCGGTGCCGCGCCTCGACGAGATCCCGCTGGTCAACCAGCTCCCCGGCGCCGTCCCGGTGGCCCGGGCCATGCGGTCGGTCACCCGCTACCTCTACGGAGGAGACGAGGTGCCGGAGCTGCCCAAGCTGCCCGTGCCGCGCACGCCCTTCAACGGCCCGATCTCCGCCCACCGCCGCTTCGCCTACACCGAGCTGCCGCTGGCCGAGGTGAAGCGGATCAAGAACGCCTTCGGCGTCACCGTCAACGACGTGGTCATGACGCTCGCCGCCACGGCCGTACGGCGCTGGCTGATCGACCAGGAGGCGCTGCCCGAGGAGCCGCTGGTGGCCGGCGTCCCGTTCTCCCTGCGCGAGGTCGAGGACGACGGGCCCGGCAACCAGGTCACGCTCATGATCACCCCGCTGGCGACGCAGGTCGACGACCCCCGCGAGCGGCTCCAGGCGGTGCACAAGGCGATGCGCCGGATCAAGGACCGGTTCGGCCTCGCCCCCGCCCGCTGGCTGCGGAACCTGAGCGAGAGCATGCCCGCCGCCCTGACCGGCCTGGCCGACCGCGCCGCCTTCGGCCTCGCCGCCCAGACCTCCCCGGCGGTCAACCTGATCGTCTCGAACATCCCGGGACCGCAGATCCCGTTGTACATCGGGGGGCGGCGCCTGCTGGCCCAGTACCCGGTGTCGGTCGTCACCGACGCCAGCGGCGGCCTCAACATCACCGCCTTCTCCTACAACGGCGACATCGCCGTGGGGGTGGTCGCCGACCGTACGATGGTCCCCGACGTCTGGCACATCACCGAGTACCTCCAGGACGCCCTCGAGGAGCTGAGCTCCCTGGCCGGATGATCCGGCGGCTCAACGGGGAGTCAACGGATCCTCAACACGCCACCGCCTACCGTCCGTGCGTGTTACGCATCCATTTCACCTCCGAGGACCTTCGCCGGGTCACGGTGGCGCAGCGGCCCGACCCGCTCTGGGACGTGCTGCTGAGCCTCCATGTGCTGCAGGAGAAGGGGGATCCGGTGTTCCGTGAATGGCGGCGGCAGGTACCGGCGGCGAGGACGCCGGGCATACGGCTGCTCGTCGAGCTGGCCCCGCCGAGCGGGTACTCTCCCGATTTCCTCACCCCGGGACGGGGAGAGGCGGGCATCGAGTGCCAGATCGACCGGCTGCTGTCGACGCCCCGCGCGCGGCTGCGCGACGACCTCACCTACATGGCGAGCGAGCAGCCCGTCACGCCCTGGGTCCGGGAGCTCGCCACCGGAGGGCTGCCCGCGCTGAATCGGCTCGCACGGGCCGTGGAGAACTACCACCGCTCGTGCCTGGCCCCGTACCAGGACGTGATCCACACGCACCTGGAGGCCGACAGGATCCGCAGAGGGCGCCTGCTGATGCGCGGCGGGATCGACGGGCTGCTGGCGGGGCTGCACCGGAGCGTGTCCTGGCGGCCGCCGGTGCTCGAGGTGGCCGACTACGTCGACCACGACATCCACCTGTGGGGGCGCGGGCTGGTCCTGCTGCCCTCCCTGTTCTGCCGCCGTCACCCCATCACGCTCAGGCACGTCGGGGAGCCGCCCGTGCTGGTCTACCCGGTGTCGCCGCCGCCGGGCTGGCTGCCGCGCGCGGGCGAACGGGAATCGGGGCGGGACGCCCTGTCGGACCTGCTCGGTCACACCCGGGCGGCGGTGCTGAGAGCCTGCGTGGACACGATCACCACGACCCAGCTCGCCGACCGGGCCGGTGTGTCCATCTCCTCCGCCAGCCGGCAGGCCACCGTGCTGCGCGAGGCCGGCCTCCTGGACACCCGGCGCGACGGCGGCGCCGTCCTGCACGACCTCACCGACCTCGGCATCGCCCTCCTCAACGGCAGGCACACCGCCCCCCGCCCATGACCCACTCGGTTCAGGACGCGGTGAGGTCGTAGATCGTCGTGCCGCCCGCGGTCCGGGCCGGGTAGGTGGACCGGACCCAGGCGGCGATCCGCTGGGCGTCGTCGCTGCCGCCGGTGTCGCCGCCGCGGCCGCCCATCATGCCTCCGCCGATGAAGTAGTGGATCTTTCCTTCGGCCACGTACTGCTTGAAGGTCGCGAGGCTGGGGGCGGGATCGGTGCCGTTGAAGCCGCCGAGGGCCATGACGGGCCGGCCGGTGGCGAGCTGGTGACCGGCGGCGTTGTTCGAGCCCACCGTCGCGGCCACCCAGGTGTAGGAGGAGGCGTTCCGCTGGAGCAGGGCCGTGAGCTCGGCGGAGGGAGTACTGCCGAACAGCAGCCCCGTACCGCCGCCGCGCGGCCCTCCACCGTTCAGGCCCCCGCCACCCGGCCACCGCCGCCGGCCGCGGCCACCCTGCCCCGGTACACCGGCCTGGGCCCGGCCCTGTCCCGGGATGCCGGCCGGGCCGGCCGTGGGGATGGCGCCGCCGTGCGCCGTGCTCGCCGTCTGCGCGGCGTACGCGGCCGGGCCCGCGAGGCAGGCCGCGAACGCCAGGGCCACGACCGAGGTGACGGCGGGCCCCACCCGCCGCCGCGTGCCGAGAAGCGCCGAGGCGGCGAGCACCCCGCCCGCGAGCACCGCGTACCGCAGCGCGGGGTACCAGTCGGGGGTGCGGTTCAGCAGGATGTACGCCCAGCACGCCGTCACGGCCACCGCCGCGGCGAGGGTCACGGTGGCGGCGGGCGCGCGCCGCTTCCTCCACAGCGAGGCGGCCCCCATGCCGGCCAGGGCGGCGACGGCGGGGGCGAGCGCCACGGTGTAGTACGCGTGGATGATCCCCTGGCTCAAGCTGAACACCAGCCCGGTCACCACCAGCCAGCCGCCCCACAGTGCGAACCCCGCGCGTTCGGGATCGGTGCGCGGGGCGCCCCGGCGCAGCCACAGGCCGGCGGCCAGCATGACCAGCGCGGCCGGGAGCAGCCAGGACACCTGGCCGCCCATCTCGGTGTCGAGCAGCCGCAGCCAGCCCGCCTCCTGGTTCAGGTTGCCGAGGCCGCCGGTCTCCTCACCGGTCAGCCGGCCCAGGCCGTTGTAGCCGAGGGCCAGTTCGAGCACGCTGTCGGTCTGCGACCCGCCGATGTACGGACGCGATCCGGCCGGGACGAGCGCGACGACCGCGACCCACCACCCTGCGGCCACCACCATGGCGGCTCCGGCCGTCAGCAGCTGCCGTACGCGCCGCCACGCGGTCCCGGGGGCGGTGAGGAGATAAGTCAGCGCGAACCCCGGCACCACCAGGAACGCCTGCAGCATCTTGGCCAGGAACGCGGTGCCGACGCACGACGCCGCGAACACCAGCCAGCCGGTGTGCCCGCGTTCCTGCGCCCGCACCATGCCGTACGCGCCGAGGGTGAGCAGCAGCACCAGCAGCGCGTCGGGGTTGTTGAACCGGAACATCAGCGCGGCGACCGGGGTGAGCGCGAGCGCCGTCCCGGCGAGCAGCCCTGCCCCCGGCCCGAGATGGCGGCGCACCGTCGCGTACAGGACCCCCACCGCGGCGACGCCCATCAGCGCCTGCGGCACCAGGAGGCTCCAGGAGTTCAGCCCGAAGACGCGGGCGGACAGCTCCATCGGCCACAGCGAGGCGGGTGTCTTGTCCACGGTGATGAAGTTCGCCGCGTCCGAGGAGCCGAAGAAGAACGCCTGCCAGCTCCGGGTGCCGGCCTGGACGGCGGCGGAGTAGAACTGGTTGGCCCATCCCGAGGCCCCGAGCCCCCACAGGTAGAGCACCGCCGTCCCGGCCAGGAGCGCGAGCGGCCCCGGCCACGCCCGGCGCGGCCCGCCCCGGATCCACGCCCGCCGCGTCGCCGTCGAGCCTTGGGCGGCTGCCGCCCCGCCGAGGGTGGTAGTCACAGGGACCGTCCTTTGCCGGTTGCGCTGGGATGTACCGGCAAAGCTAGGCGCGCACGACTACCAGCCCCGTAAGAGAAGTTTGAGAACTTCATGAATTCCCCGGCCGCGACCCGGCCGGGGTGGAGAGGTCAGGGGAGCAGGGCCATGCGGGCGGCGCCGACCAGGCCGGCGTCGCGGCCGAGGGCGGCGGGGGTGACCTGGAGGCGGCGGACGAACCCCAGCTTGGCGTGTGCGGCGACGGCGCGGCGCAGCGGGGCGAACAGCACCTCGCCCGCCCCGGCCACCCCGCCGCCGATCACCACCTGGTCCAGGTCGCAGATCGCGGCCACCGAGACGACGCCCCGCGCCAGGGCGTCGGCCGCCCGCTCGAACGCGGCCAGGGCGATCTCCTCGCCCGCGCCGGCCGCCTCGGCCAGCCGGCGCGCGTCGGGCCCGTCCCAGCCCTGCTCGCGCGCCCAGCGGACCATCGAGGGCCCACTGGAGATCGTCTCGACGCAGCCGATGCCCCCGCACGGGCAGGGCGAGCCGGCGGGGTCGACCGAGATGTGCCCGATGTGCCCGGCGTTCCCGGTCGGCCCGGTGAACGGGACCCCGTCGAGGACGAGGCCGCCGCCGATGCCGGTGGAGACGACGATGCCGAGCATGGTGGCGCTGCCGCGCCCGGCTCCGCGCCAGTGCTCCCCGGCGGCCGCGGCGACGGCGTCCCCCACCAGCCGTGACGGGACGTCCGGAACGACCTCGGCCACCTGGGCGAGGATCGGGAACTCGCGCCAGGCCGGGATGTTGACGGGGCTGACCGTGCCGGCGAGCAAGTCGAGCGGCCCGGCGGAGGCGACGCTGACCGCGAGCGGCGCGGCGTCTCCCGCGACCTCCTTCAGCAGGTCCGTCAGCGCCGCGCTCACCACGTCCGCCTGTCCGGCGGGCGCCGCCGGGGTGGGCACCTCTTTGCGCCGGAGAACCGCGCCGTCCTCGCCGATCATGGCCGCGGCCAGCTTTGTGCCGCCGATGTCGGCGGCGAGCACGTACGGGGTCATGGTCTCCTCGTCGCGGGAAGGTGGGGGACCGGCCGTCCCGGGCCCAGGCCGATGGTAGGTGAGCGCGGGGCGTCCGGAAGAGGCAGGTGGGGGCGGGGAACGGGTCGGGCCTGGGGCGTGATCAGCATCTCAGGAAGTGAGGAGTGTGCCCAGGCGGGGGGCGTAGGTGGCGTGGAAGACCAGGGAGGCGGCGCCGATGGCGGCGGCGTCGGCGGCGATGGGGGAGATCTCGACCTGCACCTTGTGGAGGCGGCGGGCGAGGGGACGGGTGGCGACCGCGTCGGCGATCACCTGGCGGTAGATGCCCGCGGCCTCGTGCATCGCGGGCCCGCCGAGCACCAGCAGGTCGATGTCGAGCATGTTGACGATGCTCACGGCGGCGTCGGCGAGCCGCGCGGCCACCTCACCGATGACCTCGACGGCCAGGGGGTCGCCCGCCGCCGCGGCGGCGCAGATGGCGGCGTGGTCCGCCGGCGCCGGGACGCCGGTGGCGAGGCGGGCGCGGAAGGTGGCTTCCACGGCGCTGGGACAGCAGACCGCCTCGACGCAGCCGCGGTTGCCGCAGTAGCACTCGGGCCCCTCGGGTACGACCGTGATATGGCCGAACTCGGCCGCGTTGAGCGAGCGGCCCCGGTAGATCTGGTTGTCGAGGAACAGCCCGCCGCCGATGCCGGTGCCGAGGTAGAGGTAGGCGAAGCTCGGCGTGCTGCGGGCCAGGCCCGCCCACCGTTCTCCTATGGCGGCGGCCGAGGCGTCGTTGTCGAAGGTGACCGGGAAGCCGGTGTGCTCTTCGAGCAGGCGCTTGATGGGCACCTCGTCCCAGCCGGGCAGGCGCGGCGGGTCGTTCATCACGCCGTCGGCGTCGAGCGGCCCGGGGCAGGCGAGGCCGATGCCGAGCACCTTGCCGTCGGGCACGCCGGCGTCCTGCAGCATGTTCCGCGCGGTGGCGGCCATCTGCCGGACGACCGCCTCGGGGGAGAGGCCCGGCCGCAGCTCGGTGTGGAGTTTCGTGACGGGTTCTCCGGCGAGGTCGGCGAGGACGTAGGAGACCTCGCCGGGGTCGAAGTGGATGCCGACGGCGTACCCGGCGGCGGGGTCGACCCGCAGGATCGTCCGGGGCTTGCCTCCGCTGGAGGGGAGCGAGCCGTCCTCGATGACGAGCCCTTCCTCCAGGAGCCTGCGCACGATGACGGAGACGGTCTGGGCGGTGAGGCCGGTGCGCTCGGCGATCTGGACGCGGCTGATGCCGTCCGACACCTGGATCGCCTCCAGTACGACGGCACGGTTGAAGGTGCCGACTTTCGGCAGGTTTGTGCCGACCTGCATGTATATCTCCTGGCGTCCTCGTGGTCCCCTGGCAATATCGCACAGACCGTTGACTTAGTAAATCAAAAAGATTTAAGTTCGCGTCACCCAAGCAACACGGCCGTAGCGAGCCGGCAGGCCACTGCCAGTACGGGGATTCGGGGCCCCGGGCTGGTCCGTCGTGGCCGGCGGGCGGATGGCCGGAGAAGGAGTCCCGATGAGACGAGCGATGGTGGCTTCGGTGCTGGCGGTCGCGGTCGCCGCCACCGCGGGCGCGTGCGGCGGCGACGCGTCCGGCACGAGCGATGACGGCGGCAAGCAGATCGAGGTGCTCTACAGGGTGGAGCCCTCCTGGCCGCACTTCGAGAAGATGATCAAGCAGGCGAAGACGCAGTTCGAATCCTCGCACAAGGGCGTGACCATCAAACTGACGGCCGTCCAGGGCACCAACGAGGACTACTACACCAAGCTCGCCCTGCTCAACCGCTCGCCGGACTCGGCCCCCGACGTGTACCTCCACGACACGTTCCAGGTGAACGCCGACGTCGCCGCCGGCAAGCTCGCCCCTCTCGACGACTACCTGAAGAACTGGCCCGACTGGAACACCCAGTACTCCGAGGCGGTCCAGCAGGCCGCCAAGGGCCCCGACGGCAAGATCTACGGCGTTCCCATCAGCACCGACACCCGCGGCCTCTGGTACAACAAGGACATCTTCGCCAAGGCGGGCATTCAGGTGCCCTGGGAGCCGAAGACCTGGGCCGACGTGCTGACCGCCGCCCGCGCCATCAAGCAGAAGGTCCCCGGCGTCATCCCCTTCAACATGTACTCCACCAAGCCGCTCGGCGAGGCCGCCACCATGCAGGGCTTCGAGATGCTGCTGTACGGCACCCCCGGCGGCACGCTGTACGACGACACGCAGAAGAAGTGGGTGGCCTCCAGCAAGGGCTTCACCGACTCGCTCGGCTTCGTCAACACCGTCTACCGCGAGGGCCTCGGCCCCAAGGCCGCCGACGCGTTCAACCCCAAGCTCGGCGAGAAGGTCGGCCAGGACTGGTTCCCCGGCGGCAAGCTCGGCATCGGCCTCGACGGCGCGTGGATGGCCGCCGCCTGGACGCCCAAGAGCACCAAGCCGTGGCCGCAGTGGACCGAGAAGATGGGCTGGACCCCCATGCCCACCCAGAACGGCCAGGCCCCCGGCGCGGTCAGCATGTCCGGCGGCTGGGTCATGGCGATGAGCTCCTACGCCAAGGACAAGAAGGACGCCTTCGACTTCATCTCCATCGCCACCGACAAGGACAACACGCTGCTGTACTCCACCGGCTCCGGTGACCTGGCCCCGCGCAAGGACGTCGCCGCCGATCCGAAGTACACCGCCGACAACCCCAGCGTGAAGTTCTGGACCGACCTCGCCTCGGTGACGCACTACCGCCCCGCTTACGAGGTCTACCCCAAGGTCTCGGCGGAGGTGCAGAAGGCCATGGAGGCCGTCACCACCGGCTCCAAGACCCCCGAGCAGGCGGCCAAGGAGTACGCCGACGCGCTGCCCGCCGTCGCGGGCGGCCCCGACAAGGTCGTCTCCGGCTCATGACGATCACCACCGTGACCCCGTCGCGGCCGGCGCGGCTCCCCGACCAGGGGAAGCCGCGCCGGCGGCCCGGCCCGGCGCTGCGGCGGCTGCTCCCGCTCCTGCCCGCGCTGGCCCTGCTCGTGCTCTTCATGGCCGGCCCCATCCTGTGGAGCGTCTACATCGCCTTCACCAACGAGACGCTCACCGGCTCGGCGTCGGTGAACTCCCGGTTCGTGGGCGTGGCCAACTTCGTCAAGCTGTTCGGCGACGACGCCTTCCGCAACTCCTTCCTCCTCACGTTCGTGTTCGTGATCGGCTCGGCGGTCGTCGGGCAGAACACTCTCGGCCTGATCATCGCGCTGCTGCAGCGCGGGCGCGGCCGGGCGGTCAGGAGCGTGGTGAACGGCGTCGTCATCGCCGCCTGGGTGATGCCCGAGGTGGTCGCCGCCGCGTGCTGGTTCTCCTTCCTGTCGGAGGAGGGCACGCTGAACGAGTTCCTCGGCGTGTTCGGGGTCTCGCAGGACTGGCTGTACAGCGCCCCCATGGTGGCGATCATCCTGGCCAACATCTGGCGCGGCACCGCGTTCTCGATGCTGGTCTACTCGGCGGCGCTGTCGGAGGTGCCCGGCGACCTGCTGGAGGCGGCGGCGGTCGACGGCGCGAGCGGCTGGCGGCGGTTCACCAACGTGACGCTGCCGCTGATCCGCCGCTCCATCCTGTCGAACCTCATGCTCATCACCCTGCAGACGCTGGCGAGCTTCGGCCTGATCTACGCCCTAACCGGCGGCGGGCCCGGCACGGCGAGCCAGACCACCCCGCTCTACATGTACGAGCAGGCCTTCCGCTACTTCGAGATCGGGTACGGCAGCGCGATGGCGCTGGTGCTGCTGGTCATCGGAGCGGTGTTCTCCCTGGTCTACCTGCGGCTGATCAAGGTGGAGGCCTGATGACCCGCGCGGCCGCCCGTGTCGCGGCGCTCGTCTCGCTCGTGGTGATCACGCTGGCGTTCGTCGGCCCGTTCCTGTGGCTGGTGCTCGCCTCCCTGCAACCCGACGCGAGCCTGGTCGCCAAGCCCACCTTCCGGTTCTCCTTCAGGAACTTCGCCGCGGTGCTCGACTGGGAGACCGTCTACCGGCCGGTGCTCAACTCCATCGTCATCTCCGGCGCCACCGCGATCCTCACCGTGGTCGTGTCCGGGCTCGCGGCCTACCCGCTCTCCCGGTACAAGCTGCGCTTCAAGCGGCACTTCATGCTGACGCTGCTGTTCACGACCGGGCTGCCGGTCACGGCGGTGATGGTGCCGGTGTACTCGATGTTCTTCCGGTTCAACCTGTACGGCTCGGTCCCGGCGATGGTGCTGTTCCTGACGGCCAGCGCGCTGCCGTTCTCCATCTGGATGATGAAGAACTTCATGGACGGCGTGCCGGTGAGCCTGGAGGAGGCCGCCTGGGTCGACGGCGCCGGATGGGTGCAGTCGCTGGCCCGCGTCGTGACCCCGCTGATGGCCCCGGGCGTCGCCGTCGTCGCGATCTTCGTCTTCGTCGGCCAGTGGGGGAACTTCTTCGTCCCCTTCGTGCTGCTCGACACGCCCGAGAAGCAACCGGCCGCCGTCACCATCTACACCTTCTTCTCCCAGTACGGCCAGGCCGCCTACGGTGAGCTCGCCGCGTTTTCGATCATCTACACCGCCCCGGCGGTGATCCTCTACGTCGCCGTCAACAAGTACCTCGCCGGATCGTTCAGCTTCGCCGGATCAGTGAAGGGTTGACCCTTGCGTATCACCAGCGTCGAATCCACCGAGCTCTTCGTCGAATCCGGCCAGGTGGTCCGGGTGCACCTCGAGGGGCCTCCCGGCGAGGTCGAGGTCCGGGTGACCGGTCCCGGCGTGACGGGCGCGAGCCGTACGGCCGAGCGCCCCGCCGAGGTGGCCGTCTCGGCGGAGGCCGCGCCCGGCACCCGCGTCCCCATCGAGGTGGTGGCCGGCGACGCGGTCGCGACCGGCGAGCTGGTGGTCGCCGAACCCGGCTGGACGGTGTGGATGGTGCCGCACTTCCACTACGACCCGGTGTGGTGGAACACCCAGGCCGCCTACACCACCACCTGGGACGACGCCGGCGAGGTCGCCCAGGAGTTCCGTGGTGACAGGCAGAACGCGGGGTTCGCCCTGATGCGCGAGCACCTGGAGACCGCCCGCCGCGACCCCGACTACAAGTTCGTGCTCGCCGAGGTCGACTACCTCAAGCCCTACTGGGACGCCCACCCCGAGGACCGCGACCACCTGCGGCGGCTGCTCGCCGAGGGCCGGGTCGAGCTGATGGGCGGCACCTACAACGAGCCCAACACCAACCTCACCTCCGCCGAGTCGACGATCCGCAACATCGTCTACGGCGTCGGTTTCCAGCGCGACGTCGTCGGCGGCGACCCGGCGACCGCCTGGCAGCTCGACGTGTTCGGGCACGACCCGCAGTTCCCCGGGCTGCTCGCCGAGGCCGGGCTGACGTCCAGCTCCTGGGCCCGCGGCCCGCACCACCAGTGGGGCCCCATGCTCACCGGCCGCGACCTGGAGCGGGACGGCTTCGGGTACCCCGACGGCATGCAGTTCCCGGCGGAGTTCGAGTGGCTGTCGCCGTCCGGCAAGGGCGTGCTCACCCACTACATGCCCGCCCACTACAGCGCCGGCTGGTGGCTCGACTCCTCACCCGACCTCGCCACCGCCGAGGAGGCGGTGTACCAGCTGTTCCTGCGGCTGAAGCAGGTCGCGGCCACGCCCAACCTGCTGCTGCCGATGGGCACCGACTACTCGCCACCCAACAAGTGGGTCACCGAGATCCACCGCCACTGGAACGCCCGCTACGTCTCGCCGCGGTTCGTCGTCGGACTGCCGAAGGAGTTCTTCGCGGCCGTCCGCTCGTCGCTGCCGGCCGCCTCGCCGCAGACCCGCGACATGAACCCGGTCTACACCGGCAAGGACGTCTCGTTCATCGACACCAAGCAGGCCCAGCGGTCGGCCGAGTCGCTGGTCGTCGACGCCGAGAAGTTCGCCACGATCGCCGCCCTCACCACCGGCGCCCGCTACCCGCACGCCGCCCTCGACAAGGCCTGGCGCCAGCTGGTGTACGGCGCGCACCACGACGCGATCACCGGCTCGGAGTCCGACCAGGTGTACCTCGACCTGCTCACCGGCTGGCGCGAGGCCCACGACGTCGGCGAGGGCGTGCTGAAGGCCTCGCTCGGCGAGCTGACCGCCCGTGTCGACACGCGCGGCGACGGCCTCGCCGTGGTGGTGTGGAACCCCTCGTCCTGGGAGCGCACCGACATCGTCCGGGTACGGCTGACGCCGCCCGCCGCGGGCGCGTACGGCGTCCGCGTCACCGACGCCGACGGCGGCGAGCTGCCCGTGCTGCTGGAGAACGCCGAGTACCGCGAGGACGGCGGGCTCGCCGCCGTCGACGTCGTCCTGGTCGCGCGGGCCGTGCCGCCGCTCGGCTGCCGCACCCTGCGCGCCGAGCCGGTCGCCGACGAGCGTCCGGTCGGCTGGACCGCCCGCGACGGCGTACGGATCGCCTCCGCGACCCACGTCGTGGAGGTCGACCCGGCGCGCGGCGGCTGCGTGTCGCGGTTCCGCGACGTGGCCCGCGACCGCGACCTGCTCCAGCCGGGCCGGGTGGGCAACGAGCTGCTGGTGTACGACGAGTACCCCGCGCACCCCCAGTTCCACGAAGGTCCCTGGCACCTGGTGCCCAAGGGCACCGTCACCGGGTCGGCCGCACGGCCCGCCGAGTCCGTCCAGGCCGAGACGTGCGCGCTGGGCGAGCGCGTCACCGTCACCGGCCGCGTCGGCCCCGTGCGGTACACCCAGCGGATCACCCTCTGGCACGGCCTCGACCGGGTCGACTGCGTCACCCACGTGGACGAGTTCGACGGCGCCGACCAGCTCGTCCGCCTCCGCTGGCCGGCCCGCGTGCCCGGCGCGCTCCCGGTGAGCGAGGTCGGGGACGCCGTGGTCGGGCGCGGCTTCGGCCTGATCGACGTCGACTCCGGCGAGCACCCGTGGACCCTCGACAACCCGGCCGGCAACTGGATCGCGCTGTCGTCCACCGCCAGGGTCGCCCTGCGCGGCGATGACGGCGAGCGCGTCGGCGACCGCGCCATCGGCATCGCCGAGATCATCGGCGGCGAGCCGCGCGACCTCGCCGCCGCGCTGGTGCGCAAGGGGGTGACCGCCACCTGCTCCAGCGCCCCCGGCCGCCGGTACGGCGACCTCACCGTCGACTCCAACCTGCCCGACGTCCGGATCGCCCTCGGCACGCCGGAGGACAACCCGTTCGTCGCGCAGGTGCTCCAGGCCGCCGAGCCCGAGTACGCCGAGCTGCTGCGCGAACGGCTGGCCTCCGCCGGCCGCGCGCGGGTCTGGGTGCCGGCGTCCGAGCCGCTGGAGAAGGTGTGGGTGCCGAGCGCAGACCTGACCGGGCCGCGCGCGCTGCCGGTGCTGATCGTCGCGGGGGAGGGCGCCGCCGAGGAGCTCGTCGCCGATCTCGACGACGCCGTCATCGAGGTGACCCAGCCGTCCGCGCTCGCCGTCCTCACCGAGCCGGCCCTGGACGACTACACCTTCGGCGTCATCAACCGCGGCGTCCCGGGCTTCGCGGTCGACTCCGGCGGCTCCCTGCACCTGTCGCTCATGCGCTCGTGCACCGGCTGGCCGTCCGGCGTGTGGATCGACCCGCCGCGGCGCACCACCCCCGACGGGGCGAACTTCCAGCTCCAGCACTGGACGCACTCCTTCGAGTACTCCCTGGTCACCGGGCCGGGCGACTGGCGCGCGACCGGCATGGTGACCCAGGGGCACGACGTCAACCACCCCCTGTCCGCCGTCCCGGCCGACCCGCACGAGGGGGAGCTGGCGGCCACCACGTCGTTCCTCGCCGTCGAGCCCGCCGGCGCGGTGGTGCTCGCCGCGCTCAAGCCCGCCGGCAACCCGCTGGCCTCCGGCAGGGAGGCGGGCGAGGTGGACGGCGTCACGCTGCGGCTGTACGAGGCGTCCGGCGACCAGGTGACCGCCGCCGTCCGCACCGCGCTGCCCGTCGGTGGCGCGCACCGCGCCGACCTGCTCGAACGCCCGCTGTCCGCCCTGTCCCTCGACGCCGTCGAGCTGAACGGCATGGAGATCGCGACCGTCACGGCCGAGGCTCGCGGGGCGGCGTCCGGGACGGTGGCGCTGGGGCCGGAGGCCGAGCCGTACCAGCCCGTCTACACGAGGTACTGGCTGAACAACACCGGGCCCGCCCCGGCCGGGAACATCCCGGTGGCCGTCCACCTGTCGGAGTCCGGCCTCGCCGTCTCCGGGCCCGTCGAACCGGTCGTGTCCGTCGCCTCCGGGCTCACCGAGGCGGAGGTGTCCGGCGTGGTCACCGTGCTGCCGCCCGAGGGGTGGACCTGCGAGCCCGCCGAACGGCCCTACGTCCTCGCGCCCGGCGGCCACGCGGCCTTCCCGGTGCGGGTCGTCCCGCCCGACGGCGCCGAGCCGGGCGAGTACTGGCTGCGTGCCCGCACCACCTACGGCGGCCAGGTGTACGAGGACGTCACGCGGCTGTACGTGGGCGAGCGCCGGGCCGCCGGCCTGGAGGTCGACCTGCGGACGCCCCGCGTACGGCTCGCGCCCGGCGGCCCGGACTCCACCGGGGCCGTGGAGGTGCTGCTCCGCTCGGAGGCCCGCGGCGAGGTGTCCGTGCAGGCGCAGCTCATCAGCCCCTGGCACACCTTCGAGCTGGTCCCCGAGTGGAACACCGGCGTGGTCGTCCCGGCCCGTGGTGAGGCCCTGCTCCGCTTCGTCCTGCAGGTGCCGCCCGGTACGCGGCCGGGACGCTGGTGGGCCGTCGTCAAGCTCGCCTGCGCCGGGTGGCTGCACTACACCGAGGCCGTGGAGATCGAGGTGCGGGCATGACCGGTGCCCGTGAGGAAGGGGTGCGCCCGTGACCTCGCTCGCCGTCGTCGCGGCGGAGGTGGGGGACCGGGTCGTCACGGTGGCCCAGGTCGACGCCCGGGAGGCGGAGTTGCGCGCCGGGCCGCTGGCCTCGCGCCTGCCGCATCCGCACAGCGCGGAGGGGCGCAACCTGCGCCGCTGGCTGGTCCAGATGCTGGTGACCGAGGCCCTCGTCGAGGACGAGGCGGCCGCCCTCGGGCTCGTGGCGCCCGCCGCCCCGCCGCCGCCCGCGCCGCTCACCCTGCCCGCCGCGCTCCGCACCGGAGGCGTCGTCGCCGCCGTGACCGCGTCGATGCCGCTCGCGCGGGCCCTGCGCGACGCGGTGACGGCCGGGGTGGACGTGCCCGAGGACGAGGTCCGCGGGTACTACGACCGCAACCTCGACAGGTTCACCGATCCCGAGGTCCGGCACGTCAGCCGGCTGCGGGGGCAGGGGGAGTCGTCCCTCGGGCCGGTGCGGCGGGGCGAGCTGACGGGCGCGCTGGAGGAGGCCGTCTTCTCGGCCGAGGAGGGGGAGGTCGTCGGCCCCGTCGAGGGGCCGGGTGGCCCGTGGACGCTGCGCGTGGACCGGATACGGCCGGGCGGGCGCAGGCCGTACGAGACGGTGCGCGAGGGCATCGCCCGCGAGCTGACCTCCGTGGCGGTGGACCAGGCCTTCGCCGGGTGGCTGGAGCGCCGCTACGCGGAGAAGGTACGACTCTGGGCGGGTTTCGAGCATCCCGCCGATCCCCACCACGCGGACGCCACCCACCGCCACTGACGGGAGGAGCCCGGTGCCGCCGGTGCCGGGCTCCTCTCGTGGCTACGGCTTGCGGGCCAGACCGCCGTGGCAGGCGATCTCGGCCGGCGCGGCCCAGGGGCCGGGTTCGGGCCGCCAGCGCGTCACCGGCACCACGCCGGGATCGAGCAGCGTCATGCCCTCGAAGTAGCCGGCGATCAGCTCCGGGCTGCGCGGGGTGTACGGGACGACGCCGGCGCCGGAGTTGTGCCGGCGCAGCGCCTCCACGTAGGCGGGGTCGGTGTCGCTGCCGTCGTAGAGGGCGCGGTAGCTGCCGGACGGCAGGGCGCGCATCAGCCGGCGGACGATCGAGCGCGCCTCGTCATGGTCGGCGACCAGGCCGAGGATGCCCATCAGCATCAGCGCGGTCGGCCGGGTGAGGTCCAGCGTCCTCGCGGCGGCGCGGAGGATGAGCTCGGGGTCGCGGACGTCGGCCTCGACATAGGCCGTGACCCCCTCCGGGGTGCTGGTGAGCAGCGCGTGGGCGTGCGCCAGCACCAGGGGGTCGTTGTCGACGTAGACGATCCGGGACTCAGGCGCGACCCGCTGGGCGACCTCGTGGGTGTTGTCAACGGTCGGCAGGCCGGTGCCGATGTCGAGGAACTGCCGGATCCCCGCCTCGCCGGTGAGGAAGCGCACCGTACGGGCGAGCATGTGGCGGGAGTGGCGGGCGATGTCCACCATGCCGGGGAACACCTGGCCGATGCGGTCGCCCGCCTCCCGGTCCACGGGGTAGTTGTCCTTCCCGCCGAGCAGGTAGTTCCAGATGCGGGCCGAGTGCGGGACGCTGCTGTCGATGCGCCCTGGAGCGGGGCTTCGAGTGTCCTGCCCCGGTAACGGGCTTCCGGCGGTCACGTCATCGGTCATGGTGAGCTCTCCTGGCGTGCGATGCGACTCAGGGGAGCGTACGCCTCAGCGGATCTTCCCGGCAGGGTGCGATCGGCGCCGGTGTCGTGGCGCCCGGCGGTGCCGGAAAGGCCGTACAGTTCCGGCATGACGTACACCAGGTTCGCCAGGTTCGGCATGGTATGCACTATCGATCCCCTGGCGTCCTCGGCCGGGCTCGCCATGCTGGACCGCGGTGGGTCGGCGGCCGACGCCGCGATCGCCGCCAACGCCGTCCTGGCCGTCACCGCCCCCCACGCCTGCGGCCTCGGCGGAGACCTGTTCGCCCTGGTCCACGCGGGCGGCACCCCCGTCGCGCTGAACGCCTCCGGCCGTGCCGGGTCCGGGGCCGACCCGGAGCGGCTCCGCGCCGAGGGGCACGCCCGCATGCCGTTCCAGCGGGACATCCGGTCGGTGCCGGTTCCCGGCTGCGCCGACGGCTGGCTCGCGCTGCACGAGAGGTACGGACGGCTGCCGCTGGCCGACCTGCTCGCGCCCGCCGTCCGGTACGCCGAGGAGGGATTCCCCGCCTCCCCGCTGCTCGCCCCGGCCGCCGCCGTCCTGCCCGAGATGGACACCGCCGTGGCGCCCGGCGAGCTGATCAGGCGGCCGGGCGTGGCCCGCGCCCTCGCGGCCCTCGCCACCGACGGGCGCGACGGCTTCTACCTGGGAGAATTCGGCAAGGGCCTGCTCATGCTCGGCCGCGACCCCGAGGCGGGCGGCTCCTCCACCGGGGAGTACACCGAGGACGACCTCGCGCGCCCGGGCGCCGACTGGGTCGCCCCCCTCAGCGCCCCGGCCTTCGGGCACCAGGTGTGGACCGTGCCGCCGAACTCCCAGGGCTACCTCCTGCTGCTGGCCCTGGAGATCGCCGACGGCCTCGGCCTGCCCGGTGACCCGGCCGACCCTCTGTGGGCCCACCTGCTCGTGGAGGCCGCCAGAGCGGCCGGGCACGACCGGCCGGAGGTGCTGTGCGAGGGCGCCTCGGTGGAGCACGTGCTGGCCTCCGCCGCGGAGCGGCGCGCCGCCATCGACCCCGCCCGCCGCGCCCGGCTGCGCGACCTGGTCTCGCCCGGCGACACCACCTACCTCTGCGCGGTCGACGCCGACGGCATGGGCGTCTCGCTGATCCAGTCGAACGCGGCGGGGTTCGGCAGCATGCTGTTCGAGCCCGCCACCGGCATCAACCTGCACAACCGGGGCATCGGCTTCTCCCTCGTCCCCGGTCACCCCGCCGAGTACGGGCCCGGCCGCCGCCCGCCGCACACCCTCGCGCCCGCCCTGGTCACCCGGCCGGACGGTTCGCTGCGCACGGTGCTCGGCACGATGGGCGGCGACTCCCAGCCGCAGATCCTCCTGCAGGTGCTGGCCCGCCTGCTCGGCGCCGGGGAGTCGCCGGGGGACGCCATCGGCGCGCCCCGCTGGCGGCTCGGCCCCGGCCTCACCGGGTTCGACGCCTGGAGCGAGCCGGACGAGGCGCCGGTGGACGTCGAAGAGGGCGCGCCGTGGGGCGACGGCCTGCGCGAGCGCGGCCACGTGGTGCAGGGCCTCCCGTACGGGGGATCGTTCGGGCACGCCCACCTCATCGACGTACGCCCCGACGGCGTCCTCGCCGCGGCCGCCGACCCCCGGGCCCTGATCTCGACCGCCGCCGGCCGCTGACGCCTGTCAGGAGAACGACCGGCGGAAGTGCGCCTCGTAGAGCTCGGTGAAGGTCTTCAGGTAGTCGTTCCAGTCGCCGTTCATGTTGGTCACCAGTATGTGGTGGCCCTGACGGTCGCCCATGGCGTACGTCACCGAGCCCTGGATGTACCCGCCGCCGCCCCAGAGCGTGACCCCGCAGGGAAGCTTCTGCGCGTACACGCCGAGGCCGTACCTGGTGTCCGGGACCCAGTCCGCGCCTTCGGTGGAGACGGTGGTGAACATCTCCCGCTGCTGGGCGGGCGGGAGGAGCCGGCCGCTCAGCAGGGCCCGCAGGAACCGGTGCACGTCAGAGGTCGTCGACACCATGCCCCCGGCCGCCCAGGCCCAGCTGAGGTCCGCGCCGGTCACGTCGTGGATCTCGGTGGGACTGCCGGCCTCGTCGGACTTCGAGTAGTGGCGGGCGTGCGGCTCGCGCATCGTGTTGTCGGTGCCGGGGAGGTAGGTCCCGGTGAGATGCAGCGGGCGGGCGATGCGGCGGTCGATCTCGTCGGCGAGGGTCGAGCCGGTCGCACGCTCGACGATCATCCCGGCGAGGTTGTAGTTGATCTTGGAGTAGATGAAGCGCCTGCCGGGCTCTTCGGGGTCCGGGGTCTGGCCGGGAAGGGCGTCGGGGAGGCCGCTCGTGTGGTTGAGCAGTTGCCTGATCGTGATCTTGGTGCCGTCCGCGCCGAGATGCTCCTCCACCACGCCGGGCAGCCACCTGGCCACCGTGTCGTCCAGGGTCAGCGTGCCCGCGGCCGCCAGTTGCAGGACCACCGTCCCGGTGAACGCCTTGGTGAAGCTGCCGATGCGGAAGTGCTCACCCGGCCGGCGGGCGCGCCCGGTCGTCAGATCGGCCACCCCCGCCGTGCCGAACCACGGCCTCGAGTGGCCGTCGCTCAGCTCGGCGACGATGCCGGGGACACCGCCGTCGGCCACGGCATCGCCGAGCGCGCGCCGGAGCCGCTCGTGGCCGTCATCGCCGGAGGCGGAGGCGGAGGCGGAGGCGCCGGGGACCGTCATGGCGACCCCCGCGACGGTCAGGGCGGCGACGAGCAGGCCCGCCTGGGTGCGGAACAGGGACATTCATGGCTCCTTGGGCATGGAGAAAAGGCCGGAGGCCGGCCGGGACGGGATTCGGGCATGATGGGGCCCGGAAAGGGCTGCGCCGGGGGTTTCGCCGGTGTGCGAGTGAATGAAGGTCGCGGAGCGTGGCGGCCGATCGATCTCCGGGGACCGTGCGGTCGTGCCAGGGCGGCAGGCGGTGACGGTCACGTGCCGCCGGCTGCGCCGGATCGCGATGCCGTCCGGACGAGCACGAATGGGGGCGCGGCGAACGAGCCGCGCGCCCGGTCGGTCAGACGGCGCGGGACCGCCTGATTCGACAGCTCTCTTGGGTGAAGCGCGTAGGGCGATGGGTGACGAGGGCGTGCTCGTCCACCCGACGCCGGCTATTCGATGCCGTCGCTCTCGATGGCGGTACGGACGCGGGTCAGCAGGTCGGTACGGTCGACGCCGGCCAGGGCCAGGGCGCGCGGCACCGTGCCGACCTCGGCCTGCAGGATTCCCAGCAGTACGTGCGCCGGCCGGAGGTCCTTCTTGCGGGAGACCGAGGCGAAGGCGCGCTCGAGGGCGAGCTTGCCCGTGGCGCCCATCGTGGGGGAGCGCTTGAGCGTCATGCTCGGCCGGGGAGGCCCGAAGGCGGCCCGGGAGACCCCGACCGCGCTCAGGCTGTGGTCGATCTCCCGCTCCAGGGCGGCCCGGACCCCTTCCTGGTCGAGACCGGCGGAGGCCAGGATGCGCTGCGGGACGGTGCCCTGCTGGGCGGCGACGGCCAGCAGGAGGTGCTGCGCCTCGACCGCGTCCGATCCCTGCCTTCGCGCCTCCACGGCCCCCTCCATGATGACCGTGTGGAGGTATTCGTCGATCGGGTTCATGGGGAACGTCTCCTCAGCTTGACGCCTGCGGCGATGAGCCGCTTGGCATGCTTCCTGTGGACCGCCTGGCGGGTCACTCCGAGCGCCTCGGCGACCTGCGGCCAGCCCCAGCCGGCACGCATCGCCTGCTCGACGGCGGCGTCCTCCAACTGATCGGCGAGCCGCCGCAAGGCCACCACCGCCGCCAAAGCGTCGGCGGGCTCCTGCGGGACAGGGATCTCACTTGCCGGCATGCAAGCAACATTAATTGACTAATCCAGAGATAGTCAACACGAGTTGCTTAATCCCTCCATGGTGGTGCCCCCGAGACCTGGCACGGCGTGACTCGGGCGCGGTGCGGCGGGGGAACCCGGAAGCGGCGACCACTCGGAGACCGGCGGACGGCCGACCAGACCTCGGACCGTCAAGCCGCCCCGGCAAGGCAGGACGCCCCGGAAAGGCTCGGGGGCGGCGGGCGGCGTGGGCAGGTTCGCGAGGCGCCGGGGCGGGAAACGTGAAGGACCCCGCCAGGCGAACCTGGCGGGGTCCCACGTGTGCGAACCGGTGTGCGGGTCGCCTCTCGGCGAAAGGCACAACGCGGCTCCAGCCGAACGGTAGTCCGCGAAGGCGATAGATGAGGCCCGGGGACACCAGGCACACCGGTCACGTGTGATGTAACCAGCGGCACCCGGTGGTTGTTCCCCGCTGCCAGAAATTCTTTCCCCGGTTGATCAGGAGAAGGGGGACGACGGGAGACGCCTGCCGTGAGCGAAAGGCGGGGCCGGGGACCCTGGGGACAGCATCGGCGCTGGTGGTCCCGCTGGTTACGGGACATGGTGAGCGCGGCGGGACCCTGGCGTCGCGGCGGTCCGCGGCGCGCCGGGGAGCGGCGAAACGACCTCGCGGTATGTGTCCCGGACGCAGCCGTCGAATCCCTCCAGGCCAGTCGGAATACGGACACTCCTGTCAACCCGCCCCCGCCCAAGCTCGTCTCACAAGCGCCCCGTCTCCCACAAAAGGAGTCAACTTGCGCCTGCGATCCATCCTCTCCGCTGTCGTCCTTGGCGGTGCTCTGCTCGTCGCGCCGGCGGCGGTCGGGACCGCTGACGCCGCCACTGCCGCGGCGTGCACGTACCAGCAGGTCGGGAACCACTGGAACTGCGTCACCCCGGGAGCGTTCTGCCCGGCCGCCGCCCATGGCAGGTACGGGTACGCCAAGGTCACCGGCAAGAAGTACAAGTGCAAGAGCTCGTCGCCGAGGTGGCGGTGGCTCAAGCCGTAGCGACATCGGGCAGTGTCCCTCTCGTCCGTGCGGCGAGTGGGGCACTGCGGTGGGCGGCGGACCCCGCACAGGTGAGCCTGGCGGCCGGTGCGGCGGCGAAGCCGGGCGGACCGATCGCACGCTGTGGCTCGCCTCGATAGAGGCCCTCGCCCAGGCCGAGCACTCCGAGGAACTGCGCCGCCATCTCGCCGGAGGCCAGGCCGAGGGACGGCGACGCCTAAGTGCCTCACCGACCCCCGGCAAGCCCCTGCCGCCAGGGGCCCGAAGCGCGCGAACCATGCTTCAAGGAAGCCGGAAGGGTCGTGTCGCGTCGCGCGCGGCGCGTCAGATGCTGAGTAGTCGTACCAGCGCGGTGCCGCGGTCGGTCCGGTGGACGTGGATCTCCCTGCCGAAGCGCTGGCGGACGATGAGCCCGGCGGTCTCCAGGCGGTCGCAGTGGTAGGTGATCGCGTTGGGGGCGTGGTGGGTGAGCTCGGCGAGCCTGCCCATGGTCAGCGGCCGTTCGAGGTTGGCGAGGATGGCGGCCCGCACGTCGCCGATCAGCAGCACCAGCGGGTCGTCCTTGCCCCTGGGCTTCGGGGAGGACGTCAGGGCGCCCACCCCGGGCAGGGGGTAGCCGATCCACACCAGGTCCGGACCGTCGAGGTGGCTGACCAAGGCGGTGGGCCCGGCGAGCATGGGCATGAGCACCAGCCGCCGTGACCCGATGTAGAAGCGGCCGGGCTGGGTGTCGGGGAAGCTGAAGGCGCCGTCGCGGAACATGCAGTCGGCGTGCAGGTCGTTCAGCACCGCGTCGGTGGAGCCGCGGGCCGCCGCGAGGGCGACGCGCTCCATCTCGCGGTCGAGCAGGGGCCGGGCGCGCTTCCAGATGTCCCCCATGGCCGACCAGGTGCGTTCGAGCAGGTCGGCGTAGCCGTGCAGCCACTGCTCCGGCTTGTCGGCCGCCGCCCGCCAGTGGGGCGGCACCGGCCCGTTCAGGATCACGTGCAGCTCGTCCGTCAGGGCGTGCCCGGGAAGGTCGCGCAGCATCTCGATCTGGGTCTCGACGGCGACGTCGGTGGCGGGGTCGCCGGGGAAGACCAGGTCGGGGACCACGCTGTAGCCGGGGGTGGCCAGCGACCGCACCACCATGGCGTCCTTGGAGGTGGCAACCGACCGCACCAGCCTCCGCCACGACTCCGGGGCCCCGCGCGAACGCCCGCCCAGCGCGTCGGTGATCAACGCGAGCATCGACAGGCCGGGGGCGAGGGCCAGCGCCACGGGGACGTTCTGCGGCCGCTCCACGGCCAGGGTCGTACGCATGGCACTCCAGACACCGGGTTCAAGGGGGACATCTACCGAAACAGTCGTATACGCAATGGTTCAACGAACGTGCAAGTGACCGCCACCGGTTCCCGTCACAGGGGAGACTTCGCGAAGGAATTCCGAGATCACCGACGTTCCCGCCGGGCTGTCATCCGGTGTGAGCGTCATGACAGGCGGACGTCAGCGGCGCCCTCTAGTTTCGTCATCGCTCGCCCGAGCGGGCGACGGACGAACGGAGATGATCATGCGCACAGCCATGCAGGAGCCGACGGCGACCGGCGAGATGCTCGGGGGCGGCGTGAGCGGCGGCGACACCGTGTCCCAGTGGAGAAGGCCCGCCGAGGGACGCGACAGCGTCCGCATCACGCGCGCCTGAGCTCCGTCCCGCCGCACGGGGGTGAAAGGCGGGACGGGGAGGGGGCCCGCGCCGGCGGCCCGGTCAGGGGAACCGGCCGCCGGCGCGGCGCACCTCGGGAACGTGTGGGTCCAGCGCCTGGGCGCGGCGTACGACAGGGGGTGGGCGTAGGCGAGGTCGGTGGTGCGCCTGGGCGCCGCCGTGCCTCAGGCCCGGCGAGGATCGGACGAGGTACGGGGGCCGGTCCTCGTCAGGCGTTCGCGCACGTCCGCCGCCCCCGGGTCGTCCAGCTCGACGAGGATCGCCAGGGCCTGCCGCAGATAGCCTCGCGCCTCCTCCGGGTCGCCGGAGGCGTGCAGGGCGTCACCCAGCAGGACCAGCACCTCGGCCTCGCCGCGGCGGTCCTCGAACTCCCGCATCAGCTCCAGCGCGCGCGTCAGCTCCTCCGCCGCCCGGTCCCACCGTCCCGTCGCGGCGTGGGCGGCGCCCAGCGTGCGCAGCGCGTCGCCCTGGTGGTAGCGGTCACCCAGCTCGGTGTACACCGCCAGCGCCGCGCCGCCTCCGGTGAGCGCCTCGGCGTGGCGGCCCAGCACGATGTCGTTCCGCGCGATGTGGTTCAGCGTCTCCGCCTCCAGGAGCCGGTCGCCGCTGTCGCGGGCGATGGCGAGGGCCTGGTTGTAGCAGCGCGTGGAGGCCTCGTAGTCGCCGAGCGTGAAGCGCGCCGTGCCGAGAAGGGCCAGCGCCTGCCCCTCCAGGTCGCGGTCCCCGGCGCGGCGGGCCACCGTCAGGGCCTCGGCGTACCGCGCCGCCGCCTCGTCGAGCCGGCCGAGCTTGGACAGGGCGCATCCCAGGTCGGTGAGGGCCCAGCCCTCCTCCACGGCCTGCCCGCCGTGGCGGCTCGCCCTGACGGCCGTACGGAAGACGTCCACCCACACCGGTCCCGGCACGTGGTACTGGAAGAACGGCGCCAGCACCCGCGACAGGCGCCAGGCCGCCTCGTGCCACCCGCGGGAGGCGGCGTAGCGGACCGCGGCCGCCAGGTTGGGCAGCTCCTCCTCGTACCAGTCGACGGCCGCCTCCGGGCCGCCGAAGTCCAGTGGTACGACGTCGGCCGGCGCGGGTTCCCGCGGGAGCGCCCGGCCGTGGTGCGGCAGGTGACGGGCGGCATTGCCCGCCGTGCGCTCGTACCACCGCAGCAGCCGGCGCAGCGCCGCGTCGGCGTCCTGCTCGGTCTCCTCGGCGCGCGCCCGCTCGGCGGCGTAGCTGGACAGCAGGTCGTGGAAGTCGTACCGCCCGGGGGAGCGGGAGCGCAGCAGGTGGTCGGCGGTGAGCCGGTCCAGCAGGCGGACGGCGTCGCCCACCTCGCCGCCCGTCAGCGCCGCGGCGGCCTCCGCGCCGATCTCGTGGCCCGGGTGCAGCCCGAGCAGCCGGAACAGCCGCGCGGACGCCGCGTCGAGCGCCCGATAGGTCCAGGAGAAGACCATGCGCACGTCGGTCTCGTCGCCGTCGCCGGTGTCGAGCGCGGACAGCCGGGTCCGCTCGTCGCGCAGCTCGCAGGCGAGCTTCTCCAGCGGCGCGTCGGGGAAGCGGGCGGCGCGCTCGCCGAAGATGCGAAGGGCGAGCGGCAGGCGGGCGCAGCGCGCGATGATGTCGGCCACGGCCTCCGGCTCGGCGGCCAGGCGCTCGCGGCCGAGCACGCCTTCCAGCAGCTCGACCGCCTCGCCGTGCGGCATCTGGTCGAGGATGACGCGGCGGGCGCCGTACTGCACGATCAGGCCGCGTAGCTGGTTGCGGCTGGTCACGATCGTCATGCCCCCGGAGCCGGGGACGAGGGGGCGCACCTGTTCGCTGCCGCCGGCGTTGTCCAGCAGGAGCAGCACCCGCCGTCCGGCCAGCAGCGTGCGGAACAGGGCCGCCCGCTCGTCCAGCCCGGCGGGGACGCGGTCGGCGGGGGTGCCGAGGGCGCGCAGCAGGGATTCCAGCGCGGCGGCGGGCTGGACCGGCCTGCCCGCGCCGTAGCCGTGCAGGTCGAGGTACAGCTGGCCGTCGGGGAAGTGCCGGGACGCCCGGTGGGCCCAGTGGACGGCCAGGGCCGTCTTGCCCGACCCCGCCATGCCCTGCACGGACACGATGGCCGGGGGCGCCTCCGGGGACGACGTCGCCGGCAGCAGCCCGTCGAGTACGGCGAGCTGGGCCCGCCGCCCGGCGAACCCCGGGACGTCGGGCCGCAGCTGCCGGGGGACCTGGACGGGCGCCTCGGCGCGGGCCTTCACCGGGACGCCGGGCGGCCCGAGCGACGGGTCGTCGGTCAGTATCGCCTGGTGGAGGGCGCGCAGCGCCGGGCCGGGGTCGACGCCGAGCTCGTCGGCGAGCACCTCGCTCACCGTGTGGTAGGCCTGCAGCGCCTCGGCCGGCCGCCCGCCGCGGTACAGCGCCAGCATCAGCCGCTCCCAGAACGGCTCGCGCAGGGGATGCGACCGGGTCAGCTCGCGCAGCCGCCCGACGAGCTCGGCGTGCCGGCCGGTCCGCAGGCCGATGTCGAGCCACTGTTCCTGGACCTGGAGCCACTCCTCGGTGAGCGGCGCCACCTCCTCGTCGTGCAGCGCCACCGACTCGACGTTCGCCAGCACCGGGGGCCGCCACAGCTCGACCGCCTGGGAGAACAGCCGGGAGGCCGGTTCCAGGTCGTCGCGGGCGGCGGCCTCGCGCGCCGACGCCGCCAGCTCGCGGAAGCGCAGCAGGTCGAGAGTGTGCTCGCCGATCTCGGCCCGGTAGCCGTCGTGGACGGTGCGCACGACGTCGCGCACCTGGGAGTGGCGGCGCAGCCGGTTGACGTAGGTGTGGACGGCGGCCCTGGCCCGCTCGGCGTCCTGCGGCCCGTCGTCCCACAGCCAGGTGGCCAGCCGCGACATGGGGACGGTCTCCCCGGCGCGCAGCAGCAGACCGGCGAGCACCACGCGCAGCTTGTTGCCGGCGACCGGCACCTCGCGGCCGTCGGCCAGCACGGTGAGCGGCCCGAGCACCCGGAAGCCCGGTCCGCCGTCCGGAGCCGAGCCCGTCGCAGCCATCACTTGCTCCCCATCCGAGTTCCGCGGCGACCGCCCATGCTAGCCAGAATCACGTCATGTCATGAGATGAGCGTCGCCGCGGAGCCCGCCGCCGTACGCGGGGCGGTACCGGGGCCGTGTTCGATCGCCTCGCCGGGCGCTCGGACCACCGCCAGGCCGGTCGCGGGTCAGATGGGGAAGGTCCCCTTGCGGATCCCCGCCCTCCTGCGGGACAGGCCCACGCCGAGGGCGATCATCACGATGCCGAGCAGGAAGTGCAGCCAGTTGTCGGCGGTGTTCACCGGCACGAAGTTGGCCGTGTTCGGACCGGCCACGAACAGGCCGTAGATCCACAGCAGCAGGTAGATGACGCCGCCCCAGACCAGGTAGTTGGCCGCCGCGCCGTACGACCGGGCCATCGTCACGCCGGCGAAGCCGAAGACGAGGTGCACGATGTTGTGCAGCACCGACACCTGGAACAGGTTGAACAGGAGCGAGCCCGAGTGGTGACCGGCGAACGTCATGGAGCCGTAGTTGGTCGTGATCCCGGGGATGAAGCCGAGGATCCCCACCACGAGGAAGACCAGGCCCACGACGAACGCGGCCGTCTGCACCGGCGTGCGGGTCACTTCACGCGCATGAAGGTGAGCACCCATGACGCCCCCTACCCTTCGGCGATATGTCGTATTTGTCCGCATTCCCTGAGTGGCGGGGCCGTACACGCCCCACCGTCGCGGACCGGTGCCGGCTGCTTAAAAACCTGGTGAAGGCGTCGGCCTGCCGGCATCAGAAGGGATGGGTCCGGACGGTGTGCAGCCGGACGACGGCGGGGAGGCGGTCGGTCTCCAGGGACTCCCGGAACCGCGCCACCGCACGCTGGACGGCCCGCCCCGCGGCCGCCGGGTCCGCCTCGTCGGGCAGGGTGACCGCCAGCGCGAGGCGCGGGTCGGCCGGGGCGCCGCCGAGGGTGGCGTGCACCCGTTCCGCCCGCGCCGGTGCCGCCTCGCCCGCCGCCAGGGACTCGGCCGGCCGCTCCTCGTGCACGCTCTCGGCGAGGTCGTCCTCCAGTGCCTCCGCCGCGGCGCGCGCGGAGATGTGGGTGGTGCCGTGCCCGGGGTCGCGCTCCAGGTCGAGGTGGTGGATGGTGCTCCTGCGCCCCTGGAGGAGGAGCCAGCGCAGGGCCAGCAGCTCGGCCACCAGCGCGACGAGGGCGACCGCGGGCCAGAACCACGGCGTGAGCGCGTAGGCGGGAAGCGGTCCCGAGGTGACCGGCACGTGGGCGGGCCCGAGCACGCCGAGGCCGCGGGCCAGGGCCGCGAGCCCGCAGAGGATCAGCACCATCCCCACGACGGCCAGGCCGACGCGGTTGACGCGAGCGATATGGCGGTCCACCTTTCAGCCCTCCTTCCTGCGGATGGAGACGTCGACCTTCACCGGCTTGAGCGGGCGCAGCTCCGAAAGGCGCGCCGACACGGCGCCGGCCACCTGACCGGGCAGCTCACCCGGGTCGCGCAGCGGCGTGGTGGCGGTCACGTGCAGCCGCCTGCCCCGCAGCCGGGCGCGGGCACCGGAGACGCCCGGGACGTGCCCGGCGACGGCGGCCACGTGACGGCACAGGCCCGACCGCGTGATGCCCGTGAGGATCTGCGGGTCCTCCGACGCCAGAGGGATGGCCCGCGGGCGTCCCGGGATCAGCGCCGCCGCGAGCAGCAGGAACCCGAGGACGACCGCCACCGACGCGGTGGCGAGGGCGGACGGGTCGTCCCAGTGCAACCGGTCCAGCGGTGTCAGCCAGCCCGCCTGCGGCGCGTGCACGAGGCCGCCGGCCGCCGCCGCGACCGCTCCGACCAGGGCCAGGATGGCGGCGACGGCCAGTGCCAGCGCGGTCAGCGTCGCGGGAACCGTCCGGCGAGGGCGGAACGCCCGCGACGCCGTCCGCGGCCCGCCCCTGGTGCGGGGGGCCGGCTCGGGACCGGCCTCCTGGGGCGGGCCCGCGTGGTGGAACCGCTCGGGCGAGGTCACGACGCCCGCCTCCCGTGCTCGACGGGATGCACGAGCCGGGTGACGTCGACGTCGACCTGGCGCGCGTCCAGCCCGGTCAGCTCGCGCACGCGTCCGGCGACCCGCTCGCGGACCCGCTGGGCGACCTGCCGGAGCGGCGCCGGGTACGTCGCCGACAGCGCGACGTGGACGACGGCCAGGCGTCCCTCGACGCGGGCGCTGACGCGCGGCGCCGCCGCCGGGGGCGCGCCGCGTCCGAGCGGCACGCCGAGCAGCCGCGGCGCGGCGCCGCCGACCTGGTCGACCTCCGTGACCGCCCGCGCGGCGATCCGTTCCAGCACCCGGTCGGCGATGCGCGTCGTGCCGCGCTTCTCCGGGAGCGTGGCGCCCGCCGGAGGCGTCCCGGCCCGCCCGGGCTCGGGGACGGGGGCGGTGTTCATGTGCGCCGCCGGCCCATCAGGCCGCTCATGTCGAGCTCACCGGTCAGCGCGCGGCCGACCACGAACCCGATCACGCCGAGGACCAGCACGATCAGGAAGGCGGTAAGGCCGCCGACGACCACGGCGAAGCCGAGCGCGGTCCCGAAGAGCAGGCCGACCGCCGGCCAGAAGCGGGTCTCATCCATGTCGCTCACCTTCCACCGCCCTGCTCGGGCTCTTGGCGTCCTCGCCCGCCCGGTCTCCCGGGCCGTGTTCCTTCTCGGGTATCTCTATGTCGTCGATGTGGACGTCGATCGGCAGGCCGGGGACCAGGGGCGCGACCGCGTCGCGGATCGCGTCGGCGATCTCGGGCAGCCGCCGCCCGTACCGCACGACCACCGACACCTCCACCCCGGTGTCGCGGACGGCGACCCCGGCGACCGCGCGGCCCGACAGGTACGTCGCCACCCCGCGGCGGGCCGGCGCGGCGACGTCCGGGCAGCCCTGGACGGCCTGGGCGATCCGGTCCGCCAGGCGCTCCACCTCGGCCGTGCCGGCGAAGTGCGTCATACGACGCGGCGCTCCTCGTGCTCGGCGGACTCCTCGTCCGGCAGGTGGAGGTCGTCGACGGTGATGTTCACCTCGGTGACCTCCAGGCCGCACATGCCCTCGACAGCGCTGATCACGTTCCGGCGGATGCCGGCCGCGAGGTCGGGGATGGAGACCCCGTACTCCACGATGACCTCCAGGTCGATCGCCGCCTGGCGCTCGCCGACCTCCACCGTCACGCCCTGGGTGACGCCGTGGCTTCCGGTGAGGCGGTCGCGTACGACGCCGAGCGCGCGCGACATGCCGGCGCCCATCGCGTGCACCCCGTTCACCTCGCGGGCGGCCATCCCGGCGATCTTCGCCACCACGATGGGGGAGATCGTCGTACGGCCGCGCTCGCTGACGAGCTCGGCGCCGCGGGAGGTCCCGCCGCGTGGGGTCTTCACATCGGACGCCTGGCCCGGCGTCTCGCTCATCTGTGCGCTCACCTTGGTGTCCTCCGTTCCAGCAGGACCCGCCCCGCGTCGCGAATGGAAAGGCACAACCGGCGTAGATGGACGTACCCCCTCATAAGCGGACATAAGGCATTTTTGGTATCGCATGTCCGAATTTTGGGGCGGTCGTCACCCCTGGGCCCGGTTCCCGCCCGCGGAGGGGCCGTCCCAGTGGCCCATCAGGTCCCGGTAGAGAGGGGAGGCCGCGATCATCTCCTCGTGCGTGCCCACCTGGGCCCGGTTGCCGTCCATGACCAGGACCCGCCGCGCCCGCAGCGCGGAGGTGAGGCGGTGCGCGATGACGATCAGCGTGCCCTCCCGGGCGGCGAACGCCTCCTCGGCCCTGGCCTCGGCGACCGGGTCCAGGTGACAGGTGGCCTCGTCGAGCAGGACGACCCGGGAGGGGGAGAGGTAGGCGCGGGTCAGGGCGACGAGCTGCCGCTCGCCCGACGACAGCCGCGAGGGGTCCACCTCCGCCCCGTACCCGCCGAGCCTGGCCGCCAGCTCCCGCATGCCGACCGCGTCGACGGCCTCGTCCAACTCGGCGCGGGTGCACCCGCCGGCGAGGTAGGTCAGGTTCTCCTCCAGGGTGCCCCGGAAGACGTAGGCCTCCTGCGGGATGAGCACCCGCGCCCGGCACATCGCGGACCGGTCGTACTCCTCGACGCGGATCCCGCCGAGGAGGACCCGCCCGTCGTCCGGCGCGAGGATGCCGGCGACCAGGGCGGCCACCGTCGACTTGCCGATCCCGCTCGGGCCGACGACGGCCAGGTGCTCGCCCTCCCGGACGGCCAGGTCCAGGCCCCGGACGACCGGCTCGGCTCCGGGGCCGTAGGCGAACCCCACCTCGCGCAGCCGCAGCGACACGCCGCGGACCTCGCGCACGGCGCCGGAGGCGGGCGCGGGAGGACGGCCGCTGGTGGCCAGGATCCGTTCGAGGGCCACCACCAGGCGCACCCCGTTGACCCCCACGCCCTGCACCAGGCTGCCGAGCGCGGGCGCGAGCGACTGCGCGACGTACGTCAGCGTGCCGAGGACGATCCCGGCGGTCGCGCCCGCGCGCAGCAGGGCCGGCGTCGCCGCCAGCACCATCAGGACCGGCAGCAGGCCGCCCACGGCCAGCGAGAGCGTGCGCACCGCCGTGAGCCGGGCGAGCGCGCGGCCCGTGCGCGCCTGCCCTTCGACGTCCCGCGCGACCACGTCCGCCACCCGCTCCTCGGCGCCGCACGCCACGACGTCCCGCAGGCCGTCCACCATCGACGCCAGGGACGCGGCGGTCCGCTCCTCGGCGAGGATCAGCTCCCGCTGCAGCCTCGCCATGGCCGGCAGCGACATCAGGAACAGCGCGAGCCCGGCCACCAGCGGGAGGACGACCAGCGGGACCACGGCCCCCATCAGGGTCAGCACGCCGAGCACCACGCCGGTCACCGAGAACAGGAACGACCTCACCACCGCTATCACGGCCCCGAACGCGTCCCGCGCGAGCTCCACCTGCCGGTTCAGGCGCGCGACGGCGGCGCTGTCCGGTCGCCGGCCCGAGGCGGCGGCCCGGTGCAGCGCGCCGTCAACCACGCGCCGCAGCAGCGTGTCGCGGAACGGCTCGACGATCGCGGCGATCGCCAGCAGCACCTGGCGGGCGCCGAGCGCGGCGGCCAGCCACGCGGCGGCCAGCACGGCCAGCCAGGCGAGGCCGGTCAGCGGACGGCCCGCCGCGAACCCGCCGTCCACCGCCCGGGCCACCGCCTGCCCGGAGGCGAACGACGGCGCCGCCTCCGCGAACGACCACCCGAGCAGCCGCGCCACCTGCCGGGGCTCCCGCCGCACCGCCTCCCACAGCACCCCGCGCACCTGACGCGAGAGGGCGGCCGCGCGCCGGGGCCGGCCGCTCATCCCGCCTTCCTCTCGGCGAGCCGCCTCACGGCCGGGGAGTCGCGTTCTGCGGGGGAGGCCTCCGGTGCGCCCGGTCCGTCCACCTGGAAGACGGCGCGGTAGGCGGCCTCGCGCCACAGGGTCGCGTGCGGGGCCACGCCGCGCACCCGGCCGCCGTCCAGCCAGACCACCAGGTCGGCGCGGGCGGCCGTCGTGGCCCGGTGCGCGACGATCAGGCGCGTGCGGTGGCGCAGCTCCTCGGTCAGCGCGCGCGCCACCTGGAATTCGGTGACGGTGTCCAGGCTCGAGGTGGCGTCGTCCAGGATGAGCAGCCGGCCCCCGTGGGCGAACGCCCGGGCCAGCCCCACCCGCTGCCGCTCGCCGCCCGACATCGGCGCGTCCGCGACCGGCGTGTCGTACGCGCGGGGCAGCCTGCGGATGAACGCGTCGGCGGCCGCCGCCCCGGCGGCCGTCCGCGCCTCGGCGGCCGGACGCCCCACGGCGATCGCCTCGCCCAGGGTGGAGCCGAAGAGCACGGGCCGTTCGAAGGCGTACCCCACGGCGCGGCGCAGCGCCGCGCGGCCGAGCCGCCGCAGCGGCACCCCGTCCAGCAGCACCTCGCCGAGGTCGGGGTCGGCCAGCCGGCCGGCGACGGCGGCCAGGAGCGACTTGCCGCTGCCCGACCTGCCGACCACGGCCACCGTGGAGCCGCCGGGCACGACGAGATCGACCTCCCGCAGCACCGCCCGCCCGTCCACGTGGACGCTCACACCGCGGAACTCCAGCCGCCCCCGCCCCGGGTCCGGCAGCTCGGCTCCGCCGTAGGCGACCTCCGGCTGCTGGAGCACCTCCTGGACGCGGCGCGCGGCCGAGCGGGCGCGGGCCAGGCGGTTCAGCTGCCCGAGCGCGGAGGCGATCCCCGCGCCGAGCACGGCGTAGCGGGCCGCGGCGTACAGCTCCCCGACGCTCAGCCCGCCCGCGGCGAGCCGGAAGCCGCCCACGGTGAGCACCGCCGTCTCCAGGAGGGGGACGACGATCGCCGCCTGCACGCCGGCCCGCGCGTTCACCCGCCACAGCCGCATGCCGTACTCGCGAAGGCGCGGCAGCGGCCCGAGCACCCGGCGGACCTCGAGCTCCTCGGTACCGGCGGCGGCGATGGTGCGGGCGCCGGCGAGCGCGTCGAACAGCCGCGAGGCGAGGTCGCTCTGCGCCCGCTGGTAGCCGGTCGCGACGGCGGTCGTCTCCCGCAGGAACGCGCGCAGCACGACGGCGATGGCGGTCAGGCCCACCGCGAACGCCACCGCCAGCAGCGGATCGATGAGCGCCAGGGCGACCAGCGAGCCGACGGCCGGAACGAGGAAGGACACCGCGGTGACCAGGGACTCCGCCGCGGCGGCGACCTCCTCGGCGTTCGCGCCGGCCCGGGTGACGAGATCGCCGGCCGGGAAGCGCCGGGTGACGGCCGGCCCGGCCGCCAGGAGATGACGCACCAGACGCCGCCGGAGCATGAGCGCGGCCTGCGCGCCTCCGGTCCCCGCCGCGAGCATGCCGACCGCCTCGCACGCCGCCGCCGCGACGGCGAGCAGCGCGCACGCGAGCAGCGCCCCGCCGTCCCCCTGCCGGGGGGTGACCAGGGCGTCCACCGCGCGGCCCAGGGCGGCGGGGAGCAGCAGCTCGACCACGGCGCCCGTCAGCGCGGCCACGGCGTACACCGCGGGCCACGGGCCGCTGCGGCGCAGCACGGACAGGACGAGCCGGTCCGCCGCCGTGTCCGACATGCCAAAGGTTTCCCTTCCGATGACCGCGGGAATGAACAGGCCTGGAGCGGCCGGTGCAGGGCCGCCCCAGGCTCTGGTCAGTCGTCAGCCGCAGAGGATGCTGAGGCTGCTGTTCTCGTGGGGGGTGCAGCCCACGAGGCTCAGGTTGCTGCCGCCACCGCCGTGGCCGCCGGGGAGTTCCATTTCCTGCAGGTCGAGAAGCGCCATGGGGGTCACGCCCTTTCGTTTCGTGGTGAGGGGAATGCTCAGCCGCAGAGAATGCTGAGGCTGCTGTTCTCGTGGGGGGTGCAGCCCACGAGGCTCAGGTTGCTGCCGCCACCGCCGTGGCCGCCGGGCAGCTCCATCTCCTGGAGGTCCAGAAGCGCCATTCGAGTCACCTCCTTCCGTCGTCCGCGGGATCCGCCGGCCCGGCGGGATTGCCGGGCGGGGAGATCAGAGGCACGCGCACCGGCTGGTCGTGCAGCGCGGTGCCGAGCGCGAGCAGGACCCCGGCCGTGCCGGACGCGAGGTCCATCGAGAGCCTGAGCAGCTGGTTGCCGGGGAAGGCGAGGCCGCCGCCGTACGGCATCGCGTGCCAGGCGAGGCGTTCGATCTGCGCCGCCACCTCCGGGGAGGAACGGCCGACCCCGGGCTGCAGCCCCGCCGCCAAGGCCGCGATCATGCCGGCCCGGCCGGCGAACAGTCCCGACTGCACGTAGTAGTCGAGCGTCGCGACCGGCCCGATGTCGTCCAGCGCCTGCCGGAACGCCTCGTCGTGGCGGCGGGCGAGGTACTGGCGCAGCACCACCCCGATTCCGGCCGAGCCCTCGTCCAGGTAGGGGTTGGTGCGCCAGCCCTGCTGCACCTGGAGCTGTCCGTCGGCGCGGTGGGTGCAGCGCCGCAGGTCCTGCCGGAGCGCCACGCGCGCGTGGTCGAGCAGCGCGCCGTCGCCGGTGAGCTCGTGGGCCTGGAGGAAGAGCAGGGCGGGACCGGAGGAGCCGCGCATCAGCCCGGCGTGCGGGTTCTTCCCGCCGCTCACCTCGGGCACGTCCTCGACGCCGCCGAGCCGGTCGGCCACCATGTCGACCACCCGCAGCGCGGCCTCCTCGAGCGTCCGCTCGCCGGTGGCCTGCGCCAGGTGCAGGAGGTTGAGCCCGATACCGGACAGCCCGGAGTACAGGGTCTGGCCGAGCCGCTCCCACTTCTCCCGCAGGCACAGCGTGACGAGGTCGAGGGCGTCCTGCCTGCGGCCGAGCGCCTCGAAGGCGTACGCCACGCCGTGCAGGCCGTCGTAGAAGCCGAGGCCCGTGCCGGGTTCGGGGGCGAAGGCGCGCTCGCGCAGCCAGGCCTCGTGCTCGGGGACGCGTCCGGCGCCGGTCGCGTGGAGCGCGTACAGGACGCCCGCGGCGCCGTTGGCAAGGTTGAGCCCGCCGCCCGGCTGGAACTGCGCGGCGTCCCCGGGGAACAGCCGGTCGCCGCGCTCCGGGGTCGCCGAGGCGAGGATCGCCCGGCGGCACGCGTCCCTGACCTCGGTCCAGGGTGCCCGGCCGGGCAGGGGCAGCTCGCGCATCGCCCGGTCGCCGGGCGTACGGCCGGCGGCGTCCTCGCCGAGGATCGTCCGCACCGCGTCGTCGATGTAGGCGCGGGGGACCGGGAACATCTCGCACACCAGCTCGGCCAGGTGGGTCACCTTGGCCCGGTGCAGGGGGATCAGCACGGTCGACATGGGGGCGAACAGGCCGAGGCGCAGGCACGCCAGCGCGTACCGGTCGGCGGCCACGCCGAGCCGGTCCCGCGGGGGGCAGAAGCCGGGGTGGGCGAGCGTGGGCCGCTTCCGCTCCTCGGCGGGGGAGGCGACCTCGAAGTCGATCAGCACCACCCGCTCGCCCGCCACCAGCACGTTGAAGGGGTGCAGGTCGCCGAACACGACCCCGCGCCCGTGCAGGGCGTCCACCGCGCGCTCGACGCGGTCCAGCATGCCGAGCGCCCATTCGGTGAACTCGGCGGCGTGCTCGGGCGTGATGTCGGCGCGGGTCAGCGGGTGCCGGTGGATGGACTCCTGGCTGAGCGTCTGCCCGTCGACGAACTCCTGCACGAGGAAGTGGTGCTCGCCGAGGACGAAGTAGTCGCGCAGCGCGGGCACGACGTCGAGGCCGTCGAGCCGCCGCAGGATGTCCGCCTCGTGGCGCAGGCGGGTGACGGCGTCACGGCCGGAGGCGTCGAGGCCGGCGTACGGCCGCGCCTCCTTCAGCACGACCGGGCCGCCGTCGCGGGTGTCCCGCGCCTTGTACACGCCGCCGCCGTTGGAGAAGTGCAGCACCGACTCGATCTCGTACGGCAGGCCGGCGAGGGTCACCGCGTTGCGGGCGGCCAGGTGGGGTTCCAGGAAGGCCGGGAGCGTGATCCACGGCGGTGGCGAGAACGAGGGCCCCCGCCGGTCGGGCACCAGGACCCCGTCCGCGTTCTCGATCGCCAGGACCCGCTCCCGGCCGGCCGTCAGGCAGTAGCGCTCGGCGAACCCGCCGTACCGCACGAACAGGGGGCCGTCACCGAAGCGCAGGTCGCTGAGGATGTAGGGGCCGCGCACCCCGTGCAGGAGCTCGTCGAGCTCCTTCAGCACGAGTTCCAGCTCGTCCACGTCGGCCGGGTAGATCGTCACCAGTTTGCCGCTGCTGCCCCGCTCGGCGTACTTGGAGTTCAGCATCATGACGACCCGGGGGCCGCGCAGGAACTTGAAGCTGAGCCCGCGGGCGACGCAGTAGTCCCAGGCGGTGTCCAGGGTGCGCTCGGCGTCCTCCAGGCAGGAGGAGATGTGGATCTTCCAGCCCTGCGAGGGGAGGGATCGCTCCTTCGGACCGTAGTGGAGCCAGGTGTCGGTCGAGCGGTGGTCCCAGCCGGCGGGCACCTCCCTCGCGGCTGTCGCGAAGTCCGGATACTTGGCGCGCTGGTTGTCAAGGGTGTCGTAAAACAGTGGATCGGCTAGGCAATAGATCTCGTACCTGTCGATCACGTCCCGCACCCCTCTCGTCGCTCGATCGCTTGGAAGGAGAATTGCGGATAACCCGAGCCATGCCTAGTGACGGTTTCCATTGGTGTGATATGCCGGTGTCACTATTCGTTTCGTGACTGTTGTCACTACTTCAGTGTTTGACCAGTGATGTCCCGGATCCCGGCCGTGGGCCGCCGGCATTTGAGAACCTCCGAATTCGGGGCGGGACGACGCTCCGGGGCCGTGACCTGCGGCAGAACATTGCTCTAGATCGTTCGGTTACTTGACCGGATTGCGGCGGTAGGGCTGGTAGGTCCGAAGATTGATGAGGTTTGCCAGGTTTAGCGACCGTGCGATGGGTCACTGGTAAGGGTTGGCAAACGTCCATAGGCGGCCGGAAGGGGCGCTTGGCGAGAGAAGGCAAAGAGTCGTACATTCCGCATGTCTGCGGCGAGGAACCCGGTTTCAGGCACCCGCGGGGGGACAGGAATCATTTGCGACAAAAGGAGGAATCATGCCGCAGGCGGACTTCATCCGTGTCCAGAAGTACCTGTCCGGAGTTGACTATCCGGCGGGCAAGGACGAGCTGCTGGACCACGCCAAGAAGCAGGGCGCCGACCAGGAGGCGATCGAGGCCCTCAACCGGCTCCCCGACAAGACCTACGACGGCCCCAACGCGGTCAGCCAGGCCGTCGCCAAGACATGAGGACAGGCCTGGGCCGTCTCCCGCACATCGCTCCCGGATCGCATACGGCACCCGAGCAGGGGTGGTGCGGAAACAGGCCTAGGTGATCTGGTAGAGCAGCTCCGGGCGCCCGAGCCCGCCGTACTGCGGGACGCGGCGCACCGAGCCGGTCTCGACCAGATGCTCCAGGTAGCGGCGCGCCGTCACCCGTGAGACGCCGATGGCCGAGCCCACCGCCTGGGCCGACATGCCTCCGGGCGCCTTGCGCAGCTCGCCGGCGACGGCCTCCAGCGTGGCCTCGGTCATCCCCTTCGGCAGCGAGGTCGTCACGGCCCCCCTGAGGGTGGACAGCGCGCGGTCCACCTCCACCTGACCGGCCACCTCGCCCGCCCCCTCGATCGTGGACCGGAACTCGGCGTACCGCTGCAGCTTCTCGCGCAGCACCGCGTAGGTGAAGGGCTTGAGGAGGTACTGCACGACGCCGACCGACACCGCCGACCGCACCACCGACAGGTCGCGGGCGGAGGTGACGGCGATGACGTCGCAGAAGACCCCGGCCGCCCGCAGCGCCCGGCAGACGTCCAGCCCGTGCATGTCGGGGAGATAGAGGTCGAGCAGCACCAGGTCGGCGGGCCGCCGCCGCAGGAACCGCAGCGCCTCCCCGCCCGAGCGCACCACCCCGGCCACCGCGAACCCCGGCGTCCGCTCGACGTACAGGCGATTGGCCTCGGCCGTCAGCTCCTCGTCCTCGACGATCAGCACCGAGATCACGACGGCGCCGTCCCGCCCGCCACCCGCGCCGCGCCGTCCGGGATCGGCAGCCGTACGGTGAAGACCGCGCCCTCGTCCTCCTGGCCCGCCTCGATGGTGCCGCCGAGGCGGCGCACGGCCTGGCCGACCATGGCGAGACCGAGCCCGCGGCCGTCGCCCTTGGTGGTCCAGCCGCGCCGGAACATCTCGGCGGCGTCCGCCGGGAGCCCCGGCCCGCTGTCGGCCACCCGCGCGAGGAACACGCCGTCGCCGGCGCTCAGGCGGACGTGCACACGGGCGGGCCGCGTGCCGTTCATGGCGGCCTCCACGGCGTTGTCGATCAGGTTGCCCAGGATGGTCACCAGGTCGCGAGGGTTCAGCACCACGTCGTCCAGCTCGCTGTCGGGGCCGATCGACAGCTCGACACCGCGCTCGGCCGCCTCGGCGGTCTTGCCGAGGAGCAGGGCGGCGAGCACGGGCTCGCGTACGGCGCCGACGACCCGGTCGGTGAGCTGCTGGGCCGTCCTGAGCTCCTCGGTGGCGAAGGCCACGGCCTGGTCGGCGCGGCCCAGCTCGACCAGGGTCACCACCGTGTGCAGGCGGTTGGCCGCCTCGTGCGCGGCCGCGCGCAGCGACTCGGCGAAGCCGCGCTCGGCGTCCAGCTGGCCGGTGAGCGCCTGCAGCTCGGTGTGGTCGCGCAGGGTCACCACGCTGCCGAGCGAGCGCGACCCGGAGCGGACCGCCGAGGAGCTCACCACCAGCACCCGCTCGCCGGTCAGGTGGATCTCGTCGGAGCGGTCCTCGCCGGAGGCGAGCAGCTCGGCCAGGGACGCGGGGAGGCCGAGCTCGGTGACCGGCCGCCCTTCGGCGTCGGCGGGCAGGCCGAGCAGCTCCCGGGCTCCGTCATTGCAAAGAGTCAGTCTGCGCCCGGTGTCGACGAGCAGCAGTCCCTCGCGGACGGCGTGCAGGATCGCGTCGTGGTGGTCGTACATGCGGTCCAGCTCCGCCGAACGCAGCCCGTGGGTGTGCCGGCGCAGCCGCGCGCCGGCCAGGTAGGTGCCGGCGAGCCCCGCCACCAGGCCCAGCAGCCCGGCGAGGACGGCCGAGACGATCTGCCCGCGCACCTGCTCGCTGATCTTCTGGATGGTGATCCCCGCGCTCACCAGGCCGCGCACCCGGCCAGCCGCGTCGCGCACGGGGGTGACCGCGCGCATCGACGGGCCGAGCGTGCCGGTGTAGGTCTCGGTGAACGTCCTGCCGGCCAGGGCGGGGGCGATGGTGCCGAGGAACCGCTTGCCGATCTGCGAGGGGTTGCGGTGGGTGTACCGGCGGCCCTGGGTGTTCATGATCGTGATGAAGTCGAGGCCGGTCTCGGAGCGGATCCGCTCGGCGTACGGCTGCAGCGCCGCCGACGGGTCGGGATCGCCGAGGGCGGCGAGCACGGAGGGGGAGTCGGCGACGCTGATCGCCACCCGGCGGGTCGTCATGGCCGCCTCGTCGGTCAGCAACCGGTGGACGTGCAGCGACGTCAGCACGGTGCACGCCACCACGGTGACCAGGACGACGACCACCTGCAGCACGAACATCTGCCGTGCCAGGCTCCACAGCGCGAGGCGCGAGGTGACGGTCGTCAGGGTCTTCACTTTCACCATCGATTACGGGGATCACGACGTGGGAGAGGCCGTCGTGCGGAGACGGCAATGAACGAAATGTACGTAATAGTGACCTAGGTCACCATGGTGGCGCATAGTCACTCGACCCGAAGCATCGCTTCCCCCGCTTCTCACCGACAGGGAGGGCCGCGTGACCACACCCGCGTCCACGCCTCACAGGGACCGTACCCACTATCTGTACCTGGCGGTAATCGGCGCGGTACTGGCCGGGATCGCGGTCGGACTGTTCGCCCCCGACACCGGCGTGGCGCTGAAGCCGCTCGGCACGGCCTTCGTCAACCTGATCAAGATGATGGTCGGCCCGATCATCTTCTGCACCATCGTGCTCGGCGTCGGCTCGGTGGCCCAGGCCGCCAAGGTCGGCAAGGTGGGCGGCCTCGCCATCGGCTACTTCCTCGTCATGTCGACGGTCGCGCTGGTCATCGGCCTGATCGTCGGCAACGTCCTGCACCCGGGCGAGGGCCTGCAACTGACCGACGACCTGCGCAAGGCCGCCCAGGAGCAGGCGTCCAAGGGCACGGAGGGCGACCCCACGTCGTTCCTGCTCGGCATCATCCCCACCACGCTGGTCTCGGCGTTCACCGAGGGGCAGACGCTGCAGACCCTCCTGGTTGCGCTGCTGGCCGGCTTCGCCCTGCAGGCCATGGGGGAGCGGGCGGCCCCGATCCTCACCGGCATCGGCCACATCCAGCGGCTCGTCTTCCGCATCCTCGCCATGATCATGTGGGCGGCCCCGGTCGGCGCGTTCGGCGCGATCGCGGCGGTCGTCGGCGCGGGCGGGTTCGGCGCCCTGGTCAGCCTCGGCGTCCTCATGCTCGGCTTCTACGTCACCTGTGTGCTGTTCGTCGCCTTCGTCCTCGGGCCGGTGCTGTGGGCGGTCGCCCGCGTGAACCTCTGGTCGCTGCTGCGCTACCTCGGCCGGGAGTTCCTGCTGATCCTGTCGACCTCCTCGTCGGAGTCGGCGCTGCCGCGCCTGATCGCGAAGATGGAGCACCTCGGCGTCAGCCGGACGGTCGCCGGCATCACCGTCCCGACCGGGTACTCCTTCAACCTCGACGGCACCGCCATCTACCTCACCATGGCCACGCTGTTCGTGGCGAGCGCGACCGGCGCCCCGCTGTCCATCGGCGAGCAGATCTCGCTCCTGGTCTTCATGATGATCGCCTCCAAGGGCGCGGCGGGCGTCACCGGCGCCGGGCTCGCCACCCTGGCCGGCGGCCTGCAGTCGCACCGTCCCGGCCTGGTGGACGGCGTCGGCCTCATCGTCGGCATCGACCGCTTCATGTCCGAGGCCCGCGCCCTGACCAACTTCGCCGGCAACGCCGTCGCCACCGTCGTGATCGGCACCTGGGTGGGCGACTTCGACCGGGAACGCGCCGAGAGGGTGCTGGCGGGCCGCGACCCGTTCGACGAGGCGACGTTCGTGGACGAGGAGGACGGCGGCAAGAACCCGCCGCCCCCGGCCACCGAGCAGCCCGCACCCGCACTGTCGTCCAGCTGAACCGGCACCGAGGGGGTCCGGCACGGACCCCCTCGAAGCCGGTTGAACCGGCCGCGGCGCCGCCGCGTACCTCCGGGCGTCACCACACCCATGCGCGGACGTTCGCCGTCTTGGAGAGGGGCCCCAGTTGGCCGGTTCCACCGATCTCAACCTGCTGCGCGCAGAAGCGCACAGCCCGTCGTACTTCTCGCTGCTGCGCGGGACGTCCGGGCTGCACGGCGCTCCGGTGGACTTCTGCGTCCCCTGCAACCCGTACTTCCCCACCCCGGAGATGTTCGACCTGCTCGGCAGGAACATCACCACGATCCTGAAGTACTACCCGAGCGACACCGACACCATCGCCGCCGAGCTCAGCGCGGCGCTCGGGCTGAAGCCGCAGACGATCGCCATGGGCAACGGGTCCACCGAACTGATCACCTGGATCGACCACCTCCTGGTCCGCGAGAGCCTCGCCGTCCCGATCCCGACCTCCGGGCGCTGGACCGACCAGCCGCTGGAGACCGGCAAACGGGTCGACATGTACCCGCTGCCCGAGGCCCAGGGCTTCGGCCTCGACGTGGACGCCTACGTACGGTTCGTCCGCAGGCGCGGCTCGCGGGTCGCGGTCGTGTGCAACCCCAACAACCCCGACGGCGGCTACCTGCCCCGCGCCCAGGTGATCGACCTGCTCGACCAGCTGTCCGACCTGGACCTGGTCGTGGTGGACGAGTCGTTCATCGACTTCGTGGACGCCGAGCCGTACCCGAGCGTCGCCGACGAGGCGGCCATCCGCCCCAACGTGATCGTGCTGAAGAGCCTCGGCAAGAACTTCGGCCTCCACGGCATCCGCTTCGGCTACCTGGTGGCCAACCCGGCGCTGGCCGGCACGATCCGCCGCAGGCTGCCCAAGTGGAACCTCAACTCCCTGGCCGAGTCGGTGGTCTTCATGCTCAAGGAGCACATGCGCGAGTACCAGGACAGCCTGCGGCTGCTCGCCGGCGACCGCCAGTCGATGATCCAGCAGCTGTCCGCGCTGCCCGGTCTCACGGTGTACCCGTCGCAGGGCAACTTCCTGATGGTCAAGCTGCCGGACGGCAAGGACGGCAAGGCGCTGCGCGACCACCTCTTCTCCTCGCACAACGTGTTCGTGCGGGAGTGCGGCGACAAGCTGGGCTCCAGCAGCCAGTTCCTGCGGCTGGTGGTGCGGCCGCGGCAGGACGTGCAACGGCTGGTCGACGGGCTGCACTCCTTCCTGTTCGCCGTGGGCAACGGGAGGGCCACCGCGGCCATCGGGGCGTCGTCGTCCTACCAGCCCTCCCCGGCGTACGAGACGTCGTCGCCCTCCTACGGCACGTCGTCGGGCTCCTCCGCCTCCTACGGCACGTCGTCGGCCTCCTACGCCTCGTCATCCTCGTACGGCTCGTCGTCCGGCTACCCGTCCGCGCCCGCCTACGAGTCGACGCCGTCGTACGAGTCCGGCTCCGGCTACCAGTCGCCGGCCGGCCATTCGTCGTATCCGTCCCCGGCCGCGCCGTCGCAGGAGTCGTACGCCCCGGCGGCCTCCTACTCGCGCGACTCGGCGACCTACCGCCTGGAAGGGGCGTCCTCCTACCAGGACGACCCGTTCGTCGTCGGCAGCGAGGACCCCCGGCACGGCCGCCTGGACCCGCTGAGCACCACCGCGACCTGGGTGTTCGACAACAACACCGGGCCGTTCAGCGCGGTGAGGGACGGCTCCCGCGCCGGGTACGACGGAAGGTACTGACCGCCGTGCCCGTCACCCGCCCGGTCGCCCGGCGAGATAGACGTCCCGGGCGATCGAGGTGAGGCGGGCGGCGGAGGACTTGAAGGAGGAGCCGGCGGGCTGCAGGGTGAGGACGACGACGATCAGCCGGTCGTCCTTGCCCACCAGGCCGGTGGTGTGGAGCACCGGCCGGACGAGGTTCACCGGTCCCGGGACGGCCGCGCCCGCGGTCGCCGTCGTCGTGCTCGCGGCAGCGGTCCCCTGGGCGCTTCCGCGCCGCCCCGAGCACGGCACGGCGGGCCGCGAGCCGTACCCGGACCACCCCTGTTTGACCGCCCACGGCCGGGGGACGGCGCTCGGGATGCCGAAATACTGGTCGAAGTCGTCGGAGGCGCAGCGCGTCGCGGCGCGCAGGTGGCCAAGGACGAGATCGCGCACCTTGGGGGCCGCCCGGTCGAGCAGGTACCGGTAGGTCCGCACGACGTCGGCGGCGCTCAGCGCGGTGTACCCCCAGAAGCCGGGTTTGGACGCCGGAGGGGGCGCGGTGTCGGTCAGCCCGAGACGGCGGACCATGCGCTCGACGATGGCCCCCTTGCCGCGGCGGTTCCAGAACGCCGAGGCCGCGGCGTCGTCGCTCGACCGCAGCATGGTGCGCAGGAGAGCCTGGTCGGCGGCGGGGACGGCCGCGCCCGGCTTCAGCGACTCCAGGTAGTCGATCGCGATGAGGATCTTGACGACCGACGCCGACCGGAACCGGCTGTGGGTCTTGTACGCCAGCGTCGCCCTGCCCGCCTGGCGGTCGAACACCATGTAGCTCGCGGTCGTGCCGGGCGGGATCCTCGGCGCCCGTGCCGCCGAGGCGGGGCTCGCGGCGGACGCGGACGCGGGCGCGGCGCCGGCGACGAGCGCGGCGGCGAGGGCCACCGTCAGCGAGGTCTTCAGGGGGAAGGGCTTCACCCGGACATGCCTACCAGATCCGATGCCGGCGATGGAGCCGACCGGTGATAGTTCTGGGCGGACGCATCGAGGGTCCTGTCCCGGTAATGAGGAGTGACATGAACGTATTGGGCATCGACATCGGCGGATCCGGGATCAAGGGTGCGCCGGTGGACACAGAGAGCGGAAAGCTGCTGGACGACAGGTGGCGGATCCCCACGCCGGCCCCCTCCACCCCCGAGGCCGTGGCGGCCGTCGTGCGGGAGCTGGTGGACCACTTCTCCTGGACGGGGCCGGTCGGCGTCACCTTCCCGGGCGTCGTCGTCGACGGGGTGACCCGGACGGCGGCCAACGTCGACCGCGCCTGGATCGGCCTGGACGCCCGCAAGCTCTTCGGCGAGGCGACCGGGCTGGAGGTGACCGTGCTGAATGACGCCGACGCCGCCGGCGTCGCTGAGGCCACCTTCGGGGCCGGGCGCGGCCGCGAGGGGCTGGTGGCGATGTTCACCTTCGGCACCGGGATCGGCAGCGCGCTGATCATCGACGGCGTGCTGGTGCCGAACACCGAGTTCGGCCATCTGGAGATCGACGGTCACGAGGCCGAGAGCCGCGCGTCCGACCACGCCCGGGAGGCGCACGACCTGAGCTGGGAGAAGTGGGCGCACCGCGTCCAGAAGTACCTGGAGCACATCCAGATGCTGATGTCGCCGTCGCTGATCATCGTGGGTGGCGGCGTCAGCAAGAAGGCCGACAAGTTCCTGCCGCTCGTCGACCTGAAGGGCACTCCGGTGGTGCCCGCCGCACTGCTCAACGAGGCGGGCATCATCGGGGCCGCGCTGGCCGCCGCCGGCCGCGGCTGACGGCCCCGGCACGCGCGGCGGCAGGCCCCACCTGGCAGGTTTCCCGGCGTCCTGTGTTTGGCGTCGTTCATGGGGGCACCTTTAACAGGGTGGGCCGGAAGGAGGAAACGTGAAGGTGACGATCTCATTGCGCCTGCCGCGCGATGCCGCGAGCGTGTCCATCACCAGGCAGATTCTTGGGGCGGAGTTGGAGGTCCTCGGGGTCGAACGGCCGATCTGCGAGGACATTCAGCTCATGCTCACCGAAGCCTGCTCCAACGTCATAAGACACGCCAAAGACGGCGACGAGTACACCGTCAGCGCCGAACTCTCCGGTGACAAGTGCGTGATCACGGTGGTGGACACCGGCACCGGGTTCGACGCCGAGAAGGTCGGCCAGGGATCCCCCATGGCCGAGCACGGCCGGGGCCTGCAGATCATGCGGGCGCTGGCCGACGACGTACGCTTCATGAACCGCCCGCGCAAGGGGGCGATCGTCTGCCTCGAGAAGGGCCTGAAGTTCGCCTCCGACTCTCCCGGGGAGCTGATGTCCACCCGCTGAACGGGCCGATCACGGAAGGGGGAGGGCGGGCCGGGCCGTAAACCATTGGCGTGGAGCCGGGGCGAGTTGCTTATCCTTTGCGGTGGCGGCTGTCTGACGAGACGGCCGGGAAAGCGACCATGGGAACGTCTTCGTTGAAATCGCCCCTGACCGATCTGCGTGACCGCCTGCCCGCGCTCATGCTGCGCGACGAGATCCGGCTGCGCCGTCGCATCGACGGCGCGCGCCGCGTCCGCGACGGCAAGTCCCTGCGGGCGATCGCCGACCAGGTCGCCGCCGACATCGAGGCGGCCGAGGCCAGGGTCGAGGCCCGCCGCGCGCTCACGCCGGCGATCACCTACCCGGCGAACCTGCCGGTCAGCCAGCGCAAGGACGACATCCTCCAAGCCCTGCGCGACAACCAGGTCGTGATCATCGCGGGCGAGACCGGGTCGGGCAAGACCACCCAGATCCCCAAGATCTGCCTGGAGCTCGGCCGGGGCGTGCGGGGCCAGATCGGCCACACCCAGCCGCGCCGCATCGCCGCGCGCACCGTCGCCGAGCGCATCGCCGAGGAGATCGGCACCCCGCTCGGCGAGACCGTCGGCTACAAGGTGCGCTTCACCGACCAGTCCGGCGACGACACCCTCGTCAAGCTGATGACCGACGGCATCCTGCTCGCCGAGATGCAGCGCGACCGCCTGCTCTCGCGGTACGACACCCTGATCATCGACGAGGCGCACGAGCGCAGCCTCAACATCGACTTCATCCTGGGCTACCTCAAGCAACTGCTGCCCAAACGGCCCGACCTCAAGGTGATCATCACCTCGGCGACGATCGACCCCGAGCGCTTCTCGCGGCACTTCGGCGGCGCGCCGATCGTCGAGGTCTCCGGCCGCACCTATCCCGTCGAGGTCCGCTACCGGCCCATCACCGACGAGCAGGAGGACCAGGCGCAGGCCATCGTCGACGCCGTCGACGAGCTCTGCGCCGAGGGGCCGGGCGACATCCTGGTCTTCCTCAGCGGCGAGCGCGAGATCAGGGACACCGCCGAGGCGCTCAAGGGCCGCAAGGAGGAGGTCCTGCCGCTGTTCGCGCGGCTGTCGGCGGGCGAGCAGCACCGCGTCTTCCAGCCCCACCGGGGGCGGCGCATCGTGCTGGCCACCAACGTCGCCGAGACCTCGCTGACGGTCCCCGGCATCAAGTACGTCGTCGACCCCGGCTTCGCCCGCATCTCGCGCTACAGCCACCGGCTGAAGGTGCAGCGCCTGCCGATCGAGCCGATCTCGCAGGCGTCGGCCAACCAGCGCAAGGGCCGCTGCGGCCGTACCTCCGACGGCGTGTGCATCCGGCTCTACTCCGAGGAGGACTTCCTCGGCCGCCCGGAGTTCACCGACCCCGAGATCCTGCGCACCAACCTGGCCTCGGTCATCCTGCAGATGACCACGCTCGGCCTCGGCGACATCGCGGCGTTCCCTTTCGTGGAGCCCCCGGACCAGCGGCAGGTCAAGGACGGCGTCAACCTCCTGCACGAGCTCGGCGCCTTCGACGACCAGCGCAAGCTCACCTCCATCGGCAACCGGCTCGCCCAGCTTCCGGTCGACCCCCGGCTCGCCCGCATGGTGCTCGCCGCCGACGACAACGGCTGCGCCACCGAGGTCATGGTCATCGCGGCCGCGCTGTCCATCCAGGACCCCCGCGAGCGACCGGCCGACAAGCAGGCCCAGGCCGACCAGAAGCACGCCCGGTTCGTCGACAAGGAGTCCGACTTCCTGACGTACCTGAACCTCTGGGACCACCTGCGGGAGCAGCAGCGCGAGCTGTCCTCCAGCCAGTTCCGGCGCATGTGCAAGGCCGATTACCTCAACTACCTGCGGGTACGCGAGTGGCAGGACATCTACAGCCAGCTCAAGCAGGTCGCCAGGGGCATGGGCGTCACCCTCAACAGCACCCGCCCCGACCCGTACAAGATCCACGTCTCGCTGCTCGCCGGCATGCTGTCCCACATCGGCATGATGGACGTCGAGAAGTCCGACAAGAACGACGGCGGCCCGCGCCGCCGCTCCCTCCGCGAGTACATCGGCGCCCGCAACGCCCGCTTCGCCATCTTCCCCGGCTCGGCGCTGTTCCGGAAGCAGCCCCGCTGGGTCATGGCCGGGGAGCTCGTGGAGACGTCCCGGCTGTGGGCGCGCGTCGTGGCCAAGATCGAGCCCGAGTGGATCGAGCCGCTCGCCGGGCATCTGGTCCGGCGCACCTACAGCGAGCCCCACTGGGAGAAGAACCAGGGCGCGGTCATGGCCCTGGAGAAGGTCACCCTGTACGGCGTGCCCATCGTCGTCGACCGCAAGGTGAACTACGGCCGCATCGACCCCGATCTGTCGCGTGAGCTGTTCATCCGCCACGCTTTGGTCGACGGCGACTGGGACGCCCACCACCGCTTCCTGAAGGAGAACCGCCGGCTGCTGTCGGAGGTCGAGGAGCTGGAGAACCGCGCCCGGCGCCGCGACATCCTCGTCGACGACGAGACGCTGTTCGACTTCTACGACAAGCGCATCCCCGAGAGCGTGGTGTCGGGCCGCCACTTCGACTCCTGGTGGAAGAAGAAACGTCAGAGCGAGCCCGAGCTGCTCACCTTCTCCACCGACATGCTCATCAACGAGGGCGCCGACGCGGAGGACCTCCAGGAGGCCTACCCCGACGCCTGGCGGCAGGCCGGGCAGCGGATGCGGCTCACCTACCAGTTCGAGCCCGGCGCGGACGCCGACGGCGTCACCGTCCACGTCCCCCTCCAGGTGCTCAACCAGGTCGAGGGCGAGGGCTTCGACTGGCAGGTCCCCGGCCTGCGCGAGGAGCTCGTCACCGAGCTGATCCGCTCGCTGCCCAAGCAGATCCGCCGCAACTTCGTCCCCGCGCCGAACTTCGCCAAAGCCGTCCTGGAGCGCGTCACCCCCGGCAAGGAGCCGCTGCTGGAGGCCGTGTCGCGCGAGCTGCTCACCCTCACCGGCGTCCGCGTGCCGCTGGACGCCTGGGAGCCCGAGCGCCTGCCCGACCACCTGCGCGTCACCTACCGCGTCGTCGACGAACGCAAGCGCACGGTCGCCGAGGACAAGGACCTCACCGCGCTCAAGCGCCGGCTCGCCCCCAAGCTGCGGGCCACCCTGTCACGGGCGGGGGAGCACCTCGAACGCACGGGCCTGCGCTCGTGGACGTTCGGCGAGCTGCCCAAGCTCTTCGAACAGGGGCGGGTGAAGGGCTACCCCGCGCTCGTCGACGAGGGCGCCACGGTCGGCGTGCGCGTCTTCGAGACCGAGGCCGAGCAGCGTACGGCGATGTGGGCCGGCATGCGGCGGCTGGTGCTGCTCAACGTCACCTCACCCGCCAAGGCGATCCTGCGCGGCCTGTCCACCCAGCAGAAGCTCGCCCTCAGCCACAGCCCGCACCGCGACGCGGCCGAGCTGTTCGAGGACTGCGTCACGTGCGCTGCCGACAAGCTGATCGCCGAGTCCGGCGGCCCGGCCTGGAACGCCGCCGACTTCACCCGCGCGCACGACCACGTGCGCGCCGAGCTGTACGACACGACGGCGGAGGTCGTCTCCCGGGTGGAGCGCATCCTGGTCGTCTGGCAGAACGTCCGCAACACGCTCGCCGCGATGAAGAGCCCGGCCGACGCCCTGGAGGAGATCGAGGAGCACCTGTCCACCCTGGTGTTCCCCGGATTCGTCACCGAGACCGGCCACAAACGGCTGCCCGACCTGCAGCGTTACCTGCGGGCGGTCGAGCGGCGCCTGGAGAAGCTCCCCGACGACCCCTACCGCGACCACGAGCAGATGCTGCGGCTCGACGACATCCGCCTGGCCTACGAGGAGCTCCTCGCCAAGCTCCCTCCTGAACGCCGATCGGAGGAGGCCGTCGTCGACATCCGCTGGATGCTGGAGGAACTCCGCGTCAGCTACTTCGCCCAAACCCTGGGCACCCCGTACCCCGTCTCCGACAAACGCATCCAGAAGGCCATGGCCCAGCTCACCGACTAGCCTCCCGAGGCTCCTCAGCCGAGGAAGATCCCCGTGTCGAGGTCGAAGTCGACCGGGGCCGGGAGGCGCAGCGGCTTACCCGTGGTCACGCGGGTGACGGTCTGGTAGAACCCGTCCTCGGGATCGCTCAGAACGGTCACCGAGGGCGGGGAGTCGACCGGGTCGATCACCAACATCACCGGAACCCGGCCCCGCGCGTAGATCTCCGGCTTGTCCTCCCGATCCTCCCGGGACTCTCCGGCCGAGCTTAGGGTCGACCGGTGAGCACTTCGGGTAAGCGGCCTGACCGGGCCTTCATCGACGGGTTGCCGCGGGTGCGGTCGGCGGCGGGGGCGTTGATACGGGACGAGAGTGGGCGTGTCATGGTCGTGCACCCCACGTACAAGGACGACTGGGACATCCCCGGCGGAATGGTGGAGGTCGACGAGTCGCCGTTCGCGGCCTGCGTCCGCGAGATCGAGGAGGAGCTGGGCGTGAAGCGGCAGGTGGGGCCGCTGCTGTGCGTGGACTGGGTGTCGCCTCGCCCGCCCTGGGACAGCGGGCTGAGGGACGGTGGGATGACATCCGGCCGTTGAGCTGCGCTGATCCTCGACCTCTGGGACGAGCTGTCGTGCCGATCGGGCAGCCGGGCAGGAAACGCGACCGGACCGCGGGGAAATCCGTGACGCCCACGGCGCGGGCCCGGATGAATCCGGCTGATCTCGGGGCGGAGAGAACGATCACGCCGTGTCCCTTGTGGTCCGGGTACGGCTCAACGGGCCGTCGATCGGCGATCGGACGGCCCGTGGAACCCGTGGGGACTGGGTGATCATGCCGACGCCGGTCACCGGTGCCGCGAAGCTCAGGGAGACCGCGGCCGCGAGGCTGAATGCGCCGGAGATCAGGCGCTTGATTTTCATGGGAACCTTCCGGGTGGGAGAGGGGACGTCGTCCCGTGCGCCGCAAGGTTCGCTCGAGGCGCTGAAAACGCGGTGGAATTCCGTGGAGGGTGCTTTTCGGCGGCTTTTCAGGAGTTCTTCATGAGCTTTCAGCGGTCTGGTCACGGCGGGAGGTCGCGCCAGCGTTCGGCCGACGCCAGAGCGTCCAGGCTGATCCGCTCCAGGAACGCACCGCCCCTGGCCAGGCGGCGTCCCACGGGCGTGTCGAGCCCGAGCGTCTCCCCTGCCGCCTTCGTGATCTCCGCCGCCGCGAGCGTCTGCCGCGCGCTGATCACCGTCGAGTGGTACCAGGCGTCGTCGTCGACCACGTAGATGTCGCGGCGCCGCCGCGGATCACGTTCGCGTCTGATCAGCCCCTGCTGGGTCAGGTAGCCCACCGCCATGGAGATCGAGGCGGGACTGACGTTCAGCCCGCGCGACAGCTCGGCCGCGGTGAGCCTGCCATCCTCGCTCAGCCACAGGCCGATGAGCACGCGCGCCACCATTTTCGGCAGGCCCATCCCGACCGCCATCTCGACGGCGCCCTCTTCCACCTCGAAGACCTTGCGGTCCTGGGGTCCGGCCTCGAGGGAACGTGCCGGAGTGCCGCGCCGTGCCCGCCGCGCTGCCGCCTGGTGCGCCCGCTCGGCGCGGTAGTCGCCGGGGCCGCCGTTGCGGCCGACCTCGCGGCTGATCGTCGAGGTCGGCCGGTCCAGCCGCCTGGCGATCTCCGCGTACGAACGTCCTTCGGCCAGGCCGGCCGCGATGCGTTGGCGGTCCTGCCGGGTCAACCTTCCTTCTGGCATGACGCCAGTATTGCGTTCGGCATCACGCAATGCAATGTTTCGTTGCATTCGACTCCAGGGTCAACGCATCAATTTATTGGCCCTGACCTGCATTGAAGCGAATCGGTCGATTGACGGAATTCTTGAAAGCAACGTAGCTTTCAATCATGTCGAACGTGAACTATCGCGTGGAGCCGGTCACTCCGTCCCTGGACCGCGCACCCGCGTGCCCCTTCGATCCCGCCCCTTCGCTCACCGCCCTGCGCGCAGAGCAGCCGATCGCCCGCCTGGCCGCGCCCGAGGGCGCCCCCGGCGTCTGGATGATCACCGGATACGACCTGGTCCGCCAGATCCTCGCCGACCCGCGGTTCAGCTCCCGCTACGAAACCCACTACCACCCCCTGGCCGGCGGTCACCTGCCGCCCGCCCCCGTCGGCGACCTGACCGGTATGGACGCCCCCCAGCACACCCGCTTCCGCAAGCTGCTGGCGGGCAAGTTCACCGTCCGCAGGATGAACCTGCTCACCGAGCGGGTCACCGAGATCACCCGCGAGCGGCTCGACGCGATGGAGCGGCAGGGTCCGCCCGCCGACCTCGTCGAGGTCTTCGCGCAGCCGGTTCCGGCGCTGATCATCTGTGAGCTGCTCGGCGTGCCGTACGAGGACCGCGACCGGTTCCAGAGCTCCACCCGGGCCCTGCAGGACGCCGGGACCGCTGAGGCGCAGTACGCCGCCTTCGTCGAGCTCGGCACATATCTGCGGGAGCTCGCGCTCGCCAAGCGGGCCGACCCGACCGACGACCTGCTCAGCGACCTGGCCACCGGCGGCGACCTGACCGACGAGGAGCTCGGCGGCGTGGCCGCCTTCCTGCTCGGCGCCGGGCTCGACACCACCGCCAACATGCTCGCGCTCGGCACCTTCGCCCTGCTGCGCAACCCGGCCCAGCTCACCGTCCTGCGCGGAGACCCCGATCTGGCCGCCGGTGCCGTAGAGGAGCTGCTGCGCTACCTGTCCGTCGCCGCCACCGGTATGCGCGGCGTGCTGGAGGACGTCGAGCTCGGCGGCAGGCGGCTCAGGGCGGGCGACACGGTCGTCATCGCGATCAACGCCGCCAACAGGGACCCGGCGAGGTTCTCCGACCCCGACGTGCTCGATCTGCGCCGCTCGGCCGCCGGGCATCTGGCCTTCGGCCACGGCGTCCATCAGTGCCTCGGTCAGCAGCTTGCCCGAATCGAGATGCGCGTCGCGTTTCCCGCGCTGCTCAACCGCTTCCCGACGCTGCGGCTCGCCGTACCGGCCGAAGAGCTGTCGCTGCGCACCGACCCCTCGCAGGTGTACGGCCTGCACGGCCTGCCCGTCACCTGGGATCGGGGGTGAACGCGATGCGAACCTTCGTCTCGGTGACGGGGCTGCGTAAGTCCTACGGCGCCCACCGCGTCCTGGACGGCATCGACCTCACCATCCCGCAGGGCACCGTCTTCTCGCTGCTCGGCCCGAACGGCGCGGGCAAGACCACCACGGTGCAGATCCTGTCCACCCTGATCAAGGCCGACGCGGGCCAGATCTGGGTGGCCGGGCACGACCTGGCCAAGGAACCCGACGAGGTGCGTGCCGCGATCGGCGTCACCGGCCAGTTCTCCGCGGTCGACGGCTTCCTCACCGGCGAGGAGAACCTGCGGCTCATGGCCGACCTGCTCCACCTCGGCCGCGCCAAGGGCCGCAGGCGCGTCCGCGAACTGCTCGAGCGCTTCGACCTCACCGACGCCGCGCGCAAGCCCGCGGTCACCTACTCGGGCGGCATGCGCCGCCGGCTCGACCTCGCCATGACCATGGTCGGCACGCCCGGGCTCATCTTCCTCGACGAACCGACCACGGGCCTGGACCCGCGCAGCCGCCGCACCATGTGGCAGATCGTCCGGGACCTCGTCCGGCAGGACGGCGTGACCATCTTCCTGACCACCCAGTACCTGGAGGAGGCCGACGAACTCGCCGACTGCGTCGCGCTGCTCAGCCAGGGCCGGCTGGTGGCCGAGGGCACCCCTGAGGAGCTCAAGCGAATGGTCCCCGGCGGCCACATCGTCGTGCGCTTCGCCGACCTCGACGGGTACCGCAGGGCGGCCGGCCACGTCGGCGCCACCTCCTGCGACGACGCGGCGCTCACCGTCCAGATCCCCGACTCCGGCGGAGTCAGGACGCTGAGGAAGCTCCTGGAGTGGCTGGACACGCATGCCATCGACGTCGCCGAACTGTCGGTGCACACCCCCGACCTGGACGACGTCTTCCTCACCCTGACCCAGGAGTCCTCGGCCAAGGAGCCCTCCCGATGAGAGCGATCACCGACTCGGCGACGATGCTGCGGCGCCAGGTCAAGCACATCTGGCGCTACCCCACGCTGATCCTCACGTTCGCGTCCGTGCCCGTGGTGTTCCTGCTGCTGTTCGTCTACGTCTTCGGCGGCGCCATGGGCGCGGGCATCGGCGCCGACCGTGCCGCCTACGTCGGTTATCTCACCCCCGGCATCATGATCACGACGATCGTCGGGGCCGCGCAGGGAACCGCGATCGCGGTGGCGACCGACATGACCGAGGGCATCATCGCCAGGTTCAAGACCATGGCCATCGCCCGCGTCTCGGTGCTCACCGGGCACGTACTCGGAGCGATGGTGCAGACGTTCCTCGCGATCGCCGTGGTGACCGTGGTGGCGCTGCTGATCGGGTTCCGCCCGCCCGCCTCGGTGCTGGACTGGCTCGGCGTGGTCGGTGTGCTGGCCATGTTCACCTTCGCGATCACCTGGCTGTCGGTCGCGCTCGCCATGGTCACCAAGAACGTGGCCACGGCCAGCAACCTGCCGATGCCGCTGATGCTGCTGCCGTTCCTCGGCAGCGGCTTCGTCCCGACCGAGTCGATGCCGGCCGGTCTGCGGTGGTTCGCCGAGCACCAGCCGGCCACCCCTGTCATCGAGACGCTGCGCGCGCTGCTGGCCGGGCGTCCGGCCGGGTCCAGCTTCCTGGAGGCGGCTGTGTGGAGCGCGGGCGTCGCCCTGGTCGGTTATCTGTGGGCACGCAGGCTCTACAACCGGTGAGGTCGGTTCCGGCACTGGACGTCGGCGCCTGCTGCTGAACAAGGGTGGTCCGGGACCGGTTGTCCGAGGAGCGGAACCAGGACAGCCGTTGTTCTCCGGCCGCCGCGGCGGACGACCGTTGGACTACGGGACATCACCGATCATTGAAGCAGGCTGCCCAGGGCCGGTCGCGTGGAGTTCGACGCAGCAAGCCCCGGGACGGGGCGCAAGGGTGGCCGAGATGGTGGTGGCGCCGAGGCCGGCGCAGTAGGCGGCCAGGAAGGCGTGGTTGATGCCGCACACCAGGCCGGGGTCCTTGGCGGCGAGCGGGTGGAAGGGACAGTTGGTCAGCCGGATGCGCGTCGGCGCGACGCGGGCCGGCTCGAAGCCGTGGCGCTCGAGCATCTGGCCGATGTAGGTGAGGGCGCGTTCCGGGCCGAGGCGGCCGGGCCTGAGCCGCTCGCGTTCGGCCTGTCCCAGAGTACGGCCGTGCTCGGCGGCCACGCGCAGGGCGGCGTCGGATCCGTGCTCCTGCGGCCGCTGCAGGCGTACCGCGTCCAGCAGGATGTCGGCGAGCAGGCCGTGCTCGCGTGGCGGGATGCTGACCTGCACCTCCAGATCGGAGGGCTGATAGACCTTGGGGGCGCGGCCCACCCGGCGGATGCCGCCCGGCTGGGCGTAGGTGGCCGTCAACAGCCCCACCTCGACCAGCTTGTCCAGGTGGAAGGCTGCCAGCTTGCGGGAGATGCCGACGCTGAGCGCGGCCTCGTCACGTGTCACCGGCGCCGGCGACTGCCGGATGAACATGTACATGCGGCGCCTCAGCTCCTCGTCCAGCGCCGCCACAGCCCGCACCGCGTCGTCTGCCACCCGTCCACGGTAACACCTGCTCTCTCGGTCGAAACCTGTCACCCCTTGACCTCCGACGCAATAAAGCTAAAACTTATTGGCGAAATAGGAGGTGGGTCATGTCCACGTCACCGCATCAGGCCAAGCGCCCCGTCACAGCACTGGCCGGGCCGTACGGGCATCCACTGCACCCGATCCTGGTCACCGTGCCGATCGGCGCCTGGGTGACGAGCCTGGTCTTCGACCTGGCCTCGCACCTGACGTCCGATCCGGCCTTTCTGGCCCGCGGATCGCTGTGGCTGATCGCCGTCGGAGTGGTCGGCGCGCTGGCCGCCGCCCTGTTCGGGTTCCTGGACTTCCTGGCCATCCCGGCGGGCACACCCGCGTTCCGCACGGCACGCCTCCATATGGTGCTCAACCTGCTCATCACCGCCATGTACGGCGGCGCGTGGGCCTGGCGAGCCGGCACAGGGCCGGGGCCGGTGCCGGCGGGCCAGATCGCGCTGTCGGTGGTGGCCCTGGCAGGGCTGGCGGTTTCCGGATTCCTGGGCGGCGAACTCGCCTACCGGTACGGCGTCCGGGTCGCCGATGAGACCACCCAAGCAGAGGGCTTCCGTTCCTGACACAAGGGAGAGACGTCATCATGGCTGTCGCCGCACTCGTCACCTGGGTTCTCACCGCGCTGGGCGGGTTCTACATGCTCGGCGTGTGGATCTCGCGGGGCGGGCCCCGCACGCAGGAATCCCGCCTGCCCGCCCCAGTGGCCTTCGGCCATCTGCTGCTCGCCGCGACCGGACTCGTCCTGTGGATCCTCTACCTGGCCTTCGGCGACGACGTCCTGGCGCGGATCGCCCTGGGCCTGCTCGTGCTGATCGCGCTGCTCGGCTTCGCGATGCTGGCCCGGTGGATCCCCGTCTACCGCTCCCGCGCCACCAGCACCGCCCCCGAGCGCGCCATTCCCGTCGCCGTCGTCGCCGGGCACGGCCTCCTCGCCGTCGCCACGCTCGTCCTGGTCGTGATCAGCGTGGTGCCCGGAAGCTGAGGCGACCGTCCACCTGCCCGCTGTCGAGGCCCTGAAGACGGCGGAAGGGCCTGGCGGGCATGACCCGGCCTGCTGCGGTTAGGGGAAGGAATGGCTTTCCGCCTTGCCGGGCATCATGTGCGGATTCGAAGGGGGCGCGATGCCGGGATGGGTCACGGCAGGATGGTGGGGATCGGTCGGCGGGGGCGCCCTCGTCGTCGGGGCGCTGATCGCCTGGCTGGTCCGGGTGTCGTCCCAGGTCGTCGCGTGGATCATGGCTTTCGGCGCCGGGGTCCTCGTCTCGGCGCTGGCCTTCGACCTGGTCGACGAGGCCGAGCGGTCCGGAGGGCTGCTCTCGACCGTCGCCGGCTTCGCGGCGGGCGCGGTGGCGTACGTCGCGGCGAACGTCTGGCTGGCCCGCCGTGGCGCCCGCCATCGCAAGCGCTCGGGCGACCAGCAGCCGTCCGAGACCGACGTGCAGGGCAGCGGCCTCGCGATCGCCGTCGGCGCCCTGCTGGACGGAATCCCCGAATCCGTCGTGCTCGGCCTCTCCCTCCTCAACGGAGACGGCGTGGGAGTCGCCGTCCTGGCGGCCGTGATGATCTCCAACGTCCCGGAAGGACTGTCGAGCGCGGCGGGCATGAAGCGGGCCGGACGTCCCGCGTCCTACGTGTTCGGGGTCTGGGGTGGGATCGCGGTGATCAGCGGGCTGGCGGCCCTCCTCGGATATGTCGCCTTCCAGGGAGCCTCCCCCGAGGTCGTCGCCCTCATCACGGCCGTCGCCGCCGGGGCGATCCTCGCGATGATCGCCGACACCATGATCCCGGAAGCCTTCGAACGCGCCCACGTGCTCACCGGCCTGATCACCACGGCCGGCTTCCTCACCGCCTTCACCATCGAACGCTTCGGATAGCCCCTCCTCGCCCTCGCGGTGACCCGCTGAGGGGCGGGGGGTCGGTCACCGCCCGCCGGCCCGCCACCGCCCAGTTTGGGTTGGGTGACGGACGGGGCGGCGACCCTGGGTGTGCACCGCCGTCGGGCGAACGCGTTCGTGACGACTCTGTTTGTCACGAGCGCGATCGTGACGAACATGTTCGTATATGCTGAGGGGCATGATCCAGGAGAACTCGGGTGTGAGCCGCGTGGTCGTCTTCGGCGCCGCCGGGCGTACGGGACGGCTCGTCGTGGAAGAGGCGGCGCGGGCCGGCTACGACGTGGCCGCGGCGGTGCGGGCGCCGGAGAGGTGCCCGTCGTTCGATGTGCGGCAGGGAGAGGTCGACGTCGTACGGGCCGACATGCGGGAGCCGGACAGCGTCCTCGCCGCCGTCAAGGGGCAGGACGTCGTGATCTCCGCCGTCGGCCACGCGGGCGCGCGCTCGCACGGTCTCTACGCCGACGCCGCCCGCGCGCTGGTGACGGCCATGCGGCACGGCGGTGTCACCCGTGTCATCGCCGTGACGTCCGCGGGCGTACGGCATGACGATCCGAACTTCGCGCTCTGGTACCGCCTCCTCGCCCGCACCCTGGCGAAGGAACCCTACGACGACATGCGCCTGATGGAGGCGGTCATCCGCGAGGCCGGCCTCGACTGGACGTTCGTCCGCCCGGCCCGCCTCCTGGACGAACCGCCCACCGGCGCCTATCGCGTCCAGGACGGTGAGACGCCCAAGGGCGGCTGGAAGATCACCCGTGCCGACCTCGCCCGCTTCATCGTCCAGGAACTCCACGACCCCCACTGGTCCCACGCCGCCCCGACCCTCGCCGAGTGACAGGGGCCCGGCGAGGACCGTAGGGCGAGGCGCGGGCCGTCGGGTCTGTCGGGAAAATGCGTGGATCATCGTGCGGACCGGCTGTTAGCATCCGCGGCGTGAAGTTCTTCTTCCGACGTTGAGCAGGCCGCCGGCGAGACGAGGGTTTCCCCGTCGTCGGTGAGGCGGGGCGGCGTGGCGCCGTCCCGGGCTTCGACGTGGGAGAAGAACGATCAGCATGCGCGTTCGCGTGCGTTTTCTCACCGCCCCGCGTCCCGGCGCCCCTGCCGTCTCATGACGGCGGCGCGCCTGGTGGCGCGGTGCGTACGCGGGCTGGAGCCCGTCGTGGCCGCCGAGATCCTCGACCTGGGGCTCGGCGTGATCACCCGGCTCGGACACCGTGAAGTGCACTTCCATGCCGTACGACCGGACCCCGGGGTGGTCCGGTTGCGCACGGCCGACGACGTGTTCCTGCTGGCCACCCGGCTTCCGGACATCGGGGCGGCCAGGACCGGGGTCGGCCGGCTGGCCGAGCTGGCGGGCCACGCCGACGTGGCGGCGCTCCTGGAGGAACGGACGTTGTGCGGGGGGCGGAGCGAGGTCACCGGTGTCGAGGTGTCGGCGTCCTTCCTCGGCAGGCGCAACTTCAACCGTTACGACGTGGAGGACGCCGTCGGCCCGGCCCTGGCCCGCCGCGCGGGTGTCGGCTACCACTCGCGCCGTGGGGGCGGCGCGCCGCCGCCCGGCCTCGGCGCCTGGCGCCTCACCCTCGACGGCCGGTGGGCGACGCTCATGCTGCGGATCGCCGACCGGCCGCTGCACCGGCGCGCCTACAAGGTCCGGACGATCCCGGGCACCCTGCATCCGCCCCTGGCCGCCGCGATCGCCCGAATGGCGGACATCAGGCCGGGTGACCGGGTCGTCGACCCCTGCTGCGGGGCCGGTACGCTGCTCGCCGAGGCCGCGCTGCTACGGCCGGACGCCCGGTTCGACGGCTACGACGTGGACCCGGAGGCGCGCACGGCGGCGCGTGCGAACGTGGCGGGCTTCCCCGCCGTCGCCGTCCACCGGGCCGACGCCGGCGACCTCCCCCTGCCCGACGGCGGCGCGCACCGTGTGGTGTGCAACCCGCCGTGGGGCGGGCAGGTCGGCGCGCGGGGCCTGCTCGCGGGGTCGCCGTCGAGGTGGTGGGCGGAGCTGCGGCGGATCCTGGCACCCGACGGCGTGGCCGTGGTGCTCATCCCCGACATCGGCGGCCTGGTCACCGCCATCCGGCACGGGCTGGAGCCCGTCGGGGTGCAGCGGGTCCGGCTCTCCGGCGCCGAGTCGTACATCGTCCGCCTGACCGGGGGGCGGGTACGGCGCCGCGGGAGGACGTAGGCGGGAAGCGGTGACGTGGGGGGTGTGCGGGAGAGCGGGGCCGTCCGGAAGGGCGGGTATGGTCGGATCGTCGTGCGATGACGAGGGGAGTCGGTGTGGTCCGGGCCGTGGTGTTCGATGTGGGGGAGACGCTGATCGGCGAGACGCGCATCTGGTCGCGATGGGCCGACCGGCTGGGCGTCCCGCGGTTCACGATGCTCGGAGTGCTCGGCGGCATGGCGGCGCTCGACCGGTCGCACCGCGACGCCTTCCAGGTGGTACGGCCGGGGCTCGACATCGAGGCCGAGATCGAGGCCTGGCGCCGCGACGACCCCGGCGGCCTGCGCGAGAACTTCGACGCCGACGACCTGTACCCCGACGTGCGGCCGGGGCTGGCGGCGCTGCGCGAGGCGGGACACCAAGTGATCATCGCGGGCAACCAGCCGCCGCAGGCCTACGACGCGCTCGTCGCGATGAACCTGCCCGCCGACGCCGTCCACACCTCGGCCGGCTGGGGCGTCAGCAAGCCGCAGCGCGAGTTCTTCGACAAGGTCGCGGCCGTGGCGGGCCGGGAGCCGGGCGAGATCCTGTACGTCGGCGACCGGCTGGACAACGACGTGCTCCCGGCGCGCGACGCCGGGATGCGCACCGCCCTGATCCGCCGCGGCCCCTGGGGGTACCTGCACGCCGAGCGTCCGGAGGCCCTGGTCGCCGACCTGATCGTCGACACCGTCCCCGAGCTGGCCGCCGCCCTCGCCGAGGGCCGCCTGTAGGCCTGTTTTCCGCACGAGCCCGAATCTCCCCGGTCCGGCGGTATACAGCCGGGCAGCATCAGTGATCGGCCCAGGTCGGTGAGGGCGATGTGCGGAGAACGGGCCTGGGACCTCATCCTTCGGGCGTCGCCTCCACGGCGGTCATGGGGCCGGTGTTCAGGACGCGGTCCTGCTCGGGAGGCAGGCCGTCGTCCGGCGGGATGATCAGGGTGTGCGGCAGCAGGACGACGGCGGTGGTGCCGCCGTACGGCGAGCGGCGCACCGTCACCTTCGCCTCGTGCCGCGCGGCGAGCTGGCTGACCACGAACAGGCCGAGACGGTCGCTGTCGGCCAGGTCGAACTCCGGCGGCTCGGCCAGGCGGCGGTTGAGCTCGGCGCGGTCGTCGTCGCTCATGCCGAGGCCGCGGTCCTCGATCTCGACGGCGAAGCCCCGCGCCACCAGCTCGCCCCTGATGGTCACGCGGGTGCTGGGCGGGGAGAAGACGGTGGCGTTCTCGATGAGCTCGGCGAGCAGGTGGATCACGTCGGCGACGGCCGTGCCGACCAGGGAGGCGTCCGACATCGGCAGCACCGTCACCCGCGTGTAGTCCTCCACCTCGGCGACGGCTCCCCGCACCACGTCGTGCACGGGGACGGGCTTGCGCCAGGCGCGCCCGGCGGGGGCGCCGGACAGGATGATCAGGCCTTCGGCCTGGCGGCGCATGCGGGTGGTGAGGTGGTCGAGCCGGAACAGGTCGGCCAGGGCCTCGGGGGCGCTGGTCTTGCGCTGCATCGCGTCCAGCTGGGTGAGCTGGCGGTGCAGCAGTGACTGGTTGCGCCGCGCCAGGTTGCGGAAGACGAGGCTGACGCCCTTGCGGAGGTCGGCCTGGCCGACCGCGGCCTCGACGGCGGTGCGCCGCACGGTCGAGAAGGCGTGGGCGACGTCCTGCGCCTCCAGCGTGCTGCCGGTGACCGGGATCGGCGGGGCGTCGGCCTCGATGTCCACCGGTTCGCCGTTGCGCAGCTTGGCGACGACGCGGGGCAGGCGGACGTCGGCGAGGTCGAGGGCGGCGGTGCGCAGGTCGGCGAGCTCCTGCGCCAGCCCCCGGCCGAGCCGCGCGGAGAACACGACGGCGAGCAGGACGGCGATCAGGCCGAGGCCGCCCGCGACGGCGATCTGCGCGATGATCCCCCCGGCGGCGGCGTCGGTGCGCTCGTTGAGCAGCGCCACGCGGGTGGCGACGACCTGGTCGATCCGCTGCCCCAGCGTGCCGGCGAGCGGCTGCCAGCCGGCGGCCTGGTCGGGGTTGCCGCCGTGCGAGACGACCTGGTTCTCCATCGTCGTGAGCCGCTTGTAGTCGGCCGACAGGAGCAGGTCGTCGAACGGCCGGCGCAGCTCGATGTCGAGCCCCTGGGCGCCGCGGGTGAGCAGCAGGCGGCGGTTGGCCACCATCTCGGCGAAGCCGCGCTGCTCCTCCTTGTTCGGCCCGCCCTGCGCGATGGCCCCCGAGAGCAGCGCGTCCTCCTGCGACAGCAGTTCGCGGGACAGCACGACGGTCTGCAGGCCGTCGGCCTTCCGGTCGAGCGTCAGGTCGGGGACGGTGACCAGCTCGTCGTACATCCGGTAGAGAGCGTCCTGGATGGTGTTGTAGTCCTGCACCACCCCGAGGCGCGTGGTGGTACGGCCGTCGACGGCGTCCCTGATCGAGGCGAGCCGGTTCAGCTCTCTTTCGAGCGCGGTCCTGCTCTCGGCGACCTCCGGGCCGGTCGCCGAGAGGCCCTCCAGCGAGGTCGCGCGCTGGTGGAACAGCACCACCGCCTTGTCGGTCTCCTGCCGGGCGACCTTCAGGCCGGCGGTGTCGGGGGACCGCTGGCTGAGGAACAGGGCGGAGAGCCGGCGCTCCTCCCGCACCCGGTCGGCCACCACGGCGGCCGGGGACGCCACCTGCTGCTGCAGCGTGACGGCCCTGCGCAGGTCGAAGAAATCGCCCACGATGTGCCCGGTCATGTACACCCACAGCACGATGAGCGCCACGATCGGCAGGCTGAGCAGCGAGTACAGCTTGAAGCGAATGGTTCGGTTCTGAGGGGCCATGTCTCCGCGCCTAGCGTGAGGCAGTAAAAGGTTCTGCGAGGGAAGAGAAGCGCGTTTTCCTGGAGAGCGCTGCGAGGCTAACACCCACGGCGCGGCTCCGTGGCGGGGTTCACGATGTGAACGCGGCCGTTGCGGTGGGCGGCGGTCACCGTGGCGACGCAGCGCCCCGGGCCGTCCTCGATGAGCGTGCGGTACGGGTCCCGCTCGTCGGGGTCGACGCCGAAGACGGCGAAGTCGCCCCGCGTGCCCGCCTCCAGGCACCCGATCCGGCCGGGACCGCCGTCCAGGCCGAGCGCCCGCGCGCCGCCGGCCGTGGCGGCCTCGACGAGCCGCCGCGCGAGGTCCGGCTCCCGGTACCCCTGCTCGCGGGCGAGCGCGTGCAGCACGCGGACGTCCTCCAGCAGGTCCAGCGACGGCGAGGAGGCGAGCGAGTCGGTGCCGACCGCGATCGGGTTGCCCTCGGAGAGCAGTGCGGCGACCGGGGGCCCGTCCAGGCCGAGGGTCCGGTTGGAACGCGGGCACAGCGCCACGCTCACCCCGCGCTCGCGCAGCAGCGCCCGCTCCTCGGCGTCCAGGTGGACGCCGTGCGCCACGTGGCAGTGCGGTCCGAGCAGCCCGAGCTTGTCCAGGAAGGCCACCGGACCGTGGCCGGTCCCGCCGGCGCGCAGGATCTCGAAGTCGAAGCCCAGCTCACGTACCAGCTGGGCGATCGGCCCGGTGCCGGAGACGGTGTACTCCCGCTCGTGCGCCGACTCCAGCAGGTGGATGTGCTGGCGCAGCCGGAACCGGCGGGCGAGGACCGCGAGGTCGGCGAGGACCCCGGTGTCCAGCGTGTACGGCGCGTGCGGCGAGATCCCGACCATGCCCTCGCTGCCGCGCAGACGGCCGACGGTCGAGACGAAGTGGTCGCGGCCGGTCCGCTGCCAGCTCTCGTCGGTGTCGCCCAGCACTTCGAGGTAGGAGATCCCGGCCAGGCCCGCCTGGGCCGGCACGGGCATGGCCTCGATGTCGGTGACGACGTCGGCGACGGCCGTGGTGCCGTGCCGCAGCGCGAGCCGGGCCCCCTCACGGGCGCCGGCCGCCCAGTCGGCGCCGGCCGAGGAGAAGTAGACCGCGTCGAAGGCGTTCGACCATTCCTCGAAGGAGTCGTACACCTGCCGTCCCACCTCGGCCATGCGGGTGAACTGCAGGTGGGTGTGGGCGTTGACGAGCCCGGCCACGATGACGCCGGGCCAGCGCACCTCCTCGCCGCCGCCGCTCAGGACCTCCCGCCGCGGCCCCACCGCCACCACCCTGCCGCCCCGCACGGCGACGGCGCCGTCGCGGACGGGGGGCCGGGAGATCGGGACGACCAGGGGCGCCGTGTGGATCACACCGGACATGCGGCTCCCGCCACGCCGGCCGCGCCGGCCGTCACGGCGCCCACACGTCCTGCGTCAGCCCGAGGATCTTGGCGGCGACCATCGCGACGGCCACCGCGGCGAACCCGGCGAGGATCAGGTAGTCGGTGCGGTCGAAGGCCGGCTCCCGCATCCAGGTGCGGTGCCTGCCGCCGAAACCGCGCAGGTCCATGGCGTTCACGGTGTCCTCCGCGTCGATCAGGGCGTTCACGGTCACCGGTACGACGACCGGCCGCAGCGACAGCAGCTTCTTGACCGGGTTGCGGGTGCGGCTGTGCTCGTACCCCCGGATCCGCTGGGCGTCGATGGTCTCCTGCAGGCTCGCCCACGTGGAGGGGAGGAAACGGAAGGTCAGGTCGACGCCGTACGCCAGCCGCTGCGACAGCCCGAGCCGCGCGAACGCCACCCCGAGGTCGGACGGCGCGACGTTGAACGCCACCGGGAAGCTCACCATGGCCAGCGTGACGTACCGCAGGAAGACGGTGGCGGCGTACGAGAGCATCACCCGGGTCACCTCGGTGTGCGGCACCGGGATGGTGAACAGCACCTCCGTGTCCGAGCTGGGAGGCACGTCCGCCGAGGTCAGGATGCTGTTCACCACCACGAGGACCGCCGTGAAGACCAGCATGAACGCCCAGTTGGCCCGCACGGCGCGCCAGGGGATGCCGGCCGCGCGGTAGTAGACCAGGGCGGCCACGGCGCACACCAGCACGCCGCGAAGGTCGGCGACGCCCGCCACCGCCACGAGGTAGAGCACGGGGACCAGCAGGAGCACGCGCGGGTCGCGGCGGCTCAGGAAAGAACCCGCGCCCAGGTAGCGCGGCGTGACGTCCACTGCCTGTTACCGCCCGGTCCGCTTGGACAGCGGCTCCCAGATGGCGTCCAGCGCGGGGGTCAGGATGACGACGGCGATGCCGTCGGCGATGAGCGCGGGCACGTAGTTGACGCCGAAGGCGGTGTCGAAGCCGATGCCCTGCACCCAGATGTCGGTCAGGGTGAAGAGCAGGCCGACGGCGGTCGCCACCAGCGACACGACGGCGGTGACGACCAGCCGTACCGCCTCGCTCGCGATGGGCGGCAGGTAGGTGAAGAGCAGGCCCGCGACGGCGCCGGCGAGGCCGTTGGCGACGCTCCAGTTCCAGTACTGGAAGCTGCTGCCCTGGAGCAGGTCGATGACGGCGTTGCCGACGAGGCCGACGAAGAAGCCCGCGACGACGCCGAAGCGCTTGCCGAAGAACGGCACCAGCGCGAAGGCGGGGCGGACGACCACGCTCTGGGTGCCGGGGATGAGGAAGCTGAACAGGCCGAGCACGGCGTAAAGCGCCGCGCCGACCGCGCCGAACACCACGGTGCGGGAGGAGATGGATAAGACCGGCTCGCGTGGGGCGGTCGCGTCTGTGCTCATGGAGAGGTGGTTCCTTCCTGGGGGGATGGGTTGGAACATGACGGGACGGAAAGCCTGCGGGCGAGATCGAAGGGGTGCGGGATCGATCCGCCGCCGTGAAGGTGGTCGCGTACGGCCCGCACCAGGCTCGTGGTGCGCAGCCCCGCGCGCGACCACACGTCGTCGTCGCGCGCGAGCTCGGCGGGGGAGGCGTCGGCGATCACCCGGCCCCGGTCCACGACGATGACGCGGTCGGCGTAGGTGAGCGCGAGGTCGACGTCGTGGGTGATGAAGTACACGCTCTCCACGCTGTCGGCGGCGAGCGCGTGGCCGACGAACTCGGTGGTGGTGTGGAGGTCCTGTCCGGCGGTGGGCTCGTCGAGGATCAGCGTCCGCGGGCGCATGGCGAGGGCGAGCGCCACGGTCAGCCGGCGCTGCTGCCCGAACGACAGCGTGCGCGGCGGCCTGTCCATGATGTCCTTCTCGCCGTCGAGCAGCGTGGCCCGCAGCGCCCTGTCCGACTCCTCGGCGATCTCCTCGGGCGAGAAGCCCAGGTTGCGCGGGCCGAACGCCAGCTCCTGGCCGACGGTGGCGCAGAACAGTGCCTGCCCGGGGTTCTGGAAGACGTATCCGAACGTCGTGGCGAGGCTCGCCGTCGACCGTTCCGCGACGGGGGAGCCGTCCACGAGCACCTCGCCGCTCGTGGCGGCGGTCAGGAGCACGGCGGCGCGCAGCAGCGTCGACTTGCCGGCCCCGTTCGAGCCGAGCACCGCCACGCGCTCACGCGGCGCGAGGGCGAGGTCGACGTCCGACAGGACGGTTCGCGAGCCGTACCCGAGGCTGACCTGGCGGTATTCGAGGCGCGGGGGTGCCCCCGCGTCGGCGGCACGGCTCAGGGCGGGCGCGGGCGGCAGGTCGCCGGCGCGGGCGAGCAGGGTCGCGAACGGCAGCTTGACGTGCCCGACGGGCGCCATGCGCAGGAATCCGTCGACGGGCCCCTGGTAGCGCGCCGTGCCGTCCTCGAGGTAGAGGACCCGGGTCGGCTCGAACTCAAGGATCTCCTCGACCCGGTGCTCGACGACCACGGCGGCCCCGCCCTCGTCGGCGAACCGCCGCACCTCGCGCATCAGGCGCAGGCCGGCGTCGGGGTCGAGGTTGGCGAGCGGTTCGTCGACCACGACGACCCGGGGGCGCATGACCAGCACGCCCGCGAAGGCCACCAGCTGCAGCTCGCCGCCGCTCAGCCCGGCGGTGGCGCGGTCGAGCAGGTGGGTGATGCCGAGGCGCTCGGCGACCTCGGTGATCCGCCGCCGGATCTCCTCGCGCGGCAGGCCGAGGTTCTCGGGGCCGAAGGCGAGCTCGGCCGTGACGGTGGTGCCGACGATCTGCTTGCGCGGGTCCTGGAGCATCGTGCCGACGACCGAGGAGAGGTCGCGGATCGTCCGGCCCGTGACCGGTCGCCCGCCGACGATGACCTCGCCCTCGACCTCGGCGCGGTAGGCGTGGGGGATGAGCCCGTTGACCAGGCGCAGCAGGGTGCTCTTGCCGCATCCGGACGGGCCGCTGACCAGCATGAGGTCGCCGGAGGACACGGTGAACGACACCGGGCCGAGGGCGGTCCGCCCGGTCGACAGGTAACGGACGGTCACGTCACGGACCTCGATGAGCGCGGTCATGACGTGATCACCCTTCTCCTTCCGCCGTTCCGCACCGGCGCGCGGCCTGGTCCGGATCTTTGTCCAGAGGAGATTAAAGGGGAGATCATCACCTAAGCGCAATTGCTGGTGAAAGCCGTGATATTTCGTGACGTAACCGAATTGCGGCCTTTGGATGGTTCTATTACCGACATGTCACTCATGGCTGTGCCGGTTACCGGGGTGTTTCGTCCCCTCCGTGGTGAATTTCAGGAGAATGATGGGTGATCTTCCGGTGACCGGCCCTCCGGCGTAGGCTCGCCGAGGCGCGCGGGTCGCTGGAGGAGGCGCTCGCCGTCTTCCAGGGCGACGGCAACAAGTACTCCGAGGCCCAGACCCGGCGGGCGCTCGGCGGCCAGGCGGAGGATGACCCGCGCCCAGGCCATCCTGGATCGCCTGGACGACGACGGGTGAAACTCAGTCGAGCAGGCGGGAGCGCAGGGCCGCGTCGTCCTCGGCGGTCCAGCCGTGCTCGGCGAGCCAGCCCCGCGCGCCGCCGTGGTTCTCGTCGAGGACCTTCAGGAAGTGCTCCATGTAGTCCGGCCGGGGCATGTGGTTCTCGGCGGGCTGGGAGTCGAGGTCGTCCCGGTAGGTGTCGCTGGCGCGCAGCCGGGCGAGCAGGGGCTCCAGCCGGTCACCGGTCGCCGCGTAGTCGGCGACGATCGCCTCGCGGGTGACCCCGGCGACCGACAGCGCCAGGGCGCAGACCACACCCGTGCGGTCCTTGCCCGCCGCGCAGTGCACCAGGGCCGCGCCCTCGCCGTACGCCATCGCGCGCAGCGCGGCGAGCACCGAGTCGGGCCGGTCGCGCAGGTAGGCGTAGTAGAACCCGACGACCCGGACCTCGGCGGTGTCGGCCTCGCGCTGCCCCTGCCAGGGGAGCACCTTGTCGCCCTCGATGCGCTTGGGCGTGTCGGCCTCGACGTCGGTGTGCCGGCCGCCTTCGGCGAACAGGGTCAGGTGATGGATGGTCACCTCGGGCACCAGGGTGAGGGGGCCGGGGCCTTCGAGGTCGACCTCGGCGTTGGAGCGCAGGTCCACCACGTCGCGCAGCTTCAGTTCGCCGACGAGCCTCTCGATGTCGGCGTCGGACAACCCCTGGAGGTTGTCCGAGCGCAGCACCCGCCCGAACCGCGTCGTCTCGCCGTCGACCGTGGGCAGACCGCCGAGGTCGCGCACGTTCACGGCACCGTCAAGAGCTATCCACCTGTTGATTGCGTTCATCACCTGCAACCCTATATGGGGCAAATGTCCGAGCGAAGAATGCCGGCGAAACGTCCGGAGCCGGACAGAGGCAACGGCGAGGGGCGCCCGCCATTCGTGCGACGGGGACGCCCGCCGTGCTCAGACGGCCGGCGGCGCCAGTGCGACCACGCGGCGCTCGGCCGCCGAGGTGTGCGCGGCGTTCAGCACCGCCAGCGCCTCGGCCACGCCGGCGGGGTCGACGGGAGGCGGGGCGCCGTCGCGCAGGCACGCGACCACCCCCGCGTAGAACTCCTGGTAGGCCCCCGGGTCGGTCGGCACGGGACGGCTGTCGCCGTCGGCGCCGAGGACGCCCCAGCGCTCCTCGGGCTCGGCCCCGAAGCCGGGGTCGCCCGGACGCCCGCCCGCCCGCAGCCGCTCCTCCTGCGGGTCCAGGCCCCACTTGACGTACGCCGCCCGTGAGCCGAGCACGCGGAAGCGCGGCCCGGTTCGCGCGGCCACCGAGCTCATCCACAGGTGGGACCGCGCACCGTTGGCGTGGGTCAGCGCGACGAACGCGTCGTCGTCGGCGCCCACTCCGGCCCGCCGGATGTCGGTCTCGGCGTAGACCTCGGTGACCGGGCCGAGGTACCGCAGGGCCTGGTCGACCAGGTGACTGCCCAGGTCGTACAGGACGCCGCCGAGATCGTCGGGGCCGCCGTTCTCGCGCCACCCGCCCTTGGGGACCGGCCGCCAGCGCTCGAACCGCGACTCGAAGCGGTGCACCTCGCCGAGGTCGAGCTTGAGGAGCGTGCGGAAGTCGCCGTCCCAGCGGCGGTTCTGGAAGACCGTGAGCATCAGGCCCCGTTCGGCGGCCAGGCGTGCCAGGTCGAGCGCCTCGCGCGCGGTCGCGGCCAGGGGCTTGTCGACCACGACGGGCACCCCGGCCGACAGCGCCAGCCGCGCCAGCGGGACGTGCGTGCGGTTCGGCGAGGCCACGACGACGAGGTCGATCCCGAGGCCGAGCAGTTCCTCGGCCGAGGGCACCACCGTGGCACCGGGATGGTCGCGGGCGACGGCGGCGCCCCGCTCGGCGTCCCGCGTCACCACGGCGTGCAGGCGCAGCCCCGGGGTCGCGGCGATGAGCGGCGCGTGGAAGAACGCCCCGGCCGGGCCGTACCCCACCAGCCCGACCTTGATCACGAGTCGCTCTCGTCGCGCTCGGCGAGGAAGCGCTCGAACTGCGCGGCCAGCTCGTCGCCCGTCGGCATCGGACTGCTCTCGGCCAGCAGGCTCTCGCGCTCCTCGCCGGCGGTGAACGCGTCGTACTGCTGCTCCAGGCCGTGGATCGCCGTGGACAGCTCGGCGGAGGCCACGATCTGCTCCTCGATCTCGGCCGTGGTCTTCTCGGCGGCGTCGCGCAGGCCTTCGAGGGGGAACACCAGCCCGGTGCTGAGCGCGACCGCCTCCAGGGCCGTGACGGCCGCGCGGGGGTACTCGGCCTGGGCGAGGTAGTGGGGGACGTGGACGGCGTACCCGAGCGCGTCGTGCCCCCTGGCGCCGAGGCGCAGCTCGATGAGGGCGGCGGCGCTGCCCGGCACCTGGACCTTGCCGAAGGGGCTCGCCGGCCCGGTCGCGGCCCCGGCCAGCCCCGGCTTGGTGCCGTGGGCCGTCACCCCGAGGGGGCGGGTGTGCGGGACGGCCATCGGGATGCCGTGCACGGTGACGAGCTTGCCGACGTTCAGGCGCGTGGCGAGGGTGCCGACGGCCTCGGTGAACAGCTCCCATTCGCGGTCGGGCTCCGGCCCGCTCATCACCAGGAACGGCGTGCCGGCGGCGTCGCGCGCCAGGTGGACGGCGAGCTCGGGGGACTCGCAGTCGACCCAGTGGTCGGTGTCGAAGGTCATCAGGGGACGCCGTGACCGGTAGTCGAGCAGACGGTCCACGTCGAACGTCGCCACGACCCGGTGCTCCAGCTCGGCGAGCAGGTGTCCGACGGCGAGCCGGCCGGCCCCTCCGGCGTCCACGAAGCCCTCGAAGTGGTAGAGCAGCACCGGATCGGTCAGCTCAGGGACGTCACCGCTGAGCCGGTAGAGATCCGTCGGGTCGAACACCTTGGTTCCCAGCCTTTCTTTCGTCTCTCAAGACAGAACCTATGGGATGTGCTGAGGATTCCGCCCGGCGTGTCGCCCGCTGACCGCGGTTCCGGCTCCGCTACCCCCGGTTTCCGGCCGCACACGCGGCCGGATGCGCCGCGCCGGGACCGTCCGCGCCCTGCCCGGGCGAGGCGGGCGACCGGGGGCGGAAGGCGCGCGCCCGCGCGGCCTTCCCGAGGACGCCGAGGTGGTGCGCGCGGGCCGCCGGTCCGTCCGAGGGTACGCCCTCCGGGCAGGGGTTCGGACGTGCCGAATTGCTTGAATGGTGCATGGAGAAAAGGGCATAGTTCCGATATTCGGGCATCTCATGCCGTAGTGGTCAAAACCTTTTGTTGGCATGATGTGCAGATGGCTGAGTCAGCGCACTCCGCACTCCTTCTCCCTGCTTTGACATGCCCGTTCCCCAGCTTGATCAGCCCCTACGCCGACCAGGTCGACAAGGAGACCTTCGCCTGGCTGACGGCGAGCCGCATGATCGAGGACCCGGCCGAGCTGGAGCGCTACCGCGAGGCGGGATACGGCTATCTGGGGGCCCGCACCTACCCCTACGCCGGCCACGAGATGCTCCGCCTGGTCACCGACTGGTGCGTTTGGCTGTTCGCCTTCGACGACGCGTTCTGCGAGTCGGACCGGCGGGCCGCCGAGATCGCCCGGGCGCTGCCGCTCCTGCTGACCGTCCTGGACGACCTGGAGACCGGCGCGCGCGTCGAGAACCCCTTCGCCCGGTCGATGCTCGACATCAAGGGACGCGTCGCCGCCGCCGGCGACGCCGACCAGCTCGACCGCTGGCGCTCGGTGGTCAAGGACTACCTGTTCGCGCAGGTATGGGAGGCGGCCAACCGGGAGGACGCCGTCGTCCCCACCTACGGCGACTACATCTTCATGCGCCGCAGGACCGGCGCCATGCTGACCGTGTTCGCGCTGGTCGACCTCGCCACCGGCCGTCCCCTCACCACCGACGAATGGCGCCACCCCGACATGCGCGCCATCTCCCAGAGCGCCAACGACGTGGTGGTGTGGGACAACGACCTGCTCTCCTACGCCAAGGAGAGGGACGGCGTCAACTCCCGCAACAACCTGGTCAACGTGCTCGCCCGGCACCGGCACCACTCCATCCAGGACGCCATGAACCAGATCGGGCGCATGCGCGACGACGCCATCCTCCGGATGCTCGACCTGCGCGCGCGGCTCGAACAGATGAACTCCCCCGCCGTCGACGCGTACGTGCGGGGCCTGGAGCACTGGATCAGCGGCAGCGTCGCCTACTCCCTGACCAGCACGAGGTACACCCGGGCCTGGGAGGGGGTGGCCACCCCGGCCGTCGGCCCTCGCCAGCGGAACTGAACTGAGGGCTAGGAGGTCGGGTCGATCTCGCCCATGGCGTAGCTGACGGCCTCGTCGAAGTTCATCTCGCCGCCCCGCCGGTAGGCGGCGGCGTAGGAGTCCTCGCCGAGCAGGCGCTTGCACTCCTTGACGCACTGCTCGTGCTCGGTGCTGAAGAACGGCGAGCCGAACTGCGGGAGGCCGAACAGCTGCCAGTTGGCGTGCGCCGCGCCGAGGATGTGCGCCCCCCGCGTGGGCTCGCCCATGTCGACGGCCAGCTGCGCCAGCGTCTCCATCGCCAGGACCGCGCCGAGCACGTCGTGGAAGTGCCGCTTGATGCGCAGCGACTCCTGGGCGCTGCGCACGGCGTCCTCGCGGCGGCCCGTCATGCGTTCGATCGCCGAGGTCGCCCACACCGCGTACGAGCGCAGCCACAGCTCCCCGCGCTCGGCGCACAGCTGGCGGCAGTCGCGCAGCAGCGACTCGGCCTCGGTGAGCTCGTTCTGCTGGGTGAGCACCACCGCGAGCTCGACGATGGCGGGCAGCAGACCGGGGTTCAGCTCGCGGCCGCTGCGGTGGAACTCGATCGCCACGCCCAGCAGGGCCGTCGCCTTGTGCAGGTCGCCCTGCAGGAACGCGGCCGTGCCCTGCATCTTCGTCGCCAGGATCACCGCCACCGAGTCGCCCACGCGCACCGCGTCGGCGGCGCAGTCCTCCGCGGCCTGCAGCGCGCCCGCCGTGTCGCCCTGGGCGCTGCGCACGTACGCCAGCACCCACAGCGCCTTGCACCGCTCCTTGCTCGGCTTGGGGGAGGCGCTGAGCGCCCGCTCGAGGTACAGCCGGCCCTCGCGGGCGAACCCGCAGGCGACCCACATGAACCACAGCGACGACAGCAGGTCGAGGGACGTGCGCGCCTCCGCCGGGTCGCCCAGGCAGTAGTCGAGCGCCGCGCGGATGTTGTCGTGCTCCTGCCGCATCCGCCCGAACCAGTAGACCTGGCGCGGGCCCGACCAGGAGTGCTCGCCGCGCTCGGCCAGCCGGAGGTAGTAGTCGCGGTGGCGGCGCCGCACCCATTCGGTCTCGCCGAGCTTGTCGAGCCACTCCCTGCCGTAGGAGCGCAGCGTGTCGATGAGGCGGTACCGCACCCCGGCGCGCTCGTTGCCGCTCATCAGGATCGACTTCTCGACCAGGCCCGAGATGAGGTCCATGACGTTCTCGGCGGGGAGGTTCTCGCTGGCGCACACGTAGCGGGCGGCCTCCAGCTCGAAGTCGCCCGCGAAGATCGACAGGCGGGCCCAGAGCAGGCGCTCGGCGGGCTCGCACAGCTCGTGGCTCCACCCGATGGCCGCGCGGAGGGTCTGGTGCCGGGGCAGGGCCGTACGGCTCGCGCCGGCGAGCAGGCTGAAACGATCGGTCAGCAGCGCGAGGATCTGCTCGACCGAGAGCGCGCGCAGCCGCACCGAGGCGAGCTCGATGGCCAGCGGGATGCCGTCGAGACGGCGGCACAGCTCGGCGACGGGCCCGATGTTGTCCTCGTCGACGGTGAACCCGGGGACGACGCCGCCGGCGCGTTCGGCGAACAGCTGCACCGACTCGTTGACGAACGGGCTCTCGCCGTCGTCGTCGCCCGGCACCAGCAGGGGAGCGACCGGGATGGTCTGCTCGCCCTGGACGCCGAGCGACTGCCTGCTGGTCGCCAGGATGCGCACGTGCGGGGCCTCACGCAGCAGCCGGTCCATCAGCTCCGCGCAGGCCTCCAGGAGGTGCTCGCAGGAGTCGACCACCAGCAGGACCCTGCGGGGGCTCAGCCACTCGGTGAGCGTCTCGGCCTCGGGCCTGGCGGACTGGTCGGCGATGCCGAGCGCGGCGTTGAAGGCGTGCTGCACCATCGTCTTGTCCTGCAGGCGGGACAGGTCGACGTACCACACGCCGTCGGCGAACTGCGGGCCGACCTGGTGGGCGACGCGCAGGGCCGTGCGCGACTTGCCCACCCCTCCGATGCCGGTCACCGTGACGAGCCGGGAGTCCTGAAGGCGCTGCCTGATGGTGGCGAGCAGCCGTTCCCTGCCGACGAAGCTGGTGAGCTCCGCGGGAAGGTTGCCCGTCCTGCGCCATCCTGCCGGGGTTGCCATGGGCCGCCTCACGTGGGGTCGTTCCGGCGTGCTGCCTGCATCCGCATCGTACCCGTGCGGGCCGTTAGCTGTCCTTGTGCCGCAGATGTGCGCCCGAGATGTGCCCTCCGATGGAGGAACACCCTGTACGCAGGGAAAGGGACGTCTTGATGCAGGGGGGACCGACGGGCGGCCGGTGGGGCGCGTAGCATTGTGCCGTGACTGTGCATGAGCCGGATGACCTGCGTCCGGTGGACCTCTTCGATGAGGGGCTGCCGGTGCTTCCCGACCAGACGAGTGACGACACCGACCTCGGGTGGGGTGAGTGGAGTTCGTCTGACAACGTGTCTCGGCTGCTGGAGGAGCGCCCCCCGCACTGGGACTGACATGTCGCCTGTTCTCCGCACGAGCCCGAATCTCCCTGGTGAGGCCCTGTGTGGTCCTGTGCCATCAGTGATCGACCCGGGTCGATGAGGGCGATGTGCGGAAACGGGCGTCGGGAACGGCCTTCGAGCGGATCATCGTCCGACGGGGGCCCATCACGTGAAAAGACACGGCCCGAAGGCTGATCCTCAGCCTTCGGGCCGTGACCCGGCTCACCGTCCGTACGGGCGGATGCTCTAGATGCCGACGGGGTCGGGCGACGGCGAGGAGCCGTTCATCGAGAACACCTGCCGCGGACGCTCGGCGCGGTCGGCCTTCTCGCCGCCCTCGGGGACGACGATCGCCGGGAAGGTGCCGGTGTCGATGATGCCGTGCTCGTTGTACGCCGCCTCGATCAGGGCGTGGGCGCGCGGCTCCAGCTTCCACAGGGCGCGGTACTCCCGGGCCGTGGCCAGCGAGATGCCGGTCTCGCTCGCGATGTCGGCCGCGCGGGGCACGATCCTGCGCTCGATCTGCTTGTCCCAGTACTGCCGGGCGGCGCGCATCAGGGCCGCGCGTTGGGAGGGATCGACGGCGGGCGCCTGCTCCGGCTCCACCATCTCGGCCTCCTCTTCCTCGTCGTCGAGGTAGGCGGCGGAGGCGGGCAGGGCCTGGGGCTTGGCCTTCTCGTCGTCCTCGGGGGCCCACGGCACCGGCGGGCGCAGGTCCATCAGGGCGCTGGTGTTGTACAGCGCGCCGATCTGCGAGAGCAGGGCCTCCTGGCGCGCCGGGTCCACCGCGAGGCCGGTGTGCTCCACGGCCTGGTCCATCACCTTGTCGAGCCTGGCGAGCGCCGCGCGCATCTTGCGGTCGGAGGCGCCGGCCTCGCGCAGGGCGCGGGCACGCTTGGCGGCGAGCGCGACGCGGGTCAGCCTGCGGTGGGCGTCCACCTCGCTCGCGGTGCGGTCGCTGACCTCGGCGAGCCCGAGCCGTACCATCGCCCGCTCCGGGGTGAACCGCCACTTGATGCGGGAACGGCCGGTGATGCGGTGCCGCTCGATGGCCATGCCCCGCTCCCACAGCCAGGCGGCGACCAGGGGCGCGGCGAGGCGGAAGACCGCCTCGGCGAGGCTGCGGGCGTCCATGCTGGACAGCACCGCCGAAAGGCAGGTGAGGGCCCAGACGGCCATGCCGTCGATGCCGGCGGAGAAGTTCTCGCGCATGTTGCGGCGCGCCCGGACGGCGCTGGTGATGACCGCGACCTCGATGAACGCGAAGAGCAGCAGCCGCAGCGGGCCGTCGAAACCGAGCACGTCACCGGAGAAGCGCCACATGCCCTGCGCCGACACGCCGGTGGCGATGCAGGCGGCGACGATGGTGAGGATGTCCTCCGCCGGACGGTTCTCGGCGAAGCGGCGGAAGGCGCGGGAGGCCGCGCGGTAGGCGGTGCGAAGAGCGAAGTAGGCCAGGACCAGAACGACCAGAGCGGACACGCAGATGATGGCCGTTTGGACCGGTTTGTCCGATACGAAGGTGGTGATCTGATCGATGGGGGGCATCAGTCACTGTCCGTCATTCTCGATGTCCGACAGGGTTACCGAGAGGATCATTCCAGAATATCGCCAAGCATGTTCCCCGAAAGGGACATCGGTCTCAATCGAATCGGCGGCCTCGCCAGGCCCAGAGGCTTTTCCGCCACCTCCCGCCTCGATGCCGAGCGCACCGCCGCCGGCCGGAAAGCCGGCCGGCGGCGATCCACCGGGATTTCATCATTGTTTATAGCTATTTGCCGCTTATGTCGTAGTGATAGCCGTGTCAGGCGATGTCCCTGCGGGCCGCGCGCGCCATGCCCACCGCCGTCGGCGCCACGATCCACAGCAGAACCGACACCGCCAGACGGGCGGCCTCGCCGCCGGTCATGGTGCCCGCCGCGAGCGGCGCGCTGGTCGTCCCCAGGTCGAGCCATCCCGCCAGCACCTCGCCCACTCCGCCCAGCCGGGCGACGAGGCTGCCGAGCATCGGGACCGACAGGCAGATCACGATCGCGGCCGGGGCGTTCGTCAGCAGCATGCCCATGGCGAGCCCCGTCGCGACCACCAGGACGTTCCCCGCCGTCCAGCCCAGCAGGGCGAGCGGCGGAAGGTCCCAGACGGCCGGGACACCCTGGAGGCGGGCGGTGACGGCCGTCGCGGCCACGCCGGCCAGGGCCGCGAACAGGGAGGCGACCACGGCGAGGACCAGCGGCGGCACGCACTTGGCCGCCAGCACCCGTACCCTCCGCGGTTCCAGCGCGAAGGTGACCAGCGCCGTACGGTGCGCCCACTCGCCGGTCACCGTGAGGATGCCGAGCACGGGGAGCAGGGTGCCGTACCCGATCCCGGCGGTCCCCGTCAGCATGTGCAGGCGGGGGCCCGCGACGGTCCCGCGGCCGGCGACGAACACGACCGTCATCACCACCAGCAGCGCCGTCATCAGCATGCTGCCGCGCGTGTCGAACAGCTTGCGCGTCTCGACCGCCAGCAACCGGCGGAACGGGATCCCCGCCGGGGGCGGATCGTCGTGCCGCGCCGTGCCAGGACTACCGCCCGGATGGGGTCCGTTCATGACGCGCTCCGATCCGCTCCGGCGGTCGCTTCGAGGAAGACCTGCTCCAGGCTGCGGCCCCGGGTGAGCTCGCCGATGCCGCCACGGGCCACCACCCGGCCGCGGGCGATCAACACGATCTGGTCGGCCACCTGCTCGACCTCGTGCAACTGGTGCGAGCTCAGCAGCACCGAGCATCCCGAGGCGGCCAGGTCCCGCAGCAGTTCCCGCATCCAGCGGACCCCCTGCGGGTCCAGCCCGTTGGCGGGCTCGTCCAGGATGAGGACCCCGGGACGGCCGAGAAGGGCGTGCGCGATGCCGAGCCGCTGCCGCATGCCGAGGGAGTAGCCGCCCACCCGCCGTCCGCCCTCCCCGCGCGACAGCCCCACCAGGTCGAGGACCTCCTCGACCCGCGACGCCGGCAGGCCGAGCGTCATCGCGCCGAGGGTCAGGATCTCCCGGCCCGTGCGGCCCGGATGCTGGGCCCCGGCGTCGAGCAGCGTGCCCACCTGACGGCCGGGGCAGGCCAGCTCGGCGTACGGCCGGCCGAGTACGGTGGCGGTGCCCGAGGTGGCGCGGGAGAGCCCGGCCAGGATGCGCAGGGCGGTCGACTTCCCGGCGCCGTTGGGCCCGAGGAATCCGGTGACGCCGCCCGGTCCGACGGTGAAGGACACCTCGTCCAGCGCCTTCACGCCTCTGTACGTCTTGGTGACGCGGTTGAACTGGATCACCTCTTCAGTTCACCGGTCAGGGCGGCCGCCGGTCATCGGACGCGGGTCGAGGCTCCGCCCGCCCGGGGGCGCGCTCCGCCGTCCCCTTTCTCGACCCAGGTCCATAGGGACATCGACCCAGGTCGCTGGGGTGACCGCCCCGGCGGTCCATACCCTGTTCGGTGTGGACGACCGCACCTACGAGCCGCCGGAACCGGACCGGGCGGGCACCGCGCTGCGCTACCTGTGCGCGGCGCCGACGATGCTGTTCTACGGCGCCACCCTGGTCTGGATGGTCGCCCACTATCCCGACCGGCTCACGACGGCGCTGGCCGACGTGGCGCTCGGCGTGGCGGGGCTGGTCGTCATGTGGTGGCGGCGCCGGTGGCCGTGGCAGGTGGCGCTGGTCATCGTCCTGCTCACCGCCTTCTCCGACACGGCGAACGGCCCCGCCCAGGTCGCGTACGTGTCCCTGTGCACGCATCGCCGGTGGCGCCAGATCGTCCCGGTGGCCGCGCTGTGGTGGCTGTGCCTGGCGGGACGGTCGGCGTGGAACGGCGTCACCCAGCCCACCGTCGTCACCCTCGTGACCGGGACGGCCGTCCTCGGCGGGCTCACCGTCTTCGGCCTGTATCTGCGCACCTGGCGCGACCTCGCCGCCTCCCGGAACGAGGCGGCGCGGACCGCGGAGCGCGAACAGCTCCAGCGGATCGAGCGGGCCAGGCTGGCCGAGCGGGTCAGGATCGCCCAGGAGATGCACGACGTCCTCGCCCACCGGATCTCCCTGCTGGCGATGCTCGCCGGCGGCCTGGCCTACCGCGGCGACCTCACCCCGGAGGAGACCCGGGCGACCGCGCTGGCGATCCAGGAGAACGCGCACCAGTCGATGAACGAACTGCGCGCCGTGCTGGGCACGCTCCGCCGCGACGGCGGGCTGGAGGCGCCGCAGCCGGCCCTGGCCCAGGTGGAGGCCCTGCTGGAGGAGGTCCGCGCCGCCGGCCAGCGGGTCGAGATGGACGACGCGGTCCAGCGGCGGGACCTGCTGCCGGCCCAGACCGCCCGGCACGCCTACCGCATCGTGCAGGAGGCCCTGACCAACGCGCGCAAGCACGCCCCGGGCAGCCGGGTGACGGCCGAGCTGCGCGGACGGCCGGGCCAGGGCCTGCGGATCCGGGTGAGCAACCCGGTGCCGTCCGGCACGGCCGCGGGCCCCGGCGGGCGGCTGGGCCTGGTCGGCCTGGCCGAGCGGACCCGCATGGCCGGCGGGACGATCAGTCACACCGTCCGGGACGGCCGCTTCGTCCTCGACGTCCGGCTGCCATGGGAGGCTTGAGACCGTGATCCGCCTGGTCATCGTGGACGACGACCCGATGGTGCGCACCGGGCTGCGCCTCATCCTCGGGGGCGAGCCCGACATCGACATCGCCGGCGAGGCCGGGGACGGACGCCAGGCCATGGAGGTGATCGCCGGCCTGCGGCCCGACGTCGTCCTGATGGACATCCGGATGCCGGTCCAGGACGGCCTGGTCACCACCGACCTGCTCCTGACCCGGCCGGACCCGCCCCGCGTCCTGGTCCTCACCACCTTCGACGCCGACGACATGGTGATGCGGGCGCTGCGGCTCGGCGCCGCCGGCTTCCTGCTGAAGGACACCCCGCCGCCCAAGATGATCGAGGCGGTCCGCGCGGTCGCCAGGGGCGAGCCGGTGCTGTCGCCGGGCGTCATGCACCAGGTGATCGCCGCGGCCACCGACAGGGCGGACCCGCGCCGCCCGGAGGCGCTGCGGGAGCTGGCCAGGCTCACCGGACGCGAGCGCGAGGTCGCGATCGAGGTGGCCAGGGGCAGCTCCAACGCCGAGATCGCCCAGGCCCTCTACATGAGCGTCGCGACGGTGAAGGCCAACATCACCCGCATATTCGCCAAGCTCGGGACCGACAACCGCGTCCACGTCGCCATGAAGGTCCGCGACGCCGGCCTCCTGTGACTCAGGACACCACGTCCTTGCGGCGGAAGCGGCGGAAGGCGAGGGCGATGAGGATCGCGGCGTAGGTCACCGACAGGGACGCCCCCTTGATCATGCCGCTCCAGTCGAGCTCCGGCATGAGGGCGTCGGTCCAGGCCGCGTTCCAGAACGTCGGCAGGAACTCGCGGATCCCGCCGAGCGCCTCGACGGCCTGCAGGATGTTGCTCACGATGACCAGCCCCACGGCCCCGCCCACCGCGCCGAGCGGCGAGTCGGTGCTCACCGACAGCAGGAACGCCAGGGCCGCGACCACCAGCTGGCTGACCAGGGCGTACCCGATGACGATGCCGAACCTCGGCAGCACCGCCGACGCCGGGACCAGCTCCCCGGTGCCCGGCAGCCGGATGTCGTTCCACCCGAAGGCGACCGTGCCGGCGAGCAGCGCCATCAGCGGCAGCGACACCACCGCCGCCGTGGAGTAGCCGAGGGCGACGACGAGCTTCTGCCGCAGCAGCCGGTCGCGGGGCACGGGGGCCGCGAGCAGGTAACGCAGCGACGACCAGTTCGCCTCGCTCGCCACCGTGTCGCCGCAGAACAGCGCCACGGCCACCACCAGCAGCAGCGTGGCCGACACCGAGAGGGTGAACGCCGCGAAGTTCAGCCCGCCCTGGGTCGCGAGGTCCGACAGCCGCAGGGAGTTCTGCGCGGGCGCGGGGCCGAGCGAGAACGCCGCGACCAGGATCCACGGCAGCGCGAGCAGCAGGCCGAACATCACCAGCGTGCGGCGCCGCTTGAACTGCCGCACGATCTCCACGCGCAGCGGCAGGGTGCGCCCCGGCGCGTACGCCGCGCCCGTCCGGCCCGCCGCCTTCTCCACGGGCGCCGCGCTCATGCGTTCTCTCCGATCGGCTCGAGGCCTGCGGCGCCACGCCGCCGATGACGCAGGACGGCGTTCACGCGTTCTCTCCGATCAGGTCGAGGAAGACGTCCTCCAGGCGGCCCCTGGCGCCGTCGGACGGGGCCGCGCCGCCGAGCAGGTCGCTGACCGGCCCGGAGGCGACCAGCCGGCCCCGGTTCATCACCACCACGTGGTCGCAGGTCTGCTCCACCTCGGCCAGCAGGTGGCTGGAGACGATCACCGTGCGCCCGCGGGCGGCGTACCGGATCAGGACCCGGCGCATCTCGGCGATCTGCGGCGGGTCGAGGCCGTTGGCGGGCTCGTCGAGCACCAGCAGGTCGGGCAGGCCGAGCATGGCCTGGGCGATGGCGAGGCGCTGGCGCATGCCCTGGGAGTAGGTGCGCACCGCCCGGTCGAGCGCCGTCCCGAGGGCGGCGATCTCCAGCGCCTCCTCCATGTGGGCGTCGCCGCGCGGGCGCCCGGTCGCCCGCCAGTAGAGCTCGAGGTTCTCCCGCCCGGACAGGTGGGGCAGGAAGCCGGGGCCCTCCACGAACGAGCCGAGCCGCGACAGCACCGGCGCGCCGGGGGTGACCCGGTTCCCGAAGATGCGGATCTCGCCCGCGTCCGGGTGGATCAGGCCCATCATCATGCGCATCGTGGTCGTCTTGCCCGCGCCGTTCGGCCCGAGCAGGCCGAGCACCTGGCCCTGTTCGACCCGGAACGACAGGTCGTCCACCGCGAGCTCGCCGTTGCCGTACTTCTTGGTCAGGCCGGTGATCTGCAGCGGGACCTCGGCGAGGCCGGTGTCCGGCGCCTCGGAGCGGCGGGCGCGGCCGAGCAGCAGCAGGACCGCGGCGAGGGCCAGCGCGGCCAGCGGCATCGCCCAGGTCCACGAGGGGAGGCCCGGCGTGGCGGCCCGCAGCGAGACGTCGGTGGGCACGGTGAGGGTGGGCGAGGCCAGCCCGACGCGGTGCACGGCCGGGGCGGCCGGCGCGGCGTACCCCATGTCGGTGGTGCTCACCACGACGCGCAGCCGGTGCCCCACCGCGAACCGGTGGTCGATCACCGGGAGCGTGACCGTGGCGGTGGTGCCGGTCTCGGTCGCGGTGACGCGGAACGGGGCCACCAGGCCCTGGGGGAGCACGGGCCGCTGGCCCCCCACGTCGTACAGCTTGGCGAAGAGCGTGACCTCACCGGTGCCGTGCACGCGGACCTTCACGGCGGGCGCGCCGGTGATCTCCAACGGCTCGGTGAGCGGCGCGGACTCGAACGCGGCCGCCTGCCCCGGCATGTCCAGCGAGAACCCGGCCGTCGCCGTCGCCCCGAGCAGGCCGCCGATGCCCGGCACCGAGGAGATCGAGGCGGGCGAGCCGCCGGGCGGGGTGGCCACCTGCTGGTCCGGCCCGGCGACGGCGACCTGGGCCCGCGCGGTCCCGGACAGGCCGGGGTAGCGGCCGGTGCCGGCGTGGACGAGGACGGGACGGCGGGTGCCGGGGTCGCGGCCGCCGTCGCGGGTGACGGTGAAGGCGTCGCCGAGGGGCGTGCCGTCCTTCTTCAGCCAGTGGTCGAACCAGCCGATCGTGCGGTCGGCCACCCAGTCGATCTCGCCGTCGCCGCCGTCGTGGCCGCCGTCGAACCACGCGACCTCCACGGGGGCGCCGGTCGCGGCGATCGCCCTGGCGTTGGCGTCGGCGTGGGCGAGCGGGAACAGCGAGTCGCGCTTGCCCTGGAGGAGCAGGGCCGGCACGCGGATCTTCCCGGGGACGGAGATCGGGCTCGACCGTCGCAGCGTGTCGACGGTGCCGGCGGTGGCGCGCCCGGTCTCGGCGGCCTTCTGGTACATCGCGCAGATCTCCGGCAGGAACCGCCCGCACTGGACGTCCTGCGGCGGACCGGTGTTCCCGTTCGGGGCGTCGCCGGGGCGACCCGCGGCCCCCTGATCGGGCGCGCCGGTCCGGTCGCCGCCGGACGACGCGCCGGCGAGGCCGCCGGAGGCCCCCGGGGCGAGCGGGGAGTCGACGGCCCTGCTGAAGAACAGCCCCGCCCACATGCGCTTGAAGACGCCCTTGTCCGGTCCCTGCCCGCTCGCCTCGGGGAACAGGGCGTCGGCCAGGTCGTACCAGGTGATCTGCGGGACGATCGCGTCGATCCGGTCGTCGTAGGCGGCCGACATCAGCGTGATCGCGCCGCCGTAGGAGCCGCCGGCGAGGCCGAGGCGGGGATCGCCGGGGGAGTCGAGCAGCACTTCGGGACGCCGGGCCACCCAGTCGATCAGCTGCCGGACGTCCTTGACCTCGTAGTCGGGGGAGTTGAGCGCGATCTGCCCGGTCGAGGCCCCGAAGCCCCGCGCCGACCAGGTGAGCACGGCGTACCCCTCGCCCGCCAGGCGCTCGGCCTCGTCGCGCACCGACCGCTTGCTGCCGCCGAACCCGTGGGCGAGCAGGACGGCCGGTGCCCTGCCGCCTCCGGCCGGCGGGAAGAAGGTGGCGTCCAGGGTGACGTGCTGGTCGTCGCGCGGGCCGTCGACGACGGGGATCTTCAGGTCGAGGGCCTTGACGTGCGGGGACGACGGCCACAGGACCCAGGCCGCCGCGCCGGCCACCAGGAGCGCCGTGACGATCAACGCGACGACGACCGGCCGCCTGCCCGCAAATCTCATGCCGAGAGCCTACTTACGCCCGGCTGAGAGATCCCTGAGACACCCGGCTGGAGATCGATGCGGGTTATCTCCGGGTCATCCCCGATTGCGGAGCATGTCGAGGACCCGGCATCATTTGCGCGTGAAAGCAGGCGCAACGATCAAGGTCAGGGCCACTCAGGCCGTGGAGTGGGCCCTCCCGTACTGGACACGGGGCGAGGCGGGCCGCCAGACGCCGCCCGACCTGTTCCGGGTGATGTACACGGGGTGGATCGTGGCCTTTGTCCTGAAGGTTCTCGGTGCGTCCTGGGACGTGTCCTGGCACTTCAAGTGGCTCCGTGACGACCTCGCCCCGCCGCACCTGCTCAACAGCGTGGGCACCGCGATCGTCGTGGCGTTGACGATCGTCCACACCTACACCGGGTACGGCGTCGACCGCGCCGCCCAACGGCTGATCCAGTGGGGCACGGGCGCGTTCCTGATCGCGATCCCGATCGACCTGATCAACCACCGGATCAACGGGGTGGACATCACCTCGTGGAGCCCCTCCCACATGCTGCTGTACGTCGGCACGGCGTTCATGATCAGCGGCGTCATCCGGGGCTGGTACGTTTACGCGCCCAAGGGCGGGCGGCGCGACATCGTCCTCGGAGCGTTCTTCATCTTCTTCCTGGAGAACGTCCTGTTCCCCAGCGAGCACCAGGAGTACGGCGTGCTGGAGCTCGCCTCCTGGGACCGGGGGAAGCCGTACGCGGAGCCGACCCTGCTGGACTTCGCCGCCAACCAGATGGGCCGCCCCGTCGACCGCGGCATGGTCGAGAAGTTCTCGCTGCCCGTCCCCGACTGGGTGTACCCGGTGTGGTTCGGCGTCGCCGCCATGATCGTGCTCGTCACGGCGCGCGCGCTGGTCGGCCGCAGGTGGACCGCCACCGCCGCCGCGGGCGTCTACGTCGGCTACCGCGCCCTGATCTGGCCGCTGCTCGTCGTGGGCACGTTCCCGCCGTCCGCCGTCCCGTTCTTCCTGCTCGCGGGCGCCGTGTGCGTCGACGTGGCCTTCATGGTGCGGCCGCCCGCCCTGCGGCCCGCGCTCGGCGCCGTCCTGGTCACCGCCGGCCTGTACGGCGCGCTGCTGCTGCAGGACCGGGTGCTGGAGGCCCCGCCGTTCATGCTGCTGTCGGCCCCGGCGAGCGCCGTCCTGCTCGGCGCGGCCTGGTACGGCGTGGAGTGGTACGGCCGCAGGCGCGCGGGCCGTTCGCCCAGCCCGGACGCCCTCCCGCTCGGCGCCCCCGCGACACCATAACCCCGCTCGTCACCGACGTGCCCCGGCCGGAGACTCCCGGCCGGGGCACGTCCGTTCTCGGCGGCGGTCAGGCGACCGGCGAGCGGGTCAGCGCCACCGCCACCCCGTACGCCAGGCCCATCACCCCGACCTCCAGCGTCGCCCAGGCCGCGAACGCCGTCGCCTCCCGCCGCGCCACACCGGGCAGCAGGCGCCAGCGGATGTTGGCCCCGAGCAGGGCGATCAGCCCCGCGAAGACGGTCTTGGCCACGACGAGCTGCCCGTAGCGGGTGGTGAACAGCGACCCCGGAAGCTGCGTCGTCGGCGAGAGCGCCAGCTCCACCAGGCCGTTGAACAGCCCCGAGACCGAGACCACCACCAGCGCCGCCGTCGCCAGCCGCGAGAACTTCGGCAGGGCGCGGGCCAGCAGCTCGCGGTCGCGCGTCAGCAGCACGGCCAGGGCGACCAGGCCGCCCACCCAGGCCGAGGCGCCGATCACGTGCAGCTCCATCGACACCATGCTGATGTCGTGCCAGTACCAGTTCGAGGCGTGGCCGCTGACCGGCAGGGGGAGCAGGCCGAACAGGGCGACCACGACGCGCAGCTCGGCGGGCACCTTCTCGCCGAAGCGCACCGCCAGCAGCCCGAAGAACGTGTAGACGAGGGCGCAGGCGGCGCTGATCACCAGGCCCTGCCCCGAGCCGATGAGGTCGACGTACGTCGCCGGGTCGGGGATCCGGCCGGGGGTGACCTCGGCGGCGCTGAGCAGCATGGCCACCAGCGCGGAGATCGTCCATCCGAACGCGGCGAGGACGGCCCAGCGGCGCGCGCGGGACAGGACGGGCTCGGTGCGCTCGGGGTCGTCGAAACCGAGGAACCTCGGCAGCAGGCTCAGCCCGACGGCCGCGAGGGCGCACAGATCGAGGACCAGGCGGGCGGTGGGCAGCCCGTACTCCACGACAGGCCCGGGGAAGGCGATCCCCGGCACGGCCCGCGGGAGCGTCCACCAGGTGGACACCAGCATCGCCAGCAGTCCCCCCGCCCCGGCCGTCCACGCGGCAGGCCACCGCGCCCCCGCCCGGCCGGGAGAGCCCGTCCCGCGTGCGGTGCCGCCGCCGGAGGCGGTGGTCTGGTCGACGGAGGTCACGCGCCCTGCCCCTTCGGCCCGCGGGCGACGACCCAGATGCCGAGCCCGGACAGCAGCAGCGCCACCAGGAGCAGCCCCCACACCCAGGACCCGCTCGAGGCGGGCGGGGCGGCCGAGACCGCGACGGTCCCGCCGGGGGCACCCGCCGACGACGGACCGGCGGAAGGCGCCTGCGCCGCCGGGGACGGCGAACCCGTGGGCTGCGCGGCCGGGGACTGCGCGGGGGCGTCGCCGACGGTGAAGCGGATCTGTCCGCTCACCGGGTGGCCGTCGTTGGAGACGATCTGGTACCCGACGAGGTAGGAGCCCGCCGGGGACGCCCCCGGCACCGTCGCCATGACCTTCTCCTCCGCGACCTCCACCTCGGCCTTGGTGGCCACCCCGTCCGGCCCGGTGAGCACCACCTGGGCGAAGTCGGCCCGGACCGGCTGGTCGAACGTCAGCGTCACCCGGCTCGGGACGGAGGCCAGCCGGGCGCCGTCCTTCGGATCGCTGCCGGTCAGCACGTTGTGAGCCTGGGCGGGCCCGGCGGCCACGGCCAGCGCCGCGCAGGCCGCCAGCAGGACCGTAAGGAGTCGCCTCACCGGGAAATGACCTTTCCTTCGTCTTCATCCGACCCGGCCATGGTCCCATCTTTGGACGCCGCCCCGTATCCAAGGGTCCGCGTGGACGGAAGGCTTACCTTTCCCCCGCCGCCGGAGGCGTCCCGCTGGTGCCGCCCGTGGCCGTAGGCTGTCGGCGTGGAATCCCGGTTGCTGTTCGACGGCGCGGCGGCGCACTACAGCCGGTACCGCCAGGGGTACGGCGACGAGGTCATCGACCACATCGCCCGGGAGCTGGGCCTCGGCCGGCGTTCCCGGGTGCTCGACCTGGGCTGCGGCCCCGGCACCCTGGCCATCCCGCTGGCGCGCCACGCCGGCCGGGTCGTGGCCGTCGACCCGAGCGGCGACATGCTCTCGGAGGGGGCGCGCCTCGGCCCGCCCAACGTCCAGTGGGTCCAGGGCGACTCCTCCCGCCTGAAGGCGCTGCGCCTCGGGCGGATCGACCACGTCCTGATGGGCCGCTCGTTCCACTGGATGGACCGCGCCCGGGTGCTCGCCGACCTCGACGTGCTGCTCCCGCCGGACGGCGCCGTCGTGCTCGTCGGCCCCACCCGCGACCCGGGCGAGCCGCCGTGGGAGCCGGTCGTGCACGCCGTGCGGCAGGCGTTCGGCCTGGAGTGGCGGGCGAACAGCGAGTCGTACCAGCAGACCGGGCGCCATCACGACGAGGTGCTCGCCGAGTCGGTCTTCAGCCGCATGTCCACGCACACCTTCCGCCGTACGGCGCCGCGTGACGTCGAGGGCGTGATCGGCCTGCAGCTGTCGTACTCCTACTCCACCCCCGCGCGGCTGGGGGAGCGGCTGCCGGAGTTCGTCGAGGCGCTGGCCCGGGCGCTGGAGGCGGCCAATCCGTCCGGCGTGTGGACGGAGGACATCGTCACCGCCGTGACGACCGCCCGCCGCCCCTGACCGCCTGCCCGTCCGGTGCCGTCGCGGCCCGCCTCACCACCAGGAGAAGGTCACTCACCGTGGGGATAGGTCTCGAGGCGGCCGCACATGCCGAGGCGGGGTTCGGGTGGGGCGGAGACCACGCGGGCCCGCCTGAGGTGGGCCGGGTCCCCCCGGCGGAGCGCGCGGAGCTGGGCGCCGGTGTCCTCGGCCGTGCGCAGCGCCCCCTCGCGCCACCGCTTCTCGAACGCGTCCAGCTTCCCCGAGACGATCTCGACGGCCTGCCGGTGGAAGGCGGCCAGGGCGTCGCGGCCCGCCCGGCGCAGCTCCAGGAAGCCCTCCATCGCCAGGTCGCGGCGGCGCCTGGCCCCCTCCTCGCCGTCGATCGCGGCCGCCCGGGCGTACCGGTCGGGGTCGGCGAGCACGGCGGGCGGGAAGGTGAACACCGCGTCCCCGGCCTCGGGAAGGCCGCTGTTCTGCATGATCACCACGATGCGCAGCCGCCCGTCGTCGTTCAGCAGCCGGTGGATCGTCCCCGGGGTGAACCAGACCACGGCACCCGGCCACAGCGGCGTCTCGGCGTACCCGTCCCACGTCAGCGTCTGCACCGCGCCGTTGCCCTCGACCACGACGTACGCCTCCGAGCACAGCAGGTGCATGTGCGGGGAGCCGCCGCAGACGCCGTCGGCCGCGGGCCAGTCGTAGACGCGCAGCCCCGAGACCCCGACCCCGCCGGGGAAGCTCACAGGTCCCCCTCCTCGCCGCTCATCGGGTGGGCGAGCACGTACTCCTCCAGCCGGTCGCGGTCCCAGGCCCCGTCGGCGACCACCACCCGGTAGCGGAGGCTCCATGTCGCGCCCGCGGGCAGTTCGACCTCCTCGTGGAACGCCAGCGAGGGGTTGACCGCGGCGAACGGCGTCGTGCGGACGAACCACGTCGTGCCCGGCGCCGCCATGAACAGCAGCGTGGAGGCGCGGTCGACCTCGTCGTGGGGGCCGGTGTAGGCGAGCCACGAGGCCGTCCGGCCCATCATCTCCGGCCCGCCCCGGCCGTCCTCGGCGATCACCTGGCCGTCGGTGAAGCACCGCGGGCCCCGCCAGAACAGCCCGCTGTACCCGGCCATGGGCCTGCCCTCGGTCGCCGGGCTGCCGAACCGCAGCGGCTCGCCCCGCACGTTCGTCATGGAGGTGGAGATCGACAGCGCCCACGAGTCGTCCTCGACGTCGTGCACGGCCAGCTCGCGCACCTCGTCCACCCAGTGCTCCCCGGCCTGGGTGTGCCAGGTGAGCCGCTCGCGGCCGGGGGAGGTGAACTCCTCGTGCCGCATCGTGCCGACGTTGGGCAGGTCGACGTACCCGGCCCGCTCGCGCACGTAGCTGCCGCCGCCCCAGAAGTTCTGGCCCGACAGGTGGGAGGCCGTCATCTGCAGGCCCTTGTGCCAGCGGTGGTCGTGCGGCCGGTAGGCGGTCACCACGTCACCCCGCAGGGTGCGCAGCGGGTGGGCGTACGGCTTGGGCGCCTCGAAGGCGGGCATCTCGGGCCGGTAGACGTAGCGCATCAGCTCCACGCCGCCCGCCCCGGCGACCAGCTCGGTCCCGGTGTCCTCGACCGTGGGCTCGCTCACGGCGTCAGGCCTCCGTCCAGGCGGTGGTAGAAGGGGTCGTCCAGGGTGATCTCGGAGCGCCGCACCGGCCTGCCGGTGAACGCCGAGGCGTACAGCCCGGTGACGAACTCCAGCGTCCGCCGCGCCTCGGCCCCGCTGAGCGCGGGCCGCTCGCCGCGCTCGTAGGAGTCGAGCAGGGCGGCGAGCTGGGCGGCATGGGAGCTCGGCACATCGTCCGGGGGCCGCCACGGCCGCGCGGGGGTGCACGTCCAGTCGGCGTTGCGGTAGCCGTACAGATGCCGCAGCTCGACGGTCGCCTCGGCGAAGTCGAAGCGCAGGTAGCTCTCCTCGCGGCGCGACAGCACGCTGTTGACCACCGACGCCACGGCGCCGCTGGCGAACCGTACCGACGCCAGCGAGACGTCCTCGGTCTCCACGGGGCGGTCGACGCGGCGCGCCATGGCCCGAATCTCCTCCCACTCGCCGAGGACCGACAGCATGAGGTCCATCTGGTGGATGCCGTGCCCCATCGTGGGGCCGCCGCCCTCGGTGGCCCAGGTGCCCCGCCACGGCACCTGGTAGTAGGCGGCGTCGCGGTACCATGCCGTCACGCACAGGGCGACCATGGGACGGCCGAGCTCGCCGCCGGCGGCGAGGGCGCGCAGGTGGCGGGCGCCCGAGCCGAAGCGGTGCTGGAAGACCACGGCGGCGTAGGCGCCGTTCTCCGCCGCCGTGATCCGATCGTGTTCCGCCAGTGACAGGCACAGCGGCTTCTCGCACCACACCCACGCCCCGGCCCGCAGGCACTCCACCACCTGCCGGGCGTGCAGGTACGGCGGGGTGCAGACGTGCACGAGGCCGGGACGCTCGCGGGCGAGCATCTCACCGAGATCGGTGTAGGCCTGGGGGATGTCGTGCTCGGCGCAGAACGCCTTCACGCGGTCGCCGTCGACGTCGACCGCCGCGACGACCTCCGCCCGGTGGCGCTCGCCGGCGAGGGCGGGCATGTGGCAGGCGCCCGCGATGCCGCCCGTCCCCACGATCGCGACCCGGATCACGGGGCCTCCTCGCCGGCGGGGCCGGCGCCGTCGCGCCGGTCGCCCAGGACGATGGTGGTCAGCGAGCGCGGGGCCAGCTCGGCCCGCAGGCGTGAGCCTCTGCCGTGGACGGCGTCCACCGGGGCCAGCGAGTGGGCGGAGTCGGTGAGGTAGGCGGTGGCGCGGCGCGCGTCGCCGGTCGCCAGGCCCAGGTCGGCCGTGACGGCCTCGGTTCCGGTGTTGATGACCTCGACCACCGTGCCGCCGCCGGCGTTGCGGAAGGCCGACACCTTGAGCCCGTCGCCGGTGACGCTCGCCCCGACGCGGACCGCGCCGGGCCGGATGAAGCGGCTGTAGGCGGCGAGGGCCCACAGGCGCTTGGAGACGTGGTAGGCGTCGCCGTCGAGCTGGATGAGGCCGCGCGTGGCGCCGAGCGACGTGCCGAACCAGTACACGTACCCGCTGACCCCCGCGCCGGTCAGCGCCTGGTGGATCGCGGACGCCACGGCGAGGCCGTCGTACCCGCTGCCGTCGTCCCAGCTCTCGTTCCAGGTGGTGCCGTTGGGCGACCACTCCGACATCCAGGTGTTCCGCCGCGTGGGCAGCGGGTGGTCGGCCGGGTCGACGTACGGATGGCCGGTGTGCGTGGTCACCCATCCGCGGGCCTCTGGGTCGGCCTCGATCGCCTTGGTGAAGGACTCCTGGACGGCCCAGCCGGCCGCGTCGCAGCAGGCGAGCTTGAGCCCGGCCTTCGCCGCGACCGGGCCGAGGATCTTGACGAACTCGGCGGCCTGCTGCGGGGTGAAGCGCATCGAGGCGTAGGACACCGTCAGGTCGGGCTCGTTGGTGAACCCGATGTCGGTGATCCTGATGCCCTCCTTGGCGTAGAACCTGGCGTACTGCACCAGGTAGTCGGCGTAGGCGCGCCGCCAGTCCCCGCTCGCGCAGTTCGTGCCGCTCAGGCCGCACAGGGTGCCGCCGCCGGCGTCGGTGCCGTTGTCCTTCATGTAGCCCGGGGCGCTCCAGGCGTCGGCGTAGAACCGGCGCACCCCGTAGGCCTTGGCCTGCCGCGCGAGCCACACCTGGCCGCCGTCGTCGCCGTCCCACTGGTAGGCGGGTTCGGCGCCGGGCCCGCCGGGGTCGTCGGGCGCGATGGAGCGCATGTGGTCGTACACGTCGTCGGAGGAGGAGCCGACGCCGAGCCGCAGGATGCTCAGGCCCGCGCCCTTGGTACGGCTGAGCAGCAGGTCGAGGATCTCCTTCTGGTGCTCGGGGGACAGGCCCCGGGCGCCGTGCAGCAGCGCCGCCCGCTGGAACGCCTGCGAGAAGCCGAACCCGTCGATCGGCTGGTATCGGGTGCGCCCGTCCACCACGATCTGAGGGGAAGCGCTTTCCTGGGTCGTGTAAGCGCTTTCCAGGGGCACCTCGGCGGCAGCGTCCGCCGGTGCGGCCGAGGCGTGCGCGGCGGCCGGCGTCGCCAAGGCCAGCGCGGCGGCGAGGGAGACGTACGCTCGTCTGGGCACCCGGACCCTCCCGAAAGTTTCAGAAGATTGACGAGACTTTTCGTGCCCTGAAACCTAGGTGGGTTCGCCGCGTGCGTCAAGACCTCCCGGCTCCCTCTGTCAGGACGCCCGGAGGCTGGTGAAAGGTTTCGTCAAGCCCGCCGCGGGGCCGGGGGAGCCGTGCTGTCCCTGACCAGCAGGTCGGTGGCCAGCTCGACCCTGCGGGTCTCGAGCGTATCGCCGCGCGAGATCTCCAGGGCCATGCGCGTGGCGAGGGCGGCCATCTCCTCCAGCGGCTGCCGCACCGTCGTCAGCGGCGGCCACGCCGAGCGGGCCAGCGGCAGGTCGTCGAACCCGACCACGCTGAGGTCGTCCGGGACGCGCAGCCCCGCGCGCCGGGCCGCCTCGAACACACCGAACGCCTGCATGTCGCTGCCCGCGAAGATGGCGGTCGGCGGGTCGGGGAGCTCCAGGAACGCCTTGCCGTGCACGTAGCCGGAGTCGACAAGGAAGTCGCCGTGCCGGATGAGCTCGGGGTCGACCGGGACCCCGGCGGTCTCCAGGGCCGCGCGGTAGCCGTCGATGCGGGCGCGGCTGCACAGCATCTCGGGCGGCCCGCCGATCATGCCGATGCGGCGGTGCCCGAGCTCCAGCAGGTGGCGGGTGGCGGCGAGGCCGCCGTGCCAGTTGGTGGCGCCGACCGAGGCGACGTCGGGTGCCGGCTCGCCCTCGGGGTCGACGATGACGAACGGGATGGAACGGGCCAGGAGCTGGCCGTGCTGGCGCCGGGTGAGCCGCGAGGCGACCAGGACGACGCCGTCGGTCCGCCGCGCGGCGATGCGGTCGAGCCAGTCGCGGCCGGGGCCGGAGTGGGTGTGGAGGACCGAGACGACCACGCCGGCCTCCGCCTCGCGCGCGGCGGTCTCCGCGCCCCGGATGATCTCCATGGCCCACGGGCTCTCGATCTCGGCGAAGACGAGGTCGACCAGGCCCACCGGGCCGTCGCTCTGCCCGGTGCGCCGCTTGTATCCATGCTGGTGGAGCAGGCGCTCGACGCGGCGGCGCGTCTCCGGGGCGACCTCCGGACGGCCGTTGACGACCTTGGAGACCGTGGGGACGGAGACCCCGGCCTCCTCCGCGATCAGGGCGATGGTGACCCGTCTCTTCGCTGACATGCCACGGAGTTTATCCGAAAGCTTTCGGGATCTCTCCCTCGAGCCTGAGGTGCCGCCGCCGTCCATGGCGCGACGGGTGCTGTCCTGGGCTCGCCCAATCAGTCTCTCTGCGGCTATTGACGGGTTACGAGCACTTTACGTACTCTCCGGGTCACGAAATATTCGGGGGTTCAAAAGAAACTTTCAAGAAACCCGGCGCGCTTCCGGAGCGATCCGTCAGATGAGGAAGGAACCACGGAGATGTCGTTGAGTCGGCGAGGTGTGGTGGCGCTGGCGGTGAGCACGTTGGTGCTGGCGGCGTGCGGCGGCCAGGGAGGCGCCGGCGGTACGGCGGGCGGGCCGGCCTCCTCCGGCGGGAAGGTCACCGTGGAGTGGTGGAACATCTCCACCACCGAGCCGCTGAAGTCGTTCTGGGCGCAGAAGGTCAAGGAGTACCAGGCCGCGCACCCGAACGTGACGATCAAGAACGTCCCGATCGAGAACGAGGCCTTCAAGGCGAAGATCGCTACCGCCACCCAGTCGGGCAAGACGCCCGACATCTACACCACCTGGGGCGGCGGCGTGCTGAAACAGCAGGTCGACGCCGGACTGGTCAAGGATCTCTCCTCCGAGGCCGCGACCTGGATCGCCGACTTCACCACGGCCGCCCTCCAGGCCTACCAGTTCGACGCCAAGACCTACGGGATCCCCACCGACATCGGCATGGTGGGGTTCTGGTACAACAAGGCGCTGTTCGCCAAGGCCGGAGTCACCACGCCCCCGACGACCTGGGCCGAGTTCCTCGACGTCGTCAAGAAGCTCAAGGCGGCGGGCATCACGCCGATCGCCCTGGCCGGCAAGGAGAAGTGGCCCGGGCACTACTACTGGGCCTACCTCGCCATGCGGGTCGCCGGCCTGGACGCGCTCAAGCAGGCCGCCGTCGACCACGACTTCACCAAGCCCGGCTTCGTCGCCGCCGGCGCCCACCTGAAGGAGCTCGTCGACCTGCAGCCGTTCCAGAAGGGCTTCCTCGGCGCCGCCTACTCCACCCCCGACGGCCAGGCGGCGACCATGGGCAACGGCAAGGCGGCCATCGAGCTGATGGGCCAGTGGGCGCCCACCGTCGAGAAGGACGCCGGCAAGGGCATCGGCAAGGACCTCGGCTTCTTCCCCTTCCCCACGGTGGAGGGCGGCAAGGGCTCGGCCGGTGACGTCTTCGGCGGCGGCGGAGGGTACGCGATCGGGGCCGGCGCGCCCAAGGAGGCGGTCGACTTCCTGAAGTTCATCTCCAGCAAGGAGGTGCACCGCCAGGCCGTGGAGACCGGGGCCGTCCTGCCGGTGCTCAAGGGCGAGGAGGACGCCGTCAAGGACCCGAACCTGGCCGTGGTGGCCAAGGCCCTCGCGGGCGCCAGCGGGTTCCAGCTCTACCTCGACCAGGCCTACCCGCCGGCCGTGGGCCAGGAGGTCAACGACAGCGTGGCCGCGCTCATCGCCGGCTCCAAGAGCCCCGAGCAGGTCACCCAGGCCATCACCGAGACGGCCAAGAACGAATAGGGACGCGCCCCGGAGGGTCCCCGCCGGGCAGGCGGCGGGGACCGCGCGCGGTCATGAGGAACGGGACGGACGGACGTCCGGGCCCGCGGGCGGGAGTGGAGCGAGATGACACGTCCGGCGCTGACGGATGCACCACCGCGGGCGGTGGCGGGGCCGCCGCGAAGAACCGGGCGGCCGGTCGCGCCGTCCGCGCGCCGCCGCAGGTTCGGGACCCTGGTCACGATCACGCTGTTCGTCCTGCCGGCGCTGGTGCTGTTCGGGCTGCTGGTGCTGGCGCCGATCGCCGTCGCGGCGTACACGAGCCTGTTCAAGTGGAACGGCCTCGGCGGCCTGCCGACGGACTTCGTCGGGCTGGACAACTTCACCCGCATGTTCGCCGACGAGGTCTTCATCGGAGACCTGCGGCACGGCGCCCTGCTCATCGTGCTGTCACTGGTGATCCAGCTGCCGCTGTCGCTGGCCCTGGCGATGCTTCTGAACCAGAAGATGCGCGGGCGGGCGTTCTACCGGCTGCTCTTCTTCGCGCCGTACGTGCTGTCCGAGGTGATCACCGGCGTCCTGTTCGGCATGATCCTCTCGCCGGACGAGGGGCTGGCCAACCAGATCCTCTCCGCGGCCGGGCTCTCGTCGCTGCAGTCGACCTGGCTCGCCGACCCGGACACGGTCATGATGTCGCTGTTCCTCGTGATGACGTGGAAGTACTTCGGCTTCCACATGATCCTCTACCTGGCCGGGCGGCAGGGGATCCCGAAGGAACTCGGCGAGGCCGCCGCGATCGACGGCGCCGGCAGCTGGCAGCAGTTCCGGTACGTCACGCTGCCGCTGCTCGGGCCGACGATCCGCATCAGCGTCTTCCTGTCGGTCATCGGGGCGATCCAATTGTTCGACCTGGTGTGGGTGCTGACCGCCGGCGGCCCCATCCACTCCTCCGAGACCATGGCCGTCACCATGTTCCAGTTCGGTTTCAAGCGGTCCCAGCTCGGCTACGGCAGCGCGATCAGCGTGGTCATGTTCCTCATCAGCATGGTCTTCGCGCTCGGCTACCAGCGGTTCGTCCTGCGCCGCGACACTCAAGGAGCGATCACTTCCATGGGAGACCAGCGATGAGCGCGCCCGCTCGTACGGCCGGCCACGTCCGCCCGCGTGCCCGGCGCTCCTGGGCGAGGTCCCTGGCCCTGCACACCGTCGTGATCGTCATCGCCGCGTTCGTGATCGTGCCGCTGCTGTTCGCGCTGGTGGGCGGGTTCAAGGACACCAGCCAGCTGTCGACCAACCCGTTCGGCCCGCCCTCGCCGTGGGTCCCGGAGAACTACACCGTCCCGCTCTCCTCGGGGTCGTTCTGGCGGCAGCTGTTGAACAGCGTCCTGATCGCGCTCGCCACGACGCTCATCGTGGTCGGCCTGTCGGCGATGGCGGCGTTCGTGTTCGCGCGCTTCGCCTTCCGGGGCAGGGAATTCCTGTTCACGCTGTTCACGATGGGACTGATGTTCCCGTTCACCGTGGCCATCCTGCCGCTGTTCGTCCTGCTGCGCATGCTCGGGCTGCTGGACAACCCGCTCGGGGTGATCCTGCCGCAGGCGGCGTTCGGCCTGCCGATGACGATCATCATCCTGCGGTCGTTCTTCCGGACCATCCCCCGCGAGGTCGAGGAGGCCGCGACCATCGACGGCTGCACGAGCTTCGGCTTCTTCCTGCGCATCCTGCTGCCGATGGCCCGGCCCGCCCTCGCCACCGTGTCGGTGCTCGCGGTCGTGGCGAGCTGGAACAACTTCTTCCTGCCGCTGGTCGTCTTCAACGACCCCAACTGGTGGACCATCCCGCTCGGCGTCCAGCAGTTCTACGGCCAGTACTCCTCCGACACCGCGCGCATCCTCGCCTACGTCGTGCTCGCGATGGTGCCCGCCCTCGCGTTCTACTCCGTCGCCGAGCGGCAGCTCATCGGCGGCCTGACGGCAGGGGCGACGAAGGGCTGAGCCCGCCGTCCGTCCCGTTTCCAAGACGCCGGCCCGCCCAGGGCCGGCGCGGCTTCCCTCGAAGGAGTGTCGATGACGCTGCGGGTTTCAGGATCGAGCCTGGTGGACGAGGCCGGCGGCCCGGTGCGGCTGCGCGGCGTGGGCCTGGGCGGCTGGATGAACATGGAGAACTTCATCACCGGCTACCCGGCCAACGAGTCCGCCATGCGGGAGGCGGTCGGCGAGGTCCTGGGGGAGGAGCGGGCGGAGCTGTTCTTCGACCGCCTGCTGACCTCCTTCTTCGGGGAGCCGGACGCGGCCCTGCTGGCGGAGATGGGGGTCAACTGCGTCCGAATCCCGGTGAACTACCATCACTTCGAGTCCGACGACCGGCCCATGGAGATCATCGAGGACGGGTTCCGGCACCTGGACCGGGTGATCGGCCTGCTCGGCGCGCACGGCATCTACAGCGTGATCGACCTGCACGCCGTGCCGGGGGCGCAGAACCAGCACTGGCACTCCGACAATCCCACCCACGTGGCCTCCTTCTGGCGGCACCGGCACTTCCAGGACCGGGTGGTGCACCTGTGGGAGTTCATGGCCGACCGGTACAAGGACCACCGGTGGGTGGCGGGCTACAACCCGGTCAACGAGCCCGGCGACGTCGGCGGGCGGGTCGTGGGGCCGTTCTACGACCGGCTGGTGAAGGCGCTTCGCGCGGTCGACCCCTCGCACGTGCTGTTCCTGGACGGCAACACCTACTCCACCGATTTCTCGATCTTCCGTGAGGTCTACGAGAACACCGTCTTCGTCTGCCACGACTACGCCCTGGCCGGCTTCGCGCACGGCGGGCCGTACCCCGGGTACACGCGCGGGGAGTGGGTGGACCGGGCCCAGCTGGAGGCCACCTTCGAGCGGCGCACGGTCTTCCAGCGGGAGACCGGCACGCCGATCTGGGTGGGGGAGTTCGGCCCGGTCTACACGGGGGACGCCCGGGTGGACGGGCAGCGGTACCGGATCCTGCGCGACCAGCTGGAGATCTTCGACGCCCACCGGGCGGGCTGGTCGCTGTGGACCTACAAGGACGTCGGCCTGCAGGGCCTGGTGCACGCCGACCCCTCCGGGGACTACCTGTCCCGTTTCGGCGACTTCATCGCCAAGAAGCGCCGGCTGGGCGCCGATCGGTGGGGCTCGACGATGGAGGAGACCGCCGAGGCGCTGGCTCCGCTGTACCGGCTGCTGCAGAGCGAGTCCCCCTCGTGGAACCCCTACCCCTGGGGCGCCCGCTACCAGACCGACGACCTCGTCCGGCACATCCTGATCGCGCAGGCGCTGCTGCCCGAGTACGCCGAACTGTTCCGCGGCCTGGACGACGAGCGACTGACCGCCCTGGCCGACTCCTTCGCCCTGGCCAACTGCGTCCGCCGCGCCCCGCTCATCGACCTCCTCACCGAGAACCTGTCCCGCCCCACCGCCTGACGCGGGCTGGTCACAGTAAGCATTCGAATGACTTCACAATGCGCTGAAAGGTCTGCGGGATGACCGGTCGTAGAGTGAAGATATGGGCGTGCTCACTGTGCAGATCGACGCGAGGACAGAGAAAGCTCTGGCCGAACTGACCGCCGACGGCAGATCCATCACTGATGTCGTCCGTGAAGCTCTTCTCATCGCCAGCCGCCTTCGCCGCATGGAGGTGGCCCGGCTTGAGGCCCAGGACCTGGCCGGCGACCCCGAGGAACTGGCAGAGCTAAAAGCCGTTCGCCGTGATCTGGGAGAAGACTGTGCGTGGTGATGTATACCGCTTGCGCACAGCGATGGACGCGGTCGGCCATGAGCAGCGCGGCGAACGCTTCGCCGTACTTCTGCAGTCCGATGCGCTTACGTCATCCGAGTTGAACGGCAAGGCCACACGCGTCCTCGTGGACCAGCTGAAGGCCGTGGACACGTCGCGGCTCGGGGATTTCGCGGGGCGACTGGATCCGGCCGAGATGGAAGAGATCGATGAAGCGCTCCACGTCATGCTCGGCTTGCTGACCTGAGGGGGCGGCCGAAGGAGTGGTGCGAGTGGTCTCACCCGAGCGGCGGTTGAGACCTCGCAGTGAACACGGGTGGCTCACTGGGCCGGCTCGTGGGCGGGCCAGATGCCCATGGTCTTCCAGATCCGGAGGCTCAGGGGGTTGATCAGGCCGATCTCGGTGCAGAGTTCGCGGGTCCTGGCGAGGGAGGCGCGGGTCTGCGCGGCCGTTTCGGGGTTGTCGAGGTACACCTCGCGGACGACGTCCTCGGGGATGGCGAACCTCCTGATCATGGCGCCGGGCGGCGACAGCATGACCCTCGCCATGATGCCGAGGATGACCGGGGCGATCAGCGAGAGGGCCAGGCGCCGGGCGCGGGGGAGGGCGGGCACGCGGCGGCGCAGGTAGTGGCGGGCGAACGAGATGTGCCTGGCCTCCTCGGCCACGTGGATCCGGATGATCGCCTCCTCCAGCGGGTGGCGCACCCGGCCTTCCTTGAGCATCCGGCGCTGGACGTGGTCGATGGGGTCCTCGCCGCCGAGGACGAAGACGAAGAACAGCTCGGTGGAGATGAGCGGGATCCACGGCACGACCTGGGCCATCAGGCTGAGGTGCCGGGGCATGCCGCGGATGGGGAGCTTCGTGCGGTTGACGAACTCCTGGAACATCATCCCGTGATGTCCCTCTTCGATGGTCTCGTGGTAGACGTACCGGAACTCCGGTGAGCCGTTCGGGAGCCGGTAGGCGTAGTTGAGCAGCCCCCGCTTCAGCAGGTTCTCGAACTGGAGGCCGATCTTCATCGCGGTCGCCACCCGCCACAGGCCGATCCGGGCCCGGACCTCCTGCGGCTGCGCCCGGTACCAAGGGTGGGACCCGAGGGCGTCGACCAGCGGCATCTCCCACCGGGGATCGGTCTGGACGACCGCGAACTCCGGGTCGTCCCACGGGATGTCGACGTACGGCTCCCAGTGCTTGTCGACCGAGGCCTTCGACAGGCGCTCGATCACCGTCTCGTAGGCCCGCTGGGCGGCGGCCTCGCCGTCGTGTCGCGTTTCCGGAGTGTGATCCCTGGCGACCGTCATCGCGCACTCCCATCGCATCGCCCGGAAGACAATTGTACGGGCGATCCAATAGCGCGGAAAGGCCACATCTCCATGTCCGCCGCCGTCCGCGCCGGGCCCGCATCAGCTCGGCCGTCGTACGGCGAGGAGGGGCATCCGCAGGACGAACCGGGCGCCCTTCGGGGAGTCCTCGATCCTGAGGGTGCCGCCGTGCTGCTCGGCGACGTCCCTGGCGATCGCCAGCCCGAGGCCGGTGCCCGCCTTGTCCCGCTCCCTCGCCTCCTGCAGGCGGGTGAAGCGCTGGAAGACGATCTCGCGGTGCTCCGGCGCGACGCCCTCACCGTCGTCGATCACCTCCAGCTCCGCGTGGTCGTTCCCCCGCCGGGCCGTGATCGTGATCGTCGAGGTCGCGTGCCGCTCGGCGTTGTCCAGCAGGTTGGTGAGCAGGCGGACGAGCTGGAGCCGGTCGCCGCAGACCACCACGCCGGGCTGGAGGTCGAGCACGATGCGCTTGCCCCGGAAACGACGGCCGACCTCGGTGCGCACCAGCTCGGCGAGGTTGATGTACTCCCGGCTGACCTTCGCGCCCGCGTCGAGCCGCGCGATCACCAGCAGGTCGGTCACGATCGCCTGGAGGCGGTCGAGGCTCAGCAGCTGCGCCTCGGACATCTTGATCCAGTCGGTGTCCTCGGGGTGCATCAGCGCCTCCTCCACCTGCGTGCGCATGGCGGTGATGGGGCTGCGCAGGTCGTGGCCCGCGTCGGAGGCGAAGCGCCGCTGCCGTTCCACCGCCTCCTGCAGGCGGTCCAGCGTCTGGTTCACGGTCTCGGCCAGGTTGCCGATCTCGTCGTGGTGCGGGGACGGGGTCACGCGGCGGCTGAGGTCGGAGGCGGTGATCTCGGCGAGCTCCCGCCGCACGGTGTCCACGGGCGCCAGGGACCGGCGGACGATGCGGTAGGTGCCGAAGGCCGTGGCCGCGACCAGGAGCACCGAGCCGCCGAGGAGCATCCCGACCAGCCGGAGGTCGACGTACCACGGGATGACCGGGGCGGCCGCCTCGATGAACCAGTCGCCCTCGGGCCGGTACACCCGTGCCGCCGTCACCAGCATGCACGTGTCCTGGTACCCGGGCACCGGCACGTTGCAGAGGATCTTGTGGATCTCGATCTGCCCCACCGCCGGTGCGAACTTCACGACGGGCGCACGGCCGGCGGCCTCCTGGGTGGCGGAGACGACGCGGCCGTGCTCGTCGAGGACCTGGACGATCACATCCTTCTGCGGGGGCAGCAGGCGCGGGAGAGCGCCCAGCCTGATCAGGCGGGTGACGTTGAGGTCGACGAGCAGGACCTCGTGCAGCCGCTGGTTCAACGCCACGTTCCGGGTGCCGGCGAGGACGAGCAGGCTCACGCAGGCGCACGCCACTGCCGTGACGGCGCCGGCGACCAACGTCAGCCGAGCCCGTACGGAGCAGTCGCGCCCGAGCCTCACCGCGCCCCCCTGTCCGCCTCGTAGATCACCTTAAAACGGAGTCTGTCGAGGTCGGAGCAGTGAAAGGGCAAGGTGTCAGAAACTATGGATCAAGGACATGCAGCGTGAGGGGGGCCTGGTTCAGCGTCCTGGCTCCGTTCGCGGTGCATTCCACCACATCTCCCACCCGCGCACCGTAAAGCTCCGGAACGTGGATGGCGGGCGCGATCGTCACCGTCATGCCCGGGGCGAGCACCGTGGGATCGTCCGGGGTCAGCCACGGAGCCTCCCGGCGGTCCAGGCCCACGCCGTGGCCGGTGCCCCGCTCGGCGTAGCGGCCGAAACCGCTCTCGTCGAGCACGGTCCACGCGGCGGCGTCGACCTCGGCGGCCGTCACCCCCGGCCGTACGGCCTCGATGGCGGCCGCCCGGGCCAGGAGCAGCACGGCGTGCAGCGCGTCGAAGTCCTCGGGCGGCTCGGCCACGACGAACGCCCGGCTGGCGTGCGCGTGGTAGCCGTCGTGCTGCGCGGTCACCTGGATGGTGACCGCGTCGCCGGGGTTGATGACCCTCGGGCCCGGCTTGTGCTCGGGACGCGCGGTGTTCTCCCCGGCCGCCACCACGACCGAGACCTGCTCGCCCGTCCACGGCATGCTGGCCAGCCGCACGGCCATGTCCGACTCCGCCGCGCCGAACCAGGACATCCTGGCCGCCGCGCGGAAGACCCGGTCGGCGGCGGTCGCGGCCCGCTCGATGGCGGCGAGCTCCTCCGGCCGCTTGCGGATCCGCAGCGGGTCCAGCACGCGGGACGCCAGCACCAGGTCCGCCTCCACGCCCAGCGCGAACAGCTCGTGCACCCGCATCTCGGTGTCCACGCCGACCCGACCCGCCCCCGGCGGCACCAGCGCGGCCGCCTCGGCGGCGTCGGCGGCGAACACCGGCGGCAGACCGGGGACCAGGACCAGGAACCCCGAGGTGTCGTGGCCCACGACATATCGCAGGCCCAGGGACGGACGCAGTATCAGCGCGTCGAGCCTCGCCGCGGCCATCCCATCGAGGACGGCTGCCAGGACCTCCCCGGTCATGGCTGCTGGTGTAGCCAGCAGGACACCGGCCCGGGGGCGGGCTCCTTCTCGGCGCAGACGTCCATGGCCATGGGGCAGCGCGGGTGGAAACGGCACCCCTGCGGGGGGTCGGCGGGGTCGGGGACGTCACCGGGCAGCTCGGCGGGCAGCGTGCCGAGCCCGTCCGGCTCCGGGATCGCCCGCAGCAGCGCCTGGGTGTACGGGTGGCGCGGGTTCTCCCAGACCTCGGCGGTGGGCCCGGTCTCCACGATCTTGCCCAGGTACATCACGGCGATGCGGTCGGCGATCAGCCGCACGACGGACAGGTCGTGGCTGATGAACAGCAGTCCCGCGCCCGACTCCACGGCGAGGTTGCGCATGAGGGTCGCCACCTGCGCCTGCGCGGAGGCGTCCAGCGCGGAGATCGGCTCGTCGCCGATCAGCAGCGACGGCCGCGCGGCCAGCGCCCGCGCGATCGCGATGCGCTGGCGCTGCCCGCCGGAGAACTCGTGCGGGTACCGCTCGGCCATCGCGCCGGGCAGGCCCACCCGCTCCAGCATGCCGCCGGGCGTCGTCTCGCGGTCGCGGGCGGTCTCCAGGCCGTCGGCGATCTGCGCGCCGATCCGGCGGCGGGGGTTGAGGGAGGCGTACGGGTCCTGGAAGACCATCTGGATCTTCATCAGTCCCGCGTCCCGGCGGCGCAGGCCCAGCCGGGTCACGTTGCCGCCCTCGAACGCGATCTTCCCGCCGCTGGTGGGGGCGAGGCCGCAGATCGCGCGGGCCAGCGTCGACTTGCCGCAGCCGGACTCGCCGACCAGGCCCACCACCTCGCCGGCCTCAACGGCCAGGCTGGCCCCCGCCACCGCCCGTACGGCCGGACGGCCCGGCGTGCGGTGGTCGACGACCAGGTCCTCGACGGTCAGCAGGCTCACGAGCCCTCCTTCGGCGGTGAGTCGGTGGTGTCATCGGCGCCGGCGCCCTCCGCCGCGTCCGCCGCGACCTCGTCGGTCGTGTCGGTCTCGGCGTCCGGGGCGGTCTTGTCGATCTCGGCGTCCGCGACGGCCTCGTCGGTCTCGGCGTCCGCCGTGGCCTCGTCGGTCTCGTCGGCTTTCACGTCCGCGACCGTCTCGTCGGTCGTGTCGGTCTTGACGTCCGGGGCGGCCTTGTCGGTCTCGGCGTCTTGGACGGCTTCCCCGGTCTCGGTGGAGGCCGTCGCCGAGCCCTCCTTGGGCAGGGCGTCCAGCAGGGCGCGGGTGTAGGGGTGCTCCGGATCGCGCAGCACCTTGCCGCGCGGGCCCGTCTCCACCACCAGCCCGTCCTTCATGACGCTGACCTCGTCGGCCACGGCCGACATGACGCCGAGGTCGTGGGTGACCAGCAGCACGGCAAGGCCGAGGTCGTCACAGAGGCTCCTGAGCAGCCGCAGCACACCGGCCTGCACGGTCACGTCCAGGGCCGTGGTGGGCTCGTCGGCGATCAGTACCTTCGGGCCGCACGCCAGCGCCACCGCGATGGCGATGCGCTGGCGCATGCCGCCGGAGAACTGGTGCGGGTACCGGTCGACGGCCGCCGCGGCTCCGGGGATGCGTACCTGCCCGAGCAGCTCGATCGCCCGCGCCCGCGCCTCGGCCTTGCCGAGGCCGAGGTGGTGGCGCATGTGCTCGGTGAGCTGGCGGCCGATCGACAGCATGGGGTGCAGGCTGGTGGCCGGGTCCTGGAAGACCATCGCCACCTCGCGTCCCCTGACCTTGTTCAGCTCGCGCTGGGGGAGGTCGAGGAGGTTCCGCCCCTCGAGGAGGATCCGGCCCGACGTACGGGCGCCGTGGGGGAGCAGGCCGAGCGTCGCGAGCCCGGTCATGGTCTTGCCCGAGCCGCTCTCGCCCGCCAGGCCGTGCACCCGGCCGGGCATCAGGGTGATGTCGACGCCGTGCAGGATGTCGTGCGCGCCGATGGAGACCTTCAGGCCCTCGACGCTCAGCACCGGAGCCGCCACCGTGCCGGCGGCGCCGCTCGCGCGCTCCGAGACCTCACTGACCGTCGTCGCCGAGGCTTCGGCCGGCTCCGCGGCCTCGCCGGTGGTCGTCGCGGGGGCCTCCGCGGTCTTCGCAGGGTCGCTCGCGGTCATAGCGCACGCTCCTTGATGGCGCGGGCCGTACGGGGGTCGAGGGCGTCGCGCAGGGTGTCGCCGAGGAAGTTGAAGGCGAGCACCACGGTCAGGATGGCGAGGCCGGGGAAGGTCGCGACCCACCAGCTGTCGAAGACCTCCACGCCGGAGGCCACCATCGCCCCCCACTCCGGGGACGGCGGCTTGGCGCCGAGCCCGAGGAAGGACAGGCCCGACAGCAGCAGCAGCGCCGTGCCGATGTCCAGCGTGGCGAGCACCAGCACCGGGCCGGTGACGTTGGGAAGGACGTCGACCCGCAGCGACCGCCAGGCGGAGAAGCCGAGCAACCGTCCGCTGAGCACGAACTCCCGCTCGCGCATGCCGAGCACCAGGCCGCGCGTCACGCGGGCGTACGCGGGCCAGGCCACCACCAGGACGGCCAGCACCGCGTTGGTCAGGCTCGCGCCGAGCGCGGCGGCCACGACCATCGCCAGGATCACGGTGGGGAACGCGAAGACCAGGTCGGCCAGCCGCATGATCCCCTCGCCGATCCAGCGGCCGAAGTATCCGGCGCACGCGCCGAGGATGCCGCCGACCAGCAGGGACAGCACGACCAGCAGCAGCGTCAGCGGGATCGACACGCGGGCGCCGTACATGATCCGCGAAAGGATGTCGCGGCCGAGCTGGTCGGTGCCCAGCCAGTGGCCGGGGCCGGGGGAGGCCAGGCGCGGGAGGTCCTGGGCCAGCGGGTCGTGCGGGGCGAGCAGCGGAGCCGCCACCGCGACCACCAGCCACGCCGCGGCCACCACGCAGCCGACCACGGCGAGCGGCTGGCGCCACGCCTCGGGGAGTCGCGAGAGGATCCTCACGCGAGCCTCACTCTCGGGTCGATCACGCCGTACAGGATGTCGACCACCAGGTTGATCAGAACGTACACGGCGCCCACCACCAGGCCGACGCCCATGACCGCGGGCAGGTCGAGGGTCGTGGCGCTCTTGTAGGCGTACTGGCCGATGCCCGGCCGGGCGAAGACCGACTCGACGAGCACGGTGCCCGACAGCAGGCTGCCGAACGCCAGACCGGCCACCGTGATGATCGGCACCAGCGCCGACCGCAGCACGTACCGGAACAGGATCGTCCGTCCGGGCAGCCCCTTGGCCCGCGCCGCGCGCACGTAGTCCTGCCCGAGCACCTCCAGCACCGCCGAGCGGGTGAAGCGGGTGAGCAGGCCGATCGTGTAGAGGGCCAGCACCAGCGCGGGCGTGATCAGGTGCCCCACGGCGGAGGAGAACACGTCCCACTGGCCGGCGATCGCGGCGTCCACGGTGTAGAGACCGGTGACGGCCGGCGGGGCGGACATGTCGGGAGCGACGCGGCCGCTGCCCGGGGTGATCTGCAGGCGGAAGAAGAAGACGTAGAACGCCACCAGGGCCAGCCAGAACGTCGGAACCGAGATGCCGACCAGGCTGAGCACCCGCAGGGCCTGGTCCGACAGCCGGTCACGGCGCAGCGCGCTGATGACGCCGAAGGCGACGCCGAGGATCAGCGAGATGACGATGGCCGCGCCGGCCAGCTCGATCGTGGAGGGAACGAACTCCGCCATGTCGTCCAGGACGGCACGGTGACTCTGCTGGCTGATCCCGAGGTCTCCGTGCAGCAGACCACCGAGGTAGGTGAGGTACTGCGCGGGGAGCGGCTTGTCGAGTCCGTGCTGGGCGCGGAACTGCGCGACGATCGTGGGATCGCCGAGCGCCGCCTGACCGAGGTTGGCCGTGACCGGGTCGCCCGGCACGAGGTTGGTCAGGATGAACGTCACGAGGGTGATACCGAGGCCCAGCAGCAGCGCGACGGCGATCCTGCGGAGCAGGAACTTCGCCAGCGGGTGCCGGGTGCCGCCGCGGCGGGCGGCACGGCCGGAGGCCGCACCGCCCGCCGGGCTGTCACTTGACGCCGAGGGTTGCGACATCGATGGACCACACCGGGTTGAACGCGATGCCGGTGACGGAGGCCGCCGCCACCACGTTCTGGCTGGGCTGGAGCAGCGGGATGAACGGGCTGGAGGCGTTCAGCTTCGTCTGGATGTCGGCGTACAGCTGCGTGCGCGCGTCGTCGCCGATCGCGGCCGCGGCCTTCTCGCCGGTCGACTCGAGATCCTTGTCGGCTCCGGCCTTCCAGCCGGCGCGCAGGCCGACCGTCTTGCCGGGGAGGAAGGCCAGGTAGTCGCTCGGGTCCGGGTAGTCCGGGCCCCAGTACCACAGGCCGATCTCCTCCTTGCCCTTGCGGTAGTTCTCCAGCGCGGTCGCCACCGGGGCGGGGACGAGCTCGACGTTGATGCCGACCTCCTTGAGGTTGGCCTGGATCCGCTCGGCGAACGGCTGGAACACCAGGCCCTGCAGGGTGAGGTCGCTCGGGTACTCCAGCTTCACCGTCGGATTCTTCTCGCCGCTCGCCGCGACGGCGGCCTTGGCGGCCTCGACGTCACGCTTGACGGCCTGGTCCTGGGGCAGGGCGCCGAGGAACATCGACGGGATCACGCCCGGCGACGCGACCGAACCCTCACCGGCGAGCTCCACCAGACCGTTGTAGTCGATGCCCTTGCGGATGGCCTCGACGATCTTGGGGTTGCTGGTGGCCTTGCTGACGCCCGGGTCCTGGTTGGCGAACAGGAACACCACGTTCGCGGACGCGGTCTTGATCGTCTGCAGGGTCGAGGGGAGGCCCTTGACCTGGTCACCGTTGAGGTCCAGGGAGATCTGGCTCTCGTTCCGCTGGACGTTCAGCTTCTGGGTGGCCGCCGGGACGTTGCGGATGATGACCTTCTCGTAGGTCGGCTTGGTCGCCCCCCAGTACTTGGGGTTCTTCTTCAGCACGATCTGCGTCTGGGCGTTGAAGGACTCCAGCGTGTACGGCCCGGAGCCCGCCGAGGTCTTGTTGAGGAACTGCTCGGCCTTGTCATTGGCGTCGGCGCTGCCGCCGTTCGCCTTGACGACCTTGGAGTTGACGATGCCCAGCGCCGGGTTGGGCAGGATGTACGGGAGCGCCGCGTTGGCGACCTTCGAGGTCAGGGTGACCGTCGTGTCGTTGGTCTTGGCGACCTCGACGCCGTCGAGCAGGAAGGAGGGGGTGCCCTTCATGTCGCGGACGCGGTTGAGGGAGAACACCACGTCGTCGGCGGTCACCGGCGAGCCGTCGGCGAAGGTCGCGCCCTGCTTGAGCTGCAGGGTGAGCTTCTTACCGTCGACGCTCAGCTCGTAGGACTCGGCGAGGGCCGGCACCGGCTTGGTCAGGTCCGAGCCGTTGAAGGTGAGCAGGGTATCGTAGAGGGCCTTCTCGGCGATGAGAGCGGTGGGCTCGTACGTGCGGCCGGGGTCCACGGTCTTGATAGTGAAGGACGTGTCCATCACCAGGGTCTTGCTCGCGCCGCTCGGTGAGGCGGTGCTGGACGAACCGCCAGTGGAGCAGGCGGCGAGGGAGAGCGCACCGGTCAGCAGGACCGGCAGCAGTGCCGCCTTCGCCTGCCCTATGGTGCGGCGCCGTGAACGGGTCGCCATGCTATGTCCTCCGGTATCACGTGGGAAGTAGACGATTGTTACCGTGTCGCGCAGGATTGTGCGCTAATGATCCAGCCCATGGCTGCAAGCCGAGACGTATATCAGGTTTAGGAACGTCACAATGACCGAAATGTCAAGCTCGTCACCCTCCGGGACCGGGGTCCCTGGACGGATCGGCATCGGCCTCCAGATGGACGCCATCCATATGAAGATGCTCGAGATCCTTCGGGAGAACGCCCGGATCTCGGTGGCGGCCCTGGCCGAACGAGTGGGCATCTCGCGGGCCAGCGCCTACACCAGGCTCGACGCGCTGCGCGCCGACGGGGTGATCAAGAGGTTCACCGCCGAGGTCGACCACGTGCGAGCCGGTCTCGGCATCACCGCACTCCTCTTCGTCACCGTGCGGCAGCAGATGTGGAAGCAGTTCCGCGCCCAGCTCGCGCAGATGCCCGAGGTGGAGTACTGCGCGATCACCACCGGCCAGCACGACGCGATGATCCAGGTCAGGATGCCGGACGTCGCCGCCGTGCACACCCTGGTCACCGAGCGTCTGGCCAACATCCCCGCCGTCAAGGCGACCGAGACGGTCTTCATCCTCGACGAGGTGCTCAGGCGGCCGTACGTTCTCCCGTCCGACCGCCGTCAGCAGCCCCGCCAGAACCCGCGGAAGGCGCCCGCTCCCGAGCAGAGCCCCCGCAGGCCCTCCGGCATCGATCCTGAAGGCCCGTCCACCATCCCCCTCGGCAAGATGCGGTTCGTCGGCGCCGCCGAAGGCCGCGCCGACATGCACAAGGACGACGACTGACGCGCGAGGGGCGCGGCGGTGGTCTGAGGAGGAGGGAGGGTGAGGGACGAGCCCGTACGACGACGAAGGCCGCCGCCTCCAGGAGCGCCCCTCGCCCGCCGAGCGGAGCTCGGCAATCAAGCAGAGACCTCTTCGCAGACGCTGACGTGCAGGGTGTCGTCGCCGTCGAAGCGGAACTCCTCCACCAGGCGCAGCCGCCCGTCGGGCAGCGGTTCGATGCGGCTGCTGCTGCGGCCCCCGGCGCGGGTGCCGGCCTTCAGCGCGTGCACGTACGTGATGTCGATGACGTCGCCGTCCCGGGTGCCGACGAAGCGGCCCTGGGTGACGGTGTCGCCGGTGTAGCCGCCCCAGACGAGGCCGTCGGCCTCCTCGTAGACGAACCGGGTCGGCGCCTCGTGGTTCACTTCGCTCGCCGTCGAGCTCACCATGACGAACGTGCGGCCGTTGAGAGATTTCGTGTCGCTCACGTATCCGCATCGTGCCGCGCCAGGCGGGGCGCGCAACCCCGGCTGGACGTTTCGCTCGCCACCGCCCCGCCGCCGGGTGATCTGTCTCGCCGAGCGACCGTACAGAGGTTTGTTCTGTACGAGTGGCGGATACGGGTTGGGTGATTCGTACGCCCCGATCCCTCCAGATCCGGGGGCGTTTCGTCTGAACGGTCGTCCGCGAGGAGCCCCATGGACATCAGCGAGTTGCCCGGTTTCTACAGGATCGCCGAGGCCGACCCCGGCCGGCGGGCCGTGATCGACACCGACGGGTCCGTCACCACGTACGGCGAACTGCTCTCCCGGGTGAACCAGGTGTGCCACGGTCTGCGGGCACGCGGGCTGGTCCGGGGCGACGTGGTCGCGGGCGTCCTGCCCAACGGGCTCGACGCGGTGGTCATGCTGCTCGCCACCGGTCAGATCGGCCTGTACTACGTGCCGGTCAACTGGCATCTCACCCCCGCCGAGATCGGGTACATCCTGGGCGACTGCGACGCCAAGGTCGTCGTGTACGGCGAGACGGACGCCATGCTGCCCGGCACCGTGAAGGAGGCGTGCGCGGCGGCGGAGGTGCCGGCGGAGGCGGCGGTGGCCGGGTACGCGGGCCTCGCCGCGGGGATGCCGGACGCCCTGCCCGGCGACCGCTCCTACGGATCGGTCATGTGGTACACCTCCGGCACCACCGGCTTCCCGAAAGGCGTGCAGCGGCGCCTGCCGGACGCCGCGCCCGAGGACGTCGTCCCGGCCAGCAGGTGGTTCGTCGGCGAGGTGTGCGACCTGCGGCCCGGGGACGCCGTCCACCTGGTCACCTCACCGCTGTACCACTCGGCGCCGTGCGCGCACGTCGCGATCGCGTTCCACCTCGGCCACACCGTCGTGATCACCCCGAGGTTCGACCCGGTGAACATCCTCGAACTGATCGAGCGGCACCAGGTGACCAACTCGATGATGGTCCCCACGATGTTCCACCGGATGCTGCGGCTCCCCGAGGAGGTCAGGCGGCGGTACGACGTGTCCTCCCTCCGGCAGGTGATGCACACCGGCGCCGCCTGCCCGGTCGCCGTCAAGAAGGGGATCATGGAGTGGTGGGGGCCGGTGCTGTACGAGTACTACGGCTCCACCGAGGCGGCGATCGCCTTCTCCGTCAAGCCCCTCGACTGGCTGGCCCGTCCCGGCACCGTCGGCCGGCCGGCCCCCGGTTTCGAGGCGAGGATCCTCGACGAGGACGGTGGCGAGCTCCCGCCCGGCGAGGCCGGCACGGTCTACGTCAAGTCGCCCATGACCACCTTCGAGTACCGCAAGGACCCGGGCAAGACGGCCGCCAGCAAGCGGGGCGAATGGTACGCGCCGGGCGACATCGGCTATCTGGACGAGGACGGCTACCTTTTCCTGTGCGACCGCCGCACCGACCTGATCATCTCGGGCGGGGTGAACATCTACCCGGCCGAGATCGAGGCGGCCCTCCTGGAGCACCCGGCCGTGGCCGACGTCGCCGTGATCGGCGTCCCGGACGAGGAGTGGGGGCAGAGGGTCGTCGCCCTGGTCCAGCCCGTGCCCGGCACGCCCGCCGGCCCCGGCCTCACCGCCGACCTGCTGTCCCACTGCGCCCCCCGCATCGCCCGCTTCAAGCACCCCCGCGAGATCGAATACCGCGACGAACTCCCGCGGACCCCCACGGGCAAGCTGTCGCGCCACAAGCTCCGCGACGACTACCTCCGGCGGCTCAAGGAGTGAAGCGGTAGCCCATGCCGGGTTCGGTGAGGAGGTGGGCCGGGCGGGCGGGGTCGGGTTCGAGTTTGCGGCGGATCTGGGCCATGTACTGGCGCAGGTAGTGGGTCTCCTTGACGTAGGCGCCGCCCCACACCTCGGCGAGCAACTGGCGCTGGCTGACCAGCTTGCCGGGGTTGCGCAGCAGCAGTTCCAGGATGTGCCACTCGGTGGGGGTCAGCCGCACGCCGCTGGAGACGGTCTTGCGGGCCAGGTCCACGGTGTGCTCGCCGATCCGGACCCGCGCCGGCTCCGCCTCCTGCGCCGAGGTGCGGCGCGTCACCGCGCGGATGCGGGCGAGCAGCTCGTCGATGTGGAACGGCTTGGTGACGTAGTCGTCGGCGCCCGCGTCCAGCGCCTCGATCTTGTCCTGGTTCCCGGCGCGGCCGGACAGTACGATGATCGGCGTCGTGCTCCAGCCGCGCAGCCCGTGGATGACGTCCACGCCGTCGATGTCGGGCAGCCCGAGGTCGAGCAGCACGAGATCGGGGTGCCAGTCGGCCGCCTCCCGCAGGGCGGAGCCGCCGTCCTCGGCGAGGGCGACCTCGAAGTGCCGGGCCACGAGGTTGATGCGCAGCGCCCGCAGGATCTGCGGTTCGTCGTCGACGACCAGGACGCGGGTCACTCGGTCTCCTCGGGGGGAAGGGCCCGCTCACGGGTGTGGATGGCCAGCTTTATGATCATGGTGAGACCTCCTCCTGGGGTTTCCTCGGGCTCGAGCGCGCCGCCCATCGCCTCGGCCAGCCCCCTGGAGAGCGCGAGGCCGAGTCCGACGCCGCTGTGGTTGTCGCGGTCGCCGAGGCGCTGGAACGGCATGAAGATCTGGTCGTAGGCCTCCCGGGGGATGCCCGGGCCGCGGTCGATCACGCGGATCTCCACGTGCTCGCCGTGCCAGCTCGCCGTGACCAGGACCTTGGCGCCCGCGGGGCTGTAGCGCACCGCGTTGGTCATCACGTTGACCAGGATCCGCTCCAGGAGCGCGGGGTCGGCGACGACCTCGGGAAGGTCGGGGGAGATGTCGCCCTCGACGCGGTCCCTGAGCGGGCCGAGGTCGTCGACGGAGCGCGGCACGACGTCCTCGATCGCGGTCGGCTGCAGGGTGAGCCCGAGCACGCCGGCCTGCAGGCGGCTCATGTCCAGCAGGTTCGCCACCAGCCGGTCGAGCTTGGCCAGCGATTCGTCGGCGGTCGCCAGCAGCTCCTTGCGGTCGGCCTCGCTCCACTGCACGTCCGTGCTCGACAGGCTCTCCACGGCGGCCTTGGCCGAGGCGAGCGGGGTCCGCAGGTCGTGGCTGACCGCGGCGAGCAGCGCCGTGCGCATCCGGTCCGCCTCGGCCAGGGGCCTGGCCTGCTCGGCCTCCTCGCGCAGCCGCTCCTGGCGCAGGGCGATGGCGGCCTCGGCCGCGAACGCCTCCAGCACCCGCCGGTCGGAGGCGTCCAGGAGCCGCCCGGTCGTCGTCAGCACCAGGCGGTCGTCGATGGGCACGTCGGAGTCGGCGGCGGCCGGGGACGTACAGGGCGCGCCGCCCGAGGTGGCGACGACCCGCCACGCCTGAGGCTCGGACACGTCGTCCGGACTGGGTTCGCCGATCCGCTCGAGCAGCGTCACCGAGGACAGGCCGAAGGTCTCGCGCAGCCGCGCCAGCAGGGACGGCAGCGCCGCGTCGCCGCGCAGCACGTGCCCGGCCAGCGCGGACAGCACCTCGGCGTCCGCTCCCGCCCGCGCGGCCTCCCTGGTCCTGCGGGCCCCCAGGTCCACCACGGCGCTCACCATGGCGGCCACCAGCACGTAGACGACCAGCGCGAGCAGGTTCTGCGGTTCGGAGATGGTGAACCGGCCGATGGGCGGCGTGAAGAAATAGTTCAGCAGCAGCGAGCCGGCCACGGCCGCGGTCACGGCGGGCCACATGCCGCCCACCAGGGCGACCCCGACCACCATCAGCAGGAACAGCAGGATCTCGCTCGGCAGCGCCAGGTCGTCGCGGAAGGGCACGAGCGCGGCGGTCAGCGCCGGGATCGCCAGCAGCGCCATCACCCATCCCGCCACCCGGCGGGTACGGGTCAGGGCGGCGCGGGAGCGTTGGCGGCGGGCGCCCTTGCCGGCCTCCGGGTGCGTGACCATGTGGACGTCGATGGACCCGGACATCGCGGTGGTGGTGACGCCGACGCCCCGGGAGATCAGCTGGGCGAGCCTGCCCCGCCGCGAGGCGCCGAGCACCAGCTGGGTGGCGTTCACGCCGCGCGCGAAGTCCAGCAGCGCGCGCGGCACGTCGTCGCCGACGACCTGGTGGTAGGTGCCGCCGAGGCTCTCCACCAGGCTCCGCTGGCGCGCCAGTCGCGCCGGGTCCGTGCCGCCGAGGCCGTCGGAGCGGGTGACGTGCACGGCGAGCAGGTCGGCCCCCTTGGTGCGGGCGGCGATGCGGGCCGCCCGCCGTACCAGCGTCTCGCCCTCCGGGCCGCCCGTCAGGGCCACCACGACGCGTTCGCGCGCCTCCCACGTGCCGGCGATGCCGTGCTCGGCCCGGTAGCGGTCGAGCTGCTCGTCGACCTTCCCCGCCACCCACAGCAGGGCCAGCTCGCGCAGCGCGGTGAGGTTGCCGACCCGGAAGTAGTTCGACAGGGCCGCGTCGACCTTCTCCGGCGGGTAGATGTTGCCGTGGGCCATCCGGCGGCGCAGCGCCTCGGGCGCCATGTCGACGATCTCCACCTGGTCGGCCCGCCGCACCACCTCGTCCGGCACGGTCTCCCGCTGCGGGACCCCGGTGATCTGGTACACCACGTCGTTGAGCGACTCCAGGTGCTGGATGTTGACGGTGGAGATCACGTCGATCCCCTTGTCGAGGATCTCCTCGATGTCCTGCCAGCGTTTGACGTTCCTGGAACCCGGCACGTTGGTGTGCGCGAGCTCGTCGATCAGCGCCAGCTTGGGGCGGCGCGCGATGACGGCGTCGGCGTCGAGTTCGGTGAAGGCGGCCCCGCGGTGGACCATGGCCTTGCGCGGGACCACCTCCAGGCCCGTGAGCAGCGACTCAGTACGGGGACGCCCGTGGGGCTCGACGAAGCCCACGACGACGTCGGTGCCGCGGTCCAGGCGCCGGCGTCCCTCCGCGAGCATCGCGTAGGTCTTGCCGACGCCGGGCGCCGCGCCCAGGTAGATCCGCAACCGTCCACGGGGCGGGTTCATCGTCGGTTCCCTATCCCTTGAGCCGATCGAGGGCCAGGTTGAGCCGCAGGACGTTCACCGCGGGCTCGCCCATGAACCCCAGCCCCCGGCCGGCGGTGTTCTCGGCCACCAGGCTCCGTACCTCTGCGGGGCCGAGGCCGCGCTCCCTGGCGACCCTGGCGACCTGCAGTTCGGCGTAGGCGACCGAGATGTGCGGGTCGAGACCGGAGCCGCTCGCGGTGACCGCGTCGGCGGGCACCACGGCCCTGGCCGAGCCGCGGACGGCGACCGTACGGCCCGCCGAGTAGTCTTCCCCGGGCCTGCCGCACTCCACCTTCACGCCCTGGTATTCGGCGATGAACGGCGTCGCCGGGCAGGCCTGGTTGACGCTCACCGCGCGCGCCGGCGTGCCGACGGCCGGGAAGAGCTTCAGCACGGCGCCCACGCCGTCGGGGGTGCAGTACGGCCGCGCGCCGCTGACGCCCTCCAGCTCACCCACGGCCTTGCTCCGCGCGCAGACCTGGGTGAGCAGGCTCTGCTTTCCCTGGGTGCCCTTCGCCCCGGGCGCCGGGAGGGTGTCCACGATGTTCTCGGGGCCGAGGTTGCTCGCGCCGCTCGCCGCCGGGTCGTACCCGGCGCCCGCCGCCGACGGGCGGCTCTGGAAGTACTTCCCGATCGGCTTGCCGCGGGCGTCGGTGAAGGACTGGCCGATGAGCGCGCTGCCGACGTCCCTGCCGTCCTTCCGGACGATCGAGCCGTTGGCGCCGTCGTTGAACAGGGCCTGGGCGACCCCGGTGACCAGCAGCGGGTAGACCGCCCCGGTGAGCAGGGTGAGCACGAGCAGCGCGCGCAGCGCGGCGAGGTGCTGACGGATCCAGCTTGGCAGGCGTTCCATTACGACATCCCCGGAAGGAACTGGATGAGCAGGTCGATGGCCTTGATCCCGATGAACGGGACCACGATGCCGCCCAGGCCGTAGACGTAGAGGTTGCGGCTGAGCAGCTTGGACGCGCTGGACGGGCGGTACCGCACGCCGCGCAGCGCGAGCGGGATCAGCGCCACGATGACGACCGCGTTGAAGATCACCGCCGACAGGATCGCCGACTGCGGGCTGGCCAGGCGCATGACGTTCAGTGCGTCGAGGCCCGGGTACACCGCCGCGAACATCGCGGGGATGATCGCGAAGTACTTGGCGATGTCGTTGGCGATCGAGAAGGTCGTCAGCGCGCCGCGGGTGATCAGGAGCTGTTTGCCGATCTCGACGATCTCGATGAGCTTGGTCGGGTTGGAGTCGAGGTCGACCATGTTGCCGGCCTCCTTCGCGGCGGACGTTCCGGTGTTCATGGCGACGCCGACGTCGGCCTGGGCGAGCGCGGGGGCGTCGTTGGTGCCGTCGCCGGTCATCGCGACCAGCCGTCCCCCTTGCTGCTCCTTGCGGATCAGGGCGAGCTTGTCCTCCGGCGTCGCCTCGGCGAGGAAGTCGTCGACCCCCGCCTCGTCGGCGATGGCCCTGGCGGTGAGGGGGTTGTCACCGGTGATCATGACGGTGCGGATGCCCATGCGGCGCATCTCGTCGAACCGCTCGCGCATGCCCTGCTTGACGACGTCCTTGAGGTGGACCACCCCGAGGACGCGCGCCTTGCCGTCCAGCACCTCGCCGACCACCAGCGGCGTGCCGCCGGAGGCCGAGATGCCGTCGACGATGTGCCCCACGTCGCCGGTGGGGTGGCCGCCGCCGTCGCGCACCCACTTCATCACGGCGGTGGCCGCGCCCTTGCGCACCTGGCGGCCGTCCACGTCCACCCCCGACATGCGGGTCTGGGCGGTGAAGGGGATCCATGAGGCGTGGGCCAGCTCGCCCGGCTCCCGTTCGCGCAGGCCGTACGCCTGCTTGGCGTACACGACGATCGAACGGCCCTCCGGCGTCTCGTCCGCGAGGCTGGCCAGCTGGGCCGCGGTGGCCAGCTCCTCGGGGGACACCCCGTCCGCCGGCGTGAACTCCGACGCCTGCCGGTCGCCGAGGGTGATCGTGCCCGTCTTGTCGAGCAGCAGGGTGCCGACGTCGCCCGCGGCCTCGACCGCGCGGCCGCTCATCGCCAGCACGTTGCGCTGCACCAGGCGGTCCATGCCGGCGATGCCGATGGCCGACAGCAGCGCGCCGATGGTGGTCGGGATCAGGCAGACCAGCAGCGAGACCAGGACGATGCCGGTGACGCCGTCCCCTGTCAGGGACAGGGAGTCGGGGACGCCGGGGTTCTGGGCCTTGGAGTAGATCGCCAGCGGCTGCATGGTCGCGGTGGCGACCAGGAAGATGATCGTCAGGGCGGCCAGCAGGATGTTGAGGGCGATCTCGTTCGGGGTCTTCTGCCGGTCCGCGCCCTCCACCAGGGCGATCATGCGGTCGATGAAGCTCTCGCCCGGCTTCTGGGTGATCCGGACGACGATGCGGTCCGACAGCACCTTGGTGCCGCCGGTCACGGCCGAGCGGTCGCCGCCCGACTCGCGGATGACCGGAGCGGACTCGCCGGTGATCGCCGACTCGTCGACGCTGGCGATGCCCTCGACCACGTCGCCGTCCCCCGGGATGATCTCCCCCGCCTCGACGACCACGTGGTCGCCCTGCTTCAGCTCGGGGGCGCCCACGTCGTCCCACGACACCGTGGCCTGGCCCGGCCGCCAGCCCTTGAGCCGGCGGGCGACGGTGTCCCGCTTGGCGGCGCGCAGGGTGGCCGCCTGCGCCTTGCCCCGGCCCTCGGCCACCGCCTCGGCCAGGTTGGCGAAGATCACCGTCAGCCAGAGCCAGGCGACGACGGCCCAGGCGAAGAAGGAGGGGCCGGTGACGGCGAGCACCGTGGTGAACACCGCGCCGATCTCGACGATGAACATCACCGGGTTGCGCCACAGTGTGGCGGGGTTGAGCTTGCGCAGGGCGTCCGGCAGGGACGTGAGCAGCTGCCCGGGGTCCAGCAGGCCGCCGCCGATCCTCTTCGTGGCGGCCGCGCGGCGGCCCGGCACCTGGAGTACTGGGGAGGTCATCTATCGGATTCCTTCTGCGAGCGGCCCGAGCGCCAGGGCGGGGAGGAAGGTCAGCGCCACGAGGACGACCGTCACGCCGGCGACCATGCCGGCGAACTGCGGCCGGTACGTCGGCAGCGTGCCCGCCGACGCGGGCACCGGGGCCTGCCGGGCCAGCGAGCCCGCCAGGCCGAGGACGAAGACGATCGGCAGGAAACGGCCGAACGCCATGCACAGGCCGAGCGCCGTGTCGTACCAGGGGGTGTCGACCGTCAGGCCGGCGAACGCCGATCCGTTGTTGTTGGAGGCGCTGGTGAAGGCGTAGAGCACCTCCGACAGGCCGTGCGCGCCGGGGTTCAGCATGCTCGCCCGCCGCTCGGGCGAGGCCATGGCGAGGGCCGTGCCGAGCAGCACGAGCACGGGGGTGGTCAGGAAGTACAGCGAGGCCAGCTTGATCTCGCGGGAGCCGATCTTCTTGCCGAGGTACTCCGGCGTGCGGCCCACCATGAGGCCGGCGACGAAGACGGTGATCACCGCGAGCACGAGCATGCCGTACAGGCCGGCGCCCACCCCGCCGGGCGCGACCTCGCCCAGCATCATGTCGACCATCGTCATCATGCCGCCCAGGGCGGTGAAGGAGTCGTGGGAGGAGTCCACCGCGCCCGTGGACGTCAACGTGGTGGCCGCGGCGAAGGTGCCGGAGTTCGGGACGCCGAACCTGACGTCCTTGCCCTCCATCGCCGCGCCCACCGCCTGCGGGACGGTGCCGTGGTGGGCGAGCTCCAGCCCGGTGAGCACGGCGACGCCCGCGAAGGCGAGGACGCCCATCACCGCCGCGATCGCGTACCCCTGGCGCTTGTCGCCCACCATCCGGCCGAACGTCCGAGGCAGGGCGAACGGCAGCACCAGGATCAGGAAGATCTCCAGCCAGTTCGTCCAGTTCGTGCTGTTCTCGAAGGGGTGGGCGGAGTTGGCGTTGTAGAAGCCGCCGCCGTTGTTGCCGAGCTCCTTGATGGCCTCCTGGCTCGCCACCGGCCCGCCGGTGACCTTCTGCGTGGCCCCGGCCAGCGTGGTGACGTCGTGGACGCCGGAGAAGTTCTGGATCAGGCCGCCCGCGACCAGGACGAGAGCGCCGGCGAACGCGATCGGCAGCAGGATGCGGACCGTGCCGCGGACCAGGTCCACCCAGAAGTTGCCGAGCTCCTCGGTCTGCTTGCGGGCGAACCCCCGCACCAGCGCCATCGCGACGGACATGCCCACGGCGGCGGAGACGAAGTTCTGCACGGCCAGCCCGGCCATCTGCACCAGGTGGCCCATCGTGGACTCGCCCGAGTACGCCTGCCAGTTGGTGTTGGTGACGAAGCTGACCGCGGTGTTCCAGGCGATGTGGCCGGGGACGGCGGGGAGGCCCAGGCTCAGGAACAGCTTGTCCTGCAGGCGCTGCAGGGCGTACAGGAACAGGATCGACACGGCCGAGAACGCCAGCACGCTCCGCGCGTACACGCTCCAGCGCTGCTCGCTCTCCGGGCGTACCCCGACGAGGCGGTAGACCACCCGCTCGACGGCCAGGTGCCGGGTGCCGCTGTAGACCCGGTACATGTAGTCGCCGAGCGGCCGGTGGGTGAGCGCCAGGGCGGCGACGAGGGATCCGATGAACAGGATCCCGGCGACGGACGGCGACATCAGAAACGCTCCGGGAACAGCAGGGCCACGACCATGAAGATCACCAGGGCCGCGGTGACCGCGAGCCCGGCGGCGTTGACGGCACTCACAGCCGCTCCACCGCCTTGACGACGAAGCCCATGATCACGAATATCGCGACCGTCAGGGCGACGAAGATGACGTCAGCCATCCCCACTCCTCGAATCAATACCTTCCGGCCGCCCGGGACGGGCGGCCACAAAGCCAGCAAATCGCGGGGTTTGTAGCTGCTTGGCACGTCTTAACGGGTTCCATACGCCCCAGAGGTGATTATTGACGCCTCTCTTACACCCCCCACCGAACGCGCCGGCGCCGGTCGGGTGCGGGTGTGTGCCCTTTCCTCCCGCTCCGTGTGCTGCTTCGCATCGGCGCCGGGTCGGCGAGACGTGGTGCGGCGAAGCCGGCGCCGCCCTATGTCGGGGAACCCGGCGCAGGGCACTAGCCGACGTGGACGTGCGGGCGGCGCAGGGGGTCGGGTTCGGCCTGCCTGAGCACCTCCCGGGTCAGCGGCGGCACGTCGCCCCCGCCGAGCGCCAGGTAGCGCAGCATCGCCGCGATCGGGTTGCCCTCCGCCCAGTGGAAGTAGATGTGCGGCACCCTTCCCGTGCGGTCGCGCAGGTACAGCAGGAGCGCGGCCAGGGCGTTGGGGACCGTCGAACCCTCGACGCGCAGAACCCGGTGCCCGTACCGCTCCTCGCCCACCACGCGCAGCTCGGTCTCGAACTCCGAGGCGTCCGGCACGGTCACCTCGACGAAGATGGTCGGGTCCTTGCTGCCCAGGCGATGGTTGAGCCAGGTCTCGCGGCGCTTTTCGGTGTACTCGGTCTGGTCGCGCTCGTGCGGCTCGTTCGCGATCAGGTGGATCTCGCCGCAGGCGTCCTGGACGAACCTCTCGGCCTGGGGGTCGAGGTGGACCTCGGTGACACGCAGCTCGGTGGAGCGGGTGGCCCGCGAGATCAGCGACGTCGCGACGATGGCCACGATGAAGAACGACGCGATCTTCACGCCGTCCGGGCGTTCGATGACGTTGGCGACCAGGGTGTAGGCCAGCACCACGCCGATCGCGGCGAAGGCGAGGAACAGCCGGCGCTGCCGCCGCCTGCGGGCGGCCAGGGCCACCGCGACGTTCGCCGACATGAACAGCACCAGCACCCCCGTCGCGTACGCCCCGCCCTGCGTCTCGACGTCCGCGTCGAAGATCACCGTGATCGCGAACGCGATCAGGGTGAACACCAGCACCAGCGGCCGGACCGCGCGGGTCCAGTCCGGCGCCATGCCGTACCTGGGCAGGTAGCGCGGCACGAGGTTCAGCAGCCCGGCCATGGCGGAGGCGCCGGCGAACCACAGGATCGCGATCGTGCTGACGTCGTACAGCGTGCCGAACCAGTCGCCGAGGAAACCGTGCGCCAGGTAGGCCAGGGCGCGGCCGCTCGCCTTGCCGCCCTCCTCGAACTCCTTCGCCGGGATCAGCATGGTCGTGGCGAAGCTGCTGAGGATCAGGAAGACGCTCATGATCAGAGCGGCGACGGTCAGCAGCCGCTTGGTGCCCTTGATCCGCCCGCCCAGGTCGCCCTTCACCAGCGGCATGACCGCGACACCCGTCTCGAACCCCGACATGCCGAGGGCGAGCTTGGGCATGGCGAGCAGCGACAGCCCGATCATCGCCATCGGGCTGCTGTAGCCGGAGCTGAGCAGCCGCTGCCAGTCGACGACGACGTGCGGCCGTTCCAGCACGTGCAGCACCGCCACCGCCACGACGATCGCGTTGAGCACCAGGTAGACGGCCACCAGCAGGACGGCGATACCGATCGCCTCGCTGAAGCCGCGCAGGAACACCGCGCCGAGCAGGCCGAGCAGCACCAACGTCACCAGGACCTGCCGGCCGTGCAGGAAATCGGGGACGAAGGGGTTCTCGAGGATGTGGGCCGTGGCGTCGGCGGCCGACAGGGTCATGGTGATGATGAAGTCGGTGGCCGCGAAGCCGAGCAGCGCCAGGACGAAGAGCTTGCCCCACCACTGCGGCGCCAGCTTCTCCAGCATGGCGATCGACCCCTGCCCGTACGGGCTCTCCACCGCCACCCGCCGGTAGATCGGCAGCGCCCCCAGCAGGGTGAGCGTCACCAGCAGGAGCGTCGCCACGGGCGACAGCGCCCCGGCCGCCAGCGCCGCGATCCCCGGCTGGTAGCCGAGCGTGGAGAAGTAGTCGAGCCCCGTCAGGCACATCACCTGCCACCACGGGTGCTTACGATGCGGCCCCTGGTCCACCTGCCGGGAGTCGGCCTGCAGGCCCTCCAGCAACCACCTTCGCAACGGTCGCTCACCCGCCACGACAGACCCTGACACTCCAGCCAAAGCCGCCACCCCCGCGTAAAGGCCCGTAAAGACGATTTGGACCCTACAAAGGGCGGACGCCGGGAGATCGCGATCAAGCCGTCAAGAAAACGTCAATATTCGCCCGAGGCGGCCGTAACCGACGGAGGTTCGGCCATGGCGTCCATGGCCCGAGTCAAGGGTTCTCCCTCCCGTCGCGCTCGTGCTCCTCTCGGCGCCGCGTCGGTGAGGTGCGGGGCGGTGGTTCCGGCGCCGTCGTACGGCGGATGGGTTGACCTGGACCTCAAGGTGCGGGTTTAGCGTCGAGACATGCGAGTGGGGGAGCTGGCGCGCAGGGCCGGGCCACTCTCCGCCACGCGATCGACGATCTCACGGAAAGGATCACGCTGTTGACCGAACGCAGGGACACGCTCGCCGCGCACCTGGAGGAAGGCGCGCCCTGACCCTCTATCGCCGCCTCACCATGATCGTGAACGACGGTGTCGTCGAGCACGTCTTCTACCCGGTGTTCCCGCCGGACCGGCACGCCGCCGAGGTCCTCGGCTGGCTCCGCGCCCACTGAGGCACATCGCGCTGTTGGAGGCCCCGCGGGGGCGTCACTCGCCTTCCAGGTCCTCCGGCACGGGCGGACCGGGGCCGTCGTCGGGCAGGACGACCAGGCGGACGGCCATCTGGCGTGAGCCCGGCGGGTGGTCGCCCGGCTCGGTCGCGTACTTGCGCAGCAGCGCGTAGTACTCCTCGGCGAACGCCGCCACCTGCTCCTTGGTCATCCGGAGTCCGGCGCGGAAGATGTGATTCCAGCCCTCCGACCTGTCGTAGCCGGCGTACGCCCGCACGACGAGGTTCAGGTCGTGCGTCAGCTTGAGGGCGCCGATCTTCGTTGCGGCCTCGCGCTCGTCGTCCGTCATCTCCAGTCCCGGGGGCGTGAAGATGTCGGTCATCAGCGACCTCCACCAGCGCTCGCGACCGGTGGAGCGCTCCGCGATCTCGGCGATCAGCTTCAGGTCGGCGAGTTTGCGCAGGTGGTAGCTGGTGGTGCCGGTGCTCTCGCCGAGCGCCTTGGCGACGCTGGTGGAGTTCGCCTCGCCGTGCTCGCCGAGGTAGCTCAGGATGTCGCGGCGCACGGGGTTGGACAGTGCCTTGTAGAAGGCCTTGAGCTCCGGACCTGTGAGAACTCTCGTCTCGGAACGCTCGACCATGCCGACCAGCCTACTGCAGAGAACCTCTGCAGTCATCACCGAAATTATTTGCAGAGCTTCTCTGCAATGGCTACCGTGGAGGGGAAGGCGCCGGACCAAGGGGTGGAGATGCGCGAAAAGGTGATCGGATGCCGGCTTCCGGTTCCCAAAGATCCCGGCGGGACCTGGATCTCCGGCGCCCGCCCGGAACAGTCCACCGTCCCCTCCCGGCCCGCCGCCGTGCCCCTGGGGGTCGGCGTCCCGTCCCGGGCGCCCGGGGAGACCGGCGGCCCCGACGTTCTGGACTCCCGCCTCCGGGACGAGATCGACGACCAGGTCGCCGAGGCGTTCGACGCCTACCTGGCCGACCGCCTGGCCGAACCCGGCCCGCTGCGTTCGGCCCTGGCCGCCCGGAGCGGCGCCAAGGTCGTCCTGGCCACCGTCGCACTCGGCGCCCTCGCCACGGCACTGGCACCCGGGGGAGTGACCGTCGTCTGCTGGATCTGGGGCGCCATCACCGTCATCGACCTCGCCTGGCTCCTGTCCCCCCGCCGCCGTTGACTTTCTCGCAGATGGCGTAGCGCGGTGAGACACGTAGGGCTACATTCGATGTATGAAGATAATCACCCAACGTGAGTTCCGTAATAATTCCGCGGCCGTGATGGACGCCGTTGAAGCTGGTGAGGTCTACCACATCACCCGCAACGGTGTGGAAGTCGCCGAATTGCGTCCGCTGGCACGTAAGAGACGTCTGACGGCTGAGGAACTCGTGGCTCGGCACCGGCGGCTGCCTGTGGTCGATTACGAGCGAATGAGGCGAGAGGCCGAGGAGTTCTTCGGCAGTGACGAGCGAGTGGGTGAAGACGACGATCCGTGGGAGCGTCGCCGTGGCTGAGCGTGCCGATGTGGGAGTCCTGGACACCTGCACGTACATCGACCTCGCTCTGATCGATCCAGTGCGGTTGCCTGTCATTCCTGAGATCACCGCTATCACGCTGGCGGAGCTTCATCAGGGCGTCGCCATGGCGAAGGACGCGGAGAGCAGGGCCGCCCGCATGGAGAAGCTTGGGGCGGCGGTCACCGACTTCGAGCCGCTTCCTTTCGATTCCGACGCAGCCGCGCGCTATGGCACCCTGGTGGCCCTGACGATCGCGGCTGGGCGAGATCCTCGTCCTCGTAAGCTCGATTTGATGATCGCGGCGGTAGCGTCCACCCGCGGCCTGCCGCTCTTCACGCGTAACGGCGCCGACTTCAAGGGACTGCACAGCTCGCTCACCGTGGTTACCGTGTGACGGCGCCCCCAACATGGGTGACGAGGCCCTTCCGGTCAGAACCAACCGTTGCTCCGGGGCGTCCGACAACATGTGAAGCACAGATCATTTGGACGTGCGAGCGGCTGGCTGGCCGTGTTCGTCTTCGGCGTTCCCGCGCTGTTCCTGCCCGTGATGATCGTGGTGCTGGCCCCGGGCGGCGTCCTCCGGTTCGTCCTGCCGTACGGCCTGCTCCTGGTGGCCGCCTACCTCGCGGGCCTGATCGTGCTCCTGATGGTCCGCGTGCGGGCCCTGCCCGACTGGCTGCGGGCGCTGGTCGCCGTGGCCGTGGTCTACCTGGCCGCGCTCGTCACCCCCTCGACCGCCCTGATGGCGAGCTACCCGATTCACGTGCTGAGATGCGGCGGGCTGCCCGTCGTCACGACCGACTTCGCCTCCCCCATGACCTACTCCATCCCCAGGGACGACGACTACGGCATCACGCCGCTGGAATCCCACCTCTTCTGCACCGAGAACGAGGCCAGAGTCGCCGGCTACGACAGGAACACGTCCACGGACTCGTGAAGGGCGGCACGGAACGGGAACCCCTGGATGCCGAACGCCGCCTCCGGGGGCCGGGGCGGCGTTCGGTAAGGCCGCCTGGATCAGTTGTGCATGAGGGCGTAACCCATGGGGCGGTAGATGAGGCCGCAGTAGTAGCCGGCCGGGGCCGTCTTGAGGTCGATCTGGCACTGCCGCGCGCCCGTCGCCGTGTACGGGTACTCCTTGACGATCGTCACGGCGGAGGACGGGCCCGCGGTGAGGACGACGCCGGCGGCGGCCGTGGCGGCGACGACGGCGAGACCTGCGGACATGCGCTTGAGACCGTTCTTCATGTGAGCCCTCCGGTGAATCGCTCGATCTCGCGAATGATCATTACACGGCCGTCGCAGGCCGTTCCAGATCATCCGTACACCAAGATCATGTGGTGAATCTCCCATTTCGGGACGGTCCCAAACCCCGTACACTCCGCGCCCTCGCCGGATGTTCCTCCGTGACCGGGCCTGACGCCGACCGGCCAGCGGCGCTCCCGTCCTACCTCACCCGGCCGGCTGACCGGAGGGGCGGCCGAGTTCGGCGTGGAACAGCCGCATGACGTTTCCGCCGAGGATCTTGCGGATGTCGTCCTCGGCCACGCCCCGCTTGAGCAGTTGCTCGGTGACCAGTGGCATGCCGCTCGGCCCGTCGAGCCCGGGGATGGCGCCCCGGGTGTCGAGGCCGGTGGTGTCCTCCGTCTCGCAGGGCGGCGTGAGGTCGTCCATGACCTCGCGGATGAAGTCGGGCCCGAGGCCCACGTGGTCGATCCCGGCGACCTCCGCCACGTGCAGGATGTGGTCGGCCAGCCGCTCCACCGTGTACCCCTCCGGATCGTCCGACAGGAACGCCGCCAGGAAGTTCACGCACACCACGCCCCCGTTCGCCGCGACCGCCCGCAACTGGTCGTCGGTGAGGTTGCGGTGATGGTCGCGCAGCGCGCGGGCAGAGGAGTGCGTCGCGATGACCGGCCGGGTGGCGATCTCCAGCACGTGCGCCACCCCGGACGCGCCGAGGTGCGAGATGTCGAAGATCATCCCAAGCCGTTCCATCTCCCGCAGCGCCTCGACGCCCGGCGACGTCAGGCGGCTGCCGGTATCGTCCTCCCCGCTGCCGTCGGCGAGCGGCGTACGGCCCCAGTGCGCGATGGAGCCGACGCGGACGCCGAGGCGGAACAGGGTGGGGATGAGCTCCACGCTCGCGTCGACGCCGGGCATGCTCTCCAGGGCCAGGACCAGGGCGATCTTTCCGGCGGCGACCGCCTCGTCGATCTGCCGGGCGTCCAGGCAGATGCTCACCTCGTCCGGGTTGCCCTCGGCCAGCACGTGGGCGCACTCGATCATCCGCAGCGTCTGCCGGAGGGCGCCCTCGGGCCGGAAGTTGTGGTCGATGAAGACGGGCAGGACCTGCACGTCGACCCCACCCTCACGCAGCTGCGGCAGCCAGCGCTCCCGGAAGAACGACGCCCACTTCTGCGGCGGCCGCGCCGACACGGCCATCAGAAGGTCGTTGTGGGTGTCCGCCACGATCGCGTCCCGATGCAGGTCTTCGAACACTGTGACTCCTCTCGTCCGATCCGACCGTATACGCGGCGGACGGCGGACGGGGGGCGCGGCAGGTCAGCCGAAGCGGTACGCGTCCGGGCGCGGGGCGCGGGTGATGCGGCGGTAGAGCGTGGTCGGGCCCGGCCAGTTGTTGGTCACCCGCCCCGCGGCGTTCTTGTACCAGCTGTGGCAGCTCGCCTGCCAGACCGTGCGGGCCATCGCCCGGTCGAGGGCCCGGCGCCAGCCGTCCAGGGCCGCCTGCCGGACCTCCATCGGGCCCCGCGCGGACAACAGGGGCAGACAGCCCATGATGTACCGGACCTGCGCCTCGATCATCAGGATGATCGAGTTGTGGCCGAGGTTGGTGTTCGGGCCGTACAGCAGGAAGAGGTTCGGGAAGTGGGGAACGGCCACCCCCAGGTAGGCCTCGGCGCCGTCCTTCCAGATCTCGTGCAGCCGGCGGCCCGCGCGCCCGGTGATCTCGATCGGGGCGAGGAAGTCGGTGGTGTGGAAGCCCGTGGCGTAGATGAGGGTGTCGGCCTCGCGGGTGACGCCGTCCGCCGTCTCGACGCCCTTGGGGACGAGGCGGGCGATCGGGTCGGTGACGAGCTCGACGTTCGGCCTGGTGAGCGCCGGATAGAAGTCGCTGTCGATCACGATGCGCTTGCAGCCGATGGGGTAGGCGGGCGTGAGCTTGGCCCGGAGTCCGGGGTCGCCGACCTGCTGCCTGAGGTGCTCCTGGGCGCGCCGGGTGACCATGCGCCGGCTCCAGCCGCCGACCAGCACGGGATAGACCAGGCCCTCGATCACCCGGTAGATGCGCTCGCGGTTGGCGGCCTGCAGGAACGGCACGTACCGGAACGCCAGCCGCTCACTGCGCCCGTACTCGCCGTTGACCTTGGGGATCACCCAGCTCGGCGTGCGCTGGTAGACGTCCAGGTGATCGACGACGGGGGCGACGCGGGGGATGATCTGCGCCGCCGACGACCCGTTGCCGATCACCGCGACCCGCCGTCCGGTGAGCTCGTGCCCGTGGTTCCAGCGGGCGGAGTGGAAGGCGGTGCCCTCGTAGGCGTCCACGCCGGGGATGTCGGGCAGGCGCGGCCGGTTGAGCTGCCCGACACCGGAGACGACCACGTCGAACAGCTCCTCGCCGCCGTCGGACGTCGTCAGCCGCCAGCGGTTCACGCTCTCGTCGAACGCCGCGGCGGTCACCTCGGTGTTCAGCCGCAGGTGGGGACGCAGGCCGTACTTGTCGGCGCACCCTTCGAGGTAGGCCAGGATCTCCCGCTGGGCGGGGAAGCGGCGCGTCCAGTCGTGACGCTGCTCGAAGGAGTAGGAGTACAGGTGGGAGGGCACGTCGCAGGCGGCCCCGGGATAGGTGTTGGCACGCCAGGTGCCGCCGACGCCGCCGGCCTTCTCGAAGATCGTGTACGACGTGATGCCGGCCTTCTGGAGCTGGATCCCCATGCACAGCCCACCGAAGCCCGCCCCTATGATCGCCACCGACGGTGCCATTCGACAGCCCTCCAGGTGTCAGGACATGCTCACGTTAAGTCGTGCCGGTAGTCTGCGCACGTGTCCGCAGCAGCGTTGACCGCGATAATCGCGGAACTTGAGTCCACGTATGACCCCGCTTGGGCGGAGCCCTGGGACGCTGTGGGGCTGGTTTGCGGAGATCCGGCGCAATCCGTACGCAGGATCCTGTTCGCCGTCGACCCGGTCGCGACCGTCGCCGACGAGGCGCTGGCCTGGGGCGCCGACCTGATCGTCACCCACCACCCGCTCTACCTGCGCGGGACGACCACGGTGGCGGCGACCACCGCCAAGGGCGCGCTGGTCCACCGGCTGATCAGGAACGACGTCGCCCTCTTCACCGCGCACACCAACGCCGACGTCGCCGACCCGGGCGTCTCCGACGCGCTCGCCCGGGCCGTCGGGCTCACCGGCGACCTGCGCCCGCTGCGGCCGTCCCCCGACGACCCCGCGCGGGGCCTCGGCCGTGTGGGGGTGCTGGAGGAGCCGATGACGCTGCGGGACTTCGCCGCCCAGGCCGCCCGCGGGCTGCCGCGCACCGCGTGGGGCCTGCGCGTCGCCGGAGACCCCTCCCGGCCGGTCCGCAGGGTCGCGGTCAGCGGCGGCGCCGGTGATTCTCTGCTCGGCGCCGCCATCGACGCCGACGTCTTCCTCACCGCCGACCTCCGGCACCACCCGGCCAGCGAGTTCACCGAGGCCGGGGCGTTCTCCGGGGGCGGGCCGGCGCTGATCGACGCCGCCCACTGGGCCACCGAATGGCCCTGGCTGCCGCAGGCGGCCGCCCTTCTCGCGTCCGGGTTGGCCGCGCAGGGGATTAGTGTTGAGACGCGCGTCTCCGAGACGGTCACGGACGCCTGGACGACAACAGCACAGTGCGAGGAAAAGTGAAAGCAGCCCCGGAAGCACAGAAGCGCCTCCTCGAGCTCGCCGAGCTCGACGCGGTCCTCGACCGGCTGGCGCACCGCCGCCGTACGCTGCCCGAGCTCGCGGAGATCGAGGAGCGTACGGCCAAGCTCGCCCGCCTCGCCACCGAGATCATCGGCGCGGAGACCGAGGCCGGCGACCTCGCCCGGGAGCAGGCCAAGGCCGAGTCCGACGTCGACGCGGTGCGCGTGCGCGCCGAGCGCGACCAGAAGCGCCTCGACTCCGGACAGGTCTCCTCACCGCGCGACCTGTCCAACCTCCAGTCGGAGATCGCCTCGCTCCACCGCCGCCAGGCCGACCTCGAGGACGTCGTCCTTGAGATCATGGAGCGCCGGGAGGCCGCCGACGCCAGGGTCGCCCAGCTGGGCGCCGAGCGCGCCGAGATCGGCGCGGGCCTGTCCACCCTGGAGGAGAAGCGCGACTCCGCCCTCGGCGAGATCGACAAGGAGGCCGAGGAGACCAAGGGCCGGCGCGGCGGCATCGCCTCCGACATCCCCGCCGACCTGCTCGCCCTGTACGAGAAGCTCCGCGGGCAGTACGGCGTGGGCGCCGCCATGCTGCACGGCGGGCGGTGCCAGGGCTGCAAGGTCTCCCTCTCGATCGCCGACCTCAGCCGCATCCGCGCCGCCGCCCACGACGAGGTGCTGCGCTGCGAGGAGTGCCGCCGCATCCTCGTCCGCACCGCCGAGTCGGGGCTGTGAACCTCGTCGTCGAGGCCGACGGCGGCTCGCGCGGCAACCCCGGCCCCGCCGGGTACGGCGCGGTCGTCAAGGACACCGACGGCCAGGTGCTCGCCGAGGCGGCCGACGCGCTCGGCGTCACCACCAACAACGTCGCCGAATACCAGGGCCTGATCGCCGGGCTGCGCTCGGCGCTCGCCCTCGGCGGCGAGGGCGCCCCGGTCGAGGTCCGCATGGACTCCAAGCTCGTCATCGAGCAGATGGCCGGCCGGTGGAAGATCAAGAACGAAGGGCTGCGTCCCCTCGCGCTCGAAGCCGCCGGCCTGGCCCGGCGCCTGCGGGTGACCTGGAAGTGGATCCCGCGCGAGCGCAACCGCGACGCCGACCGCCTGGCCAACGAGGCCATGGACGCCGCCGCCAAGGGCGAGCGGTGGCAGGGCGCCACGCTCCCGGTGGTCACACCCCCGGCCGAGCCCGGCCCTTCCTCCGCCGAGGCCACCGGGCGCGCCACGTCCCCCGGCACCGGCCGTGCCGAAACCCTCTTCGACGTCACCCCCGGCGCCGGGCAGAGCACGGTCACCGCCGGCGAGCCCGCCGTCCGGTCGGAGGCCGGATCCGGCAGCGGCTGGATGGGGCCGGCCGCCACGGCGACGTCGCTGCTGCTGCTCCGCCACGGCGAGACGCCGCTGTCGGTCGAGCGCCGATTCTCCGGCACCGGCGCCGACCCCGAGCTCACTCCCAAGGGCATGGCGCAGGCCGAGGCCGCCGCCGCGCGGCTGTCACGCGAGCCGTACGCCCTCGACGTGATCGTCAGCTCCCCGCTGCGGCGGGCCCGGCGGACGGCCGAGGCCGTCGCCGCCCGCACCGGCCTGAAGGTCGAGGTGGACGACGGTCTCCGTGAGGTCGACTTCGGCGAGTGGGAGGGCCACACCTTCACCGAGATCCAGCGCCGCTGGCCCGGCGAGCTGGCCGCCTGGCTCGACGACCCCTCGGTGGCCCCGCCCGGCGGCGAGAGCTTCGACCAGGTGGCGCTGCGGGTGCGGGCGGCCCGCGACCGGCTGCTGCTCGACCACAAGGGCAAGAACGTCCTGGTCGTCTCGCACGTGTCGCCGATCAAGCTGCTCCTGCGCTTCGCGCTGCTGGCGCCCCCGGCCGCGCTCTACCGCATGCACCTCGACCTGGCGTCCCTGTCGGCGGTCGACTACTTCGCCGATGGTCCCGAGCTGGTCAGGGCGTTCAACGACACCGCCCACCTCCGGTGATCATGGATCGGTGGCGGCCGCTGATCCGTTAAACTTGGGCGACGGCGGACGAGCCGGCCGGGCGGCCGCGTCGGGGCTTCTCCAAGCCCCGCCGAGGAAGGTCCGGGCTCCACAGGGCAAGGTGGTCGGTAACGCCGACCCGGGGTGACCCGCGGGAAAGTGCCACAGAAAACAGACCGCCTCCCCGTCCAGGGGAGGTAAGGGTGAAACGGTGGTGTAAGAGACCACCAGCGCCCACGGTGACGTGGGCGGCTCGGTAAACCCCACCTGGAGCAAGGTCAAGAAGGGGCCTTCCACGGAAGGCCCCGCGCGCGACGTTCGAGGGTGACCCGCCCGAGCCGCGCGGGTAGACCGCTTGAGGCCGCCGGCAACGGCGGTCCTAGATGGATGGTCGCCCCTTTGCGCAAGCAGAGGACAGAACCCGGCCTACAGGCCGACTCGTCCGCCCCCGCTCGCTTGACCGGCGTGGTTCCCCACCTTCCGGAGGTCAGGGCACTTTCAGGGCACACGGAGGGCATGAGCCCCAGGACGCCGCCCCGTTCCAGGTCAGACCGGGATCTGCTTTTCGTACCAGGTGTAGTAGATGTAGGTGCTGTCAGGCCCGGTCATCGTGCCGTAGACCTGCCAGAAGCTGTTGGCGCCGGGCGAGTAGCGGAAGACCTTGTCCCCGGGTCGGGCGTCCACGAACACGCTGGTGGACCCGTCGGCGGACCGGATCCGTGCCTCGATCGTGAATGTCGAGGTGTCCGGGATGTCGAGGCAGACCTCGTACGTGTACGCCGTCGGACCGGCGATGTTGTAGCTACGACCGTCCACGGCCGGCCGCTGGACGTTGGTGGGGACGTAGCTGTTCAGAACCCGGGTGTACCCGCCGGTGGAGCAGTCGACTGCGGGGGCGGCTGCGGACGCGGGACTGATGCAGGTGAGCGTGGCGCCGAGGACGCCGGTGGCGACGGCGAGAACGGAGATGGTGCGCTTCATGCCTCTCCTCATCCGTGCGGTGGCTTCCCAACCAAGTAGTTGAAGACTTAACTGATTCTGACTCCGTTGCCGTGTTTGGACAAGCCTGGGCAAGAATCCCTGCACGTTCGAGTCAAGCGGGTGACGTTCAGCGTTTCATCGAGTGGAAAGGGTGTACCCGACCGTGGGAACCGGTCGGCAAGGGAGGGGCCGACCGCGTCCGCCCCGGTCGAGGACGCCGACCCGCGAGCGGTGGCACTGTCACCTCGGTTCTCCGCCGCGGCACTGTCGCTTCAGTTCTCCTTCACGGCCATGATGAACGCCGTCCACTCGTCCGGCGTGGTGACCAGTACGGGGCCCCCGGGGTTCTTGCTGTCACGCACCGCTATCCGCTGGGGGAGCTTGGCCACTTCGACGCACTCGCCGCCGTTCGCGGAACTGTGGGAACTCTTGCACCAGGTCACGGCATCCATTCTCTCGCCACTTTCTGTATCAGTTCGATTGATTCATCTTTGGAGAGCGCGGAGGCCCTGAGGGTATCGAATATTCTGCGCAGCCTTATGAGGTCCTCCGCGTCTTCGACCACCTCGCCTGCGATGGCGTTGTCCACGTATGCGACGTCGTCTCCGCCCTCGAAGTTCGCGATGACGAACGGCCCGGTGAACCTGGCGCAGGCCCGAGCCTTGTTCGGTACGACCTGAATGATCACATCGTCGCGTTCGCCGAGCTTCACGAGGTGCATGAGCTGCTCCTGCATCACCTCCGGGCCGCCGATGCCGTAATGCAGAGCGCTCTCGATGAGAAGCGCGACGATCATCGGGGGGTCTTCCTTGGCGAGCACTCGTTGCCGTTCCAGGCGCGCATTGACGAGGTCCTCGGTCTCCGCCAGGTGGTTTCCCGCTTGCAGGACCGCGCGGGCGTACGCCTCGGTCTGAAGTAGTCCGGGGAAGACGTGCGCGTGAATGGACCACAGCGCAGTCGCGCGAGCTTCGATTTCCGGCCATCGGCCGAACCACTCCAGGGGCACTGAGGTTTTGACGAGGTCTTCGCGGATGCGCACCAGAATCCCGTTCATGCCGTACAGGTCGTCCAGCCGGGTCAGGTGGTCGGGCGTGGGAATCCGATGTCCGGTCTCCCAGAGCTTCACGAGGCTTTCGCTGATGTAGAGATGTTTCGCCAGGGCGAGGCGAGAAATGCCTTTCATCTCCCTCGCTCTGCGGAGTTCTCGGCCGAGAAAGACGCGGGGGGATCCGGTGGTGCCGGCCATGGCGCGATACACCTCGTTACACGTCGATGGGCGGGGGTTGCGGTTCTCAGGTAGTCCTGGTTCCGCTTCCTCCCATCATGCGCTCGGTCCACTGTCGGGGGTAACTGAATTCGTCAACTCCGCAGGTAGGAACCAATGCAACCAGAGATCCTCCGTCCAGTGGAAGTCGCCTATGCGTGGAAAGTGGTGGGTGCGCGGCGCGGTTCGTGCGGCGTCACGAACTCGTGCCCGGTGGCGGAACGCCGGCTGCTCACCGCGCTACGCCGTATACCGGGCGGTAAGGGCGATATCCGAATCATATTGATCAGTCTGATGTACACCCCGGAAAGCTACACCTACGGTTCGACCCTGGCGAGAGTGCGCCGGGACGAAAAGGGGATCATCGTCGCCGATGTCCCGTCCAATATGATCGAGCACTTCCCCAATCTCGCGTATTACGTCCCGGCGCGGCGGATGACCCTGTTCTTCACGGGACGGGACGCGCCGCCCGGCGGCCCGGCGCTCTAGCCTGACGCGTTCACCGGGCAAGTCCGGATCTTGATGTCGGAACGCAGAAGTGCTCCCTGAGCTGTGATGATCCGACTTATCGAAGATCAAAGCATCGCTGCTGGGAGCACTTGCCACGTGAACTCCACAACGTCTCGTTCGAGGCCGTCTAATGCGCTCGGGGTTTGACGGAGCCGGGATGCTGGACACTTGTTGGTCCAGAACCTTGGGAGGGCTCCGTGTCACGCAGCTATCCGCCTGAGTTCCGTCGCAAGGTTCCTCGACCTCGTTGCTACGGGACGCCTGGCCGGCACGTTGTCCATCCCGCGACCGACTACCGCCGGAGGAGACCGTCAGTTGGTGGCGAGAAGGTGCTCCAGCCAGTTGCGGCGTGCCGCGACAGCGGCCTTGCTGATCCGCGCCTCGGGGGCTTTCCGGTCGAAACCGTGGATTCCGCCGGGCCACACGTGCAGCTCGGCTTCGCCACCGGCCTGCCAGATCCGGTCGGCGTAGGCGAGGATCTCATCGCGCAGGCACTCGGCGGAGCCGACGTCGAGGAATGTGGGCGGCAGGCCGGCCAGGTCGGTGGCGCGGGCGGGCGCAGCGTACTGCGGCACGTCAGCTTCGCCCTGGGCGTCGCCGAGCAGCGAGCTCCAGGCGAACCCGTTGCGGCTGCGGTCGAAGAGTTCGACGTCGTCCATCTGCAGGGCCGAGGCGCTGTCGTTGCGGTCGTCGAGCAGCGGGGCAATCAGCAGCTGGCCGAGCAGGCGGGGACCGCCCTTGTCGCGCACGGTCAAAGAGAGCGCGGCGCTGAGGGCGCCGCCGGCGCTGAAGCCCGTGACGACGATGCGTTCCGAGTCGATGCCGAGCTCGTCCGCGTGGTCGGCGACCCACAACAGACCGGCGTAAGCGTCGTTGATCTGGGCGGGGTAGGGGTGCTCGGGCGCGAGCCGGTAGCCGACCGAGATCAGCGTGGCCCCGAACCGCTCGGCCGTCTCGAGTATCTGGTCGAGCCCGGTGCGGTGATCGCCACCGTAGAAGCCGCCGCCGTGTATGAAGTAGAGCGCCGGCCGCGATGCGGGCGCGCCGGAGGGTGTGCACACCAGCAGCGGGATCTCGGGGGCGCCGTCCAGGCCGGGCACCGAAGGCTGGAAGACGGTGAAGCGCCCGCCATGGCTGAGGTCCTCGAGCGCCGCCACTGCGGCGTCGACCTCCGCGCGGATCACCGACAGCTTCTCGAGGCTCATCGGTGCCAAGTCCGGTTCCTCCGCCAGGTAGGCGTCATAAGCGACCTGGAGTTCGGCATCGAGAGGAACGGGAACGGCGGGCACGGTCTTTCCAGGTTCAAGGGCCATACGCGCAGGCTAGCGCCCCTGTTCCTTTCGCATTATCCGGATTTCACCACCTTGCCGATCGCGCAGCAGGGCCGGGCGGATCAGCGGCGCGGGTCAGGCGTGGGCCTGCTCGATCTCGACCAGTCTCACCGAGTAAGTCCCGATCTTGATACCGGAACGCAGAAGTGCACCCTGAGCTGCGATGATCCGACTTGTCGGGGATCAAAGCGCCGCAGCCGGGAGCAGTTTCACGTGAGCTCTACAGCGTCTCGTTCGAGGCTGTCCGTAACGTCCGACGGGCGAGGTGTCGTTTCACCGGCGAGGGGTTGGCCGGGATCCTGCGCCCCGGGCGGGCTGGGTCCAACACCGCCGCCGACCACATCACCGTCCTGGACCACGCGCTTGCCCAGATCCCCGACGACCGGCGGTATTTGTTGCACACCGCCGCTCGCATCACCCGCGGCGGCAGACGGACCTGGCTGCGGATCGCCGAACACTGGCCCTGGGCCCGAGACCTCGTCACCGCCTTCGCCCGCCTGGCCGCGCTGCCCCGTCCGGCCATCTGCTGACCAGCCGCTCCGCGCTGCCGCCCGACCACGACCCCGAGGACTCCTGGAGCACCCGGCCACGCGCCGGGCCTGCCGCATGCCCGCATCACGCCGTCACGACCCGGCCCACTCAGAACCCAGACTCAACCGCAATGCTCAGAGGTTTGATGAAAGACCGAGGCTAACGCCGCGGACCTGAGCAGGTGAGGCCTCCCAGTCTCATGAATGGTCTTCGGTGGTGGTGTCGCCGGTGGGGAACAGGATCGGGCTCAGCAGGTACGGCCGGCGGCCCGCCGTCGGCCCGTTGCCCCGGTAGGCCAGCATCACGGCCTGCACCTGCCTGATCAGGTCCGCAAGCTCGTCAGGTGTCAGCCAGTACATGGACTGGGTGTAGCCCACCGAGTCGGCGAACGGGTCCGCTCCCTCCCGCTCGAGGTAGGCGTTGAACTCGCTGAGCAACACCCCCAGCGCCGTCGTGAACGCTTCGCGATGGTCCTCCAGTGACATCGTCGCGGCCTTCTCGCGGTCGATCACCGTCCGGGCTCGTTGGAGCCGGTAGGTGCGCTCGACCGCGCCGTGCACCCGTTGCTCGCCGACCACTTCGAGCACGCCCGCCTCGGCCAGCAGCCCGACATGCCGGTACACGGTGGTCCTCGGGACGTCGGCCAGGTCTGCGCACAGGTCGCTGACGGTACGGGCTCGACCGCCCGACATGGCGTGCACGATCCGCAGCCGGACCGGGTGCAGAAGCAGGGTCAGGGTGTCCATGGCGGCTACGATGCCATGCTTGGTACCATTCCCAAAAATGGGATTGCAGGAGGAGCGTGCGATGAAGCCACCCCTGGGTGAGTACTACGACGTGAACGGCCGCAAGCTGCTGCTGCGGCGAGAAGGGAGTGGCACCCCCGCCGTCGTGTTCCTCGCTGGAGCCGGTGCCGTCGGCATGGACTACTGGGACGCCCAGCGGCGCGCCGCCGCCTTCACCACGAGCGTCTTCTACGACCGGGCCGGGACCGGCTGGAGCGAGGGCATCGACCTGCCCCGCTCGTCCACCGAGGTCACCGACGAGCTCCGCGCGCTCCTGCGCATCGCGGAAATACCCGGCCCCTACGTGCTGGCCGGACACTCGCTGGGCGGCCTGTACGCCCGCCACTACGCGACTCGCTTCCCCGGCGAAGTCGCCGGGCTTGTCCTGATGGAACCGGCCCACGAGGACTACCGAGCCTATATGCCGCGCGAGCTGGTCGAACGATGGGACGCATGGGACCCCGGCAACGCGGTTCCCGATGAGCTGCCCGGAGAAATCCTGGAGTTCTACCGCGTCCTGTTCGAGCAGGAGGTGACCGACTGGCCGGCCGGCCTGCGTGAGCCGCTCGTCGACAGCCATGTGAGCCTTGAATGGCTGCTCACCGGCATCCGGGAGGCCACCAACATCGAAGCCCTCCACGACGAGATCCGCGCGGCGGGCCCGCTGCCCGACGTACCGGTGATCATCCTGACGGCGCCTGCCATCGACCCGTTCAAGCGGGCGGTTTCGGCGGGCACTTCCGAGGAACTGCTCCAGGCGGAGAACGACGGCAAAACGCGCCTCTACCACCACTTCGCCGCCTCCGTTCCCCGCGGTGAGAACCGCATCGTGGAGGACGCGGGGCACGTCACACTGCCGTTCCGCCGCCCCGATGCAGTGGTGCAGGCGATCCGTGACGTCCTCGCACGGTGAGATGGCCTGATACGGCCGTCAGAAGATCCTTTCGCGCCATTCGGTCACCCCCTCCGCCGTAGCCCGGACGCGTTTCAGGACGATGCGGCGTGAGCGGCCAGCGTTCGGTGGAGAACCTCGGCGAACCGCTCGGGATGGGTGCGGAAACCGCCGTGCCCGCCGGGGAACTCGACCGGCTCGACGCCGAGGCGCGCGGCCAGGGCCAGCGAGGTGCGGTAGGTGACCAGGGATATGGAGCCGGCCCCGACCCCGACCACGACACGGGTGTCCGCCAGCGCGGCGACGTCGGGGACATGACGCGTGGTGCCCCGCCGTTCGTGGGCGAAGAGCCGGGCGAAGTCGGCGAGGTCCTGCTCGGAGGAGTGCCGGGCGGCGCTGTCCCCCATGCTCGCGTCGTATCCGACGACGTCGACCATGAACTTCGCCAGGGCCGCGCGCACGCCTTCGGTGCGGGGCAGACGCCCACTCTAGTGGGCGCTCGCCCACTCCTTCGCACGAGTGAAGGCCCGGGCAGGGGGATCGACGGTGCTCTCTAGTCGTGTCCGGCCAGGTCGAGGAAGGCCCGGCGCTGCGCGGTGAGGCGGTCGCGGCGCCAGACCAGCGCCAGGCGCCGGTTCGGGGCGGGTGGCCGCAGTGGAATGGTGACCACGTGCGGCCGGGCCCGTTCGGCGGCCGACCAGGGCATGAGGGCGACTCCGAAACCGTGCCGGACCAGATCGGTCAGCACGGCCAGGTCGTCGGTCTCAGTCCGGACGTCGGGGAGGAGACCTTCCTCGGCACAGGCGGCCTCGAGCGCGGTGCGCAGCCCGGTGCCCAGGCGAACGTGACCACCCGCTCCGCGCAGTGCAGCTCGCCCTCAACGGCCTCTTGCAGGCGGTTCCGCCGTTCCTGCGGCCCCGGGTCGTCGCCACCGTGGTGGTGCCCATCGTCGTCTACGTGATGCTGCCGCTGTTGCAGCGGGTTCGCAGCCGGGTGAGCAAGCGGTGAAGGTCACGACGGACCACTGACACCTCGCGCCGGCAGGCGCTCATGTAACGCCGGCTTCGCCATCGTCCAAGCAGAGACGTAGATCATCCGCTGATGGCGAGAGGTACGCATGAGGTTGGGCAGTGCACTGACGGCCACGATCGTGGCCGGAGCAGTGGGTGTCGTGGCCGTACAGGGACCTGTTCCCCCGGCCGAGGCCGGTCGGACGCCCGAGGGCGGCGCGCGGCCGGGTGTCGTGACCCTGGTGACCGGCGACCGCGTCGTCACGAGCGGCGGCGGATACCGGGTGGAGCCGGGGCCGGGCCGGCACGTGCGGTACGCGACGCGGTACCGCAAGGGGCATCTCCTGGTCTTCCCCTCAGACGCGATGCCGCTGGTCGCCGAAGGGGTGCTGGACGAGCGGCTGTTCGACGTCACCCAGCTCCTCGCCTGGGGGTACGACGACGCGCACCGCGGCGACATCCCGGTGATCACGCAGTCGCCCGGGGGACTCGCGCCGGCGCCGCGCGCCGCGCGGCAGACGCGGCAGATGGCCGAGCTCGGCATGACCGCGCTGCGCGTCCCCAAGGCGAATGCCGGCGAGACGTGGAAGGACCTGGTCTCCGGCACACGCACGCTCGCGGCCGGGAAGACCAGGCTCTGGCTCGACGGACGGCGCGAATTCACGCTCGACCAGAGCACCAAGCAGATCGGCGCCACCGAGGCGTGGAAACAGGGCATGACCGGCAAGGGGGTGACGGTCGCCGTCCTCGAAAGCGGCTACGACCATGACCACCCCGACCTCAAGGGCGTGGTCACCCAGGAGCGCAACTTCTCCGACGACCCCGACATGCGGGACAGGGTGGGCCACGGTACCCACGTCGCCTCGATCATCGCCGGTCGCGGGGAGAAGTACCGGGGTGTGGCGCCGGAGGCCCAGCTCGCCTTCGGCAAGGTGGGCGGTGAGTTCATGACGGACTCGGCTCTGCTGGCGGGCATGGAGTGGGCCGCCACGGAGGTGAAGGCGAAGATCGTCAACATGAGCCTCGGCGGCACCGACACCCTCGATCTCGACCCGGTGGAGCAGGCGATCAACTCGTTGTCGGCGCAGACCGGCACGCTGTTCGTCGTCGCGGCCGGCAACGAGGGCCGTCCCGGATCGGTGAGCAGCCCCGGCTCCGCCGACGCGGCCCTGACCGTCGGAGCGGTAGACCGGCAGGATCGGATGGCCGGGTTCTCCAGCGCCGGCCCCCGACTGGGCGACCACGCGATCAAGCCGGAGATCGTCGCCCCTGGTGTCGACATCGTCGCCGCGGCGGCGGCCGGCACCGCCGACGGGCCCTATGTCGCGCACAGCGGCACCTCCATGGCCACGCCGCACGTGGCCGGGGCCGCCGCGATCCTCGCCCAGCGCCACCCCGACTGGAACGGTGAACGGCTCAAGGAGGCCCTGATCGGCTCCGCCAAGCCCACGGCGGACAACGCCTCCCCCTACCAGCAGGGCGCCGGGCGGGTCGACGTGGTCCGCGCCCTGGCGCAGCAGGTGGTCGCCGTGCCATCCCATACCTGGGCCTACTTCCCCTGGCGGGACTCCGGCACGCGGAAGGCCACCGGGACCATCACCTACGTCAACTCCGGCGACGCCCCCGTCACCCTGGACCTCGCCGGCGGCGGCGACACGGTGAGCCTGTCGACCGGACGGCTGGAGGTGCCGGCCGGCGGGGAGGCGCCGGTCACGCTGACCATCGACGCCGGGCAGAAGGCGCCGGGGGACTACCCGGGCATCGTGACCGCCACCGCGGGGGACACGGTGATCCGGACGCCGGTCGGGGCGTACGTGGAGCCGGAACTGTACGAGGTCACCATCACCGGCATCGCCAGGGACGGCCGGCCGGCGTTCCCGTTCGGCGAGGTCTACAACCTCGAGACCGGCGGATGGCAGGCGCTGCCGTTCAAGAACGGCGTGGCCAAGGTTCGGCTGCCGAAGGGCCACTGGAACCTGTACGCGGATCTGTTCGACGAGCAGGCCACCGACACGACCGCCCACGTTCCCCTGGAGGTCGACGGCGACCGGGAGGTGGTGCTGGACGCCCGCAAGGGCAAGCAGGTCCGTTTCTCCCTGGACGACCCCACCGCCGTGCCCGACCAGAGGTTCATCCTGTCGCTCGTCAACGGGTCGTGGTCCTTCGGCTGGTACGCCCTGGGCGACCCGGACGCGGACTACTACGTGCTTCCCGTGAAGCAGGCCGGCCTGCGCTACATGACCAGCACCGTGTGGCACAAAAAGGACGCCTTACTCAGCCCGTATCGCTACGACCTCGTCGACTACCGCACCGGCGGCATCCCGGACGACCCCACCTACAGTGCGCGGACGAGCGACCTGGTGAAGGTGACCTCGTCCTACCGGGCGTCGGGCGGGTCCGGGACGGGTCAGGTGGTCGTCGGGGCCCGCATGCCCGGGCTCGATGTGGCGTCGATGCTCCCCAGTCCCGCCGTCCCCCTGCCGGGCACCATGACCCACTACCGCACCCCCGGCTTCACCTGGAACACCGAGTTCGACTCGGGCACCGCCACGCTGCTCGGCACCGACCGCCTCCCGGACCGGCGGCCGCGCGGCGAGGTGTGGAACGCCGCCGTGACCGGCCCCGCGTTCACCACCGCGGCCGGCGAGCGCACCGCGGACAAGCTGATCTTCCCGGCCGTGCAGCTGTTCACCGACGGCGTGGCCGGGCGCACCGGCTTCGACCCCGCCGCCACCGGAACCGCCACCCTCACCCGGGACGGCGAGGTGGTCGCCAAGACGGACCTGGCCGGCTGCGTCATCTGGAGCCCGGACGCGTGCACTCTCGCGGCCGAGCTGCCGGCGGCCCCGGCCACCTACACCCTCGCGGTGTCCGCGCACAGGCAGTCGCCGGATGCGGCGCTGTCCACGGCGGTGGACAGCAGCTGGACGTTCCGCTCGGCGCGCACCGAGACCTCCCGGCCGCTGCCGCTGATGGCGGTCCGCTACGCACCGGAAGGGCTGGACGGCGCCAACCGGGCCACGCCCGGGTCGCTGACCCGCATGCCCTTCTGGATCGAGAGGAACCCTGGGGCGCCCGAGGCCGCGCCCCGCTCGATCAAGCTGGAGATGTCCACCGACGACGCCACGACCTGGCGTAAGGTCCCCGTCGTCCCGGCCGGCTCGGGATGGGCGGCGCTGCTCGCCAACCCGCGCACGCCGGGATTCGTCTCCCTGCGCGCCACGGTGACCGACGCCGCCGGTGACGGCGTCACCCAGACCGTCACGCGCGCCTACGCCGTCCGATGAGGCGGCCGGAGGGGCGGGAACGTCGTTCCCGCCCCTCCGGCACAGTGTGGCTCAGCCGACCTGCCAGAGCACCGTGCACCAGATCTGGTTCTTGTCGCCGATGCCGCAGTCGGCGATCTCCCCGCTCCGGATCTTCGTCCAGACGCCCCTGTCCCGCCAGTGCCACGAGCCGACGCGCGAGAAGCGCTCGTGGTAGCCCTCGCCGTTGAAGGTGAAGGCGTCCACGTCGACGCCGGTGCCGTTGCCGCCCTTCGTCCCGTTGCCGAACGCCTGCTGGTCGCACTTGGCGTGCCGGAAGCCGTCCCCCGGGCCGCCCTGCCAGTTCCACACGTCGCAGTAGCCGCTGCCCTCGCCGAGGTTGAGCGTGATGTGCATCGTGCGGCCGGTCCTGTTCTTCACCGCGCCGCAGAGGCGGCCGCTGCAGGTGTCCGCGAACGCGGCGGGCGCGCCCGTCAGGGCCACTCCGGACGTCATGAGGACGACGGCGGCCGCCGCGCCGGCGGCACGGGTCAGGCGGGACATCGTCTTGCGCATGAGAGTTCATCCCCCTTGATGTCGGCTCGGCCGCGCCTCGCGCGACCGGCGGCCACCGAGCGATACCCCCTGGTCCCGCTCGGTGGCCTACGCCGGTCAGCCTCTCCTTCCTCCGCAGGAGGTGACAAGAGCGCGGACGGCCCCTGGGACGGTGGGATGAAACGTCCGCTCTGAGCTGCGCGATCACCGCCCTTTGGGACGCCCGGTGGGACGCCGGCCGCGGGAGGGAGGGACGAGGGCCGCCGTCGCCGCGGCGGGATTCTTGGCCGCGGGCCTCGCGGGGCGTCGTGCGCGGGTGGGTAGGACTATGGCGTTGACCTCGGCGAACACCGTGAGCGGGAGGTGTGGAACGATGTCCCGCTACTTGCGCCGCCTCGGCGTGGACCGCATCGCGCTGCTGGCGGCACTCCTGGCGCCGCCGGCCGTCGCGGCGGTGCTGCTGCCGTTCCGCTCGGGGCTGCCCAACACCAGCGTCGCCCTCGTCCTGGTCGTGGTCGTCGTGGCGGTCGCGGCCGCCGGTCACCGTCTGGCCGGCGCGGTCGCGGCGCTCTCGGCGGCGGTCTGGTTCAACTTCTTCTTCACCCGCCCCTACCAGCGTTTCACGATCACCAGCCCGGCCGACGTCCAGACCGTGATCCTGCTGCTCATCGTGGGCCTGGCGGTCTCGCAACTGGCGGCCCGCGCCCGGCGGCTGCGGGTGGTCGCCATCACCGACGCCGACTACCTGGCCAGGATCCACGACACGGCCGAGCTGGCCCACAGCGCGAAGGGGCGCGACACGATCGTCGACCACGTCGCCGCCCAGCTCACCTCGCTGCTGGGGTTGCGCGGCTGCCGCTTCGAGTACGGCATCCTGCTCGGCCATCCGCCGCGGCTCGAACCCGACGGCGGCGTGGTCTGGGGGCGCAGGCACTGGGACGTCGACCGGCTGGGCCTGCCCGGCACCGAGGTCGAGCTGCGCACGTTCAGGAACGGCCGGTACTACGGCCGGTTCATGCTGGATCCCACGCCGGGGGTCGTCCCGCCCCTGCAGGCCCGGCTGGTCGCGGTGACCCTGGCCGATCAGGTGGGCACCGCCCTGGACACCGCGGGCAGCGGCTGAGCCGGACGGCCGCGGGCTCTCGGGCCGGCCCGTGCGGGGGTCAGCAGCCGCAGTCGTCCTCCGGGCCGGAGGTCTCCTCCTCCGGGGCGGCCGGCGGCTCGTGCTTCCTCGGCGGGGAGTCGACCGTCTTCACGTGCTGGGTCTTCTTCACCTTTCCGGGTTGCACGATGACGACCTTCAACGTGATATGGCAGTTCTTCACGCGCTTGCACAGGGCATTCTGAATGCTCGTGGACCCGCCCATGTTGCTGTTGCTGGTGTGCTGGATGCCGCTCTGGTTGGTGGGGCTGTCCACCGCTGTCGCGCTGCGGTTGCCGGTGCCGTTCCCGTCGCGGGCCTGTGTTTTCCGGCCCTCTTTTCCGGGATCGTCGTCCCGCACCGTCCGCTCGTTTCTCGGGCGTTCCGCGGTCGCGTTCGCCGGGAGGGGGACGAACACGCCGCAGCACACGGCGGAAGCGGCGGCACCGGCGAGCAGGCGCAGAAGAGGCTTTCTCATCCTCCACGGGCCGCCCTCATGACGAAGAAACACTTTGTCGCCCCCTGCTGCGATGGACGAGCCCGGACGTCCGCCCGGTTCTCGTCGCCAGAGTACGACCGGCGGGGTGTTCGGCATGTTCCCGGTGATCCCGGCGCAGGATGTCATTACCGCTTCATTGCGATGAGCGGTGGTGAAGGGCGTCCAATCCACGGCAGGGACGGAATATGGAAATGTGCTGTCACGGATCGGCCGGGTCAGTGCCTGTGACGCGACACCCAGACCTTCTGACGGATCTTGCAGAAGTGCTTCCTCCTGCAGTACGCGGTCTGGGTGGGGGTGTTGCCGCTGACGGTGGTGTTCGACACCTGTTGCACCCCGCTCAGGTCGGTGGGGCTGTGCGCGGTCGAGTAGGTCCTGTTGTACTTGCCGTTGCCGTTGTGCGCCCGGACGGAGCCCTTGTGGATGATGTGCCGACGGTTACCGTGCCCTCCGCCGTCCCACCCGTGGTGGGCGGATCTGGCCTCCGCGCCCGCCGGGCACGAGGCGGCGGCGCCGGTCAGGGCGGCCACGAGTACGGCGAGCGCCAGCCGCCGTGCGTAGGCCGCCAGGGCGGGCGGCGGGCTCACCATCGCGTGTATACGCATCTCGCTGCGCACCTGCTCTTTCAGGATGATCCGGCGGCAGGCGCCGCCATTCGGTGGACATCGGTGACTTCTGTGTCCATACCCGCCGCACCTGCTCCCGGTGATCCTGGGCGGCGATGATTACCGGCTCTTTGTCATCGCGACAGGGGTGGCGGCCGCGATGGGTGTGGTGTTCGGGGGCGGAAATGCGGCGGTGTGGGCGGATAGTGGGAAAGGTGGGGGATCGGGCCCGCCCATTACGGCTCTTTGTGATGCTCTCCGGATCGTAGGCCTCATCGCCGCTCATCGCCTCTTGTCCCGGAAATCCGCCGAACGCCTGGATAGCGGACGAGTCCCGTCTAAAAGGTATTCGACAATGACCGGCACCGCCGTTTCTTTTCTTTGTTGTGTCTTCTGTTTTCTGTATCGCTACTTCCCTGCCGCGTCACCGCTTCGGTCAATGGGTATTCCAGTCGCAGTGCTGCCGCGGCGGCATGAGGAAAGTCCGATTCATCGGAATTCAAGCGATATGGGGGAGCCGAGTGATTTCTCGGGTAACAGGTCCTTTCAAAGGCAGGTCCGCGTGGACTCTGGCGGTCGCGACGGCGATTACCGGTGGTGTCGTCGCGCTGTCGTTCCCGGCCACGGCCCAGGCCGGTACGGAGACGCAGACCGTCCCCGGGCAGCGGGTCACGAGCCACGTCGCTCACGCGCCGGCCGGCCTCGCCGCCGTCACCTCCCGCAGGCAGGTCGCCGGGGACGACGATGACGGCCACGGCTTCAAGAAGCAGGACGATGACGACCACGGTTTCAAGAAGCGGTGCTGCCACCACAACAAGTGCGTGAAGTGCCCGCCCCAGGTGGTGGTGCGCGGCGGCGCCGTCGACACGGCCTTCCAGGGGAACAACAAGTTCATCGGAGTGGCCCAGGGCGACGGCACGACACTGATCCGCGACCCGCGGACCACGCCGCCGTGGCACGACATCTCCTCGCTCCCCGGATACCCGGGCAACGTGACGGACCTCAGCCTGGCGGTGATGGGGGACGAGCTGCACGTCACGGTGCGGAGCGCGACCGGCCTGGTGGCCCAGACGTCGTGCAAGGTCAACCCCACCCCGGGCACCGGGAACAACCCCGCCTGGCCGGGCAACTGCACCGCGTTCGCCAACCTCACGCCGCCGCTGTAACCCGCGGGCGGGCGAAGGTCGTGACGGCGAGCGCCGCACCCGGGGTGCCCGGGCGCGGCGCTCGCCGCTGCGCGGCTCAGGCGCTCACGGCCACGCCGGGAGGTACCAGCGTGATGCGTGGCTCAGGCGCTCAGGGCCACGCCGGGAGGTACCAGCAGGAAGACCTTGTGGGCGATGCGGTCCATGTCCCCGCGGCGGCCGAACACCAGACCCGCCGCGAAGTCGACCAGAGGCGTGGCCTCGGCGTCGGACATGCCCGTGAGGTCCATGACCACCGGCTGACCCTTGCGGAAGATGTGCCCCACGTGGAGAACCTCGTCGTACTCCTGCGGGCGCAGGGTCTTGACCAGCCTCAGGTCGGGCCGGGAGCCGGACGGAGCGCCGGCGGATTCGTGCTCATCAGGACCGATGGTCCCCACGGGGTGTGCCACGCCGCAGACGCTAACACCGGCCGATCACCCCTCGGGGTCGTACGGGTCAAAACCCCTCGAAGGGGTCCAGTGACTATGTTCCAGGTCCTTCTGGTGCACTAGTCCTTACCCGGACGCCCCGCGGCCCCCGCCGCGCCCGTACAGCTCAGTGAACGCGGTGACGGCCCGGGACGAAGGCGTGTTCCGGCGGCGCCGCGGCGCTACTCCTGCTCGTCGCCGGAGCCGCGGCCGGCCCCTTGGGCGGTGTCCCATTCGGCGAGGAGGCGGGCCTCCTTGTCAGGGGCGAGCCCGTGCTTCGACCAGGCCGGGAAACGGGCCTCCAGGGCCGCGAGGTCCTGGTCCTTCAGCCAGTTCCAGGTGTCCCGCACCGTCTCGCTGACGGGACGGCAGCGCAGTCCCGCCGCCTCCGCCTTCGTGGTGCCCACGTTCCACACGTCCGTCAGCTCGCCGCTCGCCGCGAACCAGAGCGGCAGCTCCGTCCACTGCTCGACCCCGTGGTCGAGCAGGAACCGGTCGTCCACCCACACCAGCTCGGCGTCCGAGCCGGTGACCTCCATGCAGTCGGCGAGCCAGCGCCCGTAGGTGGTGTTCCCGGCAGGGCCGGTGGTGACGAAACGGTCGTTGACCCCCTTGACCGCCTGGTCGACGGTGAAGATCGCGATGTCCCGGGCGTCGATGAGCCGCATGGGAACCTCAGGGTCGCCCGGAGCGAGGACACGGCCGCCGCGCGCCATCCGGCGCAGCCACGAGGGCAGCCGTCCGACGTTCTCCCACGGGCCCAGGATCAATCCGGGCTGGATGATCAGGGCGTTGCCGTCGAAGTACTCCTCGACCGCCCGCTCGCAGCCCGCCTTGAGCACGCCGTAGTCGCCGTCGTCCGGCCCCGCGTCCGGGGAGCACTCCCAGATGGGGCTGCTCTCGTCGACCGGCTTCGCCGTCCAGCCGTCGATCGCGGAGACGCTCGAGATGAACGCGTACGTCGGCGCCCGTCCCGACAGGGCCCGCGCGGAGGCGGCGACGGTGCGGGGCGTGAAGCCGCACACGTCGATCACGGCGTCCCATTCGCCGGAGGCGGCGAGCGCCTCCAGGTCGGCGGGCACCTCGCGGTCGCCGCGCACCGCCGTCACCCCCGGCAGGTCGGGGCCGGACCTGCCCCGGTTGAACGTCGTCACCTCGTGGCCCTGCCGCAGGGCCTCCTCCACGATCGCCCGGCCGAGGAAGACCGAGCCCCCGATCACCAGAATTCTCATCCGACCACTCTGGGCCCTCGGCGGCCGCCCGGCCCACCGCGTTCACATTTAGCGGATTCGCCAGTGGCGGAACGGCACCGCCGCTCGGGCCGGGAGCGCACACCGCCTCGCGCCGCCGGCCCGGGAGCCGCACGCGGTTCCGGGCCGGCGAGGGCGGCGGCCGTTCAGCGGGGGAGGGCGGCCACCGGAGTGAAGCGCTCGCGGTCGAGGACGTGCACGTGGGCGGCCCCGATGTCGAAGTACAGCCCGACCAGTTGCACCCGCCCCTCACGCTCCAGCTCCGCCACCGAGGGATACGTGCGGAGGTTCTCGAGCTGCTGGACGACGTTCACCCGGCACAGCCGGTCGAGCGGCCCCTGCTCCTCGCCCGTCGGATCCGACAGGATGTACCTCGCCAGGGTGTGGTCGCCGTGGCGCAGCCACCTCCCCAGGCCCGGCAGCCCGCCGATCTTCTCGCCCGCGCTGAGCAGCGCCGCCATCGCCCCGCAGCCGGAGTGTCCGCACACCGTGATGGTGCGGACGTTGAGCGCGGTGGTGGCGTACTCGATGGCCGCGACGACCGAGTCGTCCGCCGGGGCGGAGCCGTACCTCGGCACGAAGTTGCCGATGTTGCGGACGGTGAACAGATCGCCCGGGCCGCTGGCGGTGATCAGGTTGGGCACCAGGCGGGAGTCGGCGCACGTGATGAACAGGTGGGAGGGGTCCTGGGTGCGGGCCATGCGGGTGAGGAACGGCCGCACCAGGGGCGCGGTGCGCCGCTGGAAGTCGGCGGTGCCCGCCAGCAGGTCGGGAGTGCCCGCGTCGCCGGACGCCGGTGACTCGGCTCTGGAGCCGACCCAGACGCCTCCGTGGCGGACGGGGATGGTGGACAGCGGACCGCCGCGGCGGTAGGCGCGGGGCAGCCACCAGCGGTCGGGCGCCTTCGGCGGCGTCTTGGCCGGGGAGACCCGCCGGCCCCGCGTCGCCGAGGTGTACCACTCGTCGTGGATCTCGTCGATGTGGATCGCGCCGCCGGTGCGCTCGTGGTCGAGGCGCCAGCTGTGCAGGGCCTCGAAGGCGGCGTTGTCCATGAAGTCGACGTTCAGGTCGAGGTCGACCACGGCGCCGGGCGGGATCGCGCGGAGGTTCTCGGTGAGGCGGGGCACCCCCACGAAGGTGAGCGAACCGGTCACCACGACGTGCCAGCGGTCGCCGGGCTCCAGGCGCACCTGGACCGACACCCTGGTGAGGCGCCGCAGCGCCGACAGCGCCGCGAGGCCGAGCCCCACCAGTACCCCTTCGGCCAGGCCGATCACGATGACCGCCCCCATCGTGATGACGTAGACCGGCAGCTCGCCGTGCCCGTGCAGGCCCCGGACCGTGCCGAGGTTCACCATGCGCACGCCGATGAACACCAGCAACGCGGCCAGGGCCTCCATCGGGATGAGCGTCACCGTCCAGCTGAACCCGGCGGCGAACAGCAGCACCCACGTGCCGTGCAGGATCGTGGACCACCTGCTGCGCGCGCCGGCCCTGATGTTGGTGGTGGTGCGCACCACCACCCCGGCGACCGGCAGGCCGCCGAGAGCGCCCGAGACGAGGTTCGCCAGGCCCTGCCCGGTGAGCTCGCGGTCGAGGTCGGCGCGCGGCCCGTCGTGCAGGCGGTCGGCGGCCACCGAGCACAGCAGCGACTCGACCCCCGCGAGCAGCGCGACCAGCAGCACGGCCCCGGCGATGCCGTGCCAGTCGCCCTTGGGCAGGTCGGGCGTCACCCAGTCGCTGAAGCCCCGCGACAGGTCGGCGCGGGCGATGTCCCACTCCAGCACGCCGGCGGTCAGGGCCGCGATCGTGAGCGCGGCCAGCGGGGCGGGGACGGCGTTCAGGCGGGGCAGGCGCGGCCACGACAGCAGCACCGCGATCGTGAGCACGCCCACCGCCACGGCGTGGCTGTGGTTGTTCACGATCTGGTTGGGCAGCTCGATGAGGTTCTCCAGGGCGGAGTTCTGCGGGCGCCCGCCCAGCACGACGTGCAGTTGCGCCAGGGCGATGACCACCCCGACGCCCGCGAGCATGCCGTGGACGACCGCGGGGGACACCGCGAGCGCCGTCCTGGCGACCTTGAACGCCCCGAGCACGATCTGCAGCACCCCGGCGAGCAGCGTGATCATGCACGTGGCGCGCCAGCCGTACGTGCGCACCAGCTCGGCGACCACCAGGGCGAGACCCGCGGCCGGGCCGCTGACCTGGACGACCGAACCGCCGGCCACACCGGCGACGATGCCGCCGACGACGGCGGCGATCAGACCGGCGATCAGCGGCGCGCCCGACGTCACCGCTATGCCGAGGGAGAGCGGCACGGCCACCAGGAAGACCACCAGTGAGGCCGGGAGATCGTGCCGGAGTACCGAGAGGAGGCGTTGGGTGATGGCGCGGCTACGTTCCGTGTCGCGGGTCATGAGCCGACCATACGACGCGGCGGCCGCCCGGTTAAGGCTTTGGCCGCCGCGTTTTACAGCTGTAGGCGAAAGGCTGGGTGATCAGCGGTAATAGTCGGGATAGTCGGTGTCGGCCTGGCGGTGGTGACCGCCGCGCGACGACCCCTGCGACGACGACCCCTGCGACGGCCGCCCCGCCTGGTCGGCGCCGCCCGCCGTGCCGTTGCCGTACAGCTCGCTGTACGACGGCCAGCTGCCGCCGGTGTTCTGGCCCGGCTGCGGCCAGGAGGACGACGCGCCCGAGGCCGGGTAGCGGTCGGGTTCGTACCCGGCCGGGGAGCCCTCGTATCCGGACACCGCCCGCGACGGGCCCGTCTGCAGCCCGCCGGGGGGCGTGGCGGCGTCGGCGTCGTCGATGGTCGCCCAGCCGGGGCGGACCTCGTAGGAGGCGGCCGACGGCGTGGGCGGGTTGTAGGCGTCGTAGCCCGGGAGCTGGTAGTCGCCGGCCTTCCAGGTCTCGTTGGAGGAGGCGGACGGCTGCGCGGGCTCGTCGAGGATGTCGTAGGAGCCGGTGGCGGGGTAGGCGGGCTGCGCCGGCCAGGACTGCGAGGTGCTCCGCTCACCGGTCGCGGGCGTGCCGAGGGCGTCGCCCGTCGTGCCGTACCGGCCGGAGGAGGCCGCGCTGCGCGACGGCCCGGAGGAGGAGCGGCCCGCGTCGGGACCGCTCCCGCCGGAGCGCGGGGAGTCGCCGGGACCGCCGGAACGGGGCCGGCCCGAGGCGGGGCCCGACGGCACGTTCCTGGGGGCCGGACCGCCGCGGGAGGCCGAACCGCCCGCGAACGATCCGCTGGACAGGGGGTCGGCGGCGAGGGAGCCGGTGGGGTGCGGGCCACCCGCGAGCGGGCCCGTGGTGACCGGGCCGGTCGTCAGCGGGCTGCCGGACAGCGGGTCGGCGGGCGGCGGGGTCCTGGACGACAGCGGGTCGGCCGGCAGCGACGCGGACACCGGCTGCGCTCCCGGACGGCTCGCGGTGTGGGGGCCGGTGGCCGTGCGGCCCGCCTCCGGACGCGGGGAGTCGGGCCTGGCGGGGACGCCCCGCCCGCTGTCGGAACGCGCCGGCTCGGGACGGACCGCGTCGGCGCCGCGGCCGGTGGCGGTGCG
>NZ_JAHDTF010000074.1 GCF_018531465.1 Sphaerisporangium fuscum
GTCGGCAACGCCGGCCGGAAGCCGGCCGCAACCGAGGGCGCCCCCATGACGGTCAACGACAAGCCCGCAGCCGACGCCGGTCTCATCGAGGCGGTGCTCCATCTCGATCGCACGCTCCGCATCACCTACAGCCCGCACCCTCGGGGAGGCGTGGTCCGGCTGGTCGGCGAGCTCGACGCCGGCAACACCCCGCCGGTCGCTCGGACGCTGACGTATGTCAGGGCGGGGGAGGGGGTCCTGACCGTCGACGTCGCCCAGCTGGAGTTCGTCGACCCCGCCGGCCTGCGCATGCTGATCGGCCTGTGCCGCGACGGCTCGGCCCGCCTCGCGCACGTTCCGCTGTTCATGCGTCGCCTGCTCCGCCTCCTGGACCACGGGGACGTCCTCGACACCTGCGCCTGATCCCCGCACCCGGCCCGCCCTCGCTGTGCCGACGAAGCCTCGGTGAGCCGCCCATCCATTGATGCCTGCCGAGGCCTTCATCGACGACCTCGCGGTACCCGGGGCGCGGATTCGGGCGGCTTCGGCCGTTGCCGCTCGGTCCAAGGTCGGGAAGACGCCGCTCCTGATCACTCGGTGCCGGCGTGGCGTCTTCGGCGATATGCGGCGGACTTGGACCTGTTCCCGCAGGCGGTCATACCGCACCAGCGACGCCGCCCGGCGTGAGAGGCGTCCAGGTAGAGCCGGCTGCAGTCCGGGTGGGCGCACTCGCGGATCCGGGCCGCGTACGGTCCGGCGAACAGATCGATCGCATCGCGCGCGATCGTCGACAGCACCTGATCCAGGTCCCCGCGCCTCCGTATGGTCCCGTCGACGAGGCAGGGGATCATCGACGGGCGCGCGGCGACGCTGTTCACCAGGGCGACGTCCGCAGGGTCAGGCGTGGAGGAGTCGAGAGCGGCCCGGCCGAGCCGATGGATCGCCTCGCGCAGTTCCCGTATCCGGTCAAGACCGGCTTCATCGACGCCGACCTCGCCGCTCAGGCCGGACTGCTCGATCCAGCCGCGGACGTCGTCGGGGACGTTGAGGGTCTCGATCGGGCGGTCGCGGTGGCGCACCTGAAGTGTCGTCGTCAGGTCCAGGCAGAGCCGCCCGCTCAAAAAGGCGAACACCTCACCATATTGACAGGTGACGCGGCGTTCGGGCAAGCTTTCGTCACCGGTTAATATGGTGACGAAATAAGGGGTGGCCATGGCAGCGACGGTACGGGCGAAGGTCGCCGGCGCTGGTGGTCTCGGACGGTATCTGTTGGCGGCGGTCCTCGTCCGAGGTGCCGACAGCGGAGCGGCGGTCGGGCTGATCTTGCTGGCTCTCGACCCTGGCAGGCATCTGCGAGAGGGCGCCGCGACCGGCGGCCTGCTGGCGGCCGCACTGAGCGCGCCGCACCTCGTAGGACCGTGGGCAGCGCACAGATTGGACCGCTCGCGCGACGGTCGGCGGTTGCTGGCCATCGCGTACTTCGTCTACGCGGTCGCTCTCGCGATCGGTGCGCTGGCCGTGGGCCGGATGCCGGTGGCCGTGGCGATCAGCGCGGTGGCCGTGGCCGGTTGCTGCGGCCCTCTCCTGACAGGCGGGTTGAGCAGCAGGCTCGCCGCGATCTCGGGGGCGGGCACCCGGGCCCAGCGCCGCGCGCAGGGGTGGGACGCGCTGACCTACGGGGTGGGCGGAACGGCCGGACCCGCCATGGTCGCGGCCGTGGCCGCGCTGTCCGGTCCGCTCCCGGCCCTGCTCGGTCTCAGTGGCGCGGCCGCCATCGCCGCGGTACTCACACTGACCCTGCCTCCGGACCGTTCCCGGCCGTCCGCGACCGACCGGGCACCCAGCGTCCTTGCCGGTATCAGCCTGCTCGTCACCAGGGCGCCCCTTCGGCGGGTGACCATGATGACGATGCTCACCGCATTGGAACTCGGTGCCATCCCGGTCATCGCGGCGACGCTCGGCCCAGGGCTGTCGGGCCGGCCCGGCACGGGCGCGACCCTGATCGTCGCGTACGGTCTGGGCAACCTCACCGGCTCGCTTCTCGTCACCGCCTTCCCGCTGCGCGGAGAACCCGACCTGCTGGCGCTTCGCCTCTTCGGCGCCATGGCCGTCGCGACGGCGGTGTGCGCGTTCGCCCCGACCTTCCCGCTCGCGCTCGCGGGTTTCGCGCTCATCGGTGTCGGCAACTCCGTGTCCTTCACCGCGACCTTGGCCGCGCGCTCGCAGTACGCACCGCCCACCGCCCGCGCACAAATCTTCGTCACCAGCGC
>NZ_JAHDTF010000075.1 GCF_018531465.1 Sphaerisporangium fuscum
CTGAAGATCACGTTGGCCTCCGCCGGAACGGCCATCGCGGGAACCGCTGCGGGCGTCGGCGGGCAGGCGCTGCTCCTGGCCGCGGCGGCGATCACGGCCGCCGCCGTGCTCGTGGCCGTCGGCGACCGCATGATGACGCGTCGGGCCAGGCCCGCGAAGGAGGACGACACCGTGTGCCCCGACCTCGAGGTCGTCTGCCGGGACACCTCGGCCGCATGAGGGGCGGAACGAATTCGGGCGGTAGCCGGAGGTCCGCCCCTGTCGCCTAGGTGCCGTTGCGGTCAGGAGGCGATGACCGCGGTCGCCGCCGTTTCGCCTGACCTGATGGCGCCCTCGATGTAGCCGTACCAGCGGGTGGCGGTCTCGGTGCCGGCCCAGTGGACGCGGCCCACCGGGGGGCGGAGCGCGCGGCCGTACTGGGTCCAGGCGCCGGGCGGGAAGACGGCGGAGTAGGCGCCGCGCGTGAACGGCTCGGCGCTCCAGTCCTGCTGGACGTAGGCCTCCGGGGACGCGGCCCGCGGGCCGAACAAGCGCGTCAGCTGGTCGATGACCGCCGCCCGGTGGTCGCGTGCGGGCCGGATGGCCATGGACCGGGCCTCGGCTCCTTCGACGAAGCCGAGCAGGATGCCGGCCTCCCCCGAACGCGGGCTGCTGTCGAAGACCGCGCTGATCGGCCCGCGCAGGCTTGTGGCCTGGCCACTGAGACCCGCCCGGCGCCAGAACGGCTCCGGGTAGACCGCCATGTACTTGATCACGCTCCCCATGGGCAGCCGTTGGGTCAGCCCGTCGCGGGCCGCCGACAACGGCGGCTGGTAGGTGATGCGGCCGGACAACGTGGGCGGGATCGCCACCACGACGTGCGCCGCCCGCCAGGTCGCACCCCGGCCGGTGGTGACCCCTACGCCATGCTCGTCCTGGACGATGCGGTCGACCGGCATGTTGAGGTGGACACGGTCACCGAGCCGATGCGCGAGGCGGACCGCCAGTTCGTGCGCCCCGCCCTCGAGGCGGTCCTGCTGCGCGCCGCCCTCTACGGCGATCACGCGCTGCAGGCTTCCGGCGGAACGGGCGTAGAAGAGCGCGTGGAGCAGGGACATCTCGCCGGGTTCGCAGGACCAGACCGCCTGGCATGCCATGGTGAACAGCCGCCGCCCGGACCTGGTTCGCGCGTTGCGACGGATCCACGTTTCGAGCGTCTGCGCGTCCAGAGCGGCTGCGCCGGGGCTCTGCCAGGGCGCTTCGGTGTCGATCCTTCGGGCGAGCCGTTCGAAACGGGCTTGCGCCTGGGCGGCGTCCAGCAGGGTGAGCGGGCTCAGCCGCGGGATGGTGCCCCTGTAGCGCCGTACTCGCCCGGCGGCGGTCTCGACCAGATGGTCGCCCTCGCGGTAGGTCGGGAAGACCCGCACGCCGAGGTCGGCCGCGAGGGCGTACGCGCGGTCCTGGCCGGGGCCGAGGAACTGCCCGCCCAGCTCGATGATCTGGCGGTCGATCTCGACGCTGAACGTGCGCCCGCCGACTCGGTCACGGGCTTCCAGCACGACGACGTCCAGGCCATGGTGGTGGAGGTCACGGGCGCAGGTCAGGCCCGCCAAGCCCGCACCGACGACGATCACGTCGACGGGCCGGGCGGATGGGTGGTCGGACATTCGGTCTCTCCGGTGGGTCGGGGTGTGCCCCGGACCACGATCCGCCACCCGGCCGGGTACGGACGCGTCCGTGGCACGACGGACACGCCAGCGCACCCACCGACCACCACGGCGCTGACCTGTATGACATCAATTGACTCCGCCGACCTTACACACGTCGGTCGTCGCTCGGCGCGATTACCGCCAAGCCGGACGGCACAGCGTGCGACGCGAAGCGCCTCGGGAGGGTGGATCTCACGATCCTCATCCCGAGGCGCTTGCTACTGGTCAGGCTCTGCGGATGAAGCCTCCCTGTGGGCCTTTCCGCATGTCGGTGAAGTAGCTGTCGTGCTCGATGAAGAACCTGGTGCGCTCCTCGTCGCTGAGGCCGGCCAGTTCGGTGATGCCCTCGAAGTAGCCCTCCCGCGATGCGCCGGGGGCGAAGAGCATGAGCATGGAGGCCGGTTCGCCGGAGTCGTTGCGGAAGGCGTGCAGGCCGCCGACGGGAACGTAGAGGAAGTCTCCTTCGGTGGCCTCGATCCAGCGTTCGCCGTCGAACAGGTTCATCCGGCCCGACAGTATGAAGAACGACTCGGAGATCGTTTTGTGGAAGTGGAGGCTCGGCCCGCCGGGGGCGCCGTTCATGTCCACCCGGTACAGGCCGAACTCTCCGTCGGTGGAGGTGTTGGTGGCCAGGTAGTGGTAGGCGCCGCCGCCGGTGATCAGTTCGGGCGTGGAGTTCGCGGGCCGGAAGGTCGCGTTGATTTCGCCGGTCTCGCCGAAGTAGCGGGGGCTGGGGTAGGTCATGGGG
>NZ_JAHDTF010000076.1 GCF_018531465.1 Sphaerisporangium fuscum
CCGCCGCCTCCCGGGGACGCGGGAGTGGCGGCGGGCGCGGCCGGTGCCGCGGCGGCCGGGGCGCCCGTCATCCGCGCGCCGCAGATGTCGCAGTACTCCTCGTCCGCGGAGTCGTGCCCTTCGGGGCATATGGCCATGCTCAGCTCTCCGGGTCCTTGCGCATGCGGACGGTACGGACGGAACGGGTGTCGAGCGCGATCTCGTCCGCCTTGTCAACGACGCGCTTGAGACGTGCGGTTCCCGTCGCCGGGTCGACGTCGATGACCTTGTCGAGCAGCTTGGCGGTCTCCTCGTTGCCGGCGCGCTCGGCGATGCCGCGCGCCTTGCCGAGCCGCGCCGTCGCGGTCTCCACGTCGCCCGCGTTGCGCGCCTGCAGGCCCTCCTGGATGAGCGAGGCGAGCTCCTGCTGCCCGGTGTAGTGGGCGACGCGGGGGTTGATGCGGGTCGACTGGACCGGGTCGTCGCTCCACTGGGCGAGGATGTTGCCGCTGGCCAGGACCTCGCCGGTCTGAGGCAGGACGATCTTCACCAGGCCCGCGCGCATCTCCTGGCCGACGTTGCCCGGGGGCACGGTGACGCTGAGGTGGTACTCGCGGGACTCCCCGCCCCAGCTTCCGGTGGGGTAGTCGCCGTTCATCGCGTCGACGTCGGTGCGGCGGGCGGTGAGGTCCTCCAGGGCCGGGGACACCTGCTTGACGAAGTTCAGGGTGGCCGCCCTCGGCGTCCACACGCGCAGCGCGACGTCGGCGACGGTCTTGCCCATGGCCGCCTCGGTCATCGCGCGGAAGTCCGCCTCGAGGTCCTCGGGCTTGCGGACGTCCATCACGCTGCCCAGCAGGGTGGAGCCGATGCGGCGCAGTTCGGCCACCACCCAGTCGGTGCCGACGCCGCGGCAGTCGCAGACGAACTTGCCCGTGGAGTAGGCGAGGTTGGCGTCGAACTCTGGGGCGGGCTCGTGCTCGTTCTTGCCGTCGGTCAGCAGGATGGCGTGGTGGATCGCGCCGGGGTACTCGATCTGGTGGGCGCTGAACAGGTCGGCGGCGCGGCGCAGCCAGCGTCCCATGGCGGTGCCGCCGTCGGCCCGCAGGCGGGAGACGGCCTCCTTGGCGGCCGCGCGGCTGCCCGGGTCCGCGGGGGCGAGCCGGCCGTTCCCCGGGAAGATCACCTCGGCCTGGTGGTTGCCCGCGATCACCGCGAAGTGGACCCCGTCGCGGAGGGTGTCGATGGCGGCCTGCGCGGCCTTGCGGGCGTCGTTGATCTTGCCGTACGACATCGAGCCGGAGGTGTCGACGATGATCACCTCGGCCGCCTGGGCGGTCGAGACCTGTTCGACGGGCCCGTTCGCCTCGACGGTGACGATCGCGTGGACCTCCTGGCTCCCCGCGGGCAGGTACTTGTTCTGGTCCACGCGAATGGTGAAGTCAGTCACTTCTCTCCTTTGGGAATGCCACCGTGGCAGAGTCCCGCTCCCCCTGTCCGAATGGGACGACCGCGACGGTGATGTTGTCGTGTCCCCCCGCCTCGATGGCCATGCGCACCAGACGCCGCGCCGCCGTGAGAGGAGGGTCGTTCAGGGCCGGCGCGGCGAGGGCCTCCGGCTCGGGGTAGTAGTTCCACAGCCCGTCGCTGCACAGCAGCACCACGCCGGGCCCGTCGGTGGTGAACGTCCTGACGTGCGGCACCACCTCGCCGGCGTCGGCGCCGAGCCAGGCGGTGAGCATGTGAGTGCCGGGGGTGGCGTCGTCGACGGTCAGCAGCGCCGAGTGGGCGCCGAGCCAGTACGCCCGGCTGTCGCCGACCCAGCCGACCGTGACCTGCCGCGGCGCGACCACCGCCGAGACGTAGGTGCACGCGGGTGAGTCCTCGCCGGGGTGGGCGGAGGCGGCGACGGTGTCGGCGGCGAGGCGGACGCCCTCGCGGGTGGCGCTCTCGGCGTCGTCCCCTTCGGCGAGCCGCTTGGCGATGGTGACGGCCGCGATGTCGGCCGCGGCCTGGGACGCCTCGTCGGGGCGGGGCGAGCTGGACACCCCGTCGCAGACGACGGCCACGACGGTGCCCGCGCCGGCGGTCAGCAGGGCCATGGCGTCCTCGTTGCGGCTGTGGCGCAGGCCCCGGTCGCTGACCGCGGCGGAGGTCTCCAGCACGATCTCGACGTGGTCGCGCCCGGAGGGCTGCAGCATGCCGCAGTTCTCGCAGTAGCCGTCGGGGCCGACGCCGGCCGAGCCGCAGGCCGTGCACGGCGTGGGGGGCGTGACCGCGACGGACAGGTCGTGGCCGCACTGCTCGCAGAACGCCTCGTCGGGACGGACGCCCGTGCCGCAGACGGGACAGGAGCCGCTCACCACATCGTCCTCGGGCGCACGGCGTTGGCCCTGCCGATGAGGGCGTGGCGGTCCTCGGTGGAACGGGCCGAGCGCGCGAGCGAGCGGTAGACGCGCTCCAGCTCCCCGCGCACGCCCTGCTCGTCCAGCGGGGTGGCGCCGAGGATGGTGCCGCCGCCCCCCGTCGACTGGCCGGTCACGAACCGGGCGAGCGCGCTCTCGAGCACCTCGGAGGCCAGGCCGTCACGGTCGCGCGAGTCGAGCTTCAGCATGCGCAGCCGCTCCCCCGCCGTGACCAGCTCCGGCTCGGCGGGGGCCTGCCCGCGTACCGTCACCGCGACGGCCGCCACCTGGGCGGCGGTGCGGTGGATCGACGTCGGCGGCACCTCGTCGAGCGCGCGGGTGGCGCCGGCCCGGTCGCCCTGGGCCAGCCGGATGCGGGCCAGGCCGAAGCAGGAGCTGACGTAGGCCCGGTCGGTCTGCCAGATCGCGGCGTGGTGACGGGCGGCCTCGGCGTCGGCTCCCGCGGCCTCCAGGGCGAACGCCAGGGCCAGGCGCGGCGCGATCTCGCCGGGGAACCAGGAGTAGAGGCCGTCGAAGAACCGGACCGCCATGCCGGGGTCGCCCGAGGCGAGCTCGGCGATCCCGCGGTACCACCACAGCCGCCAGTCGCCCGGCAGGTCGGTGGCGGCCCGCCGGTACAGCTCCTCGGGGACCGGACGGCCGAGCTCGCTGAGCACCCTGATCAGCGCCAGCGTGGTCTCCGGGGTGGGCGGCGCCGACTGCAGCACCGCGATCAGCTCGTCGGGGTTGCCGGAGGTGAGTCCCGCGAGGAAACCGGCGCCGGGGTCCTCCGGGTCCACCAGCGGCACCGGCAGCGACGACGCGGCGTCGAGCTGGTCGAGCGCGGCGAAGACCTGCCCGGTGGCCGCGGGGGCCAGCTCGGTGCCGACCGCGCCGCGCTCGGGGCCGAACACGCCGGACTGCGCGCCGTGCGGCACGCCCTCCTCGGCGGCCCTGATCTCCCGGAGCACCCCGACGAGCTGCTCGGACATCTCGGCGGCGCTCTGGAACCGCTTGCCGGGGTCGGGATCGGTCGCGCGCCGCAGAAGCCGCTGGTACGACTCGTACTGCGGGCCCATGTCGGGCAGCGGGGTCATCTGCCCGCCGCTCGCGGGGCTGAACGGGAAGCCCAGCACCGCGAGGGTGCGGCCCACGGTGTGCAGGTCGGAGGCGACCGAGGGGCCCTGGGAGGCGATCTCGGGCGCCTGGTAGCCGACGGTGCCGTAGATCGCGCTGGCGCCGTCGTCGATGCGCCGGACGGCGCCGAGGTCGATGAGCTTGAGCTGCTCCTCCACCTGGATGACGTTGGCGGGCTTGAGGTCGCAGTAGAGCATGCCGCGGTCGTGCAGGTAGCCGAAGGCGCGCAGGATCTCCAGGCCGTAGGCGATGACCTGCGACAGCGGGAGCGCCACGGCGTTGCCGCTCTCCCGCAGCCGCTTGCGCAGCAGGTCCTGCAGGGACTCGCCGCCGACGTACTCCATGACGATGTAGCCGACCATCGTCCCGGTGGTGGGATCGGGGTGGCTGACGAAGTTGAAGATCTTGACGATGTTCGGGTGGTCCATCGCCGTGAGGTAGCGCCGCTCGGCCTCGGCGGCGGCCATCGCCTCCAGGTCGCCGGTGTCGAGCAGGCCCTTCATCACGACCCAGCGGCCGTCGAGGTTGCGGTCGGCGGCCAGGTAGATCCAGCCGAGCCCGCCGTGGGCCAGGCAGCCCTTGACCTCGTACTGCCCGGCGACCAGGTCGCCCGCGTGCAGCTTGGGGGTGAACGAGAAGCGCTGGCCGCAGTGCGGGCAGAAGCCCTCGGGCCGCCCCGGACGGCCGTCGCGCTGCCGCCCGACGGGCTTGCCGCAGTCGGGGTTGCCGCAGAAGCGGCGGTCCTCCGGGACGACGGGGTCGGCGAGCACGACCGCCGACGGGTCCCGGTAGGGAACGGGGGGCACCTCGACGAGCCCCATGCCGAGCATGCCCCTGCGCGAGCGCGTGCTGCCGCGCCGCGACCCGCTGGTGAACCCGGCGGCGCTGCTGGCGATCGAGGGGGTGGTGCCGGCGACGGACGGACTGGTCAGCGCCCCGGACGGCAGGCCGCGCGGCGGCGGGGGCGCGTGGCCGCCCGGCGGAGCCTGGCCGGCGGGCGCGGACGGCCACGCGGGGACGGCTCCCT
>NZ_JAHDTF010000077.1 GCF_018531465.1 Sphaerisporangium fuscum
GGGAAACACCCGGTTACATTCCGAACCCGGAAGTTAAGCTTTCCAGCGCCGATGGTACTGCACCGGGGACGGTGTGGGAGAGTAGGACGCCGCCGGACAAATTTTTCATATGGTAAGGGCCACCCGCTAAGCGGGTGGCCTTTACTGTTTTCTGCGTTCTACGGCTAGAGCCAGAGGCCGTGCGTGTGCCCGGGGCATGATGGTACATGCCCCTCGCGTCGCTGAGGGGCAGCCGCCGGCGACGGGTGATGTCCACATCTCGCGGTGATGTCTACACCGCGTTTGGGAGCGTTGGACATGGAGCCATGGAGCCGATGTGGGCCTATGTCGCGCCGGGCTCGTCCTTACTCAGGCCCAACCGGTCGGCGAGGTACTGGAGTGCCGTCGAAGTGGTCGACGTGTCCATGGGCGACCGCCAGGTACCTGATCGCAGCGATCCACTCCAACCTAACGTCCACTTGGAGGGCCGGCCTATGTCGGCTGGGCTCGTCCTGACCCAAGCCATACCGGTCGGCGAGGTACTGGAGTGTCGCCGAAGTGGTCGACGCGACGCTGGCGACCACCACGTCCTCGATCGCCGACGAATCCGATCCCGCCGAGCGTCCAGGTGGAGTGGCGGCCCCTGTCGTCGTTGACCAACGGGTTCCCGGTGTTCCACCACCCGTGCGGGCTGAGAACTAGTGCCGTCTACACGCCGATTTTGAGCATTAGGGCCGTCCACGTGTCGTGGCCGGCCCTAATGCGTTCTGGTACCGACGAATTCAGGCCGAGGTCGTCAGCGGGTGGGAGGGTGCGGAATCGGGTGGTTGCGGAGGCCGGCGTAAGACCGTGCCAGGACCACCGCGCCCGGGGGGCCGGAGGCCCTGTCACCAGAGGCCGACTGTCACGGCCGGCCGGAGCAGCCACCCGATGGAGCGCCCGGCCTGGTGAGCGCCCGGCCTGGTGAGCGGTCGGTCTCGTGAGCGCCCGCTCTGGTGAGCGGCCATCCCGTCGGCTGCCGCTGAGCGTCGTGTGTGAAGTGATGTCCAAGGCGAAGTCCAGTCGCTTCTGGATGCCGGAATGCTACAGCTCATAACCAGGGGGCCGGATGCTGCTTGTTCCTCAGGAGGAGGCCACCGCGGAATCGGTGAGGGGCCGCAGGCCGTGAACCAGAGGAAGGCTTGCTGGTCGGCTCCACGGCCTCATTTCCCCCGTGCAAGTAGGCGCGGGTTGAACGAACGTCTACCGGGCCGGGTTCGAGTCCCGCGACCTCGCCCATTTCCTCATCTCTCCGCGAAAGGCAGTTGACCCGCCTCTCGATGGCCTCATCTCCCGGTGTGTGGCAGTCACCCCGGCCGATAGGTGGGTTTGGGGAGGGGTGGGCTGGGAGGGGGGCGGGCGTGGGGCGGGGGGATAAGGCAGCCGGCCCGCCTCTCGAAGCCCGCCTCTTGGCGGCCTCATTTCTCCATGTAAGGCAGTCAGCCCGCCCTTCGACGGCCTCTTCTCCGCGTGCGAGGCAGTAGACCCGCCTCTCGATGGCCTCATCTCGCCGTGTGAGGCAGTCAGCCGGGCGATTCGTGAGCTTGGGAGGGGTGAGCTGGGAGGGGCGCGGGGGGTGACAAGGCAGTCAGGCCGACTCTCGGCAGGCTCATCTGGTGTGTGAGGCGAGTCAGCCCGGTCCTGGATGGCGTTGGGTTCGCGTGTGAGGTGAGGCGGCTCGTCCCTTGGCCCGGTCCTGGATGGCGTTGGGTTCGCGTGTGAGGTGAGGCGGCTCGTCCCTCGGCCCGGTCCTGGATGGCGTTGGGTTCGCGTGTGAGGTGAGGCGGCTCGTCCCTCGGCCCGGTCCTGGATGGTGTTGGGTTCGCGTGTGGGGCGAGGCGGCTCGTCGCTCGGCCCGGTCCTGGATGGTGTTGGGTTCGGGTGTGAGGTGAATCAGCCCGCCCCTTTGTGGGCCTGGGGGTTTGGGGAGGGGCGGGCTGGGAGGGGTCAGGGGGTGATGAGGAGGGCGTCGCCGACGCCGCGTTCGATGCCGTCGGAGGGGTGGTTGACGACCTTGCCCTTGACCACCATCGCGCTGGAGCCGCCGCCGTCGAGGTTCATCGCCTGGCGGGCGCCGAGCCAGAGCATCAGCTGGGCGGCCTCGATCATGGAGGCGCCGACGGTCACACCGGGCTTGCGGCCGTCGACGACGGCGAGGATGAGCTTGCCGGACTTGGTGACACCGACGAGGGTACGCGGGTGGCGGCGCATGATCATGTTGACGTTGGCCTGTCCGTCGGCGGCCGCGGTGACGTATTCGCGGCCGTTGCGCACCAGGCCCACGCCGCCGCCGATGATGCTGGTGTCCGGCGTGAGGGGGATGGTCTTGCCGGACCGGGTGTCGATGACCTTGGTGTCGATCTTCACCGTGGAACCCTCGATGGCCTGGGAGGCGATCCATTCGGCCATGGTGCCGGTGCCGTGCAGCACCCGGGTGCCGCGCGCCACCTTGCCGCCCGCCGCCCGGAGTTCGAGCACCTTGCCGCTCGCGTCCAGGACGGCCTCGGACCCGTCGTCGGCGGGCGTCTTCGCGCCGAACTCCTCGGTGTAGAGGACCAGCTCGTCGGTCGCGGCGACGCGGTTGACGCCGTTCACGGGCGTGCGCTGCCCGTCCGCGGGGGCGGCCGTGATGGTGGTCTTGACGTCGGTGATGCGTGCCGTGCGCCCCTTGAGGATGAGGGCGCTGCGGCCGAGGACGGGCTCGCTCAGCAGGTGGCCGTCGACCACCGAGATGCCCATGGACTCGCCTCGGATGTTCTTGGCGGTGTGGATGTTGAAGAATCCGCCGTTGACCGCGGCGATGGCGCCGGCGCGCTTGGCCATGGAGGAGGGGGTCTCGCGCTTGGCGACGTTCACGCCGACGCTGGAGTGGTAGGAGCCCTTGAAGAGCCGCGGGTCGACGGTGAGGACGCGGATGTCCCAGGGGCCGGTGGTCTGGACTCCGTCGTCGCCGAGGAAATCGACCTTCCCCTTGATGCCGGCCTCTTTGAGCTGCTTGACCACCTTTTCGGCTTCGTCGCGCTGCTTCACCGTCCACTGGCCGACGCGCGCGACGTATCCGACTCCCGCGGGGTAGTCGGCCACGGCCGGGCGGGTGAACTGCTGGACGGTCGCCTCGAATCCGGCCGACTGCGCCGCTTCGGCGGCGGTCTCCGCCTCGGCCTGGCTGCCGTACTCCTTGTTGCCGTGGACCAGCAGGGACACGGTGTACCCGTCGGTGCCGGTGCCGTGTGCGACGGTGAACAGGTCGATTCCCGGTGCGACGGCCTTGTGCTTCTGGGTGGCCGCGCCGGGCTGCCCCAGGGGGAAGTTCGTCGTCGGCAGTTGCGCGTCGAGCGGCTTGGCCGCCGAGTCGGCCGTCGCCGGCGCGGGCGCGGCGACCGCGAACAGAGACAGCGTGGCGAAACCGGCGACCAGGCGACGTGGCATGTAGGTGCTCCCGTAGGTGATCCAATCCTCGGTGCACCATGTTCTTGCCATGCGCGGGTCAAGCGCCGGTAAACACGCCAACGTCTATGAGAATGTGACCAATGGCTCAAGGGTCGCGGAAAATGTGCGGTGACGGTGTGAATACCGGCCGTTCATATCAGCTTGTGTGGCCTTATCGGCGTAACAGGCCCTTCGTCCGAACCGTTAATGAGCGGTGTCCGTAAGAGGCCAGGTAAATCGGGCTAAACGGCCTGGTCATTCTAGGTCTGTCGCGCCGGATCGCCTGCGGCGACGGGTCCTGCGGCGTTACGGTTCGTCAGGCCGCGACGACAGAGTGGGGCGGCGCACCTTCCTCGAGAGGCACCCGTCATGGGGCTCAACGCTGTTTTCCTGATAATCCTGGCGAGCATGATCCTCGGCTTCATCATCGGAGTGATCACGACTCGGCCGCGCCGGTGGGACGTCTACGTGCGCGCCGACGACACCATTCACGTAAAAGGCCCTAGACGAGTAAGTCCTAAGTCTGGTCAGTGGTCGTAGGCGGTCAGTGATCGGGTGATGGGCTGGCTGGTGGCGCGGTTGTGCCAGATCGCGGCGGTCAGTGCCAGGATCCGCTGGGCAACGCGGA
>NZ_JAHDTF010000078.1 GCF_018531465.1 Sphaerisporangium fuscum
CGGTACGAGGGGCGCCTCGTCAAGGTCTGCGGAACCGCCGAGGACCCGGCCGACCTGGTCACGCTGGCACGCGCCGCGGCGTGGAGCTACGGCGCAACCTTCACCGCTGCTCACCCCTCCGCGCTGGCCACCCTCGGCGCACCGGGAACGCTCGCCGAGAACGCCGAGTGCGTCTATGACCCCGAGCTGCACGTCGGCCCCGAGGGCGGCGAGCCCGCCGAGGAGAAGGCCGCGCGGGAAGCCGTCGCGCGTGAGGTCTGCGCGTCCTGCCCGGCGCGCCTGCTCTGCGGCATCTACGCCATGAAGGTCCGCCCCATCTCGGGGGTGTGGGCCGGCATGACTGCCGCAGAGATCGACGCCGAGGCCGATTCGCGCGAGGTGGCCTGATGAACAACGCCGCCGCCACCTTCGCCGCCGTCTTCATCGCGTTATACGCCGCGCACAGCTTTGGTGACCACTGGGTCCAGACTCACCACCAGGCATGCGCCAAGGGCGCCGCGGATTGGTCGGGGCGCCTGGCCTGTGCCCGGCACGTGGCCCCCCTGACCGCCACCAAGGCAGTTGCGCTCGCTGCCGTGGTGCTGCTGGCCGGCGTCACGCTGAACCCGCTGACCGTCGTGGCCGGCCTCGCCGTTGACGCCCTGTCGCACTACTGGGCCGACCGGCGTACCACGCTCGCCCGGCTCGCCGACGCGATCGGGAAGGGCGACTTCTTCCGCCTCGGTGCCCCGCGCCCCGGCCATGACGACGCCCCGCACCTCGGTACCGGCGCCTACGCCCTGGACCAGGCGTGGCACCACCTGTGGCTGTTCGTCGCCGCCCTCGTCATCGCCGCCTGAGGAGATCTCTGCCATGGCTTCCCAGCTTCTCGGCTCGACGGCCAAGCGCTGCGACAACCGCAGCGTCGGCGTGCTGATCACCGACCCCGCCGGCCGTCTGCTGATGTTCGACCGCAACACCTTCCCGCCCGGCGTCGCTGGCGCCGCTGGCCACATCGACGGCCACGGGGACGAGTTCGACGCCGCCCGTGCTGAGGTCAGCGAGGAACTCGGTCTCACTGTCACCTCACTGTCGCCCGTGTGCTCGGGCTGGCGTGACAACCGGTGCCGCCGCCTGCCCGGCGCCGAGGGCATCGGCCACTACTGGCACATCTACCGCGCCGAGGTCACCGGAACCCTGACCCCCTCAGCGCGCGAGACCCGTAACGTCCGCTGGCTGACACCGGCCGACTTGCAGACCCTCACCGCCCGCACCGCCGCCTACGCCCGCGGTCAGATCACCAACGCCCAGTTCGCCGAGGCGCCGGGGGTCGAACCGGTGTGGGTCGCCTGGCTGGTCGCCGCCGGCGTCGTCAACGCCACCCGCGGCGACCTGGACAACATCGACCGCGCCGCCGCCCGCGGCCACGGCATGGACCGGAAGGACTCGCCCGTGACCAGCGTGCGCAACCACTACGGCCCCGCCGAGATCACCGCAGATGGCAAGGTCATTGCCGGTGGCAAGCAGGTCAGCTTCACCGGCGTCAACGCCGATGGCAGCTTTCCCGGCGAGCACGGGGAGGAAGACCAGTGAGCCGCATCCGCGCCTCGTTCTGGGACCCCGCCGGCGCCCGGTACGGCATTCCCACCTACCCCTGGCGGATGGCCCCGCCGCACCTGCTCACCCGCCGTCAGCTCACCGCCGCCGGGCTCCGCCCCGGAGGTCAGGGCGTACAGGCTCAAGTGCTGTGGCGCTCGCGCAGGCACGGCGCCCCCGGCGTCCGCGCCGCCTACCTGTACGACATCCGCTTCGCCCTGCCCAAGCGCACCGCCACCACCCGGCAGCGCGCCGCCCTGGACAAGGCCAACGCCGCCCGCCGCACCTGCCCCCTCTGCCACACCGACGCCGGATACGTGCTACCCCGCCACCTGGGCACGTGCCTGGACTGCGCCGAGGAGCGTGCCGCATGACCACCACCACCGACACCACCAACCGATCCCGGCCATTGAGCGAGGGCGAGCACACCGCCGTCATGGTGACCGCTGCGGTCACCGGCGTGCTGGGGCTGCTCGGGTTCGTCAACAGCTTCGAGCGTGTCGCCAAGGTGGCCGCCCCGTCGTTCGGCTGGTTCGCCTGGACCGTCCCCCTCGGCGTTGACCTCGGGATCGCGGTGTTCTCCGCGCTGGACATCGTCCTCGCCCGTCTGGGGATGCGGCTGCGCTGGCTGCGGTTCATCCCCTGGGCGCTGACCGCGGCAACGGTCTATCTCAACGTCGCCGCCTACCTGACCAGCACCCGTATCGACTGGTTCGCCGTGGTGGCACACGCGGTGCTGCCGCTGCTGTGGGTCGTGGCCGTGGAAGTCGGCGCGCACGTCATCCGCAAGCGTGCCGACCTGGTCAAGCCCGACCGCATGGACGGCATCCGCCGCTCCCGCTGGCTGCTGGCCCCACTGCCCACCTTCGCGCTGTGGCGCCGGATGGTGCTGTGGGAGATCCGCTCCTATCCCGATGCCCTGACCCGCGAGCGTGACCGCATCCTGGCCAAGACCGACCTTCAAGACCAGTACGGGCGCCTGTGGCGATTCAAGGCCACCCGCCGCGAGCGTGCCCTGTACCGCCTCGGCGAACTCGCCCCCGCCACCGCACCCGAACCCATCCAGATCACCGCCGAACAGCTCACACCCCCGCCCGCCGCTCCCCCGGCGCCGGCCCGTCCGGCACTGCCCGCCGCGTCCCGCAAGCCGCGGACCGCCGCCGCCGAGGGCAGCAAGCGCAAGACGACCGCCCGCACGACCAAGCGGGCCGTACCGCCGGACGTGGACGAGTTGATGCCGCTCGGTTGGAAGGTCGCCGCCGACCTGGACGCCCAAGGGCTCCCCCTCACCCGTGACCGGCTGCTGACCGCCATCCGCCAGACCGGACAGTCCATCTCCTCCGACCGCGCCTCGGCGCTGCTGGCCCGGCTCAAGACTGAAGCGCCGGCCGACCCCGCCGAGAACGGCCAGACCGTACCCGCCGCCCTCGCCGAGGGCGACCACTAACCCACCCCACCCCGCGGACGGTCCGCAACCCGGACCGCGGACCGTCCGTGCCCAAAAACGCCGGACGGACCGCCACGCCGACCGCCGGACCGTCCGCCCTCCCGTCCGCTTCGAGCCGACAAGGACACCGCCATGAGCAACCCGCTCGACCCCCGCGACGCCCGCACCCCCGACCGCTCGGACGAGAACCCCGCCGACCACGCCGAGGCCGCGCAGGACACCACCGGCGGCGAGGGCGCCGAGGTCGTTCACCTGGACACCGTCCGCGCTGGACGCCACCCCTACCCACCTACCGAGCAGGCCGCCGTGCCGCCCACGGACGGCACGGTGTTGGAGGGCAACTTCGTCCGGGTTGACCAGCCCGGCGGCGAACGCCGCGACTGGCTGACGGACCTGGAAGAAAAGGCCCGTACCCGCCGGCCGATCGTGCCGCTGTGGCTTCGCTCGCGCACCGAGGCCATCCACACCCTTCG
>NZ_JAHDTF010000079.1 GCF_018531465.1 Sphaerisporangium fuscum
TAACTAATAACCCTTGAGTTCAACTGAGCTTCTTGGTCTCTCTAGCCCCAGGACCTGGGCGTATCTGCTGGCGCTCCGGCTTCTGCGAACGTTGATGAGACTTCGGGGATTCTGAAGGTCTATCGTCCTGGTCGTTCGTCTTGCTGTGACGGTGAAGGCGAGGTGGCCGGGGTTGGCGCTGGCGGTGGTGCGGGATCTTCGAGTGGCTCGGGCTCCGGTGACGCCGGAGGATCTCGAGGCGTTGGAGACCGACGTGCTGGCCGGGTTCGTGCTGGCCCGGGCGGCGGCGGGGCTGTCGGACGGGACGATCTCTTCCGACGTGATGCACCTGGAGCAGGTGCGGGCCTGGTTCGGTCGGCCGCTGTGGGAGATGGAGCCCTCCGACGCCGATGCGTACTTCGGCAAGGTCCTGCGCGTCACTGCGAAGGGCACCCGGCTGGCGCGGGCCCAGGCGATCAAGACGTTCTTCCTGTTCCTGGAGTTGCGGCACAAGGTCGAAATCCACCAGATGACGGGCAGGGTCGTCGAGTGCCCGATCGATGAGATGAACCGGCCCGTGGCCATCAGCAGGCCAAGATTCGTGTCCCGCCGACCGCCGACCAAGTCACACGATTGTTCTCAGGCTGGCGGGAGGAGCTGTCGACCTGTCGGAAGTTCGGTCCGGCCGCCCGGAACTACACAGCCTGCCGGCTGATGGCCGACGTCGGGTTACGCGTGAACGAGGCCTGCAAGCTCGACTTAGCCGACGTCAAGTGGGATCTTGGCCGTTTCGGCAAGCTCCATGTCCGTCACGGCAAGGGCACTCGGGGCTCAGGGCCGCGTGAACGGATGGTTCCGCTGATCAACAATGCGGGCGGGACGCTGCGCTGGTTCGTCGAGGACGTGTGGGGCCAGTTCGGCGACGACCACACCCGACCGGGTGTCCCGTTGCTGTTGTCCGAGCGCAAGAACGCCGACGGCACGGTCGCCCGGGTCGGCGACGAGACCATCCGGGCCGCGCTCGCCAAAGCGGCCGCGGCGCATCTGCCGGACTGGCAGGACGACATCACGCCCCATGTCCTGCGGCATTTCTGCGCCTCCCAGCTCTATCTGTCCGGGATGGACCTGCTCGCGATCCAGGAAGTCCTCGGCCACGCCTGGATCGCCACGACCATGAGATATGTTCACGTCCCCTCGACTCACGTCGAGGACGCCTGGCTCGCAGGTCAGGCGCGTGCGGCCACCCGATTGGAAGGACTGCGACGATGAGGTGGAACCTGCGCCTGGCGGCCGCCAACCGCGGCATCTGGAAAGCATCCGAGCTTCAGCGGATGCTTGCTGAGCACGGCCTGAAGATGAGTGCTGGAAAGATGTCCGGGCTCTGGTCGGGCGAGCCGGCCAGCATCAAACTCGACGACCTCAACGTCATCTGCGCCGTCCTTGGTTGCGGGGTCGAAGAACTCCTCTTCGTCGAGCCCGACAAGGTCAAGCGCGTCGACGAGCCGACCGAACAGCCCGCTGCGGTCTCGGCGGGAGGCCCGTCAGTGACGCCCAAGCGCAAGGACGGGCGGTCCCTCCCGCCGAACTGATCGAGTTCGGGACCGACGCCGATGCTGTCCGGAAGCTGCACGGATTGCCTGGCCTGGGGCGTGTTGTTCGCCCCGCGATGCGGGCCTGCGCCTCGTTTGCCTCCCGGCTTTCGACCGGCCGCTGCGCGGGATGCGGTCGCCGGCTGCCGCTGCGCGAGGGCTACTGCCGGTTGTGCTGGTGCCAGGCTCGCCTCGACGCGGAGACGAGCGATCCGGCAGCCGGAGTGCGACCATTCCTTTCTCTGGTCAGTTCCCACCAGCTCTTCCTGGCTCATCTGACGCCGCTCTGGGGCCGGAAGCGGCGGGAGGGCACCCGGATCCGCAACCCGGGCGGGCGGATCGGACGCCCTCCCAAGCCGGTCCCCATCCCAGCGGCGCGTCCCCCGAGCCCGGGGACGCCACTGCGGCTGTTCGACCTTCCCCGTGACTACTCGCGGTTCGACGCTCGAGACCGCCTCGACCTGGACGACCCGCTGATGGCCTGGGCCCGCTGGACCATCCACATCATCGGCGAGGCCCGCGGCTGGAAACGTGGAGTCCGCGACGACATCGAGTACGGCCTGGCCGTGCTGTTGGCCAATCGGGGCGACGGGGAACCCGTCCTGCACTCGGAGATGTTTCCCTTCCTGCGCACACGAGTGATCGGAGTCGGCCGCACCACCGACGTGCTCAAGCGCATGGGCATGTTCCGCGACGACCGGCGGCCCTCATTCGAGGACTGGCTCACCGGCAAGCTCGACGGTCTCGCCCCCGGGATCAGCCGGGACGTCGAGGCATGGTTGCGGATCCTGCACGACGGTGGCCCACGCAATAAGGCACGAGCCCCGGCGACCGTCTGGGGATACATGAACCGAATCCAACCGATCCTGCTGACTTGGTCGGACCGCTACGACCACCTCCGCGAGATCACCCGCGACGATGTCGAGGCCGCGCTCGACCAGTTGCACGGTCATCAACGCCGCCACGCCCTGATCTCGCTGCGCTCCCTATTCGCCCGCGCCAAGAAGAACGGCGCGATCTTCCGCGATCCCACCCGGGGCTTCAAAGTCGGTCAGCACCAGTACGGAGTCCTGCAGCCCCTGCTCTCCGACGACATCGACCAATCCATCCAGACCGCCAAGACCCCTGCGGCCCGAGTCATGGTCGCGCTCGCTGGAGTCCACGCTGCCCGCGCGGTCGACATGCTCGCACTACGCCTGGACGACATCGACCTCGGCAACCGCCGCATCATCATCGGCGGACGGGTCCGCCCGCTCGACGACCTCACCCACCAGTTGCTCTCCGACTGGCTCTGTCATCGTCAAGACCGTTGGCCGGACACCGCCAACCCGCACCTGCTCATCAACCACAAGACCGCATTGACCACCGTCCCAGCCAGCGGCAAAGGCGCCTCGCTCATCCTCCACCGGCAGGCCGCCACCCTGGAACGGCTGCGCATGGACCGGATTCTTGAAGAAGCCCTTGCCTGCGGTGGCGACCCGCTCCACCTTGCCTCGGTCTTCGGCCTCGACACCAAGACTGCCATCCGTTACGCCGACTCCGCCCGCGAGCTACTCACCACGCGCGCAGAGGAACAAGACCCCGCGCATTCAGCCGAACCCAAGGGCTGAAACCATCCATGATGCGTGAAGACCTCTCGGTTCGGCCTGATGAACCTTCAGTTCGCGTGAACTCTGAGAGATC
>NZ_JAHDTF010000080.1 GCF_018531465.1 Sphaerisporangium fuscum
GAGTCGCATGCTGTAGACCCGAAGCGGAGTGATCTACGCATGGGCAGGTTGAAGCGCGGGTAAGACCGTGTGGAGGACCGAACCCACCAGGGTTGAAAACCTGGGGGATGATCTGTGTGTAGGGGTGAAAGGCCAATCAAACTCCGTGATAGCTGGTTCTCCCCGAAATGCATTTAGGTGCAGCGTTGCGTGTTTCTTGCCGGAGGTAGAGCACTGGATGGCTGATGGGCCTTACCGGGTTACTGACGTCAGCCAAACTCCGAATGCCGGTAAGTGAGAGCGTGGCAGTGAGACTGCGGGGGATAAGCTCCGTAGTCGAGAGGGAAACAGCCCAGACCACCGACTAAGGCCCCTAAGCGTGTGCTAAGTGGGAAAGGATGTGGAGTCGCAGTGACAACCAGGAGGTTGGCTTAGAAGCAGCCATCCTTGAAAGAGTGCGTAATAGCTCACTGGTCAAGTGATTCCGCGCCGACAATGTAGCGGGGCTCAAGTACACCGCCGAAGTCGTGGCATTCACACGTTAGCCTGGCAGGGTTTCCTTGTCTGGGTGTGTGGATGGGTAGGGGAGCGTCGTGCGGCCGGCGAAGCAGCCGAGTGATCGAGTTGTGGAGGCTGTGCGAGTGAGAATGCAGGCATGAGTAGCGAATCAGAAGTGAGAAACTTCTGCGCCGGATGACCAAGGGTTCCTGGGCTAGGTTAATCCGCCCAGGGTAAGTCGGGACCTAAGGCGAGGCCGACAGGCGTAGTCGATGGACAACGGGTTGATATTCCCGTACCCGCTGGTATGCGCCCATATCGAATCCAGTGATACTAAGGGTCCTTAAGTCCTTCGATCCTTCGGGGTCGGGGTGAGGCTGAACGCCTGGCCTGATCTGGTAGTAGGTAAGCGATGGGGTGACGCAGGAGGGTAGCCCATCCCAGGCGATGGTTGTTCCTGGGGTAAGCATGTAGGGAGAGGCGTAGGCAAATCCGCGCCTTATGTATCCTGAGATGTGATGCCGAGCCGATTGTGGTGAAGTGGGTGATCCCATGCTGCCGAGAAAAGCCTCTAGTGAGTGTGCCGGCGGCCCGTACCCTAAACCGACTCAGGTGGTCAGGTAGAGAATACCGAGGCGATCGGGTGAACTGTGGTTAAGGAACTCGGCAAATTGCCCCCGTAACTTCGGGAGAAGGGGGACCTTTGCTGGTGATGGCACTTGCTGCCGGAGCTGGTGGAGGTCGCAGTGGCCAGGGGGAAGCGACTGTTTACTAAAAACACAGGTCCGTGCGAAGTCGTAAGACGATGTATACGGACTGACGCCTGCCCGGTGCCGGAACGTTAAGGGGACCGCTTAGCCTGGCCTTGTGTCGGGCGAAGGTGAGAACTTAAGCGCCGGTAAACGGCGGTGGTAACTATAACCATCCTAAGGTAGCGAAATTCCTTGTCGGGTAAGTTCCGACCTGCACGAATGGCGTAACGACTTCCCCGCTGTCTCAACCGCAGACCCGGCGAAATTGCACTACGAGTAAAGATGCTCGTTACGCGCAGCAGGACGGAAAGACCCCGGGACCTTCACTACAGCTTGACATTGGTGTTTGGGACGGCTTGTGTAGGATAGGTGGGAGACTGTGAAGCTTGGACGCTAGTTCGGGTGGAGTCGTTGGTGAAATACCACTCTGGTCGTTTTGGATGTCTAACCCGCGCCCGTGGATCCGGGTGGGGGACAGTGTCTGGTGGGTAGTTTAACTGGGGCGGTTGCCTCCTAAAGGGTAACGGAGGCGCCCAAAGGTTCCCTCAGCCTGGTTGGCAATCAGGTGGTGAGTGTAAGTGCACAAGGGGGCTTGACTGTGAGACCGACGGGTCGAGCAGGAGCGAAAGCTGGGACTAGTGATCCGGCGGTGGCTTGTGGAAGCGCCGTCGCTCAACGGCTAAAAGGTACCCCGGGGATAACAGGCTGATCTTCCCCAAGAGTCCATATCGACGGGATGGTTTGGCACCTCGATGTCGGCTCGTCGCATCCTGGGGCTGGAGTAGGTCCCAAGGGTTGGGCTGTTCGCCCATTAAAGCGGTACGCGAGCTGGGTTTAGAACGTCGCGAGACAGTTCGGTCCCTATCCGCTGCGCGCGTAGGAGACTTGAAAGGGGCTGTCCCTAGTACGAGAGGACCGGGACGGACGAACCTCTGGTGTGCCAGTTGTTCTGCCAAGGGCACGGCTGGTTGGCTACGTTCGGGAGGGATAACCGCTGAAAGCATCTAAGCGGGAAGCCTGCCTTGAGATGAGGTCTCCCACCCTGTGAGGGGGTAAGGCTCCCAGTGGATGACTGGGTTGATAGGCCGGAGGTGGAAGCATCGTGAGGTGTGGAGCTGACCGGTACTAATAGGCCGAGGACTTGACCACAAAGCGTTTTGCTCGCGTCCACTATGTGATCTCAGAGGCAGCAAACCCTGAGACCTGGCACATGTTGGTGTGTTGGCCTGGTTTGTGTGTTTCATGGGGTTACGGCGGTTATAGCGGAAGGGAAACACCCGGTTACATTCCGAACCCGGAAGTTAAGCTTTCCAGCGCCGATGGTACTGCACCGGGGACGGTGTGGGAGAGTAGGACGCCGCCGGACAAATTTTTCATA
>NZ_JAHDTF010000081.1 GCF_018531465.1 Sphaerisporangium fuscum
CAGTCATCGATCTTGACGTACAGTGCGGTGAGAAGGGTGTTGATGTCTGTCGTCACAAACGGATCATCGACACCCTTCGCTGTTCCCCGCAGTCCTCTTCACAGCGACTTAGGACTTACTCGTCTAGACCGCTGACCATGGCATACCGCCACCGTCCAGTGGCAGAGCGCACCCTGGGACTCCAGCATCTTCGTCCGCACCGAGGCTGCCCTTGAGGCGGTCGGCCAGGTCGCCCAGGCGGTCCGCCGCCTGGGCGACGATCTCCAGGGCGGCGGCCGCACCGCCGCGCGCCCGACGGCCAGCCGGACCGGGCATGCGGCCTGGGGGCCGGTCCCGGCCGGCGCCGCCCAGCGCGCTCCCGCCGACCGGACGGCGGCCGCCGCCCACTCCTCAGCCGGTTGCCGAACGATCTCTAGCACCAGGCCCTGCTAGACCTAGCACCCCCGCTAGCAGCCGATCACGACTCCGACCAGTCGCCTAGCGCCTAGCACCCGGTTCTCTCCAGAGCCCGGGAACGGCCCTGAACCGCGCTCTCCGGCCCTCGCCCCCTTGACCGCTAGACCCGAACCCACAGCCCTCCTGCGCCCCCCTCTAGGGCCCCCTCTAGGCCTAGACCCGCCTCTCTCTAGACCTAGATCCCTCACCATCCCCAGAGTCGATCTCCTCGTCGGGGTCCAGGCCGTAGTCGCCGACCAACTCCCGGCCGCCGCCGTCACTTGGGCCCCGGTGATGGAAGTGTCGCGTGCACGCTACGTATACACAGAGCAACAAAATAGCTACGTTCAGTAATCATCCCGGTCGATGACCGGCGAGCACAGGCATCCCCTTGCACCAGGAGACGCATCCATGCGCAAAGCCACCGCCGTCATACTGGCCTCCACTATCACCGCCGGCCTCGTGATCACCGGGTCCGCCGTCTACGCCGCGATCGGCGGCGCAGAAGCCCCGTACGCGCGGGCGGCAGCCGTGGTCAAGCCCGACGGCAGCGTCGTGCGCTCCAAGGGCGTCGTAAACGTCCGCAGGTTCCAGCTGGCTCATTACTGTGTCGAAGTCGACCACGACATCGACCTCACCAAAACGGTTCCGATCGCCACCCTCCACACGAACACAAACAACTGGAGCGCGGGCCTGTACATCACCCCCGAACAGCCCAACGCCTGGTGTAAGGCGCACGAGATCTTCGTCTACGGAGCAGGAAAAGACATCGGCTTCGACCTCGTCGTGCCCTGAATCAGCGCGCTCACCGCCGATAGGGGGGTGTCGCTAACGAAGCGGTTCATGAAGTACATGCGATCGCGTTAGCCCAGGTCAGAAGGCTGGACTTACGGGACAGAGCACCCGTTTTGTCGGGTGTGCAGAGAGCTGCCCCGGAAGCTGTCCCCAGGGTCAACGCGATCGCGTGTACCTCGTAGCGCGAGCCTTACCGACACCCCGATCTTTGCCGTAGGCCCCTCGCCATCCCCGAGATCTTAACTTTACGTAGTCATAATGCTACCCTCCGTGATGGACGGTTCTTTGACCTGGAGGTTTCCTGACGATGGCAAGAACGCAACTCATCACCATGGCGGTAGCCGGGGCTCTCGCAGGTAGTGTCGCGACGGCCGCCTTGGCGATCTCGATCGGCCCCGCCTCGGCCCGCGAGGCCTCGGTCACGGTGGTCGAGGGCCCACTAACCACCAACCGCACCATCTCCACTGCCACATGCCCGGAGGGCATGCACGTCATCGGGGGCGGCTATCGGGCCGGCCTGACCTTCACGCATGGCGGCTCCCCCGCCGACGCCGTCGACATGGACGCCCCCGCCCTGAACGGCAAGGGCTGGGAGGCCAGGGCCAACGACGGGAACATCAAGGCCAGGGCGCTCTGCGCACCCGACGACTGATCGCCCCACGCTCGTACGCCGGAGGCGCGACTCCATTCTGTCCCGTTACCAGTCGGTAGCGGCATGCGCGCTCATCGACGCAGAACGAGGAGCAGGACGACGGTGACCACAAGCACGGCGGCGATGGCGAGCAGGAATGGCACGACTCCCGCGACGAACTCGTAGACGTGCGGGATCAACGGCTCCTGGTCCAACGATCGCTCCTTTGGGGCGGCGGCATGCCCGATCGTAGGCGGCGACACGGGACCGTCATCATTCGCAATGCCTCGGTGTGAAGGCTGGGGACGACGGGAGGATGGCGGCATGGTCGAGGGGCCGCGAGTGGTGCTGTGGGGCGGGCCGCTGGACGGCATGGAGGTCGAGGCGGCGGAGCCAGAGGAGCACGGGGCCGGGGCGTACATGATCGTGCCTGGCGAGGTGTCCCGGGCCGTCTACGAGCCGGCCGACGATGACGATCCCGGCGTCTGGGTCTACCGGGGCCTGATGGGCTGACCCGGTCTTTCGGCAATCCGCTTGGGGGTGAGGGCGGCGGCCGCCGTACGGTCGGCGGGAGCGCGCCGGGCGGCGCCGGCCCGGGACCGGCCGAAGAGCCGCATGCCCGGTCCGGCAGGCCGCCGGGC
>NZ_JAHDTF010000082.1 GCF_018531465.1 Sphaerisporangium fuscum
CGGGCCACCCGCGCCAGGACCAGGATCGAGACCACCCCGACCACCGCCGCCGAGAACCGCCACCCGAACGGATCAGCCCCGAAGAGCCACTCACCCACCCCGATCATCCACTTACCCAATGGCGGGTGGACGACGTAGGAGGCGCACTTGTCCATCTCGGAGGGCGCGCAGTGCTGCCAGATCTTGGTGTCGCCCTTGAGCAGCAGTTTGTCGGCGTTCTTGAGCGTGACCCGCTCCACGCCGAAGTTGATGAGCGACAGAGAGTCCTTGGCGTAGTACGTCTCGTCGAACACCACCGCCTTCGGCGTACCGAGACGGTAGAAGCGCAGGAACCCGCCGAACGCGGCCACCAGCAGCGGCCCGAGCCACCCCCACAGGGGGCTTCCCTGGAACGGCGGGACCAGCCGGTCGCGCACCGACACCCGCTGTGCGGGCTGGTCACGCGGCTCCGGCTGCTCGAAGTCCTGGTTGGGGAAGTCCGTCAGGGCCATCCGGACATCGTACGGGGCCGCCATTACGGTGAGCCTAAGAAACACCTCTAACGTACCCAATTGGGAAAGAACTGCCCTGACATGCTGCGCTGATGACCTTCGCATGCATGAGGGAAGATGGGCCTGTGAACGACAAGGGCAGGCTGGTGCTGGCGGGTGCTCCGATCGGGCAGGCCGACGACGCGTCCCCGAGGCTGCGTGAGGCGCTCGCCACGGCGGACGTCATCGCCGCCGAGGACACCCGCAGGCTGCGACGGCTCGCCACCGATATCGGCGTCAGCCTCGGCGGGCGGGTGGTGTCCTACTACGACGCCAACGAGGCGGCGCGGGCGCAGGAGCTGCTCGGCGCGCTGCTGGACGGCGAGACGGTCCTGGTGATCACCGACGCCGGGATGCCGGGGGTCTCCGACCCGGGATACCGCCTGACGCGCCTCGCCGTCGACGCCGGCGTCCCCGTGACGGCGCTTCCCGGCCCTTCGGCGGTGACCACGGCGCTCGCGATCTCCGGTCTGGCGAGCGACCGGTTCTGCTTCGAGGGCTTCCCGCCGCGCAAGCCCGGCGAGCGCTCCCGTCGCCTGGCCGCGCTGGCGGGCGAGGAACGCACGATGGTCTTCTTCGAGGCTCCGCACCGGCTGGGGGCCACCCTCGGGGCCATGGCGGAGGCCTTCGGCGCCGAGCGCCCGGCGGCGGTGTGCCGCGAGCTGACCAAGACCTACGAGGAGGTGCGCCGGGGCGGCCTGGGCGAGCTGGCCGCCTGGGCCGAGGGGGACGTGCGGGGCGAGATCACCCTCGTCGTCGCCGGTCACGAGCCCGGCTCGGCCGAACCGGACATCGAGGAGCTCGTCGACGAGGTGGCCCGCAGGCAGGAGGCGGGCACTCCGCGCAAACAGGCGATCGTCGAGGTCGCCAAGTCGGCCGGCATCCCCAAGCGCACCCTCTATGACGCCGTTCATCGCGCCTGACCGATCAGTGCCGGGGCTTGTCCGGCTCCTGGGGCGGCGGTGACGCGGCGTCCGAGGGCAGCCGGGCGGCGTCCTCGCCGTCCATCTTCCGCATCTCGCCCTTGAAGAGCCGCAGGGACTGGCCGAGCGACCTGGCCATGTCGGGCAACCGCTTGGAGCCGAACAGCAGCACCAGGACCACCAGGACGATGAGCCAGTGCCACACAGAGAGCTCGCCCATGATCGCCTCCCCTCCGGTCGGGTGAGCACCGCGTGCACCAGAAGTTTACGCCGTGTCATATCCGCTGGTGGGAGGGGTGAAGCGCCCTCGCCTGGCCCCACGTCTCGGGCGCGGCCGTCCAGGAGTACGGCGGTGGCGGCGCCCGTCGTACCGCGGTGATCCTCTGGATGGGGACGGGTCGGGGCACATAAGGTGCCCGAGTGGCTCTTCGCGCCTTCCCCCTGAGATCCGCCCGGAAACCACGACTTTTCCGGAGACGGCCAGGTTCTTTCGTCGGTAGTTCCCCGGACGGAGACCGGCGCGAGCCGCCCGGACCCGAAGATCCGGCGGCCGGAAGGCTCCGCAGGGCCGCGGAGGTGCGCGACCGGCTCGTTCCGCCGTTCCAGGGAAGCCCCCTGTGGGGGTGGCTCGGGCCGCTGCTGGTGGCCGCGTTCGGCGGGTTCCTGCGCTTCTACCGTCTCGGTACGCCGAAGGCGGTGGTGTTCGACGAGACGTACTACGCCAAGGACGCGCTGTCCCTGATCAGATTCGGCGTCGAACGGACGTTCCTCGGCACCGACAAGAACCCGATCGCCGACCAGAGGCTCATCGCCGGCCGCGACGACCTCTGGGTGACCTGCACCCCCGACAACCTGGATCCCTGCGCGCTCTACGTGGCGCACCCGCCGTTGGGTAAGTGGATGATCGGGGTGGGTGAGTGGCTCTTCGGGGCTGATCCGTTCGGGTGGCGGTTCTCGGCGGCGGTGGTCGGGGTGGTCTCGATCCTGGTCCTGGCGCGGGTGGCCCG
>NZ_JAHDTF010000083.1 GCF_018531465.1 Sphaerisporangium fuscum
TGGCGGGAGCCGTCGATGGGCACCATCTCGTCGGCGGTGAAGCCCACCACCAGGGTGGGGGCGGTGATGCGGTGCAGCTGGTCGCGCAGGTCCATCTGCAGGCAGACCTCGATCTGCTTGTCCACGCCCGCCGGCCACACGTCGTTCTGCGCGGCGGCCAGGCCCTGGTGTCCCCAGCCGTCCAGGATGCGCGGGGCGAAGCCCTGCAGCGCCATGAACCGCTTGTAGAGGCCGAAGTCGGTGGCGTACAGGTCGCGCCAGAACTCGAAGTTGAACTTGTCGCGCGGACCGGTGGTGTGAACCCAGGAGCCGACCAGGATCAGCTTGCGCACCAGCTCGGGATGAGCGGCCGCGACCGCCGTGGCGATGGCGCCGCCGAGGGAGAAGCCGAGAAGGTCGACCGGTTCGTCGCCTTTGGTGGCGTGGATGGCGGCGACGGCCTGGGCCACCAGCAGTTCGACGCTCGGCGGGGCGGTGCCGTCCTCGGTCTCGCCACTGCCGGAGAAGTTGGGGCGCACGACGGTGTGGGTGCCGGTGAAGTGGTCGACGACGTTGCCGAACACGCGGTCGGCGTCGCCGCCGGTGCCGTGCAGCAGCACCAGGCCGGGGCCGTCGCCGGCCACCTCGTAGTGGACCGAGCCGCCGCCGAAGGGGACAGGGGTGGTTGCCATGGGATTTTCTCCTTTGATGTCAGTGACTGGTGGGGAGGGGTGATGTCGGTGGGTGGTGGGGAGGGGTGATGTCAGTGGGTGGCGGGGACGGGGATTTCGTTGTGGTGGTGGTGGCGGAAGGTGAGGGCCACGGCGAGGGCCAGCACCAGGCCTGCGGCGATGACGAAGACGGCGGTGCGCAGCCCGTCGGCGGTGGCGGCGCGGAGCGCCTGGCCGGTCAGGCCGGGGGTGAGGGCGGAGTTGGAGACGGCGACCAAAAGGGCCAGGCCGACCGAGGTGCCGATCTGCATGCCGGTGGAGGCGGTGGCGGAGGCGACGCCTTGTTCGTCGGCGGGCACTCCGGTGGCCGCGCCGGCGAACATGACGGTGAACGTGCTGCCCTGGCCGAGGCCGAGGATGACGAGCCCGGGCAGCAACGCGGCGTAGGAGCCGGTGCCCGACATGGTGAGGGCGACGAGCACCGCGCCGAGGGCGGCCACGGGAAGGCTGATGGCCAGCGTGGTGCGTATGCCGAATTTGGTGGCCAGCCGGCCGCCCGCGTTCGCGCCGATCAGCACGGCCACCATCGGTGCGAGGAACGCCGTGCCGGTGCCCAGCGCGCTGTAGCCGTGGACGTTTTGGAAGTAGATGGTCAGGAAGTACAGCAGCACGTTGAGCGTGGTGCCGAACAGGAACGTGGTGCCGATCCCGGCGTTCAGGTTGCGGTTGCGGAACAGGCTCAGCGGCAGGAGGGGGTCCTTGCTGCGGGCCTCGATGAGCAGGAAGGCGGCCAGCAGGGCCAGGGCCACGGCCGCGCTGGCGATGATCAGGGGTGAGCCCCAGCCCGACTCGGGGCCCTGGACCAGGACGAAGACGATCAGTGTCACGCCGACCGTGGCGGTCAGCGCGCCGGGCAGGTCGAACACGCGCCCGCGCGGGACGGCGGGGTCGGGGGCGATCAGCGGGAAGGACAGCCCGATCGCCAGCGCGGTGAGCGGGACGTTG
>NZ_JAHDTF010000009.1 GCF_018531465.1 Sphaerisporangium fuscum
GTGTCGCCGAGGCGGTGCGCCGGGCACGGGCCGCGCAGGCCGGCTGGGCCGGGGCCAACGCCGCCGAACGCGCCGCCGCGCTCACCGCGGCGGCCGCGGCCGTCGCCGGAGCGGCGGACGAGCTCGCCGCGCTGGTCGTCCGCGAGGTCGGCAAGCCGGTGACCGAGGCCAAGGGCGAGGTCGCCCGGTCCGTCGCGATCCTGCGCTACTACTCCCAGCAGGTCTTCGACCCGGTCGGCGCCGTGCACGAGCCGTCCGGCACCGGGCTCGCCTACACGCGCAGGCGCCCGCGGGGGGTCGCCGGGCTGATCACCCCGTGGAACTTCCCGCTGGCCATCCCGCTGTGGAAGGCCGCTCCCGCCCTGGCGTTCGGGAATGCGGTCGTGCTGAAGCCGGCCCCGCAGGCGCTCGGCAGCGCGCTGCGCCTGGCCGAGCTGCTCGGCCTGCCCGAGGACCTGTTCCAGGTCGTGCCGGGCGACGCCGAGGAGGGCTCGGCGCTGGTGGAGGCCGCCGACGTCGTCTCCTTCACCGGATCGGCCGCCGTCGGCCGCAAGGTGAGCGTCGCCGCCGTCGGCCGCGGCACCCCCGTGCAGGCCGAGATGGGCGGGCAGAACGCCAGCATCGTGCTCGACGACGCCAACGTCGAGGCCGCCGCCGCGCAGATCGCCGCCGCCGCGTTCGGGTACGCCGGGCAGAAGTGCACCGCCACCAAGCGCGTCATCGCCGTGGGCAACGGCGAGCAGGTCCGCGAGGCGCTGGTCGCCGCGGTCGCCAAGCTCGGTGTGGGCGACCCGTCCGACCCGGGCACCGCCGTGGGTCCGGTGATCGAGGAGACGGCCCGCGACCGGGTGGTGGCGGCGACCGTCGGGGGACGTGTGCTCACCGGCGGCGACGCCCTCGACCGGGCCGGCTGGTTCGCCGCCCCCACGCTCGTCGACGGCGTCCCGGACGGGCACGTCCTGGCCTGCGACGAGGTGTTCGGGCCGATCTGCCTGGTGCAGGACGCCGGCTCGGTGGACGAGGCGGTCGCCCTGGCCAACGGGGTGCGGTACGGCCTGGCCTCCGCGGTGTACACCCGCGACCTCGACCGCGCGCTGTCGGTGTCGGCGCGTCTGGAGTCGGGCCTGGTCAAGGTCAACACCCCGACCACGGGCGTCGACTTCTACATGCCGTTCGGCGGCGAGAAGGACTCCAGCTACGGCCCCCGCGAGCAGGGCAAGGCCGCCCAGGAGTTCTACACCTCCACCCACACCGTCGCCCTCGGCCTGTCCGGCAACTGACCCGTCCACGCGGCCACATCGACCCGGCGCCGTCATCGGCGCCGGGTCCCGCCGTGGGCGGGTTTTCCGTTTCGCCGTTCTGCGCGGCTTTCCGGTCGTGACGGCAGGGACGGCTGAGGAGCGTGGTGCATTACGGGTTCTACCAGCGGGTTAACGGTCTGGTCTCGAAGCTTGACGCCCGCTTTTCGCGCGGTGTGCAATGTCACACACCATGCGGAGCCGGTGTTTTCGGTAGGAGAGATACAAGATGGGCAAATCGCGCATAGCGGCGATCTGGTCAGCGGCCGCGGCCGTGACCATGCTGACGGCCGGCTGCGGCCAAGGCCTCCTCGGCGGTGGCGGCGGCTCGGACGCCTCGCAGGACAAGGGGCCCATCAGCCTCGGCATGCTCGTCCCCCAGTCGGGCAGCGAGGCGGCCATCGGACCTTACATGAAGAACGCCGCCCAGCTGGCGGTGGACGAGATCAACGCCAAGGGGGGCGTGCTGGGCCGCAAGCTCGAGCTCAAGGTCGCCGACGACGCGTGTGACGCGCAGACGGCCGTCGCCGGCGCCAACAAGCTCGTCACCGAGGGCGTCAAGATCTCGGTGGGCGGCTACTGCTCGGGCGCGACGCTGCCCACCCTGCCGGTCTTCGGCAAGGCGAACATCCCCATGATCATCCCTGCGGCCAACTCGCAGGAACTCGTCGACCAGCACCTCAAGCACGTCTTCCTGATCAACGGCACCGGCACGCAGCAGGCGTCGGCCGCCATGGCCTGGATGACCAAGCAGGGCGCCAAGAGCGTCGCGCTGGTGCACGACAACACCAGTTACTCCAAGGACATCGCCGTCCGCACCCAGCAGCTCCTCGACCAGGCCGGCGGCCCGGACACCGCGATCCTCGAGGCGGTCACGCCCAAGGAGAGCGACTACAGCGCGAACATCCACAACATCTTGGCCAAGAAGCCCGACTTCGTCTACTGGACGGGTTACTTCCAGGAGGGCGGCCTCATCATCCGCCAGCTCCGCCAGGCCGGGTACAAGGGCGCGATCATGGTGGGCGACGGCGCGGTCTCGGAGAAGCTCGCCCAGATCGCCGGCGGCGACACCGCCGAAGGCGTGTACGCCACGATGACCCAGACCCCCGACACCCTCGAGGGCGCCCAGGGCTGGATCGACAGCTACAAGAAGAAGTTCAACGCCGACCCCGGCCCGTACTCCAACCAGGCCTACGACGCCGTCCGGCTCGCCGCCGAGGCCGTCAAGAACGCCGGGTCGACCGACGGCGCGAAGGTCATCTCCGCGCTGGAGGGCATCAACGGCTTCCAGATGTTCTCCGGCCCGCTGAAGTTCACCCCCGACCACACGCTCTCCAGCGGTGGCTTCCAGATCCTGGTCGTCAAGGGCGGGAAGTTCGTCCTGCAGGACTCGCTCAAGTGACCTTGGGCACCGATCTTCCCCGGGCGGCCGGCGCCCGCGTCCCCCTCCGGCGGGTGGGCGCCGGCCCCTCCGGTTCCAAAGGAAACGTGAAATGTCACAGCTGATCTGGAACGGCCTGTTCGTCGGCTCGTTCTACGCGCTGGTGGCGCTGGGCTACAGCATGGTCTACGGGATCATGAAGCTGCTCAACTTCGCCCACGGCGACATATACATGCTCGGCGCCTTCACCGGGTTCGCGGTCCTCGGTGCCGTCGGCGGCATCTCCCCGGGCATGGCGCTGCCCGTGCTCCTCGGGGTCCTCGTCGTGACGATGGCCGTCACCGGCATGTCCGGCGTCGTGCTCGAGCGCATCGCCTACCGCCCGCTGCGCCGGGCGCCGAGGCTCTCCCTGCTGATCACCGCGGTCGGCGCGTCCTTCGCACTGGAGTACGGCATGCGGGCGGTCGCCGGGCCGGACCCGCAGGTCTACCCGGTGCGGCTCGGCGGCACCTCGGTCCAGGTGCTGGGCGCCACGATCACGCTCCAGCAGGTCGCGCTCATCATCATCGCCGTCGCGCTCATGGTGGGCCTCAACCTGCTGGTCACCCGCACCCGCGAGGGCCGCGCGATGCGCGCCATCGCCCTCGACCCGCGCACCAGCGCGCTGATGGGCATCGACGTCAACGCCGTGATCTCCCGGACGTTCTTCCTCGGCTCGGCCCTCGCCGGCGCCGCCGGCGTCATGGCGGGCGCCTACTACGGGAAGATCGACTTCCTGATGGGCTTCCTCATCGGCCTCAAGGCGTTCACCTCGGCGGTCATCGGCGGCATCGGCAACATCCCCGGCACCATGCTCGGCGGTCTGCTGCTCGGCCTGCTGGAGTCGTTCGGCACCTACTTCCTCGGCGGCGAGTGGCGTGACGTCTTCGCCTTCGGCGTGCTGATCCTGTTCCTGTCCGTGCGGCCGACCGGCCTGCTCGGCGAGCGCGTGACGGAGCGCGTATGACGACGGCCAAGACCCGCGGGCGGGTCACGCCGCTCGGCCGCGCCACATCCCGGCTCCTCGAGAGCAAGTGGGCCCTCATCGGCCTGACCGTCGCGCTGCTCGCGCCGTTCGTGATCGCCACGCCGTACGCGCTGTCGGTCATGACCATCGCCGCGATCTTCGTGATGCAGGCGTCCGGGCTGAACATGGTGGTCGGCTTCTGCGGCCTGCTCGACCTCGGGTACGTCGCCTTCGTGGCCATCGGCGCCTACACCAGCGGCGTGCTGTCCACCCGGCTCGGGCTCCCGCTGATCGCCACCGTCCCCGCGGTCATCGTGGTCACCGTCATCGCGGGCATCGTGATCGGCGCCCCCACCCTGCGGCTGCGCAGCGACTACCTGGCCATCGTCACCCTGGGCTTCGGCGAGATCATCCGCATCACCGCCAACAACCTGGACGTCACCGGCGGCCCGTCGGGCATCTACGGCATCCCGAGCCTGATCAACGCGCAGAACTCCCAGCAGGGCGCCGTCCTGTTCTACTACGCGACCGTGATCATCGTCGCGCTGGCCGTGATCGGGTCCTCCCGGCTCGGGCGCTCCCGCCTCGGCCGGGCCTGGCGGTTCATCCGCGAGGACGAGGACGCCGCCGAGGCCATGGGCGTGCACACCTACAAGGTCAAGCTCGCCGCCTACATCGCCGGCGCGGTCTGGGGCGGGCTCGCCGGGGTGCTGTTCGCCTCGCAGCTGACCGCCATATCGCCGGGCAGCTTCTCGTTCCTGCAGTCGGCGCTGGTGCTGATGGCCGTCGTGCTCGGCGGCATGGGCTCCACCCCCGGCGTCGTCATCGGCGCCATCGTGATCAGCCTCCTGCCGGAGGTGCTGCGCGACTTCGCCGACTACCGCTTCTTCGCCTTCGGCGTGCTGCTGATCATCGTCATGCTGGTCCGCCCGCAGGGCCTGTGGCCGCACCGATCCAGGGAGGCGAGCTCATGACGCTGCTGTCCGTCGAGGGCCTGCGGCTCTCCTTCGGCGGCCTGCTCGCCATCGACGGCCTGTCGTTCTCGGTCGGCGAGGCCGAGATCGTCTCGGTCATCGGGCCGAACGGCGCCGGGAAGACCTCCGCGTTCAACTGCGTGACCGGGTTCTACAAGCCCACCGCCGGGCGGATCTCGTTCAAGGGGCAGCCGATCAGCGGCATGCGCCCCTCGCGCATCGCCGGCCTCGGCGTCGCCCGGACCTTCCAGAACCTGCGGCTGTTCGGCGAGATGTCCGTGCTCGACAACGTCCGCGCCGGATCCCACCTGTGGCTCAGGCAGAGCTTCGTCGACGCGCTGCTGCACACCCCCCGCTACCGCCGCACCGAGCGCGAGTGCACCGAGCAGGCCCACCACTGGCTCGACTTCGTCGGGCTGCGCGGCGACCGGTACGGCGAGGCGCGGGCCCTGCCGTACGGCGAGCAGCGCCGGGTGGAGATCGCCCGCGCCCTGGCCCGCAAGCCCGACCTGCTGCTGCTGGACGAGCCGGCGGCCGGTCTCAACCACGGCGAGAAGGCCGAGATGCTCGACCTGATCCGCCGGATCCGCGACCTCGGCGTCGCCACCGTGCTGATCGAGCACGACATGGGCCTGGTCATGGAGGTGTCCGAGCGCGTGGTCGTGCTGAACTTCGGCAGGGAGATCGCCGACGGCCGTCCCGAGGACGTACGCCGCGACCCCGCCGTCATCGAGGCCTACCTCGGCCGGGACGACGACGAGGACGGGGATCCCACGGAGGAGACGAAGGGAGCCCGCGATGGCGGCGCTTGAGGTCGACGGGCTCGACGTCCACTACGGCGGCGTGCACGCCCTGCGGGGGCTCTCCCTGACCGTCGAGCCGGGGGAGATCGTCGCGCTGCTCGGCAACAACGGCGCCGGCAAGACCACCACCCTGTCGGCCGTCTCCGGACTGGTGCGGCCGAGCGCGGGGAAGGTCGTCTTCGACGGCACCGACGTCACCAAGGCCAAACCGGAGGCCATCGTCAAGGCCGGGCTGGTCCACGTCCCCGAGGGACGCCGGGTGTTCAGCACGCTCACCGTGCACGAGAACCTCCAGATCGGCGGGTACCTCGTGCGCGACCAGGCGGAGATCCGCAAGCGCATCGACCGGGTGTACTCCCTGATGCCGCGCCTGGCCGAGCGGCGCACCCAGCACGGCGGCACGCTGTCGGGCGGTGAGCAGCAGATGCTGGCCATCGGCCGCGCCCTGGTCACCGGGCCGCGCCTGCTGCTGCTGGACGAGCCGTCGATGGGCCTGGCGCCGCTGGTAGTGGCCTCGGTGATGGAACTGGTGCGCGAGGTGAACGCCGAGGGCGTCGCGGTGCTGCTGGTGGAGCAGAACGCCAAGGCCGCCCTGAAGATCGCGCACCGGGGCTACGTGATCGAGAACGGCGAGTGCGTGCTCGGCGGCACCGCCGCGGAGCTGCGCGGCGACTCGCGCGTGGTCGAGGCCTACCTCGGAGGGGTCTGATGACCGTCCACGCGCAGGCGGAGATCAGCACCGTCGACTACCACACCGGCGGGGAGCCGTTCCGGATCGTCACGGCGGGTGTCCCGGAGATCCCCGGCGACACCGTCCTGGCGCGCCGTGAGCACGCCTCGGCGCCGGAGGTCGACCGGGTGCGCCGCCTGCTGTGCCACGAGCCGCGTGGGCACGCCGACATGTACGGCTGCTTCCTGGTGCCGCCGGACGACGACGGCGCCCACCTGGGCGTGCTGTTCTGGCACAAGGACGGTTACTCCACCGCCTGCGGCCACGGCACCATCGCCCTCGGCGTCCACGCCGTGGAGTCGGGGCTGGTCGAGGCCGATCCCGACGGCGACACCGACGTCGTGGTGGACGTGCCCTCCGGCCGGGTGACCGCGCGCGTGCGCCGCCGCGCCGGGCTGATCGAGGCGGTGACGTTCAGGAACGTTCCCAGCTACGTGGTCGCCCGCGACGTCCCGGTCACCCTCGCCGGCCACGGCGAGGTCGCGGTGGACGTGGCGTACGGGGGCGCCTTGTACGCCTCGGTCCCGGCGGCGGCCTTCGGGCTCACGGTGGAGCCCGGGCATCTGACCGAGCTCATCGCCCTCGGCCGCTCCGTCAAGGCGTCGCTGGCCGGGCACCCGGCCGCCCGGCACCCCGAGGACGACCGGCTGTCGGGGATCTACGGCGTGATCTTCCACGACGAGCTCGGCCCCGCCCGGCAGCGCAACGTCACCGTCTTCGCCGACGGCGAGGTGGACCGCTCACCGTGCGGCTCGGGGACGGCCGCGCGGCTCGCCCTGCTGCACGCCGGCGGCTTCACCGGCGAGCTCACCCACGAGAGCATCGTCGGCAGCGTCTTCACCGCGCGGGTCGCCGGGACGCGCGGCGAGGCGATCATCCCGGAGATCACCGGGATGGCGTACCGCACGGGCGCGCACCGGTTCGTCCTGGACCCCCGCGATCCGCTGGGTACGGGGTTCACCCTGCGATGAGCGATCTGCCCTACATCGACGGGGACACCCTGCGGCGGCTGGTCCCGGTGGAGGACGCCGTGCGCGCGCTCGCCGGGGCGCTGCGGGGCGGCCTGGACCCCGAGGGCGGCACGCCGCGCCAGGTGGCCGGCGTGCCCGCCGGGCAACTGCTGCTCATGCCGGCCGCCCACGGCCGGTACGCCGGGGTCAAGGTCGTCAGCGTCGCCCCTGGCAATCCCGCCAGGGGCCTGCCGCGCATCCAGGGCACCTACCTGCTGTTCGACGGTGGGACCCTCACGCCGGTGGCCGCCATGGACGGCGTCGCGCTGACCGCGCTGCGCACCCCGGCGGTCTCCGCGCTCGCCGCGGCGCACCTGGCGGGCCCGGACGCGCGCTCGCTGGCCGTGTTCGGCACCGGGCCGCAGGCGTGGGGCCATGTGGAGGCGCTGCGCGCCGTACGCCCCGTGGAGCGGGTGACGGTCGTCGGCCGGGACCTCGGCCGCGCCCGGGGCCTCGCGGCCCGCAGCGCGGGCCTGGGCCTCACGGCGGAGGCGGTCTCGATGGGGGACGGGCGGGCGGTGGCCCGCGCCGTCGCGTCCGCCGACCTGATCGCGTGCTGCACCAGCGCCCGTGAGCCGCTGTTCCCCGGCGATCTGGTGGCCGATGGCGCTACCGTCGTCGTGGTCGGCTCGCACGAGCCCGACGCCCGCGAGATCGACGGCGACCTCGTGACCCGCGCCACCGTGGTCGTCGAGTCGCGCGCGGCCGCGCTGGCCGAGGCCGGCGATGTGATCATGCCCGTCCGGGCGGGCCTGATCGGCCCGGAGCACCTGGCCGGCGATCTCGCCGACCTGGTGAACGGCGAGGTGAAGCCGGGCCCCGCACCCCGTGTGTTCAAGAGCGTGGGCATGGCCTGGGAGGATCTGATCGTTGCGGCCGCCGTCCACGAGGCGTGGGCGGGGCGATGAACCCGGGGAGGGGATGCCTGCATGGGCAGCGGGTCCAAAGGGGTCCGGCGATGAAGGACGTGACATGAGCGAAGAGGGCAGGCTCGACCTGCCGGTCATGGCCGGGCGCCAAAGCCTGCGCGAGCAGGTGGCGCAGGCGCTGCGCGACGCCCTCGTCGCCGCCGAGATGCGCCCCGGCGTGGTCTACTCGGCCCCGGTGCTCGCCGCGCAGTTCGGCGTCTCCGCCACCCCGGTGCGCGAGGCGATGCTCGACCTCGCCAAGGAGGGCCTGGTCGAGGCCGTCCGCAACAAGGGGTTCCGGGTCACCGAGCTGTCGGAGCGCGACCTGGACGAGCTGACCGAGATACGGGCCCTGCTGGAGGTGCCGACCGTCGCCCGCCTGGCCGACTCCTCGCGGGCCGCCGACTTCGAGGCGCTGCGGCCGGTGGCCCAGGAGATCGTGACGGCCGCCGAACGCGGCGACCTGCTCGCCTACGTCAACGCCGACCTGCGCTTCCACGTGGAGCTGCTCGCGCTGTCCGGCAACGCCCACCTGGTCGAGATCGCCAGAGACCTGCGGTACCGCGCGCGGCTGTACGGGCTGAAGTCCATGTCGGAGCGGGGCACCCTCGGCGACTCCGCCCGGGAGCACCTCGCCATCCTCGACGCGCTCATCGGGGGCGACGCGGAGGCCGCTCGCACGATCATGGAACACCACATCCGGCACGTGCGCGGCATCTGGGCCGACCGGCCCGAATGACACCCGGAGCGCCTCCGGCCGACCGGCCGGAGGCGGCTGCTGGAGCGCGCCCGGCCGGCCGACGCGGGTGACGCCGGGAGGTCACCGCGTCCGGGACGCCGGGCGGCCGTTGTGCGCGCAGACGGCGAGGGGCAGGCGCAGGACGAATCGCGCGCCGCCGAGCGGGGAGGCGCACGCCTCGATCGTCCCGCCGTGGGCGATCGCCACGTCGCGCGCGATCGCCAGGCCGAGCCCGGTGCCCCCGGTGTCCCGGCTGCGGGCGGAGTCCAGCCGCGTGAAGCGCTCGAAGATGCGTTCGCGGTCGGACTCGGCGACACCGTCGCCGTCGTCGTCCACGATGAGCTCGGCGCAGCGGCCGTCACCGCGCACCTCGACGAGCACGTCCTTGTGGGCGTGGCGCTCGGCGTTGTCGAGCAGGTTGGTGACGACCCTCTCGATCTGCGTCGGTATGACGTCCACGGCGATGCCCGGCGTGAGCCGCAGTCGTATCGGGAGCCCGGCGATCCGCCGGGTCACCAGCTGCTCGGCGGTCGCCGCCAGGTCGATCGTCTGCCGCGTCTCGGGGGAGCTCACCCCGATGCGCGCCAGCAGCAGCAGGTCGGTGATGATGGCCTCGAGCCGGTCGACGTCCCGCAGCGTGTGCTGGAGCAGCGACTCCAGGTCGGTGCTCTCGGGGTGGAGCTCGGCCTCCTCGAGCTGCGCGCGGATCCCGGCGATCGGGGTGCGCAGCTCGTGCGAGGCGTCGGCGGCGAACTGCCGCTGCTTGTCCATGACGGCCTCCATGCCCTGCTTCGCCTCTTCCAGGCGATCGAGGGTGGCGTTGATGGTCCGGGTCAGCCGGGCGACCTCGTCGTCGCCGGCTCTGTCGGGGACGCGGGCGCCCGGCTCGCTGAGGTTCATCGTCGTCAGATCCGATTTGATGACGCGCAGCGGCCGCAGCATCCAGCCGGTGATCATCCAGGACGCCACGACGGCGAGGATGATGATCACGATGTTGCGGATCGTGATGTACAGGTCCTGAGCGGACGTCGAGATCTCCCGCGGAGCGGGCCGGCCGGCGTACACGATCCTCGCCCCCGGCGAGGAGCCGGTCCTGAGCGCGGAGACCCGGACGCACCCCACCCGGGGCAGGCCGCAGGTCCGCACATCTTTCCCGGCCTGGTCGGCGGGCCAGGCCGAGGAGAGCGGTGGCAGCCCCTTCGCCGCCGCCGAGGCGGCGACGAGCCGGTGGTCGCGGGAGAAGACCTGCACCAGATCGATTCCCGGCACGCCCGAGTCGACCGGATCGGTGAGCATCCCCAGCCGGTCGGCCTCGGCGACGCGGGCCGCCGCCTCCCGGTTCTCCCGCCACAGGTTGTCGACGACGGTCTGCCGGGTCAGCCTGACGGTCAGCGCCGCCGTCGGGACGAGCAGGAGCACCGCGAGGACGGCCACCAGGGCCGTGATGCGTCCCCGGATGGTTCGCGGGCGGCGTCCCTTCCGGAACACCCGTGCTGACGGACCCATGATCACACCTCGCCCATGGGCCACGGACGCCTCGCGTACACCGGCAGCTCGAACCAGACGGTCTTGCCGCGGTCCCTGCCCTCCACGCCCCAGCGGCGGGACAGCAGGTCGACCAGGTGCATCCCCCGGCCGGTCTCGTCGTAGGCGTCCACCTTCACGGCCAAGGTCGGCGGCTCGGGATTGCCGTCCTCCACCTCGCAGCGCAGCGTGCCCGCCGCCGAGCGGAGCCTGAGCACCGGCGCTCCCCATGCGTGCCGCAGCGCGTTGGCGAGCAGCTCGCCGGCGAGCAGTTCGGCGATCTCACTCTGGTCGTGGTGACCCCAGTCGGCCAGCTGCGACCGGATGAGGGACCGCCCCACCGGTATGGACCGGAAATCCTCACTGAGCACCCAGGACGCCCGCCGGGGACGCCGGGTGGACAGCCGCCGCACCGGCCCCGGGAGGCGGTGCAGCATGGTCCCGAGCCTCCGCAACAGCTTCGGAGGGTGCTTCGTGGGCCGGCACAGCAAGGTCGGTGCGGGCGTGTGGATCCGCAGAAACCGGTCGGCCACCGAGGTGAGGCACGTGAGCGCGAGACACGCCGGCAGGGCCGACTCCGCGAGGACGCGGGCGGCGGGAGAGCGCGGCAGGGGCGACGCCAACGGCGCCGTGGCCGTCATGGGTGCGGTGTACGTGCTGGTGAGCCGGGTATACATGGCGTTTCCCCTCTCCGCTCGCTTGCTGCTCCAGGTGCGTCGCGGTGGCCTGGCCTCCCGCGTTTCCCTGTCCACGATCCCGGCTCCGGCGCCCGCCGTCTTCGATGGCAGCCCCCATCTTGGGCTTCGCGCCAGCGGGGGCACCGACATTCCTGCTAGCTGCAATGCGCTCGGGGGACGGTGTTGAAATCCTGGTGATGTGCCGCTCAGCTGTCTCATCGTCGACGACAACGATCACTTCCTCCAGGTAGCCCGCCAGGTGCTCGAACGAGGGGGGATCGCCGTTGTAGGCGTGTCGTCGACCACCTCCGACGCGATGCGGCGGTTCGAGGAGTCCCGGCCCGACGTCGCGCTGGTCGACATCGATCTGGGTGACGAGAACGGCTTCGATCTGGCACGCCGCTTCTCCGAGGCCGCCGGGCGATCGGCCGGCGGCACGTGTTCGAGGGTGATCCTCATGTCGGCGCACCTCGGCGACGACTTCGCCGAACTGATCGCCGACAGCCCCGCCGTCGCGTTCCTTCCGAAGACGGACCTGTCCGCGAGGATCATCCACGACATCCTGGGCGAGAACGACTTCGGGAGCCCCGCGGGCCTCAGCTGACGCGGCTCCCGGACCTGTACTCGGGACGCCGGCCCCGGTGGTTCACACCCGGCCCGTCAGTGGAAGTCGGTGATGCGGAACACCGCCATCATGTCCGCCGCCCGGGAGCCGGTGGTGGAGAAGGAGGCCTCCACGCCGACCCAGCCACGGAAGGCTCCCCTGTCGTCGATGATCTGCATGAGCGGCTTGACGTGAGAGTTGCCGGTGTAGCAGAACTCACCGCGCTCCATCGCCAGGCAGGTGCACCAGTGCCACAGCGTGTCGCGGCGGTCGGAGTTGGAGATCTTCGTGAGGTAGTACTGGATGGAGCTGATGTCGGCGCGCGTTCCGCCGCCGTACTTGGGGCAGCCGCCGGACTTCTGGCACGCGCCGCGCGAGGAGGGCTGCAGGTAGGTCAGGCACGAGGTGGTGGTGGCGCAGGCCCGGAAGGCGGAGTTGCCGAAGGGCTGGTCGCCGGAGGTGACGAGCTTGCCGCCCGCCCAGCTCGTCAGGTCCTGCCTCAGCGAGCCGGGGAACGCCCTCACCGAGCTCATCGCGCGCCGGACGCCGGGCGCCGCGTTGCTGCCGTAGCCGTACCCGTGAGTGGCCAGCGTGCTGTACTTGAGGTCCAGACGGGCCAGCTTCCCGTCGGGGGAGGGCCGCACGTACCACTGCTCCGTCCACGTCTGGGCGATCTTCCAGCGGATGGTCAGCACGTTCCCCGACACGGTGTACGTCCCGGTGCGGCTCTCGCCGGGAGCGCCGGTGAAGCCTCCGGCGGTGAGCACTTCGCAGGTACGGGGGCGCGACCGGGAACCGCCGGCCTTGGTGCTGCAGCCGGCGTCGGGGACGAGGCCGGTGCGCTGCCTGGCGACGGGGTGACGCTGCCACCACAGGTACAGCGCGGCGGTCACGGTGCCGTCCGGGGCGAAGCGGTAGCTGCCCAAACGGACCCAGTTCTGTCTGGAGGCGGCTTCGAGATGCCCCTGGGAGACGACATAGGCGGCCCTGCCACCCGGCAGCGGAGAGGCGGAGACGCCGGCGGAGGCCGGCTGGGGAGGCGCCATGACGATGCCGAGAACGAAGGAGAGGACTGCCGCTGCAGCACGCATGGAGAGACTCCCGAAGGCTTGCGGACGTGGCCGTTGTCCACGGGCCACCGTATTCGCCCCGGACCCGTTGCGTCCCCCGAACGGCCGAACGGCCGCGCGACGGCAGGGGGAACCATGGAGGCTTCACGATCACCGCACCGGAACGAAGGTCGACCGCCGGACCCCACCGATCTCGACTTGGTACAGGCCCTACCGCGACTCCAGGAACGCCAGGACGGCGAGGACGCGGCGGTGGTCCTCCTGCGTCTCGGGCAGCTGCATCCTGGTCAGGATGCTGCGCACGTGCTTCTCCACCGTGCCCTCGGTGATCCACAGCCGGTGGGCGATGCCGGCGTTCGACCGGCCTTCCGCCATCAGCGAGAGCACCTCGCGCTCACGCTGCGTGAGCAGCTCCAGCGGGTCGTTCTTCCGGTGGGCGGCGACCAGCTCCTGGACGACGCAGGGGTCGACGACCGACGCGCCGAGGTCGATGCGCCGGATCGTCTCGATGAAGTCGGCGACGTCCATCACCCGGCTCTTCAGCAGGTAGCCGACCCTGCTGCCCGCGGCGAGCAGCTCCATCGCCTGCTCGACCTCGACGTGCGCAGACAGCAGCAGGATGCCCGTGCCGGGGAACTCGCGGCGTATCAGGCGGGCCGCCTCCAGCCCCTCGGTGGTGTTGCTGGGCGGCATGCGGATGTCCACGATCGCCAGATCGGGGACGTGCTCGCGGACCAGGGCGACCAGCTCGGAGGCGTCCTTGGCCTGGCCGACCACCACGAAGCCGTACCGCTCCAGCAGGCTGGCGAGCCCTTCGCGCAGCAGGACGTCGTCGTCGGCCAGCACCACCGTCCTCGGACGCTCGGTGCGCTCCGCGCCGCGCCCCGTGGCGCCCGCCGACGGGGCGCCCGCACTGGTCACGGAGAGTGGGACATCGCCGGCAGAGGCGCCGGGACGGGACGGGGAATCCCAGGTGGAACGGGGTGGGCGGGCGCCGGCACGCGAGCACGGACGGTCAGGGGCCCGCCTCGACACGGGGGTATGCTTGAGAGTTATGTGAGCGGTTTTCATCACTGCTGCTCCGCCCGGAACGTCCGCGACTTGCGATCGGAGTCGCGGTCGGCGCCGTGTGTGTCGCCCTGGAAACCCTCATCGCGCATCATCTGGATGCGATCGCGCCCGTCCAATCTCTGGCGATAGTCTATCTTCCCGCCGTCCTGCTGTTCTCCCTCGCCTGGGGCCTGCCGGCCGGCATCCTGCTCGCGCTCGTCAGCGTCCTGGCCTACAACTACGTCTTCATCGCACCCTACGGGTCCATCGCCGTCGCCGACAGCGAGGACATCGTCACGATCCCGATCTTCCTCGTCGTCGCCGCTGTGACGAGCTGGCTGGCGGCCCGGGTCCGACGCATGGCGGCCGAGACCACGCGGCGCCGTCAGGAGGCCGACCTGTCCGCCCGGCTCGGCCAGATCCTGCTCGGTACGATCGACCTGGAGGCGGGCCTGGAGGCGGCGGCGTCCCAGCTGGCCGTCGATCTGGGCCTGCCGGAGGCGAAGATCGAGGTCTCCGCGGTGACCGGTGACGAGGCGCACCGGGCCGTACCGCTCGTGGACGGTCGTGCCCCGGTCGGCACGCTCCTGCTGCCCGCCGGCACGCCCTCCGAGACCGTCGAGTCCCTGCGCGCCAGGATCGTGCCGTCACTGGCCGCGCTGGTCCGGGCGGCCCGCGACCGCGCCGTCATCCGCGGTTCGCTGGCGGCCAGCCGCGACGAGTACCGCCGCGTCGCGGAGGAGCAGGCCGCCCTGCGGCGGGTCGCGACGCTCGTGGCGCGAGGCGTCTCGCCGACCGAGCTGTTCAGCGCCGTCGCCTGCGAGATGGGACGCCTCCTGCACGCCGACCACGCCGGGATCACCCAGTTCGACCGGGCCGCCGGTCAGATCGTCTCGGTCGGCTCCTGGAGCGTCTTCGGCCCCGAGTTCATGCTGCCCGTCGGTTTCACCTGGCCGGCCGACCACCCGAGCGCCTCGGCGAAGGTGTGGCGCACCGGGCGCCCGGCGCGGATGACCGACTACGCGACCGCCGGCGGCCACATCTCCGAATGGGCGCGTACCCGCGGCATCCGCTCCTCGGTGGCCTGCCCGATCACCGTGGACGGCCGGCTGTGGGGCGCGATGGTGGCCCTGGCGGCAACGCCGTTCCAGCGGGAGGACGCCGAGCGGCGCATGGTCGGCTTCACCGAGCTCCTCGGCACGGCGATCGCCAACGCGCAGGCGCACGCGCAGCTCGCGGCCTCCCGGGCGCGGGTCATGGCCGCGGCCGACGAGTCCCGCCGCCGCGTCGAGCGCGATCTGCACGACGGCGCCCAGCAGCGCCTTGTGTCCCTCGGCCTGGAGCTACGGGCCGTGGAGGCCGCCATGCCGCCCGAGCTGGAGCAGCTGCGTGAGCAGCTGTCGCTCACCGTCGAGGGCCTCGGGGGGGTGCTCCAGGAACTGCAGGAGATCTCCCGGGGCCTGCACCCCGCGATCCTGTCCAAGGGCGGCCTGGCCCCGGCCCTGAAGGTGCTGGCGCGCCGTTCCTCGGTCCCGGTGAAGCTGGAGGTGGACCTGGAAGGCCCGCTCGCCGAGCGGGTCGAGGTGACCGTCTACTACGTGGTGTCCGAGGCGCTGACCAACATCGCCAAGCACGCGCAGGCCTGCGAGGCCTCCGTCCGGGTGACGGGGCGCGACGGCGCCGTCGAACTGGTGGTGCACGACGACGGGGTGGGCGGGGCGCGGCTCGACCAGGGGTCCGGGCTGATCGGCCTGATGGACCGCGTTGAGGCGCTCTCGGGCAGGATGGAGGTCTTCAGCCCCAAGGGGAACGGCACCCGCATCGAGGTGCGCATCCCCGCCCAGCGGCGGTAGCCGCCGCCGGGCCGTCAGGACGTCCGGGTGGCGCCGACCGAGGCGATGACCACGCAGCCGATCGCCGCCCACTCGCGCACCTGCAGGAACTCTCCCAGCACGAACAGGCCGACCAGGGCGGCGGCGGCCGGCTCGAGGCTCATCAGGATGCCGAAGACGCGCTTGGGCATCGTCCGCAGCGCCTGCAGCTCGAGGCTGTAGGGGATCACCGAGGACAGCAGCCCGACACCGGCGCCCAGCAGCAGCAGATCCGGGCGGAGCAAACCGGTGCCGCCCGTGGTCACCCCGATCGGCGCGATCACGACGACCGCGATGATCATGGCGAAGGACAGCCCCGTGGTGCCCGGGTAACGCTTGCCGACCGCCGCCGACAGCAGGATGTACCCCGCCCAGCACAGTCCCGCCAGGGCCGCGAAGCCCATGCCCACCAGGTCCAGCCCGCCGCCCTGCCACGGGGCGAGCAGGACGATGCCCGTGGCGGCCAGCACCACCCACAGCAGGTCGAGGCGGCGCCGCGAACCGGCCACCGCCACCCCGAGCGGGCCGAGGAACTCGATGGCCACGGTGACGCCCATCGGCAGGCGCGCCAGCCCCTCGTAGTACGAGAGGTTCATCAGGCCGAGCGTGACCCCGAAGGCGGCGCCGACGGCGAGGTCGCGCCGGGTGAGGCCGCGCAGCCGGGGGCGGGCGACCAGGGCGAGGATCACGGCGCCGGCGGCGATCCGCACGAAGACCACCGCGCTCGGCGGCAGCTGCGTGAAGAGGTTCTTGGCCAGCCCGGCCCCGATCTGCACCGAGAGGATCCCCAGCATGACCAGGCTGGAGGGGGGAAGCGCGCCGGCGGCGCTGCGCAGGAGGGCGCCGGGGCGGAGGCGGTCCGGCTCGTACGGCCCGGAGGACGCGGACAGGGAGGGCACGGTCATCAGGCGTTCTCACGTTCCTCGCACGCGGCGGTGCGATCGGGGGGAGGGGGATGCGGAGGAGCCGGGCTCACTCCCAGCGGAAGGTACGGGAGGCCACGAACAGCGTCACCGCGGCCCAGGCGAGCAGCACCAGCAGCTCGCGGGCCGGCAGCCCGCCGCCGTGCGCGAGCACCGAGCGCAGGCCCCCGGTGAGCGCCGTGATCGGCAGCAGCTCGACGACGGCCCGCACCGCGTGCGGGAACGCCGTGACCGGCAGGACCACGCCGCCGAGGCCGAGAAGCACCAGGTAGACGAGGTTCGCCGCGGCCAGGGTGGCCTCGGCGCGCAACGTGCCCGCCATCAGCAGCGCCAGCCCGCTGAAGGCCGCCGTGCCGGCGATCACCAGCAGGACCGCCCAGACGGGATCGCCCTGGGGGTGCCACCCCATCGCGAGCGCCACGGCGGCGATCACCACGATCTGGAGCACCTCGACGGTGACCACCGCGAGGGTCTTGGCCAGCATCAGCCCCGGCCTGGACAGGGGAGTGGCGCCGAGGCGTTTCAGCACGCCGTACCGCCGCTCGAACCCGGTGCCGATCGCCTGCCCCGTGAAGGCCGTGGACATGATCGCCAGCGCGAGCACGCCGGGGGCCACGAAGTCGATGCGCCTTCCGGGCAGCTCCAGCAGCGGCGCCGCGGAGAACCCGACGAGCACCAGGATCGGGATGATCAGCGTGAGCAGCAGCTGCTCGCCGTTGCGCAGCACCGCCCGCACCTCGGCGGCGGCCTGCGCGAGCACCATGCGGGGCAGCGGCGCCGCGCCCGGGGCCGGGGTGAAGTCGAGGGCCGGGCGCGAGGTCAACGCAGTTCCCTTCCGGTGAGCTCGAGGAAGACGTCTTCGAGGGTGCGGCGCTCGACGCTGAGGTCGTCGGTGGTGACGCCCTCGGCGGCGCACCAGGCGGTGACGGTGCCGAGGAGCTCGGGGCCGACGTGGCCCTCGATGACGTAATGGCCGCTCGGCGACTCCTTGGCGGTGCTGCCCGTGGGCAGCGCGGTCAGCAGCTCGTCGAGGTCGAGGCCGGGCCTGGCGCGGAAGCGCAGCTGCCGCTCGGCGCCGGTGAGCCCCTGCGGGCTGCCCTGGGCGACGACGGTGCCGCGGTCGATGATCACGACCTTGTCGGCGAGCTTCTCCGCCTCGTCCATGTGGTGGGTGGTCAGGACGACCGACACGCCCCGGGCGCGCAGCTCGCCGACGACGTCCCAGCAGGCGTGGCGGGCCTGCGGGTCGAGGCCGGCCGTCGGCTCGTCGAGGAAGACGAGCTCGGGGCGGCCGACGACGGCGGCGGCGAGCGACAGGCGCTGCTGCTGGCCTCCCGACAGGCGGCGATAGGGGGTGCGGGCGTGGTCGGCGAGGCCCAGCCGTTCGAGCAGGGCGCCGGGGTCGAGGGGAGAGGCGTGGAAGCGGGAGACCAGCCGCAGCCACTCACCCGCGCGGATCGCCGGCGGCACCCCGCCGGACTGCAGCATCACGCCCACCCGCGGCTTGAGCTCGGCCGCCTGGCGGACGGGGTCGAGGCCGAGGACGGACACCTCGCCGCCGTCGGCCTTCCGGAACCCCTCGCAGATCTCGATGGTGGAGGTCTTCCCCGCGCCGTTGGGGCCGAGGATCGCGGTGACGGCACCGCGATCGGCGGTCAACGTCAGGCCGTTGATCGCGACGGTGCGGCCGTATCGCTTGACCAGGTCGGTGACCGCGACGGCGGGGGCTTCCATGCTGACGAGTTTAGGGACCGCCGTGTGTGGTTCCTTCGCCGGACCTCGGGCTCGGCGTCGGGGGCCGGTAAAGGTTGGGAGCGTCTCCTCCCAAGTGGGGCGTCCGGCCCGGGTCCGGACGCCCGCCGCGTGTGAGGCTGGCCCCGTCCCCACCGCCCGAGGCGGCCGCGGCGCGAGCCCTCCGGCGCGTCCCGGCGAGCGGGACAGCGCGACGACGCCGTCGAGGAGGCCCGCATGCCCGCCCGTACCGGTTACAAGCCCGGCATGCCCTGCTGGGCCGACCTGTCCAGTGCCGACCTCGCCGTCTCCGTGGCCTTCTACGAGGGCCTGTTCGGCTGGCGCGCCGAGTTCGATCCGCGCCCGGAGGCCGGGGGGTACGGGTACTTCCGGCAGCGGGACAAGCTGGTGGCCGGGATCGCCCTGGCGTTCGACCGGGCCAGGCCCTCGGCGTGGAACGCCTACATCGCGGCCGACGACGCCGAGCCGGTCGCCCTGAAGGTCAAGGAGGCGGGCGGGCACGTGGTCACCGGCCCCGTCCAGGTCTTCGACGAGGGCACCATGGCGGTCTTCCGCGACCCGTCCGGGGCGGCCTTCATGGTGTGGCAGGCGGGCAGGCACCACGGCGCGCAGCTGGTCGACGAGCCGGTCGCGCTCTGTCGGCTCCACCTCGACACCCGCGACCCGATGGCGGCCAGGTCGTTCTACCCCGCCGTCTTCGGCTGGGGCTCCCGCACCTCGCCGGACGGCCGGTACACCGAGTGGCTGGCCGACGGCCGCCCCGTGGCCGGCATGCCGACCCAGCCCGGCCCGCCGGCGTCGGCCCCGGAGGCCCACGCCGGTGCGATCGCCCCAGAGGCCCGTACCGGGTCCGCCGTCCCGGAGGCCGGCACCGGGGCGGTCGCCGCCCCGGACGCGCGGTGGCTGGTCTGCTTCGCCGTCGCCGACTGCGACGCGACCTCCGCCCTCGCCGAGCCGTGGGGCGGCGGTGTGCTGCGCCCCCCGTCGGACCTCCCCATAGGGCGCCTCGCCGTCCTCGCCGACCCGCACGACGCCTCCTTCGCCGTGGTCACCCCGAGATCCCCCAGGTGACCGCCCGCGCGCTCTGAGAGCAGGAGCGGGAAGAAAGTTCTTTATCTGGGAATTGGATGACCTTTACCCCTGTTGGTGTCCTCTTGGGCCCCTGAGGGCCGCTTGGCGTCGGGCGCTTGGGAGGGGACCGCATGACCGTCGGCATGCCGCGAGACGAGACCGTGGCGGAGGCCGGAACGGCCGTGGCGGGACCCCGGCGCAGAGGGCTCCTGCTGCTCGTCCTCGGCGCGCTGTCGGCGATCGGCCCGCTCTCGATCGACATGTACCTCCCGGCGCTGCCCGCCATCAGCGGCGAGATGCTCACCGGGGCCGCCCAGATCCAGCTGACCCTGACCGCCTGCCTGGTCGGGGTGTCGGTGGGCCAGTTGGTGGCCGGGCCGGTGAGCGACGTGCGGGGACGGCGGGGCCCGCTCATCGCGGGCGTCGGCGCCTACGCGCTGACCTCGCTGCTGTGCGCCTTCGCCCCCTCGGTCGAGGCCCTGGTCGCGCTGCGCCTGCTCCAGGGACTCGCGGGCGGCGCCGCGCTGGTGATCGTCCGCGCCGTGGTGCGCGATCTGTACGACGGGCCCGCGATCACCCGGATCTTCGCCACGCTGATGCTGGTCAGCGGCCTGGCGCCCATCATCGCCCCCATCGCGGGGGCGCAACTGCTCGCCGTGACCTCCTGGCGGGGGATCTTCGTGACGCTCAGCGTCGCCGGCCTCCTCCTGCTCCTCGCCGTGCTCGCCGTGGTGCGCGAGACCCTTCCTCCCGGGGACCGGGACGGCGGAGGGCTGCGGCACACCCTCGCGACGTTCGCGCTGCTGCTGCGTGACCGGTCGTTCATGGCGGCCGCGATGGCGGGCGGCCTCGGTTTCGCCGCCATGTTCGGCTACATCTCCGGCTCGCCGTTCGTCCTGCAGCAGATCTACGGGGTGAGCCCCGCGGGCTTCTCACTGATCTTCGCCGCCAACGCGCTCGGCCTCACGCTGATGGCCCAGGTCGGCGGCCGGCTGGCCGGCCGGGTGTCCGCCGGACGGCTCGTGCTCAGCGGGCTGCTGGTCAGCTTCGCGTCGGCGGCCGTGCTGACGGCCGCGGTCGTCGCCCACCTCGGGGTGGCCACCGTGGTGGCCTCGCTGTTCGCGATGATGTGCGGGATGGGCCTGTCGATCCCGGGCTCGGGCGCGCTCGCGCTGGCCGGGCAGCCGCCCCAGGTCGCGGGCAGCGCCTCGGCGCTGCTCGGCCTGCTGCAGTTCCTGCTCGGCGGTGTCGCCGCGCCGCTCGCCGGGCTCGGCGGCTCGGGCACGGCGCTGCCGATGGCCGTGGTGATGACGGGGCTCTCGGTCGTGGCCCTGGTGGCGTTCCTGGCGCTGAGCCGGGGACGGGTGGCGGAGGCGGCTTGATCGGCGTCGACGTTTCTCCTGCTTAGGTAAGCCTTTCCTACGTGACCAAGGCCATGTGGGGTGCCCCCACATCAGGTTGTGTCTCGGGAAGGAATTACGGCACACTGATGTTGTGAAAAACGTGGCTGGGATTACGCAGGCCGAGAAGGGCGCGGAGCGCGGCACACGCGCACGCGTCGCTCGGCTGATCCTGGAGCACGGCCCGATCAACGCCGCCGCCCTCGGCGAACGGCTCGGGTTGACACCGGCGGCGGTGCGTCGCCACCTCGACGCGTTGCTCGCCGAGGGCATGATAGAGCCTCGAACGGGACGGCCACGCGGCCAGCGGGGGCGCGGACGGCCGGCGAAGCTGTTCGTGATCACCGACGCCGGGCGCAGCGCCTTCGTGCACGCCTACGACGGCCTCGCCGGGAGCGCCCTGCGCTTCCTGGCCGAGCGCGCCGGGGCGGAGGCGGTCGCCGACTTCGCCCGATCCCAGGTGAGCGGCCTGGTGAAGCGCCTCGCGCCCCTCATGCGCGAGGTGCCCGCCGACCAGCGGGTGCGCGTGCTGGCCGAGGCCCTGACGGCCGACGGCTACGCCGCCTCGGCCAGCCAGGCCAAGTCGGGCGGAGAGCAGCTCTGCCAGCACCACTGCCCGGTCGCGCACGTCGCCGCGGAGTTCCCGCAGCTGTGCGAGGCCGAGACCGAGGCGTTCGGGCAGCTGCTCGGCACGCCGGTGCAGCGCCTGGCGACGATCGCCCACGGCGACGGGGTGTGCACGACTCATGTGAGTCCGCGCGCCCTCACATCACAGAGGAACGCGCCGCCGCACTCCAGGCGGAGCGCGAACCAAGCCACGTCAGACAGCTCCGACGTGACGATAAGCACTTCGCGGCAAGCGATTGAGACGAGCAAGGAGACCGGAAGGTGACTGTCACCGACCGCCCGGAGCTTGAAGGCCTCGGGAGTTACAAGTTCGGCTGGGCCGACCCCGACGTGGCCGGCGCCACGGCGCGCCGAGGCCTCTCCGAGGAGGTCGTGCGCAACATCTCCGCGCTGAAGGACGAGCCGGAGTGGATGCTCGACCTGCGCCTGAAGGGACTTCGGCTCTTCGGTAAGAAGCCCCTGCCGACCTGGGGGTCCGACCTCACCGGCATCGACTTCGACAACATCAAGTACTTCGTGCGCTCCACCGAGAAGCAGGCCGCCTCCTGGGACGAGCTCCCGGCCGACATCAAGTCGACCTACGACAAGCTCGGCATCCCCGAGGCCGAGAAGCAGCGCCTGATCGCGGGCGTCGCCGCCCAGTACGAGTCCGAGGTCGTCTACCACAAGATCCGTGAGGACCTCGAGGAGAAGGGCGTCATCTTCCTCGACACCGACACGGGCCTGAAGGAGCACCCCGAGCTCTTCAAGGAGTACTTCGGGTCGGTCATCCCCGTGGGCGACAACAAGTTCGCCTCGCTCAACACCGCCGTGTGGTCGGGCGGGTCGTTCATCTACGTGCCGCCGAACGTCCACGTCGAGATCCCGCTGCAGGCCTACTTCCGGATCAACACCGAGAACATGGGCCAGTTCGAGCGCACCCTGATCATCGTCGACGAGGGCTCCTACGTCCACTACGTCGAGGGCTGCACCGCGCCGATCTACTCCTCCGACTCGCTGCACAGCGCGGTCGTGGAGATCATCGTGAAGAAGAACGCCCGCTGCCGTTACACGACCATCCAGAACTGGTCGAACAACGTCTACAACCTGGTCACCAAGCGCGCCGTCGCCTACGAGGGCGCCACCATGGAGTGGATCGACGGCAACATCGGCTCTAAGGTCACGATGAAGTACCCGGCCGTCTACCTCATGGGCGAGCACGCCAAGGGCGAGACCCTGAGCGTCGCCTTCGCCGGTGAGGGCCAGCACCAGGACGCCGGCGCCAAGATGGTGCACCTCGCGCCGAAGACCTCCTCGACGATCGTCTCCAAGTCGGTCGCCCGGGGCGGCGGCCGCACGTCCTACCGCGGCCTGGTCCAGATCGAGGAGGGCGCGGCCGGCTCGGCGTCGACCGTCAAGTGCGACGCCCTGCTCATCGACCAGATCAGCCGCTCCGACACCTACCCCTACGTCGACGTCCGCGAGGACGACGTCTCCATGGGCCACGAGGCCACGGTCTCCAAGGTGTCGGAGGACCAGCTGTTCTACCTCATGAGCCGCGGCCTCAACGAGGACGAGGCCATGGCGATGATCGTGCGCGGCTTCGTGGAGCCCATCGCCCGCGAGCTGCCGATGGAGTACGCCCTGGAGCTCAACCGCCTGATCGAGCTGCAGATGGAAGGAGCGGTGGGCTGACCATGGGCCTCGACACCAAGCCCCTCTCCACCCTGCACGGCAGGTCGTCCTACAAGCTGGAGGACTTCCCCGTCCCCAGCGGGCGCGAGGAGATGTGGCGCTTCACGCCCCTCTCGCGCCTTCGGGGGCTGCACGACGGCACGGCCAAGCCGTCCGGCGAGATCCTCGTCGAGGTGCACCCCGCGCCCGAGGTCTCGGTCGAGACCGTCGGCCGTGACGACTCCCGCCTCGGCAAGGCGTACGTTCCGACCGACCGCGTGAGCGTGCAGGCCTTCACCTCCTTCGAGAAGGCCACCGTGATCACGGTGCCGAAGGAGGCCGTCGCCTCCAAGCCCACCGTGGTCAACCTCCGCGGCACGGGCACCGGCACGGCGTACGGCCACATCGTGGTCGCCGTCGAGCCGCTCGCCGAGGCCGTCGTGGTCCTCGACCACCAGGGCAGCGCGGTCTACGCCGACAACATCGAGTTCGTCGTCGGCGACGGCGCCACGCTCAAGGTCGTCAGCCTGCAGGACTGGGACGACGACGCCGTGCACGTCTCCCACCACCACGCCCAGCTCGGCAAGGACGCCACGTTCAAGAGCTTCGTGGTGACCCTCGGCGGCGACCTCGTGCGCCTGTCGCCGTCGGTGGCCTACACCGGGCGCGGCGGCGACGCCGACCTGAGCGGCATCTACTTCGTCGACGCCGGCCAGCACCTCGAGCACCGCCTGCTGGTCGACCACAACGTGCCCGACTGCCGCAGCAACGTCGACTACCGCGGCGCGCTGCAGGGCGACGACGCGCACGCCGTGTGGATCGGCGACGTGATCATCCGGGTCGAGGCCACCGGCACCGACACCTACGAGCTCAACCGCAACCTGATCCTCACCGACGGCGCCCGCGCCGACTCGGTGCCGAACCTCGAGATCCTCACCGGTGAGGTCGCGGGGGCGGGTCATGCCTCGGCGTCGGGCCGGCTCGACGACGAGCACACGTTCTATCTGCAGGCCCGCGGCATCCCGTACGACGAGGCGCGCCGCCTGGTCGTGCGCGGCTTCTTCGCCCAGCTGATCCAGAAGATCGAGGTCGAGGAGATCCGCGACCGGGTGCTCACCGCGGTGGAGGCGGAGCTCGCCCGATGACGTTCGAGAAAGTCTGCTCTCTGACCGACATCCCCGACGGCGGCGTCGTCGGGGTCGAGGTCGAGGGCAAGCCGGTCGCGCTGGTGCGCGAGGACGGCGAGGTGTACGCCCTGCACGACGTCTGCTCGCACGCCGAGGTCAGGCTGAGCGAGGGCGAGGTGTACGACGGCACCCTTGAGTGCTGGCTGCACGGCTCGTGCTTCGACGTCCGCACGGGCAAGCCCACCGGGCCTCCGGCCACCAGGCCCGTCCCTGTCTACCGAGTGAAGCTCGAAGGCGACGACGTGCTCGTCTCGCTCGACAGCGCCGAGAATGCCGAAAACCAGGAGTCTTGAAGTGTCCACCCTCGAAATTCGTGACCTGCATGTCGCCGTGGAGGACAAGGAGATCCTGCGCGGCGTCAACCTGACCGTCCGGGCGGGCGAGACCCATGCGCTCATGGGCCCGAACGGCTCGGGCAAGTCGACGCTCGCGTACGCGATCGCCGGCCACCCGAAGTACACCGTCACCTCCGGCACGGTCACCCTCGACGGCGAGGACGTCCTGTCCATGTCGGTCGACGAGCGCGCCCGCGCCGGCCTGTTCCTCGCCATGCAGTACCCCGTCGAGGTGCCCGGCGTCTCGGTGTCGAACTTCCTGCGCAGCGCCGTCACCGCCGTCCGCGGCGAGGCCCCCAAGCTGCGGGTGTTCACCAAGGAGCTGAAGGAGGGCATGGACGCCCTGGCCATCGACTCCGCCTTCGCCCAGCGCAACCTCAACGAGGGCTTCTCCGGCGGTGAGAAGAAGCGCCACGAGATCCTCCAGCTGGAGCTGCTCAAGCCGAAGGTCGCCATCCTCGACGAGACCGACTCCGGTCTCGACGTCGACGCCCTGCGCGTCGTCTCCGAGGGCGTCAACCGCTTCAGCGCCAGTGGGGAGACCGGCATCCTGCTGATCACCCACTACACCCGCATCCTGCGCTACGTGAAGCCCGACTTCGTCCACGTCTTCGCGGGCGGCCGGATCGTCGAAGAGGGCGGGCCGGAGCTCGCCGACAAGCTCGAGGCCGAGGGCTACGAGCGCTACACCAAGGCGAATGCATGACCTACAGCACGTTCGACGTGGAGAGGATCCGGAAGGACTTCCCGATCCTCTCCCGTGAGCTGCCCGGCGGCAGGCCGCTGGTCTACCTCGACTCGGGCAACTCCTCGCAGAAGCCCGCGCAGGTGATCAACACCATGCGCGACCACCTCGAGCAGCACTACAGCAACGTCGGGCGGGCCCTGCACGCGCTGGGCAGCGAGTCGACCGAGGCCTACGAGGGGGCGCGCGACAAGGTCGCGGCCTTCATCGGCGCGCCCAGCCGCGACGAGGTGGTCTTCACCAAGAACGCCTCCGAGGCGCTCAACCTCGTGGCCTACTCCTTCGGCAACCCGGCCTGCGACGACGAGCGGTTCAGGCTGGGCCCCGGCGACGAGATCGTGATCTCCGAGATGGAGCACCACTCCAACATCGTGCCCTGGCAGCTGCTCGTGCAGCGCACCGGCGCGACGCTGCGGTGGTTCCCGGTCACCGACGAGGGCCGTCTGGACCTGTCCGGCCTGGACGAGCTGGTGAACGAGCGCACCAAGATCGTCTCGATCGCGCACCAGTCGAACGTCCTCGGCACGGTCAACCCGGTCGCCGACGTCCTCGCCCGGGCCCGCCAGGTCGGCGCGCTGATGATGCTCGACGCCTCCCAGTCGGTGCCGCACCGCCCGGTCGACGTGACCGCGCTCGGGGTCGACTTCGTGGCCTTCACCGGCCACAAGATGCTCGGCCCGTCGGGCATCGGCGTGCTGTGGGGCCGCTACGACCTGCTGTCGGCCATGCCTCCGTTCCTCGGCGGCGGCGAGATGATCGAGGCGGTCTGGATGGACCACTCGACCTACGCCCCGGTGCCGCACAAGTTCGAGGCCGGCACGCCGCCGATCGTCGAGGCCATCGGGCTCGGCGCCGCCGTCGACTACCTCACGTCGATCGGCATGGAGGAGATCCAGCGCCACGAGCACGAGCTCACGGTGTACGCCCTGAAGGCCCTCGGGGAGTTCCCCGGCCTGCGCATCATCGGCCCGACCACGGCCGAGGACCGCGGCGGCATCGTGTCGTTCACGATCCCCGACGTGCACCCGCACGACGTCGGGCAGATCCTCGACGACACGTTCGGCGTGGCCGTGCGGGTGGGGCACCACTGCGCGCGCCCGCTGCACCTGCGCTTCGGAATACCCGCGACCACGCGGGCGTCTTTCTACTTGTACAACACCACGGACGAGATCGACGCACTGGTCCGGGGCCTCCACCACGTCCAGAAGGTGTTCGGATAAGAGATGATCGCCGAATCGCTCTACCAGGAACTCATCCTGGAACACTACAAGCACCCGCAGGGCCGGGGCCTGCGCGAGCCGTACGACGCCGAGGTCCACCATGTGAACCCCACGTGTGGTGACGAGGTCACGATGCGGGTGAAGGTGGGCGATGGCGGTAAGGTCGAAGACGTCTCCTACGACGGCCAGGGCTGTTCGATCAGCCAGGCCGCCGCGTCGGTGCTCCACGAGCTCGCGACCGGCCAGACCGTGGCCGACACCCTCGTGGTGGTCGACGAGTTCACCCGGCTGATGCAGGGCCGGGGTCAGGTGGAGCCCGACGAGGACGTCCTGGGAGACGCCGTCGCGTTCGCCGGCGTGGCCAAGTTCCCGGCCAGGGTCAAGTGCGCCCTGCTGGCCTGGATGGCCTACAAGGACGCGGTGGCGAGGAGCTCGTCGTGACACGGCGGGCCGATGCACCCGACGGCCGCGCCCGGCGCGCGGCCATGGAACGACGAGGCGAGGAGACGGCGTGAGCAAGCCTGTGGAGACCCCCACCGGGTACGACGGTGAGACCACTCTCGACGAGGTGCTCGAGGCGCTGAAGGACGTCGTCGACCCCGAGCTGGGCATCAACGTCGTCGACCTCGGCCTGGTCTACGGCGTCAACCTCGACCCGGGCGAGCCGGGCGGGGCTCCGGTCGCGACCCTCGACATGACGCTCACCAGCGCGGCCTGCCCTCTGACCGACGTCATCGAGGAGCAGGCGCACTCCGCCCTCGACGGCATGGTCTCCGATGTCAAGATCAACTGGGTCTGGCTTCCCCCGTGGGGGCCGGACAAGATCACCGATGAGGGGCGTGACCAGCTCCGCATGTTGGGCTTCAACGTCTGATCGCTCATGGTGATCGCCTCCGTCGCGAGGCGCCGTACCACGGCGCCCTCCTCGGAGGCACGGCGCGTCCCTGGCGCGCCGCCACGCCCCTCTGCCGGGCGTGGCCGTCCTTCGGACCGCCGGCCCTCGGACGCGACGGCGGGGCCTGGTCCCCGCCGCCCGCATCCGGAGGCCTCCGCCGGGTTCTGCGCGTGACGTTCGTCTCTCCCGGCCGGTCGTTCTCGCAGTTCCGCGCCCGTTTGTCGGCGCGGGGACGACCCCCTTGATCGCGGCCGCATCACGATCGGGTAGACTTCACTTGTCGCCCCTGATCATGAGCTCTGCTCATCACTTGCGGCCAGCATTTCGCGGCGTCCCCCTGGATCCCGCGTGTTCCCCGCACGGATGCCCGTGCGCCCCCGGCTCGTCCTTTCGCAGAAGTGACGTGCCATGTCTCTTCGACCGAAAGGCACGACCAATCGTGACCAGCACCAACGCCGCCATGCCCGCCGACGCCCGGATCGGCGACGGGCACGACGAGGACGCGCCCGCCGCGCGGACCGGGCAGGCGGTGTCCGAGACCCCCGCCGGGCCGCCGGAGTTCTCCCTCCTCGGCCTGCCCAAGCCCCTGATCGCCGCACTCGCGCGGCAGGGCATCGACAGCCCGTTCCCCATCCAGCGGGCCACCATCCCCGACATCCTCTCGGGCCGCCACGTCCTCGGCCGCGGCCAGACCGGCTCCGGCAAGACCCTGGCGTTCGGCCTGCCCACCATGACCCGCGTCGCCGGCACCAAGGCCGCCCCGCGCCGTCCCCTCGCGGTGATCCTCGTGCCCACCCGCGAGCTCGCCATGCAGGTCACCGACGCCCTGGAGCCCCTCGGGCGCGGCCTGTCGCTGCGCATGAAGACCGTCGTCGGCGGCATGTCGATGGGAAAGCAGATCGAGGCGCTGCGGCGCGGCGTCGAGATCGTCGTCGCCACCCCGGGCCGGCTCACCGACCTCATCCAGCAGGGCGAGTGCTCGCTGGACGACGTCCGGGTGACCGTCATCGACGAGGCCGACCACATGTGCGACCTCGGCTTCTTCCCGGTGGTCAGCGCGATCCTCTCGCGGACGCCGGCCGACAGCCAGCGGCTGCTGTTCTCCGCCACCCTCGACGGCGACGTCGACAAGCTCGTCCGGCGTTTCCTCAACGACCCGGTCACCCACTCGCTGGCCCCGGCCACCTCCCCGGTGGACACCATGGAGCACCACATGCTCCAGGTCACGCGGGACGACAAGTTCCCCGTCACCGCCGAGATCGCCAACCGCGAGGGCCGCACGATCATCTTCGTGCGCACCCAGCACGGCGTCGACCGCCTGGTCAAGCAGCTCGCCCGGGTCGGCGTCCGCGCCGGCGGCCTGCACGGCGGCAAGCGGCAGAACCAGCGCACCCGCATCCTCGCCGAGTTCCGCGAGGGCACGATCGGCGTGCTGGTCTGCACCGACGTGGCCGCGCGCGGCATCCACGTCGACGACGTCAGCCTCGTGCTGCACGTCGACCCGCCCACCGACCACAAGAGCTACCTGCACCGGGGCGGCCGTACGGCCCGCGCGGGCGAGCGCGGCACCGTGATGACGCTGGTGCTGCCGAACGAGCGCCGCTCCGCCGAGTCGATGACCCGCCGCGCCGGGGTCGAGCCGCACCGCCTGAAGGCGACGCCGGGTCACCCGCGCCTGGCCGAGGTCGCCGGCGCGCAGCAGCCGAGCGGCATCGAGATCCCCGTCTGGGAGCCGCCGGCCCCGGCCGCCAAGCGTCCGCGCCGCGAGGGGGGCCACGGTGGCGACCGCCGCCCGCGCCGCTTCCACGACCGCTCCCGCGAGGGCGGCGACCGCCGTGAGGGCGGCTTCGGCGACCGCCCGTCGGACGGTTACCGTTCGGGCGGTTCCCGCGGTGAGCGTCCGTCCGAGGGCTACCGTTCGGGCGGCTCGCGCGGCGGCGACTTCCGCGGCGAGGGCCGCGGCGATCGGCGCCCCGAGGGTCGCGGCTCGGGCTTCCGCGGCGGCCGCCAGGGTTCCACCGACCGCGGCCGCACCCGCTGACCTTCCTCGAAGTGAAAGGCCGCTCCTCCGCCGAGTGATCTACCTCGGTGGGGGAGCGGTGCTGCCACGGGGGGTGAGGCGGGCCGGGGGGGTCTCCAGGCCCGTCACCTGGTCGCCGGCGATCAGCGAGAGCAGCCGCCCGGCGGCGTGGGCGCCGTAGGCGGGGATGTCGCGGGTCAGGGCGGTCAGCGGCGGGCGTACGACCTGTGCCAGCGGCGAGTCGTCCCAGGCGACGACCGACAGGTCGGCCGGGACGTTGAGCTGCATCTCCTGCGCGACCGACAGCCCGGCCACCGCCATGATGTCGTTGTCGTACACCACGGCCGTCGGCCGGGCGGGGGAGCTGAGCAGCCGCCTGGTCGCTCGCGCGCCCTCCTCGCCGGTGTAGTCGGTGTGCACCGTCACGGCCTCGCCGAGGCCGAGCTCGGCGCAGACGGCGGCGAAGGCCCGGTCGCGCTGCATGGTGTGCAGGAGCCTGGGCAGCCCGGCGACCCGGGCGATGCGCCGGTGGCCCAGCGCGGCGAGGTAGGTGACGGTCTCGCGCACGGCGGCCTCCTCGTCGGACCACACCGGGAGCAGCGAGCCGGCCTGCGAGGGATGCCCGACCACCACGACCGGCATGCCGAGCGACTCCATCACGGGCACGCGGGGGTCGGCCAGGTGCAGGTCGACCAGGATCGCGCCGTCGACGCGCCCCTCACCCCACCAGCGGCGCCACAGCGCGATCTCCTCGTCATGGTCGGCGACGACCTGGAGCATCAGGGCGTACGACCGGGCCGACAGCTCGCCCTCGATGCCGCTGATCAGCTCCATGAAGAACGGCTCGACGCCGAGGAAGCGGGCGGGGCGGCACAGGGCGAGCCCGACCGTGTCGGCCCGGGCGCCGTTGAGGGCGCGGGCGGCGCTGTTGGGGCGCCAGCCGATCTCCTCGGCGATGGCCATGATGCGCGCCCGGGTGGACGCCGACACCCCCGGCTGGCCGTTCAGGGCGTAGGAGACCGCGCCCTTGGAGACGCCCGCCCGCCGCGCGATGTCGGCGATCGTCGGTCGTTTCACTCCTTGCCCCTTCGCTGAACCGGTCCAGACCGATCTCGTGCGTACATTACTACGCCTGCTGGGCTGCGCGAACGCCTTCCTCCCGCCGGCCGCCGGAACGCCGGGCCGGAGCGGCCTCCCGCTCGACCGTTGACACTCCCGTCACATGCGTCGTACTTTCACGTTACTTATCCGGTTCAGCAGCATCACCCGCGACCCGGCCTCCCGTCGCCGGCGTCGAAGGAGGGACACGTGAGCATGCACCGCCCGCTGCACGACGGCTGGACCCTCACCGCCGCATCGGACGAGGTGGACATCGCCGGCGTCCCCGCGACCGTCCCCGGCTGCGTGCACACCGACCTGCTCGCGGCCCGGCTCATCGACGATCCCTATCTCGACGGCAACGAGAACCGGCTCACCTGGATCGGCCGCACCCCCTGGACGTACGCCACCTGCTTCACCTGGCGGCCGGGCGAGGAGGACCGGGCCGACCTGGTGTGCGAGGGCCTGGACACCGTCGCCACCGTCGTGCTCAACGGCACCGAGCTCGCGACCACGGCCAACATGCACCGCTCCTACCGCTTCCCGGTGCGCGAGCTACTGCGCGAGGGGGACAACAGCCTGGAGGTGCGGTTCGCCTCGCCGTACGCCTACGCCGAGGAGCGGCGCGCCGCGCTCGGCGACCGGCCCGCGGCCTACGCCGAGCCCTACCAGTTCATCCGCAAGATGGCCTGCAACTTCGGCTGGGACTGGGGTCCCACGCTGGTCACCTCCGGCATCTGGCGGCCCGTCGGCCTGCACTCCTGGCGCGGGGCGCGCCTGGCCGCCGTACGTCCCCTGGTGACCCTGGAGGGACGCGACGGCCGGGTCGAGGTGCACGTCACCGTGGAACGGGCCCGCGAGGAGCCGCTGACCGTGACCGCCTCGGTGGCCGGGGTGAGCGCCGAGGCGCGCCTGGCGCCGGGGGAGAGCCAGGCCGTGATCACTCTCGCGGTGCCGGAGCCGAGGGTGTGGTGGCCGCGCGGGTACGGCGGGCAGCCGCTGTACCGGCTCACCGTGCGCCTGGCCGGGGACACCGCGGCCGACACCTGGACCCGATCGGTGGGATTCCGCTCGGTGCGGCTCGACCGGGACGGCGGCGCGTTCACGTTCGTCGTCAACGACGTGCCGGTCTTCGCCCGGGGCGTCAACTGGATCCCCGACGACTGCTTCCCCTCACGTCTGACCGCGCAGCGCCTGGCCGGGCGGATCGACCAGGCCTGCGCGGCGGGGGTGAACCTCGTGCGCGTGTGGGGCGGCGGCCTGTACGAGAGCGGCGCCTTCTACGACCTGTGCGACCGGCGCGGCCTGCTGGTCTGGCAGGACTTCCCGTTCGCCTGCGCCGCCTACCCGGAGGAGGAGCCCTTCGCCTCCGAGGTCGAGGCGGAGGCCCGGGAGAACGTCGTCCGGCTGGCGCCGCACCCGAGCCTGGTGCTGTGGAACGGCGGCAACGAGACCATCGAGGGATTCTCCGACTGGGGCTGGAAGGAGAGGCTGGGCGGCCGTACCTGGGGGGCCGGCTTCTACTTCGACCTGCTGCCGAGGGTGGTCGCCGAGCTCGACCCGACCCGGCCGTACTGGGCGGGCAGCCCCTACTCCGGCGCGCCGGACCTGCCCCCGAACGACCCCTCCCGCGGCACCGTCCACATCTGGGACGTCTGGAACCGTGAGGACTACCTCCGCTACGGCGCCTACCGCCCGAGGTTCGCCGCCGAGTTCGGCTTCCAGGGCCCGCCGGCGCACGCCACACTGCGCCGCGCGCTGGGCGAGGACGCGCCGGAGCCGGGCTCGCCCGGCCTGGCGGCTCACCAGAAGGCCGACGAGGGCGACGCCAAGCTGCTGCGGGGCCTCGGCCGCCACCTGCCCGCCCCCGAGGGCTTCGACGACTGGCACTACCTGACCCAGCTGAACCAGGCGCGGGCCGTGGCCTTCGGCGTCGAACGGTTCCGCGCGCTCGCCCCGTACTGCATGGGCACCGTCGTCTGGCAGCTCAACGACTGCTGGCCGGTGATCTCCTGGTCCGCCGTGGACGGCGACGGCCGCCGCAAGCCCCTGTGGTACGCGCTGCGCCGCGCCTACGCCGACCGGCTGCTGACCTTCCAGGACGACGCGCTGGTGGTGGTCAACGACAGCGCCGCGGAGTGGGCGGGAGAGCTCATGGTGACGCGGCTCTCCCTGCAGGGTGACCCGCTGGCCAAGGAGTCCTTCCCCGTCGCGGTCCCGCCGCGCACGGTCGTCCCCGTGCCGCTCCCGGAGACTCTGCTCACCCCCGCCGACCCGGCCCGGGAGCTGCTCGCCGCCCGCCTCGGCGCCCGGGAGGCGCTGCGGTTCTTCGCCGAGGACCCGGAGGTGGACTTCCCCGCGGCGGAGTTCGACGTCAGGGCCGAACGCGCGCCGGGCGGCGCCCGCGTCACCGTCACCGCGCGGACGCTGGTGCGCGAGCTGGCGATCTTCGCCGACCGGTTCCACCCGGACGCCGAGGTGGACGACATGCTGCTCACCCTGCTGCCCGGCTCGGCCGCGACGTTCGAGGTGCGCGTCCCCGGCGACCCGGACCTCGCCCCGCTGACCGCCCCTCCGGTGCTGCGCTGCCTGAACGAACGCCAGCGGGCGTCCTGACCGCTGAACCGCTTAAGAAAACAGGTTTCCGGCGACTCCTACCCCCCGGGAGAAGAAATGAGACCACTCACCGGCAGGCGCCTTCCCGGCGCGCTCGCGGCGGCGGCCCTCGCGCTGAGCCTCACCGCCGCGTGCAGCGCCGGCGGCGGCCCGCCCGTCGCGGCGGGCGGCGGCGCGAGCGCGAAGTCCTCCGCCCCCGCCTCGGCCCGCATCCTCAACGTCCACACCGGCGGCAGCGGCCAGTTCACCCCGAACTACAACCCCTTCACCCCGGCCCCCCTGCCCGGCGTGCAGGGCATGATCTACGAGCCGCTGATGTTCTTCAACCAGGCCAGGTCCGGGGACGTCCAGCCGCAGCTGGCCACCGCCTACCGGTTCGCCGACGGCGGCCGCACCCTGACCTTCACCCTGCGCGAGGGCGTGAAGTGGAGCGACGGCGAGCCCTTCACCGCCGACGACGTCGCCTACAGCTTCACCCTCGCCAAGGACAACCCCAAGCTCAACAGCGGCATCAACTCCGGCGGCAACGTGCTCGCCTCCGTCACCGCCGCCGACCCCACCCACGTGACCCTGAAGTTCACGCGGCCGGCCTACACGCGGCTGTGGAACATCGCCGGACAGTCGTGGATCGTGCCCCGGCACGTCTGGGAGAAGATCAAGGACCCCGCCGGCGACACCAACGACCATCCCGTCGGGACCGGGCCGTTCGTGCTCGGCACCTTCGCCCCGCAGAGCTACGTGTTCAAGAGGAACCCCCTCTACTGGGAGCCCGGCAAGCCGAAGATCGCCGGCCTGCGCTTCTGGTCGTTCAACGGCGGCGACGCCGCCACCACGGCGCTGGCCGCCGGGCAGCTCGACTGGACCGGCCTGTTCATGCCCGACCCCGACAAGCAGTACGTCGCCAAGGACCCCGCCCACAACAAGTACAAGAACGAATCGTTCCTGTACGTCACCAACCTGGTCCCGAACCTCACCAAGGCGCCCCTGGACGACCTCGCCGTCCGGCAGGCGATCAACGTGGCCCTGGACCGCAAGAAGATCATCGAGCTGGCCTTCGCCGGCCTCGGCACGATGCCGAGCCCGCTCGAACTCGTCCTGCCCCAGTACCAGGACTACGTCTCCCCGAAGTACGCCGGCGCCCAGGTGGAGTACGACCCGGGCAAGGCGCGCGGCATCCTCGAACAGGCCGGATACCGGCGCGGATCCGACGGCGTCTACGCCAAGGACGGCAAGCGGCTGTCGATCACCTGCACCGTCGTGAGCGGCTGGACCGACTACATCAGCGCCATGCAGGTCATCAAGCAGGAGCTCAAGGACGTCGGCATCGAGTTCGCCGCCAAGGAGGTCTCCTTCAACGCCTTCACCGCCGCCCAGACCAGCGGCGACTTCCAGATGCAGATCTGGAACGGCTACGGCGGCCCCAGCCCGTACTACATGTACAACAACATCCTCAACAGCGAGAACGTGCCTCCCCTGGCCCAGAACCAGGCGCGCTGGAAGAACGCCGAGGTCGACGCCGCGCTGGAGGCCATCGCCCAGACCCCGCCCGAGGACACCGACGCCATCAAGCAGCAGATCCACCGGATCCAGGACCAGGTGATGGCGCAGGTCCCCTACATCCCGATCCAGCAGTCGAGCGCGCTGGCGGAGTTCCGCACCGTCAACGCCACCGGATGGCCGAGCGAGGAGAACCCCTACGCCCTCGCGCTGCCGTTCTACACCCCCGACGGCGCCATCGTCGCCAAGAACCTCGTCCCGACCGGCTGAGCGATGGGCTACCTGCGCCGCAAGCTGGCCTTCTACGCGGTCGCGCTGTGGGCGGCCGTGACACTGAACTTCCTGATCCCACGCCTGATCAAGGGCAACCCGGTCGACATCATGCTGTCGCGGGTGCAGGGCCAGCCGATGCCGCCGGAGGCGAGGAGGGCGCTGGAGCTGCAGTTCGGCGTGAGCCACGACCCGCTGTGGCAGCAGTACCTCGGCTACCTCGGCAACCTGCTGCGGGGCAGGCTCGGCCTGTCGGTCACCTACTACCCGACCCCGGTCGGCACGGTGATCGCGCAGTCGCTGCCCTGGACGCTGGCCCTGGCGGGCGTCTCGCTGGTGATCACGGTCGCCCTCGGGCTCGGCCTCGGCACGCTCGCCGGGTGGCGCCGGGGCGGGCGGCTGGACGCGCTGGTCCCGGCCACCACGTTCATGGCCGCGATCCCGTACTTCTGGCTCGCCCTGATCCTGCTGTACGTGCTCGGGCTCGGCGCGGGCCTGTTCCCGCTGAACGGCGGTTACGACTACGCCGGCGTCACCATGGGGCCGAACCTCGCCTTCCTGGGCAGCGCCGTCTACCACGGCGCGCTTCCGGCCCTCACCGTCGTGGTGTCGTCGGTGGCCGGCTGGATGCTCGGCATGCGCAACATGATGGTCTCCACCATGGCGGAGGACTACGTCGTCATGGCCGAGGCCAAGGGGCTGCCGCCGCGCCGGGTCATGCTGGCGTACGCCGCGCGCAACGCCGTGCTGCCCAGCGTCGCGGGCTTCGCGGTGTCGCTCGGCTTCGTGGTCAGCGGCCTGCTGGCCACCGAGGTCGTTTTCGCCTACCCCGGCATCGGCTTCGCCCTGCTGCAGGGGGTGCAGAACGCCGACTACCCGCTCATGCAGGGCATCTTCCTGATCATCTCGCTGGCCGTGCTCGGCGCCAACCTGCTGGTGGACCTGCTGTACGGCGTGATCGACCCCCGCACCCGGAGGGCCTGAACGATGGCAGCCATCGCCGCCGCCCCACCCGCACGCGCGACCCGGTTCCGCCCGTCCGGCAAGCTCGCCGCCGGGCTCGTCATCGTCGCCTGCTTCGTCCTGGTGGCCGTGCTCGGCCCGCTCCTCGCCGGCGACCCCGACGCGATCGGGTACGAGCGGCTCGCCCCGCCGTCGGCGTCCCACTGGCTCGGCACCACCAACACCGGTCAGGACGTGCTCGCCCAGCTGATGTCCGCCACCCGGGGATCGCTGCTCATCGGCGTGATCGTCGGGGTCCTCGCCACCGTGGTCTCCCTGCTGGTCGGCGTGCTCGGCGCCTACCTCGGCGGCTGGTTCGACGAGGGGTTCTCGCTGCTGAGCAATGTGTTCCTGGTGATCCCGGGCCTGCCGCTCGTCATCCTGATCACCGACTACGTGGAGACGACCGGGCCGGTCGCGATCGCCCTCACCATCACGCTCACCAGCTGGGCGGGCCCGGCGAGGGTCGTCAGGGCGCAGACGCTGTCGCTGCGCGGGCGCGACTACGTGGACGCCGCCCGGGTCAGCGGTGAGCCCGGCTGGCGGATCATGGTGTTCGAGATCCTGCCGAACCTGCTGCCCGTCATCGCCGCCCAGCTCGTGTTCGCGGTGCTCGGCGGCATTCTCCTCGACGCCGCCCTGTCGTTCCTCGGCCTGGCCGGCGGGTCCGCCGGCTCCTGGGGCAGCATGCTCTACTTCGCGCAGAACGCCTCGGCCCTGTCGACGGGCGCCTGGTGGTGGTTCGTCCCGCCGGGGCTGTGCATCGCGGTGCTCGGCGCGGGACTCTCCCTGGTCAACTTCGGGATCGACGAGATCGTCAATCCCCGGCTGCGGAAGGGCGGCGCATGAACGTCCTGTCGGTACGCGACCTGAGCGTGGTCTACGGCGGCGAGCGGCCCACGCGCGCCGTGCGGGAGGTGAGCCTGGAGCTCGCCAGGGGCGAGGTCCTCGGCGTCGCGGGGGAGAGCGGGTGCGGCAAGTCCACCCTCGCCTACGCCGTCACCCGGCTGCTGCGTCCCCCGGCCGCCGTCACCGCCGGCGAGATCGTCTTCCGGACCCGGGAGGGGCGGGAGGTGGACGTCCTCGCCCTCGGCCCGCGGGAGCTGCGGGCCTTCCGCTGGCGCCGGATCGCGATGGTCTTCCAGAGCGCCATGAACGCCCTCAACCCGGTGCTCACCGTGCGGGACCAGCTCGCCGACGTGTTCACCGCCCACGAGCCGGGCATGGGCAGGCGCGAGCGCGAGGAACGCTGCGGCGAGCTGCTCGACATGGTCGGCATCGACCGGAGCCGGCTGTCGTCCTACCCGCACGAGCTGTCCGGCGGGATGCGGCAGCGGGTCCTCATCGCGATGGCCATGGCGCTGCACCCCGACGTCGTGGTGCTCGACGAGCCGACCACCGCCCTGGACGTCGTGGTGCAGCGCGACATCCTCCGTCGGATCGACCGGCTGCGCGAGATGCTGGGCTTCTCGGTGATCTTCATCACGCACGACCTGTCGCTGCTGCTGTCGATCAGCGACCGGCTCGCGATCATGTACGGCGGGCGGATCGTCGAGACGGGGCCCGCCGCCGCCGTCCGGGCCGCCCCGGCCCACCCGTACACGGCGGGGCTGCTCGGCTCGTTCCCCAGCCTGCGCGGCCCCCGGCGGGTGCTGCACGGCATCCCCGGAACCCCTCCCGACCTGTCCGGGGAGACGCCCGGCTGCGCCTTCGCCCCGCGCTGCGCGCACGCCTTCGACGCCTGCGGCGCGGTGACCCCGCCGCTCGTCCCGGCCGGCGGCACCGTGGCCGCCTGCCTCAAGCACGACGACGGGGGAGGACCCGCGTGACCACGCTCACCGCCGACGAGCTGACCAAGCACTACACGATCAGGGACGGGCGCGGCAGGCGCACGCTGCGGGCCGTGGACGGCGTCTCCTTCACCCTTCGCTCCGGCGAGACGGCGGCGCTGGTCGGGCAGAGCGGCAGCGGCAAGTCGACGGTCGTCCGCATGCTGGCCCGGCTGACCGAGCCCACCTCCGGCGCGATCCTGCTGGACGGCGAGCGGGTGCGCTCGGCGCGGCGGTACCGCAAGGACGTCCAGATGGTGTTCCAGGACCCCTTCGCCTCCCTCAACCCCGCCCACACCGTGGGCTACCACCTGCGCCGCCCGCTGCGCCTGCACGGTACGGCCGCCGACCTGACGCGCGGCGTGCACGAGCTGCTCGAACGCGTCGGGCTGACCCCGGTCGAGAGGTACGCCCGCAGGCTCCCGCACGAGCTGTCGGGCGGCCAGCGCCAGCGCGTCGCCATCGCCAGGGCCCTCGCGCCGCGCCCCAAGGTGCTGCTCGCCGACGAGCCGGTGTCCATGCTGGACGTGTCGATCCGGCTGGAGATCCTCAACCTCGTCGACGAGCTCAAGCGCGAGCAGGACCTCGCCGTCCTGTACGTCACGCACGACCTGGCCACCGCGCGGTACTTCTCCTCGACCATCATGGTCATGAACGAGGGGCGCGTCGTGGAGCGCGGCCCGAGCGACGACGTCATCCTGCGCCCCGCCCACCCCTACACCAGGCTCCTGGCGGAGGCCGCCCCCGACCTGTCGGCGCCCGCCGAGGCGACGCGATCACCGGAAATGGGTGCCTAGCACGTGTTCCGCCCGGGGCAGACTACTCTTGGCAGGGCAGGCACGCCTACGTGAGAGAGATCATGAAGACCTTCGAAGAGCTGTTCGCCGAGCTGTCGGAGAAGGCGCGCACCCGTCCCGCCGGGTCGGGCACCGTCGCCGCCCTGGACGCCGGTGTCCACGCCATCGGCAAGAAGGTCGTGGAGGAGGCCGCCGAGAGCTGGATGGCGGCCGAGCACGAGACCACGGACCGGGCCGCCGAAGAGATCTCCCAGCTCCTCTACCACGTGCAGGTCCTCATGATCGCCCGAGGCATCGGGCTCGACGAGGTCTACAAGCATCTCTAGACCTGTTTTCCGCACGAGCCCGACTCTCCCTGATCAGACGCTGTGGTCCGACACCATCAGTGGCCGGTCCAGGTCGACGAGGGCGATGTGCGGAAACCAGGTCTTGCCGGCGCCGCCGGCCTTCCCGACGACCGACCTCGTCCGCCCGACCCGAAGGATTCCCTTAACGCCATGCTCCGCCTCGCCGTACCCAACAAGGGCGCCCTCACCGAGGCCGCCCAGACCATGCTCAAGGAAGCCGGTTACCGTCCCCGCAGAGACTCCAAGGAGCTCGTGGTCGTCGACCCCGCCAACTCCTGCGAGCTGTTCTTCCTGCGCCCCCGCGACATCGCCGTCTACGTCGGCGAGGGCACGCTCGACGTCGGCATCACCGGCCTCGACATGCTGTACGACTCCGGCGCGCCCGCCGAGGAGATCATGCCGCTCGGCTTCGGCGTCTCCACCTTCCGCTTCGCCGCCCGGCCCGGCGCGTTCTCCTCGGTCAAGGATCTCCAGGGCATGCGCATCGCCACCTCCTACGCCGGGCTGCTCGGCAAGCACCTGGCGGACGAGGGCGTCGAGGCCCGCATCATCAAGCTCGACGGCGCGGTCGAGACCGCCATCCACCTCGGCGTGGCCGACGCGGTGGCCGACGTCGTCGAGACCGGCACCACCCTGCGCAACGTCGGCCTGGAGGTCTTCGGCGAGCCGATCGCCCACTCCCAGGCCGCGCTGATCAAGCGCACGGGCGCCGAGCAGACGCCGGGGGTCGAGCAGTTGATCCGCCGCCTGCAGGGTGTGCTGGTGGCCCGCGACTACGTCATGATCGACTACGACATCCGGGCCGAGCGCATCGACGAGGCCATCGCGATCACCCCCGGCATGGAGGGGCCGACGGTGTCCCCGCTGCACCGTGAGGGCTGGGTCGCCGTCCGCGCCATGGTGCCCCGCAAGGACCACCAGCAGATCATGGACCAGCTGTGGGAGATCGGCGCCAAGGCCGTCCTGGTCACCGCCATCTTCGCCTGCCGCCTCTGAGCCACGTGGCCGCGCCGGTCCCGCCGTCCGCGCGGGCGGGACCGGCGCCCTACGGCCGCCGGTGGCGCGCGATGACAAATGTCATCGCCGACGCCGGACGAGAGGCACTGATGATCTTTCCGCCTCCTGCCTACGGTTGACCCCATGAACGCCATCGCCCTCACCGAGGTGAGCAAGAGCTATGGTGAGGTCCACGCCGTGAACGGCCTGAACCTCACGATGGAGGCGGGCCGCACGGTGGCCCTCCTCGGGCCGAACGGGGCCGGCAAGTCCACCACGATCAACATGCTGCTGGGCCTGATCCGCCCCACGGCCGGAGAGGTCCGCGTCTTCGGCCGCACCCCGGACGAGGCGGTCGCCCACGGGGAGATCGGCGCGATGCTGCAGGAGGGGACGCTGATCCCCGAGCTGACCGTGCGCGAGCTGGTCGACTTCATCCGCCGCCTGTACCCCGATCCGCTGCCGCTCGACCAGGTGCTCCAGGTCGCCGACCTGACGGCCCTCGCCTCCCGGCGCGCCGGCAGGCTCTCCGGCGGGCAGGCCCAGAGGGTGCGCTTCGCCCTCGCCATCGCCGGCGCGCCCAGGCTGCTCGTCCTCGACGAGCCGACCGCCGCGATGGACGTCGAGTCGCGCCGCGCCTTCTGGGCCGGCATGCGCGACTACGCCGCCCAGGGCCGCACGGTCCTGTTCGCGACCCACTACCTGGAGGAGGCCGACGAGAACTCCGACCGCGTGATCGTGGTCGCCGGCGGCAGGGTCGTCGCCGACGGCACGGCGGCGGAGATCAAGGCCGGGGCCGGGGGCAGCTCGGTGGCCTTCTCGCTCGACGGGCAGTCGTCCGCGGGCCTGGACGCGCTGCCGGGGGTCACCGCCGTCGAGATCCTCTCCGGCACCGTCACCCTGCGCACCGCCGACGTCGACGCCACGGTCGCCGCGCTCTACCGGGGCACCACCCTGGACGTTCGCGATCTGCGGATCGACGGGGCCGACCTGGAGGACGCCTTCCTCACTCTCACCCGGTCCGCGGAGGTCTGACCCATGCTGAACTACGTCAAGCTCGAAGCCACGCGGATGCTGCGCAACAAGCGCTACGTCATCTTCGTCGTCGCCTTCCCGATCGGCTTCTACCTGCTGTACTCCAACCTCTGGGGCGACCAGGTCGACGAGAGCACCGGCGTGAAGGGCGCGGTCGTGCTCATGGTGTCGATGGCCGCCTACGGCGCGCTGGCGGCGTCCATCATGTCCACCGCCGTGCCGTGGTCGCAGGAGCGGCAGACGGGATGGCTGCGCCAGCTCCAGATCACCCCGCTGCGCAGCTGGACGATCATCGTGACGAAGCTGGTCACGTCGCTGCTGCTGGTGCTGCCCTCGCTGCTGCTGGTGGCCCTGGCCGCCGTGGTCACCCAGCACGTCTCGCTGTCGGCGGGCCAGTGGGCCGGGCTCATCGCCGCGATGTGGGCCGGGACGATCCCCTTCGCCGCGCTCGGCCTGACCATCGGCTCGCTCGTGCCGCCCGACACCGCGCAGCCACTCGCGATGATCGGCATGTTCGGGCTGGCGCTCCTCGGCGGGCTGTGGTTCCCCATCGCCCTGATGCCGCCCGTCATGCGGAACATCGCCCAGGTGCTGCCCTCCTACGACTACGCGAACATCGGCTGGCAGATCGTCGCGGGGCACGCCCCGGCGGGGTCGGCGGTCGCGGGCATCGCCGCCTGGGGGGTCGCCCTGTGCGCCCTGGCGCTGTTCGCCTACCGCAGGGCCACCGTCCGGGCCTGAGATGGGCGACCTGCGCAACATCTTCACCTTCGGCGGGACGGACGAAAGGCCGTCCCGCTGGCGGCGGCTGATCGGCCTCTCCGTGGGCCTGATCTACCTGTTCTATCCGGCCTCCGACATCACCTCCGGGGCGACCACCGGGACCGAGGCGTACTGGGCGGTGGCGTCGCTGGTGGCCTTCCTGGTGAGCTACGTCGCCACCGTGCTCAGCCCGAGGGGCTACGGCCGGCCGAGCCCCTGGACGCTCCCGCTGCTCTGCCTCACCACGCTCATGGCCGTGGTGTTCCCCCTCGTCTTCGGCGGTGCGTGGCTGACCTTGCCGGTCTACATCGCCATCATGCTCAGCATGGCGCTGCCTCCCCGGCAGGCGTTCGCCGGGGTCGGCTGCATGGCGCTGATCGTGCTGGTGGAAGGCCTCATCGTCGGCGCCGGGGACGCCATCCCGGTGCTGGAGTTGCAGGTGGTCACGCTCGGCGTGCTGTTCATGAGCATCCGCAACACGCGCATGCTGGTGGTCGAGCTCCGGCAGGCCCAGGACGAGGTGGCGAGGCTCGCGGCGAGCGAGGAGCGCCTGCGCATCGCCCGCGACCTGCACGACCTGCTCGGGCACAGCCTGTCGCTGATCGTGCTCAAGAGCGAGCTGGCCGGGCGGCTCGCCGAGCAGGGGTCGGACAAGGCGGTGGGGGAGATCCGCGACGTGGAGTCGGTGGCCCGGCTCGCCCTGCAGGAGGTGCGCGAGGCCGTGACCGGCTACCGGCGGCGTGGCCTGTCCGAGGAGCTCGACAACGCCCGCTCCGCGCTCGCCGCGGCCGGGGTGCGGGCGGTCGTCCGCACCTTGGGCACCCCGCTCCCCGACGTCCTGGACGGGTTGTTCGGCTGGGCCGTGCGCGAGGGCGTCACCAACGTCGTGCGGCACGCCGGAGCGTCCAGCTGTGAGATCACCGTGGCCTTCCAGGACGGCGGGGCGAGCATGGAGATCGACGACGACGGCACGCAGGCCGGGCCGTGCCGGCCGGGCAGCGGGCTGACCGGGCTCACCGAACGTGTCCAGGCGGCCGGTGGGACGGTTGAGGCGGGCCCGCGGCCCGGCGGTGGTTTCCGTCTGCGGGTGGCCGTCCCGGCCGCCGTAGAATCTCGCACCTGACGTCCTCGCCCGTCACCGGAGAGCGGGCGCACACATTCCGGGAGCATCAGTGATCAGGGTCGTGCTGGCGGAGGATCAGGCGATGGTCCGGGGCGCGCTGGCGTCGCTGCTCGGCCTGGAGCCCGACATCGAGGTCGTCGGGGAGGCCGCCACCGGTGAGGAGGCCGTGTCCGCCGCTCTGTCCACCCGCCCGGACATCGTGCTCCTCGACATCGAGATGCCGGTCATGGACGGCATCACGGCGGCGGCGCGCATCACCGGCGAGCTGCCCGGATGCCGCGTGATGATCCTCACCACCTTCGGCAGGCCGGGGTACCTGCGGCGCGCCATGGAGGCGGGCGCGGCGGCGTTCATGGTGAAGGACAGCCCGGCCAGGGAGCTGGCCGCCGCCATCCGCAGGGTGCTCGCCGGGGAGCGGGTCATCGACCCCGCGCTGGCCGCCGCCGCGCTGAGCGCCGGCCCGAACCCCCTGTCGGCCCGCGAGCGCGACGTGCTCGCCGCGGCCTCCGACGGCTCCACGATCGGCGACATCGCCGTGCGCCTGCACCTGTCGGAGGGGACCGTCCGCAACTACCTCTCCTCGGCCATCCAGAAGACCCACGCCCGCAACCGCATCGAGGCCGTCCAGCGTGCCCAGTCGCAGGGCTGGCTCTAGACCCCGGCGACGGTGCCGAAGGGGGCGCCCGCCCGCCCCCTCAGGTCAGAGCTGGTGCACCGGGGCGTGCGCGTGCAGGTGCCTGCGCGACCGGGTCAGGAGCGTGTCCAGCGACCACGCTCCGCCGCCCAGCAGGGCCACCAGCAGGAACGACCAGGAGAACAGCGCCGCGGGCTCGCCCCCGTTCATGATGGGGAACAGGCCCTTGGGCAGGTGGACCGTGAAGTACGCGTAGGCCATCGTGCCGGAGCACAGCAGCGCGGCGGCGCGGGTGGCGAGCCCGACGAGCACCAGACCGCCCGCGCCGAGCTCGATCGCACCGGCCCACCAGTCGGGCCACGCGCCGACGGCCGGGATCCTCCCGTCGTGCGGGCCGCCGAGCACGCCGAACAGGGTGGCCGCGCCGTGGCAGGCGAACAGCAGGCCGGTCACGACGCGGAACAGCGACACGACGGCTTCACGTAAGCGGTCCATGGTCACACCCGCTGCCAGAGTGCGGGGACGTTCGGCGGCTCCCAGCCCGCGATCGCCGTGTGCGACTGGACGCACCGGTAGGTGGAGCCTCCGTAGGTCACCACGGCGCCGATGGCGTAGACGGTGCCCGCCTGCCAGGTGCCCGAGGGCGTCGGCGTGGGCGTCGGGGTGGGAGTCGGAGTCGGGGTGGGGGTGGGGGTCGGCGTGGGTGTGGGTGTGGGTGTGGGTGTGGGGCCGCCTCCGCCGCCGATGTTCAGGTCGATGCAGGAGTAGAAGGCGTTGGCCGTGTCGGCGATGTTCCAGATGGCGAGGACCTTCTGGCGGCCGGAGTACCCGGCGAGGTTCACCGTCTGCGAGATCGTGTCCGGCGGCTGCTTCCCGCCGCCGTCGAAGACCGCGACCCGCGTGTTGCCGATGTAGTACTCGTAGTTCAGCGTGGCGTGCCTGGCGGTGAACGTCCAGGTGAAGGTCACCGAGGTGCCGACGGACGTGACGGGCCAGGCCTTGCTCTCGTCGGCGAGCTGGGCGAACTGCGACAGGCCCGCGTTGCAGCTGCGCAGGCCCTTGGGGCCCTCCACGCTCTGCGGCTCGTAGATGATGTCGCCGCAGTTCGGCACCTTGCCCTGCGCGCAGAACGCCTGCCTGCTGGGCGGGTAGTTGACGTAGCCGTGGGCGTACGCCGGGCTGGAGGTCACGACGATGGTCGCGGCGATGGCCACCACCGCCGCGGAGACTAACGTGAGAGTCCTTCGCATTGAAGTTCTCCTCTACATGGGGGGATACCCCTAACTTAAAAGAAAGTTTCTTAACAGTAAAGAGCCTGTTACGGAGATTCCACGCGAGGGGGTTCCTTCTGTGCCGTACCTGCCACCGCTCTCGAAGGGACCAGGGCGCGCTCCTCGTCGCCGCCTCCTGGCCGGTGGGGGCGACGGGGCCGGCGGAACCAGCTCACGCCCTGGACGGCGCGATCTCGGCGACCGGATTGTTCACGTCCGCATTCACGATCAGGAAGACCGTTCACCGATACATTCATGGTCCGGAGGGGCCCATGGAACCGGGCCAGGCCACCGCCGGCGTCCCCGCCGAGTTCACCGGCTTCTATCCCTGGCCCGACCTGACCACCGTGCCGATCCGCGACGCCGCCCCCTGCCAGTGGGCCTTGATGTGGCGCACGGCCGCGGAGAGCCCGTTGATCCGCGCGTTCGCCCAGGCCGCCACCGACGTCCGGAACGCCGCCGAGCACCCGGAGTGACCCGTCGCCTCGGCACGGGCGTGGCCGGACGTGGAAACGGCAGGCGGAGCGCTCCGCCTGCCGGACCTGAATGCCGCGTCAGGGCAGCAGCGCGGCGGCCTTGACCTTGTGCAGGTGGATCACGATGTCGAAGGACTCGCCGAGAGCGACCTTGGTGGCCTGGTCGGGGGACCAGAAGCCGCCGCCGATCAGCCGGGTGGGGCGGCTCTGCGCGAGCCACGTCCGTGCCGGCTGCGGCGCGGTGCGGGTGTCCAGGATGAAGTCGCGGTAGCGGACCTGGTCCAGGACGTACTCGTTATAGTCGCTGCCGGCGGCGTCCACCGAGCCCTTGCAGGTGAGGGGCCGCTCGGCCGGGCGCGAACCGGCCGGGCAGGTGCCCTTGTCGATCAGGAAGTTGTAGCCGCCCTGGTCGAAGGAGGTGCCGACGGTGACGAAGCGGCGGCCCAGACGCTCGCGCAGGACCCCGCCCATCGGCGCGGGCACGAACATCGTGTCGATCGGGGTGTAGCTGATGTGCGCGTTCAGCCCCGACATCTGGATCTTGTGGCCGGTCGTGGTGTTCCACCAGACGACGTTGTCGGCCATGGCCTTGTCCCGGTAGACCTGCGCCTGCCGGCGGCCCTCGGCGGTGGCCTGGTCGAAGGCGAAGTCGGTGAAGGTCTGCGACAGGGCGCGGGCGTGCTGCACCGCCCACCGGTAGTCCTCGCTCGCGCTGGTGTGCCGCTGGAGGAGCTTCAGGGCCTGGGTGGCGCGCCGGGCGTTGTCCTGGCGGGTCTCCAGCGGCTGGGACAGCGCCATGCCCATGTACTCGCCGGCGTCGGGAGTGGTGGGCCGCAACCCGTCGTACAGCTGGGTGAACCGCTCCAGCAGGCCGGGGTGGTGCTGCTCGACGTAGGCCAGGACCTTGTCGAACAGGACGTCGCCGGGGTAGAGCAGGTCGGCGCCCATGAACTGGACCTTGGCCTGGTGGGTGGCGTTGTAGGAGCGCATCCAGGTGATCAGGCCGAGGAACTCGCTGTTGTCGAACAGGTCGTAGGGGCCCTTGACCTCGTCGTGCATGATCGCGCGCGGGTCGCCCTTGCCGTTCAGGACGTAGTCGTTCAGCCGCACACCGGTGCTCCAGCTCAGCTCCCGGGCGAAGGTCGTGAAGCCCTTCTCGGTCACCAGGTAACGCAGCAGCCGCTGGTTGAGGGTGTAGAACTCGGCGGTGCTGTGCGTGGCCTCGCCGACGCCCACCACCTTGGCGCCCGCCACCATCGCGCCGAACGCCTTCAGGTCACGCTGGCCCGCCTGGGGCGCGGCCGAGGCGAGCGGCCTGGCCGCACTGTCGAGCGCGGCGACGACCTTCGCCTCACCGGTGTCGGCGGCGGCGGAGGTGGTGGCGACGGCGGCGGCGGCCAGGCCGATGGTCAGGGCCGCGGCCCAGGTCCTGCTGTTCATGATGTGTTTCCCGTTGTCTGAGAGGTCGTTGACGGATGCAACCCTCGGGGCGGGCGCCGACAACCGTCCGACAGGACGCTGACGGTGCCCGGCGAGCCTGTCAGCGCCGAGTCGGTCAGCTCACCGGCCGGATCGGGCCGGCGCCGGCCTGACCGCCGATCGCCTTGAGCTGGGCGCGGACCGATCTGGTCAGCCGGTGGTCCTCGCCGAGGACGCGGACACAGTCGGTGAGCGCCTGCTCGAAGTGGGAGACGGCGCCCGCCCGATCACCGTCGGTGTACAGGGCGGCGGCGAGATTCGTCCGGGCCCCTATCGTCTCGGCGTGGTCGTCGCCCAGCGTGCGCCGCCGGCCGTCCAGGACCCGCCGGAAGAGCCGCACGGCGCGCTTGGCGGTCCCCAGGTCATGGTGGAGGGCGGCGAGGTTGTTCACCGCCACCAGCGTCCGGGGGTGGTCCGGGCCCAGGGCTCTCTCGCAGTCGTCCGCGGTCTTCTTCTGCAGGACCAGAGCCCGCCACGGGTCGCCGGCCGCGCGGCAGGCGCCCGCCAGGTAGCCGCGGACGGTCAGCGTCCGCGGGTCGTCGGCGCCGAGGTAGCTCTCACAGTCGGCGACGATCGCCTCGAACATCGCCGTCGCCCGCTCGTGATCGCCCACGGTCTCGTGCGCGCGGGCGAGGGCGGTCCGCGCGGTCAGGGTGAACGGGTGCTCACGGCCCAGCAGGCGGTCGAGATCCGACACGTTGCGCTCGTACAGCGCGAGCGCGCGCCCAGGCTCACCCGTCGTCAGGTACACGTCCGCGAGGTCGTCGCGCAGACGGGCGGCCTGCAGACAGGCGCCGCCGAGGGACCGCTCGTACCCGGCGAGGGCCTGTTCGTAGAGCCTGACGGCGCGGGGATGGTCACCTGCCTGCTCGTGAGCCCGGGCGAGCGAGCCGAGGGTGGCGAGGATCTCGGGGTGGTCGTCGCCGAGCGCTCGCCGGTAGTCGGCCAGGACCTCCTTCAACAGGGCGATCCCCAGCCGCCGCCGGCCCGCCGCGTGATGGGCGACGGCGAGGCCGACACGGGTGGCCAGAGTGTTCGGGTGGTCCACGGACAGCACCCGCGTCTGGACGGCGAGGGTCCGCTCGTACAGGTCGATGGCGCGCGCTACGTCACCGGCGGCCTGGTAGCACGCCGCCAGGCTGTTCGACGTCGTCAGGACGCTGGGATCCTCGTCGCCGAAGACCCGGCTCTCCTCCGGGAGGTTGAGCTCGTAGAGCCGGATCGCCTCGTCCACCTCATCGGCGACGTAGTAGGCGAGCGCGAGGTTGCTCCGGCCCATGACGGTGTAGGGATGGTCGTCGCCGAGGACCCGGCTCTGCTCGCCGAGGTTCAGCTCGTACAGCTCGATGGCCCGCCCGATCTGCCCGGCGTCCTGACAGGTGCCCGCCAGGCCGTTGCGGGACGACATCGCCAGCGGGTGCTCGGCGCCGAGGACCCGCAGGACGTCGGTCAAGGTCCGCTCGTACAGCTCCTGCGCCGTCCGCCAGTCGCCGGCCGAGTTGCGGGCGTTGGCCAGGTCGAGGCGGCACGCCAGTGTCAGGGGGTGCTCCCCGCCGAGGGTCCGCTCGTATCCGGCGTAGGTCTGCGCGCACAGCTCGATCGCCTCGCCCAGGCGGCCCGCCTCGCGGTAGTGGCCGGCCAGGACGTGGCGGAAGTGCAGCAGGTCCGGGTGCTGCTCGCCGAGCACCCGGACGCCGTCGGTGACGGCCCGTTCCTGCAGTTCGATGGCCTCGTCCAGCCGGCCCGCCTGCCGCAGGAAGTACGCCAGGCCGTTGAGCGACCGCAGCGTCCGCGGGTCGTCCGCACCCAGGGTGCGCAGGCACACGTCCAGCGTCAGCCGTTCGAGCTCGATCGCCCGCCGCGCGTCGCCGGCCTCGCAGTGGGAGGCGGCCAGGTTGGTCCGGGCGTTCAGCGTGTCGAGATGGCCGGGGCCCTGGATCCGCGTCATGGCCGCGACCGCGCGCTCGAAGAGGACGATCGCCCGCGCCTGTGCTCCCTGATGCCCGAGGAAGACGCCGATCTCGTTGACCAGCCGGGCGACGGCGACGCCGTCCACCGGTCCGTGCTCGATGAGCGCGGTGACATGCGGGAGCAGCGCGCGCCAGCGGGGCCATCCGTCCGGTTCGAGCGGGTCCTCCGGCAGCGCGGCCGCCAGCAGTTCGGTGGCGTCGGCGCGGGCGCGGGCGATGTCGTCCGCCTGCCGGTGGGGGTCGTCCCGGTCGGCGGTGCGGGTCAGCGCCCGCACCAGGTCGTGGACCCGCAGCGTGCCGTCGTCGTCCACGGTCAGCAGGTTGTATGCGGCCAGCCTGCCGATGGCCTGCTGGAGCCGGGGCCGGTCGGCGAGGGGGCTGAACACCTCGACCGGGATCCGCTCGGGGGCGAACCAGGCCAGCACCCGCAGCAGGTGCCCGGCCAAGGGCGTGTCCGCGAGCCGGTCGAGGGTGACGCGCCAGACGCGGGCGACGGTCGGCTCAGGGCCCGGCGGCTCCGCCGCCTGGTCGTACATGAACGCCGGGTCCTCGGCCAGGAGCGCCAGGTAGCCGCGCGGCGGCATGCGGTTCTGACGCATGTACGCGGCGGCCTGCCCGACGGCCAGGGGGAGACATCCCAGCGCGCGCACCAGGTCGAGCGCCCCGTCCGCGTCCGGGACCCCGGTGACCTTAGCGAGCAGTTCGACCGCCTGCTCCTCGCTCAGCATGCCGACGTGCAGGACGGCGGCGCCGAGCCGGTGCCAGCCCTCACGCAGCCGGGTGGTCACCACGATCCGCCCGTGAGGCGCGGGCCGGGCCGGAAGCCGCTCCAGCAGCCGCGCGACGTCGTCGGGGTGGGTGACGTCGTCCAGCACCAGCAGCCAGCCCTGGTGCGCCGCCAGCCACGCGGTGGCCCAGTCGGCGAGGGACTCCGACGGCAGGGCCGCCGTCAACTCCGGCTGCAGCGCGCCCGCCAGCGTGGCCAGACCGGCCCGCAGGGCGGAGACGGTGTCGGCCGCGATCCACCACACCGGGTCGAACGTCTCCCGACCGGTCGCGGCGTAGCGGGCGGCCAGCGTCGATTTGCCGGCCCCGCCTAGCCCGTGCACGACCACCACGGCGGGCCCCGCCCCGCCGTCGTCCAGGGCCTTCTCCAGGGCGGCCAGTTCGTCGTCGCGGCCCACGAACACCGGCGGGGGCGAAGGCGCCTTGCGCAGGCCGGGCGGGGCGGGCACCTCGGCGGCCGGCCGCAACGCCGGCGGAGGCAGCACCACCTGGTTGAGGATCTGGTCGCCCCCCACCTGGTACACCCGGCCGTGCTCCGACGCCGTGGCCTCCATCCGGACGCTCGCGCGCCTCGGCGGGTCACCCGCCCAGGGGAACCTGAACCTCACACGCGCCATCATGGATCAGGCGACGGGACCACGTACCACGATCGCCGGATAATGGCCGGAACAGGGGATGGTCGGTGAAATGCCGGCGGGGTCCGGCCGGACCGGACCCCGCCGGCGGCGTGCGACCGCTCAGCCGGAGAAGATCGCGCTGTGGACGTCCACGGGGTTGGCGGTGTCGCCGGTGGCGACGCCGTACACGGCCGTGAACCCGGTGCCGGTCGAGACCAGGCCGGTGTAGTCCCCGACCAGGCGTCCCGCGCTCGTCGCCGGGACCTTGCGGGCGTCGAACGGCCCCTCGAGGTGCTGCTCACGCCACGCCCCGGGCTGCGTGCAGTCCTTGGCGCAGGTGACGGCCCACACGTCGGTGGGCAGGGTGGCGGGATCGGCCGTGTTGTTGCGGAAGTCGTAGTAGGTGACCGCGACGGTGCCCGTCCGGGACGTGGCGACGACCGGGACGGCGGCGGAACCGGTGGGGGTCTTGTCGACGCGGACCGGGCCGGACCAGGTCTTCCCGCCGTCCGCCGACCGCGAGTAGGCCACGTGGAAGGTGCCGTCGGAGTTCTGGCTCTGCCAGACCGCGTTCACCACCTGGGTGCCCGGCTGGGCGGCCAGCAGCGGCAGGGAGGCGTTGCGCACCGGGTCACCCGAGTTGTCCGGGTCCGGGATGCGGGGGCCCACCGCGAGCGGCGCCGGAACGTTCAGCGTCGGCGCCGACCAGGTCTTGCCGCCGTCGGTCGAACGGATGACCTGGGTGGCACCATCGGTGTCCGTCTCGTAGTGCATGCCGATCAGCAGCGTCCCGTCCGGGAGCGGCGTCAGCTGGGTACCGATGACACCGCTGTTGGTGGGGACGTCGTACACCTTGCCGGTGGTCCAGGTGCGCCCGTCGTCGGTCGACTTCGCCATGTAGATCGGCTGCACCCAGTTCTCGACCGTGTCGGTCGACTGGTTGTCGATGCGGTCCCACACGGCGTAGACGACGCCCGGGTGGTACGGGTCCGCGGTGATCGAGGGGCGGTCGTTGAAGAACCTCGGGTCGTCGTCCCGCTGCAGGGTGACCGGCGCGTCCCACGTCCAGCCGCCGTCGGCGGACCGGGCCACCAGAACGGCGGTCACGTCGCCGGTGCGGGACAGCGAGAACGACGAGGCCAGGGCGGTGCCCGTCGGTGTGACCGTGATCCAGTGGTCGGTCGTGACGTCGTAGTCTCCGCCGTTGGCGGCGTTGCCGCCGTTGCACCGGGAGAAGCCGGGCAGGTTCTCCGACCGCTGCCAGGTCCGGCCGTAGTCCTCGGACACGGCCGTGACCGCGCCGTTGCTGCCGTACCGGTTCCAGCGGTCCTGCTGGAACACCGTGACGAGGTGCCACGGATGGTTCGGGTCCCGCGCCAGTACGGGCAGGACCTCGGTGTTCGGGTTCAGCGTGTAGCCGTCGCCGGGGGGAAGTCCGCAGCCTGCGGGCAGCGGGCTGAAGCCCGAGACCGGCCGTACGACGGCGGGTCCGGGGGATGTGGCACCGTCCGCGGAAGCGGGCTGGGCGACGGCGCAGGCCAGCAGGATGGCCGCTGAGCCTAACAGTGCCCTGGAGCGTCGGATCACGAGCTTCCTCATCTTGTCTAGAGGGCGTGTGTCACCGCCTCGCCGGGGAGCTGGGCGTCTCCGGGAGCCGGCAAACGATCAAGGGCACATTACTGCAACAAGATCAGCGCCCCCCTGTCACCCCTCGGACAGACCGGTCGCGGCGACCACCCGGGCTCGCCCCAGTTCTTCATGCGCTCGAGAAAGGCCGCCCCTTCCAGGCCGGGGAAGACGAGCGCCGGTCTCTCCGGGTGCCTGGAGTCGCGTACGCCCGCGAGCGTAAGGGATCTCCGGCAGTCTGACCTGGAGCACTCTCGATCTCTCCTCGCGCAATCTTGATCTTGTGGTTCGCAATCTGGATCCTGAGAGCGAACCGCAGAGACTTCGATGTGGGAGCACCGCGTGATGAACGAGAACCCGGGTGGCTCACAAGGAGGCAGTGTGGAGTACAGAGTGCTTGGACCGGTGGGCTTGTGGCGCGACGGGCGTCTGACGTCGATCGTCGGTCAGAAGCAGCGCACCTTGCTGGCGGTCTTGGTCCTGCACGCCAACCACGTGGTCTCGCACGACCGATTGCTGACCGCACTATGGGGAGTGGAGATCCCGGTGTCGGGCCGAAAACTCCTGCAGAACCACGTGTGGTCTCTACGTCGGTCGCTCGCGGATCCCGGCCGGCTGACCGGTACCCCCGCCGGTTACTGTCTGCAGATACCGCCCAGCGCATCGGACCTCGATGTCTTCACTGCCGAGACCGACGCGGCCCGTAAAGCTCTTGCGGCGGGCGATGCTCAGCAGGCGGCCGATCGGCTCCGCGGAGCCCTCGCATTGTGGCGCGGAACGGCTCTGGCCGGGACACGGGACGAGCTGCAACTCACCGATGGTGCCGCCCTCGAAGAACGGCGCGTCGCCGCGTTCGGTGACCGTATCGAAGCGGATCTGGCGCTGGGCCGTCACGATGATCTCATCGGCGAATTGCGTCGGCTCGTTGTGGACTATCCGCTGCAGGAGCGGCTACGGGGTCAGCTGATGTTGGCGCTTCACCGCTCAGGCCGTACGGCGGAAGCTTTGGAGGAATACCGGCTCGGTTGCCGGCATCTACGCGAAGAGTTCGGGCTGGAGCCCGGCGCGGACATAAGCAGGCTGCATCAGGCGATCTTGGCGGCTGATCCTCACGATGCGATGAGCACCTGTGGGCAAGCGGCGACCGCACCGGGAACCGCAGCGGCTTCCAGGCCGGTGCCCCGCCAACTCCCCCCTCATGTCTCTCGCTTCACCGGGCGCGTGGACAGCCTGCGGCTGCTGGACTCACTGCTCGGCGGCGCGGAGAACGGCCATGCGGCGACGATCTCGGTCATCGCCGGTACGGCCGGGGTGGGCAAGACGGCGCTGGCGACATATTGGGCACACAGCGTGGCTGATCGGTTTCCCGACGGGCAGTTGTTCCTGAATCTGCATGGCTATTCCCATGGAGAACGGGTCGCTCCGGGCCAAGCACTCCAGCAACTTCTCCTGGGCTTGGGCGTCGCCAGGGAAGCCATTCCTCATCTGGAAGACGAGCGTGTCGGGCTCTACCGCACGCTGGTGGCCGACAAGCACATGCTCATCGTCTTGGACAACGCGGCCACTCCGCAGCAGGTGCGTCCGCTACTGCCAGGTTCGCCGCATTGCAAGGTCGTCATCACCAGCCGGGATTCTTTACGCGGTCTCGCTGTCACTCATGACGTGCATACCTTCGCGCTGGGAATGCTGACGGCAGCGGAGGCGAAGGCCTTTCTTATGGCTCAGCTCGGAGCGGAACGTCTGGGCGCTCATGCCGGGGAACTGGCTCGACTGTGTGGCGGCCTCCCTCTTGCTCTGCGGCTGGCTTCCGCTCACCTCCACTACCAACCTGAGCTCCGTATACAAGATTTCATGGCGCGCCTACGGGAAGAGAATCCGCTCTCCGCCCTGGAAATCGACGAAGATCCCGGCGTGGGGGTCCGTGCCACCTTCGAGCTGTCTTATCGGGCTTTACCCGACATGCCCAGGCGGGCCTTCCGGCTGCTGGGGCACGCCCCTGGACCGGACATCGACCTCGACGCGGTGGCCGTCTTGGTGGATGCGACACCCGCCGAGGCGCGTAAAGCAGTCGACGTACTGGTCAACGCCCACCTTGTTCATCGGGTCGGGGCGCGTCTGGCAATGCACGACCTCCTGCGCGTCTACGCTCGCGACCGCAGCGCTGTCGAAGACAGCGAGAGAGAGCGGCGCACTGCCCTGACGGACCTGCTGAGCTGGTTCATCCATTCTTCTGGCTCAGCCGTCGCTCACGTGTCGCCCGGCAGTAAGCGTCTCGATCCCGGCATACCCCTGCCGCGCAACGGAAAGCGGAGGTTCACGCGCCATGACGATGCTCTGGCGTGGCTGGAGACCGAACGCGAGACCTTGGTGGCGAGCATCGGCTTCGCCGCCTCTGCCGGTTGGCCCGGCCTCGCATGGCGACTCGCCCATACGCTCACCAGATTCTTCTACTCCCAAGACTACATAGATGACTGGATAACCACTCACGAGGTGGCGCTCTCCGCGGCTCGCGGGCTCGATGACAACAAGGCGGAGAATTTGATTCTGTGCGATCTGGCTTATGCTTACCTGTTCGCGGGGCAGTATGCGAAGTACCTGAGCCACCAGCGGTGCAGTTTACAGCTCTGCCGATCTGCGGGAGATGAGAGCGGCGAGGCCAGTGCCCTTCAACATCTGGGATATGGCCTCTTGCGGACAGGGGAACTGGCGGCCGCGATCGAGGCGTTCACGCAGGCGCTCGCCAAGCATCGCGGCATCGCGGATCTGGACGGTGAGATGGAATCCACCTACAGACTGGCCTGCGCCTACTTGAGGGCAGGGCGTACCACAGACGCGGCTGACTTGCTGAACAAGTGCATAAGTCACTTTCGGAAGGCCGGCAAACGCTACGATGAAGCCTACGCGTCTATTTATCTGGCAGACGCCCACGGGTGGCTCGGAGATTTCTCATCGGCCGTTGAGCGTGCACTCGATGCTCTGCGGGTGGGTCGCGAACTGCGTAATTCGCGACTCGAGGCGGACGCGCTGAGCACCGTCGGACGGTGGCACCGGAAGTCGGGGCGACTCGACGATGCGCTCGCCTGTCAGCGGCGAGCTCTTTCCATAGTGGAGAACCTGAGCACCCGTGAACTGGAGTGCGAAATATTGCTTGATCTCGGCGACACCTTTCTCGCCATGGGAGAGAGGCGTGACGCACTGGAGTCGTACAAGGCTGCTCTGGTGATTTCTCGTGGCCTCAAGGGGTCTCACCTGGAAGGTCTGGCCCTCAGGGGGATCGGTGACGTGGATCACTCTGGCGGAAATTCGGAGCGGGCGGCAGCGTATTGGCGGAAGGCGCTCGACATTTTGTCGTCGATGCACGTACCCGAGGCCGAGGTGGTAGCCGCCAAGCTTCGTGGCATCGCCGGAACCCGCGGTGAATGAGGCCCGATGAGGACATCGCGCCGTAGGCGTTCGTCTGGCCGGACGGCCTGCCAAGAAGGTCCGTGAGGGTGGCCGGACCCCGTGAAGTCTGGAAGCGGATCTGGTCGAACGATCCCGGGGAACGGCTGAGAAGGAGATCCGCCGCCGCACGGACGTCGTAAGGATCTTCCCCGGCCGGGCGTCGATCATCAGACTGGATCTCCATCGGCCCCAGGACGCGAAGCGTCAGCCTGGCCCCTCCCTCGTGGTCACGATCGTGCCCCGTCCCCATCGTGGTCCGCCTCAGTTGCCCGTGGCCCCCAACAGGCGACGACACATCCGCGAACAAGATCGCGACAAAGTGGAGAGAGTCTCCAGAGCACCGCCCTCCATGCTGCTTTATGCCGTACTTATCCCCTCCGATCGCTTACAGATCTTCACTTGGGAGGTTGGGTGCACATCCGCCGAAAGGCTTGTTTCGCCATGCCCGGAAACAGGTGGGCCTGGCGACGAGCAGCCCTCACCGCGGGGTTGGCGACCTCGCTCCTCTTACCCACCGGCTACGTGGCGGAGGCCGCCACCTCGGCGTCGACCGCGCCGCCCGCCCCCGGCCCGGCGGCCGCGAAGGCCCCGCAGGTCACCGAGCGGGCCGACCGCGTCTCCGCCGCCCTGAGCGCGCGCCTGCAAGGCAGCCGGGTCCTGGTCACCGGCGAGACCACGGAGACCAGCCTCACCTACGTCAACCCGAACGGCACCGTCACCCTCGAGACCTCCTCCAACCCCGTACGCGTCAAGCGGGGCGACAAGTGGACGCCTGTCGACACCACGCTCGCGGTCTCAGGAGGGCTCCTCAAGCCCAAGGCGGCTCTGGCCGATGTCTCCTTCTCGGCTGGTGGCGCGGGGCAGACGCTCGCGCAGTTGAAACGTTCCGACAAGGAGTTCTACGCCCTCACATGGCCGACGGCGCTGCCCAAGCCCAAGGTCGAAGGCGACAAGGCCACCTACACCGACGCCGCGGGCCCTGGCGCCGACCTCGTCCTGACCGCGCTTCCCACCGGCTTTCGCCATGACGTCGTGCTGCGCCAACGTCCCAGCGGCCCTGTCGAGTACAAGATCCCTGTCAGGACCGGCGGGCTGAAGCTCACCGAGACCGAGCAGGGCCGGCTGAAGCTCACCGACGGCAAGGGCAAGACCGTCGCTTCGGCACCGGCACCTGTGATGTACGACTCGCCAGGGCAGGCCGCGCAGGCCGGCGACTCCCGCAAGGGGAAGCTGGAGACCGAACTCACCACCGAAGGCGATCAGCAGTTCCTGGTGCTCAAGCCCGACCCGGCGTTCCTCTCCGACCCACGCACCCGCTGGCCCGTGGTCGTCGATCCCACGCTGACGCTGGGCGTGCAGTCCTACCGGACCCTGTACGCGCCGTGCAACGACGGCACCCAGCTCACCTCCGCCGAGATGGTAGCCGGCATCATCGACGGCTTCTACAGCTGGGACGGCTGCGGCGCCCACAGCGAGGAGGAGCAGGACGTCCCCGCCCGGGCGCTGATCAAGTTCGACACCTCCACCCTCGCGGGCAAGAACGTGGTCGACGCCCGCCTCGACCTCAACACGACCATGGTGGGCTACGAAGGACAGCCGGCCTGCCCCGTCGGTCGCAAGCTCACGGTCCGCCGCCTGACCGGAACGTGGTCACCCGCCAACGTCCGGTGGGGCAACCAGCCCGCCACGAGCAACGACGGCGCCGTCACCACGCCTCCGCCCTCCGCCTGTGCCAGCGGCGGCCTGGCCGAAGACGTCATGTGGAGCATTCCGATCACGCCGATCGCCCAGGCGTGGGCCGGAGGCGCGGCGGGCAACGGGCTGCAGCTCAAGCTGGACGACGAAGCGACGGACAGCGGCAATTTCTACTGGACCTTCAATCCCGTGACACTCTCCCTGACCTTCGGCAGCACCCCATGGACCGAGAACCTGCGGGCCGCGCCGATCACGGGTAATGACGGGGTCTTCTACACCAACACCCTCACCCCCAGCCTGTGGGCGGGGGTCAGGGACAACGACGGCGGGCTGCTGAAGGCCGACTTCGAGGTCGAGCACGATCCCGCCGACACCGCTCACGGCGCGGGTGTCATCTGGAGTGGCTCTGTCGACGGCGTCCAGGCCGGGCTCAACGCCAAGGTCAAGATCCCTGAAGGCAAGATCGCGGACGCGTGGCAGATCCGCTGGCGGGCCCGTGCCTCCGACGGCATCGAGACCTCTGACTGGTCGCCTTGGCAGAAGATCACCGTGGACGCCACCCCTCCCACGCTGGTGTCGGGGAGCACGGGCTGCTCTCATCCGGACGGTTCGTGGAAGCCGCTGGACTGGAACGGTGACTCCCACTGCTTCATGAACTCCTACTGGGGTGATCTCGATGGCTACCAGTACGGGATCGACGATCCCGCGATGCCGAAGTCGCTGGACAAGTACAGCGGAGAGTTCTCCCTCTCGTCGCTTTCCACCGGTTGGCACACCATCTACATGAGTGCCCGCGACAAGGCGCACAACACCTCTCCCGTCTTCAAGACGAGCTTCGGGATCGGGGTCGGCGGGCTCGTGCAGCACGCCTCCCGTACGGCGAGGGTGGTGACCTTGGAGACCGCCGCCGCACCCGCCCAGACCAAGGTCAGCTACGAGTACCAGATCGGCGCCTCGGACTTCGACAGCCCGTGGGCGGTGTGGCGGCCCGTTCCCGTCCAGGACGTCACCGTGCCCGGCTCGGCGCAGCCACTGACGTCATGGCCCCAGGTCCGTACGAACACCTCGCAGAACTTCCCGCCCCTGGTCTGGGATCTCGCGAAGACGCTCCAGAGTGAGGCGGACGACGGAGGCAAGGTCCAGGTCCGGGCGTGCTTGTCGGGCGCCACCGGTGAGGAGAAGTGCTCCGACGGGAGCACCCTGATCCTCGACCAGAGCGCCTTCGGCGGCTCCTACGCCACGTCCGACCTCGGGCCCGGCAAGGTCGCGCTGCAGAGTGGAGACTTCGCCCTCAACGCCACCGACACCAGCCTCTTCGGCACCGCGGTCAAGCGAACTCACACCACCCTTCACCCGGAGGCCGACCGGCCGGACGAGCAACTCGCCGAGAACAAGGTGTTCGGACCGGGATGGCGCGCGGAGTTCCCCGCGCCGCCCACCAACGTGCCCGATCTCGCTCCCTCGGGAGACGGCGAGTCGGGCGCGCTGCAGCTGATCGGGCCCGACGGCTCGACCTGGACGTACGTCAGGCACGGCGAAGGCTTCACGGGTGTCGGCGACGCCGCCGAGGGGTCCTTCATCACGGTCGACAACGGGCAGATGGTTCACACGGACGCGCTCGGTAACAAGACGACCTACGTCAAGGCGAACGGAAGATGGGTGGTCGCGCGCACGGAGACGGCCGCCACCGAGTCGGCCACCACCTACTACCGGGACGGCCAGGGGCGCATCACCCGGGTTCTGACGCCCGTCGCAGCGGGCGTGACCTGCGGCACCGTCCTGGTCGCCGGTTGCCGCGCCATCGAACTGTCGTACGCGGCCGGTACGACGGCCACCGGCGTCGCCTCGGGCTGGGGTGACTACGCCGGCCAGGTCAAGAACGTGACCTACACGGCGTTCGACCCCGGCACGGGCGCGATGAAGGCGACCGTGATGACTTCGTACGCGTACGACTCAACAGGGCACCTGCGGCAGGTGTTCGACCCGCGTACCGGCCTGACGACCACCTACTACTACAACGCGGAAGGACGGATCAGCCAGCTCACTCCGCCGGGACTGGCCCCATGGCGCTTCGATTACGACAGCGCCGGCCGTCTGGTCGACGTGCAGCGGGAAGGCGGCGATACCGACCCCACCATGGCGGTCGCCTACGACGTGCCCATCGGCGGAGCAGGGGCACCGGTGGACCTGACGGCGGCCCAGACCAGCCGCTGGGGTCAAGCCACGGACCTGCCGGTGACGGGCACCGCGATCTTCCCCGCCTCGCACGTGCCGCCGCGCCAGGAAGGCGGAAGCTATCGTCCCGGCACGTCCGACTGGGAGTACGCCTCACTCATCTACACCGACGCGGACGGCCGGTCGGTCGACGCCGCCCGGTACGGTGCGGGTGCCTGGCAGATCGGCGCGACACGCTACGACGACAAGGGGCGCGTCGTATGGGAGCTGGGCCCCGGCAATCGGGCGCAGGCTCTGGCACCGACCGAGGACACCGATCCCTACGTTGTCGGACGATCCGACTCGGCCGCTCGCGCCGATCTTCTCGCCAGCGTGTCGACCTACACCAGTGACGGTGACCTCAGCACCGAGCTCGGACCGGCCAGGCTGGTCACCCTGGCCGACGGTCGTTATGTGTCGGCGCGGGCGAAGAAGATCAACGTCTACGACGAGGGCAAGCCGTCCCAGGCGATCAACTACCGCCTGGTCACCACCAGCACCTCGGGACCGGTGGTACTCGATGGGACCGCCACGCCGACGGCCGAGGACAGCCAGGTGACCAAGACGGGGTATGACCCGATCGGCTCGGGCGACGCCTCAGGCTGGAACCTGCACAAGGTCACCTCCGTGACGACTGTCGTACCGGGTGGTGCCGACATCGTGCAACGCCTGCGGTACGACGCGGCCGGACGGGAGTTCGAACGCAGAATGCCCAGCTCCGCAGGCGCGGACGCCGGCACGACCGTCACCCTCTACTACACCGCCGGTGCGCACCCCACGGCGCCCGAGTGCGGGAACAAACCGCAATGGGCAGGCTGGTCCTGCCGATTCGGGCCGGCCGCTCAGCCGGCGGGCACTCCACTACCGGTGCACTCCTCCACGTACAGCTATTACGGCGACACCGCCGTCCGTACCGACACCTCCGGCGATGTCACCCGCACGGTGACGTTCGGCCATGACGTCGCGGGGCGTGCCACGAGCACCGAGACGCAGGTCAGCCCGGCAAGCGCGGGCGGGACGGCCACTCCATCGGCCACCTACACCTACGACGCGGCGACCGGCCTGCCCACCCAGACCACCTCTGGCGGACAGAGCATCGTCCAGCGGCATGACGCCTTCGGACGGTTGAGCTCGGCCACCGACGCCAGTGGTAACACCAGCACCGTCACGTACAACATCGACGGTCAGATCGCCACCACCCACGACGGTAAAGGGCTGATCACCTTCACCTACGACGGAGTGGACGCGTCCGGGCGGGCCGAGCGCCGCGGGATGCTCACTCGCATCGACACCGGTGCGGGGGTGTTCACCGGCAGCTATGACGACGGCGGGGCGCTGGCGACGCAGGTCTACCCCGGCGGCCTGACAGCCACGAGTGACTATGACTCGACGGGCGTCCGGACCGGCCTGAGATACGTCAAGAACAGCACCGCCTGGCTCTCCTACGCCGCCGTTCCCGATATCCAGGGACGGGTCGCCGAACGCCAAGGACCTGGCGGGAGCGCTCAGGACTACCGTTACGACGGCGCCGGCCGCCTGGTCAGAGTGGAGGACACCTACGGCGGCGCCTGCACCACCCGGCTGTACTCCTTCAGCCTCAACACGAACCGGCTCTCCCGAAGCGACTACTCCTCCACCGCGAGCTGCGGCACTGCGGGGACCCCCGTCGAGAAGAGCCACACCTATGACACGGCCGACCGCATCACCGGCAGCGGCTACGCCTACGACAACCTCGGCCGGACCACCCGACTGCCGGCCGGTGACGCGGCCGGCGGCTCTGACGTGACCGTCGCCTACTACACCGACGACCAGGTCGCGACGATCAGCCAAGCAGGGGAGAGCAAGACCTTCACCCGGGACGCGGCAGGACGGATAACCAGGACCGTCACCACCGGCGGGCCGAAGCCCGGCACGACCGTCAACCATTACACCGGGGGAGAGGACAGCCCCGGCTGGGTCACCGAGACCGACGGTTCCTGGACCCGGAACCTGCTCGGCCTTTCCGGCCTGGCGGCGATCCAGCGCAGCGACGGCAGCGTGACCTTGCAACTGACCGACCTGCACGGAGACCTCACCGCGACCGCTGCCCCCACAGGCAACGGAATCGACGGCTACACCGAGTACACCGAGTACGGCGCACCGCGTGCTTCCGCCGGTGGACCCACCCGATACGGGTGGCTGGGCGGCTACCAGCGCGACAGTGGGGCTCTCGGCGGGCTCGTGCTCATGGGCCGCCGCCTGTACAACCCCGTCACTGGGCGCTTCCTGCAACTCGATCCGGTGGACGGCGGCAGCGCGAACGCCTACGAGTACTGCAGCGGTGATCCGCTCAACAAGACCGACCTCACAGGAGAAGACGACTACCTCGGCGGTCGCGGTGAGTGGTCCGACATCAAGCATGAGCGCGACACCGTATACGAGCAGGCCTACGGCACCATAGTCACGTTCATATGCACTCGTTTCGACGTGGTATGTGGCGACAAGCTCGAGGTCTTCATCGAAACGCACCACTATTACCGCACCTACACCCAGGTGAACCATTATCAGGAACACAGAACGATCTACGTCTGGACCTGCCAGAAAACCGCGCTGGGCCCCTGTGGGCGTCACGTACGCGAGACGATACCCCAGACCAGAAGACGGACAGAGACCATCGTCACCAGCTACCACAAATCGGTCTACATAAAAGAATACAGATCAGGCAGCATGTTCATAGGTCGAACCGTGGACGACTCGGGCTGGCAGGTAACGGGCCGTAAGGTGACCACCACTTATACCGCCTGGGTGAGTGGCGCGGGCCCGTATAGCACGAAGTTCCCGTAAGCCTCTCTCTGAATCACTGATGCCGCACTCCCGGTGATGGGAGTGCGGCATCAGCGTCGCGATGGAAACGCGACCGGACACCGCCGCTCACATGTCCGCCGGCGTCCATCGGATTCCCGGCTCGTCGTCCTCGAGGTGCGGCGTACCTCCGACACTGAAGGACGCCGGGTGGCGGGCGCGGATCGCATCCGGTGAACGCCCTGGCGGCGAGCCGGGGGCACCGCCGGCGGTGAGCGGCGGCGGGGTCGTCTGGTGCGCCCTCCCGGCCAAGGATTCCGTCCAGCCCGGGCCTATCGGGATTCGTTAAGTTTCGGCTAAACGCTGTACTGCCGAACCTGTCGTTGATCGCCACTGGTCGCGCCCGCAAAAGTGAAAGCCAAATCCGGCCGGCCTGGCCGGACGGCAGGCTGGAATACGGCCGCGAGATTCCGCATCGAGACACTCCCGGGACCGGGATCCGGCTGTCGAAACTCCAAGGAGCGACGTGTACGCCAAGGCAGGTACAAGAGAATGGATCGGTCTCGCGGTACTCGCGTTCCCGTGCCTGCTCGTGTCGATGGACGTGAGCGTGTTGTCGTTCGCGATGCCGTTCATCAGCGCGCACCTCGAACCATCCGGCACCCAGCTGCTGTGGATCATGGACATGTACGGCTTCGTGCTGGCCGGCATGCTCATCACCATGGGGGCGCTGGGTGATCGGATCGGCCGGCGCAAGCTGCTGCTGAGCGGTGCCGTCGCCTTCAGCGCGGCATCGGTGCTCGCGGCGTACTCCACGAGTCCCGGGATGCTGATCGGGGCCCGGGCGGTGCTCGGGCTGGCCGGTGCGACGTTGATGCCCTCGACCCTGGCGCTGATCCGCAACATGTTCCACGACCCGGCGCAGCGCAAGACGGCGATCGCGGTGTGGACCGGTGCGATGACCGGCGGCGTCACCGTCGGCCCGATCGTCGGTGGCCTGCTGCTGGAACACTTCTGGTGGGGCTCGGCGTTCCTGATCAACCTGCCCGCGATGGCGCTGCTGCTGGTCCTCGGGCCGATCCTGCTGCCGGAGTTCCGTGACCCCGCCGCCGGGCGGTTCGACCTGCTCGGCTCGCTGCTGTCGTTGGGTGCGGTGCTGCCGGTCGTCTACGGCATCAAGGAGCTGGCCGTGGACGGCTGGGCGGCCGGCCCGGCGATCGCGATCGTGGCCGGGCTGCTGGTCGGGGCCGTGTTCTGGCACCGGCAGCGGACCATCGCGCACCCGCTGATCGACCTGCGGCTGTTCCGGCGCCGCACGTACAGCGGGGCGGTGAGCGTCAACCTGGTCACCAACTTCGCGCTGCTCGGCTTCAACCTCTACACCATGCAGTACCTGCAGGTCGTACGCGGCATGAGCCCGCTGGCCGCGTCGCTGTGGTCGCTGGTGGTCATGCCGTTCATCATCGCGGCGATGACGGTCACCGGGATCGTGGCCAAGAGGATCCGGCCCGGCAACGTCATCGCCGCCGGCCTGCTGGTCTCGGCCTGCGGGCTGGCGGTGACCACCCGGGTCGAGGTGCACCAGCCGCTGGCGGTCATCCTCACCGGGGCCGGGCTGCTGGCGGCGGGCATGATGGTGGCGACCACGCTCACGGCCGACCTGATCCTGGCCGCCGCGCCACCCGAGCAGGCCGGCGCCGCCTCAGCCATGGCCGAGACCGGCAGCGAGCTGGGCGGCGCGCTGGGCTTCGCGATTCTGGGCTCGATCGGCACCGCCGTCTACCACCACCGGATGGCCGGCGTCCGGGTGACCGGCGTTCCCGCGGAGGCCCTGCGTGCCGCCCGCGACACCTTGGGCAGCGCGGCCGCCGTGCCCGGCCGGGCCGGCCAGGCGCTGCTGGAGGCGGCCCGGACGGCCTTCACCCACGGACTGAACGTCACCGGCCTGTCCGCGGCCGTGGTCCTGGCGCTCGCCGCCCTCGGCGTCCTCGTCGTCCTGCGCGGCGTGCCGGTCTCGGCGCCCGCCGTCGAGGTGGACCGGCAACCCCAGGCGCCCACGCACGGACGCCACGAGGCGAACGTGCCGCGCGCGGAGGCCACCAGGCGGTGAACCGGCGGTGAGACGCGGGTGCCGTGACCGGCGCCATCGTTGGTGCCGTCCGGCGGTCGGTGAGACGGGGCCGATACGAGATCGGCGCGTCGTGCGATCGGGGCAGCGTTCCCGCTGCCCCGATTCCTCTCAGGTCGCGCTCGTCAGGCCGGTACCGGCTCCGTGGACGCCGGTGGTGCCGGGGTTCGGTGCCGTGCTGTGGCATAGACACCCCGCCGTGCGGAGCGCGGTGCAGAACCAGATCGGCGGGGGGGGGGGGGGGCCCGCCCCGCCGCGAGGGCCGGGGCGGCCCGGGGGGCGGCGCCCCCCGC
>NZ_JAHDTF010000010.1 GCF_018531465.1 Sphaerisporangium fuscum
TGTGTTGTGCAATCCCCCCCGCGGGGGGGGGCGGGGCCCCCCCCCCGGGGGGGGGGGGGGGGCGGCTGCCCCCCCCGCTCCTCGAGGTCCAGGCCGGCCCGGGCGGCTCAGCAGCCGTCGGTCACGTAGCAGCCCTTCACGTACCACTTGCCGCTGTAGTAGGCGCCGCTGGTGGCCTTGCTCGTGCCGCCCACGGAGACCAGGCTGCCCGGCACGTAGGAGCAGGACGAGGTGGAGCAGAAGTAGCCGTAGACCCGGAAGTAGGTCTCGAGCCCGCTGGTGCACTTGACGCTCACGGAGTGGTCGGTGCTCGCGGTCTTGGAGCAGCCGCTGACCGCGGCGGCGGGGGAGGCGGTGCCACCGACGAGGGCGGCGGTTCCGAGAACGATGCCGGCGACACCGGAAAGGATCTTTTTGTTCACGGGCATCCATGATCGCTTGTCGGGTCGCTCTTTACAACCTAGAGCGTGATTCTTGACAGATCGTCCCGTTCCGGTCCGTCATGATGCTCTGAAGTACGGCGCCTCGAACGCTGTCCGCCGCAGCGGGACGCTCAAGGGCGGTCGCCGGTGGCGAGTTTGAGGCCGAGGGCGATGAGGACCGAGCCGACCAGGGTGTCCATGACCCGCTCGAAGTGGCGGTGGTCCACCAGGCGGGCCGTGCGGTCGGCCGTGATCGCGAAGACGAACTGGCCGGTCAGATTGGAGGCGGCCGCGATGAGCGTCAGGCCGATGATCAACAGCGTGGCGGTGCCGTCGTGGGCGGTGACGAACTGCGGCAGCAGCGCCGTGAAGAATGCCGCGGCCTTGGGATTGAGCAGGTTGGTGGACAACCCCTGCCGAAAGAGCGCCCTGGACGAGGCGTGGGCTCCGGGGGAAGCGGCGTTCGTACCGGCCGCGGAGACGCTGGTGGTGGCCGGGGCGGCGTCGGCGGGGCGAGGGCCGGCGGTGGCCGGGGCCGACGAGCGCCAGGCGCGCCACAGCATCCGCACTCCCATGTAGCCGAGGTACGCGGCTCCGGCCAGTTTGAGCACGGTGAAGGCCACCATGGAGGCCGCGAGGAGCGCGGCGATGCCCGCGCACGCCGCGAGCCCCCACAGCAGGAGACCCGCCGCGCTGCCGAGGCCCGTCCGCACCCCCGCGCCCCACCCTTGGCGCATGGCGTTCCGCACCACCAGCGCGGTGTCAGGGCCAGGAGTGATGGTGATCATCGCGACGATGCCGAGATAGGCGAGCAGTGCCTCACGAGTCATGATCCGACTCTAGCGATGGATTGGTCTGCTGTTTCGTCGCTTATTGGCACTTCCGACGCTCAAGCCCGGTGACCACGATGGCTTTCCGTGAAGGCGATACGAAACATGGCCGACCGGCGGCGCGGGATGATCGGTGCGGCGACCGCGATGTTCCTGGTCGGCACGCTGACAGGGGTCTCTCCGGCCCTGCACGCCTACCCCTTGTACGGCGGGCAGGCCATTCGGTACGCGATCGCCGCCGCCGTGCTGTTCGCCGTCCTCCGCGTGAGAGGGCTGCCGGCGCTGCGGCCGACCCGCCGCGAGCTGGTGCTCGTCGTGCTGCTGGCCGTGGTCGGGCTGGTGGCGTTCAACGCGTTCGTCGTGGAGGCGACCCGGCACGCCGACCCGGCGACGGTCGGCACGATCGTGGCGACGGTCCCCGTCGTCCTGGCGGTGGTCACGCCGCTGATGGAGGGCAGGCGCCCGACGTCGTACGTCGTGGTCGCGGCCGTCGTGGTGGCCACGGGGGCGGCCGTCACGATCGGCCTCGGCGGCGCGACGCTCGCCGGGGTGCTGCTGGCGTTCGGCGCGCTCGCCGGTGAGGTCGGATTCTCGCTCCTCGCCATCCCGTTGCTGCCGCGGTTCGGCGCGGTCCGGGTGGCGGCGTACTCGGCCGCCGCGGCGGTGCCGCTCTTCCTGATCGCGGGGCTCGCCGAGGACGGCACCCGGCTGCTGCGCGTGCCCACGCCGTCCGAGGCGGCCGTGCTCGGCTACCTGGCCGTGGTGGTGACGGCGTTGGCGTTCTTCTGCTGGTACGACGCGCTGCCCCGACTCGGCGCCGACCGCGCGGGCCTGTTCTCCGGCTTCCTGCCGCTCGGCACGATCGTGGCCTCCATGGTGCTGGGCACCGGTCACCCGGGTCTGCCGGAGCTGCTGGGGGCCGCGCTGGTGATCGCGGGCCTGCTGCTGGGGTTTCGTCCTCGGCCGGCCCGCCGTGTCGCGGTGGAGGATCCCGGCGAGGGGGTTCGCAGCGCCGTGGACGCCCGCTGATCGGACGGTGCGGGGATCCGGCCGCGCCGAATGGCCGGGAGCGGGGAGAGCGGGCCGCCGTAGCCGGTCGATTTCCGGTGATGCATTCACGGAATTCGGTGATCCGGTGGCGTGGGGGGTTCGGCGATTCGCCGGTGTCGCGTTCTCGGGATACCGCCTGGAAAATCTCTTTGCGGCGGTTTTTCGATTGGGTTTCCGGGTTTTCGGTTCACCGTCGGGCGGCTGGTGCGGCCGCCAGGGGCGACGTGCGTCGCGCGGTGCTCTGAACAGGGAGTTCTCAGTCCCAGGTGGTGCCGGCGGTGCGGGAGTACGAGTCCCAGGTGGTGCCGGCGGTGCGGGAGCGGGAGTCCCAGGTGGTGCCGGCGGAGCGGAGGATGGAAATCGCGGAGGCGGCCGAGTTCTTCATTTCTTCGTCTCTTTTCTTGAGGGATTTCGAATTCGTCCTTGCACAATCAACTCTGCGGCATTCGAAGCCCTAGAACCAGACGAATGGACGGCAGCAACCTGCACGCCGTTGGCCGCATCCTGCCACCTCTGTCCGGATGGCGTATTACCGCTGCTCAGGGCGGGGGAGCGGGCCGTGCGCGGGCGACGTGGCGGCGTGATCACCAGAGCCGGACGGCCTCCGCCGCGAGAAGTGGCCGCGCATGTACATTGAGTGATCATCGTGTCGCCCGAGGGCGGGAGCGCCCCGGCTGTCTCGGAGGTCGTCATGATCGTCATATCCGCCGCCCGGCCCGTCCGCGGTCTCGTCGTCGCCGCGCTGGGCGCGAGCGCCCTGGCCCTGCCCGCCGGTGCCCACGCCGCCGCGGGGGTCCCCTGTACGGCCCCGGTGACCACCACCGGTTCCGTGCCGGGCGACACCGGGTCGAAGATCCCGGTCGGCAGCACCGGCCGGCCGGACGCCACCTGCGGCGACGCCGCCCAGAAGACCGTGGACGGCACGCTCGCCTCCGTGCAGGACGACGTGAAGGGGTTCGAGGCCAAGGTCAAGAGCGAGTGGGGACGGCTGTGCGTACTGGCCGGCCTGGGCGCGCAGGAGCTCAAGAACCACCTGGCGGCCATCGGCCTCGGTCCCGACGACAGGGCCCTGGACCAGCAGCCGAAGAGCGAGCAGGACCGGCTCGACCTGGTCATCAGGTACGTGACCACCACCCAGTGCCCCGCCCCGGCCACCCCCGAACGCAACCCCGCCCCCCGCCCCGTCACCGACTGACACGCCCGGCCCCGGCTGAGCGGACCGACCCGGCCCCCTCTGAAGGACCGCCGGTCAGCGGCTGAACGGCCCTGGATACCGGCTGGGCGAGCCCGGCCCCCGCCTGAAGGACGGTCCGGTCAGCCGTTCAAGGGACCCGGTCGGCGGTTCAAGAGACGGCCGCCCGCCATCGCCTGGCGAGCGGCCGGCTTCGGTGTGCGGGAGGTTCAGGGCGAGGGGGTGCCCGCGGGCCGGGGGACGAGAGCGGGCCCGGCGTCCAGCAGGGCGGCCTCCGACAGCCTGGCGTTGGGCACGGTGGAGCCGAGCCTCGGCGTGTCGCACTGGGCCCTCTCGGCGCGGGTCATCGGGCCGGTCCGCTGGTAGACGCGGTCCGGGTTGACCGCCGAAGGGCTGTCGAGCGTGACGTTCCTCGCCTCGTAGTCGTAGTCGCCCCACACCTTCGGCTTGGACTTCAGATCGAACACGATGCGGTGCCTGGCGTACTGGATCTCGATCCAGCTCGCCTCTCCGGGCAGCACCGTGGCCTCCACTTTCTTGACGTAAGGGCCTTCCACCCATTTCCCGTCGATCTGGACCGGCTTGGGGTTCTTCCAGATCCACTGCTCGTCGTATTTGGCCAGCAGGACGCCCTCGATCCATTTGATGGATTCGTTCTTCGGGCCGGTGGTCTTCTCGTCGTAGACGAGCCTGCCCTTGGCGTTGTCGATGCTCGTGGTCTGGAGCGGGATCGCCCGAGGGTCTTTCACGCTTTCTCTGGTGCAGTTTATGTAGACCTCTCCGATGCCCTTCGGCCTGCTCCAGTATTCGGTGTTGCGTACCTCGGTCCAGGTGCATCTGCTCTGGTCGCTGCACCTGTCGATGACGTCCTCGACCGTGGCCGGTTTCGGGTTCTCGCCCTTGTAGGTGTACACGGCCTGGACGTCGGGCAGCGGCGGGATGCCCGGGAATCCGGGGGTGGCCCCGGCGGGGGACATCACCGCCACGGCGAGAGCGACCGGCACGGGGGACGCCAGGAGCGCGAGCCGTCCGCGTCGCGGCAGGTGACGCCTCCGATGCGCGGCCGGGGCGGGGTCGCCTTTCCCCGGAACGGGTTCCGGCGGGTGGAGTCCATGGTCGTTCGGCAAGGGTGCGTCCTTTCTGGCGGTGGAACTCGTGCCGTGCTTCGCCGAGCCGCTGCGGCGGGTCAGCGGGAACGGGGGGTCAGCCGGACGACCTTGCCGGCCTTCCAGTCCGCCCTCGCCGGCCCGATGTCGACGAGGCCGTCCGGCGACGGGGTGCCGGCGGCCGTTCCCGTGGTGCGGAGGCCGGGCGGCCGGGTGATGCGCCCGCACAGACCGGCGGGGACGACGGAGGTCATCGCGAAGATGAAACTCCGGTTCACCGTCGAGGGGCCCTGGGCGGCGACGTTCTCGACGTGCTTGGAGGTGTCGCCGACCCTCAGCGCCCCCACGACCCGGGTGACGGCGTTCTTCCCGACGAACCACAGCATGTCGTTGGGCGCGATCCTCGTCTTGTACGAGGTGGCCTCGGTGTTCTTGTCGGACCATTCGCGGCTGTAGGCCATCTTGAACGCCGCCATGAAGCTGATCTTCGTGCCGACGGTGTTGCTGCCCCTGGCGGTGCCCTTGGTCGCGTCCTGGCTGGTGTTCTTCTTGGTGATCTCGTCGTTCGGGCCCTTGTCCTTCGGCGCGGTGTGGTGCGTCGAGGAGTCCTCCTTGCCGTCCTGGTGGGAGGCCTCCGCGGTCCCCTCGGCCGTGGTGTCGGTGGTGCCGTCCGTGCTCACCTGCCCGCTGATCTCTCCGCTGATGTTGTCGGTGCTGCTCTGTTCGAGCGTGACCGTCCGGTCGACGTCGATGTCCTTCATCGAGCAGTTGATGATCGCGTTGCCCAGCGCCACGACGCCGTCGTAGTACTCACTGGAGGCCGACTTGTCGATGGTGAACGTGCAGCGGGAGGCGTTGGTGCACAATTTCGTCACCTCGCGGACGGACGGCAGCGGGGTGCTCCCGTCGTACGCCTTCGCGGCCGGCATCTCCGGAACCGGCGCTTCCCCGGAATCGGCCGCCGCGGCCGGCGTCACGGTGGACACGAGCACCACCAGGGAGGCGGCGGCGGCCGAAAGCGGCGATCGCCCCCGAGCGGGCCGGTGCGGCGTCGAATGGACATTCTGTTTCATCAGCAAGATATCGTCCTTTCCGGCGGCAGGACCCGGAGGAATCCTTTTCCTGCCGGTGCGAACGATTATCCAGACGCCGGAGCCCCGGTCCCGGCTGCGGCGACCGTCGTGAGGGCGAGAATTGGCGGGGGACGGTGAAATTCCTCGCCAGGCGCCATCGGCCGTATTTCCGGAAAGGCCGGTCCTCGGTCAAAGCCCGCATGTGTCCGAGGTAATGAAGTTAGAGGCGCGCGGCCACTCCGACGATAGAAATCTACAATGTAAAGGCGCGCGACCGTAGCCCGGCGGAAGGCGCACGGGATCGGCCGGCTCGGTGAGGTGCCTGTGTGAGACCGGCTCAGCGCGGCGACGCGTCAGTGCGGGATCGGCCGGTGCGGCGAGATGTCAGTGCGGGATCGGCTGGAGTTCGGCGACGTGGCGGATCAGGTCGCTGACGTGGACCACCCCCATGCAGCGTCCAACCTCGTCGACCACGACCAGGTCGTCGTACACGCGAGCCGCGTCCTTGCCCGCCACCTGCGTCGCGGCGATCGCGGGCGTGGTCTTGGGCACCACCCGTGGTGGGTCGGCCAGGCGGTGCGCCGGCTTCTTGGCGTGCAGGGCGTGCCCGTACGGCCCGGCGATGGACAACAGGAACCGGCTGCGCTCCAGGCTGGCTCTCGGGCGCTGGTATTCGTCCACCAGGACGACGCTGGTGATCGACGGCTCGGTGCCGAAGGCCTCCACCACGTCCTCGGCGGTCGCCAGCATGTCGAGGGTCACCGCCGGCAGGAGGAACTCCTGGACGCGCGGGCCCAGGTCGATCACCCACGGCTCGGGTTCGGCCGCCGGCACCGGCAGGGGGACGTGGACGCGTCCGTGCGAAGGCCGCCAGTCGAGCGGGGCGAGCAGTGGTCCCTGGGCGAGCCTTATGCCCCAGCCCCGCACCGCCGCGAGCTGCCCCTCGTCGGTGACCTGCGGGGCGAGCACGTGGACGCCCATGCCCTTGGCCATCCGCGACACCGCTTCGCCGACGGCGTTGCGCCGAGCGTCCCGGGGAACCCGTTCGATCAGCTCGGGGGAGATCACCACCGCGTACGGCGAGGCGTCGGCGAGCAGGTCCAGCGGCACGTGGGAGGCGCCGACGCCGCCGACCGCGACGAGGTAGCCGATGGCCCGCAGGCCGTCCATCCCCGTCAGCAGGGCGGAACGGTCCTCCGTGGCGAAGTCGCCGGCGATGACGAGGATCACCTCACGCGGGCGGCGGCTGGTCGCCCGCAGGGACTCGTGCAGGGGGGCGAGGGCGGCCGATCCCTGGATCACGGCCGCGGAGGGGACCGTCAGGACGAGGGGGAGCAGGGCCTCCTCGCGGGCGGCCGCGTACACGGCGGCCACCGTGGGGGAGACGTCACCGGACGGCCCGAACGGGGCGAACTCGGCGGCCGCCTCGACGGCGATCACCCCTCCGGAGTCGAGGTCGACGATCGGGAAGAAGGTCGCGGCGGAGTGGGAGGCTCCGTGGAGTCCGGACGAGTGCGAAGGGGCCATCGAGGCTCCCAGGGATGCGGGGGCGGGTCACCGGGGGACGTGCGCGGTGCGGAACTCTAGTGCCGTACGCGCACGCGTCGATTCTCCTGCCACGGGCAGGGGAAGAGCGGCGCAGCGCAGGGAAATTCACCGATATTTCCCCCGATGTTGGAAGGGAAGAATTCTTTACGCAGAGTCGAGAAATCAGTCATTTACGTATCCGGGTTTCGGGCCATCCCTTCCGTGTCGGCAGTCCCCCGCCTCATGCGCATCCGGGTGTATCCACCATGCATCATCCACATACCACCCAAATCACGCGATACCGTGCCCGCCTGGAAGCGGATGGCCCGTGTGCGCCCGATGCCGTGCGATGTTCTGCCGCGCCTCGGTGGGAGCGCGTAGCCGGTTTGCGCGGTCCCGCGCGATATATCGCCATGCTGCCGTGAAAGTCCCTGATGTGCCGCCGCACCTCCGCCGGATACAACGACCTGCCATCGCGGTCGGCGCCGATATGAGGCTCCGCTGTGGCCGGCGCCGGTCGTGAGGCGCGGCGGCACGGTTCCTGCCGGGTCCGTTCCGGCTCAGGCGCGGGCGGGGATCTGGCCGCCGGAGACCGCCTCCACGAGCCGGCCCCAGTCGGGATAGGTCGCGACCTTCTTCAGGTGCATCGCCGTGACCTTGTCGTTCAGCTCGGGATCCATGTCGTCCGAAAGGCGGACCGCCGAGAGGCCGGCGAGGTGGGGAAGGATCACGTGGTCCCCCGCGAGGTGGACCGGGTCGTGCATGTACCTCTCCAGTGCGGCCAGGTCCGCCACCCCCACGCAGTACGCGTGGGTGTAGCCCTCGGCGGGATCGCCGAGGTCCTGGCCGACGGTCGAGAACGACACCGACTCGACGCTCGCGGTGCGCCGCATCGCGGTCAGCACCTCGGCCTTCTCCTCCTCGGTCGTCTCCTCTTTGAAGCTGAACCGCAGGATGTTGACGATCATATTCGTCCCTTCGTCGCAGGTGACCGGACCAGAAATGAACTCATTGGTTCACTTTAATGATCTGATTACGTTCTGTACAGGCCGGTTCATCAGGATGCCCTGACCAGTGCAGGGCGCATGCGCCGGCGGTACAGTGCGAGCGTGACGGGAGGAACGGCCCAGACCGGGCGGGCGGCTTCACGTGGGCGCATCGACAAGCGGCGGGCGATCCTGGACGCCGCCTTCACCGTGTTCGCCCGCCGGGGCTACTCCGAGGCGTGCGTGCAGGAGATCGCCGAGGAGGCGGGCGTCGCCAAGCTGACGGTCTACAACCACCTTCACGACAAGGAGAACCTGTTCCGGCACGCCCTGGAGGCGGCGGCCGAGGTCGTGGCCGCCGAGAACCTCGCCGTCGTCGAACGGCTGCGCGAGCCGGGCGACGACCTGCGCGCCGCCTTGGAGGACGTCGCCTACCGGATGCTCCGGGTCTGCTCCAGTGAGCGCTCGCGATCACTGCGCTGGCTGACCTACGCCCAGGTGGCCCGTTTCCCCGACATCATCGAGATCGTCCAGGGTCGTACCTCGCGAGGGCTGGCCGAGGCGCTGGCCGACAGGCTGGCCCGGCTCTCCCTCTCCGGACGCCTACGGCACTGCGACCCCGCCCAGGCCGCGGAGCACTTCCTGGCCCTGCTCACCGCCCCCATGGAGACACGCTCCCGCCTCGGCACCCGCAAGGTCCCGTCCACGGAGACCCGCCAGGTGGCCACGGCCGCGGTCGACACGTTCCTGAGAGCCTACGGCCCACCGACGACCTGACCGCCGCCTACGGAGCGGGGTCGAGGAGGCGGATACGGACGGCGCGGAAGGTCTTGGGGGTCTCCTGGAGGACGGCCAGCCGGGGGTCGGGCACGTCCAGGAACGGCGGCGTCTCAAGCGCGAAGACGGCTTCCAGTCGCCGGTCTGCGCGCAGGGCGTCGACCGCGCGGCGATCTCCTCCGAGGACGACCGCGTCCAGCGCGTCCACCTGGGGCACCAGCACGCGTACGGCCACCTCGGCCGCCGCCCGTGACGCCTCGCCCGCCTGCTTCTCCCTCCGCCGGGCGAAGCGCTGCTGCGACCAGCCGCCCGCCGCGCTGCGGCCGTGGACGAGCCGCGAACCGACCTTGGACGTGATCAGCCGTTCCCCTTCGAACACACCTGCCGCGTAGCCGCCGAGCCGGACGAGAAGAACACCTATCCGGCGCTCGGTGTCGGCGTGTGCCACCAGGGCGCGCAGCACGACGGCCCCGGCCGCGGGCTCGCCGGTCTCCGGGGGTGGCGAAGGGACTTCGGGTAGCGGAGGAAAGGGCACATGCAGTTCCGCGACCGCGCCGTCGGTGGCCCGCACCCGTACGACGTCACCTGAGGTGTCGATCTTCGCGGCTCCATGCCGCTCGACGAACCTGCCGAGCCAGCCCTCGAGCCGCTCCGGGCCGACCGCGACCCATCGCCCCCCACCTGCCGCCGGTCGTCCTGCCATGACCCGCGACAGTACAGCAACCAGGGAGGAACCGGTCGGCCGCCGTAGTGGGGCGCCGGATTCGCCGTACTGCTTCTCGCCGTCGCGGCGCCGTTCCGTGGGTGTCGGACGGGGGCGGAGATCGCGGACGCCGCGGGGCGGGGGGTTGAGGGGCGGCCGGATGGAGGTGCGGGCGCTGGGGAGGTCGGACGGGGGGAGTGCTCGGTGGAGGAGGGTGAAGCGCTAAGAGGGACGCCGCGGGGCGGGGGCGTTGACGGGGAGGTCGGACGGGGGGAGTTCCCGGAGGTTGGACGGGGTGGGGGTGTTGGGGGAGGGGCGGGGTGGGTGGGGTTGTTGACAGGGAAACATAGTTTTCCTACTGTTTATATAGGTAATACCCCGTGTGGAACGAGGTGCCCTGATGACCGTTCCCTCTGTTGTGCCTGATCGCGTGAGTCGCGGTGCTCTCGAAAGGGTCCGCCGCCGTGGTCTCGCCCGTCTGCTCCCACCCCGCCGGCACGGCCCCGGCCGGTGCCGTCCGCGGGGGCGCGGACGGGGCGGGTGGGGCGTATGACGGCGCCGCCCAAGAAGCAGGTCCATCTGGCCGCGCACTTCCCCGGGGTGAACAACACCACCGTGTGGGCGGACCCGCGATCGCGCAGTCAGATCGACTTCTCCTCCTTCGAGCACCTGGCCCGGACCGCCGAGCGCGGCAGGTTCGACTTCTTCTTCCTCGCCGAAGGCCTGCGGCTGCGCGAGCTGAAGGGGCGGATCCACGACCTCGACGTGGTCGGGCGTCCGGAGTCGCTCACCGTCCTGGCCGCCCTCACGGCGGTCACCGAGCGGCTCGGCCTGGCGGCGACGGTCAACGCGACCTTCAACGAGCCCTACGAGCTGGCCAGGCGCCTCGCCACCCTCGACCACCTCAGCGGTGGGCGGGCGGCCTGGAACGTGGTGACCACCTCCGACGCCTTCACCGGCGAGAACTTCCGCCGCGGCGGCTACCTCGACCGCGCCGACCGCTACACCCGGGCCGAGGAGTTCGTACGGCTGTCGCGCCGGCTGTGGGACTCCTGGCGGCCCGGGGCGATCCTCGCGGACCGGGAGGCGGGAACGTTCCTGAGGCCGGGCTCGGTCGCGACGGTCCGGCACCGGGGCGAGCAGTTCGACGTCGAGGCGCTGTTCAACGTGCCGCGCAGCCCGCAGGGGCACCCGGTGGTCATCCAGGCCGGCGACTCCGACGAGGGCAGGGAGTTCGCCGCCGCGAACGCCGACATCATCTTCAGCCGCCACGGCACCCTGGAGGACGGCCGGGCGTTCTACGCCGACGTCAAGCGCCGCCTGGCGAAGTACGGCCGCGCGAGGCACGAGCTGAAGATCATGCCCGCCGCCACCTACGCCCTGGGGGACACCGACGCCGAGGCGGCGGAGAACGCGGCCGAGATCCGCCGCCTGCAGGTCGGCCCGCAGACCGCGATCGCCTTCCTGGAGCAGGTGTGGGGCCGGGACATGTCCGCCTACGACCCCGAGGGCCCGCTCCCCGACGTCGAGCCCGCGCTGGAGCAGGACCTCTCGCAGGGCCGGGTCCGGCTCGCCGACCGGGGCGCGGTCGCGGCCAAGTGGCGCGCGGTGGCCGAGGAGAAGGGCCTGAGCATCCGCGATCTGGTCATCGAGATGACCGGCCGCCAGTCGTTCGTCGGGTCGCCGGAGACGGTGGCCCGGCGGATCGAGGAGTTCGTCCGCGCCGACGCCGCCGACGGCTTCATCCTCGTCCCGCACCTCACCCCCGGAGGGCTGGACGACTTCGTCGACCGGGTCGTCCCGCTCCTGCAGGAGCGCGGCGTGTTCCGCGCCGAGTACGAGGGGAGCACGCTCCGCGACCACCTCGGCCTGGCGGTGCCCGCCTGGCCCGGAGTGGCGCCGTGACGGCCCTGTCCCCGCGCCCGCCACTGCCGGCGGGCGCGAAGCCGTCAGGAGGCCGCGGCGGTGCCCTGTCCCCGCAGGAATCCGTCGCCGTCCCGCAGGAATCCGCCCCCGTCCCGGAAGGAACGTTGTGACGACCGCCCCCTTGCACCTGGCCGTCGCCCTCGACGGCGCCGGATGGCACCCGGCGGCCTGGCGCGACCCGGCCGCCGCCCCCAGGGCGCTGCTCACCGCGCGGTACTGGGCCGGGCTCGCCGCCGAGGCCGAGCGCGGCCTGCTCGACTTCGTCACGATCGAGGACTCCCTCGGGCTGCAGTCCACGCTCCTCGACGGTCCCGACGGACGGGCCGACCAGGTCCGCGGACGCCTGGACGCGGTGCTGATCGCGGCCGCGATCGCGCCCCTGACCAGCCGCGTCGGCCTGGTGCCGACCGCCACCACCACCCACACCGAGCCGTTCCACGTGGCGATCGGCATCGCCACTCTCGACCACGTCAGTCTCGGACGGGCGGGCTGGCGGGTGCAGGTCTCGCCCCGCAGGTCCGAGGCCGCGAACTTCGGGCGCAGGGACGTGCCCCTCCTCGACCCGGACGACCTGTCGCCCGACCGGGTCGCCGGCCTGTTCGAGGAGGCCGCGGACGCCGTGGAGGTGGCCCGCCGCCTGTGGGACAGCTGGGAGGACGACGCCGAGATCCGCGACGTGGCGACCGGCAGGTTCGTCGACCGGGACAAGCTCCACTACATCGACTTCGCCGGGCCGGCCTTCTCGGTGAAGGGCCCCTCGATCACCCCGCGCCCGCCCCAGGGCCAGCCGCTCGTCACGGTGCTCGACCACGGCCGCTCCCGGGTGCCGTACGAGCTGCCCGCCCGCTCGGCCGACGTGGTGTTCGTCACCCCGCACAGCCGCGAGGAGGCCGAGGCGATCGTCCGGCAGGTCCGGAGCGTCCCGAGGGAGGGGGAGCCGCTGAAGATCTTCGCCGACCTGCTGGTCTTCCTCGGCGAGGACGCCGTGGAGCGCAGGGCCCGGCTGGACGAGCTGGCCGGGGCGGAGCCGGTCTCCGACGCCGCCGTGTTCGCCGGGAGCGCGGGGGAGCTGGCCGACCTGCTGCTCGACTGGCGGCGCGCCGGGATCCAGGGCTTCCGGCTGCGCCCGGGCGTGCTGCCGCTGGACCTGGAGGCGATCAGCCGACGGCTGGTCCCCGAACTGCGCGCCCGCGGCGCCTTCCGGGACCGGTACGAGGCGGCGACCCTGCGCGGGCTGCTCGGCCTTCCCCGTCCCGCCGGCCGCTACCGGACGCCGGAGGGCCGGGACCGGCTCGTCGACCCGCGCAAGGTCCTCGACCCCCACCACCCCGCCGACCTGCACGAGAAGGCGACCACAGCGTGAAGTTCCTCGCGATCACCCTCATCGCGCACGACGGCAGGGTCTCCACCACCGAACGGTTCCGCGAGGTCGTCGCCGGCGCGGTGCTGGCCGAGGAGCTCGGCTTCGACGGGTTCGGGGTGGGGGAGCGGCACGAGCGGCCGTTCATCTCCTCCTCGCCGCCCGTGGTGCTCAGCCACATCGCCGCCAGGACCTCTCGCATCCGGCTGTTCACCGCCGTCACCACCCTCAGCCTCCTCGACCCCGTGCGGGCCTACGAGGACTACGCCACCCTCGACCACCTGTCCGGCGGCCGCCTCGAACTGATCATCGGCAAGGGCAACGGATCCGCGCAGGCCGAGCTGTTCCACGTCACCACCGAGGACCAGTGGGACCGCAACGCCGAGGGGTACGACCTGTTCCGCCGGCTGTGGCGGGAGGACAAGGTCACCTGGGAGGGCCGCTTCCGGCCCTCGCTCACCGACGCCGAGGCCCTGCCGCGGCCGTTGCAGCGGCCGATCCGCGTCTGGCACGGCAGCGCCACCAGCAAGGACTCGGTGGACCTGGCCGCCCGCTACGGCGACCCGCTGTTCTCCGCCAACGTCACCAACCCCATCGAGCCGTACGCCGAGCTGATCGACCACTACCGCGAGCGGTGGGCGTACTACGGGCACGACCCGGCCGGCGCCCTGGTGGGGGCCGGGACCGCGGCGTTCTACACCGCCCCCACCTCGCAGGAGGCGATCGAGACCTACCGGCCGATCTTCGAGGCGCGGCAGGAGACGTTCAGGAGGTACGGCGCGCCGCGGGTGTTCGACTCGCTGGAGGACGCCGTCGAACGCGGCTCGCACCTCGTGGGCAGTCCCCAGCAGATCATCGACAAGGTCCTCCGCTACCACAAGCGTTTCGGGCACGAGGTGATGCACCTGCACGCCGACGCCGACGGGCTGCCCCCCGCCCGGCACCGCGCCGCGCTCGAACTGTTCCAGGCGGAGATCGCCCCCGTGCTCCGCCGAGAGATCCCCAGCAGGCCGTTCCCGGAAGGGCTGTCATGACCGTTCCCCTGTCCATCCTCGATCTGGCACCCATCCCGTCCGGGAGCACCGCCGGCGACGCGCTGCGTGACACGCTCGACCTCGCCCGGCGGGCCGAGGAGTTCGGCTACCACCGGTACTGGCTGGCCGAGCACCACTTCGCCGCCGGGGTCGCGAGCTCGGCCCCGGCCGTCCTGATCGCCCTGGTCGCCGCCGCCACCAGCCGCATCAGGGTGGGCTCCGGCGCGGTGCAGCTCGGGCACCAGACGCCCCTGGCCGTGGTCGAGCAGTTCGGCCTGATCGACGCCCTGCATCCCGGCCGCGTCGACCTCGGCCTCGGCCGGTCGGGGCAGCGCCGGGCCGAGCTGGCCGGACAGACCGCCAAGCCGCCGGAGCGGCCGGCCGGGCCCGCCGGCTCCCGCGTCGTGGACGGGCTGCTCATCCCGCCGCCGTTCGACTGGTCCGCGCTGGCCCGGTCCCCGCAGCTGGCCTTCCAGGCGTCGCTGCTGCAGCAGCCGGGCGCGCGGACCCCCGACTTCGCCGAGCAGGTCGACGACGTGATCGCCTTCCTGCGCGGCACCTTCACCTCTCCGGACGGGTACGCCGCGCACGCGGTGCCCGGCGAGGGCGCGGACGTCGAGGTGTGGATCCTGGGCAGCAGCGGCGGGCAGAGCGCCCAGGTGGCGGGGGAGCGCGGGCTGCCGTTCGCGGCGAACTACCACGTCAGCCCGTCCTCGGTGCTGGAGGCCGTGGAGGCCTACCGCGAGGCGTTCAAGCCCTCGGCGACGCTGGCCGAGCCGTACGTGGTCGTCTCCGCCGACGCGGTCGTGGCCGAGGACGACGCCACGGCCGCCGAACTCGCCAAGCCGTACCCGCTGTGGGTGCGCAGCATCCGCACCGGCCAGGGCGCCATGCCGTACCCCAGCCCGGAGGAGGCCGGCGCCCACGTCTGGAGCGAGGCGGACCGGGCGCTGGTGGCCGACCGGGTCGACACGCAGTTCGTCGGGTCACCGGAGACGGTGACCGAACGGCTGCGGGTGCTCCAGCGCGCCACGCGGGCCGACGAACTCCTGGTCACCACCGCGACGCACGCGCACGCCGACCGCGTGCGCTCCTACGAACTGCTGGCCGCGGCGTGGCGGGAAGGCCGATGACCGTGGCGGGAGGACCGAAGATCTCCACCCGGCGCGTGCTCCCCGCGCTGGCCGCCGCCCTGCTGGCGGCCGCGTGCGGGACGCAGGCCGGCCCGGCCCCCGAGACCGCCTCCGGCGGGTCGCTGACCTGGGCCGTCGAGACCCAGCCCATCACCTTCAACCCCCAGCAGTGGGCGCAGAACAAGGCCAGACTGCTGGTGTTCGATCAGTTCGACGCGCTCGTGGCGCGCACGAAGGACGGCCGGTTCGTCCCCTGGCTCGCCACGTCCTGGCAGGTCTCCAAGGACGGGCGGACCTACACCTTGCGGTTGCGCGACGACGTCACCTTCCACGACGGGGAGAAGTTCGACGCCGCCGCGGTCAAGGCCAACCTCGACCAGCTGCACGCCCCCGGCTACAACCCGGCGGTCGCCGCGATCCAGCTGCACGCCTACGACCACACCGAGGTCGTCTCGCCCACCACCGTCAAGATCGTCCTGAAGGAGCCGGACGGGCTGTTCCTCGACTTCCTGTCCTCGCCGTACGCCGGGCAGGTCTCACCCAGGTCCCTGAAGAACGCCAAGGACCTCAAGGCGGGCGGCCCGGACGTCGTCGGCACCGGGCCGTTCATCCTCGACCGGTACGTGCGCGGCCAGGAGGCGCACTACCGGCGCAACCCCGCCTACAAGTGGGCGCCCGCCACCGCCGGCCACCAGGGACCGGCCCACCTCGCCGAGATCACCTACCGCTTCCTGCCCGAGGCGTCGGTCCGCGTCGGGGCGCTCACCTCCGGCCAGGTGCAGGTCATCGACGGGGTGCCCGCCACGGAGGTCGCCCTGGTGAAGAACGACCCCGGCCTGACCTACCGGACCGCCCTCAACTCCGGCACCTCGTACTCCTACTACTTCAACACCTCCCACGCCCCCTTCGACGACAAGCGCGTACGGCAGGCGTTCCGCGAGGCCGTCGACCTGGACAAGGTGCTCGCCTCGGTCTACCAGGGCACCGCCACCCGGGCCTGGAGCATCGTGGCGCAGAGCGGCCAGTTCTACGACCCGAGCCTCGAGCACACCTACGGCGGCGACGCGGCCAAGGCCAACGCCCTGCTCGACCAGGCCGGATGGACCGGCAGGGACGCCCAGGGATATCGCACCAAGGACGGCAGGAGGCTCACCGTGCGCGAGGTCGCCTCCGCCCCCTTCGTCCGCGACCGCCGCGAGATCCTGGCCCAGGCCATCCAGGCCCAGGTCAAGCAGACCGCCGGCATCGACTTCCAGGTGAAGGTCGTCGACCAGGGCACGGCGCAGAAGGCGCTGGACGACGACCAGTACGAGCTGTTCGGCAACTCCCGTGGCGACTCCGACGCCGGGACCGCGCTGAACCTGATCCTGCCGGAGAAGGGCGCGATCAACCGCACCCACTTCAAGGACGCCGAGGTCGACAGGTGGCTGGCCGAGGCGTCGGCCGGCTCGCGGATCGGGGAGCGCAAGGCCCTCTACGCGAAGATCCAGCGGAAGGTCGTCGCCGACGAGGCCATCGTCTGGCCGGTGTACGTGCCGAGCGACCAGATCGCCGCCCGCAAGGAGATCCAGGGCCTCGGCTTCGAGCCCGGCTCCGGCACGCCCGCGAGCGCCTACGACGTCCGGATCGGCACGTGAGCGAGCGCGCGCTCAGCCTCGGCCGGCGTCGGGCGGAGAAGGACCGCCGGGGCCGGCGGACGGGGGTGGCCGTCGCCCGGCGGCTCGCCTCGGGGCTGGCCGTGCTGTGGGCGGCGGCGACCGCCGCCTACCTGGCCCTCCTGCTCGCCCCGGGCGACGTCGTGGACGTCCTCATCGGCGACGGGGCCGACACTCCCGAGATCCGGGCGCGGATCGCCGCCGAGTGGGGGCTGGACCGCCCGGCGGCCGTCCGGTACCTGACCTATCTCGGCCGGCTCCTCCACGGCGACCTCGGCCGCTCCTACCAGCTGCAACGGGGCGTGGGGGAGGTCCTCGCCTCGCAGATCGGGCCGACCGCGCAGCTCACCCTGGCCGCCGCGGCGACCGGCGTCGTCCTCGCCGTCGCGGTCGCGCTCGCCACGGCGGGCCGGGGCGCCTGGGCCCGGCGCGTGGCCTCCGGCGCCGAGCTGGTGGCCGTGTCCGTGCCGCCGTTCGTGATCGGGCTCCTGCTGCTGGCCGTGCTCTCCTTCAGGCTCGGCTGGTTCCCCGTGTCGGGCGCCCAGGGCTGGAACGCGCTGGTGCTGCCCGCGCTGACGCTCGGGCTGCCCATCGCCGGGGTGCTCGGCCAGGTGCTCAGGGAAGGGCTGGAGCGGGCCATGGAGCAGCCGTTCGCGGTCACGGCCCGCGCTCGCGGGCTGACCGAGCGGGCCCTGGTGGCCCGGCACGCCCTGCGCCACGCGCTGCTGCCCGCGGTCACGCTCACCGGCTGGTTCACCGGCCTGCTGCTGAGCGGGGCGATCATCGTGGAGGCCGTGTTCGGCCGGCCCGGACTCGGCCAGGTCACGCTGCTCGCGGTGACCGGCAAGGACATGCCGGTCGTGATGGCGCTGGTGATCCTTTCGGCGCTGGTGTACGTGACCGTCAGCACCCTCCTCGACATCGCCTACCGCCTCATCGACCCCCGGCTGAGGACCGGCTGATGGCCGGGATCGCCCTGCCGGCGCGCCGCCGGCCGTACCGTCTGGCGCCCGCGGCCGTCGTCCTCGCCCTGCTGGTCGTGGCGGTGGCCGCACCGGAGGTGCTGACCGGCGCCGACCCCCTCGCGGCCGACCCGCTGCAGGCGCTGCGGCCCCCCGGCGCCGCCCACTGGTTCGGCACCGACCACCTCGGCCGCGACGTCCTCGCCCGGGTCGTGCACGGGGCACGCCACTCCACGGGCATCGGCCTGCTCGCGGTCGGGCTGGCCGCGGGCGCCGGCGTGCTGACCGGCCTGGCGGCGGGGCTGTCGCCCCGCTGGGCCGACGAGGCGCTCGCCCGGTCGCTCGACGTCCTGTCGACCCTCCCCGAACTGCTCCTCGCCCTGTTCGTCATCGCGATCACCGGGCCGGGCACCGGCAGCGTGATCGTCGCGATCGGCGTCGCCCAGATCCCCACCTACGCCCGCGTCGTCCGCGCGCAGACCTTCGTCGTACGGCGGTCGGCGTACGTCGAGCAGGCCGTGACGTTCGGCCTGCCCCGGGCGGTCCTGATCGTGCGGCACGTGCTGCCCAACGTCCTCGGGCCGATCCCGGTGCTGGCCACCGTCGGGCTCGGGCAGGCGATCATCGCCGCCTCCGGGCTCAGCTTCCTCGGGCTGGGCCCGCAGCCGCCCTCCCCGGAGTGGGGCGCGATGCTGTCGGAGGCCCGCGGGTACCTGCGCATCGCCTCGTGGGAGGCGCTGTTCCCGGCGGCCGCGATCATCGCCACGGTCGCCTGCCTGACCGTGACCGGACGGCGCCTGCAACGCCGCTTCGACGGGAGAACCCGATGACCGAGATCGCCGACCGCCGGGCACCGGGGACGTACGGGGGGACGACGGCCGGAGGGGAGGAGCGGGGGATCGACGCCGCCTCGCCCGTGGTGTCGGTGGCCGACCTGCGGGTCGCCTTCCCCGCCGCCGGGGTCGAGGCCGTGCGAGGCGTGTCGTTCACGATCGGCCCGGGCGAGTGCGTCGCCATCGTGGGCGAGTCGGGCTCGGGCAAGAGCGTGACCGCGCGCTCGCTCCTCGGCCTGGCGGGGCCCGGCGCCGTGGTGACCGCCACCCGGCTGGAACTGGGCGGCCGGGACGCCCGGTCGTTCCGCCCGGCGGACTGGCGGCGGCTGCGCGGACGGCACGCCGGCCTGGTCCTTCAGGACGCCCTGGTCTCGCTCGACCCGCTGCGCACCGTCGGCGCCGAGATAAGCGAGGCGCTCGCCGCGCACCCTTCCCTGCCGAGGGGCGGGCGCACGGCGCGGGTGCTGGAGCTGCTGGAGGCGGTGGGCGTCCCCGAGCCCGCGGTGCGGGCCCGGCAGCACCCCCACCAGCTCTCGGGCGGGCTGCGGCAGCGCGCGCTCATCGCCTCGGCGATCGCCGCCGAACCGCCGCTGGTCATCGCCGACGAGCCGACCACCGCGCTCGACGTCACCGTCCAGGCGCAGATCCTCCGGCTGCTCGCCGAGCGCCGGGCCGGCGGCACGTCGCTGCTGCTGATCAGCCATGACCTGGCCGTCGTCTCCTCCATCGCCGACCGGGTCCTGGTGATGAAGGACGGGACCGTCGTCGAGGAGGGGACGGCCGGGGAGGTCCTGACCGCCCCGGCCCACCCGTACACGCGGACGCTGCTCGCCGCCGTCCCCTCCGCCGCCTCGCGCGGCACCCGCCTGTCACGGCCCGCGGTCCCGGCGGCGAACGCGGCGCCACCGGCTGCCGGCCTGGCACGGCCCGCGGGCGGCGGGACGCCGGGACCGGCGGCGCCACCGGTTCCCGGCCGCGGGGCGGACACCGGGCCGTCGCCTGCCGGGCCGCCGCGCTCCGCGCCCGTGCTGACCGTCTCAGGCCTGTCGGTCTCCTATCCCGGCCGCCGGGCGGTGGACGGGGTGTCGTTCGCCCTGCACCCGGGGGAGACGCTCGGGCTGGTGGGCGAGTCGGGGTCGGGCAAGACGACGGTGGCCCGGCTGGTCCTCGGGCTGCTCGCGCCGTCGGAGGGCGAGGTCCTGCTCGGGGGCCGCAGGTGGAGCGGTGTGCCCGAGCGGCGGCGCCGTCCGTACCGCTCGGCGATCCAGCTCATCTCGCAGAACCCGCTGGACTCCTTCGATCCCCGGCTGACGGTCGCCCGCCTGGTGGCCGAGCCGCTGCGCGGCCTGCCGCGCGGGCGGCGCGCGGAGCGGGCCCTCGAACTGCTCGACCGGGTCGGGCTCCCGCCGGAGACGGCAGGGCGTCACCCGCGCGAGCTGTCCGGCGGGCAGCGTCAGCGGGTGGCGATCGCCCGTGCTCTCGGCCCCCGTCCCGAGGTGCTGGTCTGCGACGAGCCGGTCTCGGCGCTGGACGTCTCCATCCAGGCACAGGTTCTCGACCTGCTCGCCGACATCCAGGCCGAGGAGGGCACCGCGCTGCTGTTCATCTCCCACGACCTCGGGGTCGTCCACCACCTGTCCGACCGGGTGCTGGTGATGAAGGACGGCCGCGTGGTGGAGGAGGGCGAGGTGGACGAGGTGTTCCTCCGTCCCCGGCACCCCTACACACAGGCCCTGGTGGCCGCCGTCCCCCGCCTGACGGGAGCGGCCTCGCAGCCGAGCGGAGCGAGGTGATCGAACGAGGCCATCGAGCAGGTGGCCTGAGCGCGAAGATTTCCGACATTTCACTTTTTGGGCGTGCAAAGTCTTGCCGCCCGTTACCCAAAGCTGATCGAATGGTGCGGCCCTCAAGCAAGAACGCGCAAAAGGAGCAGGCGTGCAGATCAGCTTTCGGCGTTGGGCGGTGGGGCTGGCGGCGGCGACGCTGTCCGCGTTCACGGTCGTGCCGTCGGGACCCGCGGAGGCCAAGCAGCCTCCCGTCGACGTGCAGCTACTGTCGATCACCGACCTCCATGGATACCTGAAGCCGCAGAGCGACGCCGCCAACGGCACCGTGAAGGACGCCCAGGGGAACACCATCGTCGTGGGCGGCGCCCCCTACATCGCCACCCACCTGAAGAACCTCAGGGCGGGCCACCGCAACTCGATCACCTTCTCGACCGGCGACAACTTCAGCGGCTGGCCCAACGAGGTGTCGTTCCACATGGACGAGCCGACCATCGAGTTCCTCAACTCCATCGGAGTGCAGTTCTCCGCCGTCGGCAACCACGAGCTCGACCTCTCCATGGAGTTCCTGCGCGACCACATGGAGCGGGGCGGCTGCTTCAGCACCATCGACGTCGACAGCTGCTTCACCGACTCCAGCGGCCGACGCTTCCACGGCGCCGACTTCCCGTTCCTGTCGGCCAACATCACCCCCAAGGGCTCCACCAAGCCGATCCTCCCGCCGTACGTGATCAAGTACGTGGAGGCCGGGCGCGGGCACAAGCGCATCCCGATCGGCTTCATCAACCTCACGACCCCGACCACGGTCGAGGGGTCGACCTCCTACCAGCCGGGCCTGGACAACCTGCCCATGCTGGAGACGGCGAACAAGTACGCGGCCGAGCTCAAGCGGCGCGGCGTCGAGGCGATCATCGCCAACGTCCACGAGGGCGGCACCGCCGGGGACGTCTTCGACCGGTGCAACACCAACCCCACCGGGCCGGTCTTCGACTTCGCCAGGCAGGTCACCCCGGACATCGACGCGATCGTCACCGGTCACTGGCACGCGCTGTTCAACTGCACCGTCCCCGACCCGGCCGGCAACCCGCGCCCGGTCGTCGAGGCGGCCAACCACGGCCGCCTGATCAGCGAGATCAACCTCAAGATCGACCCGAAGACCCGGGACGTGATCCGTTCCGCCACCGTCTCCGTCAACCACCCCGTCACCCGGGACGTCACCCCCGACCCGGCCGCGGCGAAGATGGTCGACTACTGGCTGGCCCGGTCCGACCAGACGTACGCCCGTCCCATCGGCAAGATCAGCGGTGACATCACCCGCGCCCGCGCCGCCGACGGCGAGAGCACGCTCGGCAACCTGATCGCCGACGCCGAGTACGCCGACTCCCAGCGGACCGAGGGCGGGAAGGCCGACCTCGCGCTGGTCGCCACCGCCCCGCTGAAGGGCTCCAACAGCCTGCGCGGCGACCTGCGCTTCGCCAAGGGGAGCAACCCGGCCGACGCCGACGGCACCGTGCTGTTCGGCGAGGCCCGCGCCGTGTACGGCTACGCCAACCCGGTGCTCACCGTCTCCCTCAGCGGGCAGCAGATCGACCAGGCGCTCGAACAGCAGTGGCAGACCCAGGCCGACGGCACCGTGAAGTTCACCCCCTTCGCCGTCTCGGCCAACGTGCGCTACTCCTACGACGCCCGCAAGCCGGTCGGCGAGCGCGTCGACCCGGCCGGCGTGCTGATCAACGGCGCGACCCTCGACCCCTCGCGCACCTACCGGGTGGCGGGACTCGCCTACACCTTCATCGGCGGGGACGGCTTCACCGCCTTCACCGGTTTCACCGACCCCGTGCGCGGCTCCCGCGACTACGAGGCCTTCCGGTCGTACTTCGCCGACGGCCGGACGGTGGCGCCGCCCGCGCTGGACCGCGTCACCGCGGCCGGGTGACCCTCTCCCGGACGTGACCCGAAAGGCCTGCCGGCTCCGCCGGCAGGCCTTTCGCTGTGCGCGGTCAGCGAGAGACGCCGGCGGCCAGGGGAAGCTGGAGGACGAAACACGCGCCCCCGGTCGAGGACTCCTCGACGCGGATGGAGCCGCGGTGGGCCAGGGCGACGTCCTTCACCAGGGCCAGGCCGAGGCCGGTCCCCTCCAGGTCGCGCTCCGGGGCCGTCCTGAGGCGGACGAACCGCTCGAAGATCCGCTCCCGGTCGACCTTGGCGATGCCGTGCCCGTCGTCGCACACCGCCAGCTCCGCCTTGCCGTGGGTCCGGTAGACCTCGACGTCCACGACGGAGTCGGCGTAGCGCTGGGCGTTGTCGAGCAGGTTGGCCAGCGCCCGGCACATCTCGCTGCGGACGACGTCGACCATCACCCCGCGGGTGAGGCACAGGTCGATCGGGTGCCGGTCGCTCCGCCGGCGCACCTCGTGCCGCACGAACTCGCCCAGATCCAGCACCTCGTGACCACCGGGCGACTCCGCGTCGTTCATCTGGGCCATGAACAGCAGGTCGGAGACGATGGCCTCCAGCCGCTCGACCCCGTCGAGCGCGTGGTCGACGAGGGCCGTCGCGTCGAGCTGCTCGGGGTGCAGCCGCGCCTCCTCCAGCTCCGTGCGCAGGCCGGTGATGGGTGAGCGCATCTCGTGGGAGACGTTGGAGGCGTACTGCCGCTCACGGTCCAGCATGTCCAGCGTCTTGTTGACGCACCTGACGAGCTGGCTGATCTGGGCCGGGTCGTGCCCCAGGCCGAGCTGGTCGTGGCGGTCCCTCTCGTTGATCCCGGTGAGCTCCCTCGCGATGGCGGCGATCCGCACCAGCAGCCTGCGGCCCAGCGCGCGCCCGCCGAGGACGGCCAGCAAGATCACCACGGTGCCGGAGAGGGCATTCAGAGATGCGCGATCGCCCGCCCCCGGCGCGCGGGCGTCTCGCCGCCACGAGATCATCGTCCTCACCGGTCGTCCCCCCGTCCCGGCGCGGCCGGGCATCCGCGTGTCCAGGCGTCGCCGGAGTGACGTGACGGGAATCGCCACCGCTCGATGGCGGGCGCCGGGTCGCGCCGCGCCGGAAGGCGCCGGGCGGAGACGATTGATTCCCCCGAACTCCTCACTTTACGCGCTCGTAGCCGCCTGGGCACGCTCGGCGATCACACCGTGCGCCCCGGCCGTCGCCGGTGGTCGGATATCAATCCCGGCGGGGAACCGGCCGTACACTAGGCGTATGCGCTCCCCTGACTGATCAGCGCGCTCACGGAAGCGGGCCGAGCCGCGCGGCCGCCCTGCGTCATCCCCGCTTAGTTCCGAAGGCATCTCCTGCCCCATCGTTCCCCGCTCTCGGAGTTCTCCCTCAGCCATGATCATCGCCTCTGACATCGAACTGCGCGCCGGTGCCCGCCTGCTCATCGAAGGGGCGTCCTTCCGCGTCAACCCCGGTGACCGCATCGGCCTGGTCGGCCGCAACGGCGCCGGCAAGACCACCCTGTGCAAGGTCCTCGCCGGTGAGGGCCTCCCGGCCGCCGGCACCGTCAGCACCACCGGCAGCGTCGGCTACCTCCCGCAGGACCCCCGCACCGGAGACCTGCAGGTCATCGCCAGCGACCGCATCCTGTCGGCGCGCGGCCTCGACCAGGTGCTGCGCGAGCTGCGCGAGGCCGAGCTCGGCATGGCGTCCGACGACACGCGTGTGCGCGACCGCGCGGTCCGTGCGTACGGCCGCCTGGAGGACCGCCTGCACGTGCTCGGCGGGTACGCCGCGGAGGCCGAGGCGGCGTCGATCGCCTCCAGCCTCGGTCTGCCCGACCGGGTGCTCAAGCAGCCCCTCGAGACGCTCTCCGGAGGGCAGCGCCGCCGGGTCGAACTGGCCCGAATCCTGTTCAGCGGGGCGGAGACTCTCCTGCTTGACGAGCCGACAAACCACCTCGATGCGGACTCAATCGGGTGGCTTCGTGATTTTTTACGATCCCACCAGGGCGGCTTGATCATTATTAGCCACGATGTCGGCCTCCTTGAAGCAACGGTCAACAGGGTCCTGCACCTCGACGCCAACCGCGGCGTCATCGACACCTACAACGTCGACTGGAAGACCTATCTCGCCCAGCGCGAGAGCGACGAGCGCCGCAGGAAGCGCGAGCGCGCCAACGCCGAGCGCCAGGCCTCGCAGCTGCTGCAGCAGGCCGACCGCATGCGGGCCAAGGCCACCAAGGCCAAGGCCGCGCAGGACATGGAGCGCCGGGCCAAGCGCCTGCTGGCGGGTGTCGAGGAGGAGCGGCGCAGCGACAAGGTCGCCAAGCTGCGCTTCCCCGACCCGGCGCCCTGCGGGCGCACCCCGCTGGCCGCGACCGGGCTGTCGAAGTCGTACGGCTCGCTGGAGGTCTTCACCGACGTCGACGCCGCCGTCGACCGGGGGAGCCGCGTGGTCGTGCTCGGCCTGAACGGCGCCGGGAAGACCACCCTGCTGCGCATGCTCGGCGGGCTCGAGGAGCCCGACAGCGGCGAGATCCGCCCGGGGCACGGGCTCAAGCTGGGCTACTACGCCCAGGAGCACGAGACCCTGGACGCCGGGCGCAGCGTGCTGGAGAACATGCGATCGGCCGGTCCCGACGTCCCTGACGTCGTCCTTCGCAAGGTCCTCGGCTCGTTCCTGTTCTCAGGTGACGACGCCGAGAAGCCCGCGTCCGTCCTGTCGGGAGGCGAGAAGACGCGACTGGCCCTGGCCACGCTGGTGCTGTCGAGCGCCAACGTGCTTCTGCTGGACGAGCCCACGAACAACCTCGACCCGGTGAGCCGAGATCAGGTACTTTCTGCGCTGAGGTCCTATTCTGGGGCAATTGTCCTTGTTACACATGATGAGGGTGCCGTAGAGGCCCTACGACCGGATAGGGTGATCTTGCTACCAGACGGAGTTGAAGACGCGTGGAGCGACGAATTTTCCGATCTTGTGGCACTTGCCTGATCTTAATTTGAGCGGGTACGGATCTTTTCCCACGGAGTAGGTAGCCGATCCGGCTGAAATGACTGATCATGGCGTGAGTAACGCTGCGGAAGTCTGGCACTACAGGAGGTACTCGTGGCCGAGACTCTGAAGAAGGGCACCCGGGTGACCGGGGCCGACCGTGAAAAACTGGCCGCCGATCTCAAGAAGCGCTACGCCGCGGGTGAGAGCATCCGCGCGCTGGCCGCCTCGACCGGCAGGTCATACGGGTTCATCCACCGCATCCTCAGCGAGTCCGGCGTGACTCTGCGGGGGCGCGGCGGAGCCACCCGAGGCAAGTCGAAGCGCTAGAAGCCGCCTCGGATACGCGCGACCGCAGCCGCTCGTCCCGTTCAGTCGGTACCCGTCCCGCCCGCGCCGGTAGAATCTGATTCTGGAACCTCCACTGGGTTCGGGCGTGACGGGACAGCGACACACGGACGGAGCGGGCGATGCCGGAAGCGACGCTTGGGGGGAGTGCGGCGGCGATCTCGGCGAGTGAGAACGCCGGAACGCAGGAAGCGTCGGCGCGCGCCGGAGGGGTGCGTGACGAGGCCGGCGGAGTTCCCGGCGACGACGAGCTCGCGGAGATCGGTTTGCGCTTCGAGGTGGACGGCGAGATCGCGACGATCACGCTGGACCGGCCGGAAAAGCGGAACGCACAAACGTTCGCGACCTGGTCGGCCCTTGCACGGATCGGCAGCACACTGCCGAAGCAGGTACGTGTCGTCGTGGTCCGAGGCGAGGGGCCGTCCTTCTCAGCGGGCATCGACCTGCGGATGTTCACCCCGGAGGGAGTGCCGGGGCAGGGGTCGTTCGCGTCGGCGGCCGCGCTCGACGGCGATGCCTTCGAGGAGCGGATCAGTCAGGCACAGGAGGGGTTCCTGTGGCTGCGCCGCCCCGACATCGTGTCGATCGCGGCGGTCCACGGGCACGCTATCGGGGCCGGCTTCCAGCTCGCCCTGGCCTGCGACCTGCGGGTCATCGCCGACGACGCCAGATTCTGCATGAAGGAACCCGCGCTTGGGCTGGTCCCTGACCTGACCGGCACCAAGCCCCTGGTCGACATCGTCGGCCTGCCCAGAGCCGTCGAGATCTGCCTCACCGCCCGCGTGGTCGAGGCCGAGGAGGCGCTCAGGCTGGGGCTCGCCGAGCAGCTCGTCCCGAGGGCCGAGCTCGAGGCGGCCACCCGAAGGCTCGCCTCCGCCCTGCTCTCGACGAACAGGGACGCGGCGGCGGCGACCAAGCGGCTGCTCCAGGGTGCCTCGGGGCGCACCTTGGAGGAGCAGGCCGCCGCCGAGAGGATCGAGCAGGCCGCCCGCGTCCGAGCCCTGTTCGGCGGCCAGGGGGGCTGATCACGGCCGAAGGCGGCGGCGCGCGAGCGGCCGCCCAGCGGAGGGATCACCGTCGCCGGGAGGAGATCGATCGTTCGCCAGAAGCTGAGCCGGGAATGGCCCGACCGGTTCGCATGCTTCGCCGGAATGAGGAGACGGAGGGCGTGCCCCCGTCTCCCGGGACGCGGGGAAAGGAACGGCGAAGGACGACATGGCGATGATGCACGGGGGATACGGGCCCCAGGTGATGCGGTCCCTGCGGCGCGACAGTTCGGTGACCAAGGAGCGGCTCACACCGGGCACGGTGCCCCGTATCGCCCGCTACGCCAAGCCCTACCGCTGGCAGATCGCCGCGTTCCTGGCGCTGGTGGTGCTCGACGCGGTCATCGTCGTCGCCAAGCCGCTGCTGCTGAAGTCGATCATCGACGAGGGCATCCTGCCGCGCCGCACCGGCGTCGTCGTGGCGCTCTCGCTGGTCATCGCGGGCCTGGCGGTGCTGGACGCCGGGCTCGGGCTGGTGCAGCGCTGGTTCTCCGCGCGCATCGGTGAGGGCCTGATCTACGACCTGCGCACCGAGGTCTTCGACCACGTGCAGCGCATGCCCGTGGCGTTCTTCATGCGGGCCCAGACCGGCGCGCTGGTCTCCCGGCTGAACAGCGACGTCATCGGCGCGCAGCGCGCCCTGACCAGCACCCTGTCGTCGGTGGTGTCCAACGTCGTCAGCCTCGTCATGGTGCTCGGCGCGATGCTGGTGCTGTCGTGGCAGGTCACGCTGGTGGCGCTGGTGCTGCTGCCGGTCTTCATCTTCCCGGCCCGCTGGGTGGGGCGCCGCATGTCGGGGCTGACCCGCGAGCAGATGCAGCTGGACGCCGAGATGAGCTCGGTGATGACCGAGCGCTTCAACGTCGCCGGCGCGATGGTCGCCAAGCTGTACGGCCGCCCCGACGACGAGGCGCACCACTTCGGCGACCGCGCCGGCCGGGTGCGCGACGTCGGCATCACCGTCGCCATGTACGGCACGGTGTTCCGGATCGCGCTCGGCCTGGTCGCCGCCCTCGCCACCGCCCTGGTGTACGGGGTGGGCGGCGCGCTGGTCGTGGACGGCGCCTTCGCCATCGGTACCCTGGTGGCCCTCGCGGCCATGCTCATGCGCCTGTACGGGCCGCTGACGAGCCTGTCGAACGTCCACGTCGACGTCATGACCGCGCTCGTCAGCTTCGACCGGGTCTTCGAGGTGCTCGACCTGAAGCCCATGGTCTCCGAGAGCCCGGACGCGCGGCCGGTCCCGGACGGGCCGGTCACCATCGACTTCGACGACGTCCGGTTCCGCTACCCGGCCGCCGAGGAGGTCTCCCTGGCCTCGCTGGAGTCGGTGGCGCGCCCAGACACCGGGCCGAGCCAGGAGGTGCTGAAGGGGGTCGGCTTCACCGCCCGCCCGGGCGAGCTGATCGCCCTGGTCGGGCACTCCGGCGCGGGCAAGACCACGATCACCTCGCTGGTCTCCCGGCTGTACGACGTCACCGGCGGCGCGGTACGGGTCAACGGCCTCGACGTGCGCGAGGCCACCCTCGACTCGCTGCGCGAGACCGTAGGCGTGGTCATGCAGGACGCCCACCTGTTCCACGACACCATCGGCGCCAACCTCCGCTACGCCCGGCCCGGCGCGACCGACGAGGAGATCTGGGAGGCCCTGCGCGCCGCGCAGATCGGCGAGCTGGTCGAGTCGCTGCCCGACGGCCTGGACACGGTGGTCGGCGACCGCGGGTACCGCCTGTCGGGCGGCGAGAAGCAGCGGATCGCCCTGGCGCGCCTGCTGCTGAAGGCGCCCCGCGTGGTGGTTCTCGACGAGGCCACCGCCCACCTCGACTCCGAGTCCGAGGCGGCCGTGCAGCGGGCGCTGAAGTCGGCCCTGGCCGGCCGCACGTCCCTGGTGATCGCCCACCGGCTCTCCACGATCCGCGAGGCCGACATGATCCTCGTCGTGCAGGACGGCCGCGTCGTGGAGCGCGGGCGCCACGACGACCTGCTGGCCGCGGGCGGCGCCTACGCCGAGCTGTACCGGACCCAGTTCGAACACCAGCGGTGACCGCCGCGGGGGCGCATCCCCCGGTTTCGGCGTGTCACATGTAGCCGAGCCGGGTCAGCTCCTCCTTGGCGATCTTCTCCACCAGGGCGGCGTCGTCGGGCTTGAGGCGCGAGCGCCACGCGCCGACCTTCGGGGCCGCCGCGCCGTACAGCGCGACCTTGGAGACGCGGCTCTCCAGGAAGGCCGACACGGTGGCGATGGTCTCGGCGGGTGAGGCGGCCATGTCCTCGTAGCGGATCGTGAGGAGCTGGTCCTTCGGCATCTCTTGGCGCAGCGCGGCGCTCAGGCGGACGGCGCTGCGCCAGCGCAGTGCGCACTTGCCCGCCGAGCTCATCCGCGTCCACTTGTCGCGGTGCTCGCCGGAGTTGACCCCGAGGAAGGGGTTGGGGAACTCGGTCTCGTCGCTCAGCATGCTGGTGCGGAACAGGCTCATGGAGGCGCGGTCGGCGAGCATGTCGGCGGCGACGTCCCTGCCGTCGCGGATGAGCTGGACGAAGCGCGCGTCGGGGAAGGCCTGGATCAGCACCGGCGCGCTGTAGAGCAGGTCGGGGTTGGCGTCGCCGAACCTCACGATCGTGCCGGGGGAGGCGCAGGGGCCCTCGCCGGTGACCGCTCCGGCGTCCCTGCAGGGCGCCGGGCACTCCGCGCAGGCCCCGGGGACGATCTGCCAGGCCTCGGCGAGCGCGTCGCGCAGCACCCGCACGGCGCCGCCGCCCTTCCTCCGCATGATCGACGGGCGCCGGGCGAAGGCGTACACGACGTGCGCGACGGCGGCCCGTCCCATGGTGACGTGGAAGCCGGGGGAACGCTTGAGGGCACGCGCCAGGAGGTCCGCGCCCGAGTGGGGGGCGCCGAGCACGAACACGGGTCTACGGACCTTGATGCCGTTGACCACGAGGATGTGGGGCGGGGGTCGCATAAGTAAGGACAGTCTGACACCCTTTGCGAGGTGAGCGAACCGGTCACGCCCCGCCCGTCGGTGGCATGTGACGCGACCGGGGTAAGAGTACCCACAACAGGGGATTTATCCGTGCACTTCGAACCATGCACCCTCGCTGATGAGGGGACCGGCCGATGAGCGGCCGGCGGCTGTGGATCCCGGCCCGCCTGCGTCCTGGCGACCGGGTCGCCGTCGTCGCGCCCTCCGGCCCCGTCGACCCGGTACGGCTCGCGCGCGGCAGGCAGGTGCTCACCGAGAAGCTCGGCCTCGACGTGGTCGTCATGCCCAGGGTGCTCAACCGGCGCGGCTACCTCGCCGGGTCCGACGCCGGCCGGGCGGCCGACCTGCAGGAGGCCTGGCTGGACCCCGAGGTGCGGGCGGTGATCTGCGCCCGCGGCGGATACGGCGCCACCCGGCTGCTCGACCTGTTCGACTGGCCCGCCATGGCGGCGGCCCGGCCCAAGATCCTGCTCGGGTCGAGCGACATCACGGCGCTGCACCAGGCCTTCGCCGTACGGCTCGGGGTGGCCAGTTGCTTCGGCCCGATGCCGGCCTGCGAGACGATCGCCGACGAGACCGGCCCGGAGCCCGCCACCCTCGCCCACCTGCGCGCGTCGCTGTTCGAGCCCGGACTGCCCGACCCGGTGGCCGCCGAGCAGGTGATCGTCCCCGGTCACGCCGAGGGGCCGCTCACCGGGGGCAACCTGGCGCTGCTCGCGGCGCTGTGCGGCACCCCCTACGCCATGCGGGCCGAGGGGCGCATCGTGCTGCTGGAGGACGTCGGGGAGGAGCCGTACCGCATCGACCGCATGCTCACCCAGCTCCTCCAGGCCGGCTGCCTGGAGGGCGCCGTGGGCATCGCGCTCGGCTCCTGGGTGGACTGCGGCGATCCGATGAACGTGCTGGTCGACAGGCTGGCCCCGCTGGGCGTGCCCATGATCGCCGGCCTGCCGATCGGCCACGGCACACCACAGTTCACCGCCTGGTTGGGGGCGGACGCGGCCATTGATACGGAATCGTGCTCTTTGACTTGCCTGTTCCGCGACCCGGCGACGACACTGTAGGGCCAGGTCCGGGGAAGACAGCTGCAGTTGGGAGCCTTCGCGTGGGCTTGTTCAGGCGGAACCGGAACCGCGACCGGCGGGCCGGCGTGCCACGCCGCCCGATCGAGGACGTCGATCTCGACTCCCTGCTCGCGCTCGTGGCCGACAACCTCGGCTACGACTGCGCGTTCGACGCCGACGGCTCCTCGCTCACCCTCAGCGGCCCCCGGCACGTCACCGTACGGCTGTCCGGGCTGCGCCGCGAGGCCGTGCGGCGGCCCCGCGAGGACTGGCCCGTGCTCGTCTCCGGGCACCTGACCCGCGCCGTCTCCCGGGCCGACGGCCTGCCCGACGTGTGCGACCTGCCGCAGGTCCGCCCGCTGCTGCGCACCCGCGTCGTGCGCGCCGAGGACCTCGGCGACGACCCCTCCCGGCTGATCGGCCGTCACATCGGCTCCGACCTGGTGGAGATCCTCACCGTGTCCGGCCGCGCGGTACGCCCCGAGGAGGCCTTCTGCTGGCCCCTCCCGCCCGGCGAGGCCCTCGACGTGGCCGTCGGCAACGTGCTGGCCGACGAGAAGCTGTCGGCCGAGCGCGTCGACCTCGACGGCACCCCGGCGTGGGTCATGACGGGCTCGGCCGAGAGCGCCGCCGTCCACCTGCGCCGGATCGGTGACTACCTGCCGGCCGCGCCCGACGGCCTCATGGTGGCGCTTCCCCGCCCCGGCGAGATGGTCGTGCATCCCATCGGCGGCCTGTCGGTGATGCGGGCCATCGAACGGCTGTGGCTGCTCGCCCGCCGCGAGTACCACTCGCACGACGACGGGCTCAGCCCGCACGTCTACTGGTGGCACCGCGGGCGGCTGGCCCGCATCGAGACCGAACTGGTCGACCAGAACGGCCAGCGCCGCCTGGTGGTGACCCCGCCCCCGGAGTTCGCCCGCCTGCTCGCCACCTTCGCCCAGGGCCACTAGCGGATCAAGGGTCGCCCGGGTGAGGTCTCCCACCGGGGGCGATGCCGCGGGCCCAAGGAACGAGGCTGGATCCAGGGCACACCCGGTGAAGTGGGCGGCGGGGACTACCCGCGCAGCTCGGCGTAGCGGGGCGTGCAGCTCGCCCGCGACAGGGTGTGGGCGGTGTGGATCAGCGGGACATGGCTGAAGGCCTGCGGGAAGTTGCCCACCTGGCGGCCATAGCGCGGGTCGTACTCCTCGGCGAGCAGCCCGACGTCGTTGCGCAGCGCCAGCAGCCTCTCGAACAGCTCGACCGCCTCGCGCCGCCGGCCGGCCATCGCCCGCGCCTCGGCGAGCCAGAAGCTGCACGCCAGGAACGCCCCCTCCCCGCCGGACAGGCCGTCGACGGTGCTCCGCTCGGCCAGCGGGTAGCGCAGCAGGAAGCCGTCGGACATCAGCTCGCGCTCGACCGCGTCGATCGTGCCGATCACCCGGGGGTCGTCCGGCGGCAGGAACCCGGTCTGCGGGATCAGCAGCAGCGAGGCGTCGAGCTCGTGCGAGTCGTACGACTGGGTGAAGGTGTTCCTCGCCGGGTCGTAGCCCTTCTCCAGCACCTCGGCGTGGATGCGGTCGCGCAGCACGCGCCAGCGGTCGAGCGGGCCGCTCTGCCCGAACATCTCCACCTGCTTGATCGCCCGGTCGGCGGCGACCCAGGCCATCACCTTGGAGTGGACGAAGTGCCGGCGCGGCCCCCGGATCTCCCACAGGCCCTCGTCGGGCTCGTCCCAGTGGGATTCGAGGAAGTCCATCAGCGACCGCTGGATCGACCAGGTGCGCTGGCTGGCCATGAGGCCCGACGCCCGCGAGACGAACAGGCAGTTCAGCACCTCGCCGTAGACGTCGAGCTGCAACTGCTCGACCGCGCCGTTGCCGATGCGCACCGGGCGGGAGTCCTCGTAGCCGTCGAGCCAGGGGACCTCCATCTCGGGCAGGCGGCGCTCGCCCGCCACGCCGTACATGATCTGCAGGTCCTGGGGGCGGCCGGCGATCGCGCGCAGCAGCCACTCGCGCCAGTCGCGGGCCTCCTCGACGTACCCGGCGCAGATCAGCGCGTCGAGCGTCATGGTGGCGTCGCGCAGCCAGCAGTAGCGGTAGTCCCAGTTGCGCTCGCCGCCGAGGTCCTCGGGCAGGGAGGTGGTGGGCGCGGCCACGATGCCGCCGGTGGGGGCGTACGTCAGCGCCTTCAGGGTGATCAGCGAGCGGAGCACGGGCTCCTCCCACTGCTGCTCGGTGCGCGGCTCGCACCGGGCCGACCACCGCTTCCAGATCGCCTCGGTCTCCGCCAGCTCCACGATCGGGTCGATCTGCTCGGGGACCGAGGAGTGGGAGGGGTGCCAGGTGAACACGAACGGCATGCGGTCGCCCGCCGACAGCCGGAAGGTCGCCTTGTGGGCGTAGTCGCCGCCCTGGAGCGGCACGGGGGAGTGCACCCAGACCGAGTCGGGCCCGCCGACCGCCTGCAGCAGGCCGTTGCTGCGGCGGACCCAGGGCACGATACGGCCGTAGTCGAAGCGGATGCGGATCTCGGTGGCCATCTCGACGCTGCCGGCGACGCACTCCACGATGCGCACCAGGTCGGGGTTGGCCTGCCGGGGCGGCATGAAGTCGGTCACCCGGACCGTGCCGCTCTCGGTGTCCCACTCGGTCTCGAGGATCAGCGTGCCCTCGCGGTAACGGCGCCTGGTGCTCAGCTGCCGGCCGGGCCCCGCGGGGCCGATCCACCAGTGGCCGTTGCGCTCCTCCCCCAGCAGCGCCGCGAAGCAGGCGGGGGAGTCGAAACGGGGCAGGCAGAGCCAGTCGATGGAACCGTCACGGCCGACCAGGGCGGCCGACTGCATGTCGCCGATCATGGCGTAGTCCTCGATCCGCATGCCCGTCACGCTAGTACGCCTACGCGGATTCCGCAGATCGGTGGGGGCGGGGACGCATGAGCGGCATGAAGAACTGGGTGAGGGGGCCGATCGTGACGGCGAAGACGACGGTGCCCACGCCCACCGTGCCGCCGAGCAGCCAGCCGGTGGCGAGCACGGTCAGTTCGATGACGGTGCGGGCCAGGCGGATCGACAGCCCCAGCCGGTTGAGGCCGGTCATCAGCCCGTCGCGCGGGCCGGGGCCGAGGCCCGCGCCGATGTACAGGCCGGTGGCGGCCGCGACGAGCACGACGGCGGTGACCAGGTAGAGCCAGCGCGCCGCGAGGTGGCCCGGCGTCGGGGCGAGCCAGATGGTGGCGTCGGCCGAGAGTCCGACGAGGACGATGTTGCTGATCGTGCCGATCCCCGGACGTTGCCGGAGGGGGATCCAGAAGAGCATCACCAGGGCGCCGACGACGATGATCCAGGTGCCGATCGACCAGCCGGTGCGGATGGAGAGCCCCTGGTGGAACACGTCCCAGGGGTCGTTGCCGAGCCCCGACTCGACCTGGAGCCCGATCCCGGCCCCGTACAGTGCGAGCCCGGCGTACAGGCGGAGGAGGCGGCTGGGGAACGAACCGAGGCTCGGAAGGGATATCTCACTCATAGTGCAGGTAATGCTCTGATGCCATTGGCTTGCCTATAAAGGGCCAATCAGAGAAAGTGGCCTGATGGAGCGCTACCTGAGCGGGCCACAGCTGGCCAAGCTCGTCGACGTGCCGCCGGGGGCCCGGCCGTACTACCGCGCCCTCGCCGAGGCCGTCCGCGGGCTGATCCTCGACGGGCGGCTGCCCATCAGGGTGCGCATGCCGGCCGAGCGGCACCTGGCCGAGGCGCTCGGCGTCAGCCGCACGACCGTCACCACCGCCTACGACCGGCTGCGCGAGCAGGGCTACCTGGACAGCCGCCAGGGCGCGGGAAGCTGGACCGCCCTGCCCGACCCGGGAGCCCTCGGCGCCGACAACCCCTGGATCGCCCCGCGCGACGACGGGCTGATCCCGCTGCACTGCGCGGCCTCGCCCGCCTCCTCGCTGCTGCCGGAGGCCATGGCCGCCGCCGTGGAGGCCTACCCCCGCTACGGCCTCGGCATCGGGTACGAGCCGGTCGGCCTCGCGCCGCTGCGCGAGGCGATCGCCGCCCGCTACGACGCGCGCGGCGTCGCGACCAGGCCCGACCAGATCCTCGTCACCGCGGGCGCCCAGCACGCCCTCCACCTGGTGACGACGCTCCTCGCCGGTCCGGGCGACCCGGTGCTCGTCGAGTCGCCGACCTACCCGCACGCGCTGGACGCCGTCCGGTTGCGCGGGGCGCGCATCGTCCCGGTGGGCATCCAGGACGACGGATGGCACATGGACCTGGTGACCTGTGCCATGCGGCAGTCGGCGGCGCGGCTGGCGTACCTCATCCCCGACTTCCAGAACCCCACCGGCCGCCTGATGGCGGACGCCGACCGCGCCGCGCTGGCCGGTGCCGCGCGCCGCTACGACACCACGCTGATCGTGGACGAGAGCTGGGCCGAGCTCGCCATCGACGACGAGGCGCGCACCTCGCCGGTGGCCGCCTTCGACACCGACGGCCGGGTGATCAGCATCGGGTCGTCCTCCAAGCTGTGGTGGGGCGGTCTGCGCATCGGCTGGATCCGCGCCACCACCGCGTTGATCCGCAGACTGGCGGTGCTGCGCGCCGCCGTGGACATCGCCGCCCCGCTGCTGGAGCAGCTCACCGTCGCCCATCTGCTGGGCCGCGTGGAGGAGGCGAGGGCCGAGCGCCGCCGCCTGCTCGCGGCGTCGCGCTCGACGCTGGTGGAGGCGCTGCGCGAGCGCATCCCCGAGTGGGAGTTCACCGTCCCGGCGGGCGGGGGATACCTGTGGGTCCGCCTCGACTCACCCGTCGCCACCCCCCTGGCCGACGCCGCGGCCGCGCGAGGCGTACGGCTCGCGCCGGGCCCGTGGTTCGGCGTCGACGGCACCCTCGAGCGCTATCTGCGCCTGCCGTTCACCATGCCGCCGCAGCTGCTGACCGAGGCCGTGCAGCGCCTGGCCGCCGCGCGCTCGCTCGGCGCGCCCGCCCCGGCCTACGAGCCCCGCGTGCGGGAGCCGTTGACGCCCACCCTGTGACGGCCGTCGTCAGATCTCGCCCATCAGGACCCGCAGCCTGCGGGCGAAGGCGATCAGGACGGCGGCGGCGGCCAGGGCGACGGCGGCCAGCGTGAGGAAGTACGCGGGCTGCGACATGTGCGTCAGCAGGCGCGCGGTCTGCCCGCCGACCCCGTCCCCGACGGCGAACGACAGGTACCAGACGCCCAGCATCTGGCTCCGGAAGGCCGCGGGCGCGAGCTCCACGGTGACCGACAGGCCGACCGGGCTCAGCGACAGCTCCCCGAACACCTGGATCAGGTACACCAGGAAGAGCCACCAGACCGAGACCTTGTACTGCTCGGCCAGTCCGGCCGCGACCGCCATCACCACGAAGCTGAGGCCGATCATGAACAGGCCGAAGGCGAACTTCTGGGCCGCCCCGACCCGATCGCCCAGCCGCACCCACAGTGCCGCGAAGATCGGCACGAAGATCATGATGAGCAGTGGGTTGAACGACTGCGTGGTGGCCGCCGTGATCGGCCGCCCGAACAGGTGCAGATCGGTCTTCGTGGCGGCGAAGTCGTTCAGGACGGTCGGGGCCAGGTCGTAGAGCATCCAGAAGATCGACGCCGCCGCGAACAGCCAGATGTAGGCCTTCATCTTCGATCGCTCGGACGGTGTCAGGTTGTGGCTGCCGAGCAGGATGTAGGCGAAGTACGCGGCCGGGACCACGATCGTCAGCACGGTCAGGACGACGGTGAACCGGTCGACCGTCAGCGTGCCGCTCGCCGCCCACACCCCCAGCCCCAGCGCCGCGGCGGCCAGGCCCGCGGCGGCGATCAGCCCGAAATGCCGGCGCTCCTCCGGCGTCAGCCGGTGGCCGGGCGTGTCACCGACGCCCCGCAGGTGCCGGCCACCGAGGACGTACTGGGTCAGGCCGAGCGCCATGCCGACGGCCGCCGCGCCGAAGCCGAGGTGCCAGCGGCCGTCCTTGGCCAGGTTGCTGACGACGTACGGGGCGGCGAACGCGCCGAGGTTGATGCCGAGGTAGAAGATCGAGAATCCGGCGTCCCGGCGGGCGTTGTCGCCCTCGGGGTAGAGGCGGCCGACCATGGTGGCGATGTTCGGCTTGAGCAGCCCGGTGCCCGCCACGATCAGCGCGAGGCCGAGCCAGATGAGGGCGGGCCCCCGCAGCGGGACGGCCATGGAGATGTGGCCGAGCATGATGACGACGCCGCCGAGCAGCACGGCCCTGCGCGGGCCGAGCAGGCGGTCGGCGATCCAGCCGCCCGGCAGGGTCAGCAGGTAGACCAGCGCGCCGTACACGCCGACGACCGCCGTCGCGGTGGGCTTGGGCAGCCCGAGGCCGCCGCCCGCCACGGTGGCGGTGAGGAAGAAGAACAGAATGGCCCGAAGGCCGTAGAAGCTGAAGCGCTCCCACATCTCGGTGAGGAACAGCGTGACGATGCCGCGTGGATGTCCGAAGATCGTCTTTTCCGGCGCTCGCGGCTCGGTCTGTGGGACCATGCCGGTCCACCTCTTCGTTGACTCGCCGGGTGAACTGCCCGTCATATGTAGTCGAAAAGCCGTTTCCTGCCGAATCCGCGACCAGGCCGGTGATCAGCGGCCCCATCGGTAACGATGGCGCTCACCCGGCCCTCGGGCGGCGAGGACGGCGGATCTTCTCCCTTTCCGGGTCTTGTTCCCGGTTCAGGGCGTGTGATGCGATGCAGGCCACCCCAGCACGCCGGTGCATTCTGGAGGCGTTACATGGCCGATCCCACCGTCCTCGCGCAACGTTCCGACATCGAGCGAGAGATCGGCGACCGCACGATCTGCGAGCAGCTGAAACTGACGGCCGAGCGGCATCCCGACGCGCCCGCCTACTCCGACGCCGCCGAAGGGGGCGGCTGGGACACCCTGACCTACGCGCAGGCGCGGCGGCGGGTGCTCGCCATCGCCGCCGGGTTCGCCGCCCTCGGCCTCGCCCCGGGCGAGGCCGTCGCGCTCATGATGGTCAACCGCAGCGAGCACGTGCTCGCCGACCTCGGCGCGGTGCACGCCGGCGGCGTGCCGTGCTCGGTGTACGCCACCTTCGCCCCCGAGCAGGTCGCCTTCGTCGCGCGAGACGTCCAGGCGAAGATCGCGGTGCTGGGCGGCCCCGCCGAGCTGTCCCGCTGGGAGCCGGTCCTCGGCCGGCTGCCCGGCCTGCGCAAGGTGATCGTGCTGGAGGGCGCGCCCGAGGGCGAGCTCTTCATGAGCTGGGACGACTTCCTGGCCTTCGGCGAGCACGCCCTGGCGGCCGGCCCCGCCGAGGTGGAGGCCCGCGCCGCCGCCGTCACCGCCGACGACGTGCTGACCGTGCTCTACACCTCCGGCACCACCGGCGACCCCAAGGGCGTGCCGCTGACCCACCGCAACATCTTCTACGAGGTGCTCGCCACCGAACGCATGACCGATCTCCCCGCCCACGGGTCGCAGATCTCCTACCTGACCTACGCCCACATCGCCGAGCGGGTGCTCAGCCTCTACCTGCCGTTGTTCAAGGTCTACCACGTGCACTTCTGCACCGACCTCGCCCGGCTCGGCGGCGTGCTCGCCGAGGTGAGGCCGCTGCTGTTCTTCGGCGTGCCGAGGGTCTGGGAGAAGATGATGGCCCGCCTGCAGGCGCTGCTCGGCGCCCAGCCCGAGGAGCAGCAGGAGAGCGTCCGCGCCGCGATGGCCGCCGGCCTCGCCTACATCGAGGGCACCCAGTACGGCCGGGTCCCGGCCCCGGAGGTGGTGGAGGCGTACGAGCGGGCCGACGCGGCCCTGCTGTCGGTCGTCCGCTCCATGATCGGATTCGGGGACGCCGGCTGGCTCGCCTCCGCGGCCGCCCCGATGCCCGCCGAGGTGCAGCGCTTCTTCGCCGGGCTCGGCCTGCGGATCCTCGACGTGTACGGCATGACCGAGACCAGCGGCGCGTTCACCGCCAACAGCAACGACGGGTTCAAACTCGGCACGGTCGGCCGTTCCGCGCCGGGTGTCGAGGTACGGATCGCCCCCGACGGCGAGATCCTCACCCGCAGCCCGGCCAACACCCACGGCTATCTGCGCCGCCCGGAGGCGACGGCCGACCTGATCGACGAGGACGGCTGGCTGCACACCGGCGACATCGGCTCCATCGACGAGGACGGTTTCGTCGGCATCGTCGACCGGAAGAAGGAGCTGATCATCACCGCCGGGGGCGAGAACATCTCCCCGGCCAACACCGAGAACCACCTCAAGGAGCACCCGCTCGTCGGGCAGGCGCTCGCGTACGGCGACCGCAGGCCGTACGTCGTGGCGGTCCTCACCCTCGACGGCGAGGTCGCCCCGGCGTGGGCACGCGCCCGGGGCATCGGGTTCTCCTCCCTCGCCGACCTCGCCGAGCACCCCGACGTGCTGAAGGAGGTCGAGGAGGCCGTCGCCGTCGCCAACGCCAAGCTCGCCCGCGTCCAGCAGGTGAAGAGGTGGCGGCTGCTGCCGGGGGAGTGGACCCCCGAGACCGAGGAGCTCACCCCGAGCCTCAAGCTCAAGCGCCGCGTCATCCACGCCAAGTACGCCGACGTGATCGACTCGATGTACGCGGGCTGACCGGCGGGCCCGCGTGCGGGCACGGCCTGACGCCGGGGCGCGCTTTGCCGGGGGAGGAGCGTGTCGGGGACCGGCCGTTACCGGCCGGTCCCTAGCGTCCACCCATGACCATGAGACGTTTGCTCGCGTCGCCGGTGGCAGTGCTGGCGGCGCTCACGGTCCTGGCGGAGGCGGCCCCCTGCCTCGCCTCCCGCGTCCCGCAGGCCCGCGCGGCCGCCCCGGCGCCGGACCGGCCGGCGATCAGGTCGGTCAAGGTCCGGCCCCGCTCCCCGGTGGCCGGGCCCCGGGGGGCGGTGAGGCTGGTGGTGGAGGTCGTCGCCCGGGGAGCCGCCGGGCGCGACGGGGTGACCCTGCGGGTGGAGCCGGCCGGGCACCGGCGGCGTGCGCGAGGCGGCCACAAGGCCGCCCGGAGGCACCCGGCCCCGGGGAGGCGCGGAGGCCGGGAGAGGCACCGCCGGGTCCCTGACGACGGGTACGGCCGCGGAGGGGGGCGAGGGCCGGAGGGGACGGCCGTGCCGCCCGTCGCCGTGGTGCCGGTGGCCGTCCAGGCCCGGCCGGCGCCGGCGTGGGAGGTGTGGCGGTTCGATCCGCCGGTGGGCCTGACCCGCTGGTACCCCTCGGGCCGCTGGCGGGTCGTCGCGACCGCGCGCGACGCCGGGGGCGCCACCGCGACGGCGTCGGCGACCTTCCTGCTCAGAAAGGCGACCAGGTTCAGCGGGGTCCGGGTGACCCGGACACGGAAACGGCCGAGGAGGTTCGTACGGGTCAGCGGGATGCTGCTGCGGGTCGATCCCGCCGGCAGGTTCGATTACTGGTCGTTCCCCGGGCAGCGCGTGACCGTGCAGTTCCGCGAGCGCGGGGCGCGAAACTGGAAAAGCGTGGCGAGGACTGGAACCGATCGAGATGGGTATTTCCACCGCCGGGTCAGGCGCGCGCGAGGCGTATGGCGGGTCGTCTACCGCGGGACGCGGTATTACGCGGGTTCGGCCACATCGGGCCGACATATCTCTAGATATTAGGACAAATCCCCTTATTTCCGGCACTGCTCGGACAAAGTGTCCAATTTGTAATCATTTTTTTCGCTCGTATCGTGCAACTTTCCACCCGCTCAAGACATCTAGTAAGTAGGCACACCCCCATTGGTATGCCTTTCTCTACGGGGAGAGGAAGTTCCGCATGATGAAGCGCATCGCTACCGCTCTGGTAGCGGCCGCCATGGGCGCCTCGGCGCTATCCGTGGCGGCTCCGGCGCTGGCCGACACGGCGCCGGACGCGGTCAGCATCGAGTCCGTCAGGGTGACCCCCGACCCGGTGGTCATCCGCGGCAACGATGACGTTGCGGTCACGGCCACGGTCAACACCGTCGGCGCGGAGGACGTCAAGATCGAGTTCGACCCGACGGGACAGGGCGGCGGTCAGTCCGACTGCAACCCCTGCGCCGGCGCGGCGAAGGCGACGTCCACCAAGTCCAGCGGTTGGAAGACCTGGGACAAGACGATCGTTCTCGACCGGCACGATCCGGACGGGAAGTGGAACGTCTACGTCGAGGCGACCGGCCAGGATGGCACGGTCGTCAGGGCCAAGTCCTCGTTCTGGGTGAAGCACGTGGAGGGCCACCGTCCTCACGGTCCGCGCGCGACGCGGATCGAGTTCGACGCGAGCCCCGAGCCGGTCAGGAAGGGCCGCAACCTGTCCCTCGAGGGCACGCTCGCGGTCGCCCGCTGCTACGGAGACTGGTGGTGGGACGGTGACGCCTACGTCGTGGGCGGAAACCACTGCCGCGACGACTACCGCTGGCACAACTGGCGTAACCTCGGCTGGCAGGACATCAAGGTGTACTTCCAGCGCGCCCACGGTGGCCGCTGGGAGTACGTCGACACGATCCAGACCAACCCGGACGGGAGCTTCTACACGAAGATCCCGGCCTACTGGTCCGGCACCTGGAAGGTGGTCTTCGAGGGCTCGCGCGGCCTGTACGGGTCGCAGGCGACCGACTTCGTGAGGGTCGTCCGCTAGTTCTCGAGTCACCGGCGACGCGCCCGGCCCCCGGACCTCGGGGGCCGGGCGCTTTGCCGTCACGGGGCCGTCTAGACCTCCCGCGCGAGCTCCAGCGCGGTCAGGTCCACGGCGCTCAGGGTGAAGATGTTGGCGATCTGCTCCAGCGGCATGCCGGCGTCGCCGAGCTGGGTCATGGTGACGGCGGCCCTGAGGAAGACCCGGCCGATCACGACCTCGTCGACGTCGGGCATGTCCTTGCGGAAGAAGTCGGCGAGCTGCTGGCCCACCTCGCGGTCGGCGTGGACCCGCGGGTGGTTCAGCTCGGGACTCGACAGGATGTCCGCCAGGTCCCGGCGCTCGTCGTCCGTGAGCTTGCTCAAAGGTCGCCTCCCGCAGCGATGTCGTTATGGGGAGACTATGCGCTCACGATCCTCGGGGAAATGCCGCCCCGGGCGGGGGGAGCCGTCCGTCCCCCCGCCCCCGGACGCTCAGGACGAGACGGCCTCGACGAGCTTGCGGCGCTGCTGGACGCCGAGGCCCCCGACGCGCCGCTTGTCGTCGACCCCGGCCCGCTCCATCAGCGCGGCGGCCTTGGTGGGGCCGATGCCGGACAGGGCGCGGAGCGCCTGGGAAACCTTGATCTTCTTCGCGGTGTCGTCGTCGCGCTCGAAGAGCTGGGCGAGGGTGAGGTCGCCCTTCTTGAGCTGGGCGAGGAGCGCGGCGCGGGCCTGACGGGCCTCGGTGGCCTTGACGAGGGCGGCCTGGCGCTGCTCGGGGGTGAGGACGGGGAGGGCCATGGGTGGTTCTCCTTGGCGGTTCTGTCGGGGCCGTCGTGCGGGCCGCTGGTCTGGTCGGCAGTGTGTTACCCCCACGACGCGTGTTAATCATGGTTCTGCGATTAGTTGCCCGATCTGTTCCCCCTGGTGTTCGCCGGGTCCGATCCCCACAAGTCGTGAAATTTGGGCCTTCAAACTTCCGACCGTTGACCTGACTCTCAGTGCAGGCGCGTGCCAAACCCCCAGCAGCGCGCGCCCAAGGGAGGAACAGGTGAGACGTCGTCTGCTCGTCGCGTTGGCGATCCTGGCGCTGTTGTGCGCCGGCGGGATCACCGGCGCCGGGGCCTCCGCGGAGCCGCCCTCCGGCCACCAGTACCGCGTCCAGGGGCCGAGCACCGCCCAGCAGAGGACCGCGATCGCGCGCACCGGAGCCGCGATCGACGAGGTGGAGGCCACATCGATCGTGGTCACCGCGTCGGACACCGAGATCGCCGAGATCAAGAGTCTCGGCTACACGGTCACCCGCATCGCCCGTCCGTTGTCCCCGACCCTGCCCAAGCCGCAGGACTTCCCGCCCGCCGACTCCGGCTACCACAACTACGCCGAGATGACGGCAGAGGTGAACCGGGTGGTGGCGCAGTACCCGTCCATCGCCAAGAAGTTCAGCTACGGCACCTCCTACGGAGGCCGCGACCTGGTCGGTGTGAAGATCAGCGACAACGTGGCGACCGACGAGAACGAACCCGAGGTGCTGTTCACCGCCCACCAGCACGCCCGTGAGCACCTGACCGTCGAAATGGCGCTCTACCTGCTCAACCTGTTCACCAGCGGCTACGGGTCCGACAGCAGGATCACCGGCCTGGTGAACAGCCGGGAGATCTGGATCCTGCCCGACGTCAACCCCGACGGCGGCGAGTACGACATCGCCAGCGGCTCCTACCGCTCCTGGCGCAAGAACCGCCAGCCGAACTCCGGCTCGTCCTACGTCGGCACCGACCTCAACCGCAACTGGGCCTTCAAGTGGGGCTGCTGCGGCGGCTCCTCCGGCTCGACCTCCAGCGAGACCTACCGCGGGTCCGCCGCCGAATCGGCGCCCGAGGTGAAGGCGGTCGCCGACTTCGTGCGCGGCCGGGTCGTCGGCGGTGTCCAGCAGATCAAGACGAACATCGACTGGCACACCTACAGCGAGCTGGTCCTGTGGCCGTACGGCTACACCTACAGCGACACCGCGCCCGGCATGACCCAGGACGACCACGACGCCTTCGCCGCCCTCGGGCGGAACATGGCGAGCACCAACGGCTACACGCCCGAGCAGGCCAGCGACCTCTACATCACCGACGGCTCCATCGACGACTGGCTGTGGGGCACCTACAAGATCTTCAGCTTCACCTTCGAGATGTACCCGAAGAACGGCTCGCCGGGCTTCTACCCGCCGGACGAGCAGATCGTGCCGCAGACCACCCGCAACAAGGAGGCGGTACTGCGGTTCCTGGAGTACTCCGACTGCGTCTACCGCATCATCGGCAAGCAATCGCAGTACTGCTGACCCGCGAGGCCATTAAACCAGCGAGGGGCGCGGCGGTGGTCTGAGGAGGAGGGAGGGTGAGGTACGAGCCCGTACGACGACGAAGGCCGCCGCCTCAAGGAGCGCCCCTCGCCGCCGAGCGAAGGCGAGGCAGTCAAGCACGGGCGCGGCGGTGGTCTGAGGAGGAGGGAGGGTGAGGTACGAGCCCGGACGACGACGAAGGCCGCCGCCTCAAGGAGCGCCCCTCGCCGCCGAGCGGAGCGAGGCAATTAGACAGGGCCGCCGTCCCCACTCGGGCGGCGGCCGTACCTCCCCGTGCAGGTGAGCGGCGGGTCGGTGGCGCGAAGGCGCGAGCAGGAGCGAAGATCGTGAGCAGCGGGACCAAGCGGCCGTCACCCTCCGCAAGGGACGGACCGTCGATATATCGATTTGGGGAGTTCAGCAATGAGACAGCGCCGCCTGGGCGGCCAGGGCCTCCGCGTCTCCGCGGAAGGCCTGGGCTGCATGGGGATGAGCGTGGCCTACGGCCCCGCGGACGCGAAGGAGGCCACGGCCACCATCCACCGCGCGCTCGACCTCGGCATCACCTTCCTCGACACGGCCGACATGTACGGGCCGTGGACCAACGAGGAGCTCGTCGGCCGCGCGATCGCGGGGCGCCGCGACGAGGTGGTGCTCGCCACGAAGTTCGGCAACGAGGTCGAGGACGGCATGATCACCGGCCGCGTCAACGGCCGCCCCGAGTACCTCCGCCAGGCGCTCGACGGTTCCCTCAAGCGTCTCGGCGTCGACCACGTGGACCTCTACTACCAGCACCGCGTCGACCCGGACGTCCCCGTCGAGGAGACCTTCGGCGCGCTGGCGGAACTGGTCGCCGAGGGCAAGGTCCGCCATCTCGGCATCTCCGAGGCCGCGCCCGCCACGATCCGCCGCGCGCACGCCGTCCACCCCCTCGCCGCCGTGCAGACGGAGTACTCCCTGTTCACGCGGGACGTCGAGGGCGACGGCGTCCTGGCCACCACCCGGGAGCTCGGCATCGGCTTCGTCGCCTACAGCCCGCTCGGCCGGGGCTTCCTCACCGGCACCATCCGCAGCGTCGACGACCTGCCCGAGGACGACCGCAGACGCTTCTTCTTCCCGCGCTTCCAGGGGGACAACTTCGCGCGCAACCTCGCCGTGGTCGATTGCCTGCGCGTGCTCGCCGACGCCAAGGGCGTCACCTCCTCACAGCTGGCGCTGGCCTGGGTGCTCGCGCAGGGGGACGACGTGGTGGCGATCCCCGGCACCAAGCGGCGGGCGTACCTCGAGGCCAACGCGGCCGCGGCGGAGATCACCCTCACCCCGGACGACCTGGCCGCCATCGACGCCGTCGCCCCTCCGGGCGTCGCCTCCGGCGAGCGGTACGCCGCCGCGCAGATGCGCACGCTGAGCCGCTGACCTCCGAACGGCGGCTTCAGGCCTCCAGGCCCTCGGTGCGTTCGGCGGGGGCGTTACGCGGAATTCACCGTGCTTGCGAAGAGGGCATACGGTGTTGCGCATGACGCAAGGAGATGGAGAGCTGGACGGCCTCGTGCGCAGACGCATCCGCGCCCTGCGGGTCGCCCAAGGCTGGTCCCTGGAAGAACTGGCGACCCGCGCCAACCTCAGCCAGTCCTCGTTGAGCCGCATCGAGAACGGTCAGCGCCGCCTCGCCCTGGACCAGCTCGTCACCCTCGCCCGCGCGCTGGACACCACCCTCGACCAGCTCGTCGAGACCGCCACCGACGACGTCGTCACCAGCCCGATGGTCGACGGCGCCCACGGCCTGATGCGCTGGCCCGTGAAGGGTGACCCCGGCATGAGCGTCGTACGCCAGCGCATGACCGAGCCGCCGCCCGACAATCCCGCCCGCATGCGTGCCCACCCCGGCCGGGAGTGGCTTGTCGTGCTCTCCGGCACCGCGATCCTCATGCTGGGTCACCGGCGCTTCCGTCTGGAGACCAACCAGGCCGCCGAGTTCCCGACCATGATGCCGCACGCCATCGGCGCCGAAGGCGGACCATGCGAGATTCTGGGCATCTTCGACCGCGACGCCCGCCGCGGACACCAGCGCGACACTCCTGGCATCGGCGAATGACCGCGAGGCGCACCCTCGGTGCCGGTGCGCCTTGCGCGCCGGGCACCGCCACGCGCCGATCTCTTGCGTGTTCCGGGAGCCATCGTGCCGTTCGAGCAAACCGGTCTTAGGTTGACGGCATGACCCACGCACACCCGCAGACCCCTCACCACGGCCACCACCAGGACGACGCCGGCCAGGCGGAGATCCTCGACCTGGACGCGGAGGTCCTCGCCGAGCACATCGCCGCCATCACCGCATGGCTGCCCCTGAGAACCAGCCCGCGCCGGATCGTCGACCTGGGCTGCGGCACGGGAGCGGGCACCTTCGCCCTTCTGAACCGTTTCCCCGAGGCTCACGTCATCGCCGTCGACGCCTCGCCCGGACACCTTCAGCGCCTGCGGCAGAAGCTGCGCGCCCAGGATGCGGACGACCGTGTGCGCACCGTGCAGGCCGACCTCGACGCCGCCCGCTGGCCCGACCTCGGCACGCCGGACCTGGTCTGGGCCTCGGCCTCGATGCACCACATGGCCGACCCCGGCCACGCCCTGCGCAACGTCCACGACATGCTCCCGTCCGGCGGCCTGTTCGCCGTCGTCGAGCTGGCGGGGTTCCCCCGCTTCCTGCCGGAAGGCGCCCCCGAAGACCGGCCCGGCCTGGAAGATCGCTGTCACGCGGCGACCGACCGCTTCCACGCCGAACACGTGCCCTACCGCGGCGCCGACTGGGGTCCGATGCTCACCGCCGCCGGGTTCGCCCTCGACGGCGAGCGCACCATCACCGTGAACATCGACGGTGCCCGCTCCGAAGCCGTCGGCCACTACGCCCTGGGCGCCCTTCGGCGCATCCGCGGCGCCGCCGCCGAAGCGCTCCCGGGCGAAGACCTCGCCGCGCTCGACCGGCTGCTCGACACCGGCAGCCCCCACAGCATCCTGCGCCGCGACGACCTCTCGGTACGCACCGAACGCACCGTCTGGGCCGCGCGCCGCCCCTGACCCTCGACTCACAGCCAGAACAGCGGAGGCCGCGTCCGGACTCGTCACGGCCGCCACGACGGCGGACACGCGCTTCGGGTCCGGCGCACCCCTAACTCCCGGAGGGCGAGACTAGGGGTATGTCCGCGCCGGGGCCGATGGTCCATTCTGGGAGGCGATCGGCGGAAGGCACGGCGTGGAGTGCCACGGCATCGCGGAGGTCGGCATGGAGGACTACGGCGTCACGGGGGCACGGGTCGACCTGGAGGCCACCGTCGACCTGCCGCCGGAGCGGCTCTGGGACCTGATAACGTCCGTGCCGCGGCTGGGGGAGTGGAGCCCGGAGTGCGAGTACGCCGCCTGGCTCGGCGCGCCCGCCCTGCGCGAGGGACAGCGCTTCGAGGCGCGTAACCGCAGGCAGGACATGGTGTGGTCGGTCACCTGCGTGGTGACGGAGGCCCAGCGGCCGTCCTCGTTCGCCTGGCTGGTCCTCGACGGCCGCGACGACCCGGACCGGCCCTCCTCGAGTTGGCGCTACGACCTGCTGCCGGGCGCCTCACCGGAGCAGACGGTCGTCCGTCACAGCTTCGTCCACGGCCCCGGCGGCAGCGGGCTGCGCGACATGATCGAGAACAACCCCCAGATCGCCTCGTTCATCCTGGAGGTCCGCCTCGAGGAGCTGCGCCGCCACATGTACGAGACCCTCGCGGCCATGACGGGCACCTCCCCCCAGATAACCCAGCCGGCCTAGAAAGTCCCCGCGCGCGGGCCCTTCCTGCGTTCGTGAACCACGTCCGAAACCCTCCACAATCGGTGGTCTGATTCCAGCCGGTGGTCGCACGCTCCGTCCGAATACCTTCGTCACCACAAGCGAACGAAGGGAAAGATTCGATGGATCTGCAGCTTTCCGGCAAGGTCGCCGTCGTCACCGGCGCCTCCAAGGGCATCGGCCTGGCGGTCGTCCGCACACTGCTGGAGGAGGGCGTGCGGGTGGTGGCCGCCTCCCGTAAGAGCAGCCCCGAGCTGGACGCGCTGGCCGGGCCGAGCCTCCACCACGCGGCCGTCGACCTGATGGACGCGGACGCGCCGGCCCAGGCGGTGGCGCACGCCGTCGAGCGGTTCGGCGGCCTGGACATCCTGGTGAACAACGCCGGCGGGCCGCCCCCCGGCGTGAAGCTGCCGCGGTTCGGCTTCCAGACGCCGAGCGACGCGGACTGGCGGGAGATGTTCGAGTTCAACCTGTTCTCCGTGGTCCGGGCGATCCGCGCGGCCATCCCCGAGCTGCTCGCCCGCGGCGGTGGCTCGATCGTCAACGTCTCCTCGGTCCTCGCCCGGCAGCCCGCGCCGATGAACGTCGACTACAACGCGGCCAAGGCGGGCCTGAACACGCTGACCAAGGCGCTGTCGGAGGAGTACGGCCCGCAGGGCATCCGGGTGAACACCGTTTCGCCGGGGCCGGTGCGGACGGCGTGGTGGACCGAGGAGGGCGGTGCCGCCGACATCATCGCCGCCCAGGCCGGCACCGACCGGGACGCCGTGTTGGACACGGTCGCGCCGCAGATGATGAAGCTCGTCACCGGCCGCCTGGTCGACCCGCAGGAGATCGCCGACATGGTGGCCCTGCTGGCCTCCCCGCGCTCGGCCTCCACCACCGGCGCGGACGTCGCCGTCGACGGGGGCTTCCTCAAGGAGCTCTGACTCCGGCTTCCCTCGAGGGAGCTGTGACCGGCACGGAAGGGGCCTTCTCCGAACGGCGGAGGCCCCTTCCGCGTGCTGTGGCCCCTTTTCACCCTCCTTGACCCAGGCTCGCGCCGTGCCCGGCCCGGTCGGGTCTCCCGTCGCCCGCCTCTTCCAGGAGCCTTGATGGCCGCCCCCACCTGCCCTCCGCTCGGCTCTCCTCGGTCACCGGTACCGGTCCGGCGGCCCGCGGTGGCGCTGCTCGCCCTGGCGCCGTTCCTCGCCAACGCCGACGGCGGCATCGTGTCCCTGGCGATCCCGGACATCCAGCGCGATCTCGCGATGACCCTCGCGACCGCCCAATGGGTCACCAACATCTACGTGCTGGTCGTCGGCGGGTTGCAGGTGCTCGGTGGCAGGCTGGCCGACCACCTGGGCGCGCGGCGACTGTTCCTCGTGTCCCTGGCCGGCTTCGCCGCGACGTCCGCCGCCTGCGGTGCGGCGCCCACAGCGGGGTTCCTGATCGCGGCCCGCGCCACCCAGGCCGTGGCCGCGGCCCTGCTGGTCCCCGCCGCGATGGCGGCCCTGGCCGGCGCGGCGTCCACACCGGCCCAGCGGGCCAGAGCCCTGGCCACCTGGGTCGGCGTCGGCGGCGCGGGGACTGTTTGCGGAGTCGTCCTCGGCGGCCTGGTGGTGAGCGATCTCGGCTGGCGGGCGGCGTTCTACCTCAACCTCCCGCTCGTCGTCGCGGTCTGGCCCGTCGCCTGGCGGAGCCTGTCCCGGCGGACGCGTGCCGGAGGCTCCCTCGCGGAGATCCCCGGCGCTCTGGCTCTGATCGGCTGCCTGCTGGTCCTCACCCACGCGCTGGTACGCCTTCCGGACAGCGGCTGGGACCTTGTGACCTGGGCCGCCTTCGGCCTGGTCGTCGTCCAGGGGGCCCTCTTCGCGGCCGTCCAGGCCCGTAGCCCGCACCCGCTCCTCCCTCGCGGCCTGATGCGTGAGCGCGGGCTGATCTCCGGTTGCGCAGGTGTCTTCCTGGTGGCCGCCGCGACCGGCCCTGTCGTCTTCGGCAGCAGCCTCTATCTCCAGGGGGTCCACGGTCTCGACGCCCGGACCTGCGGGTTCGCGCTGCTGCCCGCGTTGGGCGGGGTGGTGCTGGCGGGCCGGAGCCACCGGCGCCTCCTGGCCCGCCTCGGACCTCGCGCCGCCTATCACCTCGGCTGTCTCCTGGTCGGGACGGGACTGGTGCTGCTGTCCGGCATCACCCCGGACGCGAGCTATGTGAGCGGCTTCCTGCCCGGCATGGCGCTGGCAGGGGCCGGGGCGCCGCTGATCTGGATGACGTGCGAGACCGCCGCGCTGGCCGGGACGTCCCCGGCCACGGCGGGAAGCGCGGCGGGGGTGGTCCAGTCGGCCGGAAACCTCGGCGCCGCCGTCGGCGTCGTGATCACGGTGGCCCTCTGCGGTGCTCCGCCGGGCGACGGAGCCGGGCTCGCCCAGGGAGTCCCGCACGCCTTCCTCATCGCGGCCGTCCTCATGGCCGGGGCGACGCTCGTTCCGTTCCCCCGGGTGAGCGGGGAAACGAGGTCGGGATCTGATGGGCGCCTGCGACGAGCTGGTCTCAGTGCGCGTCGACGACCTGGCCGTTCAGGGCGGTGCCGTCCTTGGTGAGAGCCATCGTGAGCGGTGCTTCCGGGAAGGTGGGGAGGGCGGCGAGCGCGGCGCCCAGCTGCTCGGTGGTCTCCCAGTGCCAGGTGTCGGTGTAGGTGCCGTCCTCGAGCCGGATCAGCACGGTGTGGGTGAGCCCGGGGTGTCCCTTCCGGACGGTCGCGATCAGCGAGCTGCGGCGGGCCAGGAACTCCTCCAGGTCGGCGCCGGCGACGGAGTAGCGGTGCGAGCGGACGACGGACATGTCGGTGTCTCCTTCTGTACGTGGGGTCGGGGGGTTCACCAGCTGCCGGCGACCTGCCGGATCGGGGCGTTCAGGCGGTTGAAGAGGTTGGTGACGGCGGTCATCAGCAGGATCGAGGCCAGCTGCCGCTCGTCGAAGTGGCCGGCGGCGTTGTTCCAGACCTCGTCGGAGACGCCGCCGGCGTTCTCGGACAGCCGGGTCGAGGCCTCGGCCAGCTCCAGCGCGGCCCGCTCGGCGTCGGTGTAGTACGGAGCCTCCCGCCAGGCGGCGACCAGGCCGATGCGCTCGTCGCTCTCGCCCAGCTTGCGCAGGCTCTTCAGGCCGGCGTCGACGCAGAAGCTGCAGCCGTTGATCTGGCTCACCCGCAGGTGGATCATCTCCATGAGCTCCTGGGGGAGACCCTGCGACTGAGCGGCCTTCATCAGCTCCATGATCGGCTTCATCGCGGTGGGGATGATCGTGGCGGGGTTCTTCATCCGGGCTTCCATCGTGTTCCTCCGTCTCGGTTCGTGTGAGATCAGAGTGTCCGCACGGATTGATACATTCGCTATGGGCGCACGATGCGATGGTGATTGGGGGGACGATGCTGCGTTTCACCCTTCTCGGCCCCGTCCAGATGGTCGTCGACGGTGTGCCGCTGACGGGCATCGCCCCACGTCACCGGGCTGTGCTGGCCTACCTTCTGCTCAACGCCGGCCGGGTGATCAGCATCGAGCGGCTGAGCGACGCGATGTGGGGCTACGACCGGCCCGACACCGCCCGATCGCAGATCCATGCCTCGATCACCGCGATCCGCAAGGCGCTGCGGGGCGCGGGAGCCGTACGGCTCCTCGAGACGCGGGCCGGCGGCTACGTCGCCCGGCCGGAGCCCGGGCAGGTCGACGCGCAGGAGTTCACCGATCTGGTGGCCGCGGGTGAGCTGCGCCGAGCCCTGGATCTGTGGAGCGGCGAGGCGCTTGAGGACGTGCACGCCCATTACGTCGGCGGCGTCCGGGAGCTCTGGAACGACCGGCGGCTGTCGGCGTACGAGCGTCTGGTGGAGGGCGAGCTCGCCGCCGGGCGGCACGGCGCCCTGCTCGACGAGCTCGCCGCCCAGGTGAGCGCCAACCCGCTCCGCGAGAAGCTCAACGGTCACCTCGTCCTGGCCCTGCACCGGGCGGGGCGGCAGGCCGACGCCCTGGCCGCGGCGCGCGCCTACCGTACGGCTCTCGCGGACGAACAGGGGCTGGACCCCGGGCACGCCTTCACCGAGCTGGAGCGGGCGGTCCTGACGGACGACCCGGCCCTGCGCCTGCCCGATGCGGCACCGGTGGTGTCCGCCCCGGCGCCCCGCTCCACCTTGCCCTACGACATTCCCGATTTCTCCGGACGCGCGGCCGAGCTGGAGCGGCTGGTGGACACGCACCAGGGGCCGGCGGTCGTCACGATCGACGGCATGGCCGGGATCGGCAAGACCACGCTCGCCGTCCACGTGGCCCATCGGCTGGCCGCCCGCTACCCGGACGGCAGGCTCTTCCTCGACCTGCAAGCCCACACCGCGGGCCGCGAGCCCGTCGACGCCGCCGCCGCGCTGGAGGCGCTCCTCCGTCAGCTCGGGGTGCCCGCGGACCGCATCCCGGTCACCCCGGCCGAGCGGAGCGCCCTGTGGCGTGCCGAGCTGGCCGAACGCCGCGTGCTCGCCGTACTGGACAACGCCCTGGACGCCGAGCAGGTGCGCCCCCTGCTGCCGGGGCACTCCGACACCCTGGTCCTGATCACCAGCAGGCGGCGGCTCGTCGACCTGGACGGCGCCCACGCGCTGTCGGTCGACGTGCTGGAGGAGGAGGACGCCGCCGAGATGTTCGAGCGGATCGTCGGTGAGCGCGCCCGCCACGAGCCGGACGCCGTACGCGAGGTGCTGCGGCTGTGCGGGCGCCTGCCGCTCGCCATCCGGATCTCGGCAGCCCGCCTCCAGCACCGCCCGCGCTGGAGCGTGTCCTATCTGGCCGGCCGGCTGCGGGACCATCGCCGGCTCCTGGACGGGGTGTCGGCGGCCTTCGCCCTCTCCTACGAACAGCTCCATGAGGACGAGCGGCGCATGTTCCGCCTGCTCGGGCTGGTGCCCGGGCGCGACATCGACGCCTGCGGCGCGGCCGCGCTCGCGGGCATCCCGGAGGAGGAGGCGGAGGAGCTCCTCGAAGGCCTTCTCGACGCCCACATGCTCCTGCAGTTCGAACCGGGCCGCTACACCTTCCACGACCTGCTCCGCGAGCACGCCCGTTCGATCGCCGAGGACGACGGCGCGGTGCTGCGGCTGCTCACCTACTACCTGCACCGCTCCCGGGCGGCGATGGACCGGCTCTACCCCTACAGCGTCGCCCAGCGCGAGGGCATCCCACAGCCGGCCGCCCCGATCGCGCCCATCCGGGACGCCGCGGAGGCCATCGCCTGGCTCGACGCCGAGCGCTCCAACATCATCGCGACCGCCGTCCACGGGCCCGAGATCTGCCTGGGGATGCTGGCCCTGGCGCTGCGCCCCTATCTCGACCGGCAGGCGCACCACGACGACGCGCTCACGCTGCACACCCTGGCGCTCCAGCGCAGCCGCAAGCTCGGCGACCGCGAGGTCCAGGCGCGGGCGCTGACCGACCTGGCGTGGACCTACTGGCGGCTCGGCGAGTACGAGCAGGCCGAGGAGCACGCTCACCAGGCCCTCGAGGCGTGTGAGGAGGCCTACGAGCGGGCCCGGGCGCTGCTCACGCTGGGCAATGTCGCCGTGCGCCGGCGGCGGGACAGGCAGGCGGAGCAGTACCTCGACCAGGCGCTCGACCTCAGCCGGATCGGCGCCGACACCTGGGGCGAGGCCCAGGTGCTCGGCGTCCTCGCGCTCGTCCTCGACCGGGCCGGCCGCCCCGAGGAGGCCCGGCGCCATCTCGACCTGGCGCTGGCGCTCCACCGCAAGGTCGGCAACCCGGCCGGGGAGGCGGTGGTCCTCGACCACCTCGGCGTCGTCCTCCGGCACCAGGGCGATCTCGCCCAGGCGCGCACCCGCCACGAGCAGGCCGCGGCGCTCTGCCGCAGGCTCGGCAACACCGCCGACGAGGCGGCCGCGCTCAACGGGCTGGCCGAGGCCGCGGACGACCCGGCGCGGGCGGTCGAGGAGCACACCGCCGCGCTCACGCTCGCCGGCCTGACGCGCAACCGGCCGGAGCAGGCGCGTGCTCACGACGGGCTGGCGCGCGCCCACCTCGCGCTCGGGCGCCCGGAGCAGGCTCGTGAGCACGGGCGGGCCGCTCTCGGTCTCTACGGCGAGCTCGGAGTCCCGGAGGCCGACGAGGTCCGCGCCTTCCTGGAGCAGGTCGAAGAAAGTGAATTCAGGCCGCAATCTGACCGGATGGGCGTCTAGCGTCACCCTCATGGACGACATCCGACCCTTCCGTGTCGACATCCCGCAGGAGCAGCTCGACGACCTCCGGGACCGGCTCGCCCGCACCCGCTGGCCCGACGAGCCCCCCGGTTCCGGATGGTCGTACGGCGTCTCGCCCGGACGGGTGAGGGAGCTGGCCGAATACTGGCGGACCGGCTACGACTGGCGGGCGCAGGAGGCCCGGCTGAACGGGTTCCCCCAGTTCACCACGACGATCGACGGGCAGAACGTCCACTTCCTGCACGTCCGCTCACCCGAGCCGGACGCGCTGCCGCTGATCGTCACGCACGGCTGGCCCGGCTCGGTGGCGGAGTTCCTCGAGATCATCGAGCCGCTGACCGACCCGCGCTCCCACGGGGGCGACCCGGCCGACGCCTTCCACGTGGTCGCGCCCTCGCTCCCCGGGTACGCCTTCTCCGGCCCGACCACCGAGGCCGGCTGGGGTGTCGAGCGCATCGCCCGCGCCTGGGCGGAGCTGATGCGGCGCCTGGGGTACGAGCGGTACGGCGCGCAGGGCGGCGACTGGGGCGGCAAGATCTCCCCGGAGGTCGGGCGCGCCGACCCCGAGCACGTCGCGGGGGTGCACGTCAACGCCTTCAGCGTCGCCCCGTCCGGCGACGCGGCGGACCTGGAGGGGCTGACCGAGGCCGAGCAGGCCCGGCTGGCGCTGCTGCGCCGCTGGCACACCGAACGGATGGGGTACGCCTCGATCCAGGCCACGCGCCCGCAGACCCTGGCGTACGCCCTCGCCGACTCGCCGGTCGGCCAGCTCGCCTGGAACCTCGAATGGTTCGACGACTACGGCGAGAACGTCGGCGCCGTGAACGCCGACGCCATCCTCACCAACGTGTCGCTGTACTGGCTGACCGGCACGGCGGGCTCGGCGGCGCGCCTGTACCGCGAGGGCGCGTCCGCGTGGGGGCGCGAGGTGGAGTTCTCCAAGGTCCCGCTCGGGGTGGCGGTCTTCCGCGGCGACTCCACGATCCGCCGCTTCGCCGAGCGCAACCACACGGTCGTCCACTGGTCGGAGTTCGACGAGGGTGGCCACTTCGCCGCCATGCAGGCACCGGACACCCTCGTCGCCGACGTCAGGACGTTCTTCCGCCGTCTCCGACCGTGACGGTGTGCAGCAGGAGGTTCATGCCGGTGCCCGCCTCCCAGGTGCCCTCGTCGGCCATGCGGACGGAGTACTCCGGCCGGTCGCCGAGCTTCGGGTCGGGCAGGTTGAGCAGGAGCGTGTAGGTGCCGGCGGGCATGGCCGGGGGCAGGGTGAGCGTCTGACCGACGGTGGTCGTGGTCCCGGCCGCCCAGCGCCGGGGATCACCGCTCAGGGGGAACCTGTAGACGGTGGACCCGTTGCGCAGGACGAGTTCCAGGCCTCGAGGGTTGACGGGCGCGGCGTACCCGTCGTTCCTGATGGTGACGCTGACGGGCAGCGGACCGCCTCGCGAGGCCGTGCTCGGGTAGGTGCCCCTCTGCAGGACGAAGCGGTAACCGAGGTCACGGCCGATCTCGGGCAGGCAGCCGCCCGCGCTCCAGCCGGCGAGCACGTCGGGCTGGTAGTCGGTGTTGAGGAAGGACCAGTGGAAGCGGGCCAGCTCGTCGCGGGCCGTCGGGCAGTCCGAGCGCGGCGGGTCGACGCCGCAGGTCTCGCCGCCCATGGCCAGGTAGCGGGTCTCGGCCGCCAGATAGGGGTACTCGGCGGCGGGGTCCTGGTAGGTGCCGTAGTCGTCGGGGCCGGCCAGGAAGCAGTCGTTGTGGTGGCCGAGCCGGGCGTTCGCCGAACCGCCGTAGGCCTGGCCGGGCGGCAGCGCGGCGGTGCCGTACATCGTCCGCTTGATGGCCGGTGTGCGCAGCTGCACCATGCGCGTGGACGGCAGCACGCTGAGGATCTTGTCGGTGACGGCCTTCCTGGCGGCCCAGTCGGCCGCGGTCACGTTGCCCGCGTTGCCGAAGTGCTGCGTGTAGTACCACTCGCCCCAGGCTCCGATGAAGCCGGCCTGCATGAGGTAGATGACGTCGCTGTTGGCGCTCAGGTAGGGCGCGAGCTGGTCCAGGTGGGCGAGAACCCGGTCCTTGGGCGCGTCGTCGCCGGTGGTGGAGGTGGTGTAGGCGAAGCGGAGGATCATCTTCAACCCGGCCGCCCGTACGGTGTCGAACTGCCGCTGGAGCCGGTCCAGCGCCGCCTTGCCGATCGGGGCGGCCTTGAACTCGGCCAGGTAGAAGACGCACATCACCAGGGAGATGTGCTGGTCGGTGCGGTAGCTCCGCAGGGTCGGCAGGGAGAAGTCGTTCTTGTCGCAGTCGCCGGTGTGGTGGTAGAGGCCGCGCTCCGGGTTGGCGAAGTTCTCCCCGGACGGCCGGTAGGTGACCGTCGTGCCGCCCCCGCCCCCGCCCCCGCCCCCGCCCCCGCTGTAGACGTGGGTGTACCTGGCGGAGGTCTCCAGCGGTGCCTCGACCTGGAAGACCAGGTCGGCGTCGTTGGGGGTGGCGCTCTCGCCGATGTCGGCCCGGTCCACCGTCCAGCGGGCGGTCCCGCCCGACGCGGAGTAGGCGACCGGCTTGACGAACGTCCAGCTCCACCCGCCGCCGTTGTGCCGGTACAGGCCGCCGTTCTCCAGCAGGTAGTCGGCGCCGACCGGCCCCTGGGCGAATCCGGTCCCGGGGTCGCGGTCGGTGTCGATGTAGGTGCGGGCGAAGGCCGGGCTGCCGGTGTAGGTGAACCGGTAGGTCACCGTGGTGGCCGTGTTGGTGGCCGACTGGCCGCCGATGGCCGCGTGCGCCGGAGGCGCGACGACGACCATCGCCCCTAAGAACACGAGTAACGCGAGGATTCGGGACATGGGGGTCTCCCTGGGCGAATGTGACGGTGAGTGGTTTCAGCCCTTGATGCCGGTGTGGGCGATGCCCTGGATGAACTGGCGCTGCAGGAACACGAAGACGGTGATGACGGGCAGGGAGGCGAGCAGGGAGCCGGCCATCAGCACGGGATAGTCGGTCTGGAACTGCCCCTGCAGGGAGGCGAGCCCGGCGGACAGGGTCATCTTCTCCGGGTCGGTGTTGACCACCAGCGGCCAGAACAGGTCGTTCCACGACCACAGCAGCGTCAGGACGGCCAGCGCGACGAGGCCCGGCCGGGCGAGCGGCAGCATGACCGACCAGTAGATCCGCACCGGTCCGGCGCCGTCGAGCCGGGCCGCCTCCTCCAGCTCGGCGGGCAGGCTGAGGAAGAACTGCCGCAGCAGGAAGACGCCGAACGCGCTGAACAGCCCGGGGACGATGAGGGCCTGCAGGCTGTTGAGCCAGCCGAGCGAGCTCATGATCTGGTACTGGGGGATGACGAACAGCTGCGGCGGCACCATCAGCACCGACAGGAACACGCCGAAGATCACGTTCTTCAGCGGGAAGCGCAGCCGGGCGAAGGCGTAGGCCGCCATCGAGCAGAACAGCACCTGCCCGGCCGTCCGTCCGACGGCCATCAGCACGGTGTTGAGGAACTGGTCGCCGAAAGGCAGCAGGCCGAACACGCGGCCGTAGTTCTCCCAGCGGCCCTCCGGCAGCAGCGACGGCGGCACCCTGGTCGCGCTGCTCAGCGTCTTGAGCGAGGTGACGATCTGCCAGACGAACGGCGCGACCACCGCCAGCGACGCGGGGATCAGCACGGCGTGCACGGCCAGGCGGCGGTCAGCCATAGTGCACCCACCTCCGCTGGAGCCGGAACTGCACGGCGGTGAGCGCGATGATGATGACCAGCAGCATCATCACGATCGCCGCCGCGTAGCCGCGGTCGTTGGTGACGAAGGCCCGGTCGTAGAACAGCTGCACCACGGTCTGCAGCCGCGGGTAGGCCGGGTTGGCCCGGGCCGCCGCACCCGACCCGCTCATCACGAAGACCAGGTCGAACAGCTGCAGCGAGCCGATCACCGACACGACGGACACGAAGAACGCCGTGGGCGACAGCAGCGGGATCGTCACCTTGAAGAACTGCCTGACCGGGCCGGCGCCGTCGATGGACGCGGCCTCGTAGTACTCCTTCGGGATGCCCTGGATGCCGGCCAGGAAGATGATCAGGTTGTATCCCAGGCTGCTCCACACCCCCACCACGACCAGCGCGTACAGCGCGGTGTCCGGATCGGCCACCCAGTTGGGGCCGTCGACGCCGACCAGCGACAGCAGGTGGTTGATCAGGCCGTAGTCGCCGTTGTAGAGCCAGCGCCAGACCATGGCGACGGCCACCGGCATGGTCACCACCGGCAGGAAGAACAACGTGCGGTACACCCCGACGCCCCGCAGCCCCCTGGTGTTGAGGAAGGCGGCGAAGACGATCGCCAGGGGGATCGCGGCCAGGCCGAGCGCCGTGTAGGTCAGCGTGTTGACCAGCGCGCGGCCGACCTCCGGGTCCTGAAGGAGCCGGAGGTAGTTGTCCAGTCCCGTCCAGGTGTGCCCGCCGAAGGCCCCCCACTTGGTGAGAGAGAAGTAGGCGGTCTGCAGCACCGGCCAGAGGTAGAACACCAGCAGGCCCAGCCCGGTGGGCGCGATGAACGCGTAGGCCCACAGCGCCTCCCGCAGCCGGCTTCGCTCCCGCCGTCCGGGCGCCGCCTGCTCGACGCCCGGACGGGTGACGGTGAGGGTCATTCCTTGGCCAGCAGGTCGTTCATCGCGGCCGCCAGATCCTTGGCCGCCTGCTCGACGGGCACCTCGCCGGTCCAGGCCTTGGTGAGGTAGCTCAGCTCGGCCTCGTTCCACGCGGCGGTGTTCTGCGAGACGGGGAACGGGACGGCGTCGGGCACCTCGTCGATGAAGGTCTGGAGCTTGAACTCGGGGTGCGCCTTGACCCACTCGCCCTGGGTGCCGGTGTAGGCCGGGATGGGGCCCTTCGTGCCCAGGATGTCGGCGGCCTGCTTGGAGCCGAGGAACTTGGCGAACTCCCAGGCCTCCTTGGGGTGCGCCGTCCTGGCCGACACGACGTTGGCGACGCCGTGGATGATCGTGGCCTTCTTCTCCCCCTTGGGCAGCGGCGCCACGTCCACCTTGTCCTTGGTGTAGTCGTTGGTGGAGAACTCGGTGACGTTCCACGACCCGCCCCAGTACATGGCGATCTTGCCGGCCTCGAACAGCTGGATCGGCGTGGTGTCGGTCATGGTCTTCAGGTCGGGCGACTGCTTGTTCTTCAGCAGGTCGGTCCAGAACCGCAGGCCCTCGATGGTCTTCGGGTCGTCGTACCCGGACTTCTTGCCGCCCGGGGAGATCACCCAGCCGCCGGCCTGCATGATCGTGTTGTACTCGTACTCCTGGAAGCTGGTCAGCTCGGCCGCGGTGCCGTACACGCCCTTGGCGGGGTCGGACAGCTTGGCCGCCGCCTGCTTGAAGTCCGCCCAGGTCCAGTCGGCGGCCGGGTGCGGCACGCCCTTGGCGTCGAAGAGCTTCTTGTTGTACCAGACCCCGATGGTGTCCATGTCCTTGGGCAGGCCGTACAGCTTGCCCTGGTAGGTGTACAGATCCACCAGAGGCTTGGGGTACACCGAGGTGTCGACCTGCTCCTCGATCGGGCGGATCACGTCGTTGGCGGCGTAGAGCTGGAAGTTCGGGCCGTTCATCCAGAAGACGTCGGGCGTGGCGCCGCCGGTGACGGCCGCCTTCATCTTGGTCCAGTAGTCGGTCCACGGCGTCAGCTGCACGTTGATCGTGATATTCGGGTGAGTCCTGGTGAACTCCCGCGCCAGTTCCTCCATCACCGGCTTCTGGTTGTTGTCCCACAAGGCGTAGGACAGCGCGACCTTCTCCTGCGCTGCCGGCTCGCCACCCGACGAGCAGGCGGAAAGGGCCATCGCCGCACCCAACGCGGCCGCACCCGCCCGCGCCCATGTCCGCATCCCTGGTCTCCTCACGAACGAGGCGCGCTCGGCGCCTCGGTGCTCCACAACTTGGGATTAATCATGGAGTCCAGTGAAATTAAGTCAAGACTCGATTCGGTTACGGGCGCCCAGGAAGTGCTCCGGCGCGGCGAGCTCGCCGGGTCCGTGCAGGGTCCGGTCGACGTGGTCCAGCGCGAGCCGTACCGCTCCCAGCGCCACGCCCTCGTCGCCGAAGGCCGACGCGCGGACCTCCGGCATGCGCACGCACCACCGGTCCAGCTCGCGCCGCAGCGGTTCGAGGATGAGGTCGGCGGAGCGGGAGAAACCGCCGCCGACCACGATGAGTTCCGGATCCAGGGTCAGCACGAGCGCGGAGGCGCCGACCGCGATGTCCTTGACGTAGCGGCGCACGGCCGCGAGCGCCCTGCGGTCCCGGTCGCGGGCCGCCTGGAAGACGTCCGCGACGTCCGAGCCGGGCCAGGACGTCAGGTGCTGCTGCGCGCGGATCCAGCCGGCCATCGGGAGCGCGCCGATCTCGCCCGCGGCGTTGCCGAACCCGCGGTGCAGCTTCCCGTCGATGATCAGGCCCGTGCCGGTGCGCAGGCCCGCCAGCAGGAACACCACGTCCTTGGCGTAGCGCGCCACGCCCCGCCAGGACTCGGCGAGGGCGGCGAGCTTGCCGTCGTTCTCCACCAGGACCGGCTCGGAGGACAGCCGCGCCACGTGGGCGGCCAAATCGACTCCCGTCCATTCCGGCAGCGCGTCCGAGAGCATCACCCGGCCGGTCCCGTCGACCAGGCCGGTCGTGGCGACCCCGGTGGCCCACACCGCCTCACCAGCCAGGACGCCCTGCACGGCCTGGTCCACCGCCGCCAGCCGGCCCATGCGGCCCATCTCCGGGTCGACGACGACGCGTTCGCTGCGCAGGACGGTTCCGTCGAGATCGGCCAGCAGCGCCAGGACCTTGTGCCCGCCGATGTCCACGCCGAGGACCCTCCCGGCGTCCGCCCGGAACCGGAAGCGCCGCGCCGGCCGTCCCACCGCGCCCGCCGTCGGCTCGGCCTCGGCCACCCAGCCGCGCTCGGTCAGCTCGCGCACCACGTCCTCGGTGGAGGCCCGTGACAACCCGGTGCGCTTGGCGAGCTCGGTCAGCGTGAGCACGGCCCCGCCGCGCAACGCCCGGATCATCACCAGCGCGTTGTGCTGGCGGAGCCGGGACAGGTCACCACCGCTCAGATCGTCGATCACCGTTCCCCCTTGAGGTACCCGCCGTCGCGACTAATAATTAGGCACTCCTTGATAATTCTGGGGAAAGGATCCCATGTCTGGGGTGACTCTAGCCCTCGTCGGCGCCGGGCTGCGCGGGCAGTCCTACGCACGTCACGCGGTGGCGGCCGGCGCCGGGCGCGTGACCGCCGTCGCGGAGCCGGACCCGCATCGCCGCAGAGCCGTCGCCGCCGAGTTCGGCGTGCCCGCGGACCGGGTGTACGCGGACTGGTCCGAGCTGGCGGGGGAGGGCAGGCTGGCCGACGCGGCGATCGTCGCGACCCAGGACCGTCTGCACACGGCCCCCGCGGTACGGCTCGCCGACCTGGGTTATCACATCCTGCTGGAGAAACCCATGGCGATCAACGAGGAGGAGGCCGCTCTGATCGCCGGGGCCGCGCAGCGGAACAACGTCATGCTGGCCGTGTGCCACGTGCTGCGCTACACCCCCTACACCCGGGCGCTCAAGGGGCTGCTCGACGAGGGGCGCATCGGCCGGCTGGTCAGCATCCAGCACCTCGAGCCCGTCGGGTGGTGGCACCACGCCCACTCGTTCGTCCGCGGCCACTGGCGGCGCCAGGACACCTCGGCGCCGATGCTGCTCACCAAGGCCTGCCATGACATCGACTGGCTGGTCCACCTGGCCGGCCGGATGCCGCGGAAGGTCAGCTCGTTCGGGAACCTCACGCACTTCCGCGCCGAGGAACGCCCCGCGGGGGCGGCGGAGCGCTGTGTCGACTGCCCGGTGGAGACCACCTGCCCATATTCGGCCAAGCGGCTGTACCTGGACTGCCTCGGCGACCCCGACCGGGAGTTCTGGCCGCTCGGCGCGGTCACCGAACGGCGCGACACCGCCGGAGTGCTGGAGGCGCTGCGCACCGGCCCCTACGGCCGCTGTGTCTACGCCTCCGACAACGACGTCGTGGACCACCAGGTGGTCATCATGGAGTTCGACGACGGAACGACCTGCTCGTTCACGATGAGCGCCTTCACCCCGATGGAGCACCGCAGGACCCGCCTGATGGGGACGCACGGCTACCTCGACGGCGACGGGCACACCATCCGCCTGGTCGACTTCAGGACCGGAGGCGAGGAGATCATCGACACCCTCGGCGACGCCGGTCCGTCGGCGGCCGACGGCCACGGCGGCGGCGATGAGGCGCTCACCCGGGCCTTCCTGTCCGCCGTCGCCCAGGGCGACGCCTCCCTCATCAGCTCCGACGCCGAATCCAGCCTCGCCACCCACCGCGTCGTCTGGGCGGCCGAACGCGCCAGAACCACCAACACGATCGTCACCCTGTAGCCGGACGCCGATGCCGTCACCGGACGGGAAGGACGTCCAGTGTCACCTCTGCGTCGTAGCAGAAGCAGGGCTCGTCGGTCTCGATGGGCGGGTATTCGGGGAAGGTGGCCTGTCCACGTCCGATGACCCGCCCCTTCCGGTCCTTGATGACGGCGCGGACGGTGATCCTCGAGTAGTCGGTGGCCCTCCTGCCGGGGAGATCGACCCACAAGAGGGGGAGCTGAGGTTCGGCGGTGCTGACGGTTCCTCCGGGGGAGTGGGAAAACGGGAGGCGGTGGGAACGTTCAGCTCGCCTCTCCGGCAGCGGCCACGCGCGTCACACAGTTCGTATGTGTGCGCGACCCTGTAGAGCGAGCGGCGCGCGGTGAGCGAGACGCCACTTCCCCGGCACGGGCCGCAGGCGACGGTGCGATCGGCGCATCCCGTAAGCACGAACACGGCCAGGGCCGCGCTCACCAGCGTCTGGAACTACCGTGGTCTCGACATGCTTCTCCGGCCCCGTCCGGCTCGCCTCCTGGGGATATCAGGACGTGAAGTCGAACTCGCCGTCCTTGACTCCGGCGATGAAGGCCTGCCATTCGGCCCTGGTGTAGACGATGACCTCGCCGTCCGGGTGATGGCTGTGCCGTACGGCGACCCGCCCGCTCCCATCGGCCAACGGCCCGGCCTCGACACAACTCCCGCCGCCGTTCTCACTCTTCGTGCTGATGTGCCAGGCGATGTCCGGCAGTTCTCCAACGGGCGTTGTTCCCTGCAGTTCCGTCTCGTTCACCGCAGATCCTCTGCTGTAGCGGAGATAAGGTCAGCCGACTCTTTGGGATCGAGCGTCAGCTTTCGTAGCTCATCGTACGCTTGCACCAAGCGGCGATTATCTGGCGTCTCAACGTAGATCGCCCCTTTCGGGGTTTCGGCATACGCGACCTCAGGAAACCTTTCCTCCATGGTGAGAATGCGGAACGCTCCGGTCGGACTGGCGTGTGCTCCGGCGCTGAACGGCAGCACTCTTATCTCGATGTTCGGCCGTGCGGCGAGTTCGACGAGCCGTTGGAATTGAACCGAGAGGTCTCGGGCGCCGAGGACCTTGCGATGCAGTACCGCCTCATCGACGATCGACAGGACATGCGGCGGGTTCTCGCTTTGGAGGACCTCTTGCCTCGCCATGCGCAGCGCGACCCACCTGTTGATTTGTTCGGTGTCGGCGTCGAACTCCGCAGCGGTGATGACCGCACGTGCATAGTGCTCGGTCTGGAACAGGCCGAGCAGCAGAGTGTTGTCGAAAGTTCGAATTCGGCGGGCGCGAGATTCGAGCCACACGTAGTCGATGAACGCTCCGGCGACTTCATCCGCGTACCCGTCCCACCAGCCCTTTTGCCAGACCTCTTGGCTGAGTTTCATGAGGTCCTCGCGTCGCCGGCCGTCGGCCACTCCGTACAGGTCCAGGAGGGCCAGCATGTCGGGTCGCCGAATCGGATACTCGCCTGACTCGAACCGGCTGACGGTGGACGGGTCGCGCTGAAGGTACTCGGCCGCGTCCCTGAGCAGGAGGCCGTTGGCGTCACGCAACTCCCGAAGCTGCTGGCCGAGCCACTGGGCTCGGAGGGTGACCCACTTGGGTGCAGCCATGATCGTCCCTTCATCACCTGGTCGTGGAGCCTGGAGCTCTCACATTCGGAGCTCACTCAACTTGTGGAGCACCGTTTCGCATGTCACCATACCGAACGTAGCGACACGGCGACGCAGGGTGAGCGAATCTGGGATCGATCCTTCGACCCAGGAGTGTCGGGTCGCGTCCAGATCAGGAAAGAGGTCGGGCCGGGGTGGGACTCGCTTGCGACGGCATGCCCACTCCGGCCCTCGACGGAAGGAAGCGCTCGCATGGAGCACTCCACTGGTTCCGACTACTCGACTGTCTATCACGGCTCGGACGCCGCCGACGGCGACGCGGTGGATCCGCTGCTCCTTCACCCGGCGTTCCCGGGCGGGAAGGAGGAGGTGCGGTCTCTTCTCGGCGGCCTGCCGCGCCTGTTCGCGCTGCTCCGGGACGAGGGGGGAGGATGACTGCGTCATGCGGGTGGTCGCTGTCGGGATGGCCCTGCCCGGCGGCGGCGCGGCGACCGTCGCCACGGACGGTCGTGAATTCGGCCGGTGGGGGAGCGCGGACCGTGCCGCGAGGCGCCTCCACTCCGAGTGCGTATGGCTCGGCGAGGCCTGACGGCACGTATCGCCTACCGTGCCGACGGCGCGCTGTGCACGTGGTCCAGGCCGAGTGGGGGTGCCGGAGGCAGTGGCTCGGCGTTCTCGGCTCGGAAGGAACGCAGCAGGTAGGCCACCAGCCTGCGGGAGGCGGCCGCCGCGGCGTCACCTGTGTCGGCGGTGACGCCGTGGTTGGCCTTCATCAGCAGCACCAGGTCCGCCAGGTCGAAGTCGGCGCGCAGGCTCCCGGCGGCCTTGGCCCGCCGTACGACCTCGGCCAGGCCCCGCTCGGCGCACGCGCGTGCCTCCTCGTACTCGACGGCCTGCGGGAACGCCGTCAGGAACGCCGCGGTGAACCCGCGGTCGGTGACCTGCATCGCGCACACCTTCTCCACCACGGTGCGGAACGCCCGCCAGGGGTCCGGGTCCGCCAGCGCCTGGTCGACCATGGCGGCGCACGTGGCGAGCTCGTCGGCGAACACCTCGGTGACCAGCGCCTCCCGTGAGGGGAAGCGCCGGTAGAGCGTGGCCATGCCGACCCCGGCCCGCCGTGCGATGGCGGCCATCGGCACCTCCAGCCCCCGCGTCCCGAACGCCTCCCGCGCGGCCGCGAGGATGCGGCGCCGGTTGTGCAGGGCGTCCGCGCGAAGCCCCGCTTCGGCGGGAGGCGCCATTCGAGAGGGATCGGCGGGCATGTTTCTCACATTACCGTAACCGGACAGGCCTCTCCGTTTAGCGGGCTAGTGTCGCTGCCGAACGACTCTGACGAAGGGAAGGAGCGGGCAGTGGGCGAGACGATGCGTGCGGCCTTGTTCGACCGTTACGGGCCGCCGGAGGTCCTGTACGAGGGCCGGGTGCCCAAGCCCGTCGCGGGGCCCGGTGAGGTGCTGGTGCGCGTCCACGCCGTGAGCGTGAACGGCGGGGAGGTCCACGGCAGAGCCGGCAGGGTGCGCCTGGTGACGGACCTGACGCAGCGGGGGTTCCCGAAGCGGATGGGCCTCGACTTCGCGGGCGAGGTCGTCGCCCTGGGCGCCGGCGTGAACGGGCCGGCGGTGGGCGACCGAGTGTGGGGGGTGCTGGGGCGAAGCACGTTCGGCAGCGCCGCCGAGTACGTGGCCGTCCGTCCCCGGCGGATCGCGCTCGCGCCCGCGGGGCTGGACCCGGTCCAGGCCGTGACCCTGCCCGCGGGCACGACCGCGATCACCGCGCTGCGCGACAAGGCGCGGCTCCGGGCGGGGGAGCGGCTGCTCGTCCGCGGCGCCGCCGGCGGGGTGGGCAGCGTCGCGGTCCAGCTCGGCCGGGCGTTCGGCGCCCACGTGACCGGTCTGGCCGGTGCCCGGAACCTGGACTTCGTCCGGGACCTGGGCGCCGACGAGGTCTTCGACTACCGGACCACCGGCCCGGGCGACCTCGGCCGGTTCGACGTGGTCCTCGACACGGCCGGCACCGCCTCCGGCGCCTACCGCCGGCTCCTGCGGCCGGGCGGCCGCATGGTGGCGATCGCCTTCGACGTCGACCGCCTCGCCGCGTCGCTGTCGTACATCGCCGCCTCCGCCGTGTTCGGCCCGCGCCGGGTGCGGTTCTTCAGCGGCGACCCCACGCACCGGCTGTTCGCCGACCTGACCCGGTACGTGGAGAGCGGCGCGGTCCGCCCGGTCGTGGACACGGTGTTCCCCCTGGCCGACATCGCCGGGGCCCACCGGGCGCTGGAGGCCGGCGGGGTCCGCGGCAAGCACGTCGTCCGGGTCCTCTAGAGCAAGGCCCGAGCTCCCCGCGTCTTCGGGCTCGCCGTCAGGCGTCCTGGAATCCGGTAACCGACCCCCAACCTGTCCCCAACTCCGGTCCAAGAGGACCGCAAGCGTCCGCGCCTATACCTGAAGTCGATCGGCCATCGGGGGCCGGCCCGCCGGCACCGGCGACAGGGGAACGCGAACGCCTCCGTCCCCCGGCCCGTGCCGATCGACCGGCGAGATTCGTCGCCTTCGGAACAAGCCTGCAGGGGGTTCGGCGTGGACGCGCGCAACCGGCGTGAAGACCAGACCGGGTTGGATCGACATGTGCTGGAGGACATCGCCAAGGCGGCCCTGGCACGGGCGGGCCGTGAGGGGGACGCGGAGGAGAGCGCGACCTGGGAGTTCCGCACCCGCGCGCCATGGACGTACGTGACCCCCGTCGGCGCGGCCCGCAGGGCGCAGGGCTGGAAGCTGCACGTCTCGGCGACGCCGCTGTCGGCCCCCGTGGTGCTGGCCCGGGCGGTGGAGGTGCTCGCGCGGCGCCGCTGCCCGTTCAAGTTCGCCGCGACGCTGACCGAACTGTCCGGCCTGGTGTCGAGGGAGCAGGACCGCGGGGCGGTGGGGAAGTTCATCACCGTCTACCCGCCCGACGACCGCGCGGCGACCGCGATCGCCGAGGAACTGCACGCCGCCACCCTGGGCCTGCCCGGGCCGCCCATCCTGTCCGATCGCGCCTACAAGCCGGGCGGCCTGGTCCACTACCGCTACGGGGTGTTCTCCGCCCTCTCCGTCCTGGACAACGACGGCTCCTACGCCTCCCGGCTGACCGCCCCCGACGGCACCCAGGTGACCGACAAGCGCAACGCCTGGTACTCCCCGCCCCCGTGGGCGCCCTGCCCCTTCGAGTCGGGCAAGGCCCCGGTACGGGCGGCCGTGCCGGAGGCGGTCCTGCTGGCCGACCGGTTCGTGGTGCGCCAGGCCGTGCGGCACAACGCCAAGGGCGGGGTCTTCCTGGCCGAGGACCGCGACACCGGCGGGCACGTCGTCGTCAAGCAGGCCCGGCCGCACGTGGGCGCGAAGCTGAGCGGACGCGACGAGCGTGACGCGCTGCGTCACGAGTGGCGGATGCTCGGCCTGTTCGGCCCGCTCGGCGTGACGGCCCGCCGCGTGGCGCTCTTCGACAAGGACGACAACCTGTTCCTGGCGCAGGAACGGCTCGAGGGGAGCGTGCTCACCGCCTGGGCGGGCGAGCGCATGGCCCAGGGCCCGGACCCGCGCCGGCGCGAGACCGTGCTCGGCCTGGCCGCGCGCCTGGCCGACCTGGTCGGGACGGTGCACGAGCAGGGCTACATCCTGCGCGATCTGACCCCGAACAACGTCGTCGTCACCGGGGACGGCGACTGCCGGCTGATCGACCTGGAGACCGCGGCGATGCCCGGCACCCTGGTCTGGCGGGCCCACACCCCGGGGTACGCGCCACCGGAGCAGGAAAGGGCTCCCGCCTTCGGGCCCTGCCCCGGCGCCGAGGTGGACCTGTACGCCCTGGGCGCGACGGTGTTCTACCTGGTGACCGCGTGCCAGCCGATGCTGCCGGCCGACCAGGGGGAGCAGGCCAGACCGTGGGACTCGCGGGTGCGCACGCTGGTCGGCGTGGCCGCGTCCGGCGATCCCGTGGCGACCGAGCTGGTCCCCATGATCGTGGGTTTGATGGCGGAGGACCCCGCGCGGCGGTGGGATCTGGCCGCGGTCCGCGGGTTCCTGTCCGGCCTGGCCGCCGTCCCGCAGGCGCCTGCCGCCGCGGGCGGCGGTCACCGGCTCGGCACCGCCGAGCAGGACCGGTTGCTGCGCGACGGGCTGGCGCACACCCTGCGGGCCATGTCCCCGCGCGGGACGGCCGAGCCGGTCGCGTCCGCGCGGCTGTGGCCCAGCGCCGGGTTCGGGGCCAACGCCGACCCCTGCGGCGTGCAGTACGGGGCGGCCGGTGTGCTCCACCTGATGGCCTCCCTGGCGGGCCCGGACGCCGCCACCCTGCCGCCGGAGACGCGCGCCAGGCTCACGACCGGGCTGCGCGAGGGCGCGAACTGGATGATCCACCGCCTCGCGGCCGAGCATCGCCCCTCGCCGGGGCTGTACTTCGGCCGGGCCGGGATGGCATGGGCGCTGCACGAGGCGGGCACGGCGCTCGACGACGACGAGGTGCGCGCGGCGGCCCTCGACCTCGCCCTCGGCCTGCCGGTCAGCTGGCCGAACCCGGACATCTGCCACGGCCTGGCCGGAGCCGGGACGGCGCTGCTGCACCTGTGGCACGCCACCGGGGACACCAGGCTCCGCGACCGGGCGGGCGCGTGCGCCGACGAGCTGCTCACGGCCGCGCGGCGGACCCCCGGCACGGTGCTGTGGCCCATTCCCACGGACTTCGACTCCGCGCTGGCGGGTGTGGTCCACTACGGCTTCGCCCACGGTGTCGCCGGGATCGGCGCCTACCTGCTGGCCGCCGGCGTCGCGCTCGGGCGCGAGGACTGCCTGGAGACGGCCGTCGCCGCCGGCCGTACCCTGATGGACGCGGCCGACCACCACGGTGAGGCGGCCTGGTGGGGAGAGGGCCCGCACGGCGGTGCGAAGATGCCCCACTGGTGCAACGGGTCCTCGGGGATCGGGACGTTCCTGGTGCGCCTGCACGCGGCGACCGGCGACCGGCGTGCGCTGGAGGTGGCCCGGGCGGCCGCCGTCGCCGTGCACGGCCACCGGCTGCGCTCCGGCACCGCGGCCTGCCACGGCCTCGCCGGAGACGGGCAGTTCCTGCTGGACCTGGCGGACCTGGCCGGGGAGCCGCGCTACCGGGACCAGGCCGGGGAACTGGCCGGCGTGCTGTGGGCGCGCGCCACCCTGCGCGACGGGCTGCTCGTGGTGCCCGACGAGAACGCCGTCGAGGTGACGTTCGCCTGGAACACCGGCCTGGCCGGTGTGCTCGCCTTCCTGTGGCGGCTGCGTCACGGCGGCCCCCGCCCGTGGATGGCCGACGCCGCTATCGGCGGCGCCGTCACCGGCGAGGCGCCGGCGACCGCCGGGAGCAGGGCGTGATGAGATCCACCGGCCTCCCCATGGAACGCAGGCGCATCAGTTTCCGCTTCTCCGGCGATGGGCGCCACGCGACCTGCCTGGCCGCGCACGGCCGTGACGGGCTCGTGCCGGAACTGTGGGACCTCACCGGCCCCGCGCCCCGGCCCCGCCTGATCCCCACCCGGGGCGGCGAGACCTCCTGGACGCTCCCGCTTCCGACCGGCGACGGCGACGTGCTGCTGTGCCGCCACGGCAAGGGGTCGGCGCGGCTGCTGCTCGCCGTCCCCGGCCCGGACGGCGCGGCGGCCGAGGAGTACGAGCTGCTCGCCCCCCGCAGCAAAGGGCTCAGGCTCGTCGCCGGCGTCGCACCGGGCACCGCCGCCCTGCTGTTCGAGAGCGGCGAGGACGGGCGGACCACGGTGTGGCGCGTGCCGGGGCGCGCCGAACCTCCCGAGCCGGTGGCCGAGCTGGCCGGCGCGACCGGTGGCGGAGTATGGCTCGACGAGGAGGGCCGGCATCTCGCGCTGGCCCGCCCCGAGCCGGGAGCCGGCGGCGCGATCGTCCTCGACCTCGCCACGGGTCTCACCGCGCCGCTGCGAGGGCCGGCGGACGGCGAGCACCTGCTCATGGCCGCGCCGCGCACCGGCGTGCTGCTGACGGCGGCCCGGTGTGACGGCGCGTTCCGCCTCGGCGTCCGGCACCGCGACGACCCCGCGCCGACGGTGTTCCCCGAGCGGCTGAACCACGTCGAGGGCACCGTCGCGCCCCTGGCCCTGGATCCCACCGGACGGCACCTGGCCCTGTCGGTCGCCCGTCGCTGCAGGTCCCACCTGCTGCTGCACGATCTGGTGGCGGACACCGCCGTCGAGGCCGGGCTCCCGGCCGGAACGGTGCAGCAGACGGCGCGCTGGACCAGCGGCGGGCTGCACCTGCTGCACAGCACGCCGGATCGTCCGCTCGGCGTGGTCACCCTGCCCGACCCGCTCCGTCACCCGGCGGTGGCCGCCGCCGAGGAGCACCCGGGCCGCTGGGCGCCCGCCCGGACGATCGCGTACCAGGGCCCGGCCGGGCCCATCGAGGCCGTCGTCTACGGCGACCCGGTGGCGAGCGAGCAGGTGGTCCTGGCGCTGCACGGCGGCCCGGAGGCCGCCTGGCACTTCGGGTTCGAGCCGCTGTTCCAGCGGATGGCCGCCGCGGGCATGGCGGTGGTGGCCCCCAACCAGCGGGGGAGCACCGGCTACGGCGCCGCGCACCGCGACGCGATCCATGGCGCGTGGGGCGGCCCCGACCTCGAGGACATCGTCCATCTGGGACGCACGCTGGCCGGCGCCCGTGGCCCCGGCGGGCGGCGGCCGATGCTGTACGGCATCAGCTACGGCGCCTACCTGGCCCTGCTGGCCGCCGCCGCGGAGCCGGACCTGTGGGACCGCGCCGCCGTCATCGCGCCGTTCCTGTCGGGCCCGGAGCTGTACCGGGACGGGCCGCCCAGCGTGCGCGCGCTGCTCGACCGGCTCGGCGGCCGCGCGGAGCTCGACGACGCGCTCGGCCCGCGCGACCTGGCCCGGCTGGCCGGCCGGATGCGCCCGCCGATCATGATCGTGCACGGCCTGCAGGACTCGGTCATCCCGGTCGCCCATTCCCGGCGGCTGTACGGCCGGCTGCTGGCGGCCGGTCACCCCGTGCCGCCGGTCTACCTGGAGATCCCCGAAGCCGACCACGACCCGCTGGCCTCCGCCGCCGGGCACCTGGTCACCGGGCGCCTCATCGACTTCCTGGGCGACGGGGCCGCGCGGACCGGCCAGGCCGGCTCCCTCCACACGAGGACGGCTCTGCCCGCCTAGCGCGCGGCAGCCGACCCTCCACCCCGCGCCGGTGGCCTCTCCACCCTGCGCGAACCCACCGACTCCGGCCCGCATCGACGCGCCGGTGACCAAGGCCGTCTCGAACCCGAGCGGCACGCACGAAAGGAACCCGTCATGGAACTCGACATCAACGCCCTGGACATGCTGCCCGCCACCGGGGAGTCGCAGCTGTGGCCCTGCGAGCCGACCTGCAACCCCCACACCTGCGGCAACGAGGAGACCTGCTGGTACACGAAGCTCTGACGACCCCGGCCCGTCACCACGGAAGGAAGGAACGCGATGGAGATCGACGTCAAGGCGCTGGACATGCTCCCCGCCGTCAAGGAGTCCTCGCTGTGGCCCTGCCTCATCACCTGTGAGGTAGGGACCTGCGACGACAGCTGCTGGATCACCATCTGACGAGATTCGTCACCGCCCCGGAGCCGACCGGGCGGTGGAAAAGGAGGAAAGCAATGGAGATCGACGTCAAGGCGCTGGACATGCTCCCCGCCGCCGAGGAGTCCTCGCTGTGGCCCTGTGTCATCACGTGCACCATCTCGTGTGACTCGAGCTGCCTCATCACCGTCTGACCAGGTCCCGTCACCGCCCCGGCGACCGGGGCGGTGCGAAGGGAGGAAAGCAATGGAGATCGACCTCAGGGCGCTGGACATGCTCCCGGCCGCCGAGGAGTCCTGGCTGTGGCCCTGCACGCTCACCTGCTTCGGCAAGACGTGCGAGGGCGACGAGACCTGCTACGTCACCCTCAGCCTGGCCTAGTGCAGTCCCCGGTCGCCGCCGCCGGCGGTGACCGGGGTCCCGTCGCCGTACCGAGAGATGGAGAGAAAGGATGTCAGATCCCGTGTCGGGCGCTGCCGGGGAGCGGGTGACGCACAGGCACAGTGACCGCCTTCTCGCCTCTCTCGCACGGCGCGCCTGGCGGCCGCTGGCGGTGGTCGCCGCCGGATCCGCCGCCGCCTCGGCCGCGACACTGGCCATGCCCGCCCTGCTGGCCGCCGCGGTCGACGAGGTGCTCGCGGGGGAGGACGCGCTCGCCGCGGTGGCGTGGCTGGCCCTGACCGTGGCCGTCTTCACCCTCGCCGACCTGGCGCGTACCATCGCCGGCGCCTCGTCCAACGCCTCGGCCACCTCGGCGCTGCGCCTGCGGCTCACCGGCCACGTCCTGCGTCTGGACGCCGGCGAGGCCCGCCGGTTCCCGACCGGGGAGCTGGCCACCCGGCTGGTGAGCAACACCGCCACTGCCGGACGTGTCCCGCTGACCCTGGTGGACACCGCCGCCGGGCTGGTCACCGCGGCGGGCGGGGTCACCGCGCTCTTCCTCGTCGACCGGTGGACCGGGCTCGCCTTCCTGGCCGGCCTGCCCGTCGCGCTCACCATGATCTTCTTCTTCGTCACCCGGATGTCCGGGCTGTACGACCGCTACCAGGAGGCGCAGGGCCACCTGGCCGCGCGTCTCACCGACACCCTGGCCGGCATCCGCACCGTACGCGCCTCCGGCACCGCCGATCGCGAGATCGCCCGCGTGCTCGCCCCGCTGCCCGGCCTTTCCGCGGCCGGGCGTGCCCTGTGGCGGGCCCAGGCCCGCGGCGTGTGGCGGATCGGCCTGGTGCTGCCGCTCATCGAGGTGATCGTCCTCGCGGTGGCGGGCCTCGGCGTCGTGGACGGCCGCCTGGCCCCCGGGCGGCTGCTGGCCGTGGCCGGGTACGCCACGCTGGGCCTGTCGTTCGTCGAACAGCTCGACGCGGTGATGAGCCTGGTCCAGGCCCGCTCGGCGGCGCGGCGGGTCTGCCAGGTGCTCGCCCTGCACACCCAGGTCCCCGGCACCCGTCCGGCGCCCGCAGGACCCGGGACGCTGTCGTTGCGCGGCGTCACCGTGACGCGGGACGGCACCCCGCTGCTCGACGAACTCGACCTGGAGGTCCCCGCCGGGCTGCTGACCGCGGTCGTCGGGCCGTCCGGCGCGGGCAAGACGACGCTGGCCCTGGTGGCGGGCAGGTTGCTGGACCCCGACCGCGGGGAGGTGGTGCTCGACGGCCGGCCTCTGCGCGAGATCGCCCCCGAGTCCCTCCGCGACCTCGTCGCCTACGCCTTCGAGCGCCCCGCGCTCCTCGGCGGGGACCTGGCCTCGGCCATCGCCTACGGAAGGCCCGGGACCGGCCGCGCGGCCGTGCGGGAGGCCGCGGCCGCGGCCCGCGTCGACGACGTCATCCGCCGGCTCCCCCAGGGGTACGACACCCCGGCCGCGGGCGCGCCGTTGTCCGGCGGCGAACTCCAGCGCCTCGGCCTGGCTCGCGCGCTCGTACGGCGCGCACGGCTGACCGTGCTCGACGACGCCACCTCCAGCCTCGACACCGCGACCGAGGCTCAGGTCACCCGCGCCCTCGTGGACGGGATGCGCGGACGCACCCGCCTGGTCGTCGCGCACCGGGCGACGACCGCCGCCCGCGCCGACCTGGTCGTCTGGCTCGAAGGCGGCCGGGTCCGCGCCCGGGGCACCCACCGGGACCTCTGGACCGACCCGGCCTATCGCGCCCTGTTCGCCACCGGGGACCTCAGCGAGAAGGAGGAACCGTGTCCGGTGCCGCGCTGACCCGGTCGCCGTCGCGTCCGGCGGCCACGCCCCTCGCGGGGCCCGCCGTGCTCGGCGCGCCGCGCCTGCTGCTGGAGTTGCTCCGGCCCCGCAGGCGCCCGCTGGCCGTCGCCGTCGCCCTGTCCGCCGTGGAGTCGGCTCCGGCGCTGCTGTCCGGGCTGCTCGTCGCCGCCGCCGTCGACCACGGTTTCCTGGCGGGCAGGCCGGCCACCGGCCTCGCCCTCCTCGCCGTGCTGGCCGCGGTGATGACGCTCAAAGCGGTGGCCACCCGGCTGATGCTCCCCGTCCTGGCCGAGGTCGTCGAACCGCTGCGCGACGACCTCGTCCACGCCGTGGTCACCGCCGCCGTCACGCGCGCCGCCACCGGGGCCGAACCGCCCGACCCCGCCGCCGTCAACCGTCTCACCGCGCAGGTGGAAACGCTGCGAAACCTGATCTCCGCGCTGCTGCGCAGCACCCGCCAGCTCGGCATGTCGCTGGTCGCCGCGCTGGTGGGGCTGCTGGCCCTGTCCCCGCCGGCCGCCGCGATCGCCGCGGGCCCGGTGCTGCTGGCGCTGGCGGTGTTCGCCTGGCTGCTGCGCACGCTGGCCGGCCGGCAGCGCGCGCTGATCCTGGCCGACGAGCGGCTCACGGCCGAGGTCACCCCGATCCTGGCCGGACTGCGCGACGTCGCCGCCTGCCGGGCCCACGACCAGGCCGCCGCGACGGTGGAGGCCGCGGTCTCCGCGCAGGTGGCGGCCACCATGTCCATGGCCTGGGCCGGCACCGTCCGGCGGCTGATCGTCACGCTCGGCGTCCACGTCCCGCAGCTCGCCCTGCTGGTCGCCGCCCGCCCGCTGGTCGAGGGCGGTCACCTGACCGCGGGGGAGGTCGTCGGCGCGGTGACCTACCTGGCCACCGGGATCGACCCGGCGCTGCGCACGCTCGTCAGCACGGTCGGTGGCTGGGGAGTGGCCCTCGCCGTCTCACTGCGCAGGATCGCCGAGTCCATCACCGTGCCGGTGAGCCCCCCGCCGGCCGGGACCGGGCGCGTCCCCGCAGGAGAGCGGCTGCGGGCCGAACGGCTGACCTTCGGCTACGCGCCCGCGGCGACACCGGTCGTCCGCGACCTCGACCTCACGATCCCCGAAGGGGGCCATCTGGCCGTGGTCGGCCCGAGCGGCGCCGGCAAGTCCACCTTGTCGCTGCTGCTCACCGGGCTTCTGCGCCCGACCGGTGGCCGGATACTGCTCGGCGCGCTCCCGCTCGGCGAGATTCCGGAACACCGCCTGCGGACCGTGGTCGCCCTCGTGCCCCAGGAGGCGTACGTCTTCACCGGCACCGTCCGCGAGAACCTGGCCTACCTCCGCGCGGGGGAGACGCGGGGCGGCGACGCGCGGCTGCTGGCGGCGGCCTCCGCCGTGGGCGCCCTGCCGCTGGTCGAACGGCTCGGCGGGCTCGACGCCGTCGTCGAGGAACCCTCCTCGCTCTCCGCCGGGGAGAAGCAGCTCATCGCCCTGGCCCGCGTCCACGCCTCACCCGCGCGGATCGTCGTGCTGGACGAGGCGACCTGTCACCTCGACCCCGCCGCCGAGAAGCGCGCCGAGGAGGCGTTCGCCGCGCGCGACGGCACGCTCATCGTCATCGCGCACCGCATCAGCTCCGCCATGCGCGCGCGGCGCGTCCTGCTGATGGACGGCACCACCACGATCTCCGGGACGCATCCGGAACTGCTCACCCGATCGCCCCTGTACGCCGACCTGGTCGGCCACTGGCGGGGCGACGCCTGCGCCGCAGGTGCGACCACCGAGGAAAGGACCACGCCATGAGCACCCCGACGGGGCCGAGCGACGTCGTCTGGGACGTCACCTACGCCTGCCCGCTGCGATGCGTGCACTGCTACTCCGAGTCGGGCAGGCGTCCGGCCCGGCAGCTGAGCCATGACGAGATGCTCAGGGTCGCCGACGCGATCATCTCCCTGCGCCCGCAGTCGGTGGAGTTCGCCGGCGGCGAGCCGCTGCTGGTCAGAGGCCTCATCGAGGTCGCAGGGCGGATCAGGGCGGCGGGGGTGGCCGTCAACTGCTACACCGGCGGATGGACGCTCGACCGCCGGTCGGCCGAGGAGGTGACCCGGGTCTTCTCCCGGATCACCGTGAGCGTCGACGGGGCGAGCGCCGAGGTGCACGACCGGATCCGCGGGCGAGCCGGTTCGTTCGAGCGGGCGATGAACGCGCTGGCCGTCCTGGACGGCCTCTCCAGGGAGCGGGTGGCCGCCGGCCTCGGCCCGGTCGAGTTCGGGGTCGACTACGCGGTCCTGCGGTCCAACCTCCACCAGCTGGAGGAGTTCTGCGGCACGGTCGCGCCCCGCTTCCCGCACCTGCGGTTCCTCGCCTTCGCCGCCGCGGTGCCGGCCGGCCTGGCCAGCAGGGAGGGGTTCGCCGAGCACGAGCTGCTGGACTTCGACCGGCTGCGCGAGCTGGTGAGCGGCGTCGAACGCCTGCGCTCCCTCGCCCCCCGGTCGGTCCGGGTGACGGCGTCGGACAACATGATCTTGATGATGCATCCGAACCTCCTGAAGCGGTACGGGTTCCCGCTGCTGCAGGTGGAGCCGGACGGGGAGGTCCGTGCGATGCCGATGTACGAGGGCACGGTCGGCAGCCTCCTCACCGAGGACGCCGGCACGCTGTGGCGGCGCGCCGTCGACAGGTGGAGCGACCCGCTGGTGGTGGAGGCGCTGTCGGCGGTCCGCTCGATGGAGGACTGGTCGGAGGCGACCCGGCGCATCGACCGCCACTTCGGCACCGAAGAGGACCGCCGCCGCATCGACCGCCGCCCGCCCTACACCTCGGGGGCCCGTGTCTCGTCCCTGGTGCCGTGACGACGTGACGGGGCCCGGAGGGGATGCCTCCGGGCCCGGGGGCACGGATCGGATCAGTACTCGGTGGTGACGGCCGCGCCGGTGAAGGCCTGTGCCGCGTAGAGGCTGATGTAGTTGTAGCCGGCCGGCGGGTTGTCGATGACCAGGGACTCGGTGTTGCCCGAGGCGGTCGAGCGCTGGGAGTACGCCGACGTGGTGGCCCAGGAGGCGCTGTTGTAGTACAGGTCGGCGTTGCCGGTGCCGCCCGCGGCGGTGATGGTCAGCCTGCTCGTCCCGGCGGGCAGGTAGATGTACAGGTAGGCGTAGTTCCCGGTGGTGGCCGACAGGCCGCCGCGCCGGCAGTTGCGGTCGAGCCGGCGGGTGTCGGTACCGGTGCATTCGGTGCCGCCGCCACCACCGCCCCCGCCCGAGCAGGAGCCGGCCGCGCAGGAGGCCAGCCAGGAGTACCAGTCGGAGTCGTAGCGGGCGCCGATCGTGCCGGTCAGGAACGACCGGGCGGTGTTCCACGCCCCGGTCCGGTACGACCCCAGGACCGTCGTCACGTCATCGGGGTGCCGTTCGAACATGTACCGCACGGCCAGGTAGCCCCAGCGGTAGATGCGGGTCGTGTCGTGCGAGTAGGTGGTGTCCCACAGCGTGCTCAGCGCGTAGGTGCGCTTGGCCGCCTCGGTGATCGCGGCGTCGTAGGTCACCTTGCGGTAGGAGTAGGAGACGTACTCGGCGAAACCCTCGATCCACCACACCGTCGGCGTGCCGATCCCGGCGTCGAAGTCGCCGTACATGTCGAACCGGCCGTCGAGGTAGTGGGTGTACTCGTGGTTGAGGTTCCAGATCTGGAAGTCGGGCCGCAGCCACTCGGCCTCGTAGGCGATGAACCTCGGCTGGTTGCCCGCCGCGGTGGGGTCGCCCTCCAGGTACATGCCGCCGTTGTCGGTGTCGATGCCGAACATCACCCCGGCGTAGGTCTGGTAGTCGCCGCTGGAGTCGAACACCACCACCTCGATGGTGGTGTTGCCGTCGCCGGCGACCGGCCGTCCGCCGTCCTTCACCAGGTTGTGGAAGTAGGCGTCCTGGTTGGTCAGGCTCGAGCAGCTGGCGGACAGCTGGGCCGAGGTCATGTCCTGCGCGCGGATCCTGATGCTGGAGCCGCAGGTGTAGGTGATCGGCAGCACCTCCACCGCCAGGCGGTTCCGCAGGTCGCAGGTGCCGTAGTAGGAGCAGTTCGCCTTGTCGTAGGAGTCGGTCATCTCGGCCACGCCGACCCACAGCGGCGCGGTGACCCCCTTGATGGAGCTGAGCCCGAGCAGGTGCCTGGCGAGCGGGCGCACCGTGGGCTGCAGCGCGGCGTGCTGGAGGAACCGGCCGAGCTCGCGTCCGGCGTTGGACGCCAGGTAGGCCCGGTCGGTGCCGAGCAGGGCCAGGTGCCCGGCGGCGAACGCGTCCAGCGTGTCGAGCACGCCGCGGTCGGCCTGGACGGCGGTGACGAACGCGGGCAGCTGGTGGCCTCGGAACAGCACCGTGTAGACGTTGTTGACCGCGTTCAGCATCCACCACGACGCGTCGTAGGAGCTGTTGTAGCCGTTGAGCAGCCGCTTGACGACGTACAGGTAGCGGGCGTTCTGCTGGGAGCTGTCGATCAGCGTGACGGCCTCGGCCAGGATCTCGCCGTTGGCGTCGCTCACGGTCGAGGAGGCGGGGTTGGCGAAGAACGCGTCCAGCGCCGCCTGGATGGCCGTGGCCAGCGACGAGCCGTACGTGCCGACGTCCGCCGGGTGGTACCACTGCACGTAGTAGCCCGCGCGCAGGTAGAGCACCAGTTGCGCCGTGCCGGCGCTGTTGTCCCCGGCGTAGCGGAGGCCGTTGTCGCGCAGCGCGTAGGCGACGGTCGTCATCTTCGCCTCGCGGAAGGCGCCGTAGGCGTCCCCGCCGGTCAGGTCGAACAGCGTGTTGACGCAGTCGGTGGTGGAGGAGGTGATCTGCTGCACCAGCGCAGAGCCCGAGCGGCCGGTGAAGTCCGCCACGTTGCAGGCCGCCGCCGGCGTCCTGGCCTTGGCCGAGGGGCGCGGGTGCTCGGCCGTGTCGGCCGGCCGGTCGTAGTCGCGGCGCAGCGCGTCCCTGGACGACGGCAGCGGCGCCCTGTCCTTGACGTCGAGGGGGGACCTGCGGACGTGGGGCGTGCCGTCCTTGGCGGTCGCCGTCAGAGGTGACGGCGGTGGCGTCCCGTTCTTCGCGGGCGCCGGGCGGGGTGGCGTGCCGGCCGCGCTCGCCGGTGCCGCGAACAGGGGAAACAGGAGGGCGAGGGCCGCTGAGAGCGTCACCAGCCACCGGCCGTACAGGGGTTTGCGCACACGAGCCTCCGGGGGGTGTCCGAGGGGATGCGAGGTCGGCTACGAGTGTGCGGTCGGCCCGCTGTGCGCGGTCATAAGGCGGCACATAAGTGTTTGCTATTACCTCGCCGGACATTCACCTCAAATCCATGATGTGGCTCATAATCCGGGTTATGGACCTGGACCTCCGGCATCTGCGGATGATCTGTGCGATCGCCGAGGCGGGCAGCATCACCAAGGCGGCCGCACGGCTCGGCCTGTCACAACCGGCCATGACGACCCGGCTCCACCAGGTCGAGGAGATGATCGGCGGCCGGCTCTTCGCCAGGAGCCACACCGGGGTCGAGCCCACGCGGCTGGGACGCCAGGTGATCTCGCGGGCCCGCATCGCCCTGTCGGAGATCGACGCCCTCTTCGGGGATCTGCGCGACGCCGACCCGGCCGCGACCGGGCTGCGGCTCGGCTGCAGCCACCTCGCCTGCGTGGCCAGCGTCGTCGACCGGGTCGGCGCGGCCCTCCCCGGGCGCCCCATCTCCCTGAGCATCGAGCCGTCCACCGTCCTGCTCGCCGACGCCCTCACGCGCGGGTTGCTCGACGCCGCGCTCATCGGGATGATCGAGGGCTTCGAGGTCGCGTTCACCGCGCCCGTCGTCACGCGCACGGTGCTCCCCAGGTACCCGATCTTCGTGGCCCTGTCCGCGGCCCACCCGCTGGCCGGGCAGGCCGAGGTGCGGCTGTCGGACCTGAGGGACGAGCGGTGGATCAGCCCGCCGGGGGCCGACGACGGGTCCCTCGCGGCGCTTCGCGCCTGCTGCCGGGCGGCGGGATTCGAGCCCGACGTCCGCTACGACGCGCCCAGCGGCGCCGGCCACATGCTGGTGTCGGCAGGCCACGGCGTCCGCCTCGTGGACCCCACCTCGCCGGTGCCCGAGGGCGTCGCGGTACGGCCGCTGGCGGGCGATCCGCAGGTGGCCCGCCTGGTGATGGCCTGGCGCAGGGACCGGCTCGGCATGCAGACCGCCGCCGCCGTCTACCAGGGCCTGACGGCGGCCTTCCAGGACCACCTGGACGACAACCCGGCCTTCAGGAAGTGGTGGGACGCCCACCCCGAAACCCACCCCCTCCCCTGACCACCCGCCCTCACCGGCTCGGCCCCGGCGGCCTTCACCCGGTCGAGGGCGGGAACGGCCTGTGTCGGTCCAGCCACGACAGCGCCTCCTCGCCCTCGGGCACGTCACGCGGGAGGGTCGAGAAGGATTCTGAAACTTTCGATCCATTGTCCGATCGTTAGCCGTCAGTGTGGCGAGCGCCATGACGGTCAAGATCAGGTAGCGTGAGATCGCCGAAATCTCCCGGCAGGCGTCCGAGCTGGGCACTGAGCTGATCGTGCAGGCGAGCGCGGGCCCTCCCGCCCGCCGGTCATGCGTCATGAAACTTTCGGTGGTTCCGTCAGGAGTAAACGCTCTCCCATGTATTGACAGCGCTGTCCAGGCCTGCTTACCGTGGCGCCGGATCGCAGCCCGCTGGCGCGCCGAGCGTGGCGTGAGGCGAGCACCGGGAGCGCCCACGTTTCGTCATTGCCGAGAACACCGAACCCCCTGAGCGACGGGCGAGAACATGGAAGATCGACGCGACCGGAAGGCGCTGGTGGTGCGGGGCGGCTGGGAGGGGCACGCCCCGGTGGAGGCCACCGAACTGTTCGTCCCCTTCCTGGAGAAGCAGGGGTTCGAGGTATGCCGTGCCGACTCCCCGGCGCCGTACGCGGATCCGGCGTTCATGTCCGGCGTCGACCTCGTCGTGCAGTGCTACACCATGGGCACGATCGAGCCGGCCGAGGTGCGCGGGCTGGCGGCGGCGATCCGCGCCGGCACCGGCATGGCGGGCTGGCACGGCGGCATCGCCGACTCCTTCCGGAACTCCTCCGACTACCTGCACCTCATCGGCGGGCAGTTCGCCTGCCATCCAGGCAGGAACCCGGCCGAGTCGGACGAGGGCTCGCAGGAGCACTACTTCGTGCCGTACACGGTGAACATGCTCCCCGAGGCGGCCGGCCACCCCATCACCGAGGGCATAGCGGACTTCGGCCTCGTCACCGAGCAGTACTGGGTGCTGACCGACGACTACGTCGACGTGCTGGCGACCACGACCCAGAAGGTCCGCCCGTGGGACCCCTGGCACCGGGAGGTCACCTCGCCGGCGATCTGGACCCGCCGCTGGGGGGACGGCAGGATCTTCGTCACCACCCCCGGCCACAGCCTCGACGTCCTCCGGCACGACAGCGTGCGCACCGTCATCGAAAGGGGAATGCTGTGGGCGAGCCGGTGAACGTCGGGGTCGTCGGCTGCGGCGCCATCTCGTCCCAGTACTTCCGGACGATCGAGCGGCTGCCGCGGCTCCGGCTGGTGGCGGTGGCCGACCTCGACCTCGACCGGGCGCGGGAGGCGGTGCGGCCGTACCCGGCGGTGGACGTGCTGGGCGTCGCGGAGCTGATGGCGGATCCGCGCGTCGACGTCGTGCTGAACCTCACCGTCCCCGCCGCGCACGCCGGGATCGCGCTCCAGGCGATCGCGGCGGGCAAGGACGTCTACTGCGAGAAGCCCCTCGCCGCGACATCGGCGGACGCCGCCCGCGTGCTCCGGGCCGCCGGCGAGGCGGGAGTACGGGTGGGGTGCGCGCCGGACACCGTACTGGGCACCGGCACGCAGACCGCGCGCAAGGCGATCGACGACGGCCTCATCGGCAGGCCCGTCGCGGCGACCGCGACGATGATGACCCCGGGGCACGAGCGCTGGCATCCGAACCCCGACTTCTACTACCTCCCCGGAGGCGGACCGCTGCTGGACATGGGCCCCTACTACATCACGAGCCTGATCACGCTGCTCGGCCCGGTGACGACGGTCGTCGGCGCCTCGGGCCGCACCCGCGCCACGCGCATGATCGGCTCGGGCCCCCGCCGGGGCGAGGAGATCCCGGTCACCGTCGACACCCACGTGACCGGTGTGCTCGTCCACGCCTCGGGAGCGCTGTCCACGCTGGTCATGAGCTTCGACGGTGTGGCGACCAAGGCGCCCCACATCGAGGTGCACGGCGAGGAGGGCTCGCTGGTCGTCCCCGACCCCAACCACTTCGACGGCCAGGTCCTGCTGCGGAAGGCCGGGGACGACGCCTGGCACGATCTCCCCGCGTCCGCCGGCTACGCCGAGGCGGGCCGGGGAGTGGGCGTGGCCGACTTCGCCTCGACCCCGGCCGGCGAGGAGCCCCGCGCGGGGGGAGCCCTGGCCTTCCACGTGCTCGACGTCATGGAGTCTCTGCTGGCCGCGGCCCGCTCCGGCGCCGCCGTGACCATCGCGAGCACCTGCGAACGTCCCCGCCCCGTGGCGTACGAGTGATCCGGTGAGGAGCGGTCAGGCCGGCGACCGGACCGCCGGCCGGCTCCCGGCGGGACCGAGGTGGCGCCTCATGCAGGTAAAATCTGCTGTCCCGTAAGTGTGGAAACGCCACGCTGGTAGCAGCGTCGGCGTCCTCCCCGTGCCGGAAGGCGACGTGCCGGGGGCGGGCTGCGCCGCCGGTGTGGACCCCCGGCGGACGGGAAGCATGCCGAAGCGTTGGAACATGGTGTGACAGCCGGTCCGATGCGCGTCCGTCCGGAACGAGGAGCCCGATCATGACCCCCGACGCCACCGAAGACGTCCCGACCTTCGCTGACCTCGGGCTACGTCCCGAGCTTCTGAAGGCGCTCACCGTCCTCGGATACGAAGAGCCGACGCCCATCCAGCGCGAGGCGATCCCACCGCTGCTCGAGGGACGCGACCTGCTCGGCCAGGCCGCGACCGGCACCGGCAAGACCGCCGCGTTCGCACTGCCGGTGCTCCAGGGCATGCCCGAGGGCGGCGGCAGCGGCCGCCCGCTCGCGCTGGTCCTGGTGCCCACCCGCGAGCTCGCCGTCCAGGTGTCGGAGGCCGTCCACCGGTACGGCCGCGACCTCGGCACCCGCGTCCTGCCGATCTACGGCGGCCAGCCGATCGGCCGCCAGCTGCGGGAGCTCCAGCGCGGCGTCGACGTCGTGGTGGCCACCCCCGGGCGGGCCCTCGACCACATCGGCCGCAAGACCCTCCAGCTCGACGCCCTCCGGATGGTCGTGCTGGACGAGGCCGACGAGATGCTCGACATGGGGTTCGCCGACGACATCGAGGCGATCCTCCAGGAGACCCCCGAACAGCGGCAGACGGTGCTCTTCTCCGCCACCATGCCGCCGCGCATCGACTCCATCGCCCGCGCGCACCTGCGCGAGCCGGTGCGCATCCAGATCGAACGCGAGTCGGCGCCCCCCGGAGAGGCCCCGCGCGTCCGGCAGAGCGCCTACGTCGTGGCGCGGGCCCACAAGCCGGCCGCCCTCGGCCGGGTGCTCGACGTCGAGGCGCCCGAGGCCGCGATCGTCTTCTGCCGCACCCGCGAGGAGGTCGACCAGCTCACCGAGACCATGAACGGCCGCGGCTACCGCGCCGAGGCGCTGCACGGCGGCATGGGCCAGGAGCAGCGCGACCGCGTCATGGCGCGGCTGCGCGCCGGCACGGCCGACCTGCTCGTCGCCACCGACGTCGCCGCGCGCGGCCTCGACATCGAGCAGCTCACCCACGTGGTCAATTACAACGTGCCCTCGGCCCCCGAGTCGTACGTCCACCGCATCGGCCGCGTCGGCCGGGCGGGGCGCGAGGGTGTCGCGATCACCCTCGCCGAGCCGAGAGAGCACCGGATGCTCAAGACCATCGAGCGGGTCACCAAGACCAGCATCACCGTCGAGAAGGTGCCGACGGTGGCCGACCTGCGGGCCCGGCGGCTGGAGCTGACCCGCTCGGCGCTGGAGGAGAGCATCCTGGAGGACGACCTCGAGCACTTCCGGGTGGTCGTCGACACCCTCGCCGACGAGTTCGACCTGGTGGAGATCGCGATGGCCGCGGTCAAGCTGGCCCACGAGGCCAGCGGCGCCGCGGCCGACGAGGAGGAGATCCCCGAGGTCCACCTGCGGGCTGAGCGCGCGGGCCGCGAGGGCCGCCCCCGGCGGGAGCCGGCGCCGCGGGGGGAGCGGCACGGCCGGGGTCCCTCCGGCGGCATGACCCGCATCTTCGTCGGCGCCGGGCGCAGCGCGGGGGTCCGCCCGCAGGACCTGGTGGGCGCGATCGCCAACGAGTCACGGCTGAGCGGCCGCGACATCGGCGCCATCGAGATCGCCGACCGCTTCTCCCTCGTCGAGGTCCCCGACCACTCGGCCGACGACGTCATCGCCTCCCTACGCCACACCACGATCAAGGGCAGGAAGGTCACCGTCCGCCGCGAACGCTTCTAGGCCGGCGGCCACCGGACGACGGTGGACCGGTCGTCCGGCGGCCGGCCGCGTCGGCCGCCGTCGTGGTGGACGACGATGTCGCCCGAGCCGGGGAAGGCGCGGGCGGCGCGCCTCCGGAGGGGGACCTTCGGGGCCGGGCGGAGAGGGGCGCACGAGACCGGCCCGCTCGGCCCCCTCACCGCTTGAAGTGAGCGGGCGGCCGCCTTTCTCCGGCGAAAAGGCGTGCCCCGCCGCTCAGGTACCCGGGCAAGCCGGAAGAGGTAGTTCGTCCCACGAATTTGTTATGCTGGGCCGGTGAGCAAGCATGTCGACGGCCAGATCGGGACGGTGGCCGCGCTGGTGCGGTCCACGTTCCTGGTGAACGCGGTCTACTCGGAGTCCGCGCGCGAGTACGGCATTACCCAGCAGCAGGGCCAGTTGCTGTGCGTCCTGATGGCGCAGCCGTACGGCATGAGCGAGCTGGGCGCGGTGCTCGGCCTGGCCAAGTCGAGCCTGACCGGCCTGGTCGACCGCACCGAGCGCAACGGCCTCGTGCGGCGAGAACCCGACCCCCAGGACTCCCGCGCGGTGCGGGTGGGGCTCACCGGGCGGGGCGCCAAGCTGGCCGACGAGTTCTACACCGAGACCTGCCGCCGCGTCGAGGCGCTGACCTCGGGCCTCGACCCCGCGGAGCGCGACACGCTCGCCGCCCTGCTCGGCCGCGTCGTGGCGGACAACAAGGTTCCCACCGTCTTCTTGGAACCCGGCCAGCCGAGCTGACGCTTAGAAAGGGCCGCAGTTCGTGTCACGAACTGAAAATCATTCGTGACACGAACTGCGTCTACGTGTGAATCATGACCGGCACGGCTTCGCCGGCGGAGGTCACGGTGGTTCCGCGGTCGCCGGTGCCCGGACCACGGGCGACGGCGCCGCCGAGGGGCTCGGATGTGTGCTCACAGGGCCGAGCCGCCCGTGGCGTCCACGACTCGCCCGGTCACCCAGCGGGCGTCGTCGGAGGCGAGGAAGGCCACGACGTCCGCGACATCCTCGGGGGTGCCGACCCGGCCGAGCGCGGAGAGGGACGACGCCCGCTCCCACGCTTCGGCGTTGCCGCGCAGCCATCCGGCGTTGACGTCGGTGTCGATGATCCCCGGCGCGACCGAGTTGACGGTGATCCCGCGCGGGCCGAGCTGCTTGGCGAGGTTGAGGGTGAAGGTGTCCAGCGCGCCCTTGGTCGAGCCGTAGGCGATTATCTCGGGCATCGCCAGCCGGGCCGCGCCGCTGGAGATGTTGATGATCCGCCCGCCGTCGTTGAGCCGGGACAGCGCGTGCTGGACGATGAAGAACGGCGCGCGGACGTTCACCGCGAACACCTCGTCGAACTCCTCCTCGGTGAGGACGGCGATGTCGGCGCTGCGTCCGATGCCGGCGTTGTTCACCACGATGTCGACCCGGGCGTTCCCGGTCGCCGCGTCGAACGCCTCCCACAGCGCGGCGGCGTCCCCGTGCCGGCCCAGTTCGGCGTGCAGGGCCAGCGCCCGTCCGCCGTCTTTCTCGATGTGACGGACGGTCTCCTCCGCGGCGGCGGTGTCCCGTGCGTAGGTCAGCGCGACGGTGGCCCCGTCGGCCGCCAGCCGCCGCGCGATGGCCCGCCCGATGCCCCTGCTGCCGCCGGTGACCAGCGCGACCTTGCCCGCGAGACGTTCCATGTCGATGCTCCGCTCATTTGTTGAGTGATTCTTCAACAAACACGGTAGCACGGATTTTTGAGTGGATGCTCTAGAATTCGGCGCATGACCGGAAGCCGCCGGGGCCGTCCCCGCACCTTCGACCGCGACCAGGCGCTGGCCACGGCCGTCCGCCTGTTCTGGGATCGCGGCTACGAGGCCACCTCCGTGGGCGACCTGACGGAGGCGATGGGCATCCGGCCGGCGAGCCTGTACGCGGCCTTCGGCGACAAGAAGGCCCTGTTCAAGGAGGCCGTCGCCGCCTATCAGCGGTCGAAGCCGGCGGGCTTCGCGGGGGCCGCCCTGCGCGAGGAGCGCACCGCCTACGACACCTTCGCGCGCATCCTGCGCGAGGCCACCGAGATCTACACCGACCCGTCCCACCCGGCGGGCTGCCTGATCATCCGCTCGGCGACCAACGTCAACCCGAAGGACGCCGACATCGAGGCCTTCCTCCGCGACATCCGCAACGCCAACGTCGGCGCCTTCGCCGCCCGCCTCGACGAGGCCGTCCGCGCGGGCGAGCTGCCGGGCTCCACCGACACCCGGGCCCTGGCCCAGTACCTCGCGACCGTCCTGCAGGGCTTCTCGCAGCGGGCGGCCGACGGCGCGACGGCCGCGGAGCTGCGTCCGGTGGCCGAGCTCGCCCTCACGGCCTGGCCCACCTCACCCCCGGGATGATGGGGAGTTCCGAATCGTGGAGATCGCCTGACGGCGGGCCTTCCGCGGCTGTCAGAGCTTCAGCTTGCGCATCTTGTCGGCGGCGCGTCTGGCGAGCGTGGAGAGGGAGGCGGCGCTCGGCGTCGTGGTGCCGCTGCGGCTCAGGACCATGAGGACGTCGCCCGACCTGGCCAGCACCATGAACTCCTGCGCCGAGGCCACGTACCTGCCGTTCTCCAGGACCGTGACCGTGATCCAGCCCGCCCAGGTCTCGGTCGCGACCGAGGGGAACTTCACGTGCCGTACCTTCTCGACGAAGGTCTGCACCGGCTTCTCCCTGGTGTGTTCCAGCCGGAACTCCCCGCACCGCCCGAGGATCCCGCTGACGCGGGCCAGTTCCTTCTTCGCCGAGCCCGACTTGTAGTGCCTGAGGGTCTCCAGGACCCAGGGGCCGAGGTCGCCGGCGGTGAAGGCCGTGCTCGCGTAGCGCACACCCGGCTGCTTGGGGATGCTGAAATCCAGGGAGTCGAGGGTCCGCGAGCAGAGGGGAGAACTGCTCGAATCGTAGGGCTGGTACTGCGGAGTCCAGCGCGTGAAGCCGGCGGGCAGGTCCGCGACCGCGAGCAGCGCCCCCTTGAGATCGGGCGCCGCCGCGGCCGCCCGCCGTGGCGCCGCCGCGTCGCCGTGGGCGTTGCCGGTGAGCACCAGGAGGCCCGCCACCGGCAGCGCCAGGGTGCCGGCGGTACGCGAGAGGAACGATCGTCTTCCGATCATGGTCGGTCACTCGCCTAAGGTCGGGAACGGAGGGGTGAACGTGGGGACCGGGTCGTCGGGCGGGTAGCGCTTGAGCAGGTCGCACCGCCGCACGAAGAGCGTCCACGCGGCCGTCGCCATCTCGTCGGAACGCCGTCGCGCGCTCTCGGACATCAGCTCCCCGGCTCTGCGCATGTGAGGGTCGGGCACCGTCTGCAGGAACGCGCCCAGCCGGGCGCGGGTGGCGTGGTCGCCCGCGTCGCCGAGGGCCCGCGTGCCGACGACGCGCAGCCACAGGCAGACCAGTTGGCGCTCGTTGGACTCCGGAAGGACGGCCGGCGGACGATGCGCCAGCGGCCCGCCGATCGCACCGGACACCACGGCGCCGAGGAGGACCAGCGTCGCGAGCGCCCCGGCCAGCAGGGCGGCCGGCCGCGCGAGACCGTCCCGGCCAGGAGGCCACGCGCTCGCGCAGCAGCCCAGCACCACGAACGCGAGGACGCCCGCGGCGACGCCGCGAGGCCTGAGCGCCAGCGCGGCGAGGGCGCCGGGCCCCCACTCGTCGGCGGCCGCCAGCCGCGCGGCCAGGAACCAGGTGCCGAGCGCCACGCCGAACACCAGGGCCGCCGCGAGCGCCGCCGGCCGCCACGCCCGGACGCCGTGCCGGGACAGCCGGACGCGTGCGGTCAGCGCGACCCAGTTGAGGATGAGCGTGGTCGCCGTGGGCAGCCCCAGCGCGAGCCCGAGGACGGTGAGCGGCTTCCCTTGCAGGAACGTCAGCTGGACCGTCGATTCGGGGGCCGAGGCGAACAGGACGTTCCATTGGGCGCTCGCCCGCGGCGCCAGGATCGCCCCGAGGAGGAGCCCCGTTCCGAGGGCGAGCCCCGGACCGGCCACCCGGGTGCGGCGGGTGCCGGTGGACAGGTCGTACAGCGTCGAGCGCCACACGGCCAGGCCGACCACGCCGGTGATGGGCAGCGCGACGGCCGACGCCACGAGCCAGTAGGTGACGAGCGCGGGAAGCGGCAGGAACGTCTGCGCCGGCGCCGACAGCTCGACGATCGCCACGCCGCCCGCGACCCCCGCCGCCAGCGACTCCGGGACGGAGGTCCTCATGGTGAGGCCGGGCTCCTCCAGCACCCGGCGGCGGCGCGCGAACGAGGGGTGCACGCGGACCAGCCACGGGCGTTCGGCGGCCGATCCGTCCAGCAGGCCGAGCAGCTCGCTCGCGTGGGATCGGCCCGCCCACAGGTCCGCGTCGTGCTCGCGGGCCCGCAGCACGCCGACGAACGTCGCGACGACCAGGGCCGTCAGCAGTGCCAGGCGCCACGCCAGCGCCAGGCTCGTCGACCTCTCCTGGGACATCGCGGAGGCGGCGAGCGTGGCCGCGCCGACGACGATCACGAAGCAGACGGTGGCGAACAGGGCGAGGTGCGACCTGTCGACGTCACGGTTCTTCAGATGGCCGAGCTCGTGGGCCAGGAGCGCGGTCACGTCCCGCGGCCTCGCGCGCAGCCGCAGCATCGCCGTGGCGGGGAGCAGCACGCGGTAACGGGGCCTGCGGCCGAAGGCGAACATGGCCCAGCGGTTGTCCCGTCTCCTGCGCACCAGCTCCGGTTCCGCCGCGAGGCCCGCCGCGCGGATCGTCTCCCGCAGCGCCGCAGGCACCTCCTCCAGCGGCGCCGCCTTCTGCCACCGGCTCACCACCGCCGGCGCCGCGAGGTAGGCGAGCACGGTCAGGGCCGAGACGAGGAGGGGGCCCGCCAGCGGGGTCACCGACTGCAGGGCCAGGACGCGGGAGGTGCAGGCGACCAGGTCCGCGCCGTCCGCCAGGCACGCCCGGTTCCGCCCCGCCCAGCTGTCCTGCCCCCAGACGATGAACCAGTAGCCGGCGAAGTACGACGCGCCCGCCACGGTGAGGAACAGCAGCCGCAGCCGCGCGGTGGTCGGCGGAGGCAGGGCGAAGGGATCCACCGGGCCCACCGCTCAGGCCTCCGGCGTGGTGCCGGTCCGGAGCAGCTCCGCCAGCACCGCCTCCAGGAGCAGCCGGGCCTTGGTCTCGGGCATGCCGAGCTCGCGGGCCCGGGCGTAGACCTTGCCGGCGATCAGCTGGCACCGCTCGACGCTCAACGACGGCAGCGGGTCGGTGGCGAGGGCCTTCGCCTCCCGCCGGCGACGTGCCCGCCGGCCGGCGAAGCGGGCGGCACGACGCGCTCCGGCGCGCGCCTGATCGCTGATCTCGTCCTTCACCGTGTCGGCCAGGGCCGTGCCGAGGAACGACACGACGACCGGGGCCCACTCCGCCATCTGTGGAACGATCCCGGAGCTCAGCAGGTGCTCGCGCGTGCCGTCCATCTCGGTGGGATTGGCCGTGTGGATCTCCCAGACGTCCGGCAGGTAGGGGAGTTCGCCGGGGTCGAGGCGGCCGAGCACGCCCTCGATGACCTGGTATCCCGTTCGCCGCTCGCCCATGTGACGCTCCAAAGCGGACGAGCGCGCCCGCGCTCGATGACCGGAGGTGCAGGAGTAAAAGTGCTCCGGGAAAGGAGGCGGCTCAAGTCACAAGGCGATTAAGTGCCGTGCCGTCGTCGGCCATTGGTCCCCATATTTGGTTTATAACGGCAATAGCCGCTTAAATCATGTTTTGGCCGGTACCGGGCCGGTCTGGGGATACGGCGCGGATCTGCCCACCTGGTGGGCGGCCCTGCGGCCGGCCCTTCCCCGGCAGGTCAGGCGACGGAAATTCGGGGCCGTTAATCACGGATAGGGCCACCCCGTATGCCGGTCAGGCCAGAGCGTTGACCGTGGCGGTGTAGACGGCGGGGAGGCGCCGGGCGGCCGGGACGATCAGGCGGGCGGTGGCCGGTCGGCGGCGGGCGGCCAGCAGCGCACCGGTCAGCAGGCGGTGCCGGAACGACAGGCGCCGCCACGCCGTCTCGTACGCCTCCGGGCGGCCCGCGCGCAGGCAGCCGACGAGGGCGCGGGCCGACAGCAGCCCGAGCGAGACGCCCTCGCCGGTCAGCGCGTCCACGTACCCCGCCGCGTCGCCGACCAGCAGCACCCGCCCCGCGACCCGCGACCGGACCCGCTGCCGCAGCGGCCCCGCGCCGCGCACGGCGGTGGCGGCGGGGGCGCCCGCGAGGCGCTCAAGGAGAGCGGGGAAGGCGGCGAGGTGCTCGTCGTACGGTTTGCGCTCGCCGCTCAGCACCGCCACTCCCACCAGGTCACCGGCGACCGGCGTCACGTAGGCCTCGGCGCCCGCCGTCCAGTGCACCTCCACGAAGCCCGTCCACGGCGCCACGCGGAAGTGCCGGCGCAGGCCGTACCGGCGGGGCGCTCGGTCCGGCAGCTCCAGCCCGAGCCGGCGGCGCAGGGGGGAGTGCAGCCCGTCCGCGGCGGCCAGCCAGCGCGCCCGCAGCCCCGCCGCCTCGACCCATTCCGCGCCCTGCCGCGGCTCCTCCACCCGTCCCTGGACGATCTTCACGCCCAGCTCCCGGGCCCGGTGCGCGAGCGCGGCGTGCAGCGACGTCCGGCGGACGCCCAGCCCGTGCCCGTCGCGGAACTCGGCCTCCACGCCGTGCCGCCGGTCGAGGTACCGGATGCCGCGCAGCGGGTGCCCCTCCACGGCCACGCCGAGCGCGCCCAGGGCGGCGACACCGGTGGGCATCAGCCCCTCGCCGCACGCCTTGTCCACCGGCACCGGGCGGGGTTCGACCACCACCGCCTCCATCCCCGCCAGCGCAGCGTACACGGCGGTGGCGAGCCCCGCCGGGCCGCCCCCCGCGACCAGGACGTCGATCACACCGCGCCCCGCGCGTCGCCGGTCACGCCGCCTCGCCGGCCGGCGTCGCGGGGGAGGACGAGGCCAGCGCGTCGTTCTCGCAGCGGATCCGCACCACCATCAGCGCCGCGTTGAGCACGGTGAACGCGCCCGCCGTCGCCCAGGCGCCGTGGACCAGGGGCAGCGCCGCGCCCTCGACCGCCACCGCCACGTAGTTCGGGTGCCGCAGCCACCGCAGCCGGTACGGCCCCCGCCGCACGAGCGGCAGCCCCGGCACCACGATCACCTGGGTGTTCCACTGCGGCCCCAGCGTCGTGATGCACCACCAGCGCAGGGCCTGGGCGGCGACGACCAGGGCGAGCATGGGCCATCCGAGCGCCGGGACGAAGGGCCGCCCGGCGAGCCAGGTCTCCAGCAGGCAGCCCGCGAGCAGCCCGGTGTGCAGGACGACCATCCAGAGATAGTGGCCCTGCCCGAACACCCGCCCGCCCCGGGCGAGGCTCCAGCGGGCGTTGCGCCGGGCCACGACCAGTTCGGCGAGCCGCTCGGCGCCGACGAGCAGGACGAGCAGCATGTACCAGGACATCGCGGCCTACCAGCGCAGCAGGACGAGTTCGGAGCAGAAGCCGGGGCCCATCGCGATGAGCAGCCCGGGGGTGCCCGGCGGCGGGGGCCGCAGGGCGAGCGTGTCGCGCAGGACGTGCAGCACCGAGGAGGACGACAGGTTGCCGATGTCCTCCAGCGACCGCCAGGTGAGGTCGAGCGCGCCCTCGGGCAGGTCGAGGGTCTCGGCGACGGCCTGCAGCACCTTCGGCCCGCCGGGATGGCAGACCCACGCGGTCACCTCCCGCGCGGTGAGGCCGTGGTCGCGCAGGAAGCCGTGGACGTCGTCGGCGAGGTGGGCGCGTACGACCTCCGGGACCCCGGCGTCGAGCACCACCCGGAATCCGGTGTCGCGGACCTCCCAGCCCATCACCGTCTCGGTCCCCGGATAGAGGTGGCCGCGGGTGGCGACGACGGCCGGCCCGTACGGCCGGTCCGCCGCCGTGGAGGAGGGGTGCTCGGGGCCGCAGGCGACCACGGCGGCGGCACCGTCGCCGAACAGCCCGCTCGCCACGAGGTTGACCGTGGAGGCGTCGCCGCGCTGCAGGGTGAGGGAGCACAGCTCGACCGACAGCAGCACGGCCACGTGGCCGGGCCATCCCCGCAGGTAGTCGTGCAGCCGGGCGATCCCGGCGGCCCCCGCCACGCAGCCGAGGCCGAAGACCGGTACCCGCTTGACGTCGGGCCTGAGCCCGAGGCGGGTGGCCAGCCTGGCGTCCACGGACGGCGCGGCGATGCCGGTGACCGACGTGAACATGATCATGTCCACGTCGGCGCCCGTGAGCCCGGCCGCCTCCAGCGCCCCGCCCACCGCCTCGGCGCCGAGGTCCACCGCGGCCTCGATGAAGGCGGCGTTGGCGGTCCCGAAGCCGTCCAGCTTGGCGTACTGCTCCAGTGGCAGCGCCAGGTTGCGGTGGCCCACGCGGGCGGAGGTGTGCAACCGGTCGAGCAGCCGCCGGTCGGCGCCCGGAGGGAGGCATATCCGTGCGAACGCGTCCGTGATCTCGGACTGGGGGTAACGGTTGGGGGGAAGGGCACCGCGGACAGCTGCGATTCGGGTCATATGGATTCCCGGTCTGCTGACAGTGGGGACATCTCTGTCTTTGCCCATCGCGCCCACCGGCATACCTTGCCGCCGAAGGGCGGGAGTCGCGGACGCTTTCCTACGTGGGAGAACACCGCCGGTAATTGCAGTGAGATGTCCGACATTTCATCTGGTGTCGTCCTAAATGCGCCGCTGCAAGGCGGCACCGTCCGGGGCTCGGAGGAGAGCGCCGGACGGCGCCGGGTGCCGATGTCAGAGGCGCACGCGGACGTCGGGCAGAGGTTCGGCCATGCGGGCGTTCGCTCGCACGGCGGGCGGCACGGGGTCGGCCGGGGGGGCGCACGTGGCGTCCGGGCCGGGCCTGCTCGCGGGCAGTGAGCCGTCGGCGAGGTAGGCCGCCAGATACCCGTCGAGGCAGGTGTTGCCGTTGAGGCTGATGCCGTGGTTGCCGCCGCCCGCCTCGACCACCAGCCGCGAGGAGGGCAGGAGGCGGTGCATCTCCACCCCGCCGTCGTACGGCGTCGCGGCGTCCTTGGTCGCCTGGAACAGCAGCACCGGCGGCAGGCCGCGCCCGGAGATGGGCAGGGCCTCGGCGGACCTGGCGGGCCAGCTCAGGCACGGCGCGTTGAACCAGGCGTTGCCCCAGGTCATGAAGGGCGCGACGGCATGGCTCGCGTGGTTGTCGTGGTGCCACTTCGCCCAGCTCCGCGGCCATCCGGCGTCGGTGCAGGACGTGGCGAGGTACAGCGCGTGGCTGCTGTCGTCGGCGTTGGCGGCGAGCCCTCCGTAGAGAGTGGCGAGGTAGTCGATGTCGCCGGCCTCGTACCGGGACAGCCCCATCGCGAGGTAGTGCCAGACCGAGTTGGTGTAGCCGCCGACCAGGTAGGTGTCGTCCAGTTCGTCGGGCCCCACCTCCTTCGCGACGGGAGCGGTCTTCAGCTTGCCGCGGATCTCGTAGTACTTCTTCTCCACGGCGGAGCCGGTGCCGCCCAGGTGGTAGACCGAGTCGTACCTGGCGACCCAGGCGAAGAAGTCCTTGGCGCGCGCGTCGAAGGCGCGGTCCTGGTCGAGGTTGTCGTCGTACCACACTCCGCTCGGCCGTACGACGCTGTCGAGCACCAGGCGCTTGACCCTGGAGGGGAACAGCGTGGCGTACGTCGCGCCGAGGTAGGTGCCCCACGAGTAGCCGAAGAAGCTGAGCTTGTCCTGGCCGAGGGCCGCGCGGATGCTGTCGAGGTCGCGGGCGGAGTCGACGGTCGTCATGTGGGCCAGCAGGCCGCCGAAGGCCTTGCCGCACCTGGCGGAGAAGCCGGCCGCCCTGGCCAGCCACGAGCGTTCGTCGTCGGTGCCCGCCGGCACGTAGTCGGGGCGCACGGGGGAGTCGTACCCGGACCCGCAGGTCAGCCGGGGCTCGCTCCGCCCGGCCCCGCGCGGGTCGAAACCGATCAGGTCGTAGGCCGCCGAGGCCTTCTCGGCCACGCTCCCGCCGAACCACTTCGGAGCGGATATCCCGCTCGCCCCCGGACCGCCGGGGTTCAGCAGGAGGATGCCCTGGTACCGGTCGTCGGGCACCGTGTGCTTCTTGCGGCTGAGCGCCAGGTTGATCTTCTCGCCGGACGGGCGGGAGTGGTCGAGCGGCACGGAGATCTTCGCGCACTCCAGCCCCTCGAGCTTGCCGGTGCACGGCGCCCAGGCGACGGCGGCGGCCGGCTCGGCCGTGGCGCCGACGGGCGGCGCGGCGATGGTGACGCTCAGACCGACGCCGGCAATGGCCAGCGTGGCGACGGTCTTCTTCATATCAGCCCCTTCGGTGCCCGCGGCCCTTCATCGGCGCCGGCTTACGGCATCACCAGGCCGATTTTTCAACTGCGACGCGGGTGAACGCGGTACCGATCGGAAGCGTTATCGAAACGAAATATCAACAATTACGGTTACGGTACCCGGGTGCGGCGGTCATTCGTGTGGATAACCAATTCGGATAGCGTATTTCTCGAAATATCGGGCATCGGGGTTATCGTTCACCCGGCGGATCCCGTCACCGCTCCGCGGCGGCCCGCAGGTACGCCTCCCGCAGACCGTCCCGCAGCGCCCGCGAGTCGTGGCCCGCCGCCGCCGCGGACGCCCGCTCGCCCCACCTCGCCCGCACCCGCTCGTCCTCCAGCTCGCGCAGCAGTTCGACGTACTCGTTCACCGTACGCCCCGGCAGATAGGCGTCCTTGAGCCAGTCCCGGTAGCACGGGAGGTCCGGCAGCACGAGCGGCAGCCCGGCCACGGCCGCCTCCAGCGTGGCCAGGCCGAAGGTCTCGTGCTTGGACGGCAGGAAGAACACGTCCGCCGCGGCGCAGTACTTGAACACCTCCTCCCGCGGCACCAGGCCCGTGAAGACGACGTTCTCCGGCGGGTTCTCCCGCAGCCGCGTCAGATCGTGCCGCGCGTCGGACAGCATGCCGAACTGCATCCCGCCCACCCAGACGAACCGCAGATGGGGCAGGCTCCTGGCGCAAGCGACGAACTCCTCCACGCCCTTCCTCGGCTGGATCTGGCCCACCCCGAGGACCACCGGCCGCCCGTCCCACCCGAACCCGCGCCGCAGCGCCGGACGGCGGGCCGCCAGCGACCGGATGCGCTTCTCGTCGATCGCGTTGGCCGCGAGCACGATCGGCCCGCGCACCCCGAGCTCCTCCAGCTCCAGCGTGGTCGCCCCGCTCACCGACAGCACCAGCGTGGCGAGGTCGAAGACCCGCCTCATGTACCAGCGGACGGGCCCCCTGGCCAGATGGGCGCCCTTGATGCTGCCGAGGAGCGTGCCGGGCGTGACGTGGGCGCTGATCAGGCTCGGCCCGCGGTGCGCCAGCATCCGCAGCGCCGCGAACGGCCCCATCGTGTGCACGTGGAGCACCACGTTCCGGCCGTAGGCCCGCACACCGGAAACGCATTCGAATTCCGGCATCTGGTTTATCGCCCGGATGCTTTCCTCGAAGACGCTGTGCACCCCGTGCCCGCGCACGGTGAAGACGGACTCCGACATCACGCTCACCGGTATCGGCGGGGCCTTGCCTTCCGGTTCGCCGGGGGAAATCGGATCGATGGGGGATGGGGTTTCGGGGCGCCGTCTCGACGCCTTCAGTTGCGGGCGGATTCGCCGAATACGTCCACGTACCGCGGTCACAGCCGCAATGCTAGGCGAATGCCGATGTTCATAAATGGCGATAAACCGGCGGAATGACTGCTTTTAGGTGAACGACAAGCCCGCCGCCGTTCACCTCCGACCGAAAGACCCTCAGGCACCGCGCCGCCTCGCGCACCGTCCGCCGCGGGCCAGGGCGTGCGGGTGGATCCCCGTGGCTCGCAGGTTCGTCCGCAGCCGGCGGACCTCCCAGGGGTGCGGCGGCTTCTCGTAGCGGACCTGTTCATGATGCGCCCCGCCCAGGGACCGGTGGACCCGTTCATGATGCGCCGCGGTCCCGGGGGAGGTCATCTCATTTACCCGTCCGTGCGGGCCGCGGAGTGGCCTTGTCCCAGTCGTCGAGGCCGGCCTCCGACAGCACGACGTCGAAGGCGAGCTCCGCCGCGCCGCGCAGGCTGCCGTCCGCGGGGAAGGCGGCCCGGGCCAGCGGGGGCGCGTCCTCGCGCCGGAAGGCCATCAGGCCCGTACGGTAGGCGGCCCGCAGTGCCGGGCCGGCGAGGTCCAGGACCGCCATGGCGAGGCCGGAGAGCGTCACCACCTGCGGGTCCAGCGCGTTGACCAGCCCCGCGACACCCCGGCCGAGGTTGCGCGCGATCTGGTCGACGGCGGCGCGGGCCGCGTGGTCGCCCTGCCGGGCCCGTGCGAACACGGCGTCGGCGGCGCTTCGCGGTGCGGCCGGAGGAGGGTCGCCGAGGAGGCGGGCGAGCGCGCGGCCGTCCACCTCCAGGTCCCAGCAGCCGCGGGCGCCGCACGGGCATGCCCTGGACGGGTCGCCGAATGGCATGTGCCCGAACTCCCCGCTCGCGCCGGTCGCGCCCGTGGCCGCGCGGCCGCGCTCCAGCAGGACGCCGCCGATGCCCACCTCCACGGTCAGGTAGAGGGCCACCTCCGCGCCCACCGCCGCCCCCCTCCGCGCCTCGGCCACGCCCGCCATCGTGGCGTCGTTGCCGACCACGACGGGCGGAGGCGAGGCGAGCGCCAGGCCGCCGAGCACGTCGACGTCGTGCCAGCCGAGCGTGGCCGCGCCCATCAGGCGTCCGTGGCTGACCGTGCCCGGGACGGAGACGCCGATCGCCCGCAGCCGCGTCCCGTACGCCGTCCGGACCTGCTCCAGGGCCGCGGCGACCCCGGTGAGGACCTGTTCGGGGGCGGGGGCGCGGTGGGCCTCCCGGCGCAGGTGGTCGAGCTCGCCGCCCAGATGGGCCACCGCCAGCCGCCAGCCCTCGTGGGAGACGTCCACCACCGCCACGACCGGCCCCTCGGCGTGGCGGTGCACCACGCGGGTGGGACGGCCGCGGGCGCCGGTCGGCGCGGCGTCGCTCTCGTCCACCAGGCGCAGCGCGTGGAGCCGGCCGACGATCTCGGTCGCCGAGCCGCGGCTCAGGCCGAGGTCGCGGGCCAGCTGGGCCCGGGTCGTGGAGGGGTGGGCGTGCACGTGCCGCAGCACCGCGAGCATGCCCTGCACCTGGATGGCCCGTGCTCGCCCGACCTCGCCGATTTCCATGTACGGGATTGTGCCAAGAGTCCCGCCGATTTATGCTCGCATCACGAGCAAAATCGGAGGAAGCCGTGACAACCGTTCTCGGGCTGGTGGCCGGGGCCCTGACCACCGCGTGCTGGCTCCCGCAGCTTCGGCGGTCCTGGCGCACGCGGTCGACCGACGACCTTTCCTGGACCTACCTGGTCATGCTGAGCACGGGGGTCGGCATGTGGTTCACCTACGGCATCGCCATGGCGGACGTCGCGGTCATGGCGTCCAACGCCATCACGCTGGCCGCCCTGGCCGTGCTCATCACCATCAAGGCCACCCAGCGCGCCCGCGAGGCACGGGCGTGAGGGAGAAAGGGGGCGTCCTCGTGCCGGTGGGGGGAGCGAACGGAATGGACACGGATGTGCGGGCGGTGCTGCTCGACATGGACGGCACGCTGGTCGACTCCGACGCGGCGGTGGAGCGATCCTGGCGGGCCTGGGGAGAACGCAACGGGATGCTGGAGGAGGTGCTGGCGGCGGACCTGCACGGATTCCCCGCCCGCGTCATGATCCGCCGCCTGGCCCCCCACCTGTCCGACGAGGAGGTGGCGCTCGCGGTCGAGAGCATGGTCGACATCGAGTGCGCCGACCTCGACGGCGTCACGGCCACCCAGGGCGCCCGGGAGCTCCTCGACGTCCTCACCGGACGCGGGCTGCCGTGGGCGGTCGTCACCGGGGCCGGCACGCGCCTGGCCCGCGCGCGGCTCGGCGCCGCCGGCATCGAGCCGCCGCTGCTGGTCTCGGTGGACGACGTGACCCGCGCCAAGCCCGACCCGGAGGCCTACCTGCACGCGGCGGCGCTCCTCGGCGTCGCCCCCGCCGGCTGCCTGGTCGTCGAGGACTCCGCCCCGGGCATCGCGGCCGGACGGGCCGCCGGGATGACCGTCGCCGCCCTCCGCGGCCTCCCGGCGGACCTCCCGATCGCCCACCTGGGCGAACTGGCCGACACCCTGCGGCGTCAGGCGCCCGCGGCGACAGCGTGATCGGCGGGCGGGACTCCTGGGTGCGGCCGGGCTCTCCCGTGCCGGGACGGGAGAGCCGTGCGCCGCGTCAGCCCTTGTAGTTGAAGATCTGCCGCAGGGTGTGCCGTACCTCCACCAGGTCGGTCTGGTCCGCCATCACCTGGTCGATCGGCTTGTACGCGTCGGGGTGCTCGTCCACCAGGGCGGCGGCGCGGTCGGCGTTCCAGGTGCGGCCGCGCATCGCCTGGCTGAGAGAGGTGGCCGACAGCTCCCGCCTCGCCTTGGTGCGGGACATGCGCCGGCCCGCGCCGTGCGAGCAGGAGTTGTACGACTCGGGGTTCCCCCGGCCGCGCACGATGTACGAGCGGGTGCCCATGGAGCCGGGGATCACCCCTTCGTCCCCCGTGTCGGCCTTGATCGCCCCCTTACGGGTGATCCAGAGGGACCTGCCGTAGTGGGTCTCCTGCTGGGTGAAATTGTGGTGACAGTTGATCGTGCGGACCCGCTGTCCCTTGCCGGCCACCCTGAACAGGGCGTTGACCAGCACCTTGTCCATGCGGGCGCGGGAGGCCATGGCGTAGCGCTGGGCCCAGAGCATGTCCTCGATGTAGGCGGTGAACTCCGGCGTGCTCTGGACCAGGTAGGCCAGGTCCGGGTCCTCGAGGCCGATCTCCTGCTTCTTCATCAGCTTCTTGGCGTTCACGATGTGCATCGTGGCCAGCTGGTTGCCGATGCCGCGGGAACCCGAGTGCAGCACCGTCCAGACCCGGTCGCGCTCGTCGAGGCAGACCTCGACGAAGTGGTTGCCGGAGCCGAGGGTGCCGAACTGGTCGGCCACCTTCCTGGTCTGCTTCGGGGTGAGGTCGGTGCAGGGGAGTCCGAGGTCGCCGAGGGTGCGGTCCACCGACGGGTCGTCGTGTCCCTTGCCGACGCCGGCGGGGATGCGGTGCTCCACCATCGGCATGAGGGCGGCCAGGGTCTCGGGCAGGTCGGAGGCGGTGAGCGTCGTCTCGGTGGCCACCATGCCGCAGCCGATGTCCACCCCGACGGCGGCCGGGATGATCGCGTTCTCGGTGGGGATGACCGAGCCGACCGTCGCGCCGATGCCGACGTGCGCGTCGGGCATGAGGGCGACGTGGCCGGAGACGAACGGCAGGCGGGCGGTGCGCGCGGCCTGCGCGATCGCGCCTTCGTCGATCTCGCTGGCCCACGACAGCAGGTTCGGTGCGGGCTGGTTCGGCATGAAATTGATCTCCTCACTGGACGTGGGATCAGTGTGGGGCGGCCGGAGAGGAAATCCCAGCCATTTAATCGCCCGCGCCCGCTCCGCCCGGCACTGGACGAGGACTGTGATGTGTGCCATCGTGTCCACGCGCGCACCGCCCGAGCCGGGCCGCCGGGCGCGTGCCCCTCCCGCCGCGCGACGGGCTTCGCCTGGTAGGCCAGGTATCAATCGCGAAACATCCTTGACACATACTGGATGTGAACGTTAACAATTAACGCACTCACGTCCGGTGCATCGGCATGGGTGAAAGCACGGCCCATCGAAGGAGACGGGGACAGGACCATGGTTCGTAACGCCCACCGCTCACCCGTCATGGCGGACGTGGCGCGGCTCGCCGGCGTCTCCCACCAGACCGTCTCGCGGGTGCTCAACGACCACCCCAACGTCCGCCCCGAGACGCGCGAGAGGGTGCTGGCCGCCATCGAGGGGCTGGGCTACCGGCGCAACTCCACCGCCCGCGCCCTGGTCACCCGGCGCACCAACACCCTCGGCGTGGTCGCCTTCGACACCACTCTGTACGGCCCGGCGAGCACCCTGTACGGCATCGAGCGGGCGGCGCGCGAGGCCGGGTACTTCGTCAGTATCGTCAGCCTGCGCGAGCTGACCCGTGACGACCTCGCGGAGGCGCTCGACCACCTCGCCCGCCAGCAGGTCGACGGCCTGGTGGTCATCGCCCCGCAGAGCGCCGTCGCGGTGGCGCTCGCCGAGATGCCTCAGCAGGTGCCCGTGGTCACCGTGGAGGGCGACGCCGACGTCGGCCTGCCGGTGGTCAACGTCGACCAGCGCAAGGGAGGGGTGCTGGTGACCGAGCACCTGCTGAGGCTCGGCCACCGCACGGTGTGGCACGTCTCCGGCCCGCAGGACTGGCTGGAGGCCCAGGGGCGCATGGAGGGCTGGCGCGAGACGCTGGCCGCCGCCGGGGCCGAGGTCCCCGAGCCGCTGTGGGGCGACTGGAGCCCCCGCTCCGGGTACCGCTGCGGCCAGCTCCTCGCAGGGATGCCCGACCTCACCGCGGTGTTCGTGGCCAACGACCAGATGGCCCTCGGCGTCCTGCGCGCGCTGGACGAGGCGCGCATCCGCGTGCCGGACGACGTCAGCGTGGTGGGCTTCGACGACATCCCCGAGTCGGAGTTCTTCGCCCCGCCGCTGACCACGGTCGCGCAGAACTTCTCCGAGGTCGGCCGCAAGGCGATCGAGCTCCTGCTCGACGCGCTGGCCGAGGAGGCGACGGACCGGCGGGACGCGGCGCCCGGCGGCGCGGACGACGGCCAGGCCCGGACGGCGCCGCCCCCGCACGTCGTGGTGCAGCCCCACCTGGTGGTCCGGCGCAGCTCCGGTCCGCCGCGCACGACCTGATCGGCCCGCCCGGGTTCCGGGCAGTCTCGGCACCCGGGCCGTACGAGACCCCCACGACCACCTGACCCCCACGATCCCCGGACCCGCGCGACCCCGCCGGGTCGTCCCCAGCCGCAACTTCGCGAACCGTCCCCAATCCACAAGGAGTGCCCATGGGTGATGTTAACGCTAACACCGCCTACGTAGTCGGAGTCGACTTCGGCACGCTGTCCGGCCGGGCCGTGGTCGTCTCCGTCGAGGACGGCACCGAACTCGGCAGCGCGGTCCACGAGTACCCGAACGCCGTCATCGACGCGGTGCTCCCGTCCTCGGGCGCCACGCTCCCGGGCGACTGGGCGCTGCAGGACCCGGAGGACTACCGCGAGGTGCTCCGGAACGCGGTGCCCGCCGCCGTCGCGGCCAGCGGCGTCGACCCCGCCCGGATCATCGGCATCGCCACCGACTTCACCGCCTGCACCGTGCTGCCCGTCCTCGCCGACGGCACGCCGCTGTGCGAGATCTCCGAGCTGCGCGACCGCCCGCACGCCTACCCCAAACTGTGGCGCCACCACGCCGCCCAGGCGCAGGCCAACCGCATCAACGACCTCGCGCACGAGCGGGGAGAGCCCTGGATCGGCCGGTACGGCGGCAAGATCTCCTCCGAGTGGCAGTTCGCCAAGGCCCTGCAGGTGCTGGAGGAGGACCCCGAGATCTACGACCGCATGGAGCGGTGGATCGAGGCGGCCGACTGGATCATCTGGCAGCTGTGCGGCGAGGAGACCCGCAACGCCTGCACCGCCGGGTACAAGGGCGTCTTCCAGGACGGCCGGTACCCCTCCGAGGAGTTCCTGGCCGCGCTGAACCCCCGCTTCGCCGACTTCGCCCGTACCCGCCTGGAACATCCGATCTCGCCGCTCGGCGCCAGGGTCGGGTCGCTGACCGCCGAGGCGGCCAAGTGGACCGGGCTGCCCGAGGGCATCGCGGTGGCCGCCGGCAACGTGGACGCCCACGTGGCCGCGCCCGCGGCCCAGGCCGTCGAGGACGGCCAGATGCTCGCCATCATGGGCACCTCGACCTGCCATGTCATGAACGGCGCCGAGCTGGTCGAGGTGCCGGGCATCTGCGGCGTGGTCGACGGCGGCATCCTGGCCGGCAAGTACGGCTACGAGGCCGGCCAGAGCGGCGTCGGCGACATCTTCGCCTGGTGGCTGCGCCAGGGCCTGCCGGAGCCGTACTACGCGGCGGCGCGGGCCGAGGGGCTGAACGAGCACGAGTACCTCACCAGGCTCGCCGCCGAGCAGCCGGTCGGCGCCCACGGGCTGGTGGCACTGGACTGGCAGAGCGGCAACCGTTCGGTCCTGGTCGACCACCACCTCTCCGGGGTGATCGCCGGGCTGACGCTCGCCACCCGGCCCGAGGAGGTCTACCGGGCGCTGCTGGAGTCGACGGCGTTCGGCGCGCGCAAGATCGTCGAGACGTTCGAGGCGGCGGGCGTGCCGGTGACGGAGTTCATCGTCACCGGCGGCCTGAAGAAGAACACCTTCCTCATGCAGGTCTACGCCGACGTGCTGCGCCGCCCCATCGGCATCGGCACCTCCGAGCAGGGGCCGGCCCTCGGCTCGGCGATCCACGCGGCGGTCGCCGCCGGGGCGTACCCGGACGTGCGCGCCGCCGCGGCGGCGATGGGCGGCTGCGAGCGCGGGGCCTACCTGCCGGACCCGGCGCGGGCCGACGTCTACGACCGCCTGTACGCCGAGTACGTCCGGCTGCACGACTACTTCGGCGTCGGCGACGATCTCATGCCGCACCGGCTGCGGGAGATCAGGGACGCGGCCCTGGCGGGCGGCCGGTCCTCAGCACCCGTTTCCGCGGCTTATGCTCACGGCACCGCCGACGGGAGCCAGCAACAGGCTGTCAAGTCCGTAGTTTCGAAAGGCGAGGTTCCGAACTCATGACCATGACCGCCGCGCTCGTCGGCACGGTGAGAGACCTCCGCGAACAGGTGGCCGCGCTGCACGCCGAGCTGGTCCGCTACCAGCTGGTCGTGTGGACCGCCGGCAACGTGTCCGCCCGGGTGCCCGGTCACGACCTGATGATCATCAAGCCGAGCGGGGTGTCGTACGACGATCTCACGCCCGAGTCGATGATCCTGTGTGATCTCGACGGCAACGTGGTCGAGGGAGACCACTCGCCGTCGAGCGACACCGCCGCCCACGCCTACGTCTACCGGGCGATGCCCGGGGTGGGCGGCGTCGTGCACACCCACTCGACCTACGCCTGCGCCTGGGCCGCGCGGCACGAGCCCATCCCGTGCGTGCTCACGGCGATGGCCGACGAGTTCGGCGGGGAGATCCCGGTCGGGCCGTTCGCGCTCATCGGGGACGACTCGATCGGCAGGGGCATCGTCGAGACGCTGTCGGGTCACCGCTCCCCGGCGGTCCTGATGGCGGGCCATGGGGTCTTCACCATCGGAAAGGACGCCCGCGCCGCCGTGAAGGCCGCCGTGATGTGCGAGGACGTGGCGCGCAGCGTCCACATCTCGCGCCAGCTCGGCGAGCCGCGCCCGATCGCCCAGGAACACATCGACCGGCTGTACGACCGCTACCAGAACGTCTACGGGCAGCGCCAAGCCTCTGGCCTCGGTTCATCGTGACGAAATCTTCACGCTACCTACCGGTAGCGATCAACGCCGGGTGCGGCTACCTTACACGTACTCACAAAAACCACCACACTCGCTCATATACCGCGATGTATTGCGACGGTCCCCGTCGGGAAACCCCCATCCGCAAGGAGATAGAGAAGTGAAACTCACGAGACTGGCGACGGTGGCCTCCACCGTCGCGCTCGCGGCACTCCTGACCGCGTGCGGCTCCAGCCAGAAGACCGTCGACGCCCAGGCCTCGGCGAGCGGTGCGGCCGGCAACAGTGGCGCCCTCGTCGGCGTCACCATGCCGACCAAGTCGTCCGAGCGCTGGATCCACGACGGCGACAATGTCAAGTCGAGCCTGGAGAAGCTGGGCTACAAGGTCGACCTGCAGTACGCCGAGAACGACATCCCCACGCAGGTCAACCAGATCGAGAACCAGATCACCAAGGGCGCCAAGCTCCTGATCATCGCCTCGATCGACGGCACGGCCATCACCACGCAGCTGCAGGAGGCGGCCGACAAGCACATCCCGGTCATCTCCTACGACCGCCTGATCCGCAACAGCCCCAACGTCGACTACTACGCCACCTTCGACAACTTCAAGGTCGGCGTCCAGCAGGCCACCTCGCTGCTGGTCGGCCTGAAGCTGAAGAACGCCGACGGCGGCGACGGCAGCGCCAAGGGCCCGTTCAACGTCGAGCTGTTCGCCGGCTCGCCCGACGACAACAACGCCACCTTCTTCTTCAACGGCGCCATGTCGGTGCTCAAGCCCTACATCGACAAGGGCACCCTGAAGGTCCAGAGCGGCCAGACCGACTTCAAGACCGTCGCCATCCTCCGCTGGGACCCGGCCACCGCGCAGAAGCGCATGGAGGACCTGCTCACCAAGACCTACAGCGGCGGCAAGAAGGTCGACGGCGTGCTGTCGCCGTACGACGGCCTGTCGATCGGCATCCTGTCGGCCCTCAAGAGCAACGGCTACGGCACCTCCGGCCAGCCGTACCCGATCGTGACCGGCCAGGACGCCGAGCTGGCCTCCGTGAAGTCGATCATCGCGGGCGAGCAGTACTCCACGATCTACAAGGACACCCGCAAGCTGGCCGACGTCACCGTCAAGATGGCCGACACCGTGCTCAAGGGCGGCAAGCCCGAGGTGAACAACACCACCGACTACAACAACGGCAACAAGGTCGTCCCCTCGTACCTGCTGCAGCCGGTGATCGTCGACAAGACGAACTACGAGAAGGAACTCGTCGAGACCGGCTACTACACCCAGTCGCAGCTGGGCTGATCCAACGGGGTGCGGCGCCCGGCGAGGAGCCGCACCCCGCCGCGACATCCCCTGAGGGACGTGAACCAGATGACCGACGACATCCTGCGGATGCGTGGAATCACCAAGACGTTTCCCGGAGTCAAGGCGCTCCAGGACGTCAACCTGTCGGTGCGCCGGGGCGAGATCCACGCCATCTGCGGTGAGAACGGCGCGGGCAAGTCGACCCTGATGAAGGTGCTGTCGGGGGTCTACCCCCACGGCTCCTACGAGGGCGAGATCTTCTTCGACGGCGAGCCGTGCCGCTTCTCCGGCATCCGAGACAGCGAGCACCGCGGCATCGTCATCATCCACCAGGAACTGGCGCTGTGCCCCCAGCTGTCGATCGCCGAGAACATCTTCCTCGGCAACGAGCAGGCCGACCGCGGCCTGATCGACTGGAACCGCACCAACCACGAGGCCGGCAAGCTCCTCGCCCGGGTGGGCCTGCCCGAGAACCCCGTGACCCAGGTGTCCGACATCGGCGTGGGCAAGCAGCAGCTCGTGGAGATCGCCAAGGCGCTGTCGAAGAAGGTGCGCCTGCTCATCCTCGACGAGCCGACGGCCGCGCTGAACGACGAGGACTCCGCCCACCTGCTCGACCTGCTGCGCGGGCTGCGTGACGAGGGCATCACCTCGGTGATCATCTCGCACAAGCTCAACGAGGTCACCGCGATCGCCGACTCCATCACCATCCTGCGCGACGGGCGCACGATCGAGACGATGGACATGAAGACCGACGAGGTCACCGAGGACCGCATCATCTCGGGCATGGTCGGCCGCGACCTGGAGTCCCGCTTCCCGCCTCACGAGCCGAAGATCGGCGAGGAGGCGCTGCGCATCGAGGACTGGACGGTGCACAGCCCCACCGTGCGCGGCCGCAAGGTCGTCTCCGGGGCCGGCCTGTACGTCCGCCGCGGCGAGATCGTCGGGCTCGCGGGCCTGATGGGCGCCGGTCGCACCGAGCTCGCGATGAGCGTCTTCGGCCGCTCCTACGGCGTCGACATCTCCGGCCGCGTCTACCGCGACGGGAAGCAGGTCGAGATCCGCACGGTGCGCGACGCCATCAGGCACGGCATCGCCTACGCCACCGAGGACCGCAAGCGCTACGGGCTCAACCTCATCGACGACATCAAGCGCAACATCTCGGCCGCCCGGCTCTCCAAGCTGGCCCGCCGTGGCTGGATCAACGAGAACGAGGAGTACAAGGTCGCCGAGGAGTTCCGCGGGAGCATGAACATCAAGGCTCCCGGCGTCTCCAGCATCACCGGCAAGCTCAGCGGCGGCAACCAGCAGAAGGTCGTGCTGTCGAAGTGGATCTTCTCCGACGCCGACGTGCTGATCCTCGACGAGCCGACCCGCGGCATCGACGTGGGGGCCAAGTACGAGATCTACACGATCATCAACCGCCTGGCCGACGAGGGCAAGGCGATCCTGGTCATCTCGTCGGAGCTGCCCGAACTCCTGGGTCTGTGCGACCGGATCTACACGCTCTCCGCCGGCCGCATCACCGGCGAGTTCGCCCGCGAGGAAGCCACACAGGAACGCCTGATGCAGTACATGACGAAGGGACAGGAACAGCTCCGATGAGCAGCATCTCACCCGCCGGCGCCGACGTCGCCCCGGGCGCCAAGGACGCGGGCCCCGCCCAGCCGCCGGGCCGGGCCTCGCTGTTCGGCGTATCGCTCAACATCCGCCAGAGCGGCATCTACATAGCCTTCGCGCTCATCGTGGTGCTGTTCTCGGTGCTCACCGGCGGTGCTCTGCTCGAACCGCAGAACATCTCCAACATCATCGTGCAGAACTCCTACATCCTGATCCTGTCCATCGGGATGATCCTCATCATCATCGCCGGGCACATCGACCTGTCCGTCGGCTCGGTCGTCGCCGTCACCGGCGCCATCGCGGCCGTGCTCATGGTGAACTACGGCGTCCCCTGGCCGCTCGCCCTGCTGATCACCCTGATCGCCGGCGCCGCCATCGGCGCCTGGCAGGGCTACTGGATCGCCTACTTCGGCATCCCGGCGTTCATCGTCACCCTGGCCGGCATGCTGCTGTTCCGCGCGCTGACCCTCACCGTGCTCGGCAACCAGGGCATCGGCCCCTTCCCCGACCAGGTCCGCACGCTGGCCAACGGCTTCACCGACGGCTACCTCGGCAACATCGGCCTCGGCCCGCTCGGCGGCGCCGACCTGTTCAGCCTGATCGTCGGCATCCTCGCCGTCGCCGGCATGGCCGTGTCCCAGTGGCGCAACCGCTCGGCCCGCCTGGGCTACCGCCAGAGCGTCGACCCCTTCCCGGTCTTCCTGCTGAAGATCATCGGTTCGGCCGTGGTGATCATGGCGATCGTGGTGCAGCTCGCCCGCTTCAAGAACCTCCCGTGGGTTCTGGTGCTGCTCGCGGCCCTCGTGCTCGGCTACTCGCTGCTCACCAACCGCGCCGTCTTCGGCCGCCGCATCTACGCCATCGGCGGCAACCTCCAGGCGGCGATGCTGTCCGGCGTCAAGGTCAAGTCGGTCGTCTTCTGGCTGTTCGTCAACATGGGCGTGCTGGCCGCGGTGGCCGGCGTCATCTTCGCCGGACGCCTCAACCAGGCCGGTCCGACCGCGGGCAACTCCTTCGAGCTGGACGCCATCGCGGCGGCGTTCATCGGCGGCGCGGCCGTCCAGGGCGGCGTCGGCCGGGTCGTCGGCGCGATCACCGGTGGTCTGATCATGGGTGTCATCAACAACGGCATGTCGCTCATCGGCGCGCCCAGCGAGCGGGTCATGCTCGTCAAGGGCGCCGTCCTGCTCGCCGCGGTCGCCTTCGACGTGTGGACCAAGCGGCGCGCCGGCTCGGCCGCCCAGTAGCCGCCCGCGGCCCGGTGCCGAGGGAGGGCACCGGGGACGCGCGGCGTCCCTCTCACCGGCGCGGCGGCCCGTGGCCGCCCGCGCCCGGAATGCGGTGGGGTGCCCCCGATGTTGCCTGGGGGAGCCAGGTCTGGTGCGAGCGCGCCCGCGTGCGCGCCGTACTCTGGTGGTTCGAGCGACAGCAGAGCAGGCACGACAGGAGGCCCCCGGTGCTCGTTGACTCCTTCGGGCGAGTGGCGACGGACCTTCGTGTCTCGTTGACCGACCGGTGCAACCTCCGCTGCACCTACTGCATGCCGCCCGAAGGGCTCGACTGGCTCCCCAAGCCCGACCTGCTGACCGCCGACGAGATCTGCCGCCTGGTGGCCATCGGCGTCGAACGGCTCGGCATCACCGAGGTGCGCTACACCGGCGGCGAGCCGCTGCTGCGCCGCGAGCTGGTCGACATCGTCGGGCGGACGGCGGCGCTGCGGCCCCGTCCGCAGGTCTCGATCACCTCCAACGGCATCGGCCTGGCCCGGCTCGCCGCGCCGCTGGCCGCGGCGGGTCTCGACCGGGTCAACATCTCGCTCGACACCCTCGACCGCGACACCTTCGTCAAGCTCGCGCACCGCGACCGGCTCGCCGACGTCCTGGCCGGTCTCGAGGCCGCCGACGAGGCCGGCCTGCGGCCGGTGAAGGTCAACAGCGTCCTGATGCGCGACGTCAACGACGCCGAGGCGGTGCCGCTGCTGCGGTTCTGCCTGGAGCACGGGTACGAGCTGCGGTTCATCGAGCAGATGCCGCTCGACGCGCAGCACGGCTGGCGCCGCGAGAACATGGTGACGGCCGAGGAGATCCTCGACCGGCTGTCGGCCCGCTTCGAGCTCACCCCCGACGACCCCGCCGAGCGGGGGAGCGCTCCGGCCGAGGTCTTCCTGGTCGACGGCGGGCCCGCGCGCGTGGGCGTCATCGGCTCGGTCACCCGGCCGTTCTGCGGCGCCTGCGACCGGGTGCGGCTGACCGCCGACGGCCAGATCCGCAACTGCCTGTTCGCCACCGAGGAGTCCGACCTGCGCAAGGCCATGCGCTCGGGCGCCTCCGACGACGAGCTCGCCGAGCGCTGGACGGCCGCCGTGCGCGGCAAGCGGGCCGGGCACGGCATCGACGATCCGAGCTTCCTGCAGCCGGCCCGCCCGATGTCGGCCATCGGCGGCTGAGGTGCCCCCCGGCCCCGGCGGGCGCCCGGCGCACGACGCTTCGGGCGGGCGCGGCGGGCGCGGCCCGGTGTACGAGTTCTCCGGCGGGCGCGCGGGAGGCGGCCCGGTGTACGACGCCGTGGTGCTGGCGGGGGGCGCCGCGCGGCGCCTCGGCGGAGGCGACAAGCCGGGCGTGCGCGTGGGCGGCCTGACGCTCGTCGAGCGGGTCGCCGCGGCCGTCCCGGACGCCGCCCGCCTGATCGTGGTCGGTCCCGCCTACCCCGGTCTGCCGCGCGCCCTGTTCGTCCGTGAGGACCCTCCCGGCGGCGGTCCCGTGCCGGCCCTGCGCGCGGGCCTCGCGGTCTCCCGCGCCCCCTTCGTGGCCCTGCTGGCCGCCGATCTGCCGTTCCTGCTTCCCGGGCACCTCGCCGCGCTGCTGTCGGCCGCCGCGACGGGCCCTGGCGCCGTCCTCGTCGACGACGAGGGCCACGACCAGTGGCTCACCGGGGTCTGGCGCACCGAGACGCTCAGCGCCGCCCTGGCCGCCTACGAGGGAGGATCCCTGCGCGGGCTGCTCGGCCCCCTGGAGCCGGTACGGCTGGCGCTGCCGGTGGGCGACGACGGCCGCGTTCCATGGTTCGATTGCGACACGATGGACGATGTGCGGTACGCCAGGAATCACATCAGCACCACGACCGACAAACCCTGAAAAATCATCGATCGAGCGGTGAATGCGGCTTATCCCGCTCGCCAATTTCGGACGAAGGGGATGCTATGAACGTGCTGGCCGAATGGACGGCTCTGGTCTGCAAGGAACTCGGCATCGACCCGGAGAAAGTCGACCGCGACGCGGTTCTCGACCTCACCCGGGACGTCGCCCACGGCGTCGCCCGGCCGGCGGCGCCACTCACGGCGTACCTGCTCGGGCTGGCCCAGGGCGCGGGCACCGCGCCGCCGGACGCGGTCGAGCGGCTGTCGGCGCTGGCGGGAAACTGGGGCCGGGCCACAGCGGAGACGCTCGGCGATTCATGAGCCCCGCTCGAAAATGATATGCGGGGGATTTGAGCCGGGAATGGGCGACGCCGGGTGGTTACGGGGGCAAACCACCCGGCGTCGCTTCATCGGCGTTCCGACGGGGGCCCGGAACGCCGGCACGAGCGCTCCGACGGGGGACCAGAGCGCTTGTCTAAAGCGTACACCTACTACCCATGGGGTGAGTCAAGACTTTGTCACGACCCGATCTCGCGTCGGTGGCGTGGTATCTCGTTTTGGTTAGGTGTCTCGGAGTCGAAGGTCGAGGGGACACCGCGACTCGGCTGGTTCGCCCCGATCACGGCAAAGTACGGCAAGAAGATCGCTCCGGCCACGAACAGCGCCCGCACGGGCCACGGTACGTTGAGCACGGCGGCCAGGATCAAGCAGATGACGCGGATTCCCATCTGGATGAAATAGACCTTCTCCCGGCGCCCGATGTCGGCCGTGAGCGACGGCTGTGCGTCTGTGACCTGGTGGACGACCGGACGACGGCGCTGCCATACCTTCACACGAACCACCGTAGTCCCCCGCAAGGACGGTCATGACGGCGGCCGCGCGCCGGTGGACCGTCATACGATCAAGGCCGACGGAAGGAGAGGTGGATGAGCGATCGTACCTACCGCGTGACCGAGATCGTCGGCACGTCACCCGAGAGCGTCGACCAGGCGATCCGCAACGGGATACGCCGCGCCGCCGAGACCCTGCGGCACCTCGACTGGTTCGAGGTGACCGAGATACGCGGCCACATCCAGGACGGCGAGATCGGCCACTACCAGGTCGGCATGAAGGTCGGCTTCCGCCTGGAGGACTCCTGACCGCGGGACGCTGACGGCCGTCCGTCAGCCCCCGCCGGAAGCACCGGTGGGGCGGCCCCGGCGACGGGACCGCCCCACCATGGGCCGTGAGGGTCAGCTGGCCTGGCTGACCGTCGACATGTTGAAGTCGGCCACCCGCACCGGCGGCATGATCGTGCGGTTGAAGTAGTCGTTCCACTCGCGGGGGAGGGTGCGCTCCTCCGGGCCGATCTCGGTGATCCGGCCGAGCATGTCGACCGGGCTCTCGTTGAACCGGAAGTTGTTGACCTCGCCGACCACCTCGCCGTTCTCGACGAGGTAGACCCCGTCGCGGGTGAGCCCGGTCAGCAGCAGCGACTGCGGGTCGACCTCGCGGATGTACCACAGGCAGGTCAGCAGCAGCCCCCGCTCGGTGGAGGCGACCATCTCCTCCAGCGAGCGCCCGCCGCCCGGCCCCTGCATGATGAGGTTGTCGATGTGCGGGGTCGCCGCGAGCCCGGTGAGCTCGGCGGAGTAACGCGTCTGCAGCAGCGACGCCAGCGACCCGTCGCGGATCCAGTCGGTCGAGGCCAGCGGCAGCCCGTTGTCGAAGACCGACCGCTCGCGGCTGCCCGCGTGCGCCACCACGAACGGCGCGCACTCCACACCCTGCGCCGCCGGGTCGCTGTAGAGCCGGATCGGCATGCCGGACAGCGACTCGCCGACCCGGGTGCCCCCGCCCGGCTTGGAGAACACCGTGCGGCCGTCGGCGGCGTCGCGCGCGCCCGTCGACCAGTACAGGTAGATCATCAGGTCGGCCACGGCCCCGGGCGGCAGGAGCGTCTCGTACCGGCCCGGCGGCAGGTCCACGCGCCGCTTGGCCCAGTCGAGACGGCGTGCCAGCGTGGCGTCGAGCGCGGCCACGTCGACGTCGGCGAAGTCCTTGGTGGCGACGCCCGTCCAGGCCGACCGGCCCATGTCGGACGATTTGGCGTTGAGCTCCAGACGGCCGGTCGGCTGGTCGTGACGCAGCCGCAGGCCACTGGAGGAGCCGAGGAACGTCGAGGTCAGGGTGTGCTCGGCGAAGCCGTACAGCTTGCGGTCGGCGGTCTCGGCCACCGCGAACGCCTCGCCCAGCGCCGGGGCGAACTCGCCGAACACGCCGATCGAGGTGAACTCGGCCGGGCGGTCCCAGTCGGGCGACTGGGAGGAGCCGAGCAGCGGCCGGGCGTCCTCGGCGGGCGGCGCCTCGTGGGAGGCCAGGTCGGCCGCGGTGACGATGTCGGCGAGCTGCTCGGGACGCACGGCCGAGCGCGACACGACGCCGACCCCCCGCCCGGTGATCGAGATCGCCGTGACCTGGGACGAGCGCGCCACGCCGTTGGTGGTCAGGGTGTTGCCGGCGAAGCGGAGGTTCGCGGTGGACCCCTCGTCGACGATCACGACGCATTCGTCGGCCTTGCTCAGGGCAAGGGCCCGCTCGACGGTCTCCTGAGGAGTCACTTTCCACCCTCCTGAACGGTGTTGAGTATCTTGACCCCGCGGAACAGCGCGGACGGGCACCCGTGGCTGACCGGCGCCACCTGGCCCGGCTGGCCCTTGCCGCAGTTGAAGGCGCCGCCCAGCACGTACGTCTGCGGGCCGCCGACGGCCTCCATGGAGCGCCAGAAGTCGGTCGTGGTGGCCTGGTAGGCGACATCGCGCACCTGGCCGGTCAGCCGGCCGTTCTCGATGCTGTAGAACCGCTGGCCGGTGAACTGGAAGTTGTAGCGCTGCATGTCGATGGACCAGCTCTTGTCGCCCAGGACGTAGATGCCGCGCTCCACCCGGGAGATGAGCTCGTCGGTCGAGGGACCGTCGACGGCCGGCTGCAGGGAGACGTTGGCCATGCGCTGGATCGCGACGTGGCCGGGGGAGTCGGCGAAGGCGCAGCCGTTGGAGACGCCGAAGCCCTTCAGCAGCGCCATGCGGCGGTCGAGCTGGTAACCCACCAGGGTGCCCTCGCGCACGATGTCGAACTGCCGCGTCGCGACGCCCTCGTCGTCGTAGCCGATGGAGGCCAGGCCGTGCTCGGCGGTGCGGTCGCCGGTGACGTTCATGACCGGGGAGCCGTACCGCAGGGAGCCGAGCTTGTCGAAGGTGGCGAAGCTGGTGCCGGCGTAGGCCGCCTCGTAGCCGAGCGCGCGGTCGAGCTCGGTGGCGTGGCCGATCGACTCGTGGATCGTCAGCCACAGGTTGGACGGGTGGATGACCAGGTCGTAGGTGCCGGCCTCCACCGACGGCGCCTTGAGCTTCTCCTCCAGCAGCTCGGGCAGCGTCGCCAGCTCGCCGGGGAAGTCCCAGCCGGTGCCGGTGAGGTATTCGTAGCCGCGGCCCGCCGGTGGCGCCAGCGTGCGCATGTCGTCGAAGCGGCCGTCGACCGCCGCCATGACCGTCAGCACCGGGTGGACGCGCACCCGCTGCTGAGTGGTGTCGGTGCCGGCGGTGTCGGCGTAGAACTTCTGCTCCTTGACCTGCAGGAGCGCGGCGGTGACGTGGTCGACGCGAGGGTCCTTCAGCAGGCCGCCCGACCAGTCGGCCAGCAGGTCGGCCTTGTCCTTCATGGGGACGGTGAACGGGTCGACGTCGTAGGAGGAGACCCACGTGGCGCCCGCGTGGACCGGCTCGGGGGCCAGATGGACGGGCTCGCGGTTGACGGCGGCGGCCACCTCGGCCACCCGGACGGCCTGCTCGGCCACCGCGGCGGCGGCCTCGGGCGTCAGCTCGATGCCCGCCGCGAAACCCCAGGTGCCGCCGTGGACGACGCGCACGGCGTAACCGAGGTCGTCGGCGTCCATGGAGCCCTCGAGGCGGGCGTCGAAAAGGCTCAGGGTCTCGCCGCGGACCCGCTCCAGCCGGAAGTCGGCATGCTCGGCGCCCAGGTCACGGGCACGCTGAAGGGCCGCGTCCGCCAGCTGCCGCAGCGGCAGGGCGAGAAAGTCGGGATCGATCTGGCGCATGTCCACGATCCTAGCCCTGTGATCTTGTACGGCGCGGATAAGGGTTTACCTGCGAGTAGGCGATAGCGTCGTGCCATGGCTCGATCAGTTCTCGTAACCGGCGGCAACCGCGGAATCGGCCTCTCGATCGCCCGGGAGCTCGCCGCGGCGGGTGACGCCGTCGCCGTCACCTACCGCTCGGGGGAGCCCCCGGAGGGGCTCTTCGGCGTCAAGTGCGACGTCACCAGCTCCGGAGACGTCGACGTCGCCTTCTCCAAGGCCGAGGCCGAGCACGGGCCCGTCGAGGTCGTGGTGGCGAACGCCGGCATCACCAAGGACACCCTGCTGCCCTTGATGAAGGAAGAGGCCTTCGCCGACGTCCTCGACACCAACCTGACCGGCTCCTACCGCGTCGCCAAGCGGGCGATCCGCGGCATGCTGAAGATGCGGCGCGGCCGCATCGTCCTGGTCTCCTCCGTCGTCGCCATGCTGGGCTCGGCCGGGCAGAGCAACTACGCCGCCTCCAAGGCCGGCATGATCGGGTTCGCCAGGTCGCTGGCGCGCGAGGTCGGCTCGCGCGGCATCACGGTGAACGTCGTCGCGCCGGGCTTCGTCGAGACCGACATGACCGCCGCCCTCGACGCCGGGCAGCAGGAGGCCATCCTCAAGAACGTCCCGCTGGGCCGGGCCGCGACCGCGGCCGACATCGCCCGGACGGTCAAGTTCCTGGTCAGCGACGACGCCGCCTACATCACCGGGGCGGTCATCCCGGTCGACGGCGGCCTTGGAATGGGGCACTGAAGTGGGAATCCTCGAAGGCAAGCGCATCCTGGTGACCGGCGTGCTCACCGACGCCTCCATCGCGTTCTCGGTGGCCAAGCTCGCCCAGGAAGAGGGCGCGCAGGTCGTGCTCACCGGTTTCGGGCGCCTGAGCCTGGTCGAGCGCATCGCCAAGCGGCTTCCCGAGCCGCCGCCGGTGATCGAGCTCGACGTGCAGAACACCGAGCACCTCGACACCCTGGCCGACCGGGTCGGCGAGCACGTCGGGGGCCTCGACGGCGTCGTCCACTCCATCGGGTTCGCCCCGCAGACCGCCTTGGGCGGCAACTTCCTCAACACCACCTGGGAGGACGTGGCCACCGCCCTGCACGTCTCGACCTACTCGTTCAAGTCCCTGGCCGTCGCCTGCCTGCCGCTGATGAAGCAGGGCGGCGCCGTCGTCGGCCTCGACTTCGACGCCACCAAGGCCTGGCCGGTGTACGACTGGATGGGCGTGGCCAAGGCCGGCCTGGAGTCCTGCTCCCGTTATCTGGCTCGCGACCTCGGCAAGCAGGGCATCCGGGTCAACCTCGTCGCGGCCGGCCCGCTGCGCACCATGGCGGCCAAGAGCATCCCCGGGTTCAAGGAGTTCGAGGACAGCTGGTCCGGCCGGGCCCCTCTCGGCTGGGACCTCGGCGACACCGTCCCGGCGGCCAGAGCGTGCCTGGCCCTGCTGTCCGACTGGTTCCCCGCCACCACCGGCGAGATCGTCCACGTCGACGGCGGCGTCCACGCGATGGGCAGCTGACCGGGCCGTCCCTCCGGGCCGGGGCCGCCGCGGTCACGCCAGGCGGTGGCGGCCGGTGTCGGGGCGGGTCAGGCACCCTTCGAACGGTATCGACGCCGGCCGCTCGTCGTCCTTGCGTACGTGCACGATGCGGGCGGCCAGCACCGCCGAGGCCAGCAGCACCGCGGTGAGCACCGTGCCCGCCACGTCGAGCGGCCTGCGCGGCGTGACGGGCCGCGCGTCGAGCCTGCCGGTCAGCGCCGGCAGGGGCTGACCGGGCCACAGGGGAGTCAGCGCCGGCGTCTCGACGTCGGCGGAGGGCGGCGCGGTCGGCGGCGCCTCGGGGGTGGCACGGTCCACAGGCCCACCGGAGCCGGCCCGCGGGGCGGGGCTTCCGGTCACCGCGCCCTGCCCGGCCGGAGCGGGGCTCTCGGCGGGCGCCCTGCCCGGCTCCTCGCCGGGCATGTCCGAGGCGCGGGGCGCGGGGGAGGGGGAAGCGGGGGCGGGACGCTTCGGCGCGCCCGACGCGGTGGGACCGGGGGCGGCGGGTTCGTCGCAGTCCGGCGACGCGAGCAGGGGCAGGCATCCGGCGTCGACGTGCAGGCCGAGCAGGCCGTCGTCGGCGGAGCCCTCGTCCGGCCCGCCGGTCACCGTGGTCTCGTCCCGCCTCGTGGTCGCGGACCCGTCGCCCCCGTGCCCGCCGGACCGGTCCTTTCTCGGCTTCGCCTCGGGTGTCCTGCCGCCATGCTCGTCGACCTTGTCGGCGACCTTGCCGGTCAGCTTGTCGGTCACCTCGCCCACGTCGTCGGCGAGCTTTCCGCCGTGCCTCCTCACCGGCCCCGTCACCGGTTCGAGCGCGCCGCCGGTGAGGTCGTCGACGGCTTCGCCGGCCCCGTCGACCAGGTCGCACACCCCGGACAGGATTCCCCCTCTGCCGCAGTCCGCTGAGCGGAGCGAGGCCGCGGCCGCCGGCGCCGCCGCGAGCAGCGTCGTCGTCGCACTGAGGGCCAGGGTGAGCGCTCCCACCGAAATGGCGGTCGTGCCCTTGCGCATGATTCCCCTCCACGTCGTCACGGACGGCGGGCTCCCCTCCCGCCGTCTCGTTGTCAATCGTCTGTCACCAGGCGGGTGTTTCCGGGAAAAGGTGCGATTCGGTACCGACTAGTGATACGTGAACAAGATTCCCGTTCGGCTTTTCATTCGGCCGAACGGACGCGAGCGGAGGGCCTGTGCGGTGCGATGCGGCGGGGACCCGGACGCGGGGGCCCGCCCGTGCCGCCGGCGGGGTGCAGGGAGGGCCGGCCGGGCCGGCGGGTGGGCATGATCGTGACCTGCTGGAGGTTCGCGCGCGGCGGCGTGGCGATGACCGGTGGTTTCGGCGACGTCCTGCGGCGTGAGCCACTCCATCGTCTCCTCGGAGCCCTGCAGCCACCGAAGCGCACCCGCGTCGGTGACATGGCTCTGCGGCTCGGTACCGACGATGCCCGTCTCGAGTGGTCGCTTCTCTCCATTTCCACCGTATAGCGCACCCGGGGGCTTGCGGCAAGACCCCGGTCGTGCCGCAGAATCGTCGGCCGAGGCCAGAGCCTGCGGAAACGGGGGATACGAAGTGCGTGTTTTGTCGTGGCGACGGCCATGGGGTCCGCGTCGGACGAGGCGTCGCCCGTCATGGCCGACAGGCCTTGGCGAGCGCAATGGCGCAGGCGACCCGGATCGGAGCCGATGAGGTGAACCTTCTGACCACCAGTGCGTTCGACCTTCCCGACCGCCTCTCCCGCAAGGCCGACCCATCGCTGATAGCCGGCGACGAGCGGCATTTCGCCGCCATCGCGAAGAGCCTCGAGCAGTCGATCACCGACCTGTCCGGCCGCCTCGCCGCCGTGCGCAGGGCGCCCGGCGGCGAAGGCCGTCAGGCGCTGGACCGGGACCTGGAGGTCCACCGGCTGACCGCTCGCCTGCGCGCACTGCGTCGCTTCGGTCTGGACCTGTGCCTCGGGCACATGGTCGGCGCGGACGACCCCGAGCCCCTGTACATCGGACGGCTCGGCCTCACGGACAGAGCGGGCCGCCGGCTGCTGCTCGACTGGCGCTCTCCTGCGGCCGAACCGTTCTTCGGAGCCACCCACGCCAACCCGATGGGTCTGGCGAGCCGTCGCAGGTATCGCTGGACCCGCGGCCGGATCAGCGACTATTGGGACGAGGTGTTCACCTCGGACGGGTTCGAAGGGCACGCCGCGCTCGACGACCAGTCCGCCTTCGTCGCCAGCTTGGGCAGCAGCCGGTCGGCCCGGATGCGGGACGTGCTCGGCACCATCCAGGCCGACCAGGACGCCATCATCCGCGCGGGTTCCCGCGGCGCTCTCGTCGTGGACGGCGGTCCGGGTACGGGGAAGACGGTCGTCGCTCTGCACCGCTCCGCCTACCTCCTCTACGCCGACCCTCGCCTCGGTCGGCACCGGGGCGGCGTGCTGTTCGTCGGCCCGCACCAGCCCTACCTGGCCTACGTCGCCGACATCCTGCCCAGCCTCGGGGAGGAGGGCGTCCGGACCTGCACTCTGCGGGATCTCGTCCCGGAGGGAACCGCGGCGGTGATGGAGACCGATCCGGAGGTGGCCCGCCTGAAGTCGTCCGCGAGCATGGTGAAGGCGATCGAGCCGGCCGTCAGGTTCTACGAGAACCCGCCCGCCAAGGGGATGACGGTCACGACCGACTGGTCAGACGTCCGGCTGAGCGCCGACGATTGGGCCGAGGCGTTCGAAGCGCCGGAACCCGGCACACCGCACAACGAGGCGCGCGACCAGATCTGGGAGGAACTGCTCACGATCCTGGTCGACAAGCACGATGAGGACGTCCCGGCCGACCTGGTCCGCAGGTCGCTGCTGCGCAACAGGGAGCTGCTCACGGCCTTCAACCGGGCGTGGCCGCTGATCGAAGCGGCCGACCTCGTCGGGGACCTGTGGTCGGTACCCGCCTACCTGCGGATGTGCGCCCCCTGGCTCAGCCCGGACGAGGTCCGGAAGCTGCAGCGCGCGGAAGCCCAGGCCTGGACGGTGTCCGACCTGCCGCTCCTGGACGCGGCACGGCAGCGGCTCGGCGACCCGGAGGCGTCGCGACGCAGGCGCCGTCATGACGCCGCTGTCGCGGCCCGGCGCGAGGGCATGGCGCGGGTCGTCGACGACCTGATCGAGGCCGACGACTCCGAGATGCTCGTGATGTCGATGCTGCGCGGGCAGGACATCCAGGACGCCCTGGTCGACGAGACCGCACTCTCCGGAGCCGACCCCGACGGGCTCGCCGGCCCGTTCGCCCACATCGTGGTGGACGAGGCTCAGGAACTCACCGACGCGGAGTGGCAGATGCTGCTGGTCCGCTGCCCGTCCCGGAGCTTCACCATCGTCGGGGACCGCGCCCAGGCCAGGCACGGGTTCACCGAGTCGTGGCGGGAACGGCTGGAGCGGCTCGGGCTCGACCGGATCGACGTGGCCTCCCTGAGCATCAACTACCGGACGCCGGAAGAGGTCATGGCGGAGGCCGAGCCTGTCATCCGGGCCGTGCTCCCGGACGCCAACGTGCCGACCTCCATCCGCGGCAGCGGCGTCCCCGTCGTCCACGGATCCACTTCGGATCTGGGGTCCATCCTCGACACCTGGCTCGCCGAGAACGCCGACGGGGTGGCCTGCGTCATCGGCGATCCCACGTTCCGGTCGACGTCCCGCGTCCGATCGCTCACCCCGGAGCTGGCGAAAGGGCTCGAGTTCGACCTGGTCGTCCTCATCGACCCCGAGGCGTTCGGCCAGGGCATCGAAGGAACGGTCGACCGCTACGTCGCCATGACCCGGGCCACCCGGCAACTCGTCATCCTCACGAGCCCCTGATGCCGTCCCGGCGACCGGGACACCGGCGAGTGGCCGGCAGCGGTCTCAGTCGATGGCGGAGACGTCGTCGAGGGCTTCGCGGATCTCCATGGGCAACGTGAGCTCCTCGGCCTGGAGGATGCCCTTGAGCTGGGCGTGCGTGCGGGCCCCGACGATGGCGGCGGCGACCCCCGGCTGGTCGCGCACCCACGACAGCGCCACCGCGAGCGGCGACACCCCGAGGCCGTCGGCGGCCGTGGTCACCGACTCCACGACGCGGCGGCAGCGCTCGTCGAGGTAGGGGTGGACGAAGTCGGCGAAGTGCGGCGTCGCGGCCCGGGAGTCGGCGGGGATGCCGGTGCGGTACTTGCCGGTCAGCACGCCGCGCCCGAGCGGCGACCAGGCCAGCACCCCCGCGCCGACGTGCTCGGCCGCCGCCAGCACCTCGCGCTCGGCGTCCCTGGCCAGCAGGGAGTATTCGACCTGGGCGGACACGACGGGCGTGCGCCCCGGGGCCGCGTGCTGCCACACGCCCGCCGCGGCGAGCTGCCATCCGGAGTAGTTGCACACCCCGGCGTACAGCACCCGGCCGGAGGAGACCGCGTCGTCGACGGCCGCGAGGGTCTCCTCCAGGGGCACCTCGGGGTCGAACGCGTGCAGCTGCCACAGGTCGATCTCGTCGACGCCCAGGCGGCTCAGGGAGGCGTCCAGGGCCGACAGCAGGCTCCTGCGCGAGGCGTTGCGCGAGCGGGGCCCGCGCGGCGTGAGCACGGCCTTGGTCGCCACGACCATCTCCGCGCGGGGGACCGAGTCGCGCAGCAGGCGGCCGAGCAGCCGCTCGGCGTCGCCGCCGGCGTACACGTCGGCGGTGTCGACCAGGGTGCCGCCCGCGTCGGCGAAGGCGACGAGCTGCGCCGCGGCTTCCTCGGGCCCGGTGTCGCGCCCCCAGGTCATGGTGCCGAGCCCGACCCGTGACACCGACAGGCCGCTGCGCCCGACCAATCGCTGATCCATGGTCCGGTCACACTACCGCGTCGGCACCTCGGGCTTCCCTCGTTGGGGGCGGGACGCGCACGGCGCCGCCGCCGATACGGCGCCGTGCGCCGGTACGCGCGGCCTGCACCGCCGATGCCGGTCACCTCGCGTGCGGGCGGTCCGTTCACCCTCCCGCGCCCCGCGGTTCACCATTCGGCCGCCGCCGGAGGGGAAACGTTCCGGACGGCTCAGCCCCGCCGTGCCGCCCGTGGTGACGGGGTGCCCTAGGCTGGCGCGCACTATGGACGCACTGCAAGCGATCGTGCTCGGCATCGTGCAGGGCCTCACCGAGTTTCTGCCGATCTCCAGCTCAGCCCACCTGCTCATCGTTCCCCGGCTCTTCGGCTGGTCGGACCCCGGGGCCGCCTTCACCGCGGTCATCCAGCTCGGCACCATGCTCGCCGTGGTGATCTACTTCTGGCGCGACATCGTCCGCATCATCTGGACATGGCTGCGCAGTCTGTGGACGCCCGAGCTACGCGACGACATGGACGCCCGCATGGGCTGGTACATCGGGCTGGGCACGATCCCGCTCGGTCTGCTGGGTTTGGTCTTCAAGAGCGCCATCGAGGGGCCGGCCCGCAACCTGTGGCTCAACGCCACCGTGCTGATCGTCTTCGGCCTGCTGCTCCTGCTGGCCGAGCAGCTCGGACGGCAGAGGACGCCGATCGAGCGGCTCACCCTCAAGGACGGGCTGATCATCGGAGGCTTCCAGGCGCTCGCCCTGGTGCCCGGCGCCTCGCGTTCCGGGTCGACCATCACCGGCGGCCTGTTCCTCGGGTTCACCCGGGAGGCCGCGGCCCGCTACTCGTTCCTGCTGTCGATCCCCGCCGTCGTGCTGTCGGGGCTGTTCGAGCTGAAGGACGTCGGCGCCGGTGGCGGTCCCGACCTCGTGCCGACCCTGATCGCGACCGTGGTGTCGTTCGTCGTCGGGTACGCCTCGATCGCCTGGCTGCTGAGGTACATCACCCGCCACTCCATGATGATCTTCGTGACCTATCGGGTCTTCATCGGTGCGTTCCTGTTGACGTTGTTGTCCCTAGGGGTGATCACGGCCCAATAAGCTTGTCTTTGTGACCACTTTGCTTCTGGTGCGGCATGGTCTGACAGACCTGACCGGGCCGGTGCTCGCCGGCTGGACGCCCGGGGTGCACCTGAGCGACCGCGGGCGCGAGCAGGCCGAGGCCCTGGCGGCCCGGCTGGCGCCCCTGCGCCTCGACGCGATCGTCTCCAGCCCTCTCGAGCGCTGCCACGAGACCGCCCGCGCGATCCTCCAGGGGCGCGACGGCGTCAAGATCGAGCGCGACGACCGGTTCGGCGAGTGCGGGTACGGCGACTGGACCGGCCGTCCGCTGGAGGAGCTCGCCAAGGAGCCCCTGTGGCGGGTGGTGCAGCAGCACCCGAGCGCCGCGGTCTTCCCCGGAGGGGAGTCGCTGGCCGGGGTGCAGCGCCGCGCGGTCGCCGGCGTCCGGCACTGGAACGAGAAGCTGGGCCCCGACGCGGTCTACCTCGTGTGCAGCCACGGCGACGTCATCAAGGCGATCGTCGCCGACGCGCTCGGCGTCCACCTCGACCAGTTCCAGCGCATCACCGCCGACCCCGCCTCGCTGACGGTGATCCGCTACACCACCCTCCGCCCGTTCGTCCTGAGGGTCAACGACGTGGGCGGCGGGGTGGAGAATCTCCTCCCCCCACCGCCCCGAGCTGAGGGTTCGGAGGAGCCGGACGGGGGAGAAAACCTCACCGAGAGCGACGCCGCTGTCGGCGGCGGAGCCGGGACCACGTAAGGTCGGGCTATGCCGGTCTTCGACTACGATCCGCCAGAGAGGTTCGTGGCCGGTGCCGTTGGGCAACCGGGCTCACGCGCCTTCTTTCTGCAAGCCCGTGGTCAGGGGCGCCTCACCACCGTGGGTCTGGAGAAGTTCCAGGTCGCCGTCCTGGCCGATCGGCTCGACGAGCTGCTCGACGAGGTCCTGCGGCGCAGCGGGGGCACCGCCCCGGTGCCCGCCATGGCCCCGGTGGAGCTCGCCGACAAGGCGCCCCTCGACCTCCCCATCGACGAGGACTTCCGGGTGGGCACGATGGCCCTCGCCTGGGACCCGGACACCTCGCAGGTCGTCATCGAGGCGCAGGAGGTCACCTCCGAGGAGGAGGACGAGATCGACCTCGACCGCCCCGAGTCCGCCGTGCTGCGGGTCCACATCAGTGCCGCCGCCGCCCGCGCCTTCACCCAGCGGGCCCTCGAGATCGTCGCCGCCGGGCGGCCGCCGTGCCCCCTGTGCGGTCAGCCGCTCGACGCCGAGGGGCACATCTGCGTCCGCCTGAACGGCCACCGGGGGGACCGCAGTTGAGTGCAGAGAGCGACCCCCGGCTCAGCAGCATCCCCGGTGCGTCCGGATTCGACGACGGCACCGCCCTGCGCCTGCTGCGCGAGGGCACCATCGAGGTCGCCGGCCGGCTGGTCGAGGCGACCAACATGACTCTCTACTGCACCATCCGCCTTGACGGGATCGTCGCCGAGTGCGTCTACAAACCCGTCCGGGGCGAGCGTCCCCTGTGGGACTTCCCCGACGGCACGCTGGCCGCCCGCGAGGTCGCGGCCTTCGAGGTGTCGGCGGCCACCGGCTGGCGCATCGTCCCGCCGAGCGTCTACCGCGACGGCCCTTTCGGGCCGGGCATGTGCCAGCTGTGGATCGACGCCGACCCCGACGCCGACCTCATGGCCCTCATCCGCAGCCGCAACAACCCCGTGCTGCGCCGCATGGCCATCTTCGACGCGGTGGTCAACAACGCCGACCGCAAGGGCGGCCACCTGCTGCCCCTGCCCGACGGGCACATCTACGGCGTCGACCACGGCGTCTGCTTCTCCGCCGAGGACAAGCTGCGCACCGTGCTGTGGCAGTGGCGGGGCAAGCCGCTGCCGCGCGAGGCGGTGAACGTCCTGGCGCGGCTCGAGCGCGACATCGAGCGCGGCAGGCTCGGCCGGCGGCTGCGCGAGCTGCTCACGCTGCAGGAGGTCGAGGCCACCTGGGAGCGCGTGCGCCGTCTGCTCAGCACCGGCATCCACCCCTTCCCCTCCGAGGACTGGCCCGCGATCCCCTGGCCGCCGATCTGATCCCCGCCTGAGCCCGGCGGAAGCCGGAACGGTCACGCGCGCGGCGGCCGCCCAGGGCGTACCCTTCGGGAGGTATGTCCATCTCTACCGATCCGGAGGGAACGGGCGTGTGTACGGTGATCGTACGGTTCGAGGCCGGCGCGGAGACGCCGGTGGTCCTCGCCGGGGTGCGTGACGAGTTCGCCTCCCGGCCCTGGCTGCCCCCGGCGGCCCACTGGCCCCACCTGCCCGGCCTGACCGGCGGGCGCGATCTGACGGCGGGCGGCACCTGGCTGGCCGTCGACGCCGGGGCCCGGCGGGTGGCGGCGCTGCTGAACGGGCGGGGCGTCATGGCGGCCGAGCCGGTCCGCAGGTCCAGGGGCGACCTGCCGCTCAGGGCGGCGGCCGCCGGTGAGCTGCCGGAGGGCGACCTGTCCTGCTACGACCCCTTCCACCTGCTGGTGGCCGACCCCGGCGGGGTGCGGCTGTGGAACTGGGACGGCGAGCGGGTCACCGACGACAAGCTGCCCGAGGGCGTGCACGTCGTCGTCAACAGCGGATGGGAGGCCGGCGACGACGACCCCAAGGTCGCCTACTTCCGTCCCCGGTTCGCCGCCGCCCCCGCGCCGTCGGCGGCCGACACCGGTGACGGTTCCTGGGCACGGTGGCGGGAGCTGGCCTCCGGCGCGGGGCTGCCGCCGTCGGACCCGCGGGCCCTGGTGGTCCGCCGCGCCCTGGACGACGGCCGCGTCTGGGGCACCTCCTCGGTCACGCTGGTGGGGCTGGGCGAGGACGCCGTCCGCTACGACTTCTGCGGCCGGCCCGGCGACCCGGAGGCCTGGTACGGGGTCCTGCGCCGGCCGTCGTAGCGGTCAGCAGAGGATGCCGCCCCAGATGATCGTCACCGTCCTGTCGCCCCCGTTGGAGCTGAACCGCACCGTGGCGGTGCTGCAGTAGGGCGTCCCGTAGGCGGTGATGGTCGTCGAGCGGCCCGCCTCGATCACGCCCTTCGTCGAGCTCAGGATGCTGCCCTCGGTGATCGTGGCCCGCCACCGCACGGTGGCGCCCTTCGCCTTCAGGTGGATGTTCACGTACGAGATGTAGTCGGAGGTCACGCGGGCCCTGAGCGGGCTGACCCGCAGTTCGGGCTTGACGACCTGCACCGGCGAGGCCTCCCACCCCGGCGCCTTGGTGGGCTTCTTCTTGGTCTTCGCCGGCGAGGGAGTGGGGGTGGGCTCGGCGCTGGGCGTGGGAGGCGGGCCGCTCGTCACCTGGGTGTCGGGCGCCGGCCCGGGGCGCAGGGCCACGCCCGGCACCTCCTTGCGGGACGGCAGGACGCCCGAGGTGACGACGACCACCACGATGACGAGCACGAGCCCGCCGGCGGCCCCCACGATCGCGCGCGCCCGTCTGCGCCGGCGCCTGCGCCGGGTGACGCCCTGCCGGTCCTCGGGCCCGGCCACCCGGACCACGGTGTCGCCCGGCGCTGTTAACGCTCTCATCTCGTCCGGCGACGCGGAGGCCGCGGGCGGGGCCGTCGTCCCGGTGTACTCGGGGTTCCCGGACCTCGGCCACAGCGGCCGGGGACTGAGCGGGATCGGCCCCTCGTAGGCCTTCGGCGCCGCCGGCGGGCCTCCGCCGTAGGCCCCCCACGGCTGGGCCGGCGCGGGCTCGGCGGCCGTCACCGGGGCGGGAGGCTCGACGGGCGGGAGCGGGACGACGGGCGGCGCGGCCGCGGCGGGCCCCGCCGAGGGGAGGTCCAGGGGAGGGAACCGGGGGGCGGGCGGCGCGGCCGGGGGAAGATCCAGGGGAGGGAACCGGGGGGCGGAAGGCTCGACCGGCGGGAACTCCGCGGCGGGGAACCCGCCGGTGGAAGGCCGCGGGATCGGGACCACGGGGATCAGCCCGGTGGAGCCGATCCCCGCGGGGCCGAGCCCGAGCCGCGCCCCCTGGAGGCGGGCGAGCAGCTCCCGCGCGGTGGGCCGCCTGGAGGGGTTCTTGTCGAGGCAGATGGTGACGGCGTCGAGCAGCGGGCCGCTGAGCGCCGACAGGTCGGGCGCGCCGTTCAGGATGCGGTTGATGACGGCCGGCACCGAGTCCTGGCCGAACGGCGCGCGGCCGGTGGCGGAGTACACCATGACGCCGGCCCAGGCGAACATGTCGCTCTCGGACCCGGGGGTGGTGCCCGCCAGGTACTCGGGCGCGGTGAACGGCGAGGCGCCCCCGCCCGCCCGCGAGGGCGCCTCCAGGGCGCGCCCCACCCCGAAGTCGATCACGCGGCCGCCGTCGGGGCCGATCAGCACGCAGCCCGGCTTGAAGTCGCCGTGGGTGGCGCCGGCCTCGTGGATGGCGGCGAGCGCGGTCAGCGTCGCGATCGCGAGCTCGGCCAGCTCGTTCGCCGGGCGGGGACCCTGCCTCTCGACGGTCTCCCACAGCGACGGGCCGTCGACGTACTCGCTGGCGTAGTAGAGGCGGCGCTCATGGATACCGTAGGCGAGCACGCGCGCGACGCGGAGGTCCCTCACCCGCTGCGCCTGGCGCATCTCGGCGCCGAAGGCGCGCCGCACCCGCCCGTCGTCGGAGAACCGCCTGTGCAGCAGCTTGACCGCCACGCGGACACCCGACTCGGTCTCGGCGGCGTAGACCACGCCCTGACCGCCTTCGCCGATCCGGCCGGTCACCTGGTAGGAGGCGATCTTCGTCGGATCCGTCGGACCCAAGGGCTTGAAAGCCGGCAATCGAGCTCTCCCTCTACTTTGCAGAAGCCAGTGCCGGACCCCCGTACCGTGGCGCGGAAGATTCTGCCACGTTGGAACGTGATCAAGGGACTTTTTGGTCGATTAACCGCGAGCCTCCCTCATGTCTCAAAAGGGGACACCCGGTGTGATCGGACCACCGTGCAGCATGGATAGGCTCGGGGCATGCGATCGTGGTCCGCTCCGAAGATCCCTTCCCTGCCTGGTGCAGGCCTCCCTCTCCGGCTCTACGACACCTCCGCGCGGGAGATCAGGGAGACCACCCCGGGGCCCACCGCCCTCATGTACGTCTGCGGCATCACCCCCTACGACGCGACCCATCTCGGGCACGCCAACACCTACCTCGCGTTCGACCTGGTCAACCGGGTCTGGCGCGACGCCGGGCACCAGGTCCGCTTCATCCAGAACGCCACCGACGTCGACGACCCGCTGCTCGAGCGCGCCGAGCAGACCGGGGTCGACTGGCGCGAGCTGGCCGAGCGCGAGATCGAGCTCTTCCGCTCGGACATGGACGCCCTGCGCATCCTTCCCCCCGACGAGTACGTCGGGGTCACCGAGGTCGTCGACCAGGTGGCCGCGCTGATCGGGCGGCTGAAGGACAAGGGCGCCACCTACGAGGTCGACGGGGACGTCTACTTCTCGGTCGGCGCCGCCCCGAAGTTCGGCGCCGTCTCCGGCTTCTCCGAGGAGGAGATGCTGGAGCTGTTCGCCGAGCGCGGCGGCGACCCCGGCCGCGAGGGCAAGCGCCACCCGCTCGACTGGCTGCTGTGGCGCGCCGAGCGCCCCGGCGAGCCGTCCTGGCCGTCGCCGTTCGGCCCGGGCCGGCCCGGCTGGCACGTCGAGTGCACCACGATCGCGCTGAACTGCCTCGGCAGCGGCTTCGACGTCTCCGGCGGCGGCTCCGACCTGATCTTCCCCCACCACGAGATGGGCGCCAGCGAGGGCCACGTCGCCACGGGGGAGTGGCCCTTCGCCAAGGCCTACGTCCACGCCGGCATGGTGGCCCTCGACGGCGAGAAGATGTCCAAGTCGCGGGGCAACCTGGTGTTCGTCTCCAAACTGCGCGCCGCGCACGACCCCGTGGCCGTGCGCCTCGCCCTGCTCGCCCACCACTACCGCGCCGACTGGGAGTGGACCCCCGACCAGATCGAGACCGCCCACGGACGGCTCGCGCGCTGGCGCTCCGCCGTCGAGCTGCCCGCCGGGCCCGACGGTCAGGCGCTGCTGCGGCAGGTCAGGGAGCGCATGGCCGACGACCTGGACACCCCGGGCGCCCTCGCGGCCGTCGACGCCTGGGCCGCCCGCGCCTCCGCGGGGGAGGGCGACGACCCCGAGGCCCCGGCCCTGGTGCGCGCCATCGCCGACGCCCTCCTCGGCGTCGCCCTCTGACGGTCAGTCGGTGGGGAGGAGGGTGCCGAGGGGGCCGAGGTCGAGGTTGAGGTCCGCGGGGGACAGGCCGAACCGGTCGCACAGGTCGGTCATGGCCTCCTCCAGGCGCATCAGCGTCAGCCCCAGCGTCTCGACCTGGTCGTCGCTCAGGTCGCCCTGGTCCATGCGGCGCACGCACTGGCGCTCGACCAGCTGGCGCACCAGCTCCACGAGCGTGAGCACCAGGCGCGTCAGGTCCCGCTCGACCGTCTCCGGGTCGGTCTGCAGCCGCCACCGGCCGGCCTCCGGCACCCGGCCGGACGCTCCGGGAGCCTCCTTCCCCGGCCCTGCGTCGTACGCCGCCTCGTCCCCGGGACGGGGCGGCCCGGTGTCCGATTCCGTCATCACGCGCTCCTCTCGCGGACGTCCGCGTCGCTCGCCGGGGGATCGTTCCAGACGACCGGGCTCGCGGACCCCGTGCCCGGGACGGCGGTGTCCAGTGGCTCGGACGCCCGGACCGACATGATGAGCGCCCGCAGCGAGATGCGCACCAGGTCGATGTCGGCGATCGACAGGATCACGTCACCGGTGATCACGGCCCCTCCGGCGAGCAGCCGGTCCAGCAGGTCGACCAGGGCGACCCGCTCGGGTGGCAGACGCCCCTCGGCGGCCAGGAGCCGGCCGCGCGGAGGCAGGTCGTGGATCATCGCGCGCCTCCGCCTTCGCCGGATGGGGCCGGTGGTGGATCATCGCGTGCCGCCTCCGGGCCGAAGCCGGCGAACGAGTACGGCGCCCACGGCCCGGTGAGCTGGATCTCCACCCCCGGCTCGCGCAGCGCGTCCAGCGCGGCCTCGAACTCCCGCCGCCGCCCGTCGTCGACGAGATAGGCGCCGTTCAGCAGCATCCAGTCGTCGCGGCCGGACAACTGCGGGTCCTGCGGCCGGTGGCGGGTGCTCGCCGCCGAGACGGCCGCCAGGGCCGCGTGCACGTGCTCGGCCCGCTCGGTCGCCTCGCGCCAGGCGTCGTCCCGGCTGCGCAGGCTCGCCTTGCGGCGCCTGAGGTACTCGGTGCCGGGCCTTCCCGCCTGCTCAGGCCCCCCGCCGGCGGGCACGGCGCCGCGCTCGCCGGCCCGTGCCGAGGGCGGCGGCTCGGCGTACACCTTCACGCCCCACTCGCTGCGCCCGGCGAGGCGGGCGAGCACGTCCTGGAAGTCCCGCCGCCGCCGGGCCAGCATCTCGCGGACCTGGTCGTCGCCGCCGTAGACCGTCACCAGGCGGACCGGGGCGGTCGCGGCGGCCCTCGCCACGGCCTCCACCACCCGGTGGTGCGCGCGCGCCGTCGCGCCCAGCCAGTCCAGATCCTCCAGGGAGCGCCGCAGCGGCTCCTCCCCGAACCGCGTCAGCGGGACGCTGCTGACGTAGGCCACCAGCCCCGCCTGCGGCACCGTGCGGACCGGGGCGCCGGCCACGCCGGACAGGCCCTCGAGCACCTCCGGCCCGGCGCGGTCCTCCTCGCGGGTGACCGCGTAGACGTAGGTCCCCGTGTCAGCCACCGAGGTCCTCCTCACCTCTGCCGCCGCCGTAGGGGGCGGCCCCGGCACTCGCGACCGCGCGCACGCACGCACACGCACCCGTGTCAGTCACCGCGGTCCTCCCGCCCGGTGGGACGGCGGGCACGGCCAGGCTCGTACGGCTCGCGTTCCCGGTCCCGTTCCCGCTCGCGTGAGCGCTCGACGGGCCTGCGGCCACCGGCCCGATCCTCGACGGACGCCCGTTCCGGGGCGGTCTCCTCGACCGCGGCCAGGCGCTCGCGCAGCCTGCGGTTCTCCTCGACCAGGTCACGGTCCCTGGAGCTGAGCCAGGGATCGTGCTCCCACCAGTCGATGCCGAGCTCCCGCGCGGTGTCGACCGAGGCGATCAGCAGCCGCAGCTTAATCGTGAGCAGCTCGATGTCGAGGAGGTTCACCTTGATGTCGCCGACGATCACCACGCCCCGGTCGAGCACGCGCTCCAGGATGTCGGCGAGGTTGCCGCCGCCGGAGTCGCGCGTCGCGGGGGCACGGTAGCCGTAGCCGGGCGACACGACGCCCGAGGGCCGCGTGGGGTCGGACATGTCAGTACACCCCGCCCGTGTCGCCCTTCGCGCGCCGGAAGCTGCGCGCTCGACGGTAGGACACCAGGTCGCCCTCCGAGTCCAGATCGAGGGCGTAGACGCCGAGGGTGTCGCCCGAGGACGGCACCCGGTGGTCCTCCACGACCTCGACCTCGACCGTCCATCCGTCGCCCGCCGGCTTGACCATGGTGACGCCCTCGACGTCCTTGCCGGTCAGCTCGGCGATGTAGCGCGCGCCCGCCTGCCCCGCCGTCAGCGCCGTCAGGCGCCGCGCCGGCCTCTCCCGGCCCCGGCGGCGCCCGCGCTCGACGTCCTCCTCTTCCTCGCCCGGCCAGTCGTCGGCCCTGCCGGTGCGCTCGTAGTAGTCGTCCGGGGCGTACCGGCCCGGACCACGCTCACCGCGGGCTCCGCGACTCGCAGGCACCGCATCACTTCCCCTCTGCACCGATCACGCTCACCGTGCCGATCACGCTCGCTCTGATCGCGGGCACGAGGGCGCGCCTACGCCATCATTCGCTGGAGGATCTCCTCGGTGGCGCGGGACGCCTCCTCCTCGGAGATGCGGCCCTCGGCCCTCGCCTCGTCCACCTCCTCCAGCTGCCGTCTGATGGACGCCGGGTCGTGGAGCTGCGTGTCGACCTGCCGCTCGATGAGCTCGCCGAGCTTGATCAGGAGCTCGACGGGCGCGAGCGGCCAGCCGAAGAGCAGTTTGAACACGCCCATTTCCGTGCCGCCTTCACGTCTTGGTGCTGACGAAGTCGTAGGGGGCCTGGGGACCGAGCAGGCGTATGACGACGCGGCCCTCCCACCGCCGGCCGAACTCCTCCAGGGTCTCCTCGAAGGCGTCCTGGCGGTCGGTCTGGACCAGGACGGCGAGGTGGGCGGCGTCCTGCTCGTGCGTCGGGTCGCGGATCACCACCGCGTCCGCGTCGGCGGCGAGGGCCTCCGCCAGGACCCGGGTGTCGGCGTCGCGCTTGTGCTCGATGGCCTCGCTGAGCATCTGGCCGAGCCGGATCCGCGCGTCCCAGCTCGCGTCCTCGGGCACGCCGCGGATCTCCTGCAGCAGCCTCGCGGCCTCCGGATCCTCCCCGAGCACCTCGCGGACGATCGCCCCCTCCTCGTACCGCGCCTTGACGACGAACTGCACCCGGCCCTCGAGCTGTTCGAGCGCCTCGCGGAACTCGTCGTGGTGCGGGGCGAGCAGCTCGCGTTCGACCGCCTCGGGGCTCTCCATGACCGCCCCGAAGCGCAGCGGCAGGACCGGGACCTCCGCCGCCACGTCGTCGAGCAGCCGCTGGTGGGCCAGCAGGTCGTCCGGCTTGCCGAGGGGGCGGCTGACGTGGAGGTCGCTGACGAGGGCGGCGATGTCCCGGTGCCGCACCAGGCTGATCTGGCCGGGCGGGTCGCCGACGCCGCGGGGCTCGGGGGTCAGCTCGACGTCGCCGGGGAGGATGCCGTAGACGTACGACGCGCTCACCCCGCCGGGCGCGCCCTCGGCCGTGTCCCGCGCCTCGCCGGTCCGGTTCTCCTCCGGCTCGGCGTCGCGGCTCGTGCGCTCGTCCCTGGATCCGGCCGCGGCCGGACTCTGAGTGGAACGGGCCATCTCAGTCCTCCCCCCTGTGCCTGCGCCTCGGCGCGGGCTCCTCCTGCTGGTCACTGATGAAGTCGCGCAGCCGCTCGCCCGCGGCCTCCAGGGCGCCCTGCGCGATGCCCTTGGTCTTGCTCTTCGCCACCCCCTGCGTCATGTCCTGCATCAGCTCGGGGAGCCCTTTCTGGCCCTCGGCGATGTCGAGGCGGTTGGCCGCCTGGGCGAAGCGCAGATAGGTGTCCACGCTGGCCACCACCACACGGGCGTTGATGGTCAGCAGTTCGATGCCCACGAGCGCGACGCTGACGTAGGCGTCGATCACGAGCCCCTTGTCGAGGATCGTGTCGATGACGTCCGCCAGTCCGCCGCCCGACGTGGACGGCCTTCCGACCGCCCCGCCTCCTGAGGGCTGCACGATGGTCATGCGCTGTACTCCTTGGTTTCGATGGTTCCGGGGCCTCGCTCATGGAGCGCGGCCCCGGGCCGGGGGATGGATGGTCACTGGCGGGAGCGTCGCGTGGCCTCCTCCCGGGGGCGGCGGGGCCGCTCCTCGCCCTCGCCGCCTTCGGGGCGCCGGCGCCGTGCGTGAGGCTCCTCGCCGCGGCCGCCCTCCGGCCGCCGCCGGGGGCGTTCCTCGCCCTCGCCCGGCTGAGACCGGTGGCTGCTGACGGGAGGCCTCTCCTCCTCGGCCGTCCGTTCGCCGCGCCGGAAGCCCCACCGCCGCCGGCGGCGCTCCTCCTCCTCGCTGTGCGCGGGCTCCTCTTCGCGCTCTTCCCGCTCCTCGGGCCCACTGGCGCGTTCCCCGGCCTCCTCGGGCTCTTCCTCGCCCTCGGGGCCCTCTTCGGCCTCGCGCGGGCCCTCTTCCTCGGCGTACTCTGCCTCCTCGGGCTCGCCGCGCCTTTCGCGCTCCTCGCGCTCCTCTTCTTCCTCGCGCAGGGCCGTCTCGTGGTCCTTGACGACCTCGCCCTCGTGGATCACGCCCCGCCAGCCCTCTACTTCGTCGGGGTGCAGCAGCAACTCGTTCATGACGTGTCGGCGGAAGTGCTTGAACTCCAGGCGTGCCCGGCGGCCCTGCGCCCGCCACATGCTGCCGACGTGCTCCATGAAGCCCTTGGGGTGGTACTCCAGAGCCATCAGGACCCGGGTCATGTCAGGGGTGACCTCATGGAAGGTCACCGCGCCGTCGACGTACCCCTTGGCGCCCTGGGACCGCCAGATGATCTTCTCGTCGGGCACCTGCTCGGTGATCGTGGACTGCCACTGCCGGCGCGACCAAAAGATCTTGGCCTGCCAGTTGAGCTTCTCGTCGCTCTCCTGGACGACCTTCTCGACCTTCTTCATGAAGCTCGGGAAGTCCTGGAACTGGGTCCACTGGTTGTAGACCACCCGGCGCGGGGCGCCCATGTCGAGCGACTCCTCGATGTTGATCAGCTTGAGCTTCTTGCCCTTGCTCTTGCCGAAGCCAAGTTTGTGCTTGAGCCCGCTGAAGGCCAGCTTGGCGACACCCTTGACCTGGCCCCAGCGCCCTTCGGTCCCGGTCAGCAGGCTGAACAGGCCAGGGCCATCGCCGCTGCCCTCGGCGTACCCCCGCAACTGCCTGGTCTTGTTGTCGACCCGCTTCGCGACGGCCTGGAGCGCGAGCTTGCCGGCCGTGCCGGCGAGGCCGCGCAGCTGGTCCTTCAGCGGATCCGGCAGCGCCTTGAGAAGTCCGCTCACTCGCTGTTGCGTCATGTGAGATCACCCCCGGGTGCGGCGGACCGGACGGGAACGTTGAGGCGTCTCCTCGCGGACCACCCGGCCGCGAGGGACCGGCTCCTCGTCCTCCTGCTCCTCGTCCTCCCGGGATTCGTCGAAGGACTCGCGGCCCCGGCCGGAGGGCCGCCCGCGGCCTTCCGGCTCGGAGGGCCGGCGGCGGGGTGGGGGCTCCTCCTCGTAGTCCTCGTCGTCGTACTCGTCGTACTCGTCCTCGTACGGCTCCTCCTCCTCCTCCTCGCGGCGCCGGCGGGGGCGTTCCTCGCCCTCGGCGCGGCGGCGGGGTCGTTCCTCTTCTTCCTCGCCCTCGGCGCGGCGGCGGGGCCGTTCCTCTTCTTCCTCCGCTTCCTCGCGGCGGCGGCGCAGCCGCGATCCGGCGGCCCGCATCCCGCCCGCGGCACGCTCGCGCAGGCCGGTCACGCCGCCCTTGGTGGCCTTCCCGGCCTCGCCGGTGCCCCCCGCCACCACGGCGGTGGCCTCCTCCAGCCCGGCCGCGACGTTCGCCGCGTGCTGCAGGGCGTCGGCGCGCTCCTGGAGCTTGGTGCTGAGGTTGCTGACCTGCCTGCTCGTCGCCGCCTTCGCGGCGGCCTTACCGGCCTCGAACAGGTCGCCCCGTACGCTGTTGACGATCTTCTCGACCTCGGGGGAGGAGCTGAGCAGCTTGACACCCTGCTCGATCAGGCCGCCCTGCCCCCTGCCCAGCTTGCCGGTGGCCCCGGCGATGGCGAGGCCGACCGCCGTCTTGAACCTGCGGTGCCGGCCGAGGAAGTAGCCCACGGCCAGGGCCGCGGCCACCTGCAGTCCACCCTTCACGATTGCCTCCTACTCGGGGCCGTCTCCCGCGCCCGGCTCGCTGGCGAATCGTCCGATGCCCTACCCCGCACCAACCCCTCAGAACGCTCATTAGCGGAAAAAATGGACATACCGCGCACGGAAAGCGGCATGTCGAAATCCCCGCGTGGCAGGGGAGGCCGGAACGCGGGGGGAGGGATACGGTCGATCGACCCGCGCGTGGATCAGGTCATGGAGGACAGGAAGCGCTCGCGGTCCTCCTCCGGGAGCCGGTCGCTGAACAGCACGCCGTCGAGGTGGTCCACCTCGTGCTGCAGCACCCGCGCCAGCATGCCCAGCGCCCGGAGCGTCACCGGCTTGCCGAACATGTCACGCCCCCGCGCCACCACCGAGTAGGAACGCTCCAGAGGCCAGTACACGCCGGGGGCCGACAGGCACGCCTCGTCGGCGACGATCCTGCGCTCGGAAAGCTCGAGCCGCGGGTTCACCAGATGGCCCGACCTGCCGTCCACCTCGAACACCAGCACGCGCAGCGACACGCCGATCTGCGGCGCGGCCAGCCCCGCCCGCCCGGAACCCGCCCGGGTGGTGGCCTGCAGCGACTTGACCAGCTCGCGCAGGGAGCGGTCGAACCTCGTGACCGGCTCGGCGGCGGTGCGGAGCACCGGGTCGGAGTAGAGCCTGATCGGCTGGACGCTGGTCATGCCCGCTCCCGGGGGTGACGACGGCATCGGCGGAAGGTACGTGGAGGGAATTCCCGGCCCGCGCCGCGGGCAATCTTCGTTAAATCGATGTTGCATCGGTGATGCCTGTGCATCACATGTTTCGCCGGTGAGTCGAAAGTAACGCCGATCTCTGACATTCGTCGTCTCCGGGTGTGATCGGCCTGGCTACCTTCAAGTCCTCCCGAACAGGCAGCGACATAGGAGGCACCGTGACGGTGGCGGATACGGCCGCGCCGGCGAAAGGCCGCTGGATCACCGAGTGGAACCCCGACGACCCCGGATTCTGGGAAACCCGCGGCAAGGGGATCGCCCGGCGGAACCTCGTCTTCTCGATCCTCGCCGAGCACCTCGGCTTCACCCTGTGGACCGTCTGGAGCATCGTCGCCGTCAAGCTCGGCTCCTTCGCGTTCTCCACCGACCAGCTCTTCTGGCTGGTGTCGCTGCCCAACCTGGTGGGCTCGGCGCTGCGCCTGCCCTACACCTTCGCCCCCGCCCGATTCGGCGGACGCAACTGGACGGTCGTCAGCGCGATGCTGCTGCTCGTGCCCGCGGTGCTGCTCGCCGTCGCGGTGAGCGACCCCGGCACGCCGTACTGGGTGTTCCTGCTCATCGCCGCCACGGCAGGGTTCGGCGGCGGCAACTTCGCCTCCAGCATGGCCAACATCACCCACTTCTACCCGGAACGCCGGCAGGGCTGGGCGCTCGGCCTCAACGCGGCAGGCGGCAACATCGGCGTCAGCTCCGTCCAGCTCGTCATGCCGCTGGTGATCGGCGGGTTCGGGCTGGCGGCGGCCGGTCTGTTCTGGGTGCCGTTCATCGTGGTCGCCGCCGTGGGCGCGTTCTTCTTCATGGACAACCTCGCCACCGCCAGGGCGAGCGCCAGGGAGCAGCTGAAGATCGCGGGCCGGGTCCAGACGTGGATCATGTCCTTGCTCTACATCGGGACGTTCGGCTCGTTCATCGGCTACACCACCGCCTTCCCCCTGCTGATCAAGAGCCAGTTCCCCGAGCACGCCGGGAGCCTCGGCTGGGCCTTCCTCGGCGCGCTGGCCGGCTCGCTGATCAGGCCGCTCGGCGGGCGCCTGGCCGACCGCCTCGGCGGGGCGCGGGTCACGCTGTGGAACTTCGGCGCCATGGGCGTGGCGATCGCGCTGGTCGCCTACGGGCTCTCGGCGCACCACTTCGGCGGCTTCTTCGCGGCCTACCTGCTGCTGGTCGGCCTCACCGGTGTCGGCAACGGCTCGACGTACCGCATGATCCCGGCCATCTTCCGGGCCAAGGCCCTCGCGGGCGTCCCCGCCGGGGACACCGAGGCGCTCGCGGCGGCCGCGGCGACCGGCAGGCGCGACAGCTCGGCCGCCGTCGGGATCATCTCCGCCGTCGGCGCCTTCGGCGGCTTCTTCATCAACCGGGGCTTCGGCACCTCCATCGCCGCGACCGGCGGCGCCGGGGCCGCGCTGCTCGCCTTCGCCGTCTTCTACGCCGCCTGCGCGGCGCTCACCTGGTTCTGCTACCTGCGCACCGTCGGCGTACGGCTCGCGCCGAGCCTCGCCGCCGCCCGGGTGTGACGCGCGAACCGGACCTGCGGGGGCGAGCGCACAGCGGCTCGCGCCCGATGTGAACACGGTTGGCGGCTTGTAGCACAGAGGTAACAGGAGGGACCCAGGGGTGAAACCGCCTGAAAGCACCATCGATGCCATGCCGATCTCACTTTCCCCGCCGGTGACTGTGATGTCGCCGGTCCACGAGGGAGAGGCGACGCACTGCCCCTACTGCGCCCTGCAGTGCGGCATGAACGTCGGCGAGGACGCCGGCAAGATCACGATAACGCCTCGTGACGACGTTCCGGCCAACGGCGGCGCGCTGTGCCAGAAGGGCTGGACGGCGGCCGAGCTGCTGTCCGGCGGCGCCCGCCTCACCACACCGCTCGCCCGGGCGAGCCGTACCGCCCCGCTCGTACCGGTGACCTGGGAGGAGGCGCTCGACCGCGTCGCCGCCGCCGTCACGGCGATCCAGGCCGGCCATGGCAGGGACGCGGTGGCGGTGTTCGGTGGCGGCGGCCTGACCAACGAGAAGGCCTACCAGCTCGGCAAGTTCGCCCGCGTGGCCCTCGGCACCTCCCAGATCGACTACAACGGCCGGTTCTGCATGTCGTCGGCCGCCGCCGCCGCGGGCCGGGCGTTCGGGATGGACCGCGGGCTCCCGTTCCCGATCACCGACATCGGCGACGCCGAGGTCGTCCTCATGGCGGGCGGCAACGTCGCCGAGACCATGCCCCCGTTCCTGCGGCACCTGAGGAACACCCTGATCGTCGTCGACCCCAGGGAGACCCGCACCGCCAGGCACGCCGCCCTGCACCTGCGCACCGCCCCCGGCACCGACCTCGCCCTGGCCCTCGCCATGCTGCACATCGCGATCACCGAGGGGTACGCCGACGAGGAGTACATCGCGGCCCGCACGACCGGGTTCGAGGCGGTCCGCGCGTCGGCCGCCTCCTGGTGGCCCGAGCGCGCCGAGCGCGTCACCGGCGTCCCGGTCGCCGAGATGCGGCGGGCCGTCCACCTGCTCGGCACCGCACGCACCGCGATGATCCTCACCGGGCGGGGCGCCGAGCAGCACGCCAAGGGCGTCGACACCGTCACCGCCTTCATCAACCTCGCCCTCGCCCTCGGCCTGCCCGGCCGGGCGGGCTCCGGCTACGGCTGCCTGACCGGCCAGGGCAACGGCCAGGGCGGGCGCGAGCACGGGCAGAAGGCCGACCAGCTCCCCGGCTACCGCCGGATCGACGACCCCGCCGCCCGCGCCCACGTCGCGAAGGTGTGGGGCGTCGACCCCGCCGACCTCCCCGGCCCCGGCCGCTCGGCGTACGAACTGCTCGACGCCCTCGGCACCGAGGACGGCCCCCGCGCCCTGCTGGTGTTCGGCTCCAACCCGGTCGTCTCCGCGCCCCGCGCGCGGCACGTCGCCGAGCGCCTGGCGGCCCTCGACCTCCTGGTCGTCTCCGACATCGTGCTGTCGGAGACCGCCGCGATGGCCGACGTCGTGCTCCCCACCACCCAGTGGGCCGAGGAGCACGGCACGATGACCAACCTGGAGGGCAGGGTCCTGCTGCGCCGCCGGGCCGTCGCCCCGCCCCCGGGCGTGCGGAGCGACCTGGAGATCATCGCCGGGCTCGCGGCCCGCCTCGGCCGCCCGGAGGGGTTCTCCGGCGACCCGGCGACCGTGTTCGACGAGCTGCGCCGCGCAAGCGCGGGCGGCGTCGCCGACTACTCGGGCATCACCTACGAGCGGATCGCCGCCGAGACCGGCGTCTTCTGGCCCGCTCCCCCCGGGGACGGCCCGGGCACCCCGCGGCCGTTCCTCGACCGGTTCCCCACCCCCGACGGCCGCGCGAGGTTCGTCCCCGTCGACCACCGCCCGGCGGCCGAGGACGTCGACGACGACTACCCCTACTACCTGACGACCGGACGCGTCCTCGCCCAGTACCAGAGCGGCGCCCAGACCCGGCGCATCGCCGCGCTGAACGCCGCCGCCCCCGAGCCGTACGTCGAACTCCACCCCGACCTGGCCGAGCGCCTGGAGGCCGCCCCCGGCGACGTGCTGCGCGTGACCAGCCGCAGGGGATCGGTGGAGGCCGTCGCCCGGGTGAGCCCCGGCATCCGCCGCGACACGGTGTTCATGCCCTTCCACTGGGAGGGCGCCAACCGGCTCACCAACCCCGCCCTCGACCCGGTGTCACGGATGCCGGAGTTCAAGGTCTGCGCCGTGCGGGTCGAGCGCCGCGACGCCGCTCCGGCGGACGCGGAGAAGGGACGGCGGAGGTGAGGCTCGTCATCGTCGGCAACGGCATGGCCGGATCGCGCCTGGCGAGCGAGGTGCGGCGGCGCGACAAGGACATCGAGATCACGGTCTTCGGCGCCGAGACCACCCGGCCGTACAACCGGGTGCTGCTGTCGAACGTGCTCGCCGGCACCGCCGGCGCCGAGCAGGTCCGCCTGCCCGTCCACGCCGAGCACCTGACCGCACGCCTCGGCGTCACCGTGACCGCCATCGACCGCGAGAAGCGGGTGGTCCACGCCGGTGACGGGACGCGCGAGCCGTACGACGTCCTGGTGCTCGCCACCGGCAGCGAGCCCGTCGTGCCGCCGGTCCCCGGCGCCGGCCGGGCCGTCGCCTTCCGCACCATGGACGACTGCGAGCGGATCCTCGCGGCCGCCGCCACCGCCTCCGGCGCGGTGGTGATCGGCGGAGGGCTGCTCGGCGTCGAGGCGGCCCGCGGGCTCGCCGGGCGCGGCCTGCCCGTCACCCTGGTCCACCTGGCCGGGCACCTGATGGACCGCCAGCTCGACGCCGAGGCCGGCCTGGTGCTCGGCGAGGCGCTCGCCGGGCTCGGCGTGGCCGTCAGGACCGAGGCGAAGGTCACCGCGATCCACGCCCACGGCGTCGAGCTCGCCACCGGGGAGGTGCTCCCCGGCGAGCTGGTCGTGCTGGCCTGCGGCGTGCGGCCGGTGACCGGCCTCGCCCGGGACGCCGGCCTGCCGGTCGGCCGCGGCGTCATCGTCGACGACCGGCTGCGCACCGGCGACCCGCGTATCTACGCCATCGGCGAGTGCGCCCAGCACGACGGCACGGTGTACGGCCTGGTCGCCCCCGCCTGGGAGCAGGCCGCCGTGGTCGCCGACCTGGTCACCGGCGCCGACGAGACCGCCAGGTACCGCGGATCGCGCCTGGTCACCCGGCTGAAGGCCAGGAGCGTGGAGCTGGCGTCCATGGGGGAGGCGCACCTTTCGGAGGATCCCTCGGGCGCGGTCGAGGTCGTCCGCTTCAGCCACCGCGCCCGAGGCATCTACCGCAAGCTGGTGATCAGACAGGACCGCCTGGTGGGCGCGATCCTGCTCGGCGAGGCGCCCACCGTGGGGACGCTCACCCAGCTCTACGACCGGGGCGGCCCGCTGCCGAGCGACCCGGCCGGGCTGCTGTTCCCCGGCCTGGACGTCGCCACCCCCGCCGACAGCCCCGTCCGCATGCCGGACTCGGCGCGGGTGTGCGAGTGCAACAACGTCACCAAGGGCCGCATCCGCGCCTGCTGGGAGGCCGGCGCCAGGGACACCGCCGCGGTGGTGGAGGCCACCCGCGCCACCACGGGATGCGGAAGTTGCCGCGCCGCGGTCGAAGGGATCGTCGGATGGCTGTGCGAGCAGGAGGAGGTCGGCGCGTGAGAGTCGTCGTGGTGGGATACGGGCCGGCGGCCCACCGGCTTGTGGAGACCCTCGCCGACAGGGGCTTCCGGGGAAGCGTCACCGTGCTCGGTGAGGAGCCGAGGCCCGCCTACGACCGGGTGGCCCTCACCTCCTACCTCACCGGCACGTCTTTGGCCGACCTGACCTACCCCGAGCCCGCGGCCCTGTCCGCGACCAGGCTCGCCGACCGGGTGGTCTCGATCGACCGGGAGGCCCGCACCGTCACCACCCGGAGCGGCCACCGGGAGCCGTACGACGTCCTGGTGCTCGCCACCGGGTCGGCCCCCTTCGTCCCGCCCGTCGCGGGGGCCGGGCGGGCGTTCGTGTACCGCACCATCGACGACCTGGACGCCATCCGCGCGGCCGCCGGGCGGGCCGTCTCCGGTGTCGTGGTCGGCGGCGGTCTGCTCGGCCTGGAGGCCGCCGACGCGCTGCGCGGGCTGGGCCTGGCCACGCACGTGGTGGAGATGGGCGGCTGGCTGATGCCCCGCCAGATCGACGAGGGCGGCGGCTCGGTGCTGCGCGGCCACATCGAACGGCTCGGCCTGACCGTGCACACCGGGACCGGGCTCGACCGCATCGAGGACGACCGGGTGGTACTGACCGGCGGCACCGAGATCGACGCCGATGTCGTCGTCTTCTCCGCTGGCGTCCGCCCCCGCGACGAGCTGGCCCGCGCCGCCGGGCTCCCCGTCGGCGAGCGGGGCGGCGTCGTCGTGGACGAGGGCATGCGCACCGCCGACCCGGCGATCTACGCGGTGGGGGAGTGCGCCCTGGCCGGCGGCATGGTGTACGGCCTGGTCGGTCCCTGCTTCACCATGGCCGAGGTGGCGGCCGACCGCATCCTCGGCGGCACGGCGGCCTTCACCGGGGCCGACCTGTCGACCAAGCTCAAGCTGCTCGGCGTCGACGTCGCCAGCTTCGGGCAACTGTCCGGCGCGCTCGACGTCACCTACATGGACCCCGTGGCCGGCGTCTACAAGAAGCTGTTCGTCAGCGACGACGCCCGCACCCTGCTCGGCGGCATCTGCGTCGGCGACGCCGGGCCGTACACCATGCTGCGGCCGATGGTCGGCAGGGAGCTGACCGCGGCGCCGAGCGACCTGCTGTTCGCCGGGGCAGGGTCCGGCGCCGTCTCGGGCGCCGACTACCCCGACGACGCGCAGGTGTGCTCCTGCAACAACGTCAGCGCGGGCGCGATCCGCGTCGCCATCACCGAGCAGGGCCTCACCGACGTCGCCGGGATCAAGAAGTGCACCCGCGCGGGCACCAGTTGCGGCAGCTGCGTCCCGGCGCTGGTGTCGATCCTCGCCGCCGAGGGCGTGGAGACCGGCAAGGCGCTGTGCGAGCACTTCGACCACAGCAGGCCCGAGCTGTTCGACATCGTGCGGGTGCGCGGCATCACGACGTTCTCGCAGCTCATCGCCGAGCACGGCCGGGGGCGCGGCTGCGACGTCTGCAAGCCCGCCGTCGCCTCGATCCTGGCGTCCGTCAACGGCGGCCACGTGCTCGACGGCGAGCAGGCCGCGCTGCAGGACACCAACGACCACTTCCTGGCCAACATCCAGAAGAACGGCACCTACTCGGTGGTGCCGCGCATCCCCGGCGGCGAGATCACCCCCGAGAAGCTCATCGTGATCGGCGAGGTCGCCCGCGACTTCGGCCTCTACACCAAGATCACCGGCGGTCAGCGCATCGACCTGTTCGGCGCGCGCGTGGAGCAGCTCCCCAGGATCTGGAAGCGGCTCGTCGACGCCGGGTTCGAGTCCGGCCACGCCTACGGCAAGGCGCTGCGCACCGTGAAGTCCTGCGTCGGGTCCACCTGGTGCCGCTACGGCGTCCAGGACTCGGTCGGCATGGCCATCGCCCTGGAGATGCGCTACCGGGGCCTGCGCTCCCCGCACAAGCTCAAGTCGGCCGTCTCCGGATGCGCCCGCGAGTGCGCCGAGGCCCGTGGCAAGGACTTCGGCGTCATCGCCACCGACAACGGCTGGAACCTCTACGTCGGCGGGAACGGCGGCTTCAAGCCGCGCCACGCCGACCTGCTCGCGAGCGACCTCACCGACGAGGAGCTGGTGCGCACCATCGACCGGTTCCTGATGTTCTACATCCGCACCGCCGACCGGCTCCAGCGCACCTCGGCGTGGGTCGAGGGCATCGGCCTGGACTACCTGCGTGAGGTGATCATCGACGACTCCCTCGGGATCTGCGCCGACCTCGACGCGGCCATGGAACGGCACGTGGCCGGCTACTTCGACGAGTGGCGCGCCACCCTCGACGACCCCGACAAGCTGCGCCGCTTCGTCAGCTTCGTCAACGCCCCCGACACCCCCGACCCCTCCATCGTGTTCGAGACCGAACGCGACCAGATCAAGCCCGTCCTGCTGGAGGTGACCCGCCGATGACCCTCGTCCAGAACGCACCGGCCCCCGCGACCGCCACCTGGGTGCCCGTCTGCGCCTACACCGACCTGCTCCCCGAGCGCGGGGCCGCCGCCCTGGTCGCCGGCCGCCAGATCGCGGTGTTCCGCGCCTTCGACGGCGTCCTGTACGCCGTCGGCAACCGCGACCCCTACAGTGGCGCCTACGTCATGTCCCGGGGGATCATGGGCAGCCGCGGCGAGGAGCCCGTGGTGGTCACCCCCATGCACAAGCAGGCGTTCTCACTGGTCACCGGCGCCTGCCTGGACGATCCCGAGACGGTGATCCCTGTGTACGCGACCCGGATCGTCTCCGGCGTCGTGGAGGTGGGCGTGGAATGACGGCCGCCCTGCTCGACGACACCCCGGCCGGTCCGGAGACCGCGCCCGACGCGCTCGCCGGGTTCACCATCGGCGTCACCGCGACCCGGCGGCGGGAGGAGTTCGCGGCCCTGCTGGAACGACGGGGCGCCCGGGTCGTCCGGGCCCCCGCGATCCGCCTGGTGCCGCTCGCCGAGGACGCCGACCTGCTTTCGGCCACCCGCGCCTGCCTCGAGGCGCCGGTGGACGACGTGGTGGTCACCACCGGCGTCGGGTTCCGCGGCTGGATGGCCGCCGCCGAGGGCTGGGGCCTGTCCACCGGCCTCGCGGCCCACCTCGCCCGCGCCCGGCTGCTGCCGCGCGGCCCCAAGGCCCGCGGGGCCGTGCGCGCCGCCGGGCTCAACGACCACTGGACGCCGCCGACGGAGTCGTGCGACGAGATCAAGCGCCACCTGCTTGAACAGGACCTGCGGGGGCGCCGCATCGTGGTCCAGCTGCACGGCGAGCCGCTCACCGCGTTCGTCGCCGCCCTGCGCGAGGCGGGCGCCACGGTGATCGAGGTCCCGGTCTACCGCTGGCTGCCCTACCGCGACCCCTCGCCGCTGCGCCGCCTGATCACCCAGGTGATCTCCGGCTCGGTGGACGCCGTGGCCTTCACCAGCGCCCCCGCCGTGCTCGCCATGTTGAACGCGGCCCGCGCCGAGAGCCTGGAGGACGCCCTGCTCGCCGCCTTCAAGGGGCCCGTCGTGGCCGCGTGCGTCGGATCGGTGACGGCGAGCCCCCTGGCCGACAGGGGCGTCCCGGTGATCAGGCCGGACCGCTCACGCCTGGGCTCCCTGGCCCGCCTCCTCGCCCGGCACCTGCCCGAGCACGGTGTCACGCGCGTCACCGCCGGAGGCCACGAGCTGGAGATCCGCGGCCACGCCGTGGCCGTCGACGGCGACCTCAAGCCGCTGCCGCCCGCCCCGATGGCGGTGCTCAAGCGCCTCGCCGAGCGTCCCGGCCACGTCGTGTCGCGCGGCGAGCTGCGCCTGGTGCTGCCGGGGGCGCCGTCGCGCGACTCCGCCGAGCACGCCGTCGAGATGGCCGTCACCCGGCTGCGCCGCGGCCTCGGGCCGGCGGGCATCGTGGAGACCGTCGTCAAACGGGGCTACCGGCTCGCCTGCCGCCGGCCGGACGACCGTTGATGGCCCGCGGCGGAGAAGACTCATGAGCGACGGCGAGGCGACCCTGGTGATGGCCGCGCACGGCACGCGGAGCGCGGCGGGGGAGGCCGTGCACGCCGCTCTCGCCGAACGGGTGCGCCGGGCCCGCCCCGGCCGCCGTGCCGAGCTGGGATACCTCGAGATCAGCTCGCCCGCGCTCCCCGCCGTGCTCGCCGGCCTCACCGGGCCGGTCGTGGTGGTCCCCCTGCTGCTGGCCGGCGGCTACCACGTCCACATCGACCTGCCGTCCGTCGTGGCGCGGACCCGGCCGGACGCGCTCGTCGCCGCCCCGCTCGGCCCCCACGCGCTGATCACCTCGGTGCTGGCGCGCCGCCTGGCGTCGGCCGGGCTGCGCGGCACCGACGCGGTGGTCCTCGGCGCCGCCGGCTCCTCCGACCCTGCCGCCCTGGCCGACGTCCGCGCCGCGGCCCGCCTGCTGTCGGGACTGCTGGCGCGGCCGGTCACCGCGGCCTTCGTCTCGGCGGGCGCCCCTTCGCTCCCCGCGGCGCTGGAACGGCTGCGCTCGGGCCCCGCGCCCCGGGTGGCGGTCGCGTCCTACCTGCTGGCGCCGGGCTTCTTCCAGGACAGGCTGGAGGGCGTCGGCGCCGACCTGGTGAGCGGCCCGCTCGGCGCCGACGACGACCTCGCCGCCCTGGTGTGGCGCCGCTTCGACGAGGCCGCCGCCCGCCGCGTCCCGGCGCCCGCCCGGCTCCGGGCCGTACCGGCGCCCGGGACGTGACGGCGGGAGGTCACCGGGCGGCGTTCAGGAAAGGGCCGGCGCGCGGGGGGTGACGGTCTCCAGGCGCATCTCGCGCACGATCTCGCTCGCGCCCTCGTCACGCGACGGGACCCCCGAGGGGCCGATGAACAGCTCGTAGTAGGCGTGCCGGAAGCAGCCCGCGAGCAGCAGGCGGGCGCTCGCCTCCGGCGTGACGTCCGGCGCCACCCGCCCGAGGTCGCGTTCGGCCTCCAGGTAGCGGGCGAGCGGCGCGACCTCGGCGTTCGGGCTGAACTGCAGGGCCCGCATCGCCTCCCGGAACCGCACCGTGATCGACGGCGAGATGAACGCGGGCAGCGCCGCGGCCAGCACCTCGGCGTAGTAGTCGATGCCGGACCTGACGACCGGGACCAGGTTGTCGTTCACCCGGCCCTTGCCCGCCCTGTGCAGCAGGGCCTCCAGGACGCGCAGCCAGACCGGCAGCCGGTCCTGGAGGATGGCGAAGAACATCTCTATCGCCTGCGCCGGGGTCGCGCCCCGGAACTGGGGGTTGGCCGCGCCGTCGCCGGGGCGGGAGAGGTCGCCCGCTCCGTGCCGCATGAGGACGGCCATCTCGAGGACGCGTCGCCGCGTCTCCTGGGCTGAGTCGTGGGGGTCGGAATATGGAGTCGCCATGGGTGTCCCAAGGTGCGCAGTCACATGTGTAGGTTGGGCACGCGGGTCGCGCTGTTCACGATGTTTGCGGAGTCGTGCTCGTCTCCGTAACCGAATCGTTGCCGCGTGTGCGGTGCCGCCCTGGCGGAATGGGACGGAACGCCGGAGCGGTAATTATTACCCGAAATCAGCGACGGGCGTGGCGAATAATGCGAAGCCCGGCGCCTGCCGCGACGGGAGGCGCCGGCCGGTCAGTTGTCGCCGTCGTGGTCGCGCCGGCGCAGGTAGCGCTCGAACTCGGCGGCGATCGCGTCGCCGCTGGCCTCCGGAAGCTCGGCGGCGTCCTTGCGCTCCTCCAGCTCGCGGACGTACTCGGCGACCTCGGAATCCTGGGCGGCCAGCTCGTCGACCCCGTGCTCCCACGCCCGCGCCTCCTCGGGCAGCTCGCCCAGGGGCATCTGGATGCCGATGAGGTCCTCCACGCGCTGCAGCAGCGCCAGGGTCGCCTTCGGGTTCGGCGGCTGGGCGACGTAGTGCGGCACCGACGCCCACAGCGACACGGTCTCGACGCCGGCCGCGCCGAGGGAGTGCTGGAGCACCCCGACGATGCCCGTCGGCCCTTCGTAGCGGGTCAGCTCCAGGTTGTGCGTGCGCGCGAGGCCCGGGTCGCTCACCGCGCCCACGATCGGCACCGGCCGGGTGTGGGGGGAGTCGTTGAGCAGGGCTCCGAGCAGCACGGCCTTCTCGACGCCGAGCTCCAGGCAGATGCCGACGATCTCGGAGCAGAACGTGCGCCAGCGCATGTTGGGCTCGATGCCGCGCAGCAGCACGATGTCGCGCTCGCTGCCCGGCGGCCGCGCCACCAGCAGCCGCGTCGTCGGCCACGAGATCGAACGGGTGATGCCGTCGCCCAGCTCGACCACCGGGCGGGTCACCTGGAAGTCGTAGTAGTCCTCGGGATCCAGCTCGACCAGCGGGGTGGCCTTCCACTCCGCCTCCAGGTGCGTCAGAGCGCCGCTCGACGCCTCCCCCGCGTCGTTCCAGCCCTCGAACGCGGCGATCAGCACCGGGTCGACGAGCTCGGGGAGTCCTTCGAGCTCGATCACGGGCCGCCTCCTCCTCACCTGGCCGAGGACGCCACGCCTGACCGTAGCGCCCTCTCGGCCGCCGGCGGCGGCCTTGTGCCTAACTAAGACTATTCGTTGAGGGGCGTCCAGTGTCACGGAGAGGGGCATTGCCGGTGCGACGGGGCCTCTCGCCCGAGGTCGGGCGCCGTCCGCCACCCGGCCCTCCGCGGGCACGACGGCCCGGGACGACGCCGGCCGGCGTCCGGACGATACGGTCTTGGGTACGTATGGGCGCCAAAAAGGGGGTTTGGGTGGACGCCGTCTTCTTCGACATGGACGGGACTCTCGTCGACACCGAGAAGCTCTGGTTCCAGGCCGAGTCAGAGGTCATGCGGCGTCTGGGAGCCGGCTGGACCCCCGCCGACCAGGAGAACCTGGTCGGCGGTTCGATGCCGGCGACGGTGGCCTACATGCTCCGGGTGAGCGGCTCCGACCGGGACCCCGCCGAGATCGAGGCGTGGATGCTCGACACCGTGCTCGGCCTGCTCGCCGAGGGCTTCGAGGCGATGCCCGGGGCTCTTGAGCTGTACGCGGAGGTGCGCGCGTCCGGGGTGCCCACCGGGCTGGTCACGTCGTCCTCCCGCCTGATGACCGACGCGGTGCTCGGCGGTCTCGGATTGGACGATCTCGACGTCGTGGTCACCGGCGACGACGTCGAGCGCTTCAAACCCGACCCGGAGCCGTATCTGCGCGCGGCACGCGCTCTCGGCCTCGACCCCGTGCGGTGCGCCGCCCTGGAGGACTCCCCGAACGGCGTCGCGGCCGCGACGGCGGCGGGCTGCGCGGTCGTGGCCGTGCCCAGCGTGCTGCCCATCCCCGCCGCCCCGAGGCGCCTGGTGGTCGAGTCGCTCAAGCAGGTCGACGTGGCCGCCCTGCGGGAGCTCGTCCGGTCCTGACGGAGGGCCGCGGACTCCTCCCGAGAGAGGACGGGCCATCCTCGGGGAGGAGGGAGCATCGCCGCGTCGCGTGCCAGGATGGAACGGTAGGCCATCAAAAGGGGGGCGAGCCGTATATGTCGTATGAGCAGATCGCCTGGCTGCCGCTGTGCGGGGGAGTGACAGCGGTGGGGCTGGTGCTCAGCTTCCTGACGTTCCGCAGGCGCGGCGCGGCGGCGGGCCTGCGCGGCGCCGCGTGGTCCTTGATCCCGGTGGCGGCGTACCTCACCGGCGCGCTTCCGGCGCTGTGGCAGGTCGGCACGGCCGTGGTGGGCTTCTTCGCCGGCCTGGTGCTCTCGCCGACGGTCTGGGCGGGCATCATCGTGGCGGCCCTGTCGGCGCTGCTGTTCCTGGTCTCCGGTGTGATGCGCGGCCGCCGCAGGCGCTCCGCCCCGGCGGCCCCCGCTGCCCCCGCGGCCGATCGGCCCGCCGCCCAGCGGCCGGCCGCTCCTCCCGTCGGCGCCGCCGGTGCTCCCACCCAGCCCAACACCAGGCCCCTGCCGTCCAGGCCCGCCGCTCCGGCGGCCGACGACGACATGGCCGACATCGAGGCGATCCTCAAGCGCCGCGGGATCAGCTGACCTCCGTCCCGGTGCGGGCGCCGCGGGAGCGGCCCGCTCCGGGCACCCCGGCGTCAGCCGGCCTCCGGCTCGCCGCCCGCCAGGAACCTCACGAACCAGACGCCCTTCCCGGCCCGCTCGGGGACCGAGCTCACCCCCCACCGGTCGGCGAGCGCGTCCACGATCAGCAGGCCCCGGCCGTGGTCGACCTCGTCGCCGACGTGGAGCCTGTGCGGCAGGCCTTCACCGTGGTCGGTCACCTCTCCCCGGAGCGCTCCATCGCCGGCACGCAGCGACAGCCGTATGGGCGGCGCCCCGTGAGCGATCGCGTTGGTCACCAGCTCGCTCACCATCAGGACCACGTCGTCCACGAGTTCGGGCAGGCCCCAGCCCGTCAGCGCCCACCGCACCATGTCACGTACCTTGGACACGACCACCCGGTCGCTCGGGATCTCGCACGACATGGCCCGGTATCCACCTGGAGTGCCGATCATCGATGCTCCTCGCCTGCGGCCCGCGCCCCCTCTGGCGTGCGCCCGCACGGGAGATACGGCTCCGGAGCGGGTTACGTTCGGGTAACGGCGACCGGCTTTCAAGATCTACCAAAGCCTTGCGCCGGCCTCTCGGCGGGGTCACCGGGCTCCCGGAAGCGCAGCTCGAGGCCTTCCGGAGGGCGCCCGGACGGGGCCGCTCGCCGCCGGATGCCCGGCGCTGCGGGGCCTCTGGCGCCGTGTCACGGTTTCGCGACACAACGGGAACAGGCTCCGGACATTCCGTTCAAGATCGATACGAATGAATTTCGCGTGAATCACAGTTGAGCCACATAGCGGGCTGAGGTACTGGTCATTGCAGCTCAGCACGTAGATTCTGCGTCCGGGGCCGTACACACGCGGTTCCGCATCACGGGGCGACGTCCGCCGGCCACCGGCGGCCGGGCGGCGCGCCAGACGGACAACGTCGTCTGGGATCCAGGGGGCCGACAACTATGACAGCACCGCTCGACGTCCCGGGCCAGGAGCTCGAGGCCGCGCCGGAGGCCGTGCTGGAGGGATCGCAGGGCAAGGCGATCCAGGGGCGATCTCTTGGTCAGATCGCGTGGATGCGCCTGAAGCGTGACCGGGTCGCCATCACCGGCGGCATCGTGATCATCCTGCTGATCCTCATCGCGATCTTCGCCCCGCTGCTGGTGTCCTGGCTGGGCCACCCGCCCGCGGAGTGGCACCGCGAGAAGATCGACCCCGCCATCCAGGCGCCCATCGGCGCCTTCGGCGGCATCAGCTGGGACTTCCTGTTCGGTGTCGAGCCGACCACCGGCCGCGACCTGTTCAGCCGCATCCTCTACGGGGCGCGCATCTCCCTGCTCATCGCGTTCTTCGCCACCCTGCTCTGCGTGGTCCTCGGCACCGTCCTCGGGATGATCGCCGGGTTCTTCGGCGGCTGGATCGACACGGTCATCAGCCGGCTGATGGACATCTTCCTGGCCTTCCCGCTGCTGGTGTTCGCGCTGGCGCTCGGCGGCGTGATCCCCGACAAGGCCTTCGGGCTGTCGGGCGACACGCTGCGCATCAGCCTGCTGGTGTTCATCATCGGCTTCTTCAACTGGCCGTACATCGGGCGCATCGTCCGAGGTCAGACGCTCTCCCTACGAGAACGGGAGTTCGTCGACGCGAGCAGGAGCCTCGGCGCGCGCAACCACACGATCCTCTTCAAGGAGATCCTGCCCAACCTGCTGGCGCCGATCCTCGTCTACTCGACGCTGCTGATCCCCTCGAACATCCTGTTCGAGGCCGCGCTGTCGTTCCTCGGCGTGGGCGTGCGCCCGCCGACCCCCACGTGGGGAGGCATGCTCGCCGACGCCGTCCACAACTACGACGTCGCGCCCAACTACATGATCTTCCCCGGCCTCGCGATCTTCGTCACCGTGCTGGCGTTCAACCTGCTCGGTGACGGCCTCAGGGACGCCTTCGACCCCAAGGCCCGATGACCGCGTGCGCTTGTTTCGCAATATCAGGACTCCTACATACAAGGGGTGTGTCAGGTCGATGAACCTCAAATCCAAGGCGTCGGCGGTCGCGATCACCGCCGGCCTCGCCGTGGTGGTCTCCGCCTGTGGCGGTGGCGGCGGCGGTGGTAAGAGCGGCGCGAGCGGCAGCGCCGACGCCCCCGCGAGCAAGTACAACGCCGGTGTCGAGCAGGTCGTGAACCCGTCGGACAAGACCGGCGGCACCCTCCACATGGGCATGCCGGGCGACTTCGACTCGGTCGACCCGGGTGACATGTACTACGGCTACGCATGGAACTTCGCGCGCCTGTACACCCGCGCGCTCACCATGTTCAAGCCGGTGCCGGGCAAGGAGGGCCTCGAGCTCGTCGGCGACCTCGCCGAGGGCCTGGGCACCCCCAGCGACGGCGGCAAGACCTGGACCTACAAGCTCCGCAAGGGCGTGAAGTTCGAGGACGGCACCCCCGTGACGTCCAAGGACGTCAAGTACGGCGTGGCCCGCTCGCTGGACAAGGACGTGCTGCCCAGCGGCCCGACCTACTTCAACGACTGGCTCGACCTGGCCGGCTACAAGGGCCCCTACAAGGACAAGGGCAAGCTCGACTCCTGGAAGGGCATCGAGACGCCGGACGACCAGACCGTCGTCTTCCACCTGAAGAAGGCCTACGGCGGCTTCGACTACTTCGCGATGCTCCCGCAGACCGCTCCGGTGCCCGAGGCCAAGGACACCGGCTCCAAGTACAAGGAGCACCCGGTCTCCTCCGGCCCGTACATGTTCAAGGCGCACGAGCTGGGCAAGCGGATCGAACTGGTCAAGAACCCCAACTGGGACGCCTCGACCGACCCCAACCGCAAGCAGCTCAACGACTCCGTCGAGGTGCTCCTGGGCCAGAACGAGGACGACCTCGACCAGCGCCTGCTGTCCGGCAAGATCGACGTCAAGATCAACAGCACCGGTGTGGCGGCCAACGCCCGCAAGACCGTCCTGACCGACGACAAGCGCAAGCAGTACGCCGACTCGGCGCCGCTGGAGCGCACCTGGTTCACCAACATCAACGCCGACGTGCCGCCGTTCGACAACATCCACTGCCGCAAGGCCGTGCTGTACGCGGCGGACCGCTCGGCCATCCAGGGCGCCTACGGTGGCCCCGAGGCCGGTGGCGACGTCGCCCTCAGCCTGATGCCGCCGGTCATGACCGGCTACAAGAAGATCGACCCCTACGGCGTCGAGGCGCACCCGACCGGTGACCTCGACAAGGCCAAGCAGGAGCTGCAGGCCTGCGGCCAGCCCAACGGCTTCAGCACCACGATCTCCTTCCGCAACGAGCGCGCCGCCGAGAAGCAGACCGCCGAGGCGCTGCAGCAGTCGCTCGCCAAGGTCGGCATCAAGCTCGACATCAAGGGCTACCCGCAGGGTGACTACTTCAAGCTCTACGCCGGCAAGCCCGACTTCGCCAAGAAGAACGGCCTCGGCCTGATGGTCTACGGCTGGGGCGCCGACTACCCCGAGGGCTTCGGCTTCTTCCAGCAGATCGTCGACAGCCGGGTCATCCGCTCCGCGGGTAACACCAACCTCGGCGTGAAGGACCCCGAGATCGACAAGCTCATCGACCAGGCGGCGTCCGAGACCGACACCACCAAGCGCAACGACATCTGGGCGCAGGTCGACGCCAAGGTCATGGACGACGCGTTCATCCTGCCCTACGTCTGGGCGCACGGCCTGTTCTACCGGCCGCCTACGCTGAAGAACGCGTTCATCAGCCAGAACTGGGGCATGTACGAGTTCCTCACGCTGAGCACCCAGTAAACCGGTCCGGGAGATCCCCGGAACGCTCGTCGAAAGCAGGTGAAGGCTTCGGCGGCCGGGCCTGACCGGCCCGGCCGCCATGGCCGAGATCAGTGGTCACATACATCATCAGACGGTTGATAGCGGCCGTCATGCTGCTCTTCGTGGTGAGCATCACGACGTTCGCCATCTTCTTTCTCGTGCCTCGGCTCGCGGGGATGTCCGCTGACGACCTCGCCTCCCGTTACGTCGGCAAGGCGGCCAACGCCGAGGTCATCCACGACACGGCGGTGAGGCTGGGCTTCTACGACCCGCTGGTCGTGCAGTACGGGCGGTTCGTGAAGGGCATCTTCCTCGGCGTCGACCGGAACTACGGTCCCGGCATCGAGCACTGCCCGGCCCCCTGCTTCGGCTACTCCTACGTCACGCAGAACCCGGTGCTGCCCGACCTGCTCGACCGCATCCCGATCACGCTCTCGCTGGCGATCGGCGCGGCCGTCATCTGGGTGGTCTTCGGTGTGGCGACCGGCGTCGTCTCGGCACTGCGGCGCGGCAGCTTCTTCGACCGCGCCTCCATGGGCATCGCCCTGGCCGGCGTCTCGCTGCCGATCTTCTTCACCGGCATCGTCTCGCTGGCGATCTTCCGTGACAAGCTCGGGCTGGTCGGCGACGTCGCCGACTGGGTGCCGTTCTCCCAGGCCCCGCTCACCTGGGCGAACAACCTCATCCTGCCCTGGGTGACGCTCGCCTTCCTGTACGCCGCCGGTTACGCGCGGCTCACCAGGGCGGGCATGCTGGAGACCATGTCGGAGGACTACATCCGGACGGCACGGGCCAAGGGGCTCTCCGAGCGCGTCGTGGTGATCAAACACGGCCTGCGCGCCACGCTGACCCCGGTGCTCACCATGTTCGGCCTCGACCTCGGCCTGCTGCTGGGCGGCGCGGTGCTCACCGAGAGCACATTCTCGCTGCCGGGCATCGGCAAGTACGCGGTCGACGCGATCAACAACAACGACCTTCCCCAGGTGATGGGCGTGACACTGGTCGCGGCCACCTTCATCATCCTGGCCAACCTGATCGTCGACCTGCTCTACGCGGTCGTGGACCCGAGGGTGAGGCTCGCGTGACCCAGGGCGCCTTTCTCGACGTCAAGGATCTGAAGATCCACTTCCCGACCGACGACGGCCTGGTCAAGTCGGTCGACGGGCTGACCTTCAGTCTCGAACGCGGCAAGACCCTCGGCATCGTCGGCGAGTCCGGTTCGGGCAAGTCGGTGACCAGCCTCGGCATCCTCGGCCTTCACAAGGGCCGGGGGGCCAACATCTCGGGGGAGATCTGGCTCGACGGCGACGAGCTCGTCGGCGCCTCCCAGGAGTACGTCCGGGGGCTGCGCGGCAAGAAGATGGCGATGATCTTCCAGGACCCGCTGTCGGCCATGCACCCCTACTTCACCGTGGGCGCGCAGATCGTCGAGGCCTACCGCATCCACCACAAGGTCAGCAAGGCCGTCGCCCGCAAGCACGCCATCGACATGCTGGGCCGGGTCGGCATCCCGCAGCCCGACAGGCGCGTCGATAGCTACCCGCACGAGTTCTCCGGCGGCATGCGCCAGCGCGCGATGATCGCGATGGCGCTGTCGTGCGACCCCGAGCTGCTGATCGCCGACGAGCCGACGACGGCCCTCGACGTGACCGTCCAGGCGCAGATCCTCGACCTGATGCGCGACCTGCAGCAGGAGTTCAACTCCGCGCTGATCATCATCACCCACGACCTGGGCGTGGTCGCCGAGCTGTCCGATGACATCCTGGTGATGTACGGCGGCAAGTGCATCGAGTACGGCACCGCCGAGGACATCTTCGAGCGTCCCGAGCACCCCTACACCTGGGGCCTGCTCGGGTCCATGCCGCGCCTGGACCGCGAGCCCACCGAGCGGCTGCTGCCCATCAAGGGCAGCCCGCCGTCTCTGATCAACGTGCCTCCGGGCTGCGCCTTCCACCCCCGGTGCGCCTTCGAGGGACGCACCGACGGCAAGGCGAAGACCGTGGTGCCGGAGCTTCTCGAGAGCGAGGGCGGTCACCTGGTGCGCTGCCACATGCCTCGCGAGATGCGCCGCGCCATCTGGGAGAACGAGATCAAGGCCAACCTGGAGTCCGTGTGAGCGAGTCGGCCGAGCCCCTGCTGTCCGTCCAGGGCCTCGAAAAGCATTTCCCGGTCACCAAGGGCCTCGTCAAGCGCCAGGTCGGGGCGGTCAAGGCCGTCGACGGCGTCACCTTCGACGTCGTCAAGGGCGAGACCCTCGGCCTGGTCGGAGAGTCGGGCTGCGGCAAGACCACGACCGGCCGCCTGATCACCCGCCTGCTGGAGCCCACCGGCGGCAAGATCGTCTTCGAGGGCAGGGACATCACGCACATGTCCCAGGGCAACCTGCGCCCGCTGCGCCGCGACATCCAGATGATCTTCCAGGACCCCTACAGCTCGCTGAACCCCCGCCACACCGTCGGCGCCATCGTCGGCGCGCCGTTCCGCATCCAGGGCGTGAAGACCGAGCAGGGCACCAAGAAGGCCGTCCAGGAGATCCTGGAGCTGGTGGGGCTCAACCCCGAGCACTACAACCGCTACCCGCACGAGTTCTCCGGCGGCCAGCGGCAGCGCATCGGCATCGCCCGCACGCTGGCGCTCAAGCCCAAGCTGATCATCGCCGACGAGCCGGTCTCGGCGCTCGACGTGTCCATCCAGGCCCAGGTCGTCAACCTCCTGGAGGACCTCCAGCGCGAGCTCGACCTCACCTACGTCGTCATCGCCCACGACCTGTCGGTCGTCCGGCACATCAGCGACCGGGTCGCGGTGATGTACCTCGGCAAGATCGTCGAGATCGCCGACCGCAAGAGCCTGTACGAGTCGCCCATGCACCCGTACACCAACGCGCTGCTGTCGGCGGTCCCGATCCCCGACGTCAGGCGGCGCGGCGAGCGGGAGCGCATCCGCCTGCAGGGCGACGTGCCGAGCCCGCTGAACCCTCCGCCCGCCTGCCGCTTCCACACCCGGTGCTGGAAGGCGCAGGAGATCTGCAAGAAGGTCGAGCCGCCGCTGGCGGAGCTGGCCGACGGCCACCGGGTCGCCTGCCACTTCCCGGAGAACGCCCCGAAGGAGGCCGTGTCCGCCGCGGCCGCCCCGCGGAGCGACGCCGCCGGCGAGTCCGGCGGCACCGTCTCGGCCTGATCTCGATCCCGTCCCCGGCGCCCACCGGGGGCAGGACGGACGCCTCCGCGGCCGGGACGGCACGTGCGCCGTCCCGGCGGCCGGAGCGGTTCGGCAGCCCGGCCAGGGCCGCTCAGGGGCGTTCCGGCCCTCCCGCCGGCGGCCGGGGCAGAGTGCCGCGACGAGCCTCCGCCCTCACCAGGGTCAGGGGGCCGCGCCGGGGGTGATCAGGCCGGTCTCGTAGGCCAGGACCACGGCCTGCACGCGGTCGCGCAGCGACAGCTTGGTGAGCACGTTGCCCACGTGCGTCTTCACGGTGGTCTCGCTGACCACCAGCTCGGCGGCGATCTCGGCGTTCGACATGCCCCTGGCGATCAGCCGCAGCACCTCCAGCTCGCGCTCGGTGAGGCGGTTGACGCGCGCCGGCGTGGCCTGCTGCTGGGTGGAGGGCAGCCGGGCGGCGAACTTGTCCAGCAGCCGCCGGGTCACGCTCGGCGCCACGATCGCGTCGCCGGCGGCGACCACCCGGATCGCCTGCACCAGCTCGTCGGGCGGCACGTCCTTCAGCAGGAACCCGCTGGCGCCGGCGCGCAAGGCCTCCACGATGTACTCGTCGAGGTCGAACGTGGTGAGCACGAGCACCCTGGGCACGTGGGCGCCCGGCTGGGCGTCGCGCACGATGCGGCGGGTCGCGTCGATCCCGTCCACGCCCGGCATGCGGATGTCCATGAGCACCACGTCGGGCAGCAGGGCTCTGGCCTGGTCCTGGGCGACCGAGCCGTTCCCCGCCTCGCCCACGACCGTGATGTCGGGCTCGGCCTCCAGGATCAGCTTGAAACCGGTGCGCAGAAGCGGCTGGTCGTCGACCAGCAGCACCCTGATAGTCATTCGTCAGTCCTCGAGGGGGAATCGGGCCCGTACCTCGAATCCGCCCCCCTGGCGTGGGCCGATCCGCAGAACTCCACCATAGAGGGCCACACGCTCGCGTATGCCCACCAAACCGTGTCCGGGCCGGTCGTCGGGGCCGCGCGCGAACGCGCCCGTGCCGCCCCGCCCGTCGTCCTCGACCTCCACCAGGAGCTCTGCCGGCTCGTGCCGCACGGTCACCCACGCGCGGGCCGCCGGGCCGGCGTGCCGCAGGCTGTTCGTCAGGGCCTCCTGCACCAGGCGGTAGGCGGCCAGGTCGATGCCGGGCGGCAGCACGCGCCGTTCGCCCTCCACCCACAGCTGGGCGCGCAGCCCCGCCTCCCGCATCTGCTCGACCAGGCCCGGGAGGTCCTCCATGCCGGGCTGCGGGCCCAGCTCGCCCGCCTCCCCATCGGCGCGCAGCACGCCGACGATGCCCCGCATCTCCCGCATCGCCGTCCTGCCCATCTGCTCGATGGCCACCAGGGCGTCCTTGGCGGCCTCAGGGCGGCTCTCCAGCACCTTGCGCGCCGCCGCGGCCTGGACCGTCATGACGCTCACGTGGTGGGCCACCACGTCGTGCAGTTCGCGGGCGATCCGCGACCGCTCCTCGGCGCGGGCGGCCCTGGTGTCGGCCTCTCTGGCGCGCTCCAGACGTTCGGCGCGGTCGACCAGCTCGGCCAGGTAGGCGCGGCGCAGCCGTACCGAGCGGCCGACCACCCAGACGGCCAGGGCCAGCACCGCGACGAACGCGTGCTGCGACCAGCCGCCGCCGAGCCCCTCGGAGAGCATCACGGCGACGCCGTAGCCGAGCGAGCTGACGGCGATCGCCACGAGGCTGAGCGCGAGCCCGCGGTAGGCGGCCACGGTGTAGAGCAGGACGAGCGAGGCGACCCCTGAGAGGCCGCCGTCGTAGCCCAGCGCCGACAGGGCGATCTGCGGAAGCTCGGTCAGGCACAGCAGCACGAACGGCCAGCGCCTGCGGAGGGCGACCGGCGCGCACGCCAGCACGATCAGGGCGATGCCGAACGGATCGGGCGGCCGGAGCGGTCCGTACCCCAGCGACGGGTCTCCGGTGCCGGTGAGCACGGCCCCCACCGCCGACAGCCCCGTCAGCACCGCCGCGAGAACCGAGTCGCCGAAGAGGGGATGGGATCTCAGCCAGGCTCGCGGACTGCCGGGGGACGTGCGCACCCTCTCAATCTAGGACCCCCACGTGGCGGGCCACCCTGCCGAGGAGGGATATCGCTTCTCCTCCTGAGGAAGGAAGACACGCCGCCCGAGCTCCCTGGGAGAGTGGGGTGTACGGCGGACACCTCTTAGGTATACGCTGTACACCATGAGTGGATCCGGCACGGCCCGCAGGATCGTCGAGGCGGCCCGCGACGTCCTGGTCGCCGAGGGGGCCGAGGCCGTCACGATGCGGAGGGTGGCGAACGCGGTCGGCGTCACGGCCATGGCCATCTACAAGCACTATCCGAACCGCGAGGCCGTGCTCGGCGCCGTGGCGGACGAGACCCTGCGGGAACTGGCCGGAAGCTGGGGGCGGCGCGCCGGCGGAGGCGACTGGGAGACCCGCGTGTTCGCGCTGCTGGAGGACTTCCTCGACTTCGCCCTCGGCCGCCCCCACCTGTACACGTTCCTGATGACCGACCGGCGTGAGCAGGCCCGGCGCTTCCCCGCCGACTTCGCCGGCGGCGGATCGCCGGTGTTCGGCCATGTGACGGAGGCCGTGGAGGAGGGCATGCGCCTGGGCCTGCTGCGCGCGGACGACCCGCTGGAGGTGACGCTGACCGTCACCGCGAGCACCCAGGGGCTCGTCCAGCTCTACCTGGGCGGTCGCATCGGCCTGCCCGAGGACGAGTTCCGGGCGCTGTGCCGGCGCTCGCTGAGGAGGATCTTCGATGGTGTCAGAGCCTGAATTACGGGAAACCGGGCGCACGACCGAGGCGGCCCGGCCACCCCGAAGGAGGCGTCGATCGGTCGCCACCATGGTCGCGGTGCTGGTGGCGCTGGCCGCGGCGACGGCGTACGGCGGCTGGTACGGCAGCGACCAGGGGATCAAGGTCGTGCACTGGGGAACCGGGGACACGACGGTGCTCGCGGTGGCGGGCGATGTGGTCACGCTGACCGACTCCCCGCAGGCGCGCAGGCGCGGGACGTACTGGCTGGAGTGGAGCGGCGCCCACACGATGCTCGGCGACGTCGTCACCGAAGCCCCCGGCAAGGTCGAGCGAGCGATCCTCGGGGGATCCGTCCCGTCCGCCGGCACGAGCGGAGACCTGACCGCCGTGCCGCCGGGCGACCCCAAGGTGACGTTCGGGCTCGACTTCTCCGAGTTCACCATCGCGACCGAACTCGGCCCCGCCCCGGCCTGGTACGTCCCGGCGAAGGGGTCCACCTGGTTCATCGCCGTGCACGGCCAGAACGGGCGGCGCAAGGCGGAGCTGAAGGCGCTCCCGGTCGTGCACCGGCTCGGCATGCCGTTCATGGCGATCACCTACCGCAACGACGAGGGAGCCCCCGCCTCGCCCGACGGGCTCATCCACCTCGGCGACTCCGAGTGGCGCGACCTCGAGGCCGCGGTCCGCGCCGCACGGGACAGGGGCGCGCGGCGGGTGGTGCTGTACGGCACGTCGATGGGCGGCGTGATCGCCGCCCGGTTCCTGGACCGGTCACCGCTGGCGGACCTCGTCTCCGCCCTGGTCATGGACTCGTCGGAGAGCGACTGGGAACGGGTCGCCGAATGGAACGCCGAGCGGCTGCACATGCCCGCGGTGTTCGGCCGGCTGGCGAACCGGATCAGCGAATGGCGGACCGGGATCGACGTCGACCGGCTCAACATGATCACCCATCCGCCCGCGGCGCGGCCGCCGACGCTCCTGTTCGCCGCCGGCGCCGACACCCAGGTGCCGGTGCAGGAGCTGCGGGACCTGGCCGCCGCCGGGAAGCGGCTGAACTGGCCCATCCGCTACGAGGAGTTCCCCGGCGCCGACCACACCGAGCCCTGGAACACCGACCGCGCCCGCTACGAGAGCCTGCTGGCCGCCTTCCTCACCCCGTTCGCCGCGCCGGCCCGGTGAGACCCGGGCGGGGCCGCCGGGCAGGGTCAGAGCTCGTCGGTGGCCGAACGGCGGGAACCGCGGATCGTGTCGCCGGGACGGCGGTCGGGGACCGGCGGGGGAGTGCCGCCGAACTCCGGGCACAACGCCTGGTAGTCACACCAGTCGCACAGCCGCGAGCGGCGCGCCCGCCACTCGCGGGTGGTGAGCGAGCGCTCGATGGCCTCCCACAGCGCCTGCACCTTGCGCTCGGTGGCCCGCAGGTCGGCCTCGTCGGGGGCGTAGCGCAGCACCTCGCCGTTGCCGAGGTACATCAGCTGGAGCAGCCGGGGCACCGTGCCGTGGAGCCGCCACAGGACCAGGGCGTAGAACTTCATCTGGAACAGCGCCTTGGCCTCGAAGTCGGGGCCCGGCGCGCTGCCGGTCTTGTAGTCGACGACCCGGACGTCGCCGGTGGGCGCGACGTCGAGCCGGTCGATGTAGCCGCGGAGCATCAGGCCGGTGTCGAGGACCGCCTCGACGTACAGCTCGCGCTGCGCCGGCTCCAGGCGCCGGGGGTCCTCGAGCGCGAAGTAGCGCTCGATCATCTGCCGGGCCTGGCCGAGCCACCCCTGGTGCTCGGCGTCGTCGTCGAACAGCGTGGAGTATTCGGGGGTCTGCTCCAGCAGGCGCTGCCACTGCGGGTCGAGCAGGGCCTGGGCCGCGGCGACGGTGCGCTCGGCGGCGGGCAGGTCGTACAGCCGCTCGAGCACGGCGTGGACCAGCGTGCCGCGCACGGCGGCCGGGGACGGCTTCTCGGGTAGCTGGTCGATGACGCGGAAGCGGTAGAGCAGCGGACATGTCATGAAGTCGCCCGCGCGGGAGGGGGAAAGGCTGCCGACGACCGCGGGCGGCTCCGTAATGCTCATGCCCGAACTGTAAGGCAGGGCACCGACAGTTCAGACCCCCGCCGATCCCCCGGTCACAGCCGCACCCCACGCTCTCCGCACTCCGTCCCCCCGCCGCCGCCACCACCCCCGCGAGGCGACGGCTCGCGCTCCGTCCCTCTCGCCAGCACCCCCGCGAGGCGAGGACTCGTGCTCCGTCCCTCTCGCCAGCACCCCCGCGAGGCGAGGACTCGTGCTCCGTCCCTCCCGCCGGCAGCACCCCCGCGAGGCGACGGCTCGCGCTCCGTGTCTCGTGCCGCGCCATGGAACCGTCGGCGCCGCCGCGTCGTTGCCCCGGGAAGGCGAGGACGCCGCCGGGCGGCGGCCGGATGTCCGGTCCCGATGCCGAAGGCGCGCGGCTCGTGGGCCGAATCCTCGCCCCGGGGCGCGTAGCATCAAGGCACAAGGAGGGAAGACGACACTCATGAGCACCCAGACCCCGCAGCGGCCCGAGTCCACCGGGCTGCGCATGGGGCGGCCGTTCGGCATCCCGGTCTACGTCTCGCCGAGCTGGCTGATCGTCGCGGCGTTCATCACCTACACCTTCCAGCCCGTGGTGGCCCAGAACCTCCCCGACAGGGACACTGTGGTCACCTACCTCGTGGCGTTCGTGTTCGCCGTCTTCCTGTACGTCTCGGTGCTCCTGCACGAGCTGGCCCACTGCGTGGTGGCCCGCCGATTCGGGTTGCCCGTGCGGCGCATCACGCTCTATCTCCTCGGCGGCGTGTCCGAGATCGAGAAGGAGCCCGAGACCCCGTTCAGGGAGTTCCTCGTGGCCTTCGCGGGGCCTCTGGCCTCACTCGGCCTCGCCGGCATCGGCTACGTCGCCGGCGGGTTCGTCCCCGAGGGCACCATCCCGCACGTGCTGATCCTGCAGCTGTGGGTGTCGAACTTCATCGTCGGCGTGTTCAACCTGCTGCCCGGCCTGCCGCTCGACGGCGGCCGCATGCTGCGCGCCGGAGTGTGGAAGCTCACGCGCGACTCCGGCTCCGGCACGCTCGCCGCGGCCTGGTTCGGGCGCGTGCTGGCCGTCCTCCTCGTCGCCGTGCCGATCGGGCTGCCGCTGCTGAGCGGGCAGGAGCCCAGCTGGGGACAGCTGCTCTGGTCGGTGCTGCTCGCGTCGTTCATCTGGATGGGCGCCACCCAGTCGCTCCGCGTCGCGCGGGTGCGCGCCCGCATGCCGCAGCTCCAGGCCCGCACACTGGCCAGGAGGGCCATCCCGGTGACCTCCGAGGTGCCGCTGGCCGAGGCGATGCGGCGTGCCCGTGAGGCGCAGGCGGGCGCCATGGTGGTCGTCGACCACGAGGGCCATCCGGTCGCCATCGTCAACGAGGCGGCCGTCGCCGCCACCCCCGAGCACCGGCGCCCCTGGGTGACCGTGGGCTCGCTGGCGCGCACCCTGGAGCCGTCCCTGGTGCTCCCGGCCGACCTGGCGGGCGAGTCGCTGATCGACGCGATGCGCGGCGCGCCCGCGGGGGAGTACCTCCTGGTGGAGCGCGCGGGCGACGTCTACGGCGTGCTGGTCACCGCCGACGTGAACCGCATCTTTTCCGGCGTCTGACCCCCGCGAAGACCGCCGCCTCGAGAAGTGCCCGCCGCCGCCGAGCGGAGCGAGGCCATCGAGCACCGCGGCCTCGAGGGGCGGCCCGGCCGCGACCGGCACGCCGGGTGCCCCGGCCTCGACCGGCACCCCGGGCGGCCCGGCCGCGACCGGCACCCCGGATGCCCCGGGCGGACCGGGCCGAGCAGGCGCCGCCGAGCGGCGCTTCTCGCCGCCGGGCGGAACGAGCCGGTCGAGCGCCGCGCGTCCGGGTCTTGTTGAGTAGCTTGGCGGTGAGCACCAGGGCCGGGCGCGGGGAGTGGTTGATCCGTTTCGTTCCGGTTGCACGGCTGGTCCGGGAGGGACTTCTGCTGTTCTTTTTGCTACGGTCCGGTGCCATCGGCAGCCTCATCGACCCGGTTCTCCCGGCCCCGGCCTTCTGGACGCGGTTCGTCGTGGTCAGGATATGTGTTTGGCTTGTGGCCAACGGTCCGATGAGGGTGCCGCTCATCCGGTGGCGTCTTCGGGGAGGGAGAGTTCTGTGACGGAGCAAGGCGTGGGGGTGGTGCGTCCACTTCCCGGCAACGGGTTGATCGCCCACGTGGGCGGCCTGCTGCTGGTGTGCGACGCGGCCGACGCCGTCGCCGACGAGCTGCTGGAGGCGGTCCAGGAGACCGCCGCCGGGGGCGGGGACGGGCGGCTCCTGGCCCGGCGCGCCGCGCAGGTCCTCGCGCGCTCGATGGCGGCCGAGCCGATCGCCTGCGCCCTCGCCGGCCCCGTGGCCGGGGGATTCGCGGTGCTGGTCAGCGGCGACGCGCAGGCGGCCGTCAGCGGTCCCGGCGCCGACGTTCGGCTCGACGGCAAGGACGCCCTGACCTGGACCGACCGCCTGATCCCCGGGCCGGTCACCACGGTCGAGCTGCGCCTGCCCGACGCCGGCCAGCCGGTCAGGCGGGCCCGCCTCGACGGCGGTGTCATCCCCGGTGGCGGCGTCACCTGTGACTTCAGCGAGAACGGCGGCCCGGTTCCGGCCCCGGTGGCGCGGCCCGCGGCCTCGGTGGCCTCCGAGCCCTCCCGTCCCGCGCACGAGCCGGCGGTGCCCTCGTTCGAGGCCTCCGTCCCCTCCTACGAGCCGCCCGCCCCTGTGTCCTCCGACGGCCCCGCGCAGGCCCCTGGAGCCGACCACGCGCCCTCCCCGGCCGCGCCGGTCCTGGCCGAGGTCCCCCCGCCCCCGCCCCCGGTCTCAGCGCCCGTCGAGGCGCCGCCCGGCCCCGCCCCCGAGTTCGACGACGCCGACGGCCCGCGCACCGACCCCGGCGTCGCCCCGCAGGGCGGCGCGCCCGGCCAGGGCGAGGTGCCGGACTTCGAGTCCTACCTGTTCAACGACCAGCCCGAGGAGCAGCAGGAGGCGCCCGGCTCGATCTACGAGGCGACGGAGGCCGGTCCGGCCCCCGAGCCCCCGAGCCGTCCCATGGTCTACGGCGTCGACTGCCCGAACGAGCACTTCAACGACCCGCGCGTCCCGTACTGCGCCGTCTGCGGCGTCGCCCTGGTGCAGCGCAACCTGGTGCCGTACAAGGGGGAGCGGCCGACGCTCGGGGCGCTTCTGCTCGACGACGGCGTCACCCTCGGCCTCGACAACGACTACCTGCTCGGGCGCGACCCCGAGCGGGCGCCCGAGGTGACCGCCGGCGAGGCCCTCCCGGCCCGGGTGACCAGCCCCGACGGCTCGGTGTCGCGCAGGCACCTGCGGGTGCGCCTCGACGGGTGGGACGTCACCCTCATCGACCTCGGCTCGGTGAACGGCACCCAGGTGCAGCCGCCCGGCGACCCGAACTTCTACGACATCCCGCCGAACGAGCCGGTGCCCATCCTGCCGGGCACGACGGTTCGCATCGGCGTGTCGCGCACCATGAGGTACGAGTCCCACCGGACCGCCTGACAGGCACGATCCCGGGCGGCGGCGGCCGTCGTACGGCGGAGGCGGGCGAGCGGCGGCCCGCCGCGTGGGTGAACGAGAGGAACGCAAGGTGGAGGGCATCGCCGACTACGAGTTCGTCCGGCCGCTCGGGCGGGGGAACCATGGCGATTACTATCTGGCCAGGAAGCCGCGCCGGCTGCCCGTCGACACCGAGTACGTCATGGTCAAGGTCGTCGGCGGCACCGGCCAGGACGCCTTCCGGCGGGCCACCAGGGAGCTGAAGGCGTTCGCCGCCGTACGCTCGCGGTTCCTGGTGACCTTGTACGACGCGGGCCAGCAGGGGGGCGTCTTCTACTACTCCATGGAGTACGTCCCCGGCGGCTCGCTCGCCGCCCCGGCGGAGCCGCCGTCCCAGGGGGCGACGCTGCGCGCGGTGGCCGGCGCCGCGCGGGCCGCCCAGGCCCTGCACGACGAGGGCATCGTGCACCGCGACATCTGCCCGTGGAACGTCCTGCTCACGCCCGAGGGTGGGAAGCTCTGCGACCTCGGCCTGGCTCAGGCGCTGATGCCGGGTGCCACGATCACCGGCATCAGCGGGGCGAACTCCATCGAGTTCTCCGACCCCGAGCTGCTCAAGGGCGGCCGGTCGGCCCCGGGCCACGACGTGTGGTCCCTCGGCGCCACCCTGCACCGGGCGCTGAGCGGCCACGGCCTGTACGGCGAGCTGCCGGTCCACGACCCGCTGCTGACGCTCAGGAAGGTCTACGGCACCGCGCCCTCCATCCGTCCCGAGCTCGGCCCGGAGGCGGCGGAACTGGTCGCCGAGTGCATCGGCGAGCCGTCGGGCCGCCCGACGGCCGCCGCCCTGGCCGAGCGCCTGTCCGCCCTGGCGGCCTGACCGGCCGCGTTCGCCTCCAGCCCGCTTCCGCATATCGCCCAGATGGAGCTGAGGCACCGCATGCGGAGATTCGGGCTCGTGCGGAAAGCAGGCCTAGCCCCGCGCCGCGCGCTCGATGACGGCGACGAGCTCCTCCTCGGTCAGGACCCGCGGCTCGCCGATCAGCTTGGCCCTGACGTACACCGCGCACAGCCATTCGAGCAGGCGGGCGCCCTCGAAGGCCTGCTCCAGGCCGGAGCCGACGGCGACCGCGCCGTGGCTCTGCATCAGCGCGGCCTGCCGGCCCGACAGCGCCTGGCGGACGTTCTCCGCCAGTTCGGGCGTGCCGTAGGTCGCGTACGGCGCCACGCGGACCGTCCCGCCCAGCAGGAGCGTGTTGTAGTGGATCGGCGGCAGCTCGCTCATGGTGGCGGAGACCACCACGGCGTACTCCGAGTGGGTGTGCACGATGGCGGAGGTGCCGGTGGTCTCGTAGATCGCCAGGTGCATGGGCACCTCGGAGGACGGCTTGCGGCCGCCCTCGACCACGTTCCCCGAGAGGTCGAGCACGGGGCAGTCGGCGGGGGTGAGCCGGTCGAGGGCCACGCCGCCCGGGGTGACCGCCACCAGGTCGCCCTGGCGGACGCTGATGTTGCCCGAGGTGCCGAGCACGAGCCCGGTCTCGACCATGCGCCGCCCGATCTCGCACAGCTGCTCGCGCTCCCGCGCCATCCTCATGCCGGTCTCGCGCTCCTGCCCGGCCCGGCCGTCGTGCTCGGTGGTCGTCATGGCGTCAGGCGCTCCAGCTCGGCGGTCATGAGCCGGACCAGGGCCTCGGGGGGCAGCCGGTCGGGGTAGAGCAGGCGGTGGACGCTGAGCCCGTCGACCAGCGCCAGCAGCCGCTCGGTGACGTCGTCGAGATCCTCCCCGGTGGAGATCTCGCCCGCCGCCTCGGCCGCGTCGAGCAGGGTGCGCACGAGGTAGCGCAGCTCGGCGGCCTCCTCCCGCTGCACCTCCAGCAGCGTGCCGCCGGCCAGGCTGCGGCCCCAGAACCCCACCTCCAGGGCGGTCTCCTGGGTGCGCTCCTCGTCGAGCGGGAGGTTGTCCAGGAGCACCTCCCGGAGGGCGGACAGTCCGGTGTGGCCGGTGAGCTTGTTCTTCAGCCGGTGCACGATGCGGCGGTGCGAGGAGCGCAGCGCCGACAGCAGGATCTCGTCCTTGTCGGCGAAGTAGTGCGTGAGCACGCCGTTGGAGTAGCCGGCCTCCTTGGCGATGGCGCGGGTGGTCGCCGCGTCGATGCCCTCGCGCAGGATGACCCTGCGAGCGGCGTCGACCACCTCCGCCCGGCGCTCCTGGTGGTTGACGATCTTCGGCATTCCCGTCCCTTCGCGAGGCTTGACATTTTATTCGGACGCCCGTCTATTATCCGGCAATCTACCGATTCGAGAAGGATCCCACCCATGACCGTCGTCACGCTCGGGGTGCACATCGTCGATGTGCTCGCACGACCCGTGGAGTCCATCCCCGAGGGGCAGGACACCCACCTGCTGGAGGAGATCCGGATCACCGCCGCCGGAGCCGCCGCCGGCACCGCCGTCGACCTCGCCAAGCTGGGCGTCCCGGTGGCCTCGGCCGGAGCCGTCGGTGACGACGAGCTGGGCGACTTCCTCGTCCTGATCATGAAGCGCCATGGGGTGGACGTCGCCGGGATCACCCGCAAGCCGGGCGAGCGGACGGCCGCGTCGATCCTGCCCATCCGCCCCGACGGCGGCCGTCCGTCGTTCCACGTCCCGGGCGCCAACCTCGGGTTCTCGCCCGCCGACCTCGACCCCGCCCTGGTCACCGGGGCGCGGCTGGTCCACCTCGGCGGCATGGACGTCACCTGGGGCCTGCACGACCCGGCGTTCTTCGAGCTGCTCCGCGCCGCCCGGCAGGGCGGGACGCTGATCACGATGGACCTCCTGTCCAACATGCCCGACCTCGTGACCGGAGCGCGGACGTTCCTGCCCCACGTCGACTACTTCCTGCCGAACGAGGAGCAGGCCCTGATGATCACACAGGCCGCGGACGTCGAGAAGGCCGCGGCCGCGCTCCTCGCCGAGGGACCCACCGGCGTGATCGTCACCCTCGGCGCCGAGGGCAGCCTGGTGGCCACCGCCGCCGGGACCGTCCGCGTGCCCGCCCTGGAGGTGCCCGTGGTGGACACCACCGGCTGCGGCGACGCCTACTGCGCCGGCTTCATCGCCGGTCTCCTCGACGGCCGGGACGTCGAGGCGGCGGCCCGGCTCGGCACCGCCGTCGCCGCCCGCGTGGCCGGCGGCCTCGGCTCCGACGCCGGGCTGGACGGCCTCACCTTGCAGACCATCGCCGAAGGGAACTGAGCGCATGTCAGAGCACCTGTCCGACGTGAACCTGCGCGAGAGGGCCGCCAAGGTCGTCCCGGGGGGCATGTACGGCCACCTCAACGCCGCGATCTTCGCCCCCGGCTATCCGCAGTTCTTCCTTCGCGGGGAGGGCTGCCGCCAGTGGGACGCCGACGGGCGCGAGTACGTCGACCTCATGTGCAGCTGGGGGCCGATCATCCTCGGCCACCGGCATCCCCGCGTGGAGGAGGCGGCGGCCGTCCAGCAGGCCGCCGGCGACTGCCTCAACGGGCCGGGCGCGGTCATGGTGGAGCTGGCGGAGCTGATGGTCGACACCATCCCCTCCGCCGACTGGGTGATGTTCTCCAAGAACGGCACCGACGCCACCACCCAGGCCCTCATGGTCGCCCGGGCCGCCACCGGCCGGACCAAGGTGCTGGTCGCCCACGGCGCCTACCACGGCGCCGACCCCTGGTGCACCCCGAGCACCGCCGGGACGACCCCCAACGAGCGCGCGGACCTGATCGAGTACACCTACAACGACCTGGCCAGCGCCGAGGCCGCGGCGGCGCGGGCCGATGGCGACGTCGCCGCGATCATCGTCACGCCGTTCAAGCACGACTCCTTCGAGGACCAGGAACTGGTGGACCCGGCCTTCGCCCGGGGCCTGCGCGCCCTGGCCGACCGTCTGGGTGCCGCGCTGGTCATCGACGACGTGCGAGCGGGCTTCCGGCTGGACCTGCGCGGCTCCTGGGAGCCCCTCGGCGTGCGGCCGGACCTGACCGCCTGGAGCAAGGCCATGGCCAACGGGTACGCGATCGCCGCGGTCACCGGCGCCGACGCCCTGCGCGGCCCCGCGCAGACGCTGTACTCCACCGGGTCGTTCTGGTTCTCGGCCGTGGCGATGGCGGCCGCCAAGGCGACGATCGAGACGCTGCGCGACATCGACGGGATCGCGCTGATGAAGCGCGCGGGCACCCGGCTGCGCGAGGGCCTGGCGGCGCAGGCCGCCTCCCACGGCTTCGTGATCAACCAGACCGGGCCGGTGCAGATCCCCTGGCTGTCCTTCGAGGGCGACGCGACGCTGGAGAAGGCGATGTATTGGTCGGGCGCGTGCCTGGAGGAGGGGGTGTACCTTCACCCGTGGCACAACTGGTTCCTGTCGGCCGCGCACACCGACGCCGACATCGACCGGGCCCTGCAGGGCACCGACGCGGCTTTCGGCAGGCTCCGCGCCCGATTCGGGGCCGACTGAAAGCGGCGCGGCGACGGGTTCGCCGCCCGGAATATCCGCACCGGAAATGTCCGCTGGGAATTCGGCGCGAGGAGATCCGCGCCCCTCGCGCCGCCGTGGAGGCCATTTCACGAGGGGCGCCGAATTGCCACCCCTATTGTCCGGCAGGGGAGACCGGGAAAACCGTCAGCCGCGCATGCGGACCCACTGGATGTCGTCGTGGCGCGTGCCGTCCGGGCCCGGGAGCAGGGCTTTCATAAACGCCTCCTGGGTGAACCCCGCCCGCTCCAGGACCCGGTGGGAGGCCGTGTTCGCCGGGTCGGTGCCCGCGATCAGGCGGTGCAGGGGCGTGGCGGTGAACACCCACTCCGCCAGGAGGTTCACCGCCCGCGTCATGAACCCCCGGCCCCGGAACCGGCTGCCGAGGCCATAGCCGATCATGCCCTGGCCCAGCAGCGGTGAGATGTTGAACAGCTGGATGTCGCCCGCGAACTCGCCGGTCGCCGCGTCCCTGACGCCCAGTGCCACGCTTTCCCCGGCCAGCCACCGCATGCCGGTGAGCCGGCAGCGCTCCAGGGCGGCCTCACGGGTGAAGGGCTCCTGCGGCACCCTGTACCGCACGACGTCCGGCTCGTTGGAGATCTCCAGGAACGCCTCGGCGTCGGCGGGGGTGATCGGTGACAGGCGCACCACGCCGTCGGTCAGCTCCCCGCCCGGGAGGTCGGGCAGGTAGGGACGCTGGGGCTCGCCGGAGTCGGAGGCCAGCCGCGCGAAGCCCACGACGTCGCCGCGCCCGCCGTCCCTGTGCGGGTCGACGCCCCGCTGGACGCCCTCGCGCTGGAAGCCGGCGGCCATCGCCACCCGCTGGCTCGCGACGTTCTCCACCGCGGCCACCAGCTCCACGCGGGGCACGCCCTGCGAGAACGCCCACTCGGTCAGCGCCCGCGCCGCCCTGGAGGCGACCCCGCGGCCGCGCGCCCACGGGGCGAGCAGATAGCCGATCTCTCCCACGCCGCGCACATCGAGCGGCTTGAGTCCGATGTTGCCCAGCCAGTCACCGGTGGCGGCGTCGGCGATGACGTAGGAGGCTCCGCCCCTGTCCCATTCGGAGGGGGCGATCTCTCCGATGAACGTCAGCGCGTCGTCGAGGGTGTACGGCACCGGGATGTTGGGGATGTACCGGACGATCTCGGGGTCGGAGCAGGCGCGAGTGATGGCCTCGGCGTCGGATTTCTGGGGCTCCCGAAGTACTATCGGGCCCGCGGGGATCTCGGCACGGGGGAACATGTCCTACTGCTATCAGCAAGGGACGCTCGTGGCGAACCGTTTTCGCATCCGCCCCAGGCTCCCCACGGGTCCTGTCGCGCGCCATCGGTGCCCCCCGCGCCGAGATAGCCTTGCGCGCATGGGTTTTCGCAGGCACGGGCCGTTCCAGCCCGGTGATCAGGTTCAGCTCACCGACCCCAAGGACAAGCGTCACACCGTGACGCTCCGCGAGGGCGGTGTCTTCCATACGCACAAGGGGTCGATCCCCCACGACGACCTGATCGGTCTGCCCGAGGGCTCGGTGGTGCGGTCCTCGGGCGGCACGTCCTACCTGGCCTTCCGCCACCTCCTTCAGGACTACGCGGTCTCGATGCCGCGCGGCGCGGCGGTCGTCTACCCCAAGGACGCCGCCCAGATCGTGGCGATGGCCGACATCTTCCCCGGGGCGCGGGTCGTGGAGGCGGGCGTGGGCTCCGGCGCGCTCACGTGCTTCCTGCTGCGCGCGGTGGGGGAGAGCGGCCGGGTCACCTCCTACGAGCGCCGCGAGGACTTCGCCGAGGTGGCGCGCAAGAACGTCGAGAAGTTCTACGGCGGCCCGATGGAGCAGTGGCGCCTGGTGGTGGGCGACCTGGTGGCCTCCCTCGACGAGACCGACGTCGACCGCGTCGTCCTCGACATGCTGGCCCCCTGGGAGTGCGTGGACGCGGCGGCCAAGGCTCTCACTCCCGGCGGTGTTATCTGCTGCTATGTAGCGACAACGACCCAATTGTCCCGTACGGTGGAGACGTTGCGCGATCACGGAAGTTTCACCGAGCCGCATTCGTGGGAAACCTTGGTCCGCGACTGGCATGTCGAAGGGCTCGCGGTCCGCCCCGGTCACCGGATGGTCGGGCACACGGGCTTCCTCGTCACGGCCCGTCGCATGGCGGACGGCGTCACGCCCCCGCCCAGGCGCCGGCGACCCGCGAAGGGCGCGTATGGGGAGGAGTCAGGCACATGAGCTCCCAAGGCCGGGTGTGGCGTTTCGGTAAACAATCATGTTTCGACCTGTGTTATGGGAACAGATCGACCTGGGTAGCTGCTTACTAGCAATGAGAAGCCTATAAGGCATTAAACGCTGAACACTGGATGTAATGACACGAACACTCCCCGGCCAGGTTACGGATGCCCCCGAGATAGGTAGGGTCTTGAGTAGTCGCCCTCGACTGGGAAGGAGGTGACTGTGGCAGCTCGCGATGACGCTGAGGCTCGAGCCGCCCAGCGCGAACGAGAGGTCGCGGACCTCACAACTCAGGTCTCCTTCCTCCAGGAGGAGATCACCGCGTTGCGCCGGAAACTGGCCGAGTCTCCCCGGCAGGCCAGGGTCCTGGAGGAGCGTCTCCACGAATTGCAGGCCAATCTGGCCGCGGTCACCGGCCAGAACGAACGCCTCGTGGCCACGCTCAAGGAGGCACGCGACCAGATCGTCGCGCTGAAGGAGGAGGTCGACAGGCTCGCCCAGCCCCCCTCGGGGTTCGGTGTGTTCCTCGAGGCCCGTGAGGACGGCACGGTCGAGGTGTTCACCGGTGGGCGCAAGCTCCGCGTGAACGTCAGCCCCGCCGTCGAGATCGACTCGCTGAAGCGCGGCCAGGAGGTCATGCTCAACGAGGCGCTCAACGTGGTGGAGGCCCTCGGTTACGAGACCGTGGGCGAGATCGTGATGCTGAAGGAGCTCCTCGAGGACGGCCAGCGCGCCCTGGTCATCTCCCACGCCGACGAGGAGCGCGTGGTCCGCCTCGCCGAGTCGCTGCTCGACCAGCCCATCAGGGCGGGCGACTCCCTGCTGCTCGAGCCGCGCTCCGGCTATGTGTACGAACGCATTCCGAAGTCCGAGGTCGAGGAGCTCGTCCTCGAGGAGGTCCCTGACATCTCCTACGAGGAGATCGGCGGTCTGTCGCGGCAGATCGAGCAGATCAGGGACGCCATCGAGCTGCCCTACCTGCACGCCGACCTGTTCCGCGAGCACCGGCTGCGCCCGCCCAAGGGCGTGCTGCTGTACGGCCCGCCCGGTTGCGGCAAGACGCTCATCGCCAAGGCCGTGGCCAACTCCCTGGCCAAGCAGGTCGCGGAGAAGACCGGCCAGTCCGGCAAGAGCTTCTTCCTCAACATCAAGGGCCCGGAGCTGCTGAACAAGTACGTCGGCGAGACCGAGCGGCACATCCGCCTGGTCTTCCAGCGGGCGCGCGAGAAGGCCTCCGAGGGCACCCCCGTGATCGTGTTCTTCGACGAGATGGACTCGATCTTCCGCACCCGCGGTTCCGGCGTCTCCTCCGACGTCGAGAACACCATCGTCCCCCAGCTGCTGTCGGAGATCGACGGTGTGGAGGGCCTGGAGAACGTCATCGTCATCGGCGCCTCCAACCGCGAGGACATGATCGACCCGGCGATCCTGCGGCCCGGCCGCCTGGACGTCAAGATCAAGATCGAGCGGCCGGACGCCGAGGCCGCCAAGGACATCTTCTCGAAGTACATCACCGCCGAGCTCCCGCTCCATGGCGACGACCTCGCCGAGCACGGCGGCTCCCGTGAGGCCACCGTCGCCGGCATGATCCAGCGGGTGGTCGAGCGCATGTACACCGAGAGTGAGGAGAACCGCTTCCTCGAGGTCACCTACGCCAACGGCGACAAGGAAGTCCTCTACTTCAAGGACTTCAACTCCGGCGCCATGATCCAGAACATCGTGGACCGGGGCAAGAAGATGGCGATCAAGGCGTTCCTCGAGACCGGGCAGAAGGGCCTTCGCATCGCGCACCTGCTCGCCGCGTGCGTCGACGAGTTCAGCGAGAACGAAGACCTGCCCAACACCACCAACCCCGACGACTGGGCCCGCATCTCCGGCAAGAAGGGCGAGCGGATCGTGTACATCCGCACCCTGGTGTCCGGGAAGCAGGGCACGGAGGCCGGGCGTTCCATCGACACGGTCGCCAACACCGGCCAGTACCTCTGATTGACACCGGCATGCGACGGCGTGGTTCCTCCCGGGGCCGCGCCGTCGCTGTTTCCACCAGGGGCCGGCGGGCAGCGGACCGGACGGTCGTGGCGCCCGTCCGACGGTCTAGGCTCGTGGTAAAGGATGACACGACGTCGGGGGTCCGGGTGCGGCAGAGCACAGATGAAGGGCTGAGAGCGTGACGGTACGGCGGGTGATGGGCATCGAGACCGAGTACGGCATCTCCGTACCCGGGCAGCCGGGCGCGAACGCGATGGTGACCTCCTCACAGGTCGTCAACGCCTACCTGGCGGCCTCGGCCGCCCGGGCGCGCCGCGCCAGGTGGGACTTCGAGGAGGAGAATCCGCTGCGCGACGCCCGCGGCTTCGACCTCGCCCGTGAGATCGCCGACCCGACGCAGCTCACCGACGAGGATCTCGGGCTCGCCAACGTGATCCTCACCAACGGCGCGCGGCTCTACGTCGACCACGCCCATCCCGAATACTCCACGCCCGAGTGCACGAATCCCCGTGCCGCCGTCATCTGGGACAAGGCGGGCGAGCGGGTGATGCACGACGCGGCGGTCCGCGCGTCGGCCATGCCGGGCAACGCCCCCATCCAGCTCTACAAGAACAACACCGACAACAAGGGCGCCTCCTACGGCTGCCACGAGAACTACCTCATGCGGCGGGCCACCCCGTTCGCCGACATCGTCCGGCACCTGACGCCGTTCTTCGTCTCGCGCCAGGTGGTCTGCGGCGCCGGCCGGGTCGGCATCGGGCAGGACTCCCGGGGCGAGGGGTTCCAGATCAGCCAGCGCGCCGACTTCTTCGAGGTCGAGGTCGGCCTGGAGACCACGCTGAAGCGGCCGATCATCAACACCCGCGACGAGCCGCACGCCGACCCCGAGAAGTACCGCCGCCTGCACGTGATCATCGGCGACGCCAACATGTCCGAGATCTCCACCTACCTGAAGCTCGGGTCCACGGCGCTGGTCCTGGCGATGATCGAGGACGGCTTCCTCACCGGCGATCTGTCGGTCGAGAGCCCTGTGGCGGCGCTGCGGGCCGTCTCCCACGACCCGACCTGCCGGCACGAGGTCACCCTGCGCGACGGGCGCAAGATGACGGCCGTGCAGTTGCAGATGGAGTACCTCGAGCAGGCCCGCAAGTACGTCGAGGACCGCTTCGGGGCGGCCGTCGACGACATGACCAAGGACGTCCTGGCCCGATGGGAGTCGGTGCTCACCCGCCTCGCCGAGGACCCCATGCAGCTGTCCAGGGAGCTCGACTGGGTCGCCAAGCTCGAACTCCTGGAGGGCTACCGCACCCGCGACGGCCTGCCCTGGTCCCACCCGCGGCTCCAGCTCGTCGACCTGCAGTACTCCGACATCCGTCCCGACCGCGGCCTGTACAACCGCCTGGTGGCGCGCGACCGCATGCAGCGCCTGGTGACCGAGGAGGACGTCCAGCGGGCCATCGAGCTGCCGCCGAACGACACCCGGGCCTACTTCCGGGGCCGCTGCCTGCGCCAGTACAGCGAGTCGGTGGCGGCGGCCTCGTGGGACTCGGTCATCTTCGACATCCCCGGGCGCGAGTCGCTGCAGCGGGTGCCGACCCTGGAGCCGCTGCGCGGCACCAAGGCCCACGTGGGCGAGCTGCTCGACCGCTGCCGCACCGCCGCCGACCTCGTCAACGCCCTCACCGGCGAGCGCTGACCGCCCGGCCCCGGGGGACCGAGCGGTCCCGCCGGGGCCTCCGGACGGCCGGCCGCCCTACTTCGTGAAGGCGCCCGGCGGGAAGAGCCCGCTGCCCATGAGCCGCATCGGGGGCACCGCGATGCCCTCCTTGCGGAGGATCTCCGACAACAGCATCGCGGCCTGGTCGCTGGTCAGCCGGTCGACGGGGTCGGGCTGGAGCAGGCCTTCGAGCAGCACGCGCAGCGCGCCCGCCCTCTTGGGCGGCCGGGAGATCTCCGGCGGGCTGGCCGCCAGGATGTCGCCGCCCCCGATCGTCGGCGGCCTGCCCTCCACCGAGAAGTACAGCGTGGCGCCGAACGACCACATGTCGGCCGCCTGGGTGGCCGGGTAGCCGCGCAGCCGCTCGGGCGCGATGTAGCCGGGGGACCCGACGACGGGCGCGCTGTTGGTGTGGGTGATGGGCTCGCCCTGGAGCACCGCGATCCCGAAGTCGCTGAGCACGACCCGCTCGCCCGTGAGCAGCACGTTGCCGGGCTTGATGTCGCGGTGCAGGACTCCGGCGGCGTGGGCGTGCCGCAGTCCGCTGAGGAGGTGGAAGCCGATCCACGCGGTCCAGTGGACGGGCAGGCGCCCGAGGTGCCAGGCCGTCGCCTGCAGGGTGAGGGCCTCCACGAGCTCCATGACGATCCACAGGCGCCCGTCCTCCTCCAGGAGGTCGTGCACGGTCACGATGGCCGGATGGCTCAGCCTGGCGGCCGAGCGGGCCTCGCGCAGCGCGTGGCGTCTGGCCGTCTGGACGTCGATCTCGTCGTCGTGGCGGGTCGGCCGCAGCTCCTTGATGGCGACGTCGCGGGCGAGCCGGTTGTCGTGGGCCCGCCAGACGATGCCCATGCCGCCCTGGCCGAGCGGCGAGATCAGCCGGTACCTGTCCCCGAGCAGCATCTGTGCGTGGTCGGCTCTCATTTCACCCGTTCACGGTTGGCATCGTGCCCTGCCCCCACAGCCGCTCCATCCTTACGTCCGGAGCGGGATGCCTATGGGCGGATCTCCCACAGAATGCCATACCGCGGAGGGGACGATCGGCCTACACGAGTCCGACCCCCAGGGTGAGGGTGCCCGCCGCCAGGCAGAGGCCGCCGAGGCCGGCCAGCCAGATGAGCTTGTTCGGCCGCGTGTCTGAGGGCCTCAGGACCGACAGGAAGAACCCGAGGGGCATGAGGATCGGCGCGGCCACCACCAGCGTCCGTACGACGCCCTTGAGGCCGTCTGAGAGGTGTGCCTGGTCGACGTAGAGCATCACGACCAGCGCGAAGATCACCAGGACGCCGGCGTGCGCGTGCCCGGCCCGCCACAGCCCGCGCCGGGTGGGGTTGTCGAGGTATCCCGGGGTGCGGCGCCCGATGAAGGACAGCAGGGACGCGCCACCGAAGGCGATCGTGGGGACTGTGATGAGAAGCACTCCGGCGGTGCCGAGCGAGGCGGGGGACATCGGACCTTCCAAGGTTGGGTAGTAGTTCTATCCAATAATTGGATAGTAGCACTGTCCAGGTGAGAGAAATCGGACTAATTACCCTGATTTGGCAGGCGCGCTTGCGGGGAGGCTGTCTGACGGGACGCCCCCGCCTCGGCAGGTCTCGCGTAGATCACGGGACGATCCGCGCGAATTGTCGGCCGGTTCGGGGAAGATATGAATCAGATGCGTCCCCCAAGCGGAGGTACCACATGGCGACGAAGGACACCGGCGGCCAGAAGCAGACCGGCCGGCAGGAGACCGAGGTCGAGGAGACCGAGGCGCAGGCGTCTCCGGACGTCCAGGAGCGTCAGGAGAAGCTCACTGACGACGTCGACGCGATCCTCGACGAGATCGACGAGGTCCTCGAGGAGAACGCCGAGGAGTTCGTCCGCAGCTACGTGCAAAAGGGTGGTCAGTAAGGGGAACAGGCCACCGTCCCGCTCCGCGCTCGGCCCCGGGGCCGCCCAGGGGCAGGGCGAGCGGCGGCCCGCGTCCCCCACCGGGACACCGGGGCCGGCCGCCCTTTCCACCGCCGAGGGCCGCTGAGGATCATCACCTCCGCGGCCCTCGGCACTATGAGCTCACCTGAGGTGGAGTGTCGCTATCTCGAAGGCGCGCATCGGGAGCCGTACGGCGCCGTCCGCGACCTCCAGGGAGGCGAGCGGGCGGCCGAGGGTGTCGGCCGTACGCGCGGTGGTGAACGGGCCGCGCACGACGGCCTCGGCCGGTGAGGGGCGCATCGCGACCAGGCGCACCTCCAGCCACCCGTCCCTTTCGCGCAGCGCGCCGAGGACCACCCCGTCGCCGGCCACCTCCAGCCGCGCCCCGTGCTCGCCGGCGGCCTCCGGCCCCGTGGCGCCGGGTGACGGACGCCCGCCGCCCTCGACGGTGGCGGCCGAGCCGGGGACCGCGAGGAGATCGTGGTGGTACTCCTCGGCCAGGCGCACCAGCCCGGCCTCGTCCCACCCGCCCTCGTGGAGGTGCACGGCGAACCGCGTTCTCACCGGCCCGGGGCACTGCGCCTGCGGCGTGGCGATCTGCGGCCCCGCCGGCTCGTCCCGGTAGGCGTTCCGGTTGCGCGACAGGTGACCCACCGCGCGCAGCAGCGTCACGGCCAGCTCACCGCCCTCCTCCTCCGCCCCTCCTCCGTCGCCCGGCCCGCGCACGACCTCGTACTCGGCCACGTGGTCCAGCAGCACGGCCAGGCCACCGGCCGCGGCGAAGCCCGACGCGGGGAACGTGGGCAGCGGCACCTCACCGCACCCGCCCTCGGCGCCCAGCCCGCGCCGCACGACGGCGTACTGCCCGCCAGCGAACGACTCCCGGGCCGGCCGGGGCAGGCGGGCGTGCCAGCGCACCCGATGGTCCCGGCAGGCGTTGTCGAAGGACGTCTCCAGGCGCACGAACGGCTCCCCGGCCCGCAGCTCCACGCGCGTGGTCACCGTCACCTCGGCGTCCTCCCCGGCGCGGCCCTCACCCGCCGCCCGCGTCGGCCAGCGGTACCCCCGGGCCACCTCCAGCACCGAGACCAGCGGCCCCGAGCAGACCCGCGCGACCTTGACCCAGGCGGGGGTCTCGACGAGGCGGTCGGCCGCGGGGGGCGCGTGGTTGTAGGTGTCGCCGGCGTCGCCCCCGTCCACGATCCGCCCGACCCCGTCGGCGCGCAGCCCGGAGGCGGTGAGCAGCGACAGCGTCCCGTCGGCCGCCACCGACACCCTGAGCAGCCCGTTGTCCAGCACCCCGTCGCCCTCCGGCTCCGCCGCGGCCGTGGGGGCGGGAGCCGGCACCGAGGTCAGGGTCGTGCGGCCGAGCGCGGGGACCTCCACGCGGGCCGCGACCGTGACCACCGGCTCGGCGACCGTCCGCACCCGCCAGGGGCCGGGCCGTGCGGCCGCCGCCCGGTCGACGTCCGCCTTCAGGTCGGCGTGGCGGTACGCCGTGGAGGCGTGGCGGCTCACCACGACGGTGAAGACGTCCTCCTCGGCCGTCCAGGAGACGATCTCGTGGCCGAACAGCTCCCGCTCGTGGACCCGCCCGAGGAGCTGCGTCAGGTCGTCCATGGACGACTCGTCCAGGAGCGTCGGCGCCCGCTCCAGCCGCTGCACGGGCATGGGGGAGCCGTCGAGGGCGGCCAGCCCCGAGCGCCGCTCCGGCAGGTCGGCCAGCACCAGCGCGGTCCGGGGGAACGGCGAGGGGTTGACGACGACGAGCTGGTCGCGCCGCGCGGTCCGCGCGAGGGAGGAGCTCACCAGGTCGACCACCGCCTGGCCGATCTGCTCGGCCTCGGCGATCCGCGCGGCGACCTGCTGCGCGGTCTCGTCCGCGCCGCACCCGGTGATCGAGTCGTGGCCGCTGCAGGCGACCAGGCCCCGCCAGGCCAGCTCGATCAGCCGCCCGGCCGCGCTCCGCTCGCCCGCCGGGCGGCCGGCGGGGCCACCGAGCCAGAGGGCGGTCAGAGGCTCGGCGTAGCGGGTCACCACGCGCTCGGCGCGGCCCATCGCCTGCTTCAGCGGGATCCGGGCCGAGATGACCCCCGGCAGGATGTTGGCCCGGGCGTGGGAGCGCAGCTCGCCCTCCACCACGGGCAGGCCGTCGGGCGCGGTGGCGCCCGCCAGGTACTCGCCGAGGGTGGCCAGGCGCAGCCCCGCCGCGGTGATGTCCCCCGAGGGCGCCGAGTGGTCGGCGCCGTACATGGCCAGCAGCGGCCCCTCCCGCCGCCACGGCCGCATGGTGGCGGTGAACGCCGCCAGCCGGTCGGGCAGCCCTTCCGGTGGCCCGGTGAACAGCGCCACCGCGTTGCCGTACCCGCCCGGCAGGTACTGGGTGCGGATCACGGTGCCGTCGGCGCCCTTCCAGGCGAACGCGTCACTCTCGACGGACATCGGCACCCCGCGCCACAGGCAGGCCACCGGCAGCCCGGCGAGGGCCAGGATCTGCGGCATCTGGGCGCAGTGCCCGAACTGGTCGGGCAGGTACCCCACCTCCATCGCGCCGCCCAGCTCCCGGGCCCCCCGCAGGCCGTGCTCCAGGTTGCGGATGAGCGTCTCCCCGGAGCAGAGGAACTCGTCGGCGAGGATCGCCCACGGCCCGGCCGCGAAACGCCCCTCGGCGACGAACCGGGCGAGGTCGGCGCGGCGCTCGGGGCGGATCTCCAGGTAGTCCTCGACCGCGGCGAGCTGGCCGTCCATGGTGAACCGGTAGGCCGGGTGGGCGGCCATGGTGTCGAGCACCTCGTCGAGCATCCGCACCAAGCCCATGCGGAAGCGCTGGAACGGCAGGTACCACTCGCGGTCCCAGTGGGTGTGCGGGACGACGACGATCTCACTCAACGCGGTGCCTCCTGGTGGTGGTGACGTACGGCGGCGGGTCCACCGGGCACGCGGACCGGCACATGCTCACGTGCACAGGGCCATGACCTCGTTGCGCGTGGTCTCCAGGCGGTGCGGGCCGGGGCGCGCCGGCAGCCGCACGCGGTCGCCCCGGATCACCGAACGGTGCTCGGGCCCCCACAGCACCAGGCCGTCGGCGTCGAGCACCACGAACTCCTCACCGTGGCGCAGCAGCAGCGGCCCGTCGGGGCCGGCCGAGACCGCCGTGCGCCCGGCCCGGATCGCCTCCACCACCGCCTCCCCGCCCGCCCCTCGCTCGGGCGGCTCGGCGAGCACCCAGGTGGCGGGCGCGCCGGGCGGGTGGTTCTCCTCCGGCCGGTGGAAGTCGCCGCCGCCGAGGTACACCAGGTCGTCCCGCCAGGCCTGCGCCCACGACAGCGGCGCCCCCCACGTGCGGTCCCACCAGCCCGAATGCCACACCTCCGCGGTGCGCACACGCTCGGTGAGCGGATGCCGCCAGGCGCAGTCGGCCCCCAGAGGATGGTTGAGCGACAGCAGCCCCCCGCGCCCGCCCGCGACCGGCGCCCAGGCGTCCGCGGGCTCCCTGAAGTCGATCCAGCCGATGTCACCGAAGGCGTTGGCGTGCCCGAGGTCGGTGGTGACCTCCTGGCCGGGGACCAGGGTGATCCCGGCACGGGCGGCGGCGCCGGGCAGTTCGGCGTGGTGGCTGACGGTGTTGTGGTCGGTGACGGCCAGGAAGTCGAGCCCCTGCGCGCGGGCCAGCGCCGCCAGCTCCGGCACGGTCAGGGTCCCGTCGGAGTGCACGGTGTGGGCGTGCAGCTCACCGGACTGCCACCGCAGGCCGTCCAGGGCGGGCAGGCCGCGCCGCAGGGCGGCGGGGACGACCTCGGCGGGCGGGGGAGGGGGGCCGGGGCCCGGCGGGGGCGGCGGCGTGTCGTGCGGGGTGACGGCGATCTCGTACGGCAGCCCGTCGAGGGGGACCCGGTACAGGCCGAGCAGGACGTGCCAGGTGCCCGCCTCGGGCTCGCCCGGCAGGTAGCCGGGAGTGGCCCACGAGGGCGCGATCGTGTACCGCGACCGGGCGCCGCCCGACCAGCCGCGGAAGCCGCCCGGCCCCTCGCAGCCGAGGTCCAGCACCCCGCGCGACCGGTCGTAGGACAGCTCGACCGTGAACGCCCGCGTGCCCGGCGGCGGCTCGAAGGGCACGGCCCAGACCTGCCTGATGAGGCGGTCGTCCAGCGTCGCCCGCCCGGTCAGCCTGATCTGCCTCAGGTCGCTCACGTCGTCACCAGCTTCCCCTCGCGGTAGACCAGGGCGCGCGGATGGCGCGGCACGGCGCAGGCCGCCGCGCCCGTCGCGGGCTCGGCGTCCTCGGGCACGACGGCCTGCACCAGCAGGTCGCCGGACTCCGATCGCACTTCTAGCGTCACGAGGTAGGAAGTGCCCAGGTTCTCCACCACCGAGACGTGCCCGGCGAAGCCGTCCTCCCGGGGCGTGGCGGTCAGGTCCATGTACTCCGGCCGTAGCCCGTACACGATCTCCTCGCCGTCGGCCAGGCCCGGCGGGAGGGGGAGGACGGCCCCGGCGACGCGCAGCGTGCCGTCCTTGACGACCCCCGGCAGCAGGTTCATCGGCGTGGAGCCGATGAACGAGGCGACGAAGGTGTCGGCGGGGCGCTGGAACACCTCGCGCGGCGTGCCCACCTGCATGATCCTCCCGGCCGACATGACGGCGATCCGGTCGGCCATCGCCAGGGCCTCGCCCTGGTCGTGGGTGACGAAGACCGTGGTGACCGCGAGCTCGCGCTGCAGTCGCTTGAGGAACGTGCGCGCCTCCAGGCGCATCCGGGCGTCCAGGTTCGACAGCGGCTCGTCGAACAGGAACGCCGACGGGTGGCAGGCGATCGCCCGGGCGAGGGCCACCCGCTGCTGCTGGCCGCCCGACAGCTGGCCCGGCCGCCGGGTCAGCAGCTCCGACAGGCTCAGCCGGGAGGCGGTCTCGCCGGCCTTCGCCTCGCGCTCCGGCCGCGGCACCTTCTTGATCTTCAGGGGGTAGGCGATGTTGGCGGTGACGTCCATGTGGGGGAACAGGGCGTAGTCCTGGAACACCATGGCGACGTCGCGCCTGCCCGGCGGCAGGCCGGTCACCTCGGCCGATCCGATCGTCACCCTGCCGGAGGTGGGGGTCTCCAGGCCGGCGATCGTGCGCAGCAGCGTCGTCTTGCCGCACCCCGACGGCCCGAGCAGCGCGAAGAACTCGCCGTCGGCGATCTCCAGGTCGAGGGCGTCCAGCGCCCGGACGCCACCGGGGAACTCCTTGGTCAGGCCGTGCAGCGAGATCACCGTTTGATCCCTCCGTGGAAGCGGAACCCGTACTTGCGGCTCACGAAGACGTACATCAGGACGACCGGGAGGGAGTAGAGCAGCGAGAACGTCGAGATCAGGTCCAGACGCGGCGAGCCGCCCTCGGTGTAGAGGGTGTAGAGGATCACCGCGCCGGGAGCCTTCTCCGGGTCCCGCAGCAGGATGAACGGCGTCAGGAAGCTGCCCCAGACCGAGGCGACGGCCCAGACGGCGATCGTCGCCAGGCCCGGCCGGACCAGCGGCACCACGATGTCCCACAGGATCCGCAGGGGGCTCGCGCCGAACACCCGGGCCGACTCCTCGTACGACGTCGGGGTGCCGTCCATGAAGTCCTTCAGGATGAAGATCGCCGCCGGCAGCAGGCCCCCCGACAGCGCCAGCACCACGCCGAGGTGGGTGTCGACCAGGTCGAGCCGGGTCGCCAGCTCGAAGATCGGCACCATCGCGGCGGTGCCGGTCACCACCGACGACAGCAGCAGGAGCACGTACAGCAGCGCGTCCCTGCCCGGGACGCGCACCCGCGACAGCGCGTAGGCCGCCAGCGCCGCCAGGACGACGACCAGGGCCGCGCTGGCGGCGGACTGCACCACCGAGTTGCCGAGCGAGCTCAGCGCGTACGGGTTGTCCAGCAGCGCCCGGAAGTTGCGCAGCGTGAACTCGGGGACCGAGGTGGTGATCTTCGGGTGGGCGTCGAACGGAGCGGTGGCCAGCCACAGCAGCGGCAGCGCGAAGAACGCCGCCACGACCGCCAGGAAGGTCGCCCGGCCGATCACCGCCATCGTGTGCCGGACGCGCGCCGCCGCCTCCTCCCGCCCGGCCGTCGTCCGCCCCGTCACCGCGGTCACGCCGCCACCCCTCTCCGGCCGCGGAGCAGGCGCAGGTACACCAGCGCGAGGACCAGGTTGATGAGCAGGACCAGGAACGACACGGCGGCGCCGAAGCCCAGCCGGCCGCCGCTGATCGCCACGTTGTAGATGTAGATCGGCAGGATCTCCGACCGGCCCTCCGGCCCGCCGGCGGTGATCTGGAAGGTGGTGATGTCGTTGAACGTCCACAGGCTGATCAGCAGCAGGTTCGTCAGTATGTGCCCCCTGATCCTCGGGAACACCACGTCCCGCAGCTGCTGGAACGCCGACGCCCCGGCGAGCCGGGCGGTCTCCAGATGCGACGGCGGCACGTTCTCCAGCGCGGCGCCGTACAGCATCATCGAGAACGCCGTGCCGCGCCAGATGTTGAACACGATGATCGAGACCATCGGGTAGTCCAGCAGCCAGGCGAACCCGGGGGTGTGCAGCAGGGCGTTCAGCGTGCCCTCGTCCCGGTCGAGCAGGGCGATCCACAGGAACGCCACCACCGACGACGGCAGGATCCAGGCCAGCAGCACCAGCCCCTCCACCAGCCGCTTCACCGGTCCGGTGCGGTTGCGCAGCGCCCAGGCGACCGCGAAGCCCAGCCCCGCCTGCCCGATCACCGCCGAGCCGAGCACGAACTCCGTGGTCAGCCACAGCGAGGTGTGTAAGCGCCCGTCCCCGAGCGCCTCGGCGTAGTTGGCGCCGCCGACGACGTGCGGGTCGGCCGCGGCCAGGCCGGTGAGGCTGAAGTCGGTGAGGCCCAGATAGATCGTCCAGAGCGCCGGGAAGACCAGGAACATCCCGATCAGCACCAGCGCCGGCATCACGAACCCGGCCGCCCTGCCCTTCCCGAGCCCGGCCGCGTCAGTGCTCATGGCGCTCGCCGGTGCTCAATCGGCTCGCTCCGCTCGCCTGCGTGATGGCGCCCCTTGAGCCGGCGATCTTCCATCGTCGCTCACAAGCGCTCGTTCCTCGCACTTGCTCCCTCCTCAGTCAGATCGCCGGCGCGCCATCACGCGCGCCCTCACTGGGCGACATTGGCGGGGCCGACCAGGGACTGGATCTTCTGCTGGTACGCGGCGGCGGCCTCGTCGACGGTCCTGCCGGCCACGACGGCGGCCGTGGCCTCCTGGAGGGCGACCGAGACCTGCGGATAGACCGCGAGCGGCGGGCGGTAGGAGGTGATGGGCAGCACCTTCTCCGAGACGAAGCTCAGCATCGGGTCGTCCTTCAGCACCTCCTCGTTGACGTCGGTGCGCGAGGTGATCCGCGCCTCCCCGGCCAGGCCCTGCTTGGTGGCCTCGGCCGAGTGCATGAACGACAGCAGCTCCCAGGCGAGCTTGGGGTTCTTGGAGTAGGGGTTCAGCACCCGCACCGCGCCGCCCGACATGCTGACGTAGTCCTGGCCGCGCACCCCGGCGCCCGGCCGCTCGGCCGGGATCAGGGCGTACCCGACGGCCTTGTCGCGGTCCGGCATGGGCGCCACGCCGAGCTTGGGCTCGACCACGGCCCGCCAGAAGTAGTCGCCCTCCGCCAGGATGCCGACCTTGCCCTCGGCGAACTCCTCGAACGACTTGTCGCGGCCCTTGGCCTCCTGCTGCAGGCGGGGGTCGCCGAGGCCGGTGGTGTAGATCTGCCGGTAAAAGCCGAGGACGTCCTTGAGCCCCTGCGAGGCCCCCGTCCACTTGCCGCCGGAGTAGATCTCCGTGCCGGCGCCGGCCAGCAGCGGCAGCGCGCCCTGCATGGACGTCGCCTCGCCCATCGCGGTGCCCGCGTCGATCTGGATCGGGACCTGGACCCCGGCCTTCTTCAGGGCGTTCCCGGCGTCGATGATCTCCTGCCAGCTCTTCGGCTGCCAGTCGGCGGGCAGCCCCGCCTTGGCGAACAGCGTCTTGTTGAGGAACAGCACCCGGCCGTCGGTGCCCTGCGGCACCCCGTACTTCTTGCCGTCGAAGATGCCGAGGCCCTGCACGGCCTGGGGGATCTGACCCCAGCCGTCCCACTGCTCGGCCTCGGGGCCCGCGGTGGCGGCCAGCGGTTTGATGTACCCGGCCTGGGCGAACTCGCCGACCCAGATGCCGTCCAGGTCGATCACGTCGGCGCCGGTCCTCGACTTCAGGTCCAGCGCGACCTTGGTCTTGTACTTCTCGTCGTCGACGCCGTTGGGCTGGAACAGGACGTGGACCGTCTTGCCCTTGGCCTTCTGGGCCTCCTCGAACTTCGGGATCAGCCAGTTCTTGGTCCAGTCGGCCGTCGCGGCGTTCTTGCCGCCGGAGATGGCGTTGGCGGTGATCGTCAGAGTGGTGTCGCCGCCGGAGGATGCTCCGGAACCGCAGGCGGCCAGCGGCAACGCGGCGCCGGCCAGGACGGCGATCATTCGTGCGAGTCTCACGGGGGACCTCCCTGGGGGACGGAGGCTGACCTGTTTGCATGTCACGACAACTCGACAATCGCACGGGCGCTCTTCGCCGTAAAGATTATTTTTGGGGAAGATGAGACGAGATGGACGAAAGCGGTTCGCGCTGAGCTGATCGTGGGAAGTGCATCCACCACGGCACCACGAGTAGGGTCGGCGTAGGAGTTGTAAGGCACTTGGGAGGGAGCCGCGTGGCAGCACAGAGGGGCTGGACGAACGACCTTTTCCTGGACACGGGGTCGACATCGTTCACCGAGTTCGTCGCGTCCTACGCTCCGGGGCTTCTGCCGAGCAGATTCGAGTCGGCGGCCCCTGCCGGCGATTTGATCCCGCACGCGACCACGATCGTCGCCGCGACCTTCGCCGGCGGCGTGGTGATGGCGGGCGACCGCAGGGCCACCTCGGGGAACCTCATCTCCCAGAAGGACATGGAGAAGGTCTTCCGCACCGACGAGTACTCGTGCATGGGCATCGCGGGCGCGGCGAGCACGGGCATCGAGCTCGCCCGGCTCTACCAGGTAGAGCTCGAGCACTACGAGAAGCGTGAGGGGCGCACCCTGTCGGTCCAGGGCAAGGCCAACCGCCTGGCCACCATGATCCGGGGGAACCTCCCGATGGCGCTGCAGGGCATGGTGGTCGTGCCGATGTTCGCCGCCTACGACGAGGAGCGCGAGGGCGGCCGCATCTTCTCCTACGACGTCGGCGGCGGGCCGTACGAGCAGAAGAACTTCGCGGCGATCGGCTCGGGCTCGCTGTTCGCGCGCGGGGCGCTGAAGAAGCTCTACCGCGAGGGCGCGTCGGCCGAGGAGACCGTGCTGGCCACCATCAACGCGCTGTACGACGCCGCGGACGACGACTCGGCCACGGGTGGCCCCGACGTCACCAGGAAGATCTGGCCGCTGATCGCGATGATCACCGACGAGGGCTTCCGCCGCCTGACGGACGAGGAGGTCGAGGGGTACGTCCAGCGGGTGCTCGACGTCCGCATGCGCGACCCCGACGGGCCCACCGCACCGTTGCGCTAGTCATCACCCACGGCCACGAGAGGATCACCACCGGTGTCCATGCCCTTTGGATATGTGTCCCCCGAACAGGAGATGCGGGACAAGGCCGATTTCGCGCGGAAGGGCATCGCGCGCGGCCGCAGCGTCGTGGTGCTGCAGTACGAGAACGGCATTCTGTTCGTCGCCCCGAACGCCTCGCGGGCGCTGCACAAGATCAGCGAGATCTACGACCGCATCGGCTTCGCCGCGGTCGGCAAGTACAACGAGTTCGAGGCGCTGCGCCTCGGCGGCATCCGCTACGCCGACATCAACGGCTACACCTACGACCGCAGCGACGTCACCGCCCGCGGGCTCGCCAACCTTTACGCCCAGTCGCTCGGCATGGTCTTCACCGAGTCGCGCAAGCCGTACGAGGTCGAGATCGTCGTCGCGGAGGTCGGCGACGGCCCCGAGGACGACCAGATCTACCGGCTCACCTTCGACGGCTCGGTGGCCGACGAGCACGGTTTCGTGGCCATGGGCGGCGTGGCCGACGCCGTGGCGGGCCGCCTGAAGGACCGCTTCCGGGAGGGCATGGCCCTTCCCGAGGCGCTCGACGCCGCCCTGGCGGCCCTGACCGAGCCCGGGGGCGAGCGCCCGCCCGTCAGCCAGCTCGAGGTGGCGGTGCTCGACCGCACCCGCTACCACCGCAAGTTCCAGCGGCTGACCGGCCCCCGCCTGGAGCGCCTGATCGCCGAGGGCGGGTCCGGCCGTCCCGCCCCGACCGGGGAGCCCCCGGCGGAGGGCGGCGCCGACACCCCCGCCACCGCCCCCGAGGGCGACATCGACACCGGCTCCGAATCCTGACCGACCCACCGAACGTCCCGGCCCCGACCTCGGGCGCCGGGACGTTCTGTTTCCCCGCACTTCACCCCCGGCCCGCCCTGACCTCTGATTCCGAAGGCTCTCACCTCTCACCCTCACCTCTCACCCTCACCTCTCGCCCTCACCTCTCGCCCTCACCTCTCGCCCTCAGCTCTCGCTCCGGGCTCCCTCACCTCTCGCTCTTACCTCTCGCCTCCGGCTCTCGCTCCGGGCGCCCTCACCTCGCTCCGGCTCCCTTACCTCTTGCTCCGGGCGCCTTCACCTCTTGCTCCGGGCTTCCTCAGCTCTCGCCCCGGGCTCCCTCACCCCTCGCTGTGGTGACCCCTTCCGCTCGTCGGGCATGCTGCCGCTCTCCCGGCGCCGCGTCGGCGGGGTGTGGGGCGGTGGGGTTCGGCGCCGTCGTACGGCGGGTGCCGGTGGGCCCTCGCCGAGGGGTGCGGGTGGGCTCTGGCGGAGGGGGGCGGGTATTGCCCGAGGGGCGGGTCGTCTGATGGTCTAGAGGTGGTAAGGGCGCGCTCTCGTTGTCGTCTGGTGACAATAAATGTCCATGTCCTATTATGTGGCGACATTGAGAGGAATGTCCTAATTGCATCATGCTCTCGCCATGCAGGCAGCCATAACCCTGGACGACGTCGCGCCGCTCGCGCGCGGCTGCGCGGTGCTGGGCACCGGGGGCGGCGGGGATGTCCGGTCAGGGGCGCTGGCGGCCGCCCGCGCCATCCGGGAGCACGGCGAGGTCCCTCTCGTCACCCTGGCGGACCTCGACGACGACGCCCTCGTGGTCCCGCTCTCCGGCATCGGAGCCCCCACCGTCAGCCACGAGATGATCCACGCCGAGGCCGAACCGGACCGTGTCCGCGACGAGATCGAGCGGATCTTCGGCCGTCCGCCCGCCGCGGTGATGTCGTCGGAGATCGGCGGGGCGAACGGCGTCGCCCCCGTCGCCTGGGCCGCGCGCCTCGGGGTGCCGCTGCTGGACGCTGACGGCATGGGGCGGGCCTTCCCCGAGGTCCAGATGGTGTCGATGTACGTCGCCGGACTCCCCGCCAACCTCGTGATCATGACGGACGTCGCCGGCAACGTCGTCACCATCCGCCCCGTCGACGGCCTGTGGGCCGAGCAGATCGCCCGCGCCGTCTGCGTCGCCGCCGGGTCCAGCGCGCTGATGGCCGACTACGTGCTGACGGCCCGGGAGGCCAGGGGAGCGGTCATCGAGCGCACCGTGACCCGCGCCATCGCCGTCGGCCGGGCCACCGAGGACGCCGCCGACCCCCTCGCCGCCCTCACCGAGACCCTGGCCGCCGAGCGGCTGGTCGGCGGCAAGGTCACCGACGTCGCCCGGCGCACCGAGGGCGGCTTCGTCCGCGGGACCGTCACCGTCGAGGGCGTCGGCGACGACAAGGGCCGCACGGTCACCCTCGAGATCCAGAACGAGAACCTGGTGGCCCTGGAGGACGGCCGGGTGCTCGCCATGGTCCCGGACCTGATCACCGTCGTCGACACCCAGGCCGCCACCGCCGTCCAGACCGAGGCGCTGCGGTACGGCCAGCGCGTCAGCGTCCTGGCCTGGCCCTGCGACCCGCTGTGGCGCACGCCCATGGGGCTGCGCACGGCCGGCCCCCGGGCGTTCGGCTACGACCTCGACTACGTCCCCGTCGAGGAGATCACGCGAGGCCGCCGAGGCGGAGAGGAGGCGGCCCGATGAGCCTGCGGATCGGCATCGACGTCGGCGGCACCAACACCGACGCCGTCGTCCTGGACTCCTCCGACCGCATCGTGGCGCGCGCCAAGCGGCCCACCAGCCAGGACGTCACCGGCGGCCTGCGCGCCGCCCTCGCCGCCGTGCTGGACGAGCTCGGCCACCGCGCCGGCGAGGTCACGCGCGTGATGCTCGGCACCACCCACGCCACCAACGCCATCCTGGAGCGCCGCTCGCTCGGCAGGGTCGCGATCGTCCGCCTCGGCGCCCCCGCGACCACCTCCATCCCGCCCCTGGAGGACTGGCCCGCCGACCTGCGCGAGACCGTGGCCGCGGGCGCCGCGATCGTCCGGGGCGGCCACTACGTCGACGGCCGCCCCATCGCCCCGCTCGACGCCGGCGAGGTCGGGCGCTTCTTGAGCCGCACCCGCGAGGCCGGTCCCGTCGAGGCCGTCGCGATCACCGGCGTGTTCAGCCCGGCGAGCGCCGACCAGGAGCGCCAGGTCGCCGAGATCGTCCGCGCCGAGCTCGGCACGGACGTCGCGATCAGCCTCAGCCACGAGATCGGCTCACTCGGGCTGCTCGAACGCGAGAACGCCACGGTGCTCAACGCGGCCCTGTACGGCGTCGCCGCCGACGTCACCGGAGCGCTGCGCCAGGCCCTGGACGAGCGCGGCCTGACGGTGGAGACGTTCTTCGCCCAGAACGACGGCACGCTGATGGCCGTCGACTACGCCGCCCGCTACCCGGTGCTCACGATCGGGTCCGGGCCCGCCAACTCGCTGCGCGGCGCCGCCTTCCTGTCGGGGGTCGGCGACGCGATCGTCGCCGACGTGGGCGGCACCTCCACCGACCTCGGCGTGCTGACCGGCGGGTTCCCGCGCGAGTCGGCCGCCGCCGTGAAGATCGGCGGGGTCACCACCAACTTCCGGATGCCCGACATCCTGTCGGTCGCCCTCGGCGGCGGCACCGTCATCGGCGAGGGTCTCGGCCCCCGCTCGGTCGGCTACCGCATCGCCCAGGAGGCCCTGGCCTTCGGCGGATCGACCCCCACCATGACCGACGCGGCCGTGGCCGCCGGCCGGGGCACGGTGGGCACCCACCCCGTCGCCGCCGGCGAGCGGCTCGCTCGAGCCCTGCGCCTGGCCGACGAGATGGTGGTCGACGCGGTCGACCGGATCGCCCTGGGCAAGGCCGACCGGCCGCTGATCGCCGTGGGCGGCGGCGCGTTCATCCTGCCCGACGCGGTACCGGGCGTGAGCAAGGTGATCCGCCCCGCGGACGCGGCCGTGGCCAACGCCGTCGGCGCGGCCATCGCGCTGGCCAGCGGGCGCTTCGAGACGATCGCCCCCGCCGGTGCGGGACGGGCGGCAGCGGTCGAGCGCGCCAAGGAGGAGGCCGCCGCGCGGGCCGTCGCGGCGGGGGCCGACGCCGGGCGGGTCGAGATCGTCGAGCTCACCGAGGTCCCGCTCAGCTACCTCCCCGAGCCGGCCGTGCGCGTCCACGTCAAGGCCGCCGGACCCCTGACCTGACAGAAAGGACCTCATGATGCGCTGGCACAAGGGCCTGCCCGCCGTCGCGGCCGCGGGCTCGCTGGCCCTGGCCGCCGCGGCGTGCGGAGGCGGCCAGGTACGGGGCGCCCAGGGCACCCCGCAGGCCGGAACCGGATCCACCGCCGGGACGCCGAACGCGACCTTCGTGTACGTGCCCAACCTGGACGTCGTCACCGACTGGGACCCCGCGAGCTCGTACTCCAACGAGATCATCGCCATGGAGAACATCTACGAGTCGCTGACCAGGTACGACCCGCAGGCCAAGAAGGCCGAGCCCCGCCTGGCCACCTCCTGGAAGTCCTCCGCCGATGGCCGGACCTGGACGTTCACGCTCCGCTCGGGAGCGAAGTTCCACACCGGGAAGCCGGTGGACGCCGCCGCCGTCAAGGCGTCGGTCGAGCGCACCAAGAAGGAGGGCGGCGGCGCCGCCTACATCTGGGACGCGGTGGAGTCGGTCAAGGCCGAGAATCCCGCCACCGTGGTCTTCACCCTGAAGTACGCCGCCCCGCTCGACCTGATCGCCTCCTCCGACTACGGCTCCTACGTCTACGACACCACCGCCGCGAGCGACCTGAAGAAGTGGTTCGGCGAGGGGCACGACGCCGGATCCGGCCCCTACACCATCGACAACTGGCAGAAGGGCAGGGAGACCGAGCTGACCCTGAAGGCCTTCGACGGCTACTGGGGCGGCTGGTCGGGCTCCCACTACAAGCGGATCGAGTACCGCGTCACCCCGGAGACCACCACCGCCTGGCAGTTGCTGCAGCGCGGCGAGGTGAGCTTCGTCCAGCGGCTGAACCCGCAGTTGTTCGCCCAGGCCCAGAGCCAGGGCGCGCAGACCTCCCAGACGCCGTCCTTCCAGAACCTGCTCGCGCTGTTCAACACCGCGAGCGGCCCGTTGAAGGACGTGCGGCTGCGCAAGGCCGTCCAGAAGGCGATCGACTACGACGGCCTGGTGGCGGCGATCAAGGGCTCCGGTGTCAAGGCGAGCGGCCTGGTGCCCGAGGGCCTGCTCGGCCACGTCGCCGGGCGCGAGCCCGCGCAGGACCTCTCCGGGGCGCAGGCGCTGCTGAAGGAGGCCGGGTACGGGCCGGGTGGCAAGGAGCTCACGCTCACCATGACCTACGCCCAGGGCGACGGCGACCAGCAGCTGTTCGCCACCCTCCTCGGATCGGCCCTCAGCAAGCTGAACGTCAGGCTGGATGCCAAGCCGCTGCAGTGGAACACCCAGTGGGACCAGGGCAAGTCGCCCGACCCGGCCAAGCGCCAGGACATCTTCGTCATGTACTGGTACCCGGACTACGCCGACGCCTACTCGTGGTTCCTCAACGTCTTCCGCAGCTCCGACAAGCCGTCGTTCAACCTGTCGTACCTGAAGGACGCCGGCGTCGACGCCGAGATCGACAAGCTGCCGGCGCTGACCGCCACCGACCGGGCGGCGGCCGAGAAGGCCTACGCGGACCTGCAGACCAAGATCATCGATGACCAGGCCGCCGTGGCGGTGCTCTTCACCCAGAACTACCAGCGCGCCTTCGCCAAGGGCGTGCAGGACTACACCGACAACCCCGCCTACCCCAACGTCGTGTTCGTCTACGACCTGAAGCCGGGCGCGTAACGGGTGGTCGGCTACCTCGCCCGCCGTCTCGGCCAGGCCGCGCTGGTCGTGGCCGGAGTGATCGTGCTCACCTTCGCGGTGACCCGGCTGGTGCCCGGCGACCCGGCCGTGGCCTACGCCGGGCCCAAGGCCGGCGCGTCGGAGCTGGCCGCCGCCCGCGCGCGGTTCGGCCTGGACGACCCGGCGCCGGTCCAGCTGTGGAACTACGCCCGCGACCTGTTCGCGGGCGACTGGGGCACCAGCCTGCACACCCGGCAGCCGGTGGCCCGGGACCTCGCCACGGCCTTCCCCGCCTCGATCGAGCTGGTGGGCGCGGCCCTGATCATCGCGGTGCTGGTGGGCGTCCCGCTCGGCGGGCTGGCCGCCCGGTACCGTGGCCGGCTGCCCGACCTGTCGGCGCGGGTGTCGTCGATGCTGGCGGTGTCGGTACCGGTGTTCTGGCTCGCGCTCGCCATGCAGACCGTGTTCGCCAGCAACCTCGGCTGGTTCCCGGTGGCGGGGGAGTACGACAACTCCCTCGACACCACCAGCCCGCTGCACGTCTACACCAACATCACCGCCGTGGACGCGGCGATCACCGGCAACTGGCCGATCCTCACCAGCACCCTGTCCCACCTGGTGCTGCCCGCGCTCGTCGTCGCCGCCTACCCGGCCGGGCTGATCGCCCAGATGACCCGCGCGGCGCTCATCGAGGAGGCGGGCCACGACCACACCCGGCTGGCGCGGGCGCTGGGGTTCGGCGAGACGGCCGTGCTGACCCGCTTCGCCCTGCGTCCCGCGCTCAACCCGGTGCTGTCGCTGATCGCGCTGGTGTTCGCCTACGCCGTCGTCAACGGCTTCCTTGTGGAGGCGGTGTTCAACTGGCCTGGCCTCGGCCGCTACGCCGCCGACTCCATCAGGTCCCTGGACACCCCGGCCATCGCCGGAGTCACCCTCCTGGTGGCCCTGCTGTACGTCGTCGCCAACCTGGTCGTCGACCTGCTGCAGGGCGTCGTCGACCCGAGAGCGAGGACCAGATGAGCCGCCGTCCGTCCGGCACCCACGGCGAGTGCCCGGCGCCCCGCCACCCGGCGGGCGCCCGCGGGAGGGCGTCATGACGGCGGTCGCGCTGCGCCGCACCCCGCTGCGCAGGCTGGGGGACCTCGCCCGTGCCGACGTCCTGGCCGCCGCGGGGCTGGTGATCCTGCTGCTGATCGTGCTGGCCGCCCTGCTGGCGCCCTGGATCGCCCCCTATCCCGACGACGGCGGCGCCGCCACGCACCCCGCCGACGCGCTGCTGCCCCCGGGCGCCGCCCACTGGTTCGGCACCGACCAGGTGGGGCGTGACGTGCTCAGCAGGGTGCTGTACGGCGCCCGCACCTCGCTGTTCATCGCCGTGGCCGTGCTCGCCGTCGCCGCCGTCGTCGGGGTCGCCCTCGGCGTGGTGGCCGGCTACGCGGGCGGCTGGGTCCGCGATGTGATCATGCGGGTCACCGACGTGTTCCTCGCCTTCCCCGCGCTGCTGCTGTCGCTGGCCCTGGCCGTGGTGCTCCAGCCGTCCGTGACCACCGTCATCGTGGCCATCGCGGTCACCTGGTGGCCCTGGTACGCCCGTCTCACCGCCTCCGTCGCCGCCTCGGTGGCGGGACGCGGCTACATCGACGCCGCCCGCTGCCTCGGCGTGCCCGCGCCACTGATCGTGGTGCGGCACGTGCTGCCCAACTCGCTCACCCCCGTGCTGGTACAGCTGTCCCTCGACGGCGGCGGGGTCATCCTCACGGCGGCCGCGCTGTCGTACCTCGGCCTCGGCGCCCACGAGCCGACCGCCGAGTGGGGCCTGATGGTCGAGCAGGGGCAGACGCTGTTCACCACCGACTGGTGGGTGGTCACCTTCCCCGGCCTCGCGATCCTGGTGACCGCGTTCGCCTTCAACGTGCTCGGCGAGGGACTGCGCGCCGCGCTCGACCCGCACAGGCGGCCCCGATGACACTGATCAAGGTACGTGACCTGGTCGTCCGCGTCGGCGACCGGGTGATCTCCAGCGTCCCCGCCCTGGACGTCGATCCCGGACGGTGCGTCGCCATCGTGGGGGAGAGCGGATCGGGCAAGACCACGGCCCTGATGGCGACCCTCGGCCTGCTCGACGGGGCCCACGTCACCGGCGAGGTCGAGGTCTGCGGCACGAACGTGATCGGCGCGCCCGAGAGGCTGCTGCGCGAGATCCGCGGCGCGCGGGTCGCCCTGGTCATGCAGTCGCCCAGGGCCGCGCTCACCCCGACGATGCGCCTGGGCACCCTCATGCGGCGCGCCCTGGCCCGCCACGGCGTCAAGGGCGAGCAGGCCGCGCGGCGGGCCGAGGAGGCCGTCGCCGCCGTGCTCCTCGATCCCGGCATCCTGCGCAGGTACCCGCACGAGGTGTCCGGCGGCCAGGCCCAGCGGTTCGCGATCGCGCTGGCCATCGCCCTCGGAGCCGACGTGATCGTCGCCGACGAGCCCACCAGCGCGCTGGACGTCACCGTGCAGGCGGAGGTGGTCGGCGTGCTGCGCCGCCTGCGCGACCAGCGCGATCTGGCGGTCCTGCTCGTCTCCCACGACCTGGCCCTGGTGTCCGCCATCGCCGACCACGTGCTCGTCATGCGCGACGGCGCCGTGGTCGAGTCCGGGCCGGCGGCCGAGGTGTTCGCCCGCCCCTCCGCCCCGTACACCCGCGAGCTGATCGCCGCGGTCCCCGAACTCCCGGAGGCCGGCCTGTGACCGGCCCCCTGCCGAGTGAGCTCCTGGAGGCCGTCCCATGACCCCGGACCCCGCCGAGACCCGCCCCGGACCGGCGGACCTCGAGGCCACGCCCGTGCCCCTGCTCGCCGCCGAGGACGTCACCCTCGCCTACGGGCGCGTCCCCGTCGTGCACGGCGTCGGCCTCGCCGTCGAGGAGGGCGGCGTGGGGCTGGTCGGCGAGAGCGGCTCGGGCAAGACCACCCTCGCCCGCGCCCTGCTCGGCCTGCTGCGGCCCCGCTCCGGCAAAATCCTGTACGGCTCGCGGGACCTCGCCGCCATGGGCCGCCGCGACACGGCGCGGTTCCGGGCCGCCGTCCAGCCGGTGTTCCAGGACGGCAGCGAGGCGCTCGACCCGCGCATGCGCGTCGGGTCGTCCATCGGCGAGGCGCTGACCGCCCACCACCGCCTCGGCCGCGCCGCCCGCGCCGAGCGGGTGGCCGAGCTCCTGACGGACGTCGGCCTCGACCCCGCGCTGGCCGCCCGCAGGCCGCACCAGATCTCCGGAGGGCAGCGCCAGCGCGCCGCCATCGCCCGCGCCCTCGCCGTGGACCCCCGGCTGCTGGTGCTGGACGAGCCCACCAGCGCGCTGGACGTCACCGTGCAGGCCCGCATCCTCGACCTGCTCGACGCGCTGCGCGACGGGCGAGGCCTCACCTACCTGCTGATCACCCACAACCTGGCCGTGGTGGACCGGCTCTGCCGCACCTCCCACGTGCTGTTCGCCGGGCGGGTGGTGGAGTGCGGCCCCACGCGCGAGCTGCTCACCCGTCCCGCCCACCCCTACACGATGGCGCTGCGCGACGCCGTGCCCGCGATCGGCGGCGCACCGCCGCGGGCCACCGGGCGCACCGAGGCGGCCCCCGCCGCCGACGGCTGCCCGTTCCGGCTGCGCTGCCCGCTGGCCGTGGACGAGTGCCGCACCCGTGCCCCGGAGCTGCGGCCGCTGGACGGACGCCGGGTGGCGTGCCACCGCGCCGAGGAGGTCCTCTCGGGTGCTGCACGTCGGTGATCTGCTGCGGACCCCGGCCGGGCGGTGGCTGACGCTGGTCGCCGGGCCGTGGGACGCGCGGCCGGTGGAGGGCGTCGTGCTCGTGGACGACCCCGGCGACCTCGAACGGGTCCCCGGCGGGGCCGTCTGCGTGCTGTCGCGCGACGTCCTCAGGGCCGGCGTCTCGGTGACCGGCCTGCTGCGGACCGCGGGGGAGCGGGGACTGGCGGGCCTGGTGCTGCCCGGTTCGTCCGGAACCTCGCCCGCCGTCGTCGACCTGGCCCGCAGGGTCCGCGTCGCCCTGCTGGCCGGGGCGTTCAACCAGAGGCCGGCGGATCTGGCGGCCGGCCTGCGGGAGGTCGTCCGCTCCGACCCGGAACTCCTGCTGCGCCGTACCCGGGACGCCGTCGAGCGGCTGGGCGCGGTGGAGGGAGCCGGGGAGGAGGTCATCCTCGCGGCGGCCTCCGAGGCGGTCGGCGTGGCGTACGGCGTGGCGGACCTCGCCGAGTCGGCGGCCACCTCGGCGGTGATCAGGGTGGACGGGCGCGCGGACGGCTACGTCCGCTGGGCCGACGACGACCCGGCCGCGGCCATCGTGGCCGGAGTGGTCGCCGCCATGCTCGGCCGCGTGCGCGCGGCCGCCAGGGCCGCCGAGCAGGCCCGCGCCGCCGCCCTTCTCGCCCTGATGCGCGCCCCGGCCGGCGACCTGCCCGCGGCGGCCCGCCGGGCGAGACTCGGCGGCGTCCCCGTGGACGGCCGCCACGTCGCAGTCTTCCTCCGCCCCGACCGCCCGCCCGCCGCCGTTCCGTCCTCGCCGTGGAGCGCGGACGATCTGGGCGGCGGTTCGGTGCTGGCCACGCCCTGGCAGGACGGGCTGCTCGTGGTCCGCACGGTGGACGAGCCGCCCGGGCGGGGCGAGGACCCGATGGAGGCCGCCCGCCTGGGCGAATCGCTGCCCGCCGGCCTGGTGGCGGGGCTCGGCACCTGCCAGCGCGGCCCGGAAGGGCTCAGGCGCACGGCGGCGCAGGCGCGTACGGCGGCCGGCCGGGCGGCCCCCGGGGAGGTGGCCGCCTTCGACCGGCTGGGCGTCCACGCCGTGCTCGCCGAACTCACCGCCAGCGACAGCGCCGTCCTGGCGGCCCGCGACATGCTGGCCCCCCTCGGCCGGCTCGGCGCCCTCGCGCCGCACGCCGTGCCGACGCTGAAGGCCTACCTCGACACGTGGGGCTCGCGGACCAAGGCCGCGGCGATGCTCAACCTCCACCCGAACGCGGTCGCTCACCGGGTGCGCCGCATCACCGAGGTCCTCGACCTCGACCTGGCGGACCCGCAGACCCGCTTCGCCCTCCAGCTGGCCTGTCACGTCCTCACCGAGACCGGCGCCTGAGCGTCCCGCGGGCGCCGACCGTCCTCGCGGGACAACAGCCCGGGAGCCGTCGTCGTGAGGGCACATCGACAGCGTCGCGGCGGCGGACGTAATTTGCCCGGTATGTCCACAGTCATCGGGGTCGACGTCGGCGGAACCTTCACCGACCTGGTCGCCTACGACGCCGCCAGCGGCGAGATCAGGGTCGGCAAACAGCCCACGACGCCACGGGCTCCCGAGCTCGGCGTGCTCGCCGCCGTCGACGCGGCGGCCGGCGACGGCCTGCTCGCCCGCTGTTCCTACCTCGTCCACGGCACCACCGTCGGGCTCAACGCGCTGCTGGAGCGGCGCGGCGCGACGGTCGGCCTGATCACCACCGAGGGCTTCCGGGACGTCCTGGAGATCCGGCGCGGTGACCGCGCCGACCCCTACGACCTGTTCTGGACCCCTCCGCCCCCCTTGGTGCCGCGCCGGCTGCGCCGCGAGGTGCGCGAGCGCGTCGCCCACGACGGGGCGCCGGTGCGCGAGCTGTCGGCGGAGGACGTCCGCGCCGCCGCCGAGGTCTTCCACGCCGAAGGCGTCGACGCCGTCGCCGTCGTGCTGATCAACGCCTACGCCAACCCCCAGCACGAGCTCCTCGTCCGCGACCTGCTGCGGGAGGCCGGGTTCACCGGCGAGATCTCGCTGTCGCACGAGGTGTCGGGGGAGTACCGCGAGTACGAGCGCACCACCACGACCGTCGTGGACGCCTTCGTGCGGCGCCGCATGGGCCCCTACCTGCACAACCTCGACCGCGAGCTGCGGGCCAGGGGCTTCGCCGGGCGGCTGCTGGTCACCCGCTCGGGCGGCGGGGCGTTCACCCTGGCCGAGGCCGCCGCGCGGCCGTTCGAGACCATCCTGTCCGGGCCGGTCGCCGGGGCCGCCGCCACCGCCCGGGTCGCCCGCGTGCTGGACATCGGCGCCGCCGTCGTCGCCGACGTCGGCGGCACCAGCTTCGACACCGCCCTCATCGAGGACGCCCGGCTCCCGCTGCTGTTCCAGGGCGAGGTGCAGGGACTCCCGCTGCAGAGCCCCTGGGCGGACGTGCGGTCGGTCGGCGCGGGCGGCGGGTCCGTCGCCTACGTCGACGCCGGCGGGCTGCTGCGGGTGGGGCCGCGCAGCGCGGGCGCCGTCCCCGGCCCGGCCTGCTACCAGCGGGGCGGCACCGAGCCGACCGTCACCGACGCCGCCCTCCACCTCGGCATGATCCCCGCCGGGGACATGTCCGGCGGCATCGTCCTGTCCGCCGAACGGGCGGCGGAGGCCCTCGCGCCGCTCGCCGCGCCGTCCGGGCTGCCGGACACCGACGCCGTCGCCGAGGGCGTGATCAGGATCGCCGCCGCCCACATGGCCCAGGCCGTGCGCGGCGTCGGCGTCGACCGCGGCGTCGACCTGCGCGGATCGGCCATCGTCGCCTTCGGCGGCGCCGGACCGCTGTTCGGCTGCCTGCTCGCCGACGAGCTCGGGGCCGACCGCGTCGTCGTCCCGCCCAACGCGGGCAACTTCTCGGCCGTCGGCCTCATGCAGGCCGACATCGTCCGCAGCGCGGCCCGCACGCTGGTGCGCCTCCTCGACGACACCACCCTGAAGGAGATCGCCGAGACCGCCGGCGCCCTGTTCGCCCGCCTGGCCGGGCGCGACGGATCGGGGGAGGCCGGCGCGGGCGCCGAGGAGGTCCGGGAGGTGGACCTCGACCTGCGCTACCGGGGGCAGGAGCACACCCTCACCGTCCGGCTGCGACCCGGAGAGGACGCCGCGGCGATCCGCGAGCGGTTCGCGACCGCCTACCACCGCTCCTACGGCCACGAGCTGGCCGACCCGCTGGAGGTGGTGACCGTGCGCTCCACCCTCCGCGTCCCGCTCGAGCGCGAGCACGAGCTCGTCCCCGCGCCGCCCGCCCCGGACCTGCCCGGACGCGAGATCAGCGTGTGGTCCTTCCGCCGCCGCGCCCACGCCGCCGCCCGCGCCGTGCCGCGGGCGGCCCTCGACGGGCCCGCCGAGGGCCCGCTCGTGGTCGTCGAGCCGACCGCGACCACCTACGTCGACGAGGGGTTCACCGTGGAGACCCATCCCAGCGGATGCCTGATCATCACCCGGCGCGGGACGGAGGCGGCGCGATGACGACCGTCAGGACGACCTTCTCCCAGCCGCGCCCCGGGCTCGGCGACGGCGCCGACCCCGTCACCACCGAGATCATCCGGCAGGGGCTCAACGCGGCCGCCGACCACATGAAGAGGTCGCTGATCCGCACGGCCTTCTCGCCGATCATCTACGAGGCGCTGGACTTCGCCGTCGCCTTCTACGACGCCGACCTGTGCATGCTGTCCCAGGCCCCGACCCTGCCCGCGTTCATGGGCACGCTCGGCTTCTGCGTGCGGGCCGCGGTGGACGGCATCGGCGGCCCGGAGGCGCTCGCCCCCGGCGACGTGATCCTCTACAACGACCCCTACGGCACCGGCTCCCACCCGCAGGACGCCGCCATGGTCGTGCCGATCTTCGTCGCCGGCGAACTGGTCGCCTACTCGGCGATCAAGGCCCACTGGCTGGACATCGGCGGCAAGGACCCCTACTGCACCGACACCATCGACGTGTACCAGGAGGGGACGATCTTCCCGGGGGTGAAGCTCTACGACGCCGGACGGCTGGTCACCGACGTCTACCGGCTCATCCTCGCCAACAGCCGGATGGCGGAGGCGGTGATCGGCGACATCAACGCCATGGTCGCCGGGGCCAGGGCGGGGGCCGACGCCCTGGCCGCCATCGTGGAGCGGTACGGCGTGGAGACCTTCCGCAGGTGCGTCGCCCGCATGTACGCCCACGGCGAGGCGCTGGTGCGCAGCTGGTTCGCCGAGCTGCCCGACGGCGTCTACACCGCCTCCAGCGTGATCGACTCCGACGGGGTCAGCGGCGTCCCGGTGCCGTTCGGGGTCCGCGTCACCGTCGAGGGATCCGGCATCGAGGTCGACCTCACCGACTGCCCCGACCAGACGGCCGGGCCGATCAACTGTCCTCTGCCCTCCACGGTGGCGGCGTGCCGGCTCGCCGTCGCCTTCCTGGCCGGAGCGGGGGAGCAGCCCAACGAGGGCCACTTCATGCCGCTGGAGCTCGTCACCCGCGAGGGCTCGCTGTTCCACCCGGTCAAGCCCGCGCCCTGCTTCATGTACGGCATCCCGTCCGACCACGCGATCGAACTGATCATCAAGGCGCTGGCCCCGGCCGTACCCGCCTCGGTGCCCGCGGCGAGCGGCGGCGACATCAACGCGCTGGTCTGGTGGGGCACCAGGGAGGACGGCGGCGCGCCGTGGGCCGACGGGGCCCCGCACCCCGTCGGGCAGGGCGCCTCGCCGCACGGCGACGGGGCGAGCGCGCTGATGTACATCTCCGAGTCGGCGACCCGCTTCACCCCGGCGGAGGTGTGGGAGGCCCGCAACCCCTGGCGCATCGAACGGCTGGCCCTCGCCGAGGACTCCGGAGGCCCCGGCCGGTACCGGGGCGGGCTCGGCCTGGACCTGACGTTCCGGTGCCTGGAGGACCAGTACCTCACCTCGGCGCTCGCCCGCACGGCGCTGGAGCCGTGGGGACTGTCGGGAGGCCTGCCCGGACGGCCCAACCGGCTCACCGTCGAGTACCCGGACGGCTCGGCCGAGGACCATTCCCTCAGGACCCGCGTCCCGCTGCCGAAGGGCGCCGTGGTCCACCTGCGCACCGGCTCGGGCGGCGGCTACGGGGACCCGGCCGAGCGGGACCCGCGGGCGGTGGCCGACGACCTTCGCGAGGGGTACGTCACCGAGGAGCACGCCCGCCGCCACTACCCCCACGCCTTCCCCGGGGAGGGGTGAGGGCGTCAAGGTAGGGGAGATCTCCGCCGCCGGTGAGCGAAAGGTCGTCCCGGAGGCCGAACCCGCGCGGAAACACCGAGAAGATCCCTCCCTTCCGCGGCCTCGGGGACATAGTGTGATGTGATGGATCGTCGCATCTTCGGCTTGGAGAACGAGTACGGCGTCACCTGCACGTTCAGGGGGCAGCGCAGGCTGTCCCCCGACGAGGTGGCGCGGTACCTCTTCCGCAGAGTCGTGTCCTGGGGCCGATCGAGCAACGTTTTTCTCCGCAACGGCGCCCGCCTCTACCTCGACGTGGGCAGCCACCCCGAGTACGCCACCCCCGAGTGTGACAACGTCGTGGAGCTCGTCACCCACGACAAGGCGGGGGAGCGCATTCTTGAAGGCCTGCTCGTCGACGCCGAGAAGCGGCTACGCGAAGAGGGCATCGCTGGAGACATCTACCTCTTCAAGAACAACACCGACTCGGCGGGCAACTCCTACGGCTGCCACGAGAACTACCTCGTGGGCAGGCACGGCGAGTTCGGCCGCCTCGCCGACGTCCTGATCCCGTTCCTGGTGACCCGGCAGATCATCTGCGGGGCCGGCAAGGTGCTGCAGACGCCCCGTGGAGCGGTCTACTGCGTCTCCCAGCGCGCCGAGCACATCTGGGAGGGCGTCTCCAGCGCCACCACCAGGTCCCGCCCGATCATCAACACCCGCGACGAGCCCCACGCCGACGCCGAGCGGTTCCGGCGGCTCCACGTGATCGTCGGCGACTCCAACATGAGCGAGACCACCATGCTGCTGAAGGTCGGGGCCACCGACCTCGTGCTGCGCATGGTCGAGGCCGGCACCGTCATGCGCGACCTCAGCCTCGAGAACCCCATCAGGGCGATCCGCGAGGTCTCGCACGACATGACCGGGCGCAGGCGCGTGCGCCTGGCCAACGGGCGCGAGGCGTCCTCGCTGGAGATCCAGCAGGAGTACCTCACCAAGGCGCGCGACTTCGTCGACCGCCGCGGCGGCGACGCCACCACCCTGCGGGTGCTGGAGCTGTGGGAGCGCACCCTGCGCGCCGTGGAGACCGGCGAGCTCGACCTGGTCTCCCGAGAGATCGACTGGGTGACGAAGTACCAGCTCATCGAGCGGTACCGCACCAAGTACGACCTGCCGCTGTCCTCGCCCAGGGTGGCGCAGCTCGACCTCGCCTACCACGACGTGCACCGCAAGCGGGGGCTGTACTACCTGCTGCAGAAGCGCGGCGCGGTGGAGCGGGTGGCCTCCGACCTGAAGATCTTCGAGGCCAAGTCGGTGCCGCCGCAGACGACCCGCGCCCGGCTGCGCGGCGAGTTCATCCGCAAGGCACAGGAGAAGCGCCGCGACTTCACCGTCGACTGGGTGCACCTGAAGCTCAACGACCAGGCCCAGCGCACCGTGCTGTGCAAGGACCCCTTCCGCAGCGTCGACGAGCGGGTCGACAAGCTGATCGCCGGCATGTGAGGGAGGATCCGCCGGGGCTGTCCATTCGAGCGGACATGCCCGGCGGATCTCCCGTATCTCCTCCTCGTCCCGTCGCCACACACCCCTGACAGGAAAGGTTTGCGAGTGTAAGGTCACGCCTTCGGCAAGATCGGTTCGAGCGACCCGCGCGGTGGCGGGGGTCCGGTAGTGTTACGCGAACGTGACGTCTTTCCGAGGGATACCTATGCGCCGACTGGCCGTTCTCGCCGCCCTTCCGTTGCTGTTCGCCGCCGCCTGCGGCAGTAACAGCGGCGACGTCACCGCCAAGACCGGGACATCCGCCTCGGGTGTCAAGGTGGCGGGGGAGTTCGGTAAGAAACCGCAGGTCACCTTCCCCTCGGGCAAGCCGCCCGCGACGTCCTCGTCCGCGACCATCTCCCAGGGCCAGGGCTCACCCGTCAAGGACGGCGACTCGGTGGTCGCCAACCTCACCGCCTACAGCTGGGACGGCAAGACCAACGCCTCCTCCGGCTCCACCTACGACGACGGCGCGCCGCAGCTGATCAAGGTCGACGCCAAGCTGCCCTCCGTCGTCCACAAGGCCTTCCAGGACAGCAAGCCGGGCGGCCGGTTCCTCGCCGTCGTCGCCAAGGACAGCCTGACCGCCGACCAGCTGGCGCAGGCCAAGTCGCAGGGCGCCGACACCTCCATCGCGAGCGTCTACGTCGTCGACGTGATGGGGGTCCCCACCGCCAAGGCCGCCCAGGGCAGCGCCGTCGACCCGGGCGTCAAGGGCGTCAAGCTCGAGAATCCCGGCGGCGACCAGGCGCCCAAGCTGACCACCAAGACCGGTGAGGCCGCGCCGAAGCAGCTCGTCGCCAAGACCGTGATCAAGGGCACCGGGCCGGTCGTGAAGTCCGGCCAGACGCTCCTGGTGCACTACACCGGCAAGATCTGGGGCAGCGACCTCGAGTTCGACAGCAGCTGGGGCCGTGGTGAGCCGGTGATGTTCCCGATCGGCGTCGGCAAGGTCATCAAGGGCTGGGACCAGGGCCTGGTGGGCGTCCCGGTCGGCAGCCGGGTGCTGCTGGCCATCCCGCCGGACCTCGGGTACGGCAAGGCGGGCCAGGGCGACAAGATCAAGGGCACCGACACCCTGGTCTTCGTGGTCGACGTCCTCGGCGCCTACTGACCCTCTTCGGCACTCCGGCAACGGCGACACCGCCCGTCCACGACGGGCGGTGTCGCCGTTTCGGTTCTCCTGCCGGCATTGACCTGATCTACATAGTAAAGGCGGCCGCTCGTCGCGCGCCGTCACGGCCGCTCTAGACTCGGCTTCCGTGAGCAGCGACGATCTCGACGTCCTCGGTGTCCTGCGCGATCCGGTGCGGCGGGCACTGTACGACTACGTGGCGGCCCAGGGGCGGGACGTGGGGCGGGACGAGGCGGCGCGGGCCGCCGGGGTGGGACGCACGCTCGCCGCCCATCACCTGGACAAGCTGACCGAGTCGGGCCTGCTGGAGTCGTCGTTCACCCGCCTGAGCGGCCGCACCGGCCCCGGCGGCGGGCGTCCGGCCAAGGTCTACCGGCGGGCCGAGGGGGAGCGGCAGATCAGCATCCCGCCGCGCGACTACCGCACGCTGGCGCTGATGCTCGCCGAGACGGTCGACCTGCTCGGCGGCGAGGAGGCGGCCGAGCGGGCCGCCCGCCGGGTGGGCGAGCGCGCCGGCGCGGCCGGCGACCTCCGCGAGGCCCTGCGGGAGCGCGGCTACGAGCCATACGACGACGGTGACGTCGTCCGCCTGCGCAACTGCCCGTTCCACGTGCTCGCGGAGGAGCGGCCGGTGCTGGTGTGCTCGATGAACCTCGCCCTGTGCCAGGGGCTGCTGTCGGCGGTGGGCGAATCGGGGATGAGCGCCCGGATCGACCCCCGGCCGGGGGAGTGCTGCGTGGCGTTTTCTAAAAACAACGAAGATTGACATAGAAGCGACGGTCATGGTGTGCTGGGCGCATGCATCTCGCTCAGCTCAACGTCGCCCACATGCGCGCCGCCAAGGAATCGGCGGAACTCGCCGACTTCGTCGCCGGGCTCGAACCCATCAACGCCATCAGCGACGCCGCCCCCGGATTCGTCTGGCGGCTCAAGGGCGGAGACGACCCCACCGACACCGTCCAGCACGACTACGGCGACATGCTGCTGATCAACTTCTCGGTGTGGGAGTCCCGCGAGACGCTGTGGAACTTCGTGTACCGCACCGCGCACCTGGAGTACCTGCGCCGCCGCCGGGAGTGGTTCACGCGCGTCGCCGAGCCGTACAGCGTCATGTGGTGGGTCCCCGAGGGCTACGTCCCGACGCTGGAGGAGGGGTGGGAGAGGCTCCGCAGGCTGCGGGAGGAGGGCCCCGGCCCCGAGGCCTTCACCTTCTCCGACTTCCACGAGCCGCCCGCCCCCCGCGAGTCCGAGGAGCCCGCCGCCACCGGCGCCTAGGGCGCCCTCCCCAAGGACCACCGGCTCCCCGCCGTGCCGGACGGAGGTAATTCGTACTGCGAAGTAACGTCGGCTAGACTCGTCACCGGGAGGTGTTATGACGGTGCACGCGTCCGGCGGGCTGGGCATTGCCGACGCCCTGGTGCGGCTGTCGCATCTGGTGCAGCACGCTTTCGCCGACGTCGCCCGGGATCACGACCTCACCCCGCAGCAGTTGCAGTTGGTGTGCATGCTGATCGCCGAGCCGCTCGGGATGACCGAATTGAGCCGGTTGATGCATCTGGAGAGGTCGAGCATGACCGGTCTGGTGGATCGGGTGGAGAAGCGTGGGCTGGTGGCCCGGGTGGCCGATCCGGCCGATCGGCGTGCCTGCCGGGTCGCGTTGACCGAAGAGGGCGGCCTGCTCGCCGCCGGGGCCCATGGCGATGTGGTCGTCCGGCTGGACTCGATGACGGAGCGGCTGGAGCGCGACGACCGAGACCGGCTGATCTCGGTCGTCGCGGGAATGCTCGCCGAGCAGGGCCTCACGCGGCCGGCCGCCCAAGCGTGAGAGCGGCTCGACGACCGTCTCCTCGATGTCCGGTCAGGAATCCCTGCCTGCCTTTCCGGCATCGCGTGCGCGGTAGGTGGCCTCGATGGTCGCCCCTTCGTGCAGGCCCCAGCTGATGACGCGCTCGGGGAACAGGCGGATGTGCGCCCGAGGGCCCGGGACGGCCTCGGCTCGCCCCCGGATCTCCACTCCCCGTGGGCGCCAGGGAGGCAGAACGTCGTCGATGACCAGTGCCGCCCGGCCCGTGTCGGCCGCGTCCCGGAACTTCTTGGAGCTGCCGAAGTTCCGGCCGCCGATCTCGATGAAGGTCGCCGTCGGGTCGAGCGACCAGCCGAGGGGGACCACGTGCGGCGTTCCGTCCCGCCCGACCGTGGCCAGCCGTCCGAGCCTGTGCGGGTCGCCGCACAGATAGGCGAGTTCGGCGTCGCTGAAGATGCTCATGGGGCGTCTCACTTCGTGCTCTGGGGCTGTCCCGCAGGCGACGGGACCGGAGCGGAGGCGCGGGTCTCGCGGCGCACGGCGAGGAAGGCGACCGCGACGCCGAGCGCCCCGGCGGCCGTCGCCAGCCAGAACAGGGTGGTGTAGGTGGAGTCGGGGGTCGCGCCGCGCGGAGCGTCCGCGGAGGCGATCACCGCGGCGGCCAGCGCGGTGCCGACCGCGCTGCCGACGGTGCGGGCGATGTTGTTCAGGCCGTTGGCGGTGCCGGTGCGTGCCAGCGGCACGATGTCGGCGATGAGCTTGGGCAGCGAGCCCATCACCAGACCTGTGCCCGCCCCGACGATCGCGTAGAACACCACGTGCTCCCACTTCTGGTCGTGGGCGAGCACGAACAGCACCGATCCCGCGGTGATGAGCGCGAAGCCGCCGGCCAGCGGCCACCGCGGTCCGAGCGCCGTCGCGAGCCTGCCGACCGCCATGCCGGCCGGGATCACGGCCAGCATCCCCGCCAGCATCAGCAGACCGGCCACGGTGACGGAGGAGCCGAAGCCGATCCCGGTCGCGCCCGGCCGCTGCTGCGCGTACAGCGGAAGGGCCAGGTAGAAGAAGTACGAGCCGGTGCCGAACAGGAACGCCGCGGCGTGCGTCATCAGCATCGGGCGCTCCTTCAGCTCGGCGACGTCGATCAGGGCGTCACTCTTGGTCCGCTCCACCGCCATCAGCGAGGCGAACAGCAGCGCCCCGAGAGCGAGGAGCCCGAGCACCGGGCCGGACGACCAGCCCCAGGACGGCCCCTTGGCCAGGGCGAGCAGAACCGCGACCAGGCTCCCGCCGAGCAGCGCGGTACCCGGAAGGTCGATCCCGCCCCGGGCGCCGCCCTGGTCGGCCGGTACCCACAGCGCCGCCATCACCAGGCCGACCACCGCGAGGACGGTGCCGAGGACGAACAGGTATCGCCAGGACAGATGGTCGGCCAGCAGGCCGCCGACGATCAGCCCCGCCCCTGCCCCGGCGCCGACGATGCCCGACACCAGTCCCATCGCGAACGGCAGCCGCCGAGCCGGCAGCGCCTCGCGGAGGATGGCCATCGACAGCGGGACCAGGGCCAGCGCCGCGCCCTGAACGACCCGCGCGGCGATGAGCTGCCCGATGTTCTGCGCCGCCGCCGCGCCCGCCATCCCGGCCGCGTAGACGGCCAGCACCGCCAGCGTCACCCGGCGCTTGCCGTACAGGTCGCCGAGCCGCCCCAGCAGCGGGGTCAGCACCGCGCTGGACAGCAGGAAGGCGGTGAGAATCCAGGCGGATGCGGCGGGTGTCGTGTGGAGCCGGACCTCCAGCAGCTTCAGCGCCGGGACCACCACGGTCTGCATCAGCGCGTAGCCGAACACCGTCACCACCAGGGCGACCAGAGTCCTGTTGCCGCTGGTCCCGGCACGTCCGGCCCTCACCGCGCACCGCCGCGGGTCATGTGATCGTTCATCGACAACCTTATTCGTAGTACGAAATATACGCAGTGCGAAGTATTTTAGTTCCTGGTGCGAACGATCGTCAACGGGAGGCGTCGGCTCCGTACCGGGCGATGACCCCGGACTCCTCCCGCCGCCCGCCGTTGCCCGCGGCGGCACGCGCGGAGGTGGTGCGGCGCGCCGCCGTGCGGATTTTGACTTGACCCGCCATTAAATTGAATGTAGGTATGACTCCATGGAAAGCGGGGCAAGGCGGCCGTACCGCATGGGGGCGCGCGCCGCGGCCGTGGAGGTCACGCGCAAGCGGGTGATGGAGGCGGCGGCCGGGCTGTGGATGCGGCGGTGGTACGACGACGTCACGTTGCAGGACATCGCCGGCGAGGCGGGCGTGTCGGTGCAGACGATCATCAACCACTTCGGCGGCAAGGAGGGGCTCGCCGACGCCATGGCCGATCAGATGGCCTCTCAAGCGGAGATCAACCGTCAGGCGCCGGTCGGTGACGTCGAGGCGGTCGTGGCCGTGCTCTTCGCGGAATACGAACGTCACGGCGACGGCGTCGTGATGTGGGTCGCCCAGGTCGACCGTGTCCCCGCGGTCGCCCGCGCGGCCGCCCACGCCCGCCGCCAGCACCGGGCGTGGCTGGAGCGGATCTTCGCCGACCGTCTGCCGGCCTCCGGACCCTCCCGCGAGCATGCGCTGAACCTGCACTACGCCGCCACGGACGTCTACCTGTGGAAGCTGTGGCGGCGCGACCTGGGCCTGTCGCGTGATGACGCCGAACGCGCCATGCGCGACCTGCTGACCTCGATCGACCCCCGAAAGAGACATGATGCGTAAGAACTTCCTGTTCGCCACCTGGTCCGGCGGCGGAGCCGTGCCGCCCGTCCTGTCGATCGCCCGCGCGCTGCGCGAACGCGGCCACGGTGTCCGGGTGCTGGCCGACAGGTCGCTGCACGAGGAGGTCGCCGCCGCCGGCGTGGAACCGATCGCCTGGACCACGGCGCCCCAGGGCGACACCACCGATCCGGCCAAGGACGTCATCAAGGACTTCGAGGCCCGCACGCCGCTGGGCGCCTTCGCGCGGCTGAGAGACCGCATCGCCTGCGGCCCCGCGGCCGACTACGCCCGGGACACGCTGGCCGAGTTGCGTGCCCACCCTGCCGACGTCCTGGTCGCCGAGCACATGCTGCTCGGCGCGTTCATCGGCGGCGAGGCCGCCGGGATCCCGGTGGCCTCGCTGGTGACGACGCTTTATCTGTTCCCCACCCCGGGGTCGCCCCCGCCCGGCCTGGGCCTCGCCCCCGCCACGGGCATGATGGGGCGCCTGCGTGATCGGATCCTGGCCCGGCTGGTGCTCCAACCGTGGGCGAAGGGGCTGCCGGCGCTCAACGCCGCCCGCACCGGGTACGGCCTGCCGCCGGTCGACTCGCCGATCGACGCGTTCGGCCGCGTCGACCGGATGCTCGTGCTGTCCCCGCGCGCGCTCGACCACCCCGGCAGGCGCTTCCCCGCCCATGTGCGGCACGTGGGTCCACGGCTCGACGACCCGGCCTGGGCCGTGGACCTGGAGCTGCCGGAGGGTGACGCGCCACTGGTCCTGGCCAGCCTGAGCTCGTCGTTCATGAACCAGCGCGCGCATCTCGAGCGCATCGCCGAAGCCCTCGGCACGCTGCCGGTGCGCGGGCTGCTGACCACCGGCCCGGCAGTGGACCCGGCGACGGTCCGCGCGCCCGGCAACGTCCTGGTCACCGAGGCCGCCCCGCACAACGCCGCGCTGCGCCACGCCGCGGTGACGATCACGCACGCCGGCCACGGGACGGCCGTCAAGTCCCTGGCCGCCGGCGTCCCCCTGGTCTGCACGCCTCAGGGACGCGACCAGGGTGAGGTGGCCCGGCACGTCGAACGCGCCGGCGCCGGGATCACCGTGGGCAAGAACGCCTCACCCCGCGCGATCGCCCGTGCGGTCGACCGTGTCCTCCACGAGCCCTCCTACCGGCGCGAAGCGCGGCGCCTGGCCGGTGAGATCGCCGCCGAGACGGCCACCGACCGCGCGGTCGCCGAGCTCGAGGCCCTCGCGGGACGGACGACCGGCGCCGACCTCGGCGGGCACGACGCGGCCGGGCCATCGGGGACGTCACGGGCGCTGCCGAGCTGACCGCACCGAGCGGGCGGGTCTCGTTTCAGGCGGCGGGCATCGCTTCGCGGGTCAGGTCCGCTTCGGTGCGGGGGCGCACCCGTCGCCGTACGGTCAGGCCGAACACGACCACCAGCAGCCCGAACAGCCCCGACACCACGAACGGCCCGGCGGGGCGCCACGCGTCGTAGAGGGCGCCGCCGAGGGCGGAGATGATCATTACCCCGGCCGCGCCGCAGAGCGTGTGGACGCCGAACGCCGAGCCCCGCACGTCCGCCGGCACCTGCTGCGCCAGGAGCGGCCCCGCGGTGGTGATGCCGGCGATCTCGCCGACGCCGATGAGCACGGCGACGACCATCATGCCGGTGCCGAGCGGGTCGGAGACGAGCAGGGTGGACAGGTAGGCGGCCGCCGCGATGGCCTGGGCGAGGATGGCGAGGTTCTCGCGCCGCATCCGGTCGCCCAGCCAGCCGAAGATCGGCGCGCACAGCAACGCCACCATCTGCGAGACGCCCACCACGGCCCCCGCCTTGGCCAGCGCCTCCGCGCTCGGCATCCCGCGCTCGGTGGTCGCGTAGTCGGAGATCCACAGCGTCAGGAACCCCACGACCACAGCGAGGTCGGCGCGGGCGACGAACGACGCGGCGTACGACAGCGCGACCCCCGGGTCGCGGGCCAGCACGATGCCCTCGCGGACCAGGCGGGGGAGAGAGGTCCGCTCGGCGGCGTCGCTGACCCCGACCGGGGAGAGCGTGAGCCACAGCAGCACGGCGACGATCAGGATGGCCGCCGCGATCAGCAGGAACGCCAGCCGGGTCGCCGCCACCGGCGCCAGTCCCCGGCCTTCGAGGGTCCTCGGGAGCCGTACCAGCACCAGCACGGCCACCAGCGCGCCCAGCCCGCCGAAGAAGCCGGTGAGCCCGTACGACTTGCCGCGCGACCGTGTGCGCACGTAGTCGATGGCGATCGTGGAGAGCATGGCGTTGAGCGCGGCGACCCCCAGCGCGAAGATCACCCGCAGCGCGACCAGGACGGCCGTGCTCCCCGCGAAGGGGAACAGCGCGGTGCCGACCGCGCACAACGCGAACCCGGCGACCACGATCATCCGGCGGCCGAACCGGTCGGCGAGCGCGCCGTACCAGGCCAGGCTGAGGATCATCGCGACCTCCGCGGCCGAGCCGAGCAGGCCGACGGCCCTGCCCTGCGCGGACTGCGGCACACCGAGGATCGTGGTCAGGATGTGCGGCTGGGTCGACGGCAGGAACGAGATCACCGCGGTGGAGGCGATGGCCATCGACAGCAGCGCCCACATGTTGGCCCTGGTGATGCCGTCGGCGAGCTGCGCGCCGAGCACCCGGTGCCGGGAAGGAGCGGCCATGAGAGGGATCATGACACCCGGCGCGATCTTCTACTGACATTTCAGGTGAAATGAAGAATTTTCGTTATTAGCGATTAAGATCCTCAACGTGACGCCCTGCATTGGAGGACAGCGATGAACCCGGTCGCGATGGGAGGTGGTTTCGATCCCAACGTTCCGAACGCGGCCCGTATGTACGACTACTTTCTGGGCGGGAAGGACAACCTCCCGGTCGACCGCGAGGCGGCCGAGCAGGTCCTGCGGTACGTCCCGGGGATACCGCTGGGGATCAGGGAGAACCGCGAGTTCCTGATCCGGGCCGTACGCTTCCTCGCCGAACAGGGCATCCGCCAGTTCCTCGACATCGGCGCCGGGCTGCCCACGCAGCGCAACGTGCACCAGGTGGCCGCCGAGTACGCCCCGGGGGCCCGCACGGTCTACGTCGACAACGACCCGCAGGTGCTGGCCCACGCCCGTGCCCTGCTGCAGGACAGCCCCCAGGTGCGGGTGATCCAGGCGGACCTGCGCCGGCCGGAGGAGATCCTGGACGACCCCGAGGTGCGTGAGCACCTCGACTTCGACCAGCCGGTCGCCGTCCTGCTTTTGGCGATACTCCACTTCATCCCCGACTCCGACGACCCGGCCGGCGTCGTCGGCCGGATCCGGCGGTCGCTCGCCCCCGGAAGCTACATGGCGATCTCGCACGTCGCCGTCGACGAGAACCCCCAGGCCGCCCGGCCGGTCGAGCGGGTGTACGACAACGCCTCCGCGCAGTTCGTGGGGCGGGTCTCCAGCGAGGTCGCGCCGTTCTTCGACGGGCTGGAGCTCGTGGAGCCGGGAATGGTGAACCTGCACGAGTGGCGCCCGGACATCGCCTACGTGCCGCCGGAGCTGGAGAAGGTGAAGAACTACTTCCTGTGCGGGGTCGGCCGGATCCGGTAGCCGGAAGGCCGCCCCCGCACCGCCGTCAGCCGGCGTACTCCACGACGACCACGGGGATCTCGCGGTCGGTCCGGTCCTGGTGCGCGGCGATCTCGGGACGGGTGGACCTGATGATCCCCAGGAGACGCTCGCGCTCGGCGCCCTTCGCGGTGGTGGCCGTGCCTTCGAAGCTCTCGACGACGCCTTCACCGGTCCGCAACTCGACGGTCACCCGCGGGTGGGCGACCAGGTTGTGGTACCAGGCGGGGTGGGACGGCGCCGCCATGGCCGAGGCCCACAGGAAGATGCGGCCGGGACCGTCGGTGAAGTACCCCAGCGGCGACGTGTGCGGCCGGCCGGTCTTCGCACCGGTGGTGGTGAGCAGCACAAGGTCGGCGTCCCTGAGCATCTCGAGCGTGGTGACCCGTCCGCCGTTGGCGCGGAACTCCTCGACGACCGCGCGGTTGATGGCTCGAATGTCGTCGGGCATGGACATCTGCGGCTCCTGAGCAAGATGGGGGAGGGCTTCGGTGATCAGCAGGCTACCTCCTCGGCGGAGGGGACGGCCGGGCCGTCAGAAGTCCCCGGCGTGGTCGCGGGCCCATTCGGCGAACGTCCGGGCCGGCCTGCCGGTCACGTCCTCCGAGGTGGGCACGCGGCCCCACGCCGCCGGGCCGGGCTCCCCGGCCTGCGAGGAGCCGGCCTCCTCGCCCGAGTACGTCTCGAAACCCGTCAGGAAGCCGGCGTTGGCCGCCGCGAAGCCGCCCTGCGCCAGGTACAGCTCGCGGGCCTTCGCCGGGGTCACGGTCTCCAGGCGGATGTCCCGGCCGATGGCGTCGGCGATGGCGCGCACCTGATCGCGGCGGCTGACGAGCTCGGGACCGTTCAGCGTGTACGCGGCGCCCCCGTGCCCGTCCTCCAGGAGGGCGGCCGTGGCCACCTCGGCGATGTCACGCTCGTGCACCGGATACCAGGCCAGGTCGGGGAACGGCTCGCGGACGACCCGCTCGCCCCGGATCGAGGGGCCCCACAGCCACAGCTTGTTCAGCATGAACTCGCCCGGCCGCACATGCGTCCACTCCATGCCCGACGCCTCCACGGCCTGCTCCACCGGCAGGTGGAAGTCGGTGTCGTGCCCGGTGGTCACCGCGCCGGAGGACAGGACGACGACGCGGCGGACGCCCGCCTCCTCGGCCGGCCGCACCACCTGCGCGGCCGTCGAGGGGACCGGGAACAGATACAGGCGCTCGACACCTTCCAGCGCCGCACGCAGGCTCTCCGGCCGCGCGAGGTCCCCCTGGACCACCTCGACCCCTTCGGGAAGGTCCGCCCGCCCGGCGGTCCTGCTCAACGCCCGCACGCGGGCCCCCGCCCGCACGAGCTGCTCGGCGACGATCCTGCCCACGTTTCCGGTCGCCCCGGTCACCAGAATTCGCATTCGCCCAGCTTCGACCCGGTCGTCCAACCGGCGCAAACGCGAACACGCTGTTCATGTTTCATCGCTGACCTGGGCAAACGCTATTCTTTCAGCGACTGGAGTCGCAAAAAGTCATGACCGAAAAGGCGGCCCGCTCGCTACTTCCACGTGCGCTCGAGGAAGCCGGCGATGAGCGGGGCGATCTCGGGCAGGTGGGTTTCGAGCGCGAAGTGGCCGGTGTCGAACAGGTGGAGCTCGGCGTCGGGCAGGTCGCGCAGGTAGGCGTGGGCTCCCGGCTCCGGGAAGAAGGGGTCGCCGACGCCCCACGTGATGAGGGCCGGCGGGGTGTGCTTGCGCAGCCAGGTCTGCCAGCGGTCGTAGCTCTCGACGTTGGAGTGGTAGTCGAACGCCAGCGCGACCTGGGCCTCCTTGCGGCCGGGCAGGTCCAGGAAGTGCTGGTCGAGCGTCCAGCCGTCGGGGGCCAGAAGCTCGGGGGCGCGCACGCCGGTCTCGTACTGGCCGCGCGTCCCGTCGAGGGTGAGCAGGCCCCGGATGATCTCCTCGGCGCCGGGGGTCTCAGGGCGCAGCGCGACGAAGTCGCGGGCCGCGTCCGACAGGCCTTCGGCGTAGGCGTTGCCGTTCTGGACGACCAGCCCGGCGATCCACTCCGGGTGCCGCTCGGCGAGGCGGAAGCCGACCGGCGCGCCGAAGTCGAACACGTACATCACGAACCGGGTAAGGCCGAGCCGCTGGACGAAGCCCTCGGTGACGTCCGCGAGCCGGTCGAAGGAGTGGACGAAGTCCTCCGGGGCCCGGGTGTGGCCGAAGCCGGGGTAGTCGGGGGCGATCAGCCGGTACCGCGCGCCGAGCGCGTCGATCAGGCGGCGGAACTGGTGCGAGGCGGAGGGGAATCCGTGCAGGAGCAGCAGCACCGGCGCGTCCGCACGCTCCGGCAGCGACTCCCGGTAGAAGACGCGGACGCCTTCGACGTCCAGGTGGCGGTGGGCGACGCGGGCGATCGGGACGAGTGACATCACTAATGCCTTTCTTCGGCAATGATGCATTAGGTATAGCGGTCATTGATCTAATGTGTCAATCCGGCGTTGTAGCATTAGTGACATGGAGGACGTGACCCCGCTCACAGGCGAGCCGCTGGCCCTGGATCTGGTCAACACCCGTCCGGCGGCCGGCGACCTGCTGACGACGCCCGCCGATCTGCGGGCCTGGCTGACACTCCAGGCCGACCGGTTCGCCGAGGCACGGGACCTCGCCGGCCACGATCTCACCGCCGCGGACCTGGCCGCCGTCCGGGACGTGCGTGAGCGCGTCGCCCGCGCCCTCGATCACGTCCGCCGCGCCGAACGACCCCTGACGGACGACCTGGACGTCCTCAACCGGGCCCAGCGCGCGGCACCCGCCATCGCCGAGCTCTCGTGGGACGACGGGACGGTCACCGCGACCCGCCGCCGCGCCGGGCCACCCGGCGAACGGCTGGGGGCGTGGCTGGCCGAGGCCGCCGCCGAACTGCTGGCCGACCCGGCGGTCACCACGGTCCGCCAGTGCGAGGCCGACGACTGCGTGATGCTGTTCCTGCCCGCCCACCCGCGCCGCCGCTGGTGCTCGGCCGCCCGCTGCGGCAACCGCGTCCGCGTGGCCCGCCACTACCGGCGCCACAAGCCGGCCTGAGCCTCACCGCGGAGAGGACTGCGGGTCCGTCCCGGCTCGTACGGCGAAGCCGCCCCGGCCGTCGAAGGTCACGGTGTGGACGGCGTCGAATCCGTCCGACAGGCGGGGACGGCGCAGGCGGGTGAATGTGGCGCGGAGGCCGACCTCGGGCACCCGCACGCGGCCGAGCCGTACGGCGTTGCGCTCCAGGGACGCGGAAAGGTCCGGAGGGAACCAGTACGCCACCACGCGCGCGCCGTGCTCCTTGGCGGTCACGATGAGCGGGCTCCACTCCTCGGGGGAGGGGTTGGTGTTGTCCACGGCGACGTCCCGCCCCGCCTCCAGCGACTCGGCGATCACCCTGAGCTGGCGCCGCTGCCGGTGGCGGGCGTTCGGCCAGTGGTCCTTGCTCACGTGGACATGCGTGGCCGACAGGCGCCGGTGGTAGAAGGTGGACTTCCCCGACGCCTGCAGTCCGACGAGGACGGCGACCTCGCGCTCCGTCATGCCTCCAAGTCTGGCCCGCCGTCGGCGGCCCCCAGGGGGTGCGGGCCGGTCCCCTTCACGGCATCGGTGACACCCGCGGGCCGGCGCGGGTCGCGGCCGGCGTCAGGAAGTACGGCCGTGACTCACCCGCACACCGTGAAGGGCTGTGTGCCGGGCAGGTAGCGCTGCCATTCCCCGGTGGTCAGGCCCCGGCCGGCCCGGGCGCAGACCGCCGCCGCGGCCCGTTCGCCGTCGAGGGGGAAGCGCCGCAGGACGCCGCCGGGGGTCGCGCCGTACAACGTCTTGCCGTCCGCGCTGAACGCCACCGAGGCGGCTTCGCCGGATCCCAGGGAGGACAGGTCTTCGAAGACGAGGCCGAGGTGCTGCCTGTGGGGCACGTCCCAGATCCGGATCCCACCGTCGCGTTCGTACGAGGCGAGAGTGTCACCGTCCGGTGACCAGCTGAGGGATAACGGCTGGGCCGCCTCGGCGAGATCTCCGACCGAGGACGACAGGTCGCTCTTCCACAGTGAGATCCGGCTCGAAGCGTTGACGGCGATGACGCCCCCATCCGGGCGGAACGCGTACGGGGCCGTGAGACTGCCGAGACCTCCGGGGGGCGGGCGCCGAGCACCCGTGGCCGGGTCGACGATCTGTGGTGAGGCGCCCGCGACGAGCATCTTCCCGTCGGGCCGGAAGGCGAAGCCGTCGCCGGTCCGCAGATCCGTGCGAATGAGCGAGCCGGTCCTGAGGTCGCGCAATTCGAGGGGAAGCAGTCCGTACTGCCTCGAGGACGAGATCGCCAGCGTGTGACCGTCCGGGCTGAAGGCGAGGCCGCCGATGCCGGTCGCCTCCTTGGCGGAGGCCCTGAACGAGTCGAGCACCCCGCCCGAACCGGTGTCGATGATCCAGACTCGGTCGTCCCAGCTGGCGGCGGCCGCCAGCCGTCGGCCGTCCGGGCTGAACGCCAGTATGTTGCCCGGTCCCGAGACCGGCGCTCCGATCCGCTGACCGGTCCGGGTGTCCCAGAGCCCTACGTCCCTGTAGGCGCCGATGGCGAGGAGGTGTCCGCCGGGGCTCAGAAGTGAACGCTCGCCGCCCTCCCGGACGGGCTTGTCGAAGAGCTGCGAGATGTCGAAACTCTGGACCGTCCCGTCGAGTGTGATCACGCGCAGGACGTGCTCGGCCTCGTCGATGCCGACCGCGTCGAACTGCTGAGGCAGCCGCCGCTCCAGGAGGACCCGCCCGTCGGCGACCCGCACGCCCAGACGTCGGCGGCGGCCGTGGCGCCGCGCCCGGCCAGGACCTCGGGCGCCATGTAGGCGGGCGTGCCCATGATCGGACCCGTGGTAATGGGGCCGACCTGCCGCGCGACCCCGAAGTCGATCACCCGGGGGCCGTCCGGGCCCAGGATGATGTTGTCGGGCTTGAAATCGCGGTGGACCACCCCGGCCTGGTGGATGGCGGTCAGCGCGGTGGCGGCCCCGATGGCGAGCCGTCTCAGCGCGTCGCCGTCGTAGGGCCCGTTCTCGCGGACCACCCGCCGCAGGTTCGGGCCCGGGACGTACTCGCTGACGATGTACGGCTGCGGGACCTCGGCCGCGACCTCGATGATCCTGGCCGTGCAGAACGAGGTCACCCGCTGCGCGGCGGAGGCCTCCTTGGCCAGCCGGGACCGGGAGACGGGGTCGTCCAGCCTGGGCACCTTGACCGCGAACCGCGCGCCCGTCTCGTCGTAGGCCTCGTACACCACGCCCTGCCCGCCCGCGCCGAGCCGGCCGGCCAGCCAGTACCGCCCCAGCCGGGACGGATCGGAAGGTGTGAGTGCGTCCATGAGGTAAGCGATTGTGTCCCCATGGCGGATCGACGTTCAACAGGCCGGGGACTTCGGCGGGCGCTGATCCTCCCCCGCGGTGCGTCAGGTCAGCAGCGAGGCGGCGTGGCGGCCGGCCGCCGCCGAGGCGAGGAAGCCCGCGAGGTCCTCCGACAGGCCGCGCCCCATGGTCGACAGCTTCACCGGGCTACGGCGCAGCAGCTCCTCCAGGCCGTCGACCGGCACGCCGACCAGCTCGTGACGTACACCCAGCTCGGCGGCCTGCGCGGCGACCTTCTCGCCGAACTCGCCGGGCAGCTCCGGGACCACCACCTGCGCCGGCGCCAGCGCCACCCGTCCGTAGGCCGTCAGCGAGTGGTGGGAGACGCCGACGTGGCGCTCACGCTCGTCGCCCTCGCTCACCCGCAGCGCGCCGATCGGACGGCCGCCGAGGACCGCCGCCGCGTTGAGGGCCTCGCCCGCCGAGACCCCGGAGAACCCCCAGCGGGTGCCGGTGCCGAGGTTGCCCGGCCCCTGGGTCACGATCGCCACGTCGGCCGACAGGACGTGCCGGGCCGCCAGCAGGCCGGTGTGCACGGTCACCGCCTCCACGTCACCCCCGAACGACTGCCCGGTGGTGACCACCCCGCACAGCCAGCCCACCTCGCGCAGCCGGGCCGCCGACATCGAGAACCAGCCGGGCAGCGCGCCCCCGTCGAGCATCACGTAGGCCACCCGGGGCGGGGGAGCCGCCTCCGTCCCGAACAGGCCGCACAGGATCGCGGGCAGCGCCGAGTGCAGGTCGGCGACGATCACGGGCATGCCGTCGAGGGAGTCGGCATCCCTGAGGATCTCGTGGTGGGGGGAGTCCTGCTCGTCGGCGCCCAGCACGGTCGCCTGCAGGGGCGTGTATCGTGCCTTGACCAGGTGGCCCGGCCCTTGCGGATCTTCCGGCAAACGGTCCGGGACCGCCACCACCATGGCGTAACCTCCCGTACCAAGGCCCATCGCGAGAGCGGTCGTGTTGAGCAGCACCGTGTCACCCGGTTCCGGGCGTCCCACCAGAGAGGGGTAGGCCAGTGCCCTGCACTCCCCCTCGGGGAGGGTCACGTCCAGCTCGATCGCGCCCGGCCACTCACGCCGGACCGAAAGCACCTCGCCTTTGCGCCACCTGATCACCCGGCAAGGGTAGCGTCACCTTCGGAAGGGAGGCCCGATGTCTCGGCGGAAGACCGAGCGGCTGCTGAATCTCGTCATCTGCCTGCTCGCCACCCGGCGCCCGCTCAGCGCGGAGCAGATCCGCCACGCCGTGCCCGGCTACGACGCCGCCAACGACGAGGCCTTCCAGCGCATGTTCGAGCGCGACAAGAACGAACTGCGCGAGATCGGCATCCCCGTCGAGGTCCACAAGGACCCCTGGGACGACGAGCCGGGCTACCGCATCATGCCGCAGGCCTACGAGCTGCCCGAGATCCCCCTGGAGCCCGACGAGGCGGCGGTGCTGGGCCTGGCCGCCCAGGTGTGGCAGCGGGCCAACCTCGCCGAGGCCGCCAGCGGCGCGCTGCTGAAGCTGCGCGCGGGCGGTGTCGAGACCGACGACGCGGCCGTGGGGCAGCTGGAGCTGCGCGTCGACACCCGCGACCCGGCCTTCCCGGCCCTGTGGGAGGCGGTGCGCGACCGGCGGGTCGTCCGCTTCGACTACCGGGCGGCGGGCAGCGAGGTCCTGCTCACCCGCACCGTGGAGCCGTGGGGCGTGGTCAGCCGGCGGGGCCGCTGGTACGTCGTCGGGCACGACCGCGAGCGTGACGCGCCCCGGGTGTTCCGCCTGAGCCGCATCACCGGGCCCGTGGTGCCGGTCGGCCGTCCCGGCGTCGTCACCGTGCCCGAGGGGGTCGACATCCGCTCGATGGTGGGCTCGCGCGACAGCCTGCTCCCCGAGAGGGCCGCGACCATCCGCGTCCGCCAGGGCACCTGCCAGTGGCTGAGGCAGGTCGGCACGGTCGAGCAGGGCGACGACGGCTGGGATGTCGTGCGGGTCGACTTCTCCGACGCCGAGTGGCTCGCCGGGTCGGTGGTCGGGTTCGGGGCCGACGCCGAGGTGATCGACCCGCCGGACGCGCGTGACGCGGTCATCCGGCGGCTGAAGGGAGCGGTGGCGTGAGCGGGTCCGGGACCGGGCCGAAGGGAGAGTCCGCGTGAGCACCGCCGACCGCCTGCCCAGGCTTCTGGCGCTGGTGCCCTACCTGATGTCCCACCCGGGCGCCCAGGTCCCCGAGGTGGCCAGGCTCTTCGGGCTCACCGAGAAGCAGCTGGTCGACGACCTTCAGCTGGTGTGGATGTGCGGCCTGCCCGGCCACACCCCCGGCGACCTCATCGACGTCTCCTGGGACGGCGGCGAGATCCTCATCGACAACGCCGACACCATCGCCCGTCCGCTGCGGCTGGGCATCGACGAGGCCAGCGCGCTGCTGGTCGCGCTGCGGATGCTCGCCGAGCTGCCCGAGTTCGAGGAGGGCGACGCGCTCGCCCGGGTGATCGCCAAGCTCGAGCGGGCGGCGGGGGAGGGCGCGGCGGCGGTGAGCAGCCAGGTCGCCTTCGAGCTCGACGCCGCCCCCGACGCCATGGCCACGGTCAGGGACGCCCTGCGCAGGGGCCGCCGCCTGTCCCTGCGCTACTACGTTCCCGGGCGCGACGAGATCACCCCGAGAGAGGTCGACCCCACCCGGCTGGTCATGGTCGACGGCCGTTCCTACCTCGAGGGCTGGTGCTACCGGGCCGACGGCATGCGGCTGTTCCGGCTCGACCGCATGGTCAGCGTCGAGGCGCTCGACGTCGCCGCCGACCCCCCGGCCGAGGCGGAGCCGATCGACGTCACCGAGGGGGTGTTCCGGCCCGCGCCGACCGACGAGCTGGCGGAGCTGGAGCTCACCCCGGCCGGGCGCTGGGTCGCCGAGTACTACCCCTGCGAGGAGGTCACCGAGCTCGGCGAGGGCCGCCTGAGGGTCACCCTGCGGGCCCGCGACCAGAGCTGGGTCGTACGGCTCGCCCTGCGCCTGGGCGACGAGGGCCGGATCGTCGCCCCCGAGTCCCTGGCCGAGAGGGTGCGCGAGGCGGCCTCGGCGGCGCTGGCCCTGTACGAGACGGCACGGTGACCACCCGCTCCGCAGTGGGCTCCCGCCCCGTTCGGTAGAGTCCCGGGCCATGGTATGGATCTACGTCGCTGTGGGCCTGGGGGTCGCGGGTCTCGTCCCGATCGCGGTGCTCTCGGTCCGCGTCCTGGTGGCCATGCGGGGGCTGACGCGTGAAATCGAGCGGACCACCAGGCGTCTGGAACCGGTGCGCGCGCAGTTTGCCAGGTCTGATCGGCGGATCAAGACGGTCGGAGGGGTGAATGAAGTGGCATCGGCAGCGTACGATCGAGCTTGAGATTGCACGTCGTCCGGCGTAAGGGTGTGACATGTCCAACTTTGGAGTTCCCGAACTGCTGATCATCGGGGTCGTCCTGGTGCTGCTCTTCGGCGCCAAGAAGCTTCCCGACACGGCAAAGGCGCTCGGCCAGTCCCTTCGCCTGTTCAAGAAGGAGACGACCAAGCTCCACGAGGAGGACGAGGCCCGCGAGGCCACCAAGTCCACCACCGTGACCGCGCAGCCCGTTCCCGCCCCGCAGCCGCTGCAGGCCGCGACGCCGTCGGTGGAGGACCGGCTCCGCGCCCTGGAGGAGGAGAACGCCCGGCTCCGCAGCACCCAGGCACGTCCCGCCGACGCCGCCGTCAACGGTGCCTCCCTCGCGCAGACCCCCAAGGACCAGGCCTGAGGGGCACCGCCTGCACCTCCCACTCTGACCGCCCTCTGAATCAGGACGCCCGATGGCATTGCTGAAACGGTCGAGCCCGGCCGACAAGGGCAAGGTCGCCCCCGATTCCGAGGGGCGCATGCCGCTCATGGAGCATCTCCGTGAGCTGCGCAACCGCCTGGTCAAGGCGCTTCTGGGCCTGACCGTCGGCACCATCGTCGGGTTCGTCTTCTTCGACAAGCTCTGGGTCTTCATGAGCGAGCCGTACTGCCGGCTGCCGATGGCCCAGAAGCTCAAGACCGGTGAGTGCACCCTGGTGGTGCAGGGCGTCTTCGAGGGGTTCATGGTGAACCTCAAGGTCGCCCTGATGTTCGGAGCCGTGGTCGCCGCGCCGATCTGGCTGTACCAGATCTGGGCGTTCGTCACGCCGGGCCTGTACCGCAACGAGCGGCGGTACTCCCTGACGTTCCTCGGGCTGGCCGTCCCGCTGTTCGCCGCCGGCGCCGGTCTCGCCTACTTCACGATGGACAAGGGCCTCGCCCTGCTCCTCGGTTTCACTCCCGGCAACGTCATCCCGCTCATCAGCATGGACCAGTACATCGGGTTCCTGATGGCCATGCTGGTCATCTTCGGCCTGTCCTTCGAGCTGCCGCTGCTGATGGTGTTCCTCAACCTCATCGGCGTGCTGCCGTTCCGGCTGGTCAGCAAGCACCAGCGCATGGTCATCTTCCTGATGTTCGTGTTCGCGGCGATCGCCACCCCGAGCCAGGACCCGATCACCATGCTGGCGCTCGCGCTGCCGATGGTCGGCATGTTCATGATCGCCGAAGTCTTCATGTACTTCCACGACCGCAAGAAGGAAGCCGAGGAGGCTCAGCGCCAGCGGGAGCTCGAAGAGGAGCTCGACGGCCCGGGCGCCGCCGGCGTCGACTGAGTCGGGCCTCCACCCTTCGCACGGCCGCCGCGGCGCCGCGTCCGGCTCGCGTCCACTGGGCCAGGACGGACCGTGGCAGGCACTGGGTCTGCGCTTCAAGCGGTGGCGGGGGCGAGCACGCGCAGGGCGCCGGGCTCGACGGCGCAGGTGAGCGGGAGCGGGCCGACGCGCTCGCCGTCGGCGTAGGCGACGACGCCGGGAGCCTCCAGCGTGACCCGGCGCCCGCGGCGGGCGGTCACCGCCGGATGGCCGAGGTGGGTGCCCCGGTAGACCCGGGGGAAGGTCCGTAGCAGGGCCGACTTCGGCATCGGGCCGACGATCAGCACGTCCAGCAGGCCGTCGTCGGCCGCCGCCTCCGGGCAGACCCGCATGCCCGCCCCGTACGTCGAGGTGTTGCCGACGGCCACCAGCATGGCGTCCTGCTCGATCACCTCGTCGTCGACGGTGATCCTGAACGGGATGGGGACGAACGAGCGCAGCTCCTGCACCATGGCGACGAGGTACTTGGCCGTGCCCTGGGGGCGGGTGAGCAGGTTGGCGCGCTCGTTGACCTTGGAGTCGAAGCCGCAGGCCGCCACCCCGGCGAACCACTCCTCCTCGCCGATCCGGGCGGCGTCCAGCACGCGGGTCCCGCCGGCGGCCACGATCTCGGCGGCGGCGAGCGGATCCCTCCTGGGGATGCCGAGGGCGCCGGCGATGTCGTTCCCGGTCCCGGCCGGGATGATCCCGAGCGGCACGTCGGTCCCCGCGACCGCCTGGAGGGCCAGGTGCACCAGTCCATCGCCGCCGAAGGCGACCAGCGCCTCCGGGCCCTCCGCGACCGCCGTACAGGCCCGTTCGAGGGCGTCCTCGGCGCCGGTGCCCACGATCACCGAGACGGGGCGGTCCCCGGCCTTCAGACGGCGCACGACGGGGTCGAGCAGCCGCAGGCTGCGGCCACCGCGGGCCGCGGGGTTCACGAGGAGTACCAGCTCACCAGCCACAGCCGGAACCTATCCGCCCGAGCCGCTCCGATCCAGCCCCCAAAGGAAGGGGCACGCGCGCGACGCTCCCTGTTCCGGCCGCCGGAAAAGTCTTCCGAAGAAGCGCGCGAGGGACGCCGGCGGAGCAAGGCCTTGGGCGAGGGGGAGAAGGGCACGCCCTGACCAGGGCGGACGCCGGACGGCGGCGTCCCGGGCGGCCGGATCGGTGCGTCCGGGCCTCGTCCGGACGCGGAAAGGCCGGTGCAGCCGACAGGACCGGAATCCGGTTATCGGTAGGCTGAAGTGCATGACGACGCCTGCGGAACGCTACGCCGCCTTCCGTGAGAAGCACGCCGGCAGCGGGCCCGCGCTCCACTCCTTCCGCGGTCTGTACGACTTCGAGCTCGACGAGTTCCAGCTCGACGCCTGCCGGGCGCTGGAGGCGGGCGACGGTGTGCTGGTGGCGGCCCCGACCGGCTCGGGCAAGACGGTCGTCGGCGAGTTCGCCGTCCATCTGGCCCTGGAGCAGGGCAGCAAGTGCTTCTACACCACGCCGATCAAGGCGCTGTCCAACCAGAAGTACAACGACCTCGTGCGCCGCTACGGCCCGAAGAAGGTCGGCCTGCTCACCGGGGACAACAGCGTCAACGGCGACGCGCCCATCGTGGTCATGACCACCGAGGTGCTGCGCAACATGCTGTACGCGGGCTCCTCCACCCTCGCCGGGCTCAGCCACGTCGTCATGGACGAGGTGCACTACCTCGCCGACCGGTTCCGCGGAGCCGTCTGGGAAGAGGTGATCATCCACCTCCCCGAGTCGGTGCGCGTCGTCGCCCTGTCGGCGACCGTCAGCAACGCCGAGGAGTTCGGCGAGTGGCTCGGCGAGGTGCGCGGCGACACCACGGTGATCGTCGACGAGCACCGGCCCGTGCCGCTGTGGCAGCACATGCTGGTCGGCGACCGGCTGTACGACCTGTTCGTCGACGAGGACAACCGGCCGCGCATCAACCCCTCGCTGATGCGGATCTCCCGCGACGAGCAGCGCCTGGCCCAGGCGCGCGGCCGGCGCGGCTACACCCGGCCGCGCCGCGGCGCGAACATGGTCAGCCGGTCCGACGCGATCGAGAAGCTCGACTCCGAGGGGCTGCTGCCGGCGATCACGTTCATCTTCTCGCGGGCGGGCTGCGACGCGGCCGTCCTGCAGTGCCTGCACGCCGGCATCCGGCTCACCACCGACAGCGAGCGCCACGAGATCCGCCAGATCGTCGACGAGCGCACCGCCCACCTGCCCGACGAGGACCTGTCGGTGCTCGGTTACCTCGAATGGCGCGACTGCCTGGAGCGGGGCCTCGCCGCCCACCACGCGGGCATGCTCCCGGCCTTCAAGGAGGTCGTCGAGGAGCTGTTCACCCGCGGCCTGGTGAAGGCGGTGTTCGCCACCGAGACCCTCGCGCTCGGCATCAACATGCCCGCGCGGTCGGTGGTGATCGAGAAGCTCGACAAGTGGAACGGCGAGACCCACGCCGACCTGACGCCGGGGGAGTACACCCAGCTCACCGGGCGGGCGGGGCGGCGCGGCATCGACGTCGAGGGGCACGCCGTGGTGGCCTGGCAGCCCGGCATGGACCCCGTCGCGGTCGCCGGCCTCGCCAGCACCCGCACCTACCCGCTGCGCTCCAGCTTCCGCCCGTCGTACAACATGGCGGTCAACCTCGTCGGCCAGGTCGGCAGGGAGCGGGCCCGCACGCTGCTGGAGTCGTCGTTCGCCCAGTTCCAGGCCGACCGGGCCGTGGTGGGCATCGCCAAGCAGGTACGGCGGTCCGAGGAGGCCCTCGAAGGGTACGCGCAGGCGATGACCTGCCACCTCGGCGACTTCCAGGAGTACGCCCGGATGCGCCGGGAGCTGTCGGACCGGGAGGCCGAGCTGTCGCGCCGGCGCGGCTCGGCGCGGCGGGCGCAGGCCGTCCGGTCGCTGGAGGCGCTGAAGCCGGGCGACGTGATCCGCGTCCCCGGGGGCCGGCGCGCCGGCTTGGCGGTCATCCTCGATCCGGGTCTCACGATGCGCACCGAAGGGCCCTCGCCGCTGGTGCTCACGATCGGCAAGCAGGTCAAGCGGCTGTCGGCGGCCGATTTCCCGGTGCCGGTGGAGCCGGTCGAGCGGTTGCGCATCCCCAAGAACTTCAACCCGCGCGCCCCCAAGGACCGCGCCAACCTCGTCGCGACCCTGCACGCCAAGATCGGCGACCGTGACCTCGGCCGCCCCGTCCGGGCCCGCGACCACGACGCCGAGGCCATGCTGGCCCGGGGCGCCACGCCCGGCACCCCCGAGTGGGAGATCGCCGAGCTGCGCCGCGAGCTGCGCGCCCACCCCTGCCACGGGTGCGACGAGCGCGAGGACCACGCCCGCTGGGCCGAGCGCTACCACAAGCTGCTCCGCGAGACCGAAGGGCTGCGGCGGCGGGTCGAGAGCAGATCGCACGTGATCGCCCGTACGTTCGACCGGGTGTGCGGGGTGCTCGACCAGCTCGGGTACCTCGACGGCGAGACCGTGACGCCCGAGGGCCGCCGGCTCGCCCAGCTCTACACCGAGCTCGACCTGCTCACCTCCGAGTGCCTGCGCGCCGGCATCTGGGAGGAGCTCGACCCGGCCGAGCTGACCGCCTGCGTGTCGTCCCTGGTGTTCGAGTCACGGCAGGCCGACGACGCCCGGCCGCCCAAGATCCCACAGGGACGCGCCAAGGACGCCCTGGGGGCCATGGTGCGCATCTTCGCCGAGCTGGAGGACATCGAGCGCGACCACGCCCTGCAGTTCATCAGGGAGCCCGACCTGGGGTTCGCGTGGGTGGCGTTCCGGTGGGCCAAGGGGCACAGCCTCGACGCGGTGCTCACCGACGGCGACCTCGCGGCGGGCGACTTCGTGCGCTGGGTCAAGCAGCTGATCGACCTGCTCGACCAGGTCGGCAAGGCCGCCCCCCAGAACAGCAAGGTCAAGCAGAACGCCGGGAAGGCCATCGACTCCCTGCGCCGGGGCGTCGTCGCCTACTCCTCGGTCGGCTGACCACTGTCGTTCCCCGCTCGGCGGCGTCTCCGAGCGGGGAACTTGCGGGTCGGGTCAGGCGACGGTGAAGCGGACCTCCCGGGTGGTGAGGTCGGCGCGAGTGAGGCGTACCTGGATCTTCTCGCCGAGGGGAAGGCCGTCGCCGTCGCAGCGGGCGACCACCGCGGGGTCGGTGATTTGCACGACGCCGCCGGGCCTGCCCTCCTGGACGTCCACCACCACCGCGTCGAAGGTCTGCCCGACCTTGTCGCGCAGCACGAACGCCTCCACCAGGTCGACGCACGCGCGCTCGACGGCGGAGGCCCGGTGCCCGGCTCCGGTCATGAGCGACGGCAGCTCCTCCAGTGCCTGCTGGACGGGCTCGGGCACCGGCACGCCCTCGGCCACCGCCAGGCACACCTCGGTGCCGTAGCGATCGACGAGCCGGCGCAGCGGGGCGGTCACGTGGGCGTAGGGCGCGGCCACCGCGGCGTGGGTGGCGTCCTTCGGCGGCTCGCCGTTGAAGGCGGTGTACCCGGCGCCGCGCAGCAGCGCCGCCGACTCCCGCAGGAACGCCGCGTTCGCCGGGATCTTGGGGTCGAGGTTCGCCACGGCCTCCCCGAAGCTCTCGCCGTCCGCCCACGGCACGCCGAGGGCGGCGGCGATGCGGCGGACCCGGTCCGACGTCTCGCGTGGAGCCGGCGGCAGCGTGCGGAGCACGCCCATCTCGGCGTCGAGCATCATCGCGGCGGCGGCCATGCCGGTCATCAGCGAGATCTGGGCGTTCCACGCCTCGGCCGGCAGCGGGGTGCGGAACTCCACGCGGTAGCCGTCGCCGTGCGCGACGACCTCCTGCTCGGGCGTGGGCAGCGACACCCCGCCCCGCTCGCGTTCGAGCTCCGACCGCAGCGCGCCCACGACCGGCAGCAGCCGCAGCGTGCCGTCGGCGGTGCCGGTGTCGAGGGCCGCCTGCACGTAGTCGTAGTCGAGCCGCTCCCGGCTGCGCACCAGGGCGCGCGTCACGTCGGCCCCGATGGTGCGCCCGTCGGCGTCGAGGTCGAGGCACCACAGCGCCGCCGGGCGGGTGACGCCGGGCAGCAGGCTCGCGGCCCCCTCCGACAGGACGGCCGGGTGCAGCGGGACACGGGTGTCCGGCATGTAGACCGTCTCGCCGCGCTTCCTCGCCTCGGCGTCGATCGCGCCGCCCGGCCGGACGAACGAGCCGACGTCGGCGATGGCGTACCAGACGCGGAAGCCCCGCGGCCGCTCCTCGATGCACAGCGCCTGGTCGAGGTCCATCGACCCGGGCGGGTCGACCGTCAGGAGCGGCAGGTCGGTGCGGTCGGGGAGGGAGGGGAGGGCGGCCGAGGCCGCCCGCTCGGCCTCCTCCAGCACCGCCGCCGGGAACTCCTCGGGAAGCTCCAGCTCACCGCGGATACGCTCGAAGCCCTCGGCGAGCCTCGGAGCCTCGGACACATGAATCGCTCTGTGACGCACAAACCAGGATCTTAGGCGCTTTCCATCCCGCGTACCTGGGCCCGCTCCCGCACCGGGCCGGGAGCGGCCGGAAGGTGCGGTCAGCCGGCGAGGGCGGCCAGCAGGCGGTTGAGGGGGCCGTCGAGGCCGTAGCGGTCGGCCAGGGCGACCAGTGCCTCGGGATCGCGCGCGGCGACCGGGCGGGCCAGAGGGACGTCGGGGAGCGGCGCGTCGTGCGCCACCTTGACGACCTTCGGCGCCACCTCGAGGTAGTCGCGGGCGTTGGCGAGCTTGGTGCGGCTCCCCGCCGGGAAGCCCTCGGCCACGCCGTCGTCGAGCGCCTCCAGGATGGCGGCCAGCGAGCCGAACCGGGTGACGAGGGCGGCGGCGGTCTTGTCGCCGACCCCGGGCACACCCGGCAGGCCGTCGCTGGGGTCACCGCGCAGCGTGGCGTAGTCGGCGTAGGCCCGGCCCGGGATGCCGTACTTGGCGGTCACCTGCGCCTCGTCGAACACCTGCAGGTTGCGGATGCCCTTGATCGTGTAGAGGACGCGGCACGGCTGGGCGTCGTTCACGAGCTGGAACAGGTCGCGGTCGCCGGTGACGATGTCGACGGGCCCGGTGGCGCGGGCCGCGCAGGTGCCGATCACGTCGTCGGCCTCGTACCCCGGGACGCCGATGCGGGCGATGCCGACGGCGTCGAGCACCCGCTCGATGACGGGGACCTGCGGCTCGAGCGTGTCGGGCACCTCCTCCTGGTCGCCGGTGGCGACCCGGTGGGCCTTGTAGGAGGGGATGGCCGCCACGCGGAACGCGGGCCGCCAGTCGGCGTCCATGCACGCGACGAGCTCGCCGGGGGAGTTGGCCCGGACCAGCGTGGCGATCATGTCGATCAGCCCCCGGACGGCGTTCACCGGCATGCCGTCCGGCGCGGTCATCGACTCGGGCACCCCGTAGAACGCCCGGAAGTACAACGAGGGAGTGTCGAGAAGCATCAACCCTGGCATGACCCCATCCTTGCAGCCCACACCGACGAAACGGCACCGGTACCACCCCCGGACTCGGGCCGGGCCGCCCGCGTCACGGGGGGTGGGAGTGATCGATCGGGGTGGAATACATTGGGCGGTGTGACTACGACCCCTTCTGACCTTTACCCTGTGAGCCGCCTGGCCGCCGTGCGCGAGGCGGTCGGCGCCGCCGGGATCGGCGCCCTCCTGCTGACGCCGGGAGCCGACCTGCGGTACGTCACCGGCTACGACGCCCTTCCGCTCGAGCGGCTCACCTGCCTGGTGGTGCCCGCCGAGGGGGAGGCGTTCATAATGGTGCCCAGGCTCGAGATCCCCGCGGCCGAGCACTCGCCCGCCGCCCGGCTCGGCCTGGAGTTCGTGGCGTGGGACGAGACCGACGACCCGTACTCCGTGGTCGCCGGCAGGATCGGGCAGGTCGCCACCATCGGGCTGGCCGAGCGCATGTGGGCCATGCACTCGCTGCGCTTCCGCTCCGTCCTCCCCGGCGCCGAGCAGGTGCTCGCCACGTCGGTGCTGAGGGGCCTGCGCACGCGCAAGAGCCCGGCGGAGGCCGCGGCGCTGCGTGAGGCGGGCGCGGCCATCGACGCCGTCCACGCCCAGGTGCCGCAGTTCCTGAAGGCCGGGCGCACCGAGCGCGAGGTCGGCCGCGACATCGCCGAGGCGATCCTCGCCGCCGGGCACGCCACCGTCGACTTCGTGATCGTGGCCTCCGGCCCGAACGGCGCGAGCCCCCACCACGAGCTCTCCGACCGTGTCATCCAGGCCGGCGAGCCGGTGGTGATCGACATCGGCGGCCAGATGCCGAGCGGCTACTGCTCCGACTCCACCCGCGTGTACTGCGTGGGTGAGCCGCCCGCCGACTTCGCGGAGTACTACGAGGTGCTGCGCCGCGCCCAGGACGCCGCCTGCGAGGCCGTGCGCCCGGGCGTGTCGTGCGAGTCGATCGACGCGGCGGCCAGGGAGGTCATCGCCGAGGCCGGGTACGGCGACCACTTCATCCACCGCACCGGTCACGGCATCGGCCTGGAGACCCACGAGGAGCCCTACATCGTGGCGGGCAACACCGAGCCGCTCGCGCCGGGCTTCGCGTTCTCGGTCGAGCCGGGCATCTACCTGTCGGGCCGGCACGGCGCGCGCATCGAGGACATCCTGATCTGCACCGAGGACGGTGGCGAGCGCCTCAACAACCGGCCTCGCGAGCTCGTCGTGGTCTGATCGCCCGGTTCCACCATGCGGGTCCCGAGCGGCCCGAGAAGCCCGGATCATCGCTGGTCCGGGCTTCGCCCTGTTCAGGGGGGCGGGTAGAGGAGGGTGAAGGCGCGGAGGACGGCTTCTGTGTGCCGGCTGAAACGGCCCTCGTCGAACGGGGTGCCGGGGTCGTTGGCCAGTTGCTGGGTGACCACCCCGGCCAGCAGCACCCCCAGCATCTCGCGGCCTTCGTCGCTGTCGGCGCCGGGGTGCAGCCCGCCGAGGCGGACGGCCTCGGCCACCAGGTCGCCGATCTGGCCGACCGCCTCCAGCGCCGGCGCGTAGGCCTCGGGTGAGGGCTCGAACCCCGGGACGGGGCGCCAGAAGAGCAGCTGGGCGACCGCCGGGTGCTCGACCCCCCATCGCATGCCGGCCGTGACGGCGCCGAACAGCGCGGGCAGGCCGGGCTCGCGGCCCGCCGCGCCCCGGCGCAGCGCCGCCAGGAAGTCGCGCTGCCCCTGGGCGAACACCGCGTCGTACACCGCGTGCCGGGACGGGAAGTACTTGTAGACCGAGGGCGGCTGGATGCCCAAGCGCCGGGCCACCGCCGACAGGCTGAGACCGGCCGCGCCCTCCTCCGCCATCAGCTCGACGGCGATCTCGAGGATCTCGGCCTTGGTCTCGGCGCGCCGCCGCCCGCGCCGGTCGCCGCCCGCTTCCTTGATGCCCTCCATGCCGCCCATAGTACTATTGGTAATAGCCTTAGCTATAGCTATTAGCCATAGCCGTGAAGGAGGACAGGGTGGGCATCGGCCAGGCGGAGCGGTCCGCCATCGTGATCAGCGGAGCGCGGGAGAACAACCTCAAGGACGTCTCGGTGCGGATCCCGAAAGGACTGCTGACCGTCTTCACCGGAGTGTCGGGATCCGGCAAGTCGTCGATCGTCTTCGACACCATCGCCGTGGAGTCGCAGCGCCAGTTGAACGAGGCCTTCCCGGCGTACCTCCGGAACCGGTTGCCCCACTACGAGCGGCCCCGCGCCGAGGCGATCGAGAACCTCTCGCCCGCGATCGTCGTCGACCAGAGGCACGTCGGCGGCAACTCCCGTTCCACGGTCGGGACGATGACGGAGATCCACCCCATCCTCCGGGTGCTGTTCTCCCGCCACGGCTCGCCCAGCGCCGGGCACTCCAGCGCGTACTCCTTCAACGACCCCCAGGGCATGTGCCCGGAGTGCGAGGGGCTGGGCCACGTCGTCCGCCTGGACCTGCGGGAACTGCTCGACGAGGACAAGTCGCTCGGCGAGGGGGCGATCCGGTTTCCGGCGTTCGCCGTCGGCACCGCCACCTGGCAGCTGTACGCCGAGTCGGGACTGTTCGACCCCGACAAGCCGCTGCGCGACTTCACCGAGGCCGAGCGCGAGCTGCTGCTGTACGGCGGCGGGTTCAAGGTCGCCCGCGCCAGCCGCCGCGGCGTCTACCAGAACGAGTACGAAGGCGTCGTCGGGATCATGAACCGGCGCTACCTCAAGCGCGCCCCGGGCGCGGGCACCGGCAAGACGCAGCAGGCCCTGGAGCGCCTCACCACGCGGGGCCGCTGCCCGGCCTGCGGCGGCGCCCGGCTCAACCAGGCCGCCCTGGCCTCCACCATCGGCGGGCACACCATCGCCGACCACTGCGCCATGGAGGTGACCGACCTCATCGCTGAACTGGAACGGATCGACGACCCGGTGGCGGTCCCCGTCGCGACCGCCGCGCTCGCCGCGCTGCGCCGCCTCGAGACCTTCGGGCTCGGCTACCTCAGCCTCGACCGCGAGACCTCCACCCTGTCGGGCGGGGAGGCGCAGCGGCTGAAGACGGTGCGCCACCTGGGATCGAGCCTGACCGGCATGACCTACATCTTCGACGAGCCCAGCACCGGACTGCACCCGCGCGACGTGCGCCGGCTGGGCGAGCTGCTGCTCGGACTGCGCGACCGCGGCAACACCGTCCTGGTGGTCGAGCACGACCCCCACGTCATCGCCCTGGCCGACCACGTGATCGACATGGGCCCCGCCGCCGGGACGGACGGCGGGCAGGTGCTCTTCCAGGGCGGCGTGGCGGCGCTGCGCGAGGCCGGCACCCCGACCGGGCTGGCACTGAGCCGCCCGCTCACGGTGAAACGGTCCCCGCGCACCCCGTCCGGCGTACTGACCATCCGCGCCGCGAACCTGCACAACCTGCTCGACCTCACCGTCGGCATTCCCACAGGGGTGCTCACCGCGGTGACGGGCGTCGCCGGGTCGGGCAAGAGCACCCTGATCTCGAAGGTGTTCACCGCCCAGCACCCCCGGTCCGTCGTCGTCGACCAGTCGGCGATCGGCGGCTCCTCGCGCTCCACCCCGGCCACCTACATCGGCGTCATGGACACCGTGCGGGAGCTGTTCGCCCAGGCGGGCGGGGCCGACCCGGCGCTGTTCAGCTTCAACTCCGCGGGCGCCTGCCCCGCCTGCCAGGGCAAGGGGTACGTCCAGACCGACCTGGCGTTCCTGGACCCGGTGACCACCGTGTGCGAGGTGTGCGAGGGCCGCCGGTTCCGCCCGGAGGCGCTGGCGCACCGGCTGCGCGGCAGGACCGTCGCCGAGGTGCTGGACCTGACGGTCGACCAGGCGCGCGGCTTCTTCACCGAACCGGCGGTGTCACGCGCGCTGGACACGCTCGGCGAGGTGGGGCTGGGCTATCTCACGCTCGGGCAGCCGCTCAGCACCCTCTCCGGGGGCGAGCGGCAGCGGCTCAAGCTGGCGACCCGGCTGCGGGAGTCGGGGGCGGTGTACGTGTTCGACGAGCCCACCGCCGGACTGCACGTCTCGGACGTCGACAGGCTGCTCGCCCTGCTCGACCGCCTGGTCGACGGCGGCAACACCGTGATCGTGGTCGAGCACGACCTGCAGGTGATCGCGAACGCCGACTGGGTCGTCGACCTCGGCCCCGGGGCGGGACGGCACGGCGGGCGGGTCCTCTACGAGGGCACGCCCGCCGGCCTGCTGACGGCCGACGGCTCCCACACGGCCGAATACCTGCGCCGGGAGGTGGCGGGCGCGGCCTGAGCCCGTCAGCGCGGGCAGACGTCGCGGTAGGAGATGCCGGGCAGGTACCGCTCCCACTCGGCCGGGGTCAGCGTCCCTCCCGCCCGGGCGCAGACCTCGGCGGCCGCGCGGCCGGGATCGACGGTGACGTCCCGCAGCACGCCGCTCTCGTCGATCGTGTGGAGGACCGTGCCGCCGGAGCCGAACGCGACCGACAGCAGGTTCTGGCCCGCGCCGAGATTGATCGAAGGCCCGAGCTTGCGGGTGGCGCGGGCGTCCCAGAGCTGTACCTCCGACGCCCCCGTGGAGACCGCCACATCGCCCTCGGGGGAGAAGACGATGCGGGAGATCCCGCCCTTGAGGGTGTGCGCCCGGGAGGACTGGCCGCGCTGGTCGCCGGTGCGCACGTCCCAGAAGGCCAGCCGCCCGGACAGGTCGCCGGTGGCGGCCGTCGCCCCGTCCGGGCTGAAGCCCAGGGCGTTGACCAGGGAGAAGAGCGAACCTCCGCCGAAGACGTTGCCGATCGGCCGTCCCGTGGACACGTCGACCAGCTGGTTGGCCGAGCCGCTGACCGGGGCGATCATGCGGCTGCCGGGCCTGAAGACGACCTGTGTGTAGTAGGGGTAGTCGACCTTGCCGATCCAGCGGCCCTGCCGCAGATCCAGGACGAACGCCCGGTTGACGGTTTTCCCCGAGTAGTCGTCGCCGACGCCGTCGGCGGCGGTGACCGCGAGGAGGGTGCCGTCGTCGTTCACGCTCAGCGACGACGAGGCCCACCCGGCGGGCAGCCGGGCCCGGCGGACCAGTTTCAGCGTCGCGGTGTCCCGGACCTCGACCGTGTCGCCGAGCTCGCCCATCATCGCCAGCAGGCGGCCGTCCCCGCTGAAGGCGAGCAGGCCGCCGCTGCCGTCCCCGACGGTCGGCCGCAGCGGGGAACCCACGGGACGGTGCCGCGCGAGGTCCCAGAGCACGACCCGGAAGCTCTTCTCCTGGAACGTGGCGAGGAACCGGCCGTCCGGGCTGAACACCGCCGAGTCCGGACGTGTGCTCGTCAGGTGTGCCGGGGCGAGAGCGTCGGAGACGTCGACGCTCACCACGGTGTCGTCGGTGAGGAGGCGGACCGTCGTCCCGTCGAACCCCAGCCCCTCGGCAGTGCCCCGCCAGGTCAGCAGGATCTTGCGGTCCGAGACCCGCACGATCTCCCAGGAGTCCTCCTGGGAGATCACCAGGTGGCGCCCGTCCGGGCTGAACCACAGGTGACCGGTGTCGGAGCGCCACTCCACCGAGGCGGTGTCGCCGGGGAGCCTGCGCCCGGTGCGCACGTCGACGAGGGTGACGTACGAGCCGGTCGCGCAGGCGAGGGTGTGCCCGTCCGGGCTGAAGGCCACGTCCGCCGCGTTCTCGGTGCAGGTGCCGGAGTCGTGCCAGTGCCCGACCGGCTCGCCGCCCGGAAGCCGGAGCAGCCGGAAACGCTCGTCGGGGTCGGTCACGGCCGCCAGGTCGTTCGCCGGGGTGACCGAGACGGTGGTGATCCCGGACTTGAGCCTCACGACGGCGCCCGTCCGCGTGTCCCACAGTTCCCTGTCCGTGCCGAGCTCGACCTTGAGGTACCGGTCGCCGTTCTGAAATGTGATCAGGCCGAGCAGGCCGGGATTCTCCACCTTGCGGACGGCTCCGGTGGGCCTGGCCGTGGTGGTGTCCCAGACCTTGATCTTGTCGCCCGCCGCGACGGCGAGGTAGCGGCCGCCGGGGCTCAGGCTGGCCCCCTCGAACCGGTCCGTGCCGATGCCGAGGCCGTCCCAGCCGCCGACGCGCCGCCCGGTGCGCAGGTCGTAGACGCGCACCCCTCGGGGGGACACGCTGAACAGCCGGCGGCCGTCGGCGGTGATCTGCCGTACCGTCTGGCCGCCGCGCTCGGGGTCGGCGAAGACCTGCCTTTCCCGCTGCGCCCACGCGTTCTGCAGGGTGGAGCGGGTGGCGGACGTGGGGGACAGCCGCCAGGCGGCGACGCTGAGCAGCATGGCCAGCCGCGGGTCGTCGGTGCGCATCGCGTCGGCCTGCCCGGCCAGCTGGCCGGCGGCGGCGGTGTCGCGCTGAGCGGCGATCTCGCTGCTCTGCCGGACCGCGAGGGTGCCGCCGGCGAGGGCGAGGACGAGCAGGACGGCCAGAGCGGTGGTGACCAGGCGGCGGCGGCGGACCCGGTGGCGGGTGGCCGCATTGGAGGCGTCGAGGAAGTCGCGTTCGAGCTTGGTCAGGGTGAGGTGGCGGCGACCGGTGGCGGCCCAGCGCAGCGCGGCCTCCAGGCGGCTGCCCTGGTAGACATCGGCCGGGCGGCGGCCGTGGTCGTCCCAGTGCCGGGCGGCGGCGTGGATGGCCGCGTGCGCCCGCAGCCCGTCACGCTCGTCGGCCACCCAGGAGCGCAGCCGCTGCCAGGCCTGCACCAGGGCGGGCCTGGCGAGGAAGACGGTGTCGTCGCGGGTGCCCAGCAGGTAGGAGAACACCTCCAGCACCCGGTTGAGCGCCGCCTCCTCCTCGGGGGTGCGCCCGTCGGCCAGCTCGCCGCGCGACACGGTCCGCATGACGATCTCACCGGCCTCGCCGACGCCCACCAGCCGCAGGAACAGGTCGGGGACGAGGTTGCGCTCGGCGGGGGTGAGGAACCCGTAGGCGTCCTCGGCGAGCGTGCCGAGAGCGGGGTCGTCGCCGGAGGCGCCCAGCAGGGCCGCCTCGGCGCTGCCCTTGCCGAGCAGTTCGGCCTGCGTGCCGGAGAACCCGCTGACCAGGCCGAGCAGCAGCTCGCGGGCGGTGGGACGGGCCAGGGGGTCCTTGGACAGGGCGGCGGCGACCAGCGGCCGCAGCGCCGCGGGCAGGTCGTCCAGGTCGGGATCGACGGCCAGCACCTTGTGCATGACCGCGCCGAGGGTCTCGGCCCGGAACGGGTCGTCACCGGCCGCGGCGTAGACGACGATGGCACCCCAGGAGAAGACGTCGGCGGGCGCCCCCGCGCGTTGCCCGGTGAAGACCTCGGGCGCCATGTAGGTGGGCGTGCCGGTGACCAGGCCGGTCGCGGTCAGCGACATCTCCAGCGTGCGGGCGACCCCGAAGTCGATGACGCGCGGCCCGTCGGGGCCCAGCAGGACGTTGTCGGGCTTGAGGTCGCGGTGGATCACCCCCGCGTCGTGGATCGCCGTCAGCGCGGTGGCCACCGCCGTGGCCAGCCGGTACAGATCGTCCCCGGCGAACCGCCGCCCCCCGGTCACGGCCTGGCGCAGGCTGGGGCCCTGGATGTACTCGCTGACGATGTAGGGCCGCTCGCCGTCCAGATCCACCGCCAGCACCCGGGCCGTGCAGAAGGACGCCACCCGCCGGGCGGCGGTGGCCTCCTTGCCGAACCGGGAGCGCAGGTCGCCGTCGGCGGCGGCGTCGGGGTGCAGCACCTTGATCGCCACCCGGGCGCCCTCGGCGTCGTAGGCCTCGTACACCACGCCCTGGCCACCGGCCCCCAGCCGCCCTGCCAGCCAGTAATCGCCCAACCGGGAGGGATCCCCCGCCGCCAGCCCCGACCCCGCCATCATCGACCACCCTGTCCGTCGTGCGTCACGCCCCCTTAGATGCCGCCCGCCCCGGCGAAGTTCGCGGGAGGACGGACGCCGCGGGGCGGCGCCGCGCTACGGCTTGCGGCCGACCCCGCAGAAACCGGCGACCTCCGCGGGCTCGCCGTACGGGGTGGCCTCGGGCCGCCAGCGCGACATCGACACCAGGCCGGGCTCGACCAGCTCCAGGCCGTCGAAGAAGCGGAGGATCTGGTCCCTGGTCCGGGCCGTGAGGGGGGTGTCGGCGCCGGAGTTGTAGTCCGCCTGGGCCGCCGCGTTCGCCTGGACGACCTCCTGGTCGCCGATGTCGAAGGTGGCGTGGGTGAGCGCGAGGTGGGATCCGGGCGGCAGGGCGTCGACCAGCCGGGCCACGACCTCGCGCGTCTGGTCGAAGTCCTCGACGAAGTGGAGGATGCCCAGCAGCATGAGCCCGACCGGGCGATCGAAGTCGAGCGTCCTGGCCGCCTTGGCGAGGATCTTGCCGGGTTCGCGCAGGTCGGCCTCGACGTAGTCGGTGACGCCCGGCGGCGTGCTGGTGAGCAGGGCGTGGGCGTGCACCAGGACCAGGGGGTCGTTGTCGACGTACACCACCCGCGACTCGGGGGCCACCCGCTGGGCGACCTCATGGGTGTTGTCCATCGTCGGCAGGCCGGTGCCGATGTCGAGGAACTGCCGGATGCCCGCCTCACCCGCCATGTAGCGGACCGCGCGGCCCAGGAATGCCCGGTCGGTGAGGGCGATGGCGTCGATCTGGGGGAAGAACTCGCGGTAGCGCCGGGCGGCCTCGCGGTCGACGGGGTAGTTGTCCTTGCCGCCGAGGAAGACGTTCCAGACCCGTGCGCTGTGCGGGACGTGGGCCCTGATCCTGCTCTCGAGGTCGTCGATCATGGCAGGCATCTTGGCGTGCCTCCAATTCGCCGCGCAATCTCCGGCATTGCCGAAGATTGCCAATTGTGCCGAATGAGCTGGGAATTCGCCGTGCTTCGCCTCTTTTTTGCACGTTCCAGAGGCCAAGTTGAGACCACCCTTTTTCAGGATTTCTGGCCAAAAAAGTGTTTGCCTGATGTCGAGGGGGTACGCAAAGACACCGTTATCGAATCGAGATGGATGGATGGAGGAACAAGGTGCCCCCAACAACCCCCGGCCGGCCGGACAGAGGTCCGTCCTGGGACCGGCGCCCGCGTCTGCGCTCGGCCGGGCCGCTGGTGTTCGCGGCGACGGTGCTGCTGGCGTCCGGCGGCGTCGGAGTGGCCGCCGCGTCGGCCGCGTCCCCGGTCAGCCCTTCGACCCCGGCCCCCACCCCGACCACCACCGACGCGACGCCCGCCCCCACCCCGACCACCACCGACACGGCCACGCCGGCCCCCACGGACACGAGCACGGCGACCCCGGTCCCCACCGACACCGCCACCCCGGCTCCCCAGCCCACCCCCGTGGAGGTGCCCCGCCTCGACCCGAGGGTGTTCGCGGGCGCGCTGCACGGGGAGTTCTCCGTCCCCACCAAGGACGGGTGCGGAACGCTGACCCTGCTCGCCCAGACCGGTGAGGCCACCGCCGTCACGGAGGACTCCATCACCGTGCGCAGCCGGGACGGCTTCGAGAAGGTGTACGCCATCACCGAGGACACCCGCGTCACCTCGGGGCATCGGAACAAGGAGGTCCGCCAGGGGGAGTGGACGTCCGTGATCGCCACCACCGAGGGCGAGACGGCCACGGCCGCCTATCTCACCGACCTGACCCGTCCGGCGAAGAACTTCTGGCGCTCCAGGACCTGGTGGTACCGGGCCTGGCAGAACCCCGTCCCGTCGATCCAGGGCAGCCCGGAGGCCTGCCCCACCCCGCCCACGACCCCGTCCCCGACGCCCACCGACACCGCCACGCCCACCCCGAGCGTGACCCCGACGGAGACGCCCACGACACCCGAGCCGACCCCGACCACGACCGACACCACGACGCCGGCCCCGACGCCCTCGTCCTGACCTCGTGAGCATGACCTGGGGTGTCCTGCAGGACGCCCCAGGTGGAGGCCGGGGCGTGACCTGACCGCGCCCCGGCCGTCCGACGGCCGGTGTGAAGTGTCCCGAATGTGAAGCCGGTCACCGCCCGCACGCGGATGCGGTAGGTTACCCGATCATGTGTCGGCCGTCCGCGCCGAGCGTCGGCCGCCGGTCGGCGCGCGCGCGGCGCAGGGCTGGAGGCTTCAGGTCGTGAACGCGGACAGCGCCGCGTGGGAGCGGTGCAGTGTGGTGGCCGTCGTGCCGCCCGCCCGGCCCCGCAAGCTGGCGAAGGTCCCCTTCGTCGAGATGGCGGACGGGCGTCTGCAGGGCGTGGTGTCGAGCGGCTCCGACATCGAACGGGTCTATGTCTCGTCGATCGCCGCCGCGACCCACGGCTTCAGCTGCAGCACCAACAACAACCGGCCCTGCGGCGGCCTGCACGGCTCGCCCTGCAAGCACCTGCGCGCCCTCGCCGACGAGGCCGTGCTGCAGTACGGCTTCGACCGCGTCGCCCGCTACCTCCGCGTGGACGCCGGCGAGGGCGGGGTGTCGGGCGACGACCTGATGGAGCGCCTCAACGGCACGATCGAGCCCGGCGGGGCGGCCGCGGTGTTCAGCCGCTTCCTGCGCCACCTGGCCTACCTCGAGATCCCCGCCGCCGCCGTGCCGATCGAGGAAATGCACTGGTTCCCGGCCACGAGGGCGGCGGGCTGATGCTCGGCGTGCAGCTGGCCGAGCTGCTCGGTGACGATCCCGCCGGGGCCGCGCAGGCCCTCGACCTGGTGACCGGCTTCGACGACGCCCTGACGCACGGGTTCGCCCGCCTCGGCGGCGATCGCGCCGGCGCGCTCACCGCCCTGGCCGGGGCGCTGGCCGCCACCCCGCTCGGCGAGCCGACGGCGGAGGCCGCCGAGAAGATCGCCTCCGGCTCGGTCGCCGGGGAGCACCTGACGGTGCTGGCGGGCGGGCGCGCCGCCCTGCTCGGCGCGGTGCACGACGCGCTGCTCGACCGCTTCGACACCGCGACCGGGCGCGCGCGGACGTCCTGGGAGGAGCCGCCCGCCGCCGCGTCCCTCCCCGGCAACCTGCTCGCCGGCTGCCGGTCGTGGCTGCACGAGCTCGCCATCACCGGCTGGCGCGGCGTCGACCACGACCTCGTCTCCGCCTCCGCGCAGACGCTCGACGCCCTGCTCGGCGAGCCCGCGACGCGCCGCCTGGCGGTGCTGCTCGACGGCCTGGCGGCCGAGCTGCGCGCGTCGTGCCCCGTCGCCACCATGGACGTCGTGCCCGCCCGCCGCTGGGCCGACCTGTGGACGCGCGCCCTGCTGCTGTCGCAGCCCGGCGGCCTGCCGGGCGCCGAGCCGGCCGGGACCGTCTCCGGCCGGCTGCTGATCCTCGGCGCCGACGTCCACGAGCACGCCACCGCCGTCCAGGTTCAGGTGCACGCCGTCCTGGAGCCGGCGGGAGACGCCCCCTCGCGGCTGGTACGGGCGTCCGTCTCCGCGGCCAAGGTCGACACGATCACCGGGCCGGCCGTGTGGCGGCTGCTGGGCGGCTTCCCGGTGCTGCTCGGCGCGCTGGCCGAACGCCGCGCCCTGGAGGTCGACGGCATGCCCCTGCTCGCCGGCGGCGACCTGGTGTGGACCGACGAGCGGGCCCGCCTCGGCGACGCCGCCGATCCCTTCGCCGTCGCCCGGCTCCAGCTCCCCGCCGCGCAGGCCCCGGCCGTGCGGCCCCTCGACCGCCACCCGGCGCGCATCTGCGAGCCCGTGCTCGTCGAGGGCTACACGGCCACCCCGGGCGAGGACGGCGCGGTGGCGTTCGACCTCGGCGGGAACGTGATCGTCGCCGACACGGCCCGCCTGCCGGCCTGCGGCCCGCTCACCCCCGAGCTGGTCGCCGCGTCCTCCGCCTGCCTCGGCCTGGTGCGCTGGGACGGCGGACGCTGGACGCTGCAGCCGCTGGCCGTCCAGGCCACCGTCAAGCGCAAGCCGGTCGCCGCCCACAGCGGCGACTGGGCGCTCGGCCCCACCGACCCCAAGGTCGCCAAGGCCGAGGCCAAATCGGGCGACGCGGTGGCGGTGCTGCGCGAGCGGGCGGGACGGCTGCTGCGGAAATGAGCGACCCGATGACCGGCGCCCACGAGAACCGGCGCCAGGTGCTCTACTGGCGCCTGCTGGCGCGGCTGTTCGACTCCGACGAGCAGCACACCCTGGAGGCCGCGAGCGTCGCCGTCGTCGGCGACCTCGGCCTGCCGCCCGCGCTGCTCGACCCGTCGGTGTCGGCCGACACCCTCGTGCAACGCTTCCCGGAGCTGGCCGGCGAGTTCGACGGCCTCCTCGAGCCGGGGGACGACGCCGCGGGCGGTGACCCCGGCCCCGTCGGCGAGGCCGAGGTGCGCCGCGCGGCCCTGGTGTCCAAGCTGCTGCTCAACGTCTTCTCCACCGGGGCCGGCAGCGTGACCGCCACGCGGCTCGCGGGCTGGAAGAACGACGCCGGATGGTTGCGGCGCGCGCTCGGCGACGGCCCCGGGGCGGGCGACCTGTCCGGAACCCTGGCCGCCCTGGAGGGCGACCTCGTCCGCCGGATGCGCCTTCGCGACGTGCTCGCCGACCCCGTCCTGGCCCGGCAGCTGACGCCCAGCATGTCGCTGATCGAGCAGCTGCTGCGCGACAAGGCCAACCTGTCGGGGGTCGCGCTGGCCAACGCCAAGGCGCTGATCCGCAGGTACGTCGACGAGGTCGCCGAGGTGCTGCGCACCCAGGTCGAGCAGACCAGCGTCGGCGAGATCGACCGGTCGGTGCCGCCCAAGCGGGTGTTCCGCAACCTCGACCTCGAGCGCACCATCTGGAAGAACCTCACCAACTGGAGCCCCGAGGACGAGCGGCTGTACGTCGACCGGCTGTACTACCGGCACACCGCCCGCCGCACCACCCCCGCACGGCTGATCGTGGTGGTGGACCAGTCCGGGTCGATGGTCGACTCGATGGTGAACTGCACGATCCTGGCGTCGATCTTCGCGGGCCTGCCCAAGGTCGACGTGCACCTGATCGCCTACGACACCCGGGCGCTCGACCTGACGCCGTGGGTCCACGACCCGTTCGAGGTGCTGCTGCGCACCAAACTCGGCGGCGGCAACGACGGCCCGGTGGCGATGGCCATGGCCCGGCCCAAGATCACCAACCCGCGCGACACCGTCATGGTGTGGATCTCCGACTTCTACGAGTTCGACCGGTCCCAGCCGCTGTTCGACGGCATCGAGGCGGTGCACCGCTCCGGCGTGAGGTTCATCCCGGTCGGCTCGGTCAACAGCTCCGGCAGTCAGATCGTGAACCCGTGGTTCCGGGAGCGGTTCAAGGACCTCGGCACGCCGGTGATCTCGGGTCACATCCGCAAACTCGTCTTCGAGCTCAAGAGCTTCCTCACCTAGGAGACCGCATATGACCGACGACATGCTGCGTGCCCCCGCCGAGGTGAAGTACGCCGCCGAGCTCGACTACCTGGAGTCCGTCGACGACGGGCCCAAGCCGTTCTCCTGGCGGCTCAGCCCCCGCATGGTGCGGCTGTTCGTCCTCGGTTCCGAGCGTTCCGACGGGCTGGAGCGCGAGATCCCGCAGAAGTGGTTCGGCGACCGGAGCTTCGTCGAGCGCGCCATCGTGACCCTCGCCTCCGACCGCGGCCTGCTGCTGATCGGCGACCCCGGCACCGGCAAGAGCTGGCTGGCCGAGCTGCTCTCCGCCGCGATCTGCCGCAACTCCACCCTCGTTGTCCAGGGCACCGCCGGCACCACCGAGGACCACATCAAGTACTCGTGGAACGTCTCCATGGTCATCGCGCGGGGGCAGTCCCGCGACTCGATGATCCCCTCGCCGATCATGACGGCGATGGAGCGGGGCGTCATCGGGCGCTTCGAGGAGCTGACCCGCTCCACCAGCGACGTGCAGGACGCGCTGATCTCGATCCTGTCCGAGAAGTACGTGTCCATCCCCGAGCTCGACGACGACAACATCGTGTTCGCAAAGCCCGGCTTCTCGATCATCGCGACCGCCAACAGCCGCGACCGGGGGGTGAACGACCTGTCCTCGGCGCTGAAGCGGCGCTTCAACTTCGTCCGCATCCCGGTGGTGACCAGCAAACGCAGCGAGGCGGAGATCGTGCGCTTCCGCACCACCGAACTGCTCCGCCGCCACCGGATCGAGCTGGACGTTCCCCCCACGCTGCTGGACATCCTGCTGCAGAGCTTCGCCGACCTGCGGTCGGCGTCGGCCTCGGCGGCGAGCGACGACGAGAGGCTGGAGTCGTCGCTGTCCACCGCCGAGCAGATCGGCGTGCTGGAGGACGCCATCCTGCACAGCCACTTCTTCGGAGACCGCACGCTGCGCGCCGCGACGCTCGCCGGTTCGCTGGTGGGCTCACTGGCCCGGCGCAGCCCCGAGGACCTCGCCATCCTGAACAAGTACTGGCACGGTGTGGTCGAGCCTCGCAGCAAGAAGGACGGCGGGCCGTGGGAGGACTTCCTCGAAGGCGGCCGCCAGGCGATCGCCACGCTCTCATGACCTCCGACTCCTTCCCGGCGGGCGGCGGCATCGTGCGGGCGTCCGCGAGCGACGGCGGCCGGGCGTCCGCCGTCCCGGCCCCGCCCGACGGGCACGCGGTCCCGGGCTCGCTGGACGGCGGCGCGCCCGCGGGGCCCTTCGCCGCCCTGCGCCGGCAGCTCATGGACGCCGCAGAGGCCTTCGCCGCCGAGCCGGACGCCCTCGCGGGCATCCTGTCGGGCATGGTCGACGACGTCGACCGGGCGCTGCGGGAGGAACTCGAGATCTTCCCCGTGTGCCACCACTCGCCCGCCTCGGCGCTCGCCATGGCGAGACGGCTGCGCGAGAAGCGGCCCGAGGTCGTCTACCTCGAACTCTGCGAGGACCTCACCCCGCTGCTCGGCGAACTGCGCAACTGCCGCCTCCCCGTGGCGCTGCAGGCGTTCGCCTCCAAGGCCGAGGGCTTCCCGCCGGACGTCGAGGGACCGCTCAGCGTCGTCGCGCCCATCACCGAGGCCTCGGCCGAGTACCAGGCCATCGCCTACGCGCTGGAGACCCCCGGCGTCGAGCTGGTGCTGGTCGACCGCTCCGCCGACCACGTCTTCCAGTGGCTGCCCCGCGAGACGGCCCGGCCGGACGAGCAGGCCGAGCCGGATGAGCCGTCCCCGGCCGGCGGGGAGGACGGGGCCCTGCACGGCGACGCCGTCGGCGTCGAGATCGGCGACCTGCGGCCGCGCTTCGCCGAGCTGGAGGCCCACCTGCTCCACCACGGCAAGGTGCGGCACTGGTCGGAATGGTGGGACCAGTACGTCGAGCAGCCCCTCGCCGGCGCCGACCACGACACCTACCGGCAGGTCATGGTGCTGATCGGCAGCCTCTTCCGCCGCCTCCGCCCCGCCGGCGACGGCCGGGAGGCCGTCGACGAGGACCGCGAGCGGTACATGTGGACCCGCATGCGCGAGCACCTCGCCGCCTCCGGGGCCGACCCGGCGCGGTGCATGTACGTCTGCGGGGCCTACCACGCGGCCGGCCGCGTCGAGCAGTTCGGCCTGGCCCCGGGGGCGCCCGCCTACGAGATCACCCCGCGCACCCCCACCCGCTGGCTGTACGGGCTCATCCCCTCCAGCCACTCGGCCATCGAGGCGCAGTTCGGGCTGGCCTCCGGCTCGGTGTCGATCGCCGCCGCGACCTGGACGAAGGCCGTGGCGCGCGGCGGTGTCACCCCGTTCCGGCTGCAGGGCCAGAAGGGGAGCCGCAAGAGCCCGGCCGCCGCCCCGCCCGCCGCTCCCGCCGGGCCGGCCGGCGACCGGCTGTCCGGCTTCCTGTCCAGCCCGCCCGCCCTCGGCGGCCTCGACGAGGACGAGCTGCTCGGCTGGTGCGTCGACATCGTCCGCCTGGCCCGCCGCAACGGCTACCTGGCCAGCACCGCCGACGCCATCGCCGTGTTCGAGACCTCCATCCTGCTCGCCGGCCTGCGCAACCGGGCCCGCCCGACGCCGTACGACTTCCAGGACGCCGCGGTCACGTGCATCGAGAAGGACGTCGTGCCCGGACGCCGCGACGTGCGGCGCCTGTGCGAGATCCTCCTCGGCGGCGACCGGATCGGCCAGGTCGGGTACGAGGCGCTCCCGCCGCTGGCCCGCGACGTCCACGACCGGCTGGCGCCGCTCGGGCTGGCGCTGGACAAGCGCAACGTGCAGCGGGCGCTGCTCGACCTGGACGCCCGTCCCGAGCTGCGGCCCTGCTCCGACCTGCTGTGGGTCCTGCGGCGCCTGCTGCCGCAGGGGGCCGCCCGTCCGATCATGGGCTCGCGCGGCCTGGGGGAGCGGTCGATCCAGGAGAGCTGGGACCTGGACCTCGGCCGCCACCAGCGCTCCCTCATCGAGCTGGGCTACGAGGGCGTCACCGTCGAGCAGGTGCTGGAGCAGCGCCTGCGCCGCGCCGTCCGGGACCCGGCGGCGAGCGCCGCCACCGCTCTCGCGGCCGTCGAGGACGCCATCGTCTTCCTGGGCGGCCGGAGGTTCGCCGAGGAGCTCGGGGAACGCGCCGTGGAGCTGCTGGCCGCCGAGCGGACGGTCGACGACGCCCCGGAAGTGCTGAGCCGGATCCGCCGCCTGCTCGCCCACTACCGCGCCACCGAGCCGGAGCTGCCCGCCTGGTGCCGGGAGTTCGTCACCGCCGGCTACGCGCACTACTGCACGCTGCTGCCCACCGCCTCGGTGGACGAGGACACCGGAGTCCGGCAGGTGGCGGCCATGCTGGGGTTCCTGTTCACGATGGAGGGCCTCGCCATCTCCCTCGGCTGCGACCGGGCCCAGCTGGAGATCGCCGTACGGCAGTCACACCCGTCCGCGCCGGCCAAGGTCGCGCTGCTGTGGGCCGCCCAGTCACGGCTCGGCACGCTTCCCCTGGCCGAGCTGCGGGCCCGCTGCGACGAGCTGCTCGCCAACCCGCTGGTCGTCCCGTCGTTCCCCCTGTACATCAGCGGGTTCGTCCAGGCGCTCGAACCGGTCCCGACGCTGGCGCCGTTCGTGGTCGAGGTGATCTCCAAGGCCTTCGCGCGGCTGCCGGACGGCGTGCTGCTCCCGTGGCTGCCCAAGCTGATCACCACCCTGCGCGACCAGGCGCCCGAGCTGGTGCCCGTGCTCGTCCGCGAGGCGGGCCGCACGTTCCCCGGGACCCTCGCCGCCGTGGACGCCTGGGTGCCCCCCTGGGCGCCCGCCTCCGGCCCGGCCCCCCAGGCGGTCGTACCCGTCCCCCGGCCCGCCGGCCCGGTGACCGGCCTCCTGACCGCGCACCCGGCGACCTGCGACGCCGTGGCCGCGCTGCTCGGCTACGAGGGAACGTGGATGACACCGGCCGCCGGCACGAGCCCAGCGGTCGTCCTTCCCGGTCACTCCGCGTCGGCGGAGGCGGCGGCCCTTGTGTCCCGGCACCCCGAATCCGCCGAGGCCCTGACCCGCCTGCTACCGGCCGCGGGGATCGCCCCCTAGGCGATGCCGGGGGACCGCCAGGACGTACTCGGCGGCCTCGTCGCCACGCCCGTCGTCCAGCAGCCGGCATTCGGCCTGGTCGTGAGCGTCGTCATCGAAGCCTGGTCGACCGAGCTGAGGCGGTCCCTTGGAAGGGATCGAGTTGATCAGGTGATCAGGCCGTCCGTGGACAGCAGGTCCGAAATCGAGGTCCACCGTGTCCCGTCCAGGGGTTCGAACAGTCGCCGGTTCCCCGCCGACACCACGATCTTCCCGTCGTCCTCCACATCCAGCACGCAGAGCAGCCCTGAGTTGCGGATCGCCAGGGTGGCGAAGAAGTCCCGGATCGACATCGAGTTCCTGAACAGACGGCTCATGGTGCTGGTGGCGGCCATGAAGCACAGTTCCAGGTGATCGGGGCGCAGCCATGAGGCTTCGTGCACGGTGAGGTAGATGTAGCCGACCTCATAGCGCCGTCGGCCGTCTGCGTCGGTGGACCACCGGGGGCCGGGGTCTTCGGTGGGGAACGCGCGGGCTGTGGTAGCGAGCGAGGTGGTCGTGGTCCAGGTGGCAGCGTCAGTAGGTGGGAAGCCGCTCATAGGGCCGACGGTGACCCGGCACTCCGGCCCCCAGACACGCGCCCGCCCGCCCGGCGTACGCCCGGCGGGCGGGTTCGCACGTGCAATGGTGCCCGTACCCGTGGCCCGGTGGTCGTCACCGGTCGTGGACGGTGACAACGTACCCGTCCGGGTCGGCGAAGGAGAACGTGCGGCCGAACGGGCCGTCGATGGGGGCCGCGACGATCGGCACGCCCGCGCCGGCGAGGTCGTCGTGCAGGCGCTGGGCGTCGTCGGCCTTCAGCCACAGGGCGACGCCGAGGCCCGGCCGTTCCGCCTGGTCCAGGTCGACGCCCGGCAGCGGCTCGCGCACGGCGAAGGGGATGGGGCTGGTGGCGAAGACCACCGCGTGCGGCGGCCCGGCGGGATCGCGGCGCAGGCCGAGGTGCTTCTCGTAGAAGGCCGCCGAGGCCTCCAGGTCGCGCACCTGCAGGGCGACGAAGTCGACTCCGGAAACGGTCATGACTGCTCCTTTTGATGTCAGCATTTTGACATGAGGGACTCTATGTCAAAATACTGACATGAAGCAAGACGACGCCTCCATCGAGCTCGGGCGCAGCATGGGGTACCAGCTCAAGAGGGTCCAGGCCGCGCTCCGCTCCGCCATGGACGCCGCGCTGCGGGAGCACGGTCTCACCACGCCGCAGTACGCCTGCCTCGAACTACTCGGCCAGCAGCCGGGTCTGTCCAACGCCCAGCTGGCCCAGGGCACGTTCGTCACCCGCCAGTCGATGAACGTCGTGCTGCGCAACCTGCAGGACGCCGGCCTGGTCGAGCGTCCCTCCACCGCCCCGTACGGGCGGGCGCTGCCCACCCGGCTCACCGACGAAGGCCGCGCCCGGCTGCGTGCGGCGCGCGCCGACGTGCTCACCATCGAGCGCCGGATGACCGCGCCCCTCGACGCCGCCCGTGCCGAGACCCTCCTCGACGCCCTCGACCGGATGGCCGAGGCCCTCGACGCCGGCGGTTGACAGGCGGGGAGACGGCCTCAGCCCTTCAGCCCGGTGCGGGCCACGCCTTAGATGAACTGCCGCTGGGCCGGCACGGACACGACCAGGACCGGGAGCGCCGTGATCGAGCCGCACGTTCCACATCGGCCCGCCGTAATTCGCGTGTCGCGGTTCCCGAAGGTGCCGACGACGTCCTGGGCGGGCGCTCCGGCCTCGCCGAGCACGCCGGAGCACCCGTCCTGACGACCGCCGCGCACCTTTGATCGGCCAAACCTTCGGTGATTCGCCGTGCGGAGGCCGGTCGGGTGGGGCACCATGCCGCATGGTGAACCTGCAGGTCAACGTCCTGTTTCTCTCCGAAGTAGGGCGCAACGGGCGGTTGGTGGTGGCGGCGCGGGCGGCGCGGACGTTCGGATACGGCTGCACCAGCGTGCTGCTGGCCGAGCTGCTGGCCCAGGACGGCGACGCGCCATGGCAGACCGGGCTGCTGCTGGCCGCGGCCTCCGCCGGGTCGGTGGTGGCAGGCCTGGCGCTCGGGCTGTTCGCCGACACCTGGGGGCGGCGGCGCACGCTGATCGCGTGCGGCTGCCTGATGGCGCTGGCCGGAGTCGTCTTCGCGCTGAGCGAGTCCTACCCTCTCCTGGTCGCCGCGGCCTTCGTCGGCACCATCTCGCCCTCCACCAACGACAACAGTCCCTTCTCGGGTGTCGAGCAGGCGATCCTCGCCCAGACCTGCCGTCCCTCCCGGCACACCCGCGTCTTCACCTGCTACAACGTCGTGGCGTCGGCGGCGGGAGCCGCGGGCGGGCTGGCCGCCGCCGTCCTCGGCACGCAGCGGTGGGTGTCGGCCGCCGACGCGGCCTTCGCGTTGTACGCGGTCCTGGCCGCCTGCACGGTGATGCTGTTCCTGCGCCTGTCGGCCGACGTAGAGGCCCCACCCCGGGACGCCGCCCCCGAGCCCACCGCCGGGCGGGAGCCGACCATAGATCCCGAGCCAACCGCCGTCCCCGAGCGCACCGCCGGGCTGGAGCCCACCGCAGGGTCCGAGCACAACGCCGGCGGGGAGCCCACCGGGGGCCCGGAGGATCATCACCGGCCGGTACCGTGGTCCGTTCGCCGCCTGGCCGGGCTCTTCGCCCTGGACGCCTTCTCCGGCGGGCTGGCCGTGCAAGCCGTCCTGGCCTGGTGGTTCGCCCGGCACTACGGAGCCACCACCGCTCAGCTGGGCCTGGTGTTCTCCGCCGCCAACCTCCTGCCCGCCCTCGCCCAGTCGGCCGCGCCCCTGCTGGTCGCCCGGCGCGGTCTGCTGACGGCGATGCTGCTCCCGCACGCTGTCGCCAACCTGCTGCTGGCCGGCATCCCGTTCGCGCCCACGCTCGGCGGCGCCGTCGCCCTCCTGCTGGCCCGCCAGGTGTTCTCCAAGATCGACGTACCGGCGCGCCAGGCCTTCACCGCCGCCGTCGTCGCGCCCGCGCACCGCACCACGGCGGCCAGCGTGACCGGCGTGGCGCGCAGTGTCGCGGTCTCCGTCAGCCCCATGGTCGCCACCCTGCTGCTCAGCGGCCCGTTGTTCGTCGTCGGCGCCCCGCTCCTGCTCGGCGCCGCCCTGGGCATCGGCTACGACATCACCGTCTGGCGCACCTACCGCGGCACGCCTCTCACCAGCGGATGATGGCGGACGACGACTGGCCTGACCGGCGGGAAGGAGGTCCGCCGGAGGCGGCCCGCGGACCGGTCCGCCGATGCCCGGATCGCCCACCTGCTTATGCGGGTTTGATGGTGGCGGGACCGAAAAGGTCAACTTAGAGGTCGTCATCGAACGATTCCAGGTGTCCGAGGGAGCCGGCGACGCAGAGGACCGGTCAGTAGTACTCGAGGATGAGCGCGGTGTCCGGTGTGCCGCCGTGATCGATGGTGGCACCGGCACATCCTTGAACGGCACGCGGCGCCGGCTCGGGCGACGTTGCGCCTGCTGAGGCCGGTGTCGAAATGGAGCCTGTCGGCTCCGGGTGCGCAGCGGTTCGTCAGCTGCTTCTTGCCGAGTGTGCGCGAGCCTGCAGGGAGCGGATGACGGCGATGTCGATCCCGATCTGATCTGCGAAGCTCCCCGTGTCCCAGTAGGAACGGATCTCGTCGATGAGGCCTTCGTCGTCGAAGTGAAAGAACGAGGCCATGTTCATCGAATAGGGCCGCCCGCCGGGGGTGAGGCCCAACGGGCCGGCTGCTTCGGCCGGGATGGTGAGCGTTCCGGTTTCGATGAACTCGCAGGCCGCGAACTGTTCATGCGCCACTGTCGAGAGCAGCTCCTGGCGGATGTCGGGGATCAGCGTGGTGAACACCATTGTCCAGACCGGCCCGATGTTCTTCTTGCCGCGAATGGGCTGTGGGCCGGTCGGGAACTGGATGGTGACGTCCTCGGCCAGGTGGGTCAGCAATCCCTCGATGTCGTGGTCACTGTATGACCGGTGGAACTGGTTGATCGTGTCGTTGAGTCGCATGCCATGGGACACTAGTGACACATCTGCCATTTGGCAATCCTGTCATTTGGCGCGAGTGTCAGTTGATCGCTACGCTGAGGCCATGAGGGCCAGCAGCAGTGAGGACACCGGCCTGCGCGCGCGCAAGAGGAAGCGCACCCAGGAAGCGATCATCGATGTCGCTCTCCGCCTCTTCGAGGAGAAGGGGTACGAGGCCGTGTCCGTGGAGGAGATCGCGGCGGCGGCCGATGTCTCGCCGCGGACGTTCTATCGCTACTTCCCGGCCAAGGAGGACGTCCTTCTCGGCGGACAAGGTGTCGAGGAGGCGACCCGCGAGGCGCTGGCCGAGCGCCGGCCAGGAGAGACCGACGTCGACTTCGTGGCGCGCGCGATGCTCGCCGGCCTGAGCGCCGGAGATCCGGCGCGCACCCTGCGCGGATACCGCCTGGTCCAGACGGTGCCCGCTCTCCAGGCGCGGATGTTCCAGCTCGTCTGGCGCGGAGGCCAGGAACATTTCGTGACGGCCCTGCTCGCCGACGGCCCCAGGACCCACGACACCGAACTACGTGCCCACGTGCTCACGCACGCCATCACGGACGCGATGCGCGTCGCGGTCACCTTCTGGCTGGAATCAGGCATGCGCGGCCCTCTCCTGAAGGAGTGCGAAAAAGCCCTGTCCTTCCTGCGGGAGGCGTTCGCCCGGCCCGCGTGAGGAGGCACGGGCTCCGCCGCGCCCGTTCGCTTCGCTGGTCGAGCATGGTGCCGAGATCGCTGTCGTGATCCTTAAGAGGGCGAAAAGTGTCCGCAATTCCTCCTAGCCTGGCCGACGGAGCACATGGATCGGAAGGAGCCGGCTGGTGTCGGCCATTGTTCTCATCGGCGGTTCGTCTCTCGGCGCGTGGGCGGGGGAGCGGGTCACGCCGCTGCCGGCCGCGTACGGCCACCGGGGGCATCCGCTTAGGGTCACCGGGTTCGTGGAGTACGGCAGGGGCGGACACCATGCCGCGCAGGAGGGGCCGCGACTCCTCGCCGGCATCCGCACGTGCTTCGCCGCCCGCCGATGACCTTGCCGGAAAGTACCGGTTACAGCCCCGTTGATCACCGCAGAACCTGGAGCTCCTTTCGCATGTCTGCAGCCTTCGTCGTCTTCTACCGGAACATGAACCTGGGCCATCGCAACAGCCCCAGCCGGTCCATACTGGAGGACGCGCTGCTCGAGGCGGGAGCGTCGTCGGCACGGTCGTTCCAGACGAACGGAACGGTCGTGATCGAGACCGGCGACGCCGCGCCGGCCGAGGTGGTACGTCGCGCGGCGCCGCGACTGCTGACGGTCAGCGGCTACGCCGATGCCGCGTTCGTGCGTCCCCTTGACCGGCTCGCGGCGATCCTCGATCGCGATCCCTTCGCCGGCGCCGGCGACGAACGCACCTACCGCGAGACGTTCACCTTCTTCGACGGCGTCCAGGAGTTCGGGGCCCCGATCCCCTGGAGGAACGGCCGAGGCGATGTCGAGATCATCGAGATCGGCGACGGGGTGGCGTTGAGCGTCCTCAGAAGGATCGGAGCGCGGGCCGGCAGTCCCACCGCGGAGGTGGAGCTGAGACTCAAGGTGCCCGCCACAACGCGTACCGCAGGGACGATCACGCGCCTCGTCAAAGCGTTCACCGGTCGTCGGTGACGCATCGGCCACGCGGCGCTCGACGTGTTGCGCGCCGAACCTCGGACCGCCCCCCGGCCGGATCGCCGCCATCGGCACCGGCCATACCGGTTTTGTGGTGCTTCGCGCTTACCAACCGCGCGCGATCCAGTCGTCGAGGTGCGGGAGTTCGGTCGCGACGGTGGTGTCGGGGCCGTGCCCGGGATGGATGCGTGTCGCGCCGGGAAACCCGAGAAGCGTGCGTACGGACCGGATGACGACCGCGAAGTCCGACAGCGGCGGGCCGGTGAGTCCCGGCCCGCCGGGGAACAGGGTGTCCCCGGTGAGCAGGTGCGATTCCACGGCCAGTGTCAGCCCTCCCGGGGTGTGTCCAGGGGTGTGCAGGGCACGGACCGGCAGGGGGCCGATATGGAGAATCTCGCCGTCCAGGATCGGTACGGACATGCCATCCCACAGCCGGGCATCACTGGGGAAAGCCAGCCGAGCGGGATCGCGCGCAGAGATGTCGGCCGTCGCGGTGCCCGCGTCCCAGTGGCCGGTGCGGCGAGCGGTCGCGATCTCGTGCGGCCATACGGGCTGGTCGGCGGGGTGCGCGAGAACCGGGACGCCCAGCGCCTCGACGACCTCGGGCACGGCCAGAACATGATCGAAGTGTGCGTGGGTGAGGAGCACGGCGACCACGTCCAGGTCGGCGACGGCGTCCAGGACGCGACCCGGCTCATCTCCTGGGTCCACGATCAGTGCCCGGCGGTCGCCGTGGGCGTGCAGGATCCAGCAGTTGGTCTCCAGCACGCCGACGACGACCCGCCGCAGCACGGCCCTGACGGTCACGACTGAGCGGCTCGTTTGAGCAGGTCGTCGTACACGTGGGGGTCGTGGGAGTCGACGACGGGGAAGCCTGCGGCCCACGGCCCCTCCCAGTGCACCTGGATGCCAGGGTTGTTGACGGTGGTTCCGTCGTGGAGGCGGAAGGTCGGGCTGCCTGGAATGGCGTCGGTCTGGGAGATGGCGAAGTCGCGCATGACGTCGGCCCGGTGCCGGCCGCTGTCCAGCGCGGTGGCCAGCTCGGTCACGTCGACGACGCGGTCCGCCAGTTCGCCCGCGATCTCCAGGATTACTTGCCGGTGGCTGATCGACCGGGAGTGGGTCCAGAACGCGCGGCGCAACGCGAGGTCGAGTTCCTCTCCGGCCTCCAGGCTCTGCGCGTTCGCGGCGTGCACGGCCTCGGCGGCGAGCAGCACGGTGTGGGGGTAGAGGTCGTCGGCGGCGGTCCAGACCCGGAACTCCGCCTCGGGTTCGATCTGCCCCAGTCCGACGGCCTCGGTGTCGGTGCCACGGCGGGGGTGCGGGCCGTTGAACAGCTCCAAGGGAAACGTCCGGTGCTCGAGCCGGGCGACTCCGTCCAGCCCGAGCCGCCGGCGCGCCCGGCGCAGCCGTAGCAGGCCGACGTAGGCGAACGGGCACAGCAGGTCCGACCAGACCTGCACCGTGCCGGCCGCGACGGGTGGCGTCGCGGAAGCATCTGTTGTCATCCGTGCTCCTGATGTTCTGTACCAGAGGGATTGGTGGTGAATCGGGTAGGCCACAGCAGCACGGCCGTACGGCGCTCCTCAGCCATCACGCGGTCGTATTCGGCCAGGTCAGAGTGGTTCCCACCGGCCGCGTGGTAGATGTCGCGCAGCAGCCCCGGCAGCCGGTCGGGGCCGACTGCCGGTAGCGGATCGTCGGGACCGGCGAGCTCGGCGGTTCCCCGGACGGCGACCCACTCCCATCCGGCCCGGAAGACGAGCGTGGCGTGCGGGTCCCGGCGCAGGTTCGTCAGCTTCGCGGTGCCCCCGCGTGCCACGAAGGCTACCGTGGCGGTCCCGGTCACCGGATGCGGCAGGACCCCGGCGTTGACGACGCTGACCGACGGCTGCCCGTCCGACCGCAGCGTCACGAGCACCGCGAGCCACCGCTCCGCCGCGCCGTACTCCCGGACGAGCCGCAGCCCCTCCTCCTCGGAAAGGGCCATCAGAAGACTTTCGCGATGTCCCGGGCCCGCGCGTCTGCCTCACGCCGCGCTTCGTCCCAGTCGCCGGTGAGGGTGGGATGGAACCGTATCTCCTGGATATCGGTCAGCCCGGTCCAGCGAAGCCAGTCGTCGAAGAACGTCGACTGGAAATCGCTGCCGAACTCCGGGCCGAGAGGCGGTCCCCATACCGCGCTGGTGTAGACGACGGCGACCCGCTTGCCGCGCCCCGCCAGCTGATGGCCGTACCCGGTCACCGGGTCGACGGTGAAGATCCAGCCGGGCTGGCTGACGATGTCGATGAACTGCTTGAGCACGTACGGCACCGACGCGTTCCACATCGGGACGCTGAAGAGCAGCCGGTCGGCGGAGTCGAACCTCTCGAACGTCCTGCGTGCCGCCTCCCACGCCTCGGCCTCGGCGCCCTGCGGCTCGTTCCCACCGAACACCGTCATCTTCGCCCTGGCCCCGACGGCGAAGTCCGGCAGCGACCCGTCCCACAGATCCCAGTGCTCGACCTCGTCACCGGGGTGGGCCTCCTGGTATGCCTCCGTGAACACCCGCGCGATCCGCAACGACTCCGACGCCTCACCACGGGGCGAGGCGGAGATGTGCAGCAGTTTGCCCATCGTGTGCCGACTCCTCAATTTATCGGACTATGGTCCGCTTACTTGGCTGGACGACACGATACGGACTCTGGTCCGGTTCGGTCAAGCGCGTGGCCCAGGACGGCGCGCCCGCGCACCTCCGCACCCGCGACCGTGCTGCCCTGAAGAACGAGCAGTCTTCGCCGTGGAAGGAAGCCCGTCCCAGGTCGCACTGCGGCGAATCATCGCGAGACTGAACCCCGGCGACACCCGCGCCACCGCCGAGCCCTGCCGCTCCGGCGGCGCGACATCGGCCAGCATCCGGGTCACGTTGGGATGGGTTGCGGGTGTGTCAGGGCTCTCGGGCGCCAGGTGTCCGGCGAGCAGCGCGTGGTCCAGTTGGTTCCATGCGAGGACGTCGTTGCGCCGGTCCAGGACGAGGGCCGGTACGTCACTCATGGCCGCCAGCAGCCGCCGGGCCGAGGCGCTGGCGTGCGTCACTCGGGGCGGTGCGGGGCGGGACGACGCTGCAGCGGGGCGGGCGAGGTCTTTCCGGGGCCGATTCTCACGGGAGAAATCACACCAGGACCGCTCTCCGGGCCGCGTGCCCGACGGCCGTCTCGTTGAACGCCCGGATCGCCGCTGTCTCGACTGCCTTCACCCAAGCCAGGCCGAGGACCGAGGGAGGCAGTCCCACGACGGGGACGAAACTGATGTCCGGCCGCCTGTGGTGAGCCGCCGTGGGGGTGCAGAACAACATGCCGCCCCGATTGAGCGCCACCTGACTCAGACCCTCCTGGCTGGTGGCCACCGTACCGGCCCGGGGAATGGGACGGCCGGAAGGAGTGACGGACGGTGCCACCTGCTCGCGCCACGTACGCGTAGCCGAGCCGTGCAGGCCGATCAGGGATACGTCGGCCAGTTCCTCCGCGGCGATGCTCACATGGGTGGCCAGCGGGTGACGCGAGGAGACACCGAGGTGGTACGGGACCCGGTTCAGCCCTTCACTCGTCGCCAGGTCGGGCTCGTCCACGGGGAGCAGCGTGAACGTGATGTCCACCTGCCCGGCCCGCAACTTTCCGAAGGGGTCGGAGAGCGGGATCTCCACAAGCTCCGCCTCGCACCCCGGGTACCGGCGCTCAAAAGCGCGCACGCTGTCGGTGACGATCTCCGTCGGCGTGTCCAGGAAGCCGATCCTGATCACGCCTGTCACCTCGCGGGCGGCCGCCTTGGCCCGGCTGACCGCGTTCACCAGACCGTCGTAGGAGGGGCGCAGGTCGGCGAGGAAACGTTCGCCCAACGGTGTGAGGCGCACGTGCCTGCTGGTCCGGTGGAAGAGCCGGCCGCCGACCCTGGACTCCAGCGAGCGCATGAGCTGGCTCACCCGGCCAGGTGACAGGTAGAGGCGCTCGGCCGTACGTGCGAAGTGCAACTCCTCGCTGAGCACGACGAAGCACTCCAGCTCCCTGAACTCCATCGTCGCCTCCATCTGATCGCTTTAGCTCACCTAAACCAAGCCTTCGAGCTTCGCCATTGTTCCCGCTGGTGGTCGGCAGAAAGCTGGCCGGCATGACCATGACTGACGTTTCCACCGTCGACCGGCCGCGCTGGCTCGCCGTGTCCTCGGTCTCGGTGGGCACCTTCACCATCGTGACCAGCGAGATGCTGCCTGTCGGCCTGCTGACTTCGATCGCCGCCACCCTGGGCGTCTCCGACGGGACGGCCGGGCTGATGATGTCGGCGCCCGGATTGGTCGCCGCCGTCTCCGCGCCCGTGCTGGCGATCACCACCCGGCGGCTCGACCGGCGTGTCACACTGCTGGTGCTGATGACGCTGCTTGCGGTGGCCAACCTGCTGGGTGGCTTCGCGCCGAACTACTCCGTCATGCTGGCCGCCCGGGTGCTGACCGGGGTGAGTATCGGCGGGTTCTGGGCCTTCGCGGCCGGACTCGGCCTACGGCTGGTGCCCGAAAGGTCCGTGGGGCGGGCCACGTCGATCATCATGGCCGGGGTGTCGGTGGCCTCGGTACTGGGGGTGCCCCTGGCGGCGTTCGTCGCGTCGTTCGCGGGGTGGCGGACCGCGTTCATTTCCATGGGGATGCTGGCCCTGGCCCTGGTCGCGCTACTGGCCACCACTCTGCCATCTCTGCCTGGTGAGTCCCGAGCCCGCGCGTCCGAGCCGTCGCCCCACGAGACCCCCGCCCGCACGTCGGAAGGGAGGCTCGCCTGGCTCTCCGGTCCGCTCAAGGTCGTCCTCGTCGTGACGGTCTTGATCGTGTCGGGCCACTTCGCGGCCTACACCTACGTCCGGCCGTTTCTGGAGCAGGTCTCGCATGCCGGTCCCGCCTTCGTCAGCGCCGCGCTGCTCCTGTACGGGGCCGCGGGTGTGGCCGGCAACTTCGTGGCAGGCGTACGGGCGGCCAGGAACCCCAAGCCGGTCCTGGTGATACTGGCTCTGCTGGTGGCACTTTCCGCGGCGGCGCTGCCCCTGGTCGGTCTGCCCCTGATCGTGCTCGTGCTGTGGGGCCTGGGCTACGGCGGCGTGTCGGTGACGTTGCAACTATGGATCATGCGGTCGGGTGGCGGGGAGATGGGCACGGCGCTCTTCATCGGTGCCTTCAACGTCTCCATCGCGCTTGGCTCGTTCGCCGGCGGCCGGGTCGTGGACGGGGTGTCGCTCTCCGCGGTGATGTGGGTAGGGGCAGCACTCGCTGCGGCAAGCGCGGCCATCGTGGGCATGTCGGGCAGGAGCCGAACGACCGGTTCATCGAAGGGCCGCGCCTGATCCGGCTCCTGACGGCTTTCACGCCCTGCTCGGCCGCAGGCGAGCGGGCCTCGGCGGTGCCCGGGGACGATGTACTGGGCTGCGCGGGGGAAGATGGGGCCTCGCCCCGTGCGTCGAGAAGAAAGAGAAGAAGTCGCGATGAGTAAAGCCGGCTCCACCCATGGTGACATCACGCTCCGCAAGGGAGGGGCTGAGCTCATCGATCGGCTGGAGCCACTGTGGCTGGCGCTTCACGAGCACCACCAGTCCGTGCAACCAGGATTCGCGTACCTCGCGGGCGAGCGTTCCTGGGAGCTGCGCCGTTCCTGTTATCGGCGTTGGATCCTGGAGGAGGGCTCGTTCATCCTGCTTGCCGAACGTGGCAGCCGGGCGGTCGGTTACGCCTTCGTAGAGATCCAGTCCGGGCCCGACGATACCTGGGTGACGGGGAGCCGTGTCGCGGAGCTTCAGACGCTCTCCGTCGCTCCGGCCGACCGAGGCAACGGCATCGGCACGCTGCTGTTGGACGAAGTGGACGACGAGCTGAAGAGGCTCGGCATCGGCGATCTGCTCATCGGGACTCTGGCGGCCAACTCCGGCGCCCAGCGCCTCTACGAGCGCCGGGGGCTGCGCCCGGTCCTCGTGCACTATGCCCGCTTCTCCGCCGATCCGGAGAAGCACTAGGCTGTCCGGAAAGTTTCGCCTGTCACGCGCCGGCCCGTAGCCCTTGGGGCACGGGAGGTGTTGTCGGGATCGTCCGAGTACGCCCGGTACGAGGGCCGGCCTCCACCTGACGATCGCATGCACCGGACGCGCGTGAGCTCCTGACCATGGTCCGCGAAGGCCGGCGGCGGCACCGCCGGGTGCCGCCGCGGCGACCGCCGTCACGACCGGCCCCGCACGACCTGACCGGCGGGCTCACTTCACGAGACCCTGGGCGACCGGTCCCGGTGGGGGTCAGGACCTCTTCGAGAGCCTGCCGAAGAGGGAGCGCCGGGCGCGCGGTTGCGGGGCGGGGGTGGAGGGCGGGGTCCTGGCCGGCTGCCGGGCTCGCCAGTCGCGTACGACCTCTTCGACGTCGTACGGCATGAGGGTGAGGGGAGGACCCGACAGCGGCTTCCGCATGCCTTCGACGATCTTCTCGTTGATCTCGCCGACGATCCTGCGCGCCTCGGCCTCCGTCCGGGCGCCCAACGCGGCGGCGAGGGCCTCCTCGGCCTCCTTGCGGAGGGCCAGCGTGCCGGGAAGCGGGAAGGACAGCCCCTCCGAGCGCAGCTTCTGCTTGATCCACCACATCTCTTCGTACGGCTTGCCCTGGTCGGGCAGGGGTTTGCCCGCGCCGGGCAGATCGTCGAACGCGCCGCGCTCGGTGGCCTCCCGGATCTGCTTGTCGATCCACGACTCGAAGCTGACGCCCGGTGGTTTCCGCTCTGTCACAGTTCCGCCTCCAGATCGCATGTCGGTCGGTACCTGCCAGCGAGCATAACCAGCGGTCACGGCGGGCCCGCGACCGCCTCGGCCCGCGCGGGACGAAGGGGATTCGCCGACCGGTGCGGCAGCGGTCCTGATCCCCTGACCGCGGGCCGGTCTTCTGTCAGGAGCGCCGATCCGCGCGCCCGGCGGCCTGCCGGGCGCGCGGACCGTCCGGGCTACCGCCGGCCGCGGAAGGTGCGGCGGAGGTCGTCCACCCACTCGTCCGGGATCTCCCACGGGATGAAATGGCCGCCGCGGTCGTGGACGTTGAGGTTGACGAGGTTGTACCAGGGGGCGCGGTCGCCGTCGAGGAAGTTCTGGACGCGCTGGTCGGTGCCGACGCCGGGCGGGTTCTCGTAGGCGACGAAGGTGATGCCGGTGGGCGCCTCGATGACCGGCTGCCGGTCGTGGGACGGGGTCCACGGGTAGCGGTTGTTGTTGGCGTAGGTGCGGATCGAGGTGCCGATCGAGTTGGTCACCCAGAAGATCATCGCGTGGGTGAGCAGGTCGTCCTTGGTGAAGACGGTCTCGATGTCGCCGCCGTTGTCGCTCCAGGACGCCCAGCGTTCGAGTATCCAGGCGAGCATCCCGGCCGGTGAGTCGGACAGTCCGTGGGCGAGCGTGCTCGGGGCGAGCATGTGCGCGGCGAGGTGCACGGCGAACCGCCTGTCCAACTGCACGATCCGGGCGTGGACGTCGGCGGGCAGGCCGTCGGGGATGGGCCGGCCGCCGCTGAGGTCCCAGGCCCGGTCACCGTTGAACAGGGTGAGCTTCTGGCCGGAGCCGATGTGGATGGCGTGGAGCTCGTCGGCGTACTTGTGCCCGAGCTGGCCGGTGACCATGGCCCCCACGTCGCAGCCGGCGGCCGCGTACCTGGTGTGGCCGAGGGTGCGGGTCATGAGGGTGTGCCAGACGTCGGCGACCTTCCAGAAGTTCATGTCCGGGTTGTCCGGCAGCGGGGTGGAGAACCCGTAGCCGGGGAACGAGGGGACGATCACGTCGAACGCCTCGGCCGGGTCGCCGCCGTACGCTCCCGGGTCGGCCAGCGGGTCGATGACCTTGGACCAGTGCCAGAACGTCCAGGGCCAGCCGTGGGTGAGGATCAAAGGTGTGGGGTCGGGGCCGACTCCGGGCTTGCGCATGAAGTGCACCGGCACGCCGTCGACCTCGACGCGGTAGTGCTCGTAGGCGTTGATCGCGGCCTCGGCCTTGCGCCAGTCGTATTCGGTACGCCAGTAGTCGACGAGTTCTCGCAGGTAGGAGGCGCGTACGCCGTAGTAGCCGTCCTCGTTGCCCACGTCGTCCGGCAGGCGGGTCAGCTCCAGGCGCTGCCGCAGGTCGGTGAGCACGTCGTCGGGCACGTGGATCGGCTCCGGCTTCAACGGGAACGGCCGGGCCTCGGCGCCCCCCTCGTGGCGGACGGATGCCGCTGCTGTCTCCGACATGGTCATGCCTCCAGTTCAGGGTCGGTGGCGCGCGTCGCGCTCACGTCGCGCGTTGAGGTCGACCAGGCGCGCCAGAGCGGGCAGGGCCGCCGTGATGGCCGCCCTTTCCGCCTCCGTGAGCCCTTCGGCGAGTTCCGCCAGGTGCTCCATGCGCTCGGCCCGCCGTCCGTCCACGACCGCGGCGCCCGCGGCCGTGACGTGGACGAGGACGGCGCGGCCGTCCGACGGGTCCGGCCGGCGCTCCACCAGGCCCTCGCGCTCCAGCTTGGTCACGATCTGGGTGATCGCCGACTGCGTGACCTGTTCGCTGGCGGTCAGCTCGCTGAGCCGCTTCGGGCCGCCGCGCTCCAGCGTGTGGAGCACGGACAGGGTCGTGAAGCTCAGCCGCTGCACCGACGGCAGACGGATGGACATCCGGGTGAAGTCCTCCATCACGCGGGTCAGGTCGGCGACGCTCAGGTCGGCGGGGTGGGTCTCCGGGGACACGTGCCGAACTGTATCAGAAACTTATTTAAGTTTCTGCTGCAATTCGCCCGGCCGCACCGCCCGGAACCCGGCATGACGTTCGCCACAGCGGGATGATCGCCCTGGCGCTGTCGGTTGCACGCAGCATGCACAGGATTCTGGTGACCGGCGCGACCGGGAACGTGGGGCGGCGGGTGCTGGCCCGTCTTCTGTCCGAGAACGTCACGGTGCGCGCGCTGGTACGCACGGCGACGGCGGAACTCCCGCCGCGGGTCGAGGTGGCGGCGGGTGATCTGGCGGATCCCGCCGGTCTCGAGGACCCGCTGCGGGACGTGGACGCCGTCTTCCTGGTGTGGCCTTTCCTGACGGCCGATGGTGCCGACCAGGTCGTCAAGGCGATCGCGCACCGCGCGCGGAGGCTGGTGTACCTGTCATCGGCCGGGGTGGCCGACGACGCGCGGCGGCAGGGCGACCCGATCAATCAGATGCACGCCGATCTGGAGCGGCTGATCGCCGAGACCGGGGTCGCCGCGACCGTGCTGCGCGCCGACACCATCGCCTCCAACGCCCGAGGCTGGATCGGGCAGGTCCGCGCCGGTGACGTGGTGCGCGGCCCGGACATCGCGGGGACGGCGGTCGTCCACGAGGACGACATCGCCGAGGTGGCCGCGCGGGTGCTCACCGACGACCGGCACGCGGGAGGCACCCATGTGCTGACCGGACCGCAGGTGCTGAGCAGGGCCGACCAGGTGCGGCTGCTCGGCGAGGCGCTGGAACGGCCGCTGCGGTTCCAGCCCGTTCCGGCGGAGGAGGCGCGGCGGCAGATGCTCGCCGACGGACGCCCGCCGGCGTTGGTGGAGGCACTGCTGGCCGCCACCGCTCGTCCCCGCTCGGAGCTGACCACCGACACCGTCGAGCGGATCACGGGCGCGCCGGCGCGCGGATTCGCCCAGTGGGCGCGGGAGCACGCCGGCGAGTTCCGCTGAGCGGCGGTCGCCGCTGGCCCGCGGTGCGTCCACCAGGTGCGGTGCCCGGCTGTCGGGCCACCGCCGTTCATCGCAGGGCGAGCGGGGTCTCGGCGTCGATGCGGGTCAGCTTCTGCGGGTTGCGGACATAGTAGAGGCCCGTGATGCGGGCGCCCTCGACACGGACGGCGATGACGCCGTCGACCTCGCCGTCCACCCGGATGATGAGCGCCGGGCCGCCGTTGACCACGGTGGGGTCACTCGTGAGCGTGACCTGGGCCTTGCTGGGGCCGGCGAGGATGAAGCGGGCCACCTTGTCGGCGCTGATGATGGGCCGCGGCGCGGCCTGCTTGACGCCGCCGCCGTCGCTCACCAGGACCACCTCGGGGGCGAGCACGTCGAGCAGACCTTGCAGGTCGCCGAGCGCGAGCGCGCGCTGGAACGACTCCAGAGCCGCCCAGGCCTCGCTGGAGGAGACGACCTCGCGAGGGCGGCGGGCGTCGACGTGCCGGCGGGCGCGGTAGGCGATCTGGCGCACGGCCGCGGGGCTCTTGCCGACGGCGGCCGCGATCTCGTCGTAGCCGACGTCGAAGGCCTCACGCAGCACGAAGACGGCGCGCTCGGTCGGCGACAGCGTCTCCAGGACGAGCATGAGCGCCATCGACACGCTCTCGGCGAGTTCGACGTCGTCGGCCACGTCCGGCGCGGTGAGCAGCGGCTCGGGCAGCCAGGGGCCGACATACGCCTCCTTGCGGCTCTTCATGCTGCGCAGGCGGTTGAGCGACTGCCGGGTGGTGATCCGGATCAGGTAGGCGCGCTGGTCCTGCACCTGTGCCAGGTCGGCCTTGACCCATCGCAGCCAGGTTTCCTGCAGGACGTCCTCGGCGTCGGCCGCCGATCCGAGCATCTCGTACGCGACGGTGAACAACAGGTTGCGGTAGGCGAGGAAAGTCTCGGTCGCCGCGTTGGTGGCCTGGTCGCTCATGTCCTGGTCCTTCTCCTTCTTCGCCTGCCCTGGTGGCCGAACGCATACAAGCCTGCATGCACGGCCGGGTCCTCCGTCCGTCGCTCACCGGGCCGTGCCGAACGCCTCCGCCCCGGCGGCGCCCCGCGACAAGGGGCGCCGCCGGAGCCGCTCCGGCTCAGGACCCGGCGGGTCACCGGTCGCAGCCGCCGTGAGCCTGGGCCGACAGGTCCTGCCAGTCGGCCCAGGTCTTGAGCCGGTCGGCGTAGGCCTTCTGGATCAACGGGTAGAAGCCCTGGCCGAAGAGCACCCGCAGGGGCGGGTTGTCGGAGTCGACGAGCTTGAGGAGCGCCTGGGCCGCGGCGGCGGGGTCGCCGGCGGGCTGCTTTCCGGCGACCGCGCCCAGGCGCCGGCGCAGGGCGTCGTAGGCGGGGTCGGTCCGGGCCAGGTGCCCGTTGGCGAGCGGGTCGGGGTTCTTGCCGGACCTGGTGGCGAAACCGCCGGGCTCGATGATGGTCACCTTGACGCCGAAGTCGGCCACCTCGCCGGCGAGGGCCTCGTTCAGGCCCTCCAGGGCCCACTTGGAGGCGTGGTACGCGCCGCCGAGCGGCATGGCGATGATCCCGGCCGCCGAGGACAGCTGGATGATGTGCCCCGAGCGCTGCTCGCGCAGGTACGGCAGCGCGGCCTGGATCACCCACACCGCGCCGAACAGGTTGGTCTCCATCTGGTCGCGCAGTTCCCGCTCGCTCAGCTCCTCGACCGCGCCGATCTGGGCGTATCCGGCGTTGTTGACGATGACGTCGAGCCGGCCGAAGTGCTCCCTGGCCCGCTTCACGCTCTCGAAGACGGCGGCCTTGTCGGTCACGTCCATCTCGAGCGGGAGCACCGCGTCGCCGTACGTGGCGACCAGCTCGTCAAGGCTCGCGGCGTTCCGGGCGGCGGCGGCCACCTTGTCACCCCGGGACAGGGCGGCCTCGACGAAGTCACGGCCGAGGCCGCGCGACGAACCGGTGACGAACCAGACCTTGCTCATGATGTCGTTCCGTTCTGCTGTGGGGCGGTCCAGGAGGGACGCCCGGTGACCGCTTTCTGCTGTTCCACCCCCCAAGACACGCGACCCGGCGAAGATGTAACACCCTTCGAGTGTGACCTGCGTCTCTCCTGTGAGCGCCGTCAGCGGTGCGGACGGCCGGGGGCCATCAGGGCCGCCGCGACGGCACCGGCCGCCGCCGCGGCCGCGGCCACGACGAACCCGCGGGTGAAGCCGCTCAACGTGGTTCCGTCCAGGCTGGCGGCCGCCACGCTGGACACGCCCGCGGCGCCGAAGGAGGCGCCGAACTCGTGGAAGGTGCTCACGATGCCGGAGGCGATCCCGGCCTCGTGCGGCGCCACCTGGCCGAGCGCGGTCGCCGAGGCGACGACGAACATCGCGCCGGTGCCCGCCGCCGCGACGGCCACACCGGCCACGACGCCGACCGGATGCATCGAGATCGCCGCGACGGCCATGCCGACCGCCGCGACGACCAGACCCGTGACGGCCGGCACGCGGGCGCCGTAGCGGCCGATCAGGCGTCCGGTCAGACTCGCCCCGGCCATCGTGGCCAGCGCCACCGGCAGGAACAGCAGCCCGGTCCGCATCGCGCCGTACCCGCGGGCGTGCTGGAAGTAGAAGGTGCCGAGGAAGAACACCGCGATCATCAGTGCCGTGGCCATCCAGATGAGGAACGCGCCGGTGGCCACGGGCCGCCGGGCCAGCAGCCGGACGTCCATCAGCGGCGAGCGTGCGCGCCGCTGCCACAGCACGAACACCGTGTACCCCACGGCGGCCGCCAACGTGAGCCACCCGGTGAGCGCGGTGAGCCATCCGTGCTCGCCGGCGGCGATCAGAGCGTAGATCAACGACGCCGAGGACGCCGTCACCATGACGGCGCCGAGGACGTCGAGGCCGGGTCGTGCCGCGGACACGCGCCGCGCCGGCAGCAGGGCGGCCAGCGCCACGATGATCACCAGCCCGATGGGGACGTTGACGTGGAACACCCACGGCCATCCGGGGCCGGCGGTCAGCAGGCCGCCGAGCAGGACGCCGAGGGCGGCGCCCCCGCCGCCGAGCGCGGACCACACGCCCAGCGCCTTGTTCCGCTCCTGGCCGTCGAACAGCGCCACCACCAGGGACAGCGCCGCGGGCGACAGCAGCGCCGCCCCGGCCCCCTGGGCGATCCGGCCGCCCACCAGCACGCCCGCCTTGCGGGTCGGCGAGCGGACCCTGTCGGCCCTCGACCTGTCGGGAGACGCCGGCGAGGCCATGACCCGCCTGCTGGCCTCGAGCTGGAAACTGGTGGCCGAGTCCGCGGCCCTGCTGACCGCCGCCGAGGACGTGCTCCCGGCGGGGCGGGTGCGGGAACTGCACGACCAGCCCGCCCAGCGCATGGCCGACCTCGTGCGCCGCGGCCAGCGGCAGGGCGTCTTCCGTACCGACCTGCCGTCCGACTGGCTGGTCAGCGTCGCCCACTACATCCTGCACGGCGCGGCCGACCAGGTCCGCGCGGGACGCCTGGCCCCTCAGGAGGCCGCCGACATGGTGACCGAAACGGTCCGATCGGTGCTGACCGGTCGGGTCCGAAACCGCCGGCCTTCCACGGTGGAGCGGTAGGGGAGCACGTCGCGGAATCCGTGGCGGATCCGCTTCACGCTCACGGAGCCGGTGTTCTCAATCGAGCAGCCGGCGGAGCAGCACGAGTGCGCCGGACAGGCGTGCCTGCTCGGCGGCGGTGAGCCGGGCGGCGATCGCCTCGGTGAGGTTCTCGTGGCCCGCGTCCCGGCGTTCGGCCAGCAATCGCCTGCCCTCGTCCGTGATGACCAGTAGCTTGCGCCGCCGGTCGCTCCGGTCGGGGACGCGGTGCACCAGCCCCCGCTCGACCAGGCCGGCCACGGAGACGGTGACCGACTGGTGAGTGATCTTGTCCAGCCGGGCGAGGTCGGCGACGGTGTGCGCCCCCTCGCGGTCGAGCCGCTTGAGGATCGAGACCTGCGACAGCGTCACTTCACGACCCGGCGACACCGCGCGCATCCGCCGCACCAGCGCGCCGACCACCATCTGCAGCTCATCGGCGATCGCCGCCGCGTCGCCCGCCGGGGGTGTCGTGTTCCCTGTCATATCCGTTAGAGTACAGCAAAACTGCGCAGTTAGATTGCGTAATTTCAGTGGAGAGTGGGGGCTCGCGATGACGGCTGATGGCGACCTCGTCGCCGGCGAGATGAGGATCGGCGGAAGGGACCGCAGCTTCACGATCCGGCTGCCCCGAGCGGCGCCGGACGACCGGCGGGTGCCGCTCGTTCTCGCGCTGCACGGCAACCATCCCGGCCTCGGAGGAGCGATCATGCGCGAGCTGACCACCTTCGACCGGCAGGCGGACGCGTGGGGCATGGCGATCGCCTATCCCGACGGCCACGGGGGGTGCTGGGCGGACGGCCGCGGAGTCACCACGGCGGACGAGGCGGGCGTCGATGACGTCGCGTTCCTCCGCGCCCTGATCGACTGGTCGGCCGAGCGGTGCGGCACGTCGCCCGACGGGGCCGTGGTGGCGGGAATCTCCAACGGCGCGTTCATGGCTCACCGGCTGGCGCTGGAGGCGAGCGATCGGGTGCCGGTGCTGGCGGCCGTCGCCGGTGGGCTGCCCGCGGCCCTGAGCGGCCTTCAGCCGGCACACGCGGTGTCGGCACTGCTGATTCACGGCACGGCCGACCAGGTCTCACCGATCGAGGGCGGATACTCCCGGCACCGAGGACCGGACGGGGAACTCCGCGGCCGCACGCTGTCCCTCCAGGAGACCGCCGAGCGCTGGCGCGCCATCGACGGATGCCCGCCCGGACCGGGCCGGACCCACACCACCGAGTTCTCCAGCCGCACGACGACGGACGCCGGCGCCGGCGGAACCCGGGTCGTCGCCTGGACGGTGCTCGGAGGCGGCCACTCCTGGCCGGGCGCGCCGGCCTCACCCGAGTGGGCCGAGCCGACCAGCCAGGAGTTCGACGCGGCCGAGGAGATCTGCCGCTTCGCCGAAGCCCTGTTCATCCCCGCGGACACCCGGCGGCTGTGACCCGACCCCAATAAGGAGAGACCATGGCAGTGCTGGGCAAGTTGCTGAAGAACCGTCGAGCCGGGCAAGCGGGCCTCGCCTGGAACGCACCGAACCTCGCGGGCGCGGACACGCTGGCACTGAGCAGTCCGGACTTCGCGCACGAGACGACGATCCCGACCGTCCACGCCGCGAAGAGAGCCGGTGGCGAAGACCTGTCACCGGCCCTGACCTGGACCTCCGTACCCGAGGGCGCGGCACGGCTGCTGCTGGTCGTCGAGGACCCCGACGCGCCGACCCCCGCGCCGTTCATCCACTGCGTCGCCCTGCTGGACCCCTCGGTGACCGGCGTCGCCCAAGGGGCGCTCAACGACGTCGACCCGCCCGACGGCGTGCGCCTGCTGCGCTCGGGCGTGGGCCGCGGCTACCACGGCCCGGCGCCGATCAAGGGGCACGGCCCGCACCGATACGTGTTCCAGCTCTTCGCCCTGGCGAAACCGGTCACCCGAGCGGCCGGCGGCGCCGCGCTGGAGTCGGCCAGGCCCCGCGACGTGCTGGCCGCAGCCGGTGACGTCCTCGCCCGCGGCCGTCTCGACGGCTGGTACGAACGCGCCTGACGCCCTCGCGACGGGCATCGGCGATTGAACCGGTGCGGTGGGCTGGGCACGTCTGTCCCGCCGGCCGGTTTCACGGTGGGCCGGTGACGCTCACCCGGCGGCCGCCTTGATCAGCGCGGCCGCCGCCGTCTCGATGTCCGCGGGCGTGCTCCATCGGCCCGGCGACAGCCGCACCGCGGCGAGGGCGCGATCGGCGTCCAGGCCCATGGCGGTCAGGACAGGGGAGGGGGTGTGCGTGCCGCTGTGGCAGGCCGACCCGGTGGAGGCCGCGATCTGCGGCGCCGCCGCGAGCAGTTCGTGCCCGAGGACGCCGTCGATGCTGACGTTCAGGGTGTTCGGCAGCCGCTGCTCGGCGGATCCGTTCAGGTGGACCCGGCCGGGCAGGCCGTCCGCCAGCCTCTGGTGGAGGTCGTCGCGCAGCGCGGCCAGGCGGGCTCCCTCGCCGCCGTCGAGGGAGCGGGCGGCGAGCTCGGCGGCCGTGCCGAGGGCCACGGCCAGGGCGACGTTCTCGGTGCCTGCACGCAGGCCGCGTTCCTGGCCGCCGCCGTAGACGACCGGTTCCAGGGCCACGCCGTCGCGTACGTACAGGGCGGCGGCGCCCTTGGGGGCGTACATCTTGTGCCCGACCACGGTGAGCAGGTCCACCCCGAGTGCCCGGACGTCGACCGGGATCTTCCCGACGGCCTGGGCGGCGTCACAGTGCAGCAGCGCCCCGTACTCGTGGGCGAGCGCGGCGAGGGCGGCGACCGGCTGCAGGACACCGGTCTCGTTGTTGGCGGCCATCACCGACACCAGCACCGTGTCCTCGTCCAGGGCGGCGGTCAGCGCGGCCGGGTCCACCAGGCCGTCGCCGTCGACCGGCAGCACCGTCACGCGGGCGCCGTGCAGGCGTTCCAGCGCGTGGCAGGTCTGGAGCACGGCCGGGTGCTCGGTGGCCTGAGTGATCACCTGCGGGCGCGGGCGGCCTGCGGCGATGACCGCGCCGCGCAGGGCGAGCAGGTCGGCCTCCGAGCCGGAGGCGGTGAAGACGATCTCGCGCGGGCGGGCGCCGAGCAGCTCGGCGACCTGACCTCGGGCATGCTCGAGGGCGGCACGGGGCCGCCGCGCGTAGGGATGGGCGCTGGAGGGGTTGCCGAACAGCGTGGTCAGATGCGGTGTCATCGCCTCGGCCACCCGCGGGTCGACGGGGGTGGTGGCGTTGTAGTCGAGGTAGACGGGCCCGCCGGCCAGCCCCGGATGGGGGACCGGCCGCCAGGCCGGACGGGCGGTCATGCTGTCGCTCCGGCCGTGATCACGTCGTCCATGATTCCATCGAACGGCATGGAACACGGCGGATGTGACCTGTTCGCCGCCCGCCGGGTCACCGGACGACCGGCCGTGCGCGGGGTCAGGGCCGCCGTTCAGCCGGCACCGGCACCAGGGCCGGGCTCCGCCGACGCCCGGTGGCGTCGCCTCGTCCGGCCCCGGCCACCGTCATGAGGGCTCGTCGCGGAAGTCCCCGGCGTGGTCGCGGGCCCACTCGCCGTAGGTGCGGGCGGGGCGGCCGGTGACCTTCTGGACCGTGTCGGTGACCGGCGTGGGACGGTCGACGGCGGCGGCGGACTCCCTGATCACCGCGTCGGCGACCTGGGGCGTCGTCCAGGCGCTCAGCTCCTCGCGGTACTCTTCCAGGTCCTGCACGGCGAAGCGCACCGGACGGCCGACGGCCTCCCCGATCAGCTCGGCCTGGCGTCTGCGGCTGACCAGCTCCGGCCCGGTCAGCGCGTAGGCCGCGCCTTGGTGTCCCGGCTCGGTCAGGGCACGTACGGCGACCGCCGCGATGTCCGCCTCGTGCACGGGGGCCGACCGCGAGTCCGGGAACGGGTCGCGTACCACCCCCTCCGCCCGCACCGAGGGCGCCCACTGCAGGGTGTTGGTGGCGAAGGCGCCGGGGCGCAGGAACGTCCAGGCGATTCCCGAGCGGGCCACCGCCTGCTCGGCATCGCGGTGGATGCGGCTGATCGCGTCGGTCGAGGCCGGGTCGGTGAGCAGCGCCGAGAGCAGGACGATGTGCTGCACCCCGGCGGTCGCCGCCCTGGCGAGGAAGTCGTCCAGGCCGCGTGGCTCGGCGTACAGGAAGACCTTGGTGACGCCGGTGAGCGCGGTGTCGAAAGTGTCCGGGTCGGCGAGGTCGCAGAGCACCGCGTCCACCCCGGCGGGCGGCCGGGCCGCGCCCGGGTTCCGGCCGGCCGCGCGGACGGGCTGTCCCGTGGCGAGAAGTTGCTGTATGAGGCCGCGCGCGATGTGCCCGCGCGCTCCGGTGACCAGAATCGTCATGCGACCAGGCTGGCGGCGCGGCCCGGACGGAGGGTAGGCCCCGGTGGGCCTGGGACCGGTGATACCAGGCCATGATGGAAGGCGATGAACAAGGAGGAGCTGGGCAGGTTTCTGCGAAGCCGGCGCGGGCGGGTCAGGCCGGAAGAGGTGGGGCTCGCGGCCGGCGGCCGACGCCAGACACCGGGCCTGCGGCGCGAGGAGGTCGCGCTGCTGGCCGGGATCTCGGCCGACTACTACATCCGGCTGGAGCAGGGCCGCGGCCCGCGGCCGTCCGCGCAGGTGCTCGCCGCGCTGAGCCGCACCCTGCGGCTGACCCGCGACGAGCACGACTATCTGCTGCGGATGGGTGGCCAGGCCCAGGTCCGGACCGGTTCCGCGCCGGAGGTTCCCGAGAACGCGCTGCGCCTGCTGGAGCGCCTCGACGAGGTTCCCGCCATGGTCGTCAACGTCTGCTGGGACCTGCTCGCCTGGAACAGGATGCTGGTCGCGCTCATCGGCGACCCGGCGGCCAGACCGCGCCGTGAGCGCAACACGCTGCGCTGGCTGTTCGGCGGCGCGCCCGCCCTGCTGGGCGACCATGCCGGGCTGGCCCGCCAGGTCGTCGCCGATCTGCGGGCCGGCGGCCGCTACCCTGACGACGCGCAGGTCCGGCTGATCGTGGACGAGCTGACGGCGGTCAGCCCGCTGTTCGCCGAGCTGTGGGCGGCGCAGGACATCGAGGTGCGGCGGACCGTGACGAAGCGAGCCGCGCACCCGGTGGTGGGGGAGTTGGAGCTCGACTGCGACATCCTGCCCCTGCCTGGCGGCGATCATCGCATCGTCCTCTACACGGCGGCCCCGGGCACGCCCTCGCACCGCGCGCTCCAGCGCCTGCGGTCACTCAGCGGTAGTCGTTCTCCTTGAGCTCGATCAACCAGGCGCGACGCTCGCAGATCCGCCGTCGCCGACGCCCAGATAGGCGATCAGGGAATGGCCACGGCCGGTGGCATCGTGGCCGGGCTCCACCGGGTGTTCTCCAGCACCAGGACGCTCCGACGATCCCAGCGTGAACTTCTGCTGGTTGGGCGGCGTTTCTGGTTCATATCGCGGATGTTAAAGCCGGGTTTACGACGACGGTCAAGCAAAAGGCGTTGTACAACCGTCATAACGGCATGTGAGATCATCGTTAGTGAGAGGGGGGGAATGCCGAAGTGATCTCCGAGACCGCCGGCGCAGGCGCGCTCCTGACGATCCTGCGCGACGGCCGCGCCCGTACCCGGGCGGAGCTGATGCAGCTCACCGGCCTGGCCAGGTCGACGGTGTCGCAGCGGCTCGACGCCCTGCTGGAACAG
>NZ_JAHDTF010000085.1 GCF_018531465.1 Sphaerisporangium fuscum
TGTCGTGGAGCCACTGTGACGGTGTGGGTAGTTTCATGCTGCGATGACCCCCCATGAGCTTTCGGTTGTGCGGCAGCGCCTTGAGGCGTTCGCCGCGGAGATGTTCGCGCCTTTGGCCCGGTCGGATCAGCGGGCCAAGGGGGTGACGTACCTGCGTGGGTTGTTGCTGAACGGGCAGCGTAAGTCGATGCAGCCGATGGCGGAGCGGCTCGGGGTGGATCACCAGGGGTTGCAGCAGTTCGTGACCACGTCGACGTGGGACACCTGGGCGGTGCGGGCCAGGCTGGCCCGCCGGGCCATAGAGGTCGTGGAGCCGGTGGCGTGGGTGATCGATGACACGGGTTTCCCCAAGGACGGCAAGGGCTCGCCGTGTGTGGCGCGGCAGTACTCCGGCACCCTCGGAAAGGTAGCGAACTGCCAGATCGGGGTGAGCGTCCATGCGGTCACCGACACCGCATCCAGTCCGCTGGATTGGCGGCTGTTCGTGCCGACGTCATGGGATGAGGAGGCGGCTGATGCCGCCACCCGCTCGGAAGTGGCCGCGCGACGGGACCGTTGCGGGATCCCCGGTGAGGAGCGGCATCGTCCGAAGTGGATGATGGCGGTGGAGATGCTCGATGCGCTGATCGAGCGCGGGCTGCGGCCGCCGCTGGTGGCAGCCGATGCCGGTTACGGCGACAGCGGTCAGTTCCGCGGCGCCCTGGACGAACGCCAGATCGGCTACATCGTGCAGGTCAAAGGCGACGCCCTCGCACATGCCCCGGACGTGGTCCCGGCACCGCGGGCCTGGTCCGGCCGAGGCCGGCCTCCAACCCGGACCGGCCTGCGCTACCCGGACACCGCCGTCAGCTTGGCCGAACATGTCCGGGCCGCCGGCCGTGACGCCGCGGTCACGCTCACCTGGCGCGAAGGCTCCAAGGGTGCCATGAGCTCGCAGTTCATCTTCCTGCGCGTGCGCCCGGCCGGACACCGCATCGCCCGCGACAGCGACGGCACCCTGCCTGAGCGGTGGCTGATCGCGCAGTGGCCTCATGACGAGAGCGAGCCGGTCAAGTACTGGCTGTCCAGCCTGCCTGCCGATACCGACCCGGCCGATCTGATCCGGTACGGCAAGATCCGCTGGCGGATCGAGCACGACTACCGGGAACTGAAGACCGGCCTTGGACTGGACCACTTCGAAGGCCGGTCCTGGACCGGCTGGCACCGCCACGTCACCCTCGTCACCGCCGCGCACCTGTTCATCACCATGCTGCGACTCGACCCAAAAGTGGCTGCGCCGGCCTGACCCTCTACAAGGTCATCCGCGAGTTACAACTGCTACTCGCGACCTGGACCGGCGCATGCCCCACCTGCCATCAAAGACTGAAACCGTCACGCCGCAACCGCCATCGACCGACCTAACAAAGCACTACTAG
>NZ_JAHDTF010000086.1 GCF_018531465.1 Sphaerisporangium fuscum
GGGACTGTCTAGAAAACGGTGTTTCTCGATCTCGATTCGTTATCGGGTGGTCGGGGTCAGGCGGCCTTCGAAGGTGATGGCGAAGGCGTTCAGGGCGGCCTTCCAGCGGGTGATCCAGCGTTTGCGGCCCTTGCCGGTCGGGTCCAGGCTCATGATCGCCATGTAGACGCACTTGAGCGCGGCCTGCTCGTTCGGGAAGTGGCCGCGAGCCTTGACCGCCCGCCGGATGCGGGCGTTGACCGACTCGATGGCGTTGGTCGAGCAGATCACCCGGCGGATCTCGGTGTCGAAGTTGAGGAAGGGCACAAACTCGGCCCAGGCGTCCTCCCACAACTTCACGATCGCCGGATACTTACCGCCCCAAAGCTCGGCGAACTCCAACAACCGCTCCAGCGCGGCGGCCTCGGTCGGCGCGGTGTAGACCGGCTTGAGCGCCTTGGCGATGGCGTCCCAGTGCTGGCGGGCGGCATACCGGAACGAGGCGCGCAGCAGGTGAACGACGCATGTTTGGACGACTGCCTGGGGCCAGACCGTCTCGATGGCCTGCGGCAGGCCCTTGAGCCCATCGCAGACCACCATCAGCGCATCGGCCACACCGCGGTTCTTGATCTCGGTCAGCACGTGCAGCCAGAACTTGGCGCCCTCGCCACCGTCGCCGGCCCACAGGCCGAGGATGTCGCGCTCGCCATCGACGGTGACCGCCAGCGCCACGTAGATGGGCCGGTTGGCGACCTGGCCCTCGCGCAGCTTCACGTGAATGGCGTCGATGAAGATCACCGGGTAGACCGGGTCCAGCGGCCGGTTCTGCCACTCGGCCATGCCGTCCAGCACCTTGTCGGTGATGGTCGAGATGGTCTGCTTGGACACCTCGGCCCCGTAGACCTCGGCCAGGTGGGCGGAGATCTCGCCGGTGGTCAGGCCCTTGGCGGCCAGCGAGATGACCATCTCGTCCACGCCGGACAGGCGCCGCTGCCGCTTGCGCACGATCTTCGGCTCGAAACTGCCGTTCCGATCACGCGGCACGGTGATCTCGACCGGGCCGACATCGGTGAGCACGGTCTTGGACCGGCTGCCGTTGCGGGTGTTGCCGGTCTCGTTGCCGGAGCGTTCGTGCTTGTCGTGGCCGAGATGGTCGGTGATCTCACCCTCCAGCGCGGACTCCAGCACCAGCTTGGTCAGCCGGCCCAGCAGCCCGTTCTCACCGACCAGCTCCATGCCCTCGGCCCGGGCCTGATCGACGAGCCGGGCCACCAGCTCCCGATCCGTTGCATCCTCCGGCTTCTTGCGCGCCACGGTGGCGTCCTCCAGGTCGATCTCCGTCGATGCCTGGATCACAGTACTCATCAGGGGTGTCCTCCATGATCAGGAGTTACACCGTTGTTCTTACAGTCCC
>NZ_JAHDTF010000087.1 GCF_018531465.1 Sphaerisporangium fuscum
CCCGGCGCCGCGCGGCACCGCCCCGGCGGCCGGGGCGGGGGCCCGCCACACGGCCGTCCGCTCGGACCCGCCGTGTGCGGCGGGTTCGTCGACCTGCGGCGTGCCGGCGGACGCCGCGGGCGGTGCGCTCTGCCGCTCCTCACCGCTGATCGCGTCCCGGAGCGCGGCGACGAACTCGCCGCAGGTCGCGTACCGCTCGTCGGGCGACTTGGCGAGGGCCCGCGCCATCACCCGGTTGACGGCGTGCGGCAGGTCGGGGCGGTAGGGGGTCAGTGGTGGGGGATCGTGCGCGACGTGCGCGTAGAGCAGCGCCAGCTCGGTCTCCCGCTGGAACGGCGGCAGCCCGGTCAGCACCTCGTACACCACGCACGCGAACGCGTACAGGTCGCTGCGCCCGTCGACCGGCAGCCCGCGGATCTGCTCCGGGGCGACGTACCGCGGGGTGCCCATGAAGTGGCCGTGACTGGTCAGCCCGGCCTCGGAGTAGGTGCTCTTGGTCAGCCCGAAGTCGGTCAGGTAGACATGCTCGGGGTCGCGCTCCGAGCCCTCGACGATCATGATGTTGGCCGGTTTGACGTCCCGGTGCACCATCCCGTGCTGGTGGGCGGCGTCCAGGGCCGAGGCGATCTGCGAGAACAGGCGGTGGGCGCGGGCCACCGGCAACGGGCCGTTCGACTGCACGAGCCCGCGCAGGTCGGGGCCTTCGACGTAGCGCATCGCGATGAACAGCAGGTCGCCGCTCTCGCCCGCCTCGTAGATCGGGATGATGTTCGGATGGTCGATCCCGGCCACCAGGCGCGACTCGCGGACGAACCGGTCGCGGAACCGCTGGTCCTGCGACAGCTGGGGAGCGAGCACCTTGAGCGCGACCGCGCGCCCGAGACGGCTGTCGCGGGCGCGGTACACCGTCGCCATGCCGCCGCGCCCGACGACGGCCTCGATCCGGTAGTCCGCCATCCGGGTGCCGACCAGCGACGGCATCGAGAAGGGCTGCTCGCTCATAGGTCCGCCGGGTGGCCGCAGAAGCCGCAGAATCGATGGGCCTTGCCGAGGCGCATGCCGCACTGGGTGCAGAACTGCGTCTGCCCGCCCTCGCCCGCCGGCCGGGGCGGAGCCGGCGCCGCGACGGCCTCCATCGGCAGCGTCCCCTGCGGCGGCCGGGCGGCGGCGACCGGTTCCGGCGGGATCCCGGCCGC
>NZ_JAHDTF010000088.1 GCF_018531465.1 Sphaerisporangium fuscum
CGCCGGCGCAGGCGCGCTCCTGACGATCCTGCGCGACGGCCGCGCCCGTACCCGGGCGGAGCTGATGCAGCTCACCGGCCTGGCCAGGTCGACGGTGTCGCAGCGGCTCGACGCCCTGCTGGAACAGCGATGGATCGTGCCGGCCGAGGACGCCATCTCCTCCGGAGGCCGTCCCGCGACGGCCTTCGCCTTCAACACCTCCGCGCGCGTCGTGCTCGCCGCCGATCTCGGCGCGACGCACGCGCGGCTGGCGGTCACCGACCTGGGCACCCAGGTCCTGGCCGAGCGGAGCGCGAACATCCTGATCACCGACGGCCCCGAGCGGGTGCTCGACTGGCTGGTGGAGAACTTCGAGCAGCTGCTGGCCGAGACCGGGCGCACCTTCGCCCAGGTGTGCGGCGCCGGCATCGGGCTGCCGGGCCCGGTGGAGCACGACACCGGCAGGCCGGTGAACCCTCCGATAATGCCGGGCTGGGACGGCTTCGACGTGCCCGGGTATCTCGGCCCTCGCCTCGGCGTGCCGGTCCTGGTCGACAACGACGTCAACATCATGGCGCTGGGTGAGCACTGGGCCGCGCTTCCCGAGGTCGAGCACATGGTCTTCGTGAAGATCGGCACCGGCATCGGCAGCGGTCTCATCACCGAGCACCGGCTGCATCGCGGCGCCCAGGGAGCCGCCGGCGACATCGGCCACATCCGCACGCCCTCCGCCGCCGAGCTGGTCTGCCGGTGCGGCAACATCGGCTGCCTGGAGGCGATCGCGGGAGGCGGCGCGCTCGCCGCCAGGTTGCGCGAAGCGGGCGAGGACGCCGTCAACAGCAGGGACGTCGTCCGGCTGGTCCGGGCCGGCAACGCCCAGGCGATCCAGCTGATCCGCCAGGCCGGCCGCGAGATCGGCGACGTGCTGGCCTCGCTGGTGAACTTCTTCAACCCCACCGTGATCGTCATCGGCGGCGACATCGCCGAGGCCGGTGAGTACCTCCTGGCCGGAGTGCGGGAGATCGTCTACAGCAGGTCGCTGCCGCTGGCCACCCAAAATCTCGGCATCCGGGTCTCCCAGCTCGGCGACCGCGCCGGAGTGATCGGCGCCTCGGTCCTGGTCATCGAGCACGTGCTCAACCCCGTCGCCGTCGACCGCTCCGTAGCGGGCGGCTAGCACC
>NZ_JAHDTF010000089.1 GCF_018531465.1 Sphaerisporangium fuscum
GCGTGGACAAGCAGATCGAGGTCTGCCTGCAGATGGACCTGCGCGACCAGCTGCACCGCATCACCGCCCCCACCCTGGTGGTGGGCTTCACCGCCGACGAGATGGTGCCCATCGACGGCTCCCGCCAGCTGCACGCCGGCATCAAGGACAGCCACCTGGTCGAGATCCCCGATGAGGGGCACATGGACTGGTTCGTCGACCCCAGCCAGATCATCCGGCTCACCACCGACTTCATCACCGCCTAGGAGCCACGCCATGACCTACCCCAGCCCCCGCTACTTCGGCGAGACCGGCGAAATCAACGCGACGCGGCGCCTCACTTTTCCGGCGGTTGTCTCGTGGGACTGCAGACACCAGGTCGCAATCCTCAAACGACCGGTGGGGTCGAGAAGGGAAGAACTCGCGATGCCCACATGCATGACGACGGAAGCAAGGCAACCCCATGTTGCGCGTCGCGATTACCCCATCAACTGTCGCCGTCTTCGTCCGGGCGATCATCGCGGGGCTATTCATCGTGGTGCTGCTGCACCCGGTCATCGCGAGCTTCTCGTGGTGGCCAAACGGCAGCTCACTCAGGCTCATCCTGTACGCGGCCGGCTTCTGCCTGTGGAGACGCTTGCACCGGCTGCCGCAACGGCCCTTCCTTCCAGCTGACGAGGATCTGCCGACGGCCCGATCGACGTCCTCCGGGGTCACGTCCAGCAGCTCGGCGACACGGGCCCCGTTTGAGGCGGACACGCATCGTGACCATATGCGACGACGAGGGCGAGAGCTCCCTCCTGCCCCTTGCGCTGGGCCCAGCCCTACTTCCTGACTCAAATCGCAGAAATCCGATGAGCCGGGACTGTAAGAACAACGGTGTAACTCCTGATCATGGAGGACACCCCTGATGAGTACTGTGATCCAGGCATCGACGGAGATCGACCTGGAGGACGCCACCGTGGCGCGCAAGAAGCCGGAGGATGCA
>NZ_JAHDTF010000090.1 GCF_018531465.1 Sphaerisporangium fuscum
CCGCCGTTCCAGGGAAGCCCCCTGTGGGGGTGGCTCGGGCCGCTGCTGGTGGCCGCGTTCGGCGGGTTCCTGCGCTTCTACCGTCTCGGTACGCCGAAGGCGGTGGTGTTCGACGAGACGTACTACGCCAAGGACTCTCTGTCGCTCATCAACTTCGGCGTGGAGCGGGTCACGCTCAAGAACGCCGACAAACTGCTGCTCAAGGGCGACACCAAGATCTGGCAGCACTGCGCGCCCTCCGAGATGGACAAGTGCGCCTCCTACGTCGTCCACCCGCCATTGGGTAAGTGGATGATCGGGGTGGGTGAGTGGCTCTTCGGGGCTGATCCGTTCGGGTGGCGGTTCTCGGCGGCGGTGGTCGGGGTGGTCTCGATCCTGGTCCTGGCGCGGGTGGCCCGGCGGATGACCCGTTCCACGCTGCTGGGTTGTATGGCCGGGTTGCTGCTGGCGTTGGACGGGCTGCATTTCGTGCTCAGCCGTACCGCGCTGCTGGATGTCTTCGTGATGTTCTGGGTGCTGGCCGGGTTCGCCTGCCTGGTGGTCGATCGTGACCGCTCCAGGGAGAAACTTGCCGCCTGGTATGAGACCTCCCCGCTGGCCGGGGCGGGCCCGTGGCTGGGGGTACGGCCCTGGCGGCTGGCCGCCGGGGTCTGCCTGGGAGCGGCGTGCGCGGTCAAATGGAGCGGCGTCTTCTTCCTGATCGCCTTCGCCGTCATGAGCCTGATGTGGGACGCCGGAGCCCGCAAGGCGATCGGGTTGCGCCGCCCCTACGGGTCGGCGCTGCGCCAGGACGCCCCCACCGCCCTGCTCCCCATGGCCCTGGTGCCCGCTCTCACCTATCTGGTGTCCTGGACCGGCTGGTTCGCCACCCCCTACGGCTGGGGCCGC
>NZ_JAHDTF010000091.1 GCF_018531465.1 Sphaerisporangium fuscum
GTCAGCTCCACCGATCCCGCCCCGATCCAGCCGTCGACCTGGGTGGTCTTGCGGGCGCCGACGATGGCGCCGGTGATGCCGGGCCAGGCCAGTGCCCAGGCGATGGCCACCTCGGCGACGGTGGCGCCGTGCCGCGCCGCGATCGGGCGCAGCGCGTCGGCGAGGCGGAGGTTGGCGGCCAGGCCGGTGGTGAAGTCGTGGTGGGCCGTCCGCCAGTCGTCCGCGGGCAGGCCGGCCACGCGTTCCGCCGAGAAGGCGCCGGTGAGAAGCCCCGACTGGAGCGGGGAGTAGACGATCACCCCGGTGTCGTGGGCGTGCGCCCAGGCGATCTCGGCGGCGGCGGAGCGGTTGATCGCGGAGAACGGCGGCTGGATCGCGTCGACGTGGGCGACGCGCTCGGCGGCCTCCAACAGCTCGGCCGAGTGGTTGGACAGGCCGATGGCGCGGACCTTGCCCTCGGCCTTCAGGTCGGCCATGACCTGCCAGTATTCCTCCAGCGGGGTGGCGTTGGGGGAGACGGCGCCGAAGCCGCCCCCGGCGTACTCCAGCGACTCGCCGGTGTCGGGATAGTGCACCTGGTACAGGTCGATGCGTTCGACGTTCAGCCGCCGCAGGGAGTCCTCGATCTCGCGGCGCACGCTGGCGGGCTTCATGATGCGCCGGGGCGCGGCCTCCGGGTTGTCGGGGTCCCAGACCAGGCCCGCCTTGGTGAAGATGTAGGGGCGCTCGGCCTCGGGCAGGCCGGCGATCGCCTTGCCGACCAGCTCTTCGGAGTGGCCGAGTCCGTAGACGGCGGCGGTGTCGATCCAGTTGACGCCGGAGGCGATGGCGTGGCGGATCGCGGCGATCGACTCGGCGTCGTC
>NZ_JAHDTF010000092.1 GCF_018531465.1 Sphaerisporangium fuscum
GGTGGTCTGTTTGTTGTTTGTGAATTGCATAGTGGACGCGAGCATCTTTGTGGCCAAGTTTTTTAGGGCACACGGTGGATGCCTTGGCATCAGGAGCCGATGAAGGACGTGGGAGGCTGCGTTAAGCCTCGGGGAGTCGCCAACCAGACGTTGATCCGGGGATGTCCGAATGGGGAAACCTAGCACCAGTTATGTGGTGTTGCCGCCGTCTGAATGTATAGGGCGGTTGGTGGTAACGCGGGGAAGTGAAACATCTCAGTACCCGTAGGAAGAGAAAACAATAGTGATTCCGTGAGTAGTGGTGAGCGAAAGCGGATGAGGCTAAACCATGCGCGTGTGATAGCCGGCGGGTGTTGCGTGTGTGGGGTTGTGGGACCCTCTTGGAGAGACCGCCGTTTCTCCGGGCAGTGATAAATCGATGGGGTAGTCGAAGCTTCTGGGAAGTTGTGCCGTAGACCGTGATAGCCGGGTAGGCGAAATCCTGTCGACTGTTGGAGGGGTTCCCAAGTAGCACGGGGCCCGAGAAATCCTGTGTGAATCTGCCAGGACCACCTGGTAAGCCTAAATACTCCCTGGTGACCGATAGTGGACAAGTACCGTGAGGGAAAGGTGAAAAGCGCCCCGGTGAGGGGTCGTGAAATAGTACCTGAAACCGTGTGCCTACAAGCCGTAGGAGCTTA
>NZ_JAHDTF010000093.1 GCF_018531465.1 Sphaerisporangium fuscum
GGGGCGAGGCCGGGCGAGGCCACCGGAGCAAGGGGCGCGCCGCCCCCGGCTGCGGGGCCGGCGGGCGCGGCCGGGCCGGTGGGGGGACCAGTGACCGTCATCTCAGCTCCTCGTCACCGTGATGACGGTCCACGCGCCCACGTGCACGCGGTCGCCGTCGGCGAGCTGTACGGGGACGTTGACCTCCACGGTCTTGCCGTTCACCAGCGTGCCGTTGGCCGACCCGGGGTCGACCAGCTGCCAGGTGCCGTCGGGCTGGGCGAGCAGCACGGCGTGCAGGTGGGAGACGCCGGGATCCTCGGGCGGCCCCGACAGGTCGATTTCGGGCACCAGGGAGCGCGACTGGCTGCGCCGCCCGACGCGCATCTCCGACCCGGTCAGGACGAACCGGCGCTCCGGGCAGTACGGAGGGAACGCCACCCGGGCGGCGTCGGGGCCGCCCTGGCCGATCATCGCGTCGTAGTGGGCGCGGTCGGCGGCGACCACCGCGATCCAGGCTCCGGGCGGCGGCGGCGCGGCCTGCGACGGGGTCACCGCCGCCGACGGCGTGCCGGGCTGGGCGGGCTGCCAGGGCTGCGCCGGCTGCCAGGACTGGGACGGCGGGGCGGTGCGCGCGGAGAAGCCG
>NZ_JAHDTF010000094.1 GCF_018531465.1 Sphaerisporangium fuscum
CGGCTGGATCACCTCCTTTCTAAGGAGCATCTGGCTGGTGGTGGCTCTCGGTTGAGGGTGCTGCTGGTCCATGCCGCGGTTGTGAGCGAATGTCTCACACGTGGCGCGCTCATTAGTGGAGCACTGGTTATTCGGATCATCTGGGTTGTGATGGTGGTCAGTACCGCCGTGGAGCCTGCCCCTGGGGGCGAGTTCGCGGAGTGGGAACGCTGTCTGATGGCTTGGCTGGTTCGGGCACACTGTTGGGTCCTGAGGAAACGGACCTTGCGCAGGGCCGCTGTGGCGGTCCTGTTGCTTGAGGGGATGTTCCTCGTTTTACGGGACCGGTCTTCTGTCATACCGGCTTGTGTCTGGTGGCGGGGGTTGCGCTGGTGCGTGGCTTCTGTTGCTGGGTGTGGGTGTCTGGTGGTGGGTCTGATCGGTGGTCTGTTTGTTGTTTGTGAATTGCATAGTGGACGCGAGCATCTTTGTGGCCAAGTTTTTTAGGGCACACGGTGGATGCCTTGGCATCAGGAGCCGATGAAGGACGTGGGAGGCTGCGTTAAGC
>NZ_JAHDTF010000011.1 GCF_018531465.1 Sphaerisporangium fuscum
CAGTGTCACGCCGACCGTGGCGGTCAGCGCGCCGGGCAGGTCGAACACGCGCCCGCGCGGGACGGCGGGGTCGGGGGCGATCAGCGGGAAGGACAGCCCGATCGCCAGCGCGGTGAGCGGGACGTTGGGGTCACACCTTGTCTTCAGGTGGAGGTGCCGGCTCGGTGATCAGCGAGTTGCTAGGCGCGCTGTGGCGTCGTCATCTGCGCGTGCGCCTCCGCGACGAGCCGATCGACGGTCTCGGGAGCGATCCGGCCGCCGCTGTACATCGCCATCTGCTGGAGCGACATTCCGAACGCCGGTGCGAGCGTCTCTTCGTCCACTCCCTGGAGCAGGCGCGTAGCAGGTCGCCGCCGATCGGGTGCTCGAGCCATTCCAGGACGGTGTTGTCGCCGGAGAGCGGAGCCGCTGTCCGCAGCGCGGCGGCGCGCGCGGCCGCGCTCCGTGTGGCCGACTCGGCGTCGGGGGCGACCGGGATCGCCGACACCGAACTCGTAAGAGCGCGGCCTGGGCCCGTCCGGTGAACGCCACCGGTGAGCGTGATCGACGTGCGCAGGTGTATCTGCGCGGACGACCCGCCGATGAAGAACTTGATCTTCCCGGGCTCGACGAGCCGGCCCTCGTCAAGGTCCCACAGCGCGAACATGCTCGCGGGTACCGTCGCCGTGACCCGCACCGCGGCGCCGGCTTCCAGCGACACCCGCCGGAACGCGACCAGCTTGCGCCGGGGCCGCACGGTCCGTGCGATCATGTCCTGCCCGTACACCTGGACGACCTCGTCACCGGCACGATCTCCGACGTTCACCACCGTGAACGACAGCTCGACCTCACCGTCGGTCGGTACGTCCGGCCGGTCGATCTCGACGTCACGGTAAGCGAAGGTCGTGTAGCTCAGACCATTCCCGAACGGGAATGTGGCCCCCGCGCGTCCCTCGATGTACGCGGGCGTCTGCGCCGCTCGCCGGTAGGGCAGGGGCGCGCTACCGCCGAAGTCGAGGAACGAGACGGGCAGCCGCCCTGCGGGATTGACGTCGCCGAAGAGCACGGCGGCGACGGCACTGCCGGCCTCCTCTCCGCCGAACCAGCTCGTCACGATCGCGGGAACGGAGTCGGCCATCCAGCGCAGCGAGTAGGGCCGGCCGTGGCTCAGCACGACGACGGTCGGCGTGCCTGTGGCCAGTACCGCCTCGACCAGTTCTCGCTGCACGCCGGGCAGCTCGCACGTGGCGCTGTCCAGGCCCTCACCGATGGTGCCGAAAGCGTTGATACCCGATTGGTCCCCGACGACGACCACGGCGACGTCCGCGGACCTCGCCGCTTCGACGGCCGCGGGGATGCCCGAGCGGTCCTCGTCCTGCACGCGACATCCGGGCTGGTACAGCACCGTCGCACCGCGGGCCCGGTCGCGGATCCCGTCGAGAAACGTGACCACCGGTACGGACTCCACCATCAGGCGGGCTTGGTCCGCTCCCGTCGAGCCGCCGAATTCGGCGGCCTCGTCCGCGCGAGCCGCCGGGTCTGCGGCGAGCGCGAACCGCTTGGCCATGCTGTCGAGCACCGGGTAGCTGTAGTTGCCGAGCTGTCCCAGCAGACGGTCGGCGTTCGGGCCGATCACCGCGATCGTCGCGGTGCCCGGGTCGAGGGGGAGGAGGGGAACGCCTTTGACGGGCTCGTTGCGGAGCAGGACGACCGACCGCTCGGCGATCTCGCGAGCCAGACCGCGGGTCTGCGCGGAGTCGAGAGTCTCCGGCACCGCGTCCAGGTCGATGTAGGGCCGCTCGAACAGCCCCAGCTCGAACTTCGTCCGCAGGACCATGCCCACCGCCAGGTCCAGGTCGGCCATCGCGAGAAGCCCGGACTCGACCGCCTCGACCAGGTGGGCTTGCCCGACGACCAGCGGAGGGTCTCCCTCACTTTGACGACACCGCCGTCCGCCTGGCTGATCACGGTGTCGCCCGCGCCGCCACCACGACCAGGCCGGCCACCTTCTCCTGCACCTTGTAATCGAGGGTCGCTTGATCAGTCGCCTGCGTGATGTTCTGCAACCCGCACCCGGTCGACACTGCCGCGGTGGTCAGCCGGCCCCCCGCCATCACCGTCATCATCTTCTTCACACAGAAGACCATGTAGGACCTCGTGATGCGGCGCAGTAGGGGTATATACCCCCAATGTCCCCTGAGGATTCCCGACCACAGGTGATCACACTCGTCAGATCTCCAGGCGCACCCCGTAGGACTCCAGCCACATGTTCAGGTCGAGGGCGAGCTCCAGCGCGAAACGGGTCATCGTGGTGCTCACCTTCCCGGCGGGGGCCGCCGTCGCCTCCTGTACGGCGCCCGGGTCGAGCAGCCGCAGGACGGGCGCGTCCCCGGCGGTGGCGAGGTCGCGCAGTTGGTCGCGCAGCGCCTGCTCGTAGGCCACGTCCTGGGTCGCCGGGTAGGGGCTCTTGACGCGCCGCAGGATCGACGGGGGCAGCAGGTCGGCGGCGGCGGCGCGCAGCAGGCTCTTCTCCCTGCCGTCGAACGTCTTCATCGCCCAGGGCGTGTTGAACACGTAGTCCACCAGGCGGTGGTCGCAGAACGGTACCCGCACCTCCAGCCCGACCGCCATGCTCATCCGGTCCTTGCGGTCGAGCAGCACCGGCAGGAACCGCGTCAGGTTCAGGTAGCAGATCTCCCGCATCCGCCGCTCGCGGCCGTCCTGCCCCGGCACGTGGGGCACCTCGGCCAGCGCCGCGTGGTAGCCGTCGGCGGTGAAGGACGGCATGTCGAGCCGGTCGAGCAGCGCCTTGTCGAACAGGTCGGCCGGGTGGTGCTCGCGCATCACCATGGCCAGCCACGGGAAGGTGCCGGATTCCACCGCCTGCGGCACGTGGAACCAGGGGTATCCGCCGAACACCTCGTCGGCCGACTCGCCGGACAGGGCCACGGTGGAGTGCTCGCGGACCGCCCGGAACAGCATGTACAGCGAGGAGTTCATGTCGCCGAGGAAGTGCGGCACGTCCCAGGCGCGCACCACCGCCGCCCGCAGCCGCGGATCGGCCAGTTCCTCGGTGCCGAGGCTGATGTCGGTGTGGTCGGACGCGACATGTCCGGCGAGTTCCCGTACGAACGGCGCGTCGGGGTCGCCGCGGAACTCATCCGGTTGGAACCTCTCGGTGTACCCGGCGAATTCGACGGCGAAGGAGCGGATCGGCCCGCGCCTGGCGGCCAGCGCCGTGATGGTGCTGGAGTCCAGGCCGCCCGACAGGAGGCTGCACAGCGGCACGTCGGAGACGAGCTGGCGGCTGACGATGTCCTCCAGCAGCTCGCGCACCGTGCCGACGGTGGTGTCGAGGTCGTCGGTGTGCTCGCGGGCGGAAAGGGCCCAGTACCGGCGCGGGGACGGCCCCTCCCGGCGCACGCGCAGCAGGTGGCCCGGCCGCAGCTCGCGCATGCCTTTGAAGACCGCCTGCCAGGGCGTGCGGGCCAGGGTGAGCAGCTCGCGCAGCCCGTCGGCGTCCACCACCGGCTCGGCGAGGGGGTTGGCCAGGATCGCCTTGGGCTCGGAGCCGAACAGCACCCCGCCCGGCAGCGGGTAGTAGTACAGCGGCTTGATGCCCATGCGGTCGCGCACCAGCAGCAGCTCCTGCCGGCGCGCGTCCCACACCGCGAAGGCGTACATGCCGTTGAGCCGATCGGCGACGCCCTCGCCCCACTGGAGATAGCCGCGCAGGACGACCTCGGTGTCGCTCCTGGTGGTGAACCGGTGCCCTTTGGCCTCCAGCTCGGCCCGCAGCTCGCGGAAGTTGTAGACCTCGCCGCTGTAGGTGATGACGACGGCGTCGTCCGCGGCCGTCATGGGCATGTGCCCGCCTTCGACGTCGATGACCGCGAGCCTGCGGTTGCCGAGCGCGGCGTGCGGTTCCAGCCACAGGCCCGCGTCGTCGGGTCCGCGGCAGCTCATGGTCTCGGTCATGGCCTGGGCGGTGGCGCGTTCAGCGGTGAGGTCGCGGTCGAAGCCGACCCATCCGGCGATGCCGCACATCGGGGGTCCTCCTTGCACAGGGGCTTGGTACACCACGGCCTCGGACGTACTGCCGTGCAGTCGGACCCTTGCACCGTAACCGCCCGGGCGGCGCCGGTCCATGCTGCCCGCGCCCGGAACCTGCGGAGCGTGCGGATCGGCAAGGGGAGCCGGGGGCCGCGGATCCGGTCAGAGCCGTTGGATCTCGGCCAGCGCGTCCAGTGCCTGAGCCTGCCACTGCGGATCGTTGTGAGCGGCGAAGGCCATGACTCTCCTTCATGAGCGGCGGGTACCGCAGTGGGCGATCGTTACGGCCTCAGCCCAAGGCGTTTCAGGCATCGCCGGTCGCCGGTGATGGCGTAGCGCCGCCGGGCGAGCACGTCGTCCAGGCGCAGGCCGATCTCCTCGGCGTAGAGGGCGAGGATCGGGGATGCCTCGGCCTCCGACATGTAGGCGGGAGCGATCTCCAGGCAGATCATTCCGAGCGCGGCCGCGCTGTCTGCCGTCGCCTCGACCATCCGCCGGCCTTCCCGGGCCGACGGGTCCTCGTCCGACTCGTCCGCCGGGTGGGGGAGCGGGGCCGGAGTGGTGCGGGCCTCGGGGTCACGGCCCGGCGGAGCAACTCGGCGACGGCCTCGCCGGTGAGGTCGGCGCCGGTGGTGTGAGCCTGGGCGACGAGCTCGGCGAGCGCCGATTCTGTTCGGTTACCTGTCGGAAGCGGTCGGGTACCCATAGCGCTCCTGCTTCACGAACTGGATAAGGATCCACCCACCCACCTGCAAGAACACCACCAGTACAACGAAGAGCAGAGTCGCCGAGAACGCGATGTGCAACCACAGCGGTGTCCCCATCTCGCTGGACAGCTTCGGCGGTAGATAGATGCGCTGCCAGATGTCGTCGATGTCCGAAATTGATGCTGTGTAGGCCCTTACGCCGCCCAGGCGCGCTGCCTGGCAAGCGTTCCAGACAACGACCACGCCCACGTACACGCACAGGAGCACTCGAGTGGCGACCAATAGTCCGAACGCCCACAGCACAAGAACGAGCAGTGTCGCCGAGAAAGCCACGTGTAGCCACAGCGGTGTCCCCACCTGGCTGGACAGCTTCGGCGGTAGATAGATGCACGACCAGACGTCGTTGCTGGTCGACATCGACGTGAAGTACCCGGTCAAGTCAGCAAACGCTGCGTCGAAGAATCGCCCGGCAACCCAGGACAGATACCCTGCCAGCACGATCACTCCTGAGAGCTTCTTGCGGTAGGGAGAGTCGCTGGTGTCCAACGCCCAGCCCATAATCCAGATGGGCGCCGCCAGCACCCGGCGGATGACAGTGACCAAATGACGGCGCATGCTCTCCGGGCCGATGATCACGAGCATGATGGCCAGCGTTACGGGCCTGAGGAGAATCTCCGGCCACAGACGGCCGACCTCCCACTGGGCGACGGCGCCGATAACGATGATCATCCATGCGGCGACGAACGCCCCCCAAGGACGTCGCCGCCAAAGACGATCACGCCGCCACCCGTCTCCGACCTTCAGGGCCAACACGACCGGGGAGACGGCCAGCCCGAGCGCCACCACCCACGCTTGGCCTGGCTGCCCAAGCCCTTGAGGGGACTCTGCCCAGGCCACGAAATCAGTGAGCGAGAACGCCACCAGCAGCACCGCTCCCAGAACGACCGCGGCAGCCCGAGCGGCCAGCCACATCCGCCGTGACCATCTCGGCTTGCTCGGCGATGTCTCACTCATTGCCGGCTACTTCCAGTTGGAGCTGCTCGGGGCGGGCAGATCGCCGGGCCGGAGCTTGGACTTGCCCGATACGCACGAGTCCACGAAAAACTCCGGACCTGCCCGTACCCCCTTGGCTATCGCCATCCACACCGATACCTGGCCTGTCGCCTTCGACTGCGCCGTCCTCGAAACCCCGTCCACATCAAGTTTTGTCGATGCGCGCCTCCTTCGCGTAAGCAGCTTGCGCAGCAATGGCCATCACTGGAAATGCCTCGGTGTGAGGCTCTGGGGATCGTGAGGGGTCTAGGTCTAGAGGCGGGCGGGTCTAAGCCTAGAGGGGGCTCTAGAGGGCGTGGAAGGGCTGTGGGCTGGGGCCTAGCGGTCTTAGAGGGGGTGCGCCGAAGAGCGGTTCAGGGGCCGTTTCCGGGGCCTGGCGAGATCGGGTGCTAGGCCGCTAGATGCCTGGCCGGGCCCGTGATCGGGTGCTAGCGGGGGTGCTAGGTCTAGCAGGGCCGGGTGCTAGGAATCTTTCGGCAACTGGTGGCCGCAGGCGGCCGTGCTTGATCCTATAAGCGCAATCCGGCAATCGCCGCTCGGCAACCTGGCGGGCCCCGGGGGGCAGACCCGGGGCCCGCGTGAGACGCCGTCGAGCATGACGTGGCGTTCGAGGGCGTTCGAGGACCGACGGTAGGGCAGAACATCGGCGATGCGGCGAAAGCTCAACAGGTCGGCGAGTTGTTCGGCAACGCGCCGAGCGGCCCGGACGGATCGCCGGTCAAAGACCTCGCGGGACCGTCCTCAGAAGCCCCGCGAGGTCTTCGCGTCCGCGGGGCGGGCCGCCCTCGCTGTGCCGGGCGAAGGCCTCGGCGAGCGGCCCATCCGTTGCTGCCCGCCGAGGCCTTCGTCGACAACCTCGCTCTACCCGGGGGCGTTCTTTCGGCAACGGAGAGATCGACCAACGCTCGCCCCTGAATCGGCAGCGCCTTCGCCGACTGCCGTCAGCCGGTGACGATGCCGTCCAGGATGCGCTCGACACCCTTGGCGAATGTCCGTTCAGCCCGGTCGCGGGCGTGCGGCCCCTTGGCCTCGCGCATGATGCGGGCGACCCGTGGATAGCGGTCGCCTCTCACGATGGCGTCTCCGTAGGACCCTTGCCCGGCCATCCAGCGGTCCATGTCCAGGCCCGCAACTCGCGCGGCCAGTTCCCCCAGCACGGCTCCGGTGATGAAGAGCCGCAAGGTCTCGATGGCGGTGAGCATCTCGTCGGCGTCCAGCCCCAGGCCGTCGACGGCGGTCAGCCAGGTCTCCATCCAGCGCAGGCTGCCGGGGCGGGGTTTGCGTTCCCGGGCACCGACGCCGAGTTCCTCGGCCGCCAGGCGATGGTCGAGCTCACCGACCCGACCCGGCTCCCGCTCGGCGACTGGGTCCGTACAGCAGAGGGCTCCTACGTTCACGGGCCCGTACCCGGCGGATCCACACCGTGGAGTACGGGCAGGTCGAAGACAGGAACACGCCGGTGACCGCCGAGGAAATCCGAGCCAGCCTGCTGCGCTTGTCCGGCGTCGACGTCGAGATCACCAAGGTGGTCGTGGGCACCCGCTACACCGACGCCACCCGGCAGGTCGCAACTTACCGGCGAGGCCGGGTGCTGCTGGCCGGCGACGCCGCGCACATCCACTCCCCGGCCGGCGGGCAGGGTCTCAACCTGGGCATCGGCGACGCGATGAACCTCGGCTGGAAGCTCGCGGCCACGGTGCGAGGATGGGCTCCGGCTGACCTGCTGGACACCTACTCGGCCGAGCGGCACCCCATCGGCGCGTGGGTGCAGGGCTGGAGCGACGCCCAGACCGCTCTTGGCCGGGCCGACACCCGCACCGCGGCACTGCGCAAGGTGACGAGCGAACTGCTGGACACCACCTGTGGGGCGACGTACGTGCTCAAGCAGATCTCAGGCATTGGACGGGGCTACGATCTCCCCGGCGATCATCCCTTGGTCGGGCACCCGGCGCCGGACCTGCCCCTGCCGGACGGTACCCACCTGGCTGAGCACTGCCGCACCGGCCAGGCGCTGCTGGTGACACACGAGGACGACCACGACCTGCGGGCGCTGGGAGACAGATGGGCGGATCGCATCAAGGTGATCATGGCGACGACGTCAGGTCCTTCGATGCTGGTACGTCCCGACGGTTACGTCGCATGGGCCACCAACGGCACCACCAGCCCCGCGCCCGCCGAGCAAGCCCTCCGCACTTGGCTCGGCGCACCAGCGCTCCGCGTTTGATCACACGGAAGGGGGTCGTCGTAGCATCCGCCGAAAATCGGGCAGATATGGCTCGGTGGGCTTCGTGGTTAGGGCTGGTGCTAGGTGCCGGTTTCGGCGGCCTTCACCTCGGCATGCACGACGGCGAGGCTGACGCCGACACCGCGGGCGATTTCGCGCAGGGACTGGCCTTCGGCGCGGCGGGCGAGGATCGCGCGGCGCACCGGCTGGAGCGCGAACCCGAGCCTCATGTGCTGACCGCGCCGCTGCGCGACCTGCGCCCGGGCCGGGTATGAGCTCGCCGCCCAACCAGCGGGTCATCCGTAGGTGCGCGCCACCGGCGTAGGCCGCGCGTGCGGAGTCGGCGATGACGGCCAGGACTTTTTGCTGTTGAGTCACACACTTAAATAGCGAAGATTTAGGCCGACATCCCCTTAAGGTGCGAATCCAGGGGATTGCGCCTTAAGGGGATGTCGGCCATAAGGAGGAGTTCAGGTCGACTTGACCGATCCGACGACTTGCCGATCCTGCCCGTTATTCCGCTTAATTTCGACCTGATACTTTACTGGGCTAGATCACCGCTACTTAGGTTTGGCAATCCAGGAGCTGCTCTCGCATTTCTGGACATCCGAAGCGTAGCGAACATCGGCCGTTGGGGTGACCCTATAGCTGGTCTCAACGTAACTGCACCACACCTGGTTCCCGGAGATGTTGTTGGAGGAAGTGTTTGCGGCGCAGGAAGTGGTGTTATTCCTGTTGCAGAGCCCAATGTCTCCGACGAAGCTGCCGTCTCTCTTGAGGCTGACCCAGACTTCCAGCTCGTAGACGCTACCAGTGCAGGTGGCGCCCCCGTAGGCGGTCACCGAGGGCGACGAGTACGCCGGGGTGTTCGCATAGCCAGTACAGGTAGGCGCGGCGGCGGCTTGCGCGGAGGGGCCGATGACGATCGAGGCAGCCAGGGCGGTCATGGAGGCTGCAGCTAGTGCGAGACTTTTGATGCGCATAGCGGAGAACTCCTTCACTCTTTATGAACTTGCGAGTGAATTCCTGTCTATGGCAGATGGCTTTTGCGGATGTCCCACTCAGAAAGAGTCGGTAGGCACGGTCCAGCCACGCCCAGGATTAACGAATCCGGAGGGATGAGGTACAGCGAGGTCGACGCGGTGATGTCGAGCAGATTGACCGCGATCACCGTAGATCGACGGAGAGACCAGCGATCGCCGAATGAGCGGATTTGCGCATCTGATACTCCTTTCGCGGCAGAGAATGTATTACTGATTCGGGTCCTGCTCAACGTAGCGATAGACGTTACACTCACGCTCTAACGTCGATACACCGCGCAAGTCGGCTAGATGTGAGAGGGAAATTCATAGCTGATGGCGCGCCGGTTACTGGCCCGCGTCTCCTCTGACACGCTCACATCGAAGACCTTTCACCACAGTCGAGGCGGTTACGCTGGTCTTCTTCGGGAGAGGAGAGCGTGGATTGCAGTTCCGCCTGCTTGGGCCGTTAGGTGTGACCATCGCCGACGGCAGCGAGGTAAAAATCGGCCGCCCGAAACTGCGTCTCCTGCTTGCCACTCTTTTGGCCAGGGCCAATACGCTGGTTTCGGTAGAGAGTCTGATGGACGGCTTGTGGGGCGCCCACCCGCCGGAGTCGGCCGTGTCGAATCTGCGGACGTATACATGGTCGCTGCGCCGTCTGCTGTCACCGGCGGACCCGGCGATGGCGCCGATCACCACCGATCCCCGCGGGTACGTGATCGACGTACAGCCGGAGTGCCTGGACATGCTGACGTTCGAGCGGCTGGTCGCCGACAGCGTCGGCGACCGTCGGCGGGGAGATCTGCGAGCGGCGGCGGGCCGGCTGGAAGAGGCGTTGGGCCTGTGGCGGGGGTCGGCGTTGGAAAACGTTCCGCTCACGGGCGCTGTGCTCGTCGCCACCTCGCAGCGGCTGGAAGAACAGCGGCTGGCGGCGGTGGAGGAGCTTTTCGACGCGCGGCTCGCCCTGGGGCGGCACACCGAGGTCGTCGGAGAGCTGCAGAGCCTGATTGTCCAGCACCCCTTGCGGGAGCGGATGTGGGGGCAGTTGATGCTCGCGCTCTATCAGGACGGCCGACAGGCGGACGCGCTCGCCGCCTACCAGCGTCTGCGTGACAGGTTGGTCGAGGAGATCGGCATCGAGCCGAGTGCTCCGCTGCAGACTCTGCAGAGCCGGATTCTCCGGTCGGACCCGGCACTGACCCCGTCGGCCGGCGTCGTCATCGCCCAGGCTCAGGTGGAGGTTGCCGTCAGCCCACGGCAGCTACCGCTGGACGTCGCCACGTTCGTCGGCCGCGAGGGCGAGCTCGCCATGCTGGGCGAAGTGCTGGAAGCAGCCCAGAAAGCCGGCACAGGTCCCATGGTGGTCATTCACGGCCCGCCCGGTGCGGGTAAGTCGGCGCTGGCGGTGCGGGCCGCGCACCTTTGTTCCGCCCGCTTCCCCGATGGACAGTTGTATGTGAACCTGCGCGGTGCGACGTCCGACATGGAGCCGCTCACGCCCTGCGAGGTGCTGGGCCGGTTCCTGCGCGCGCTTGGCGTCGCGTCCGCCGACGTGCCGTCCGATGTCGAGGAAGCGGCAGCGGTGTTCCGCAGCCTGGTGGCCGACCGGCGGATGGTGATCGTGCTGGACAACGCCGCGAGCGCGGCACAGGTACGTCCCCTGCTGCCGGCTGCGTCCGGCACGGCCGTGCTCCTCACCAGTCGCACGGGCCTGACCACCCTGAACGGCGTCGCTCATCTCCACCTGAACCCGCTCACTCCGGACGCCTCCCGGGCGATGCTCGCCCACCTCATTGGAGACACCCGGGCGGTGGCCGACCCGTCGGCCACCGCCCGCCTGGCCGCGCTGTGCGACCACCTGCCCCTGGCACTGCACGTCGCCGCCTCCCGGCTCAAGACTCGGCCGAACTGGAGCATCCAGCACTTGGTGGACCGCCTGGCAGACGAGCGGCACCGGCTCACCGAACTCGCCGCCGGCGACCTCGCCGTCCGCAGCAGCCTCGCGTTGAGTCACACCGTCCTGCATCGCAGCCAGGATCCCAGTGACCAGGCGGCCGCGCGAGCGCTGCGCGCGATCGGGCTGACGCCGGTCACCGACCTCGACGCCACCGTCGTGGCGTCGCTGACCGGCACCCCGGCGATCGAGGCCGAGCGGATGATCGAGCGTCTGCTGGACGCTCACCTGGTCGAGCCGACAGGACCCGACCGCTACCACATGCACGACCTGATCCGGCTGTTCAGCCACGAACTGGCCACCGAGATGATTCCTGCGAGCGAGGCCACCGCTGCGATCACCCGGCTGCTCGGTCACTACCTCGCCACCGTCCGCACCGCGACCCACCTGGTCTACCCGGGCCGCACCCACTTCCCCGTCCCGGACGTGCCCGCGACGCCGCACCGGTTCACGGGCTCGGAGGAGGCCCACCGCTGGCTGGAGGCGGAGCGGAGCAACATCATGGCTGTCGTCCGGCAGTCATGGCACGGCCCGGACGAGCATGCCCGCCTCGGTCTCGGGCTGACCCTGGCGTTGCACTGGTTCTTCAACGTCGACGGCTACTTCTACGACAACGTCGAACTCCACCAGCAGGCCATCCCGCTGACCAGGCGGCTGGGTGACCGGCGTTCGGAGGCCTACGCCAACGGCAGCATCAGCCTCGCGCTCAGGGAAATCGGGCGTCTGGAAGAGGCCGAAGCGCACCAGGTGACGGAGCTGTCCATCTGCCGGGAGATCGCCGACCGGTTCGGCGAGCAACGCGCGCTGGGCAACCTCGGCTACACCTATCTGATACAGAACCGCCCGCAGGAGGCGATCGCGTGCTTCGAGCAGCAGAAGGCGGTGGCCGGGCAGATTGGCGCCGTCGTCGGCGAGGTGTTCGCCATCAGAGCCATGGGCTGGGCGCACCATGAGCTCGGCCAGTACGACGAAGCCATCCGCTGCACCCAAGAAGGCTTGGCCTGGTATGACGAGACCGGCGACGACTACAACGCGTGCACCGCGCTGGAGCGGCTCGGCATGATCTACACCGACCTCGGCCGTCTGGAGGAGGCGGTGGATCTGCTGGAGCGAAGCGTCGAACGCGCGCGCCAGGCCCGCTTCCGGAGGACCGAAGCAGACGCTCTCGCCAACCTGGCCCGCGCGTGGCGCCTGCTCGGCGCGACCGAAAAGGCGACGAAGTGCGCCGAGGAGGCGATGGCGATCACCACCAGGCTCGGTGCGACCCGCGCGGGCGCAGCCGCCGCCACCGAATACGCGGCCGCGAAGGAATCGAGGTGATGGGCGACCGAGCGGCCTTTCGTTTCGGCTGTCGTACTGGGGTGGGCCAGGGCCTTCTTGCGAGATCGCACGTACATGGGCATCCCAAAAGCCGGGAGAGCCCGGTCTTCACGCAGCCGCCACGCCGCTATTGCTACCAGGCGGTGAGCTGCTCCGGCTCTGGCTCGTCGTCCGCGCCGGACAGGGCGAACAGCTCCATCTGGTCGGTGGGGGACTCGTCCCGGTGAAGCTTCAGGCAGCGCCGGCAGGTTACCTCGCCGCGGTCGGGATGGGCGGCGCCGGGGTCCCAGCCGCTGACGCCGACCATGCACGCCGGGCCGGGCATGAGCTGACCGCCCAGCCAGCGGGTCATCGCGACCTGATGGACGATTCCCGAGGAACGCACTCGCAGGTGTGCGCCGCCGGCGTAGGCCGCGCGGGCGGAGGCGGCGATGACGGCCAGGGCCTCGTGCACGCCGGTCATCGGGCCAGGTCACTCGGCGTGAGGCGCGCCGTCGCTGAGGCGCTTGCCCGGTCTACCGTGTCGAGGACCATCGCAATGTGCCAGCGCTCGCCGATGGCGCGCCTCTCGAAGAAGCCGGTGTCAGAGCTGTAGTCGATGTCTAGACCTTCACGGCACAGCCGAGCGGCCCACCTGAGCGCCGTGTTCAATTTCACCTCAAGGACGGCCTTGCCTTGCGCCACATTGCTCAGCACCCGCAGGTTGGTGGCAGGACCGGAGTGGCGGTGCTGTTTGGCCAGAGTCCATGGCAAGAAGTCCTTATGGCTCAGGCTCTTCTTCTGGAGGCCGATCCGTTCTACGGCCTGCTGCACACCACTGATGCTGACGTCGAAGTGCCCGGCGATCTCCCGGTAGGGCCTTCCCGCCTCCACCATGCGGCGCAGTTCCAACGGCTCGATCTTCAAGTTGGCCACGATTGTGTAGTGCTCCTTCGGCAACGGCCCTACAGTCTGGTCGACGTTGAGGCCGAGACGGAACCGATTGCAGGGCGCGCTCCGGTGGTCGCGGTGGGGCGGCCGCGCAAGGCTGGGGTGTCGCCGGTCATCAGGCGCCGCCGCCGAGGATGGCGGCCATGCGGTAGGCGGCGTGAGAGTCGAGTTTGCGGCGGCCGCGGTTGTAGCGCTGGGTGGTGTTACGCGGGGCGGCACAGGGCGTGCTCGGCGGCGTCGGCCAGCAGGGTGGCGACGGTGTCGGCGGGCAGTGATCGTCTGGTGAACAGTAGGTCGAAGGCGTCGAAGCTGGTGTGGAGCCATAGCAGGTGAGCAGTCTGCTCGATGGTGACCTCGTCGCGGAGCGCGCCTTGGTCGTGGAGTCGCTGGGCTAGGTCGTTCATGCCCTGGGCGCGGCCGTCTTCCAGGCGGCGGATGCTGTCGCCGACGGCGTCAGCGTCGATTTGCGCCATGGAGAACAGGGCGCGTAGCACGTCGCGGTGCGCGGCGTACATGTGCACGTTGCCGGTGATCCCGTCGCGGAGCCCGCGCCGGGCGTCGGGTTGCAGGACGGCGGCGACCATGTCGGTGAAGCCGCCGCGGTGGAGCAGGTCCATACCGAGCGCATCGAACAGGCCCGCGCGTGATCCGAAGACGGTGTAGATCGTCGAGCGGGACACCTCCGCGAGCTTGGCGACCTTGTCCATGCTGACCTGCTCGGAGGGTGCCTCGACGAGGCGCTGGTAGACGGCGTCCAGGATGCGCCGCCGGGTCTGGTCGGCGGCCTTGGCCCGCAGCCGCTGCTCGTACTTACGGGTGACAGGCATGCCATGACCCTACCGCTTCGCTTGACAGCACGTCCGATGGAAGACAGCATGTCCGGCTAAAGACAGCTTGTCTGACGAAATTGGCCTGTACCGCCGTGCCACCGGGAGCCCGCATGCGCGTGATGATCCGCTACACCGTTCAACCGGAACTGGTCGACCACAGCATCGAGCTGCTGCGACAGGTCTATGCGGACCTGGAGCGCAGCCGACCGCCACGGCTGCGCTATGAGACCTTCCGCCTGGAGGGCACCTGCCAGTTCCTGGCCATCATCGAGTCCGACGGTGGCCCGGCCGAGGCCGCCCATCACCACTTGCCTTCCTTCCAGCGCTACCGGGCCGCGCTGAACGGGATCTGCACCCAGCCGCCGACCGTGACCCACCTGGAACCGGCTGGGGCCTACCAGTCCCGGTGAGGCCGCTCCACCACTTCCCCAAGGAGACCCTGATGATCCGCATCGCTCTCGTCGTCGGCAGCACCCGCCCCGGACGCCGCGGCACCGCCGCGGCCCGCTGGGCCCTTGACACGGCCGCCGCCTCCCCGGCCGTCGCCGGCGGCCGTGCCAGCATCGACATCCTGAATGTGGCCGACTTCGATCTGCCGCTGCTGGACGAACCGGTCCCGGCCGCCTTCGGCGCTTACGCCCAGTCCCATACTCGCCGCTGGTCCCAGGCGGTCGCGGCGTTCGACGCGTTCGTGTTCGTCACCCCCGAGTACAACCACTCCTTCCCCGCCGCGCTGAAGAACGCCCTGGACTATCTGTTTGCCGAATGGCAGCACAAGGTCGCCGGGTTCGTCGGCTACGGCACCAGCGGCGGAATTCGTGCGGTGGAGCAGCTACGTCAGGTCATGGGCGAGCTGAAGGTCGCCGATGTGCCCACCCAGGTCGCGCTGTCGATGTTCACTGACTTCACCTTCACCGATCCGACCGACCCCACCGATCCGGGCACTTGCACTCCTGCCCCGCATCACGCCGAGACGCTGACCCGGATGCTGGAGGAGATCATCGCCTGGTCCGCAGCGCTGGTGCCGCTGCGTGCGGAAGCTCAGCCGGTGACCTCCTGAGTCGCAGGTCGCAAGGTCGCCGCAGTGATGACGCGAGGCCATAGGACAAGCACGGGACCGTCGATACGGCCACGGCAGCGGCCGGGACTTCTCCAAATCGACTTAACCACCCATGGCCTGGCCGCCTGAAGACCTGCCGCTGTCGCGCCGCTGCGGTCCGAGTCGCGGCCGGTGGACTGAACCTGGCATGGGTGGAGGAGGATCGCGCGGTGCCCACCTCGACGCTGGCCGGCTTCTACGAACTGCCGCCTGCCTACCTCAACAAGCAGTTGCAGGCGCTGGTGCGAGCGGGGATCCTCGTCTCCTCGCCCGGGCCGCGGGGCGGCTTTCGGCTGGCGCGCGCCCCCGGAAAGATCACGGTGCTGGACGTGGTGGCGGCGATCGAGGGTCCGCAGGAGGCGTTCGAGTGCGCCGAGATCCTCCGGCGGGGCCCCGGCGGCGTACCCGGGGTCGATTACCGGAAGACCTGCGTGATCTCCCAGACAATGCGCCAGGCGGAGCTGAGCTGGCGGCGGGAGCTGGCCGGGCGGACCCTCGCCGATCTCAAGTCGACGGTGGAGGAGCGCTTCCCCGCCGTTCCCGGGCAGACCCGCCACGGACTGACCAACACACTCACCTGAAGACCGCCCTCTCCCCGGAGAGGGCTTTTCACGGGAGAAATTCTGGATGTTTCCTAGTCAGATTAGGGGTAGACCGTGGTCGCTCAACCGGACGTGGCCGGCGGTCCTGGCGGTGGCGCTCGGCATCTTCGCGCTGATGACGTCCGAACTGCTGCCCGTGGGACTGCTCACACCGATCGGTTCCGACCTCGCAGTCTCCGACGGGACGGCGGGGTTGATGCTGACCGTGCCTGGCCTGGTCGCCGCCGCGTCGGCGCCCGTCGTCACCATTGTCGCCGCCAGGGTGGACCGGCGGGTCCTGCTGGCGGCGCTGGTCGGCCTCATGTCGGCCGCCAATCTGGTCTGCGCCGCGGCACCGCACTTCGCCGTCCTGCTGATGGCGCGCCTGGCCATCGGCGTGAGCGTCGGCGGCTTCTGGGCCATCGCGGGCGGTCTTGCGGTACGGCTGGTGCCCGCCGAGCACGTCCCCCGGGCCACGGCGATCGTGTTCGGCGGGGTCTCCAGCGCCTCCGTCGCCGGCATCCCGGCCGGAACGCTGATCGGCGACCTCGGCGGATGGCGCACCGCGTTCGCCGCGGTCGGGATCCTCGGGCTCGCCGCGTTGGCCGCCCTGCTCGTCCTCGTGCCGCCGCTGCCGTCCCAGAGCGCGCTCTCCTTCCGGGAACTGCCGGGGCTGCTGCGGCGCAACACCGGCGTGCGGATCGGCGTGCTCGTCACGTTCCTGCTGATCACCGGGCACTTCGCCGCGTACGCCTTCGTCCGTCCGGTGCTGCGCGAGACGGCCGGGGTGGACGACGCCCTCATCGGCGGCCTGCTGATGGCGTACGGCATCGCGGGCATCGCGGGCAACTTCGCGGCCGGCTCGCGGGTGGCGGCGCACCTGCGCGGCACTCTCCTGGCGATCTGCGCCGGCCTCGCGGCCGTGACGGCGCTGTTCGCCCTGCTCGGCACCGATCCCATGACCGCGTCCGCGCTGCTGGTCGCCTGGGGGCTGGTCTACGGCGGGGTGTCGGTGAGTCTGCAGACCTGGATGCTCAAGGCCGCCCCTGGCGCGGGCGAAGCCGCCTCCTCCCTGTTCGTCGCCGCTTTCAACCTGTCCATTGCCCTGGGCGCCCTGATCGGCGGCGCCACAGTCGACGGCGTCGCCGCCACCGGCGTCCTGTGGGTCGCCGGTTCCTTCGCGCTGGTCGCCGCTGCGGCCGTCGCCACGTCCCGCAAGCCCATCTGATCACCCAACAAAGAGAGGTATCACCATGACGCACCGCATCGTCAACCCCGCCGGACTGCACGCCCCGGTCGCTTTCGGCTACAGCCACGTCGTCCGCGCACCGGGAGGCCTCGTTTTCATCGCCGGCCAGTACGCCTCCGACGAGCAGGGGCACGTCACCTCCCCCAGCTTCGGCGAGCAGGTCGAACGGTCCCTGGCCAACCTGGGCACCGCCCTGGCCGCCGTGGACCTCGGCTTCGCCGACGTCGTCCAGATCCGCACCCACATCGTCGACCACGACGCGGACAAGCTAGCCGTGCTCGCGGAGCACATCGGCCGCATCTGGGGCACCCGCCCGCCCGCGCAGACCCTCACCGGCGTGGCCGCGCTCGCCCTCCCCGGCATGCTCTTCGAGATCGACGCCATCGCGGTCGCCCCGCCCCTCAAGCCCTGACACGATGAACTCGTCCTGCCGCCTCGGGGACCCCTGGGGCGGCGCGAGCTCCACCGCCTCAAGTCGGCACCGCAGGCCGCCCCGCACCGCGTCCGCCTTCGCCACGCCGAGTTCCCACGGACGCGAACTCCATCGCCGAGCACGTGGAGCAGCAGCCACACCGCCTCACATGTCCACGACGACCACCGGTCGCCGGCGCTCGTGGTCTTCCGGCGGCGGGCCGATGAGCACCAGGTGGAAGCTCGCCTGGTCTACAAGGTCCTTTTGTGGCTGAGCAAGCACCCCAACGGAGAGGATGCCGATGAGCAGGGCGGGAGAGCGCGAAGATCCCTTTGACGGGCTGCGGGTCGCCCGGTGGGGGAGGACCTCCACCGAGGACCTTCAGGACCCCACGCTCTCGCTTCCCCGTCAGCTCGACAACAGCCGGGCGGCTCTGCCGCCCGGCGCTCTCATCGTCGCGCACTTCTACGACGTCGAATCGGGCCGCAAGAACCTGGAGGATCGCGGACACAGCACCGCGCACGAGCGTTTCAACATCCCGATCCCGCGCGACGGAGGCATTCAAGACCTCCTGGCGGAGGCCGAGAGAAGTAACCGGCGCTTCGACGCGGTCATCTGCGAATCCATCGACCGGGTCGCAGATCTTCATCTGGCGGGTCATGGAGCGCCTGGGCTACGGCGACATCGCCGACCGGCTCAACGCCCACCATGAGCGGTATCCGCCGCCCGAGTCGCTCAATCCCAACTTCCGCGGACGTAACTGCTGGTCGCGCTCCGGGGTTCGAGAGATGCTGCGCAACCCCAAGTACACCGGTTACATGGTGTGGAACCGCAAGGCGACCACCAGCCGCCGGGGCGGCAAGCGCAGCATGGACAACCCGCCCAGCGCCTGGGTCCGGTCGCCTCAGCCCACCCACGAGCCGCTGGTCACACGGGAGATGTACGACCAGGCCCAGGAGATCGGCGCCATGCGTCGCAAATCACGCACGAGCGCTGTGCCGAACAAGCATCCCCGAACCGCTCGTACATACCTCTTGCGCTCCTTCATCTCCTGTGGCCTCTGCCGGCGGCGGATGTACGGCCAGACTGATGACCGGCGGCCCGATACGCCGATCACGCGCTACGTCTGCCAGCCCGATCGGATCCGGCACAGGGATGACCGGTTCCGCGGTCACCCCCCGGCCGTGCGTGTTCGCGAGGACGCCATCCTGGAGGCCGTCTACGACCTGTTCCAGCGGCGCGTCTTCGGAGCGCGGCGTCATGAGTTGCTCGCCGCCGATCTGCCAAAGGTCAACCAGGAGGTGAGCGACGACTGGGACTCCCGTCGCCGCGCCCTCACCCGGACGCCCGGAGAGATCGTCAGGAAGCAGGACCGGCTGATCGGCATCAGCGCGAGCTCTTCGAGGTCTTCCGGCTGGACATCAGGTACGACCCCACGGTCAGCGTCGCCCAGATCAAGATCACACTCGACAGCGAGACCATAGAAGAGGTGGCGGCCATGACACGAACGATAGGCGGGCCTCCGCGGAGCGCGGAGGCCCGTGTAGATGTACGGTGTGCCCCGAGTGGGATTCGAACCCACACTTGATGGATTTTGAGGCCATTGACTCTGCCGTTGGTCTATCGGGGCGGCGGATCACGCTCGTGCCCCTAATCTAGCGGACGTCGGTACTCTCTTGGTCGTGAGTACGCAGCGGCGAGTGGTGATCGCGGAAGACGAGGCTCTGATCCGCCTCGATTTGAAGGAGATGCTGGAAGAGGAGGGCTATGCCGTCGTCGGCGAGGCGGGCGACGGTGAGAGCGCCGTCAAGCTGGCGTTGGAGCTGCGCCCCGATCTGGTGATCCTCGACGTCAAGATGCCCATCCTCGACGGCATCTCGGCCGCCGAGCGCATCGTGTCCGAGCGTGTGGCGCCCTGCCTGATCCTGACCGCGTTCTCCCAGCGCGACCTGGTCGAACGGGCGAGGGACGCCGGGGCCATGGCCTACCTTGTCAAGCCGTTCACCAAGTCCGACCTGGTCCCGGCCATCGAGATGGCCGTGAGCCGCCACGAGGAGATCGCCGCGCTGGAGCGCGAGGTCACCACGCTGGGGGAGCGGCTCGAGACCCGCAAGCTCGTGGAGCGGGCCAAGGGCCTGCTGATGGCCCAGCACGGCTGGACCGAGCCGCAGGCCTTCCGCTGGATCCAGAAGGCCTCGATGGACCGCCGCATGAGCATGCGGCAGGTCGCCCAGCTCGTGGTCGACGAGGCGGCGGCCGGGGGACCGGCGGAGTCCTGACCCGTGACGGTGCCGTGCCGCGGGCGGCGTGCCGGTGTGATCCCGCCGGGCGCCGGCCGGGGCGGCTGCCTCTTCCGCCGTGCTGTCAAGCCGGCGTCCGCTCAGTGGTCGAAACACACCATCTAACACCCTTTCAAACGATCTTTCGGATGCTTTCGCGACCGATGTGACCTTTACTTTTCCAGTCGATCGCCGAAGAGGACCGGTGTGATAACGAAGCGGTAACGTGATGGGTCTCTGTACCGACCTGTGACTTCGGCTGGGTGTAATGCACGTCACGACCCCTGGCCCGACGCCAGGGGCGGCTCTGTGAACCCGATCCCGACGCGGATCAGGCGAAAGGAAGGCAACCTTGCGGCCCAAGATTGCTCGCCTCGGGGGCGTGCTCGCCGTCGGTGCGGCACTTACCGTTGGACTCGCCGCTTGCGGTAGCAGCGGCTCCGGGTCGAATTCCGGCGGTGGCGACTCCGGTTCGGCGACGACCGTCAAGATCGGCTTCATGGGCGACCTCACCGGCCCCGACTCGGCTATCGTCATCCCGCCGAAGAACGGCGCCATGCTGGCGTTCGAGGAGTACAACGCCACGAACCCGAAGACCAAGATCGAGCTTGTGCCCTACGACACCCAGGGCAAGGAGAACCAGGCGGCGGCCCTGGCCCCCCAGGCGATCTCCAAGGACAAGGTCGTCGGCATGATCGGCCCCGCCTTCTCCGGTGAGTCCGAGGCGGCCGACCCCATTCTGGAGCAGGGCAAGATCCCGAGCCTCACCCCCTCGGCGACCCGGCCCACCCTGTCGCAGCACGGCTGGAAGTTCTGGCACCGCATGGTGGCCACCGACGAGTTCCAGGGCAAGGGCGTCGCCGACTTCATGATCAAGGCGAAGACGCCGAAGAAGGCCTACGTCATCAACGGCAAGAAGGCCTACAGCGTCGGCATCGGCGACTCGGCCTTCAACGAGTTCAAGGCCAAGGGCATCCCGACCGAGCGCGACCAGATCGACGAGGCCAGCTCCGACTTCTCCTCGACGGTCACCAAGGTCAAGGCCGCCAACCCGGACGTCATCTTCTACGGCGGCTACTACTCCGAGGGCGGCAAGCTCCTCAAGCAGCTGCGTGACGGCGGCGTGAAGGCCCTGTGGGCCTCCGGTGACGGTTCGCTCGACGCCCAGCTCATCTCGGGCGCCGGCGCGGCCCAGGCCGAGGGCGCGGTGCTCGCCTGCCCCTGCTTCATCCCCTTCGGCGAGCAGTCCGACCCCAAGCTGAAGAGCTTCGTCGACAACTACAAGAAGAAGTACAGCGTCGACCCGGCGATCTACTCGACCGAGGGCTATGACGCCGCGCAGGCCTTCGTCGCCGCCGTGAAGGCCGGCAACACCACCGGTGAGAAGATCAACGAGTTCTTCAAGACGTACTCCGCGGACGGCGTCTCGAAGCCGATCAAGTGGGCCGACAACGGTGAGCTCGGCTCGACCACGATCCACATCTACGAGGTCGTCCAGGGCGCCCTCCAGTGGCTCGGCAAGTCGGACGAGGCCACGCTGAAGAGCTAGGTCCGGCCTGGTCTTCCGGTTTCGAAACTGTGACAGCCCAGGGGCGGGAACACCACACCGTTCCCGCCCCTGGCACGGGCGGCCCTGCCGCCCCGTCCTGAAGGCGGCTCACTTTGCACGATTTCCTCCAGCAGTTTCCGGGGTCGACCGTCGGTGGTCTGACGTACGGAGCCATTTACGCGCTGATCGCCCTCGGCTACACGATGGTCTACGGCGTTCTGCGTCTCATCAACTTCGCGCACTCCGAGATCTTCATGATCGGTACGTTCGCGTCGTTGTTCACGCTCACCCACCTGATGACGGTGACCCATCCGTTCACCGGCATAGCACTCGTCGGCGTGCTCGTCCTGCTCTTCGTGGTGGCGATGGCGGTCTCCGGCGGTGCGGCGGTCCTGCTAGAGCAGGTGGCCTACCGGCCGCTGCGCAAGCGGGGCGCCTCGCGGCTCGCGGCGCTCATCTCCGCCATCGGCGCGTCCTTCTTCCTCCAGGAGTTCTTCGCGCTGGTGGTCCTCCCCAAGGTGTTCAACCTGCCGGGCCGCAACCAGACGCCCCTGCCGCGCATCGTCCAGCGTGAGACGATCTTCAGCATCGGCCCCGCCGACGTGCGTCTGGACCACATCATCATCATCGTGGCGGCGGTGATCATGATGGTGGCGCTCGACCAGCTGGTGAACCGCACCAAGCTCGGCCGCGGCATCCGCGCCACGGCGCAGGACCCCGAGACCGCGGTCCTGATGGGCGTGAACATCGACACCATCGTCCGCATGACGTTCCTCCTCGGTGGCGCGATGGCCGGCGTGGCGGCGGTGCTGTTCACGATGGAGGTCGAGAACACCCAGTTCAACATCGGGTTCATTCTCGGCATCAAGGCCTTCACCGCCGCCGTCCTCGGCGGCATCGGAAACCTCCGCGGCGCCCTCGTCGGCGGCGTCCTGCTCGGCCTCATCGAGAACTGGGGCGCCATCTTCTTCGGCTCCGACTGGAAGGACGTCATCGCCTTCGTCGTCCTGGTGATCGTGCTCATGTTCCGTCCCACCGGCCTCCTCGGTGAATCCCTTCAGCAGGCGCGCGCATGATGAATGTGAAAACGTCCACCCGCCAGATCTCCGGGACCTTCGACAAGGTCAGGGACCGCTGGGCCACCGCTCCCGGCTACCAGCGCTGGATCGTCTACGTCCTGGTGATCGTGCTGGCGCTGCTGCTGCCCAACGACGGCATCGCGTCGTTCATGTCGCCGGACGCCGACTGGGCCACGATCCTGTTCGACCCGATCGGCATCTACATCCTGCTGGCGCTCGGCCTCAACATCGTGGTGGGCCACGCGGGCCTGCTCGACCTCGGCTTCGTCGCGTTCTTCGCCATCGGCGCCTACAGCCTGGCGTACATGGGCACCAAGCACGGCTGGTCGTTCTGGACCTGTCTGGTGCTCGGCATCGTGCTCGCGGCCGTCGCCGGCGTGGTCCTCGGCGGGCCGACGCTGCGGCTGCGCGGCGACTACCTCGCGATCGTCACCCTCGGGTTCGGAGAGATCGTCCGCATCGTCGCCCTGAACACCAACGAGATCGGCGGCGCGCAGGGCATCTTCGGCATCCCGACGCCCCCGGCCATCGGCGGGCTGGAGTTCAGCCTCGCCAACCCCGTCTCGTACTACTACCTGGTGGTCTTCATGATCGCCCTGGTGGTGATCGTGTCGCGGCGGCTCGAGAAGAGCCGCGTGGGCCGGGCCTGGACCGCCATCCGCGAGGACGAGGACGCCGCCGAGCTGATGGGCGTGCCGACCTTCAAGTTCAAGCTGCTCGCCTTCTTCGTCGGCGCCAGCATCGGCGGCTTCGCCGGCGTGGCCGAGGCCGCGAAGATCAACTACATCCAGCCGCAGAACTTCCCGTTCCTGCTGTCGGCGACCATCCTGGTCTGCGTCGTCTTCGGCGGCCCGGGCAACATCCCCGGGGTCATCGTCGGCGCCTTCCTCATCGCCTGGCTGCCCGAGCGGTTCCGCGAGTTCCACGACTACCGCTACATGATCTTCGGCGCCGTGCTGGTCATCATGATGATCCTGCGGCCTGAGGGCCTGCTCCCCTCGCGGCGCAGACGGGCCGAGATGGCCGAAGGATCCGGCGGAATGGGATCGATGGGCGGAGAAGTGGCGAGCCCGGACGCCCACGTCGAGGCGGAGGTGGCCAAGTGAGCCCGGTGCTCGAGATCAAGAGCGTCACCATGCGCTTCGGCGGCGTGGTGGCCATCAACAACCTCGACCTCACGATCAACGAGGGCGAGATCTTCGCCCTGATCGGCCCGAACGGCGCCGGGAAGACCACCGTCTTCAACGTGACCACCGGCGTCTACCGGCCCACCCAGGGGCAGATCCTTTTCGCGGGCCAGCCCCTGAACGGCCTGAAGCGCTTCCAGGTCACCAAGCGCGGCATCGCCCGCACGTTCCAGAACATCCGGCTGTTCCACAACATGTCGGCCCTCGAGAACGTCATGGTGGGCGCCGACACCCACCACAAGACGGGGGCGGTCGGCGCCATCCTCGGCCTTCCCTGGCACCGCCAGGAGGAGAAGAAGGGCCGCGAGGAGGCCATGGAGCTGCTGGAGTTCGTCGGCGTCGCCCAGCGCGCGGAGGAAACCGCCAAGAACCTCCCCTACGGCGACCAGCGACGCCTGGAGATCGCCAGGGCCTTGGCCACCAAGCCCAAGCTGCTGCTGCTCGACGAGCCCGCGGCCGGCATGAACCCCGCCGAGAAGGTCGGCCTGCAGCAGCTGATCCGCAAGATCCGCGACGCGGGCCGCACCGTCCTGCTCATCGAGCACGACATGAGCCTGGTCATGGGCATCAGCGACAGGGTGGCCGTGATCGACTTCGGTCAGAAGATCGCTGAAGGGCTGCCCGCCGAGGTTCAGCAGAACCCGAAGGTCATCGAGGCGTACTTGGGAGCTCCGGCAGATGCTTCTTGAGGTCAAGGACATCCACGTCCACTACGGCAAGATCGAGGCTCTCAAGGGCGTCTCGCTGGAGGTCGACCAGGGCGAGGTCGTCACGCTGATCGGCGCCAACGGCGCCGGCAAGACGACCACGATGCGCACCGTCTCCGGCGTGCGCCCGGTCACCACCGGCAGCATCACGTTCGCCGGGCAGGACATCACCAAGATGCCGGGCCACAAGCGCGTGGTGGCGGGCATCGGCCAGTCCCCGGAGGGTCGCGGGGTGTTCCCCGGCATGACCGTCATGGAGAACCTGCTCATGGGCGCCTACTCCCGCAAGGGCGACCTGAGCAAGGAGCTCGACGAGGTCTTCGAGCTCTTCCCGCGGCTGGCCGAGCGCAAGAACCAGGCGGGCGGCACGATGTCCGGCGGCGAGCAGCAGATGGTCGCCATCGGGCGCGCCCTGATGAGCAAGCCGAAGGTCCTCCTGCTCGACGAGCCGTCGATGGGCCTCGCGCCGCTGCTCGTCGCGCAGATCTTCGAGATCATCAAGGAGATCAACAAGCGCGGCACGACCGTCCTGCTCGTCGAGCAGAACGCCGTGCAGGCGCTCCAGGTCGCCCACCGCGCCTACGTGCTGGAGACCGGCAAGGTCATCAAGAGCGGCCCGGCGCAGGACCTGCTGACCGATCCTGACGTCCGCGCCGCCTACCTCGGCGGCGACCTCGGCGCGGCGGCCCAGTAGCCGCACCGTCCGCTCGCGCGCGGCCCGCCCGGAGCCTTCCGTCGGGCCGCGTGCGAGCCGGAGAGTCGTCCGGACGGCGCGGCGCGTCGCGCCCGGCCGGGTCGCACCGCGCCCCGAGACCGCTCAGCCGGGGAGCTCGGCCCGTGCCCCTTCGAGGTCCTTCAGGTCGGTGAGCGTCGCCCCGCCGTACAGCACGAGCGCCGTCGGGCGCGCCTGTTTCGGGATGTCGTACCACAGGTCGAACTCGAACAGGTCGGAGGCGCCCAGGTCGATCTTCTCCGGCTGGCGCTTGATGGTCATGGCGTCGTAGTCGGGGAGATAGGTCTTGCCGTCGGTCGCCAGCAGCTGCTGTTTGCGCAGGTCGAGCAGCGCACTCGTCCGGCCGTTGTTGACCGCCGAGACGCGGATGCGGACGAACTGCCCCTTGGCCGCCACGTCGGCATGACTTCCGGTCAGCTGGGGCATGGCAACGGTGATCCCCAGCAGCGAGAACCGGGTGTCACCGTCGACCACCGGCTTGACGTGCAGAGCCCGCTCGTCGAGGCGCACGGGGCGCTGCGGTAGCTCGTAGACGGGTGTGCGAGTGGACGTCGCCGCCGGTGTGGCGGGCCCATTGGAACAACCGGACAGTAAAAAGGTGACAGCTACGGCAAAACCTGTCAGAACAAAAGGTGCCCGCACGGTCGCACCCTAGCTCGCCGAGAAGCCGGGAGCGCCAGGATGTCGTAGCTGTTGTGCGATCGTTTCTTTCCGGTAATACCCCTGGTGACCAGGTGCGACACCATGGCCAGGGTTACGGTAACTTAACTTAACTCCGACATAGAGCTTAAGAGGAGGACGTTGTGGTCTTTTGGTCCAAGCGTCGCCGTGTGACTTCGTTGGGGGCGCTTGCCGTGGGCGCCGCGTGCCTTCTCTCCGCCTGCGGCGGCGGATCGGACACCAGCGCGACCACTTCCAGTTCGTCCGGTGCCGCCGCCGGCGGGATCAAGCTTGTCCACCCCGGCAAGCTGACGACCTGCACGAACCTGCCCTACGAGCCGTTCCAGTTCAAGCAGGGCGACAAGACCGTCGGCTTCGACGTCGACATCGTCGACCTCGCGGCCAAGAAGCTCGGCGTGACGCAGGACATCGTCGACATCGACTTCGCCGTCATCAAGAGTGGCGCCGCCCTCAACGCCGGCAAGTGCGACGTCGCCGCGGCCGGCATGACGATCACCGACGAGCGCAAGAAGAACCTGCTGTTCTCCGACCCCTACTTCGACGCGACGCAGGCGCTGCTCGCCAAGAAGGGCACCGGCGCCAAGTCGCTCGACGACATCAAGGCCAAGGGCCTGAAGCTCGGCGCGCAGGCCTCGACGACCGGCCTCGACTACGTCAAGAAGGCGGGTCTCAACCCCACCGAGTTCGCCGACTCGCCCAAGGAGCTGCTCGGCCTGCAGTCGGGTCAGGCCGACGTCATCGTGCAGGACCTCCCCGTCGTGCTCACCTGGCTGAAGAAGCCCGAGATCGCCTCCAAGTTCGAGCTGATCGCGAGTCTGAACACCGGCGAGCAGTACGGCATCGGCATGAAGAAGGGCAACGACGCCCTGGCCAAGGTGATCAACGAGGAGATCGCCAAGGCCAAGTCCGACGGCACCTACGAGAAGATCTACGTCAAGTGGTTCGGCAAGAAGCCGGGCGAGCTGGGGACGTCCTGAATCCATGACCCAGTCCACGACGGCAGGGCCGGCCGGTCCCGCCGGGCAGGCGCCCGGCCGGGCCGGTCTCAGCCCACGTAAGAAACAGCAGATCAGCCGGGGTGTCCAGTACGCCGTCCTGATCGTCGCGGTGATCGCGATCGCCCTTCTGACCAACTGGAAGGGGCTGGCCGAGAACTTCGCCAAGGGGGACGTCGCCGGCCAGTCGCTGCCCGACGTCTTCACGGTCGCGCTGAAGAACACGATCATCTACACCGTGGGCGGCTTCGTCTTCGGGTCGATCCTCGGTCTGATCCTGGCCCTGATGAGGCTGTCGTCGGTGCGGCCGTACCGCTGGATCGCGATCATCTACATCGAGATCTTCCGGGGCCTCCCGGCGCTGCTGATCTTCCTCCTCATCCTCTTCCTGCCGCTCGCGCTGCCCGGTTTCGAGGTGCCCGGCGGCACGTACGGCCAGGGCATCCTGGGCCTGACCATCGTGAGCGCGGCCTACATGGCCGAGACGCTGCGGGCGGGCCTGCAGGCCGTTCCCAAGGGGCAGACCGAGGCCGCGCGCTCGCTCGGCATGTCGCACTCGCGCGCGATGATCTCGGTGGTCATCCCGCAGGCGATCCGCATCGTCATCCCGCCGACGACCAACCAGTTCGTCTCGCTGCTCAAGGACTCCTCGCTGGTGCTGTTCCTCGGGGTGAGCGGCGAATACGTCGAGCTGACCAAGTTCGGCAACGACCTGGCGTCGACGACGAGCAACGCGACCCCCATCATGGTGGTGGGGCTCACGTACCTGCTCGTCACGATCCCGCTGGGCTACCTCGCGGGACGCCTCGAGAAGCGTCAGTCGAAGGGACGGTGATCCCGATGGCGCACGCGGTCGAGATCAAGGATCTGCACAAGTCGTTCGGCGACCTCCAAGTGCTCAAGGGCATCGACTTCACCGTCGACCAGGGCCAGGTCGTCTGCGTGATCGGCCCCTCGGGCTCGGGCAAGTCGACGCTGCTGCGCTGCGTGAACCTGCTCGAACAGCCCACCAGGGGCAAGGTCGTGGTGGGCGGCGTCGAGCTGACCGACCCCGACGTCGACATCGACGCGGCCCGGCGCAGGCTCGGCATGGTGTTCCAGTCGTTCAACCTCTTCCCGCACATGACGGTCCTGCAGAACGTCATGATCGCCCAGCGCAGGGTGCTGAAGCGGAAGAAGGACGAGGCCGAGCGCATCGCCCGCGAGAACCTCGACAAGGTCGGCGTCGGGGCCAAGTGCGACGCCTTCCCGCCGCAGCTGTCCGGCGGGCAGCAGCAGCGCGTGGCGATCGCCCGGGCCCTCGCCATGGACCCCGACCTGATGCTGTTCGACGAGCCCACCTCGGCCCTCGACCCCGAGCTGGTGGGCGACGTGCTGTCGGTCATGCGCGACCTGGCGCGTGACGGCATGACCATGCTGGTGGTCACCCACGAGATGAGCTTCGCGCGTGAGGTGGCCGACCGTGTGGTGTTCATGGACGGCGGCGTGATCGTCGAGGAGGGGCCGCCCGACCAGGTGATCGGCAACCCGCAGCACGGGCGCACGCGCACGTTCCTGCGGCGGGTGCTCGACCCGACGCACTCGCAGGACGACGAGGCCTCGGCCACCGAGCCGCTGGACGCCTAGCCGTCATGCGAAGCGGCCCCCGCCACCCGTCACCGGGCCGGCGGGGGCCGCTTCGCGCTCCTGGGCATGAATAAGCCCGCAGGTGATCTTTGGGGCCATGTAGGGCTTCCCCGGCCGCACACGTTGTCTACTCGATCACCCACGGGCTCGGTGTGACAACGCTAGCGAGCTTTGAGCCCGCTGTGCAAAGAGAGTCGGAAATCGTACCCCGTTACGGCCCGAAAATCACGGGGCGTCACGGAGCATGCACGTGAGGCGCGAGGTGCAGACCCGGCGTCCCTGCTCGTCGGTGATCTCGATGTCGTACGTCGCCAGGCTCCGGCCGCCGTGCAACCGCGTCGCCACGCCCGTGACGTACCCGGAGGTCGCCGAGCGGTGATGGGTCGCGTTGATCTCGATCCCGACGGCGATGCGTCCCTCCCCGGCGTGCAGGGCCGCCCCGGTGGAGCCGATGGTCTCGGCCAGCACGCAGGACGCCCCGCCGTGCAGCAGGCCGTACGGCTGGGTGTTGCCCTCCACCGGCATGCGCGCGACCACCCGTTCGGCCGAGGCCTCCAGGAATTCGATTCCCATGCTCCCGATCAGGCTCCGCTTGTAGTCGTCGCCGTACAGCTGTGAGATGCGCGCCGGATCGTCGGGGTTCGTCATGGTCAAGGGGAGCCCTCCATATGCACAGGCAGGGGTGTTCTGTCGGACATGCAGACTAGGCTGCGGGTGTGCCGAAGAAGGAACCGACCCCCACCCGTCCCTGCCTGCTCCTGCTGGACGGGCACTCACTCGCGTACCGCGCCTTCTACGCCCTGAAGGACGCCAATCTCACCACGACCGACGGCCAGCACACCGAGGCGGTGTACGGCTTCACCTCCATGCTGATCAACGTCCTGCGCGACGAGCAGCCGAGTCACGTGGTCGTCTGCTTCGACCGGTCGGAGCCCACCTTCCGGCACGAGGCGTACGAGCACTACAAGGCCAATCGCCAGGAGACCCCCGAGGACTTCCGGGGCCAGGTCAGCCTGATCTTCGAGGTGCTCGACGCGCTGCGCCTGCCCTACCTCTCGCTCCCGGGGTACGAGGCCGACGACCTGATCGCGACGCTCGCGCACCGGGCCTCCGAGCGGGACATGAACGTCCTCATCGTCACCGGCGACCGCGACGCCCTCCAGCTCGTCGACGAACGCGTCACCCTGCTGATGACCCGCCGCGGCATCAGCGACATGACCAGGTTCGATCCCGACGCCGTCGTCGAGAAGTACGGCCTGACGCCCGTGCAGTATCCCGACTTCGCCGCCCTGCGCGGCGACCCCAGCGACAACCTCCCGAGCATCCCGAGCGTGGGAGAGAAGACCGCCGCCAAGTGGGTCCGGGAGTTCGGCTCGCTCGACGAGCTCGTCAGGCGGGTCGACGAGGTCAAGGGCAAGGTCGGCGAGAAGCTCCGCGAGCACCTCGGCCAGGTGATCCACAACCGCCAGCTCACCGAGCTGCGGCGTGACGCGCCGCTCGACGTCGACGTCGAGCAGCTCAAGATGGGCAACTGGGACCGCGACGAGATCCACAAGCTGTTCGACACGCTGCAGTTCCGCGTGCTGCGCGACCGGCTCTACCAGAGCATCGGCACCCCCGAGCCGGAGGCCGAGGAGGGGTTCGACGTCGAGGTCGCCGCCCTCGGCCCCGATGAGGTCGCCTCGTGGCTCGCCGGCGTGCCCGAGGGCCGTGCCGGGCTCGCCGTGAAGGGCACCCACGGCAGCGGCACGGGCCGGCTCGACGGCCTGGCCGTCGCCGTGCCCGCCGACGGCGACGGGCGGCAGCGGGCCGCCTACATCGACCTCACCGGCCTCACCGAGGGCGACGAGGCGGCGCTGCGCGCCTGGCTCACCGACGAGTCCAAGCCGAAGGCCCTCCACGACGCCAAGGGCCCCCTGCTCGCACTGTGGGCGCAGGGGCTCGACCTGCGCGGGCTCACCTGCGACACCGCGCTCGCGGCCTACCTGGCGATGCCGGGCCAGCGCTCCTTCCCCCTCGACGATCTGGTGCTGCGCTACCTCCATCGCGAGCTGCGCGCCGAGACCGACAACGGCGGCCAGGCGGCGCTGTTCGACGACCCCGAGGACAACGTGGGGGAGGAGCTCGCCGTCCGGGCCCAGGCCGTGCGCGACCTCGCCGACGCCCTTGAGGCCCATCTGGAGCCCCGCGGCGGCATCCGGCTGATGCGCGAGGTCGAGCTGCCGCTCGTGCGGGTCCTGGCCGAGCTGGAGCGCGCGGGCATCGCCGCCGACCGCGACTACTTCACGGGCCTGGAGGCCGAGTTCGGGGCCGCCGTCAAGCAGGCCGTCGAGGAGGCCCACCGCGTCGTCGGCGAGCAGTTCAACCTCGGATCGCCCAAGCAGCTCCAGGAGATCCTCTTCGTCAAGCTCGGGCTCCCGAAGACCAAGAAGATCAAGACCGGCTACACCACCGACGCCGACGCGCTGGCCCAGCTCGCCACCCAGACCGACAACGAGCTGCCCACGATCCTGCTGCGCCACCGCGACCAGACCAAGCTGCGCACCACCGTCGAGGGCCTCATCAAGGAGATCGCCGACGACGGGCGGATCCACACCACCTACAACCAGATCATCGCGGCCACCGGCCGTCTGTCGTCCGAGAAGCCCAACCTGCAGAACATCCCGATCCGCACGGCCGAGGGCCGGCGCATCCGGCAGGGGTTCGTCGTCGGCGAGGGGTACGAATGCCTGCTGACGGCCGACTACAGCCAGATCGAGCTGCGCATCATGGCGCACCTCTCGCAGGACGAGGCGTTGATCGCGGCCTTCGAGTCGGGGCACGACTTCCACCAGGCCACCGCGGCCCGGGTGTTCGACCTGCCGCCCGAGCAGGTCGACGGCGCGCTGCGGGCACGCATCAAGGCGATGAACTACGGCCTCGCCTACGGCCTGTCCGACTTCGGGCTGTCGGGGCAGCTCAACATCCCCGTCGCCGAGGCCCGCGCGCTCAAGGAGGAGTACTTCGAGGAGTTCGGCGGCGTGCGCGACTACCTCGGCGCGATCGTCGCCCAGGCCCGCCATGACGGCTACACCGAGACCATCCTCGGTCGCCGCCGCTACCTCCCCGACCTCACCAGCGACAACCGGCAGCGGCGCGAGATGGCCGAGCGCATGGCCCTCAACGCCCCGATCCAGGGCTCGGCGGCCGACATCATCAAGGTCGCCATGCTCCACGTGCAACGCGCGCTGCACCAGCGGGAGCTGCGCTCGCGCATGCTGCTGCAGGTCCATGACGAGCTCGTGTTCGAGGTCGCGCCGGGCGAGCTCGAGGCGCTGCGCGAGCTGGTGGTGTCCCAGATGTGCGCCGCGTACGACCTCCGCGTCCCTCTGGACGTCTCGGTGGGCGTCGGCCGCACCTGGCAGGACGCCGGCCACTGACCCCGGCCGCGGGCTTTCGAGCCGCCCGCCCCACCTCCGGCAGGGTCAGTCGGAGGTGGCGGCGGCCCGGTGGTGGGAGGTGAGTGAACGGCCGAGGGCCGCGGCCTCCACCTCCAGCAGGCTGCTCTCGTGACGTTCGGCCTCGTGGGCGGCGTGCCCGCCCCGCAGGCCGAACAGACGCTTCGACAGCAGGATGTACAGCACGGCGGCGATGTTGATCATCAGGATCACGATCCGCAGCCAGGTCACCTTCTCGACGAGCTCGTAGACCTCGATCGGGACGAACAGCGACGTCGCGACCACCGCGAAGTACTCGCCCCAGCGCTTGAGCAGCCACAGGCCGACGCCCTCGGTCGTGAGCAGCGCGCCGAAGATCACCAGGCCGAGCACGATCCACGTCAGGGTCGTGTTCCGGGCGCTCAGCACCGTGCGCATCGTGTGCACCACGCCCGACTCCTCGATGTTCCACCCGAGCTTGTGGGCGATCGGCTGGAACAACGGAAGATCTTCTTTGAACGCCAGGTTGATGGCGTCCTTGTGGGCCCGGAACCGCCAGATGCCGAAGGCCGCGGCGAACACCAGCAGCGCCTTCAGCCACCGGAACACCGCGATGAGCCGCAGGATCGTGGCGTCGCGCAGCGCCTGGCCGCGCAGCACGATGGGCGCGTCCTCGGCGGGCCCGGAGCCGTGCGGCGCGCCGAGGGTGAAGTCGCCGCACCGCAGGCAGCGCCACGCCTCGCCGAGCGCGGTCTCGGCCCGGAGGCGCTTGCGAAGCTCCTCCTCCGCGGGGGCATAGGTCACATGGCCGTGGCGGCCGCACGCACGCAAGCTCCAGTTCACAACCAAATTTCAGCACATGCTAGACGTGTACGCTGGTTCGGGACCGGGCCGAGTTTGCCTGTCCTGTAGGGAAAGCCGACCTGCCGCCGACCCAGGAGAACACCTGTGCGCAGCACGCCCGGACTGACGCGCCTCATCGGCATCGTGAACATCGGTGTCATGATCATCGCGGTGGTCGCGTTGCTGGTTCTCCCCTTCGGCGGCAAGAAGAACGTCCGGCCGGCGGCGCGGCCGATGGCCAAGCCGGCCACCCCGACCCCCGCCCCCTCGTCGCCGGCGCCGGCGACCCCGGAGTCGGCCCGGCAGGTGAAGGCCAACGAGCTGGGGCTCGTGCCGGTGATCATGTACCACCGGATCATGAAGAAGCGGCTCGCCTCGATCGACCGTACGCCGTCCCAGCTGCGCAAGGAGCTGGAGAGGCTGGCCAGGGGCGGCTACGTGCCGATCACGGCCGCCGACTACGTGGCCGGGCGCATCGACATCCCGGCCGGCGCCCACCCGGTCGTGCTGACGTTCGACGACGGCAGCCCCACGCACTTCGCCCTCGACGACCAGGGGCAGCCGAAGAAGGACACCGCCGTCCAGATCATCCTGGACGTGGCCGCGAAGTTCCCGGCCTTCCGGCCGGTGGCCACCTTCTGGGTCAACAAGAACCCCTTCGGGCTCTTCGACAAGGACCAGCAGGCCGCGGCCGTGCGGTGGCTCGTCGAGCGCGGCTTCGAGGTGGCCAACCACACCTGGAGCCATCCCGACCTGTGGACGCTGAGCAAGAAGAGGGTCGCCGAGTCGATCGTGCGCGAGGAGCGGCTGCTGCGGAAGATCGGCGCGCCGGACTCGGCCACGTTCGCGCTCCCGTACGGCAGCAGGCCGAGGAAGCGGGCGGCCGCGCACGAGGGCAAGTGGGACGGGACGTCGTACCACTTCGACGCGGTCTTCCTGGCCGGGGCCGAGCCGGCGATTTCGCCCTTCGCGAAGAGCTACGACCGGTACAACATCCCACGAATCCAGTCCAACGGTAAAAAAGGGGAGTGTCGCCGATGGTGCTCCGAGTACTGGCTGGAGTGGCTGGACAAGCACCCCGACAGGCGTTACACCTCGGACGGCGATCGTTCGCACATCGCAATGCCGCGTCGATTTCAGGGTAAGATCCAGGCAAAGCTCGGTGGGGTGGCGATCACCTATTAGAGGCTTATGGGGTCGTGCGTACCCAGGCCGGATTGACCACGCCCACGTCTCTCTCATATGCTGATCGCTGCGCTGTGGGCTCGCGTGCGCCTCGGACGGAGCGGGCTCGCGCTCGGTCATGTCGACCACGGGTCTCTGAGACCATCTTCGGCTTGAACGATAAAGAGGGCCTGCCGCGCGTCCGCCACATCGACATCTGTCCGCGTTCGGAGCAATTCCACACATGACGAGCAGCACTGAGGCCACCTCGAACACCCCGCAGGTAGCGGTCAACGACATCGGTTCCGAGGAGGCCTTCCTCGCCGCGATCGACGAGACCATCAAGTACTTCAACGACGGCGACATCGTCGAAGGCACCGTCGTCAAGGTCGATCGAGACGAGGTCTTGCTCGACATCGGCTACAAGACCGAGGGTGTCATCCCCTCGCGTGAGCTCTCGATCAAGCACGATGTCGACCCGGCCGAGGTCGTCGAGGTCGGAGAGCACGTCGAGGCCCTCGTCCTCCAGAAGGAGGACAAGGAAGGCCGCCTCATCCTGTCCAAGAAGCGTGCGCAGTACGAGCGCGCCTGGGGCACGATCGAGAAGATCAAGGACGAGGACGGCATCGTCACCGGTACGGTCATCGAGGTCGTCAAGGGCGGCCTCATCCTCGACATCGGCCTGCGCGGCTTCCTCCCGGCCTCGCTGGTGGAGATGCGCCGGGTCCGCGACCTGCAGCCGTACGTCGGCCGCGAGCTCGAGGCGAAGATCATAGAGCTCGACAAGAACCGCAACAACGTGGTTCTCTCCCGTCGTGCCTGGCTCGAGCAGACCCAGTCGGAGGTCCGCCAGACCTTCCTCAACACCCTGCAGAAGGGTCAGGTCCGCAAGGGCGTCGTCTCCTCGATCGTCAACTTCGGTGCGTTCGTCGACCTCGGCGGCGTCGACGGTCTGGTCCACGTCTCCGAGCTCTCCTGGAAGCACATCGACCACCCCTCCGAGGTCGTCGAGGTCGGCCAGGAGGTCACCGTCGAGGTTCTCGACGTCGACATGGAGCGCGAGCGGGTCTCCCTGTCGCTCAAGGCGACGCAGGAGGACCCCTGGCAGCAGTTCGCCCGCACCCACCAGATCGGCCAGGTCGTCCCCGGCCGCGTCACCAAGCTGGTGCCGTTCGGTGCGTTCGTCCGCGTCGAGGAGGGCATCGAGGGCCTGGTCCACATCTCCGAGCTGGCCGAGCGCCACGTCGAGATCCCCGAGCAGGTCGTCCAGGTCGGCGACGAGATCTTCGTGAAGATCATCGACATCGACCTCGACCGTCGCCGCATCTCGCTGTCGCTCAAGCAGGCCAACGAGGGTGTCGGCGCCGAGGTCGAGTTCGACCCCACGCTGTACGGCATGGCGGCGACCTACGACGAGCAGGGCAACTACATCTACCCCGACGGTTTCGACCCCGAGACCGGCGAGTGGCTCGAGGGCTTCGAGAAGCAGCGCGAGGAGTGGGAGCGGCAGTACGCCGAGGCCCAGACCCGCTTCGAGGCCCACAAGTCGCAGATCGAGAAGGCCCGTCAGGAGGAGGCCGAGGCGGCCGGTCCGTCCAGCTACTCCGGCGAGACTCCTCAGACCTCCAGCGGTTCGGCTCCGGCCTCGGGCGCCCTGGCGTCCGACGAGGCCCTGGCCGCGCTCCGCGAGAAGCTCGCGGGCGGCCAGAGCTGACGCTCTGAGGTGACCTCGTGAAAGAGGACCCCACGATCCGTGGGGTCCTCTTTTCGTTGCCTGCCGGCTTTTCGCCCTTCTCGTACCGGCTGACGCCGTTCACGCCCGGCTCTAGAGTTGGAAGGTGATACTGATCGAGCGGGCGAATCCCGAGGACGCCGGGGAGATCCTCACCGTTCAGCGGGCGGCGTACGTGAGCGAGGCACAGCTGTACGGAGATCCGTTCATCGCCCCGCTGGTGGAGTCGCTGGAGCAGATGCGCGCCTCGATCGAGGAGAGCACCGTCCTGAAGGCCCTGGCCGGCGGCCGGATCGTGGGCGCGGTGCGCGCCCGGTCGTCCGGACGCACCGGGCTCGTCGGCCGGCTGGTGGTGGCCCCCGACCAGCAGGGCCTGGGGATCGGATCGGCGCTGCTCGGGGCGGCCGAGGAGCGGCTGGGGCCGGAGGTGGACGCGTTCGACCTGTTCACCGGCCACCTGTCGGAGGGGAACCTCCGGCTGTACCGCAGGTTCGGCTACCGTGAGACGCGGCGGGAGCGCGTGCACGAACACCTGACCCTGGTCCACCTGCGCAAGTCCGCCGAGCGCCCGCTACCCTTCCCTGCATGCTGAAGATCGGGCTGACGGGCGGCATCGGGTCGGGCAAGAGCGAGGTGTCGCGGCGGCTCGCCGAGCGCGGCGCCCTGGTGATCGACGCCGACAAGATCGCGCGTGAGGTGGTCGAGCCGGGGACGAGCGGTCTCGCGCTCATCGTGGAGGCGTTCGGCGAGGGGGTGCTGCGTGAGGACGGCTCCCTGAACCGCGAGAAGCTCGGGCAGATCGTGTTCGCGGACGCCGAGAAGCTCGCGCGGCTCAACGCGATCGTCCACCCGAGGGTCGGCGAGCGGGTCGCCGAGCTTCAACACAGTGCCCCCGAGGGGTCCATCGTCGTCTACGACGTGCCGCTGCTCGCCGAGAACAACCTGGCGCCCATGTACGACGTGGTCATCGTGGTCGACGCCTCCGACGAGGTGCGGCTGGCCCGGCTGGCCGAGCGGAGGGGGATGAGCGAGGAGGACGCCCGCGCCCGCATCAAGGCCCAGGCCTCCCGGGAGGACCGCCTCAAGGTCGCCGACATCGTCATCTCCAACGAGGGCACCCTGCCCGACCTCGACACCCGCGTGGCCGAGGTCTGGACCGACCTCCTCGAGCGCCAGGCCACCCCTCAGCCCTGACCACCTCGCCCACCGCACCCGGCGCCGCCTTCGCCGTACCTGCTCCCCGCCGTGTCGGCGGCGGCAGTGGCCTGGTGGGTCAGAATTCGGTGTCGAGGGGGATCTGGCGGACGGTGGGGAGGTAGGGGTCGAGCTCGCCGGGGTCGAACCGGCACATGCCGATCACATACCAGAACTGGCCCGCCACCTCGCCCTCCATCTTGTACCGGCCGTCGGGGCTGAGCGCCGCCCAGCCCTCCGGCAGGCCGAGGAGTGTCGCCCGCTGGACGGGGGTGTCGCCGGTGAGGTCCCACAGGATGACCACCCCGTCGTCCCCGGCGCTGGCCAGCAGGTCGCCCACCGGGCTGAAGGCCACCGACCAGACACGGCGGGTGTGGCCGACGAGCGTGTGGAGGTGCCGCCCGGACGCGGCGTCCCACAGGCGTACGACGAGATCGTCGCCGCCCGTGGCGAGCAGCCGGCCGTCGGGGCTGAAGTCGACCGTCCACAGCCGCCCCGTGTGCCGCCGCAGGGTGTGGAGATGGCCGGTCGACCAGGGGGCGCCGCCGGGCCCGAGCTCCCAGACGCGGGCCGTGCCGTCGTTGCCTGCGCTGGCGAGAAGCCTGCCGGAGGGGTCGAACCGGACGGCGTAGACGCGGTCGGTGTGCCCTTCGAGGGTGGCCAGCCGCATGCCGGACTGGACGTCCCACAATCGCACCATGCGGTCGTCGCACCCGGTGGCGACGGTGGCGCCGTCGGGGCTGAAGGCGATGGAGCGCACCCGTCCCCGGTGCTCGGCGAGGTTGCCGACCTCGCGGCCCGAGGTGCGGTACCACAGGCGGACGCTGTCGTCGTCGTTGGCGGTGGCGAGGATCTCCCCGTCGGGGCTGAAGGCCTCGGCCCAGACGTGGTCGGTCTCGACGTTGAGCTCGCGCTCGAAGCCGCCGCCGGCGAGGTTCCACAGGTAGACGCCGCCGTCGTTGCTGGCCGTGGCGAGCGCCGGACCGGCCGGGCTGAAGATCACGGAGATGAGCCGGTCGGCCGCCCCGGTGAGCTCACGCAGCCGCCTTCCCGTACGCGGGTCCCACAGGCGCACGTATCCGTCGTTCCCGCTGGTGGCGAGCATCGTGCCGTCGGCGCTGAAGCGTGCGGCGGTGATGCGGCGGCCGTGGCCGCGCAGGGTGTGGCGGCACTGGCCCGTCTCGGTGTCCCACAGCCGGGCGGTGCCGTCGTTGCTGGCCGTCGCCAGCTGCCTGCCGTCGGGGCGGAAGACGAACGGCCACACCGAGCCGCGATGGCCGGTGAGCTCCGCCCGCTGCCGCCCGGTGACGGGATCCCACAGGCGCACCAGCCCGTCGCTGTCGCCCGTGGCGAGCGTGTCGCCCGAGGGGTCGAACAGCGCCTGGTAGACGGCCCCGGAGTGCCCCTGGAAGGTGGCGAGCGCCTCGCCGTGCCGGGGATCCCACAGGCGCAGGCCGCCGGAGGTGTCGCCCGAGGCGAGGATCTTCCCCGACGGGTGGAAGTCGAGGGCGTAGACCCGGCCGGCGTGCCCGCGCAGCTCGTGGAGCTCCTCGCCCGTCGCCGGGTTCCAGATCTTGATCGCGCCGGTGTGGTCGCCCGCCGCCAGCATCCGCCCGTCCGGGCTGAGCACCAGCCGGTAGACCGTGCCGCGGTGCCCGGTCAGGGTGTGGCCGAGCGTGCCGGTGGCGAGGTCCCAGACCCGGACGGCGCCCGCGGCGTCACCGGTCACCAGCCGGCCGGGCAGGAAGACGGCGCTGTAGACGGGCGAGGTGTGCCCGGGCAGCGAGGCCACCGGGGCGCCCGTGCGGGCCGACCACACCTGTATCACGCCGTCGGCGCCGCCCGCGGCCACGAGGTCGCCCTCGGGGCTCACCACGACCGGCCAGACGCCCTCAGGATGCCCGGTGAGGACGTGCCGGATCTCGCCGGTGAGAGGGTCCCACAGCCGGACGGTGCCGTCGCCGGCCCCGGTGACCAGCAGCCCCGGCCCGTACACCACCTTGTACACCCGCCCCCGGTGGCCGTGCAGGGTGCGCAGCGGCGCGCCGGTGGTGCCGTCACACACCAGCACGCCGCCGTCCTCGCTGCCGAGGGCCAGCAGGCCGCCGTCGGGGCTGTAGGCGACGGGCTGGGGCAGGCGGCTGCTCTGGAAGTGGTACCCGTACGGCACGCCGATCAGCGGGGGCGCCAGCTCGGCCGTCACCGGGTGGCCGGGGGCGATGGCCGCGCCGTGCAGGGCGGGGTCGCGTGCCAGCGAGGAGGACGCGGTGACGTCGATCAGGGCCGCGCGGTCCCAGCGGCTGCCCTCGGTGGCGATGTCGCGCAGGTCGGCCCGGGAGAGTCGCGCCCGGGTCAGGTCCGCGCCGCGCAGGTCGGCGCCCGCGAGGACGGCCTCGTCGAGCCGGGCGCCGTTCAGGCGGACGTCGCGCAGGACGGCGCGCGAGAGGTTCGCGCCGACGAGCTGGGTGTCGCTCAGGTCGGCTCCGGTGAGGTCGACCCCGGCGAACTCGCGGTAGGAGAGATCTTCGCCGTGGAGCCGGGCGCCTCGCAGGTCGGTACGGGCCGGGGTGCGCAGGCGGGTGGTGATCTTGATGGCGTTGGCCCGGGAGGTGTCGTCGGCCTCCGGATCGGCCAGCGTCGACGCCGCCCAGGCCTGCAACCGCGCGGCGTCCGCCAGGTCGCACAGGAAGTCGACGGTGAGCGCGGACAGCGGACGCCGGGCGAGGTGCTCGCCCAGGGTGCCGGCGATGTGCGCGGCGACGAGCCACTCCATCACCGAGGAGTGGATGAAGCCGAAGAGCCCCTCGTCGGTGCGCACGAGCAGGCTGCCCGTGCCCATCGCGTGGGCGGTCTGGCCCACCGACAGGCGGCTGTCGGCGACCTCGGCCAGCGTCTGGGCGACCTCGGTCAGCTCCGACGGCTGCAGGTAGGCCTCGCCGTTCTCCCACAGGCGCAGCGCCAGCGTCGTCGCCGCGCGCCGCAGATCGGCGGCGCTCAGCCCTTCCGCTGAGCCGGGGACCCCGTGGGTGCGCCGCTCCTCGTACACCAGCCAGTTGTCGAGGATCTCGCCGTACAGGTCGGCGGCGCTGATCGTCTCCTGGGCCTGCGCCACCGCGCGCACCCGCTCCTCGGGCAGGTCGGCGATGAAGCCGAGCATGCGGGGGTTCTGCGCGAGTCCCAGCAGGTCGGAGATGCCGTTCAGCATGCTCAGCCGGTCGTCGGCGGCCCGCTCGTCGCCGCCGTACCGGTTCACCAGGTACGCGCGCACCTGCGCCGGGGTGAACTCCTCCACGCTCAGCACCCGCCGGTTCGGCAGCGTGCCGACCCGCTCGCCGAGGGCCGTCAGAATCTGGGCGTGCGACTTGAAGTGCTGGGTGCGGCCCGTCACGATGATCTTGGCCTTGTCCTCGGCGGCCTGGAGCAGGGTGTCGAGGTGGTCGGCGGCCCGGTCGTAGGTGACCCGGGTGACCAGCTCGTCGAACCCGTCGAACAGCAGCACGATGCGCCCCTGGCGCAGCATGTAGTGGAACGCCTTGAGGTCGATCAGCTCCTCGCCGTGGTTGGCCAGGTGCGCGGCGACCAGGCCGTCCACCGAGTGGGCCTTGTCGAGGGCCCGCAGCTCGATGAGGATCGGGGTCAGATGGGGCAGCTCCGCGGGGATCCGGCGGGCCAGCTCGCGCAGCGCGAACGTCTTGCCCCGCCCGAAGTCGCCCAGGAGCAGCACGAACCGGCCGTGGTCGGCGGCGAGCAGCCGCATGAGCTCGTCGACCAGGTCGTCGCGCACCCCCTGCCCCGCCCGGTCGACCTCCCGGAAGCGCTGCGGGACGTACAGCTCGGGCGGGTAGCGCCGGTCGCTCCGCAGGCGGGCCGTCTGGTCGGCCACGTGGTCGGACAGGTCGAGCAGCCCCTGGAACTCGGTGAAGCTGCGCAGCCGCACGCCCCGGCGCAGCGCGTCGTCACGGACGGAACGGGGCGGCGTCGGCCCCTGGTACACCAGCTCCGAGCCGTGATCGAGCCCCGCGGCGTGGGCGTGCCGCAGGAACGCGCTCACCTCCTCGGCGGTCAGCGGGCCGGCGTGCGCGCCGATGAGCTGCTGGCGGACGAAGCCGTCCTCGGCCGTGGTGACCAGCAGGTGCGGCGGGTCGCCCGGCACCTTGCGGATCTTTGCCCGCTCGCTGCGCGTCTCGCAGACCTCCGCGACGCGGTCGAGCAGCAGGCTCGACGGGCTCGCCTGCCGTTCGGGCTCGCCGCCGGTGGCCGGCGGGGCCGAGAGGGGATCGCGGGCGGGCCCCTCGACCGCGGCGGCCAGGGGAGGGAAGGCGCCGTGCACGGCGCGGCGGGCGTAGGGGAACTCCTCCGGCGCCGAGATCTCCGCGCGGTCGCGCGCCCACCGTCGTACGACGTCGGGGGTGATCTCGAGGATCTGGTGGCGCCCGGGCGCGAGGGACGGCACGCAGGGGACCTCGCCGAGCCGGCCGATCTCGTCCGGGCCGCCGCCGTGGAGCAGGAGGTTCAGCCGCGTGCCGAGGAGCCGTTCGAGGGTGCCGGCGTCGCGCAGGGCGGAGGGGGGATGGCCGACGGCCCCCACCCGCAGCCAGCCCGTCTCCTCGAACGGGCGCAGCCGCTCGGCGAACCAGGCGGCCTGCGCCTCCCCCAGCAGGCCGTAGGAGTCCTCCTCGCGATGGCTCATCGCCATCGTGGAGTTGAGCCCGGCCACCACGACCCGCAGCTCGGGCTCGGCGAACAGGCTCCACGGCTGGGCGCTGTCGAACTCGGGGTCGGTGAGCCCCTGGTAGACGTCCTTGAACAGGCCGGAGAAGTGCCGCCACTTCGGCCAGTACGGAGGCTGGGGGGTCACGTCGTCGGCATCGCAGGTGGCGAAGTAGGCCCGGCTGGCGGCCTTGGTGATGTCGCGTGGGCCGGGGACGATGACGAGCCGCCGCGGTTCGAGGCCGAGGAGCACCCGCAGGCCGGTCAGGAACGCCAGCGCCTCGCCGTACTCGCGGACGCCGCCCGACTCGGTGATGTCGCCGGTGACGAGCAGCAGGTCGGGCCGGGGCACGCCCGCGTCGGCCAGTCGGGTCAGGTCGGCCCAGACGGTCGACTGCAGCTCGCCCGCGCCGAGCGGCTCGTCGGCCTCGGCGAGGCCGCGCCCGAACCGCGGGCCCGCGACGTGCAGCAACGTGATCGAGCTCCGCTCCCGGCCCGCCGCGCCGGCCGCGGGGAAGGCCGGTGGCGCCACCGGCGTCCTGCGCAGGGGCGGCATCCGCGGCGGCTCCGGAAGCCTCCCGCGCTCGACGGTGACCGGCGGCGCCGGCTCCGCGACCAGCGTGCCGGGGATCGTCTTGGCGGGGACGACCGGGAAGCCCGGCTGTTCGGCGGGCTTGGCCCGGCCGGCCAGGGTGTGGCCGATGCGGCTGAGCAGCAGCTCCCGGGCCTCGTCGGCGTCCGTGACGCCCACCAGGTCGACCCAGGTGATCGTCGACAGGAGCCCTTCGAGCGGGCAGTCCTCGATGCGGATGGTCACCAGCCGGTTCCCCGGGTTGTCGGGGTCGGCGCGGAAAGCGGTGAGCCACTCCTGCCGTCCGAATCGGGAGCCGAGGTAGTTGCGGGACAGGACGGCCACGATCAGCGCGGCCTCGCTGACGCCGCGGTCCATGAAGTCGACGAAGTTGGTGCCGGGCACGAAGTCCCAGGCCTGCAGCATCGTGCGGTAGCCCGCCGCCTCCAGTTGCCAGGCGATCCAGCCGGCCCAGCGCTCGTCGGCGGGGGAGTAGCTGACGAAGATGTCGATCCGCGTGCCGTCCCGCCCGTCCATGCCCGCTCCCCACTCCTCGCCCCACCGGCCCCGTGCGGGACCGCCGCCCGGCCCGTCCATCCGCCTCGCGGGCCCTTGCCGCGACCGTCGCGTCCCTGCTGTGGCCGCTCGCGGGGGCCGGTCTCCGTGCGGTGAGAGGCCCCCTTCCTTATGACCACGCCGCCGGCGGATCGGTTCACCGGCCGTCATTATCGCCCGTGGCGGGCGGGCTTTCGAAGGCTTTTGATCTCTTGCGGGTGTGGAATCATGTGCTACGTGATACGGCGGCTCACCACCCTCGATGGCGTGCGTATCGGTCTGCTGGTCGTGGGGGTGGGCTGCGTCGTCACGGGCCTGCTGCCCGCCGCCGAGGCCGCCGACAACATCCGCCGCATCGGGCCGCTCCTGCTGTTCCTGGCCGCGGTGATCATCCTGGCCGAGCTCACCAAGGAAGCGAACGTCTTCGACGTCCTGGCCAGCCGCGTGGCGATCGCCGGACGGGGGAACTACGCCGCCCTTTTCCTGCTGTGCACGGCGTTCGCCTCGTTCATCACGATATTCCTGAACCTCGACACGACCGCGGTGCTGCTGACGCCGGTCATGCTGGCCCTGGCGCCACGGGCGCGCATCGCCCCGCTTCCCCTGGCCATGACCACGATCTGGCTGGCCAACACCGCGAGCCTGCTCCTGCCGGTGTCCAACCTGACCAACCTGCTGGCCATGGGGCGCGTGGGCCTGTCCACCCGCGAGTTCGCCGGCCGCATGTGGGCGCCGCAGGCCGCCGCCATCGCGGTGACCATGGTCCTGCTGTGGATCTTCTACTGGCGTCGCGGCGAGCGCGGCGCCGACCGGTACGACCCGCCGCCGCAGGCCCCCATGGGCGACCCGGTGCTGTTCACCGTCGCCGCCGGGGCCTGCGTACTGTTCATCGCGGCCATCCTCGCCGGGGTCCAGATCGGCGTGGCCGCCGCGGTGGCCGCCGTGGTCGTCATCGCCGCCTTCGCCTGGCGCGACCGCTCCAAGCTCACCTGGAGCCTGTTCCCCTGGCAGCTGCTGGTCTTCGTCACCGGGCTCTTCCTCGTGGTGCCCACGCTCAGCAGGTACGGCCTGGACGACCTGATGCGGGCCATCGTCGGCGGCGACGGAGACGGCCTCGGCGACTACCGCGCGGCCGCGGCGGGGGCGGGGCTGTCCAACATCGTCAACAACCTGCCCGCCTACTACGCGGGGGAACGGGTCATCCCGCCGGCCAACCACGACCAGCTCCTGTCGCTGCTCGTCGGCACCAACGTCGGGCCGGTGATCACGCCGTGGGCGTCGCTGGCCACGCTGCTGTGGTTCGAGTGGTGCCGCCGCCGGGAGGTGAAGGTGCCGCTGGTGAAGTTCGTGCTGACGGGCGTCTGCCTGGCCGTGGCCGGCATCGCCGCCACGATCGGCGCCCTGCTGCTCACGGCGTGACGGCCGGGCCCTCGGTCCCCGAGGGTCACGGGGCGAGCCGCCGCCCCGCCTCGTCCTCGGCGGAGGCGACCAGGCCGAGCAGCTCGTCCACCAGCCCCGGACGCGCGGCGACGAAGCTGCGGCGGTGCGCCGGCAGGTCCGTACGCCCGTCGAAGGGGCTCCCGTCGAACCCGCGCACGCACGCGCCGGCCTCCTGGGCGATCAGCAGGCCGCCGGGGAGGTCGACCGCCTCGGCGTGGTACCCCACCACCCCGTCGATGTCACCTCTCGCGAGCAGGACCCATCCCAGCAGCGGCGCCCACAGCTGCAGCACCCGCCGCGCCCGCAGGTCGAGCGACGACTTCAGGGCCCGCACCTTCGGGTCGCCGCGGTTCACGCCGTGCCCCTGCGTCCAGGCCAGCACCGGGCTCCGGGAGGAGGCCCGGCGCGGCCCCGACGTCAGCGGCCCGCCGGGGCCGTACGCGCCCGCGCCCCGGACCGCCGACCAGGTCTGGCGGCCCACCGGGTCGTGGACGACGCCGACCTGGGGGAGGGCCTCGTGGCACAGCGCGAGCCCGACGACGTACAGCGGCAGGCCGATCGCGATGTTGTTGGTGCCGTCGAGAGGGTCGACCAGCCACGTCCACTCGCCGTCGGGGTCGCCCGACACCCCGGACTCCTCGGCGACCACACGGTGACCGGGGAAGGCGGCCTGGATGCGCTCCAGCAGGAGCTTCTCGCACGCGAGGTCGAGATCGGTGACGATGTCGCCGGCGTTCCCCTTCGCGCGGGTGCCCAGCTCACCCGTGGCGCGTTCCCTGATCAGCGTCCCGGCCGCCTCCGCGGCGCTCACCGCCACCCGCCGGGCGTGGTCGAGATCCATGCGAGCCTCCTAGGTGCGCGCCATGTGCTCCGCGGCCAGCCGGGCGGCCCGCGCGGTCTCCTCATCGTCGCAGCGTTGCCTCGTGACGCGGTGCGGGCGCGTGTCGAGGGGCCCGAGGGACAGGTCGGACGCGCCCGCGCGCCCGCTGCCCAGCGCGATCGTCGCGGTCTCGGTGCCCTCGGGGATCACGCTGCGGTGGAAGACCCCGGCGGGAAGGCTGTAGACCTCCCCGGCGCCGTAGGTGCCGGACACGCCGCCGATGTATCTCACCAGGCGCCCCGTCGGGCTGATGCTGTCGACGTCGCCCGCGCTGACCACCTCCAGGACCCGGTGGGTGGCGGCCCCGTCGTCGTCGACCGTGGCTATCTCGTTGCGCACCTGGCCGTACAGGATGTAGCTCACCAGGTCCCAGCTGTGGCAGTGGACGTCGGAGGTGGTGCGCCCGGCGCGCCGCAACTCGCCCGACCACAGGTGCACGCAGACGCCGTTCTCGCCGCCGCGTTCCACCGGCAGGCACACGAAGCCCAGCGGGTGGCGGACCGCCTTGATCGGCGACCTTCCGGCGGCGATGTCGTCCAGCAGGCACAGCACCCAGCGGCGGAGCCCCCGGGAGACGGTGCCCGAGGTCAGCTCGTCGTACAGCTCCTGGTACTTCATACCGAGTACGGATTCTTCGCGCGGATGGCCTTGCGGGTGATCTCGACCACGTCGCGGTCGCCGTAGGACTTCGGCAGGCCGAGGCCGAGCACCTCGAACAGCTTGCGGACCTCGTCGACGGTGGGCTCGTCGCTCAGCGGCGCCGCCTTCGCCGCCTCCACGGGCACCCGCCTGGCCTGGTCGAGGCTGGAGAGCAGCTCGGTGGCGCAGTGGTCGTAGTAGAAGCTGCCGCGCCTGCTCATCAGCGCGCGGTTCGGATCCTCCACGGTGATGATCACGTGGTTGGCCGACAGGTCCCAGCGGAAGGTCGTCATCGTCGCCGACAGCCCGAGGTCGATGTCGAGCAGGCTGAACCGCTGCCGGTGCCAGCAGGCCGCGAGGATCGTCGCGTACGACTCCTTGCGGGTGCGCTCGACCGTCCAGTACTCGCCGGTGCCGTCGGGCACGTCGGAGACCGAGCGCCGGAAGCGGACGTACGCCTCGCACACCCCGATGTGGGTCGGGTCGATGATCTCCAGGCGGACGAGCAGCGCCTTGCGCTCGCGCCGGGCGGCGGCGACCAGGTCGGGCAGGGTGACGGCCCTGACGTAGGTGCCGGTGCCGCCCTTGAACATCCAGCGGTCGGTGGAGCGGCGCGCCTCGGCGTGCGCGTGCGCGATCTCGTCGGCGCCGTTGAGCACCTGGACCACCTGCAGGTCGTCCAGGACCCGCCGGGCGCTCTCCACGACGCTCTCCAGGTGGGAGAGGCGGTCGAGCCGTGCGGGCAGGTCGGCGAGCGCCCCGGAGGTGGTGCGGAAGTTCTCCCTGATCGTCTCCTCCATCGGCTCCTGCCGCCACCGGTCGCGCAGGATGGCCGCCGTCAGCAGGCCGAGGACGAGGAGGGTCACGCCGCTGATCAGGTCGTTCTTCGGCTGGCCGAGGATCCGGTCGCTGTCGGTCAGGCCGAGGAAGGCGATGAAGACGGCGAGCACGAGGGCGATGACGCCGTCGGCGTTCTTGCCCACCCACGCGAAGAACTTCCCCATGCGCTTCACGGCGCCCGCCCCGCCTCGACGATCAGTAAGCCCCGTGGTCATGGTAACGAGACGGTCAAAGATGGGCCAGTGCCGCGGCGGCGCGTTCCCCGTGACGGGCTCCGCCGGGCGGTGACGGGCTCCACCCGGGCGGGGGCGGGCGGAATTGTCGGTGGCGCGGCGTAGGTTATGGAGACGTGAGGCCGGTAACTGATTTGCAGCGCAAGGTGGCTCCCTTCCAGGTCGTCACCGACATGACCCCTTCCGGCGACCAGCCGACGGCCATCGCCGAGCTCGAGCGCCGCGTGAAGGCCGGAGAGAAGGACAACGTCCTGCTGGGCGCGACGGGCACCGGCAAGACCGCGACCGTGGCGTGGCTCATCGAGCGGCTGCAGCGCCCGGCTCTGGTGATGCAGCCCAACAAGACCCTGGCCGCCCAGTTCGCCAACGAGCTGCGCGAGATGCTGCCCAACAACGCCGTCGAGTACTTCGTCTCCTACTACGACTACTACCAGCCCGAGGCGTACGTCCCGCAGACCGACACCTACATCGAGAAGGACTCCTCGATCAACGACGAGGTCGACCGGCTGCGTCACTCGGCGACCAACTCGCTGCTCACCCGCCGCGACACCGTCGTGGTCGCCTCGGTGTCCTGCATCTACGGTCTCGGCACCCCGCAGGAGTACGTCGACCGCATGGTCCGGCTCAAGGTCGGCCAGGAGATCGAGCGCGACCAGTTGCTGCGCCGCCTGGTCGACATGCAGTACGCCCGCAACGACCTGTCCTTCACCCGGGGCACCTTCCGGGTCCGCGGCGACACCATCGAGGTCATCCCGCAGTACGAAGAGCTGGCGGTGCGCATCGAGATGTTCGGCGACGAGATCGAGAAGCTCGCCACGCTCCACCCGCTCACCGGCGAGGTCATCACCGAGGACGAAGAGCTCTACATCTTCCCCGCCTCCCACTACGTCGCCGGCCCCGAGCGCATGGAGCGGGCCATCCGCGACATCGAGGCCGAGCTGGCAGAGTCCCTGGCGACCATGGAGAAGCAGGGCAAGCTGCTCGAGGCGCAGCGGCTGCGCATGCGCACGACCTACGACATCGAGATGATGCGCCAGGTCGGCACCTGCTCCGGCATCGAGAACTACTCCCGCCACATCGACGGCCGCGGGCCCGGCACGGCGCCCAACACCCTGCTCGACTACTTCCCCGAAGACTTCCTGCTGGTCCTCGACGAGTCCCACCAGACCGTCCCCCAGATCGGCGCGATGTACGAGGGCGACGCCTCGCGCAAGCGCACCCTGGTCGACCACGGCTTCCGGTTGCCGTCGGCGATGGACAACCGGCCGCTGAAGTGGGAGGAGTTCCTCGAGCGCATCGGGCAGACTGTCTACCTCTCGGCCACCCCGGGGCCCTACGAGCTCGGCCGCAGCAAGGGCGAGGTGGTCGAGCAGGTCATCCGCCCGACCGGCCTGGTCGACCCGGAGGTCATCGTCAAGCCCACCAAGGGGCAGATCGACGACCTGGTGCACGAGATCCGCGAGCGGGCCGACCGGGACGAGCGGGTCCTGGTCACCACCCTCACCAAGAAGATGGCCGAGGACCTCACCGACTACCTCCTGGAGCTCGGCATCCGGGTGCGCTACCTCCACAGCGAGGTCGACACGCTGCGCCGCATCGAGCTGCTGCGCGAGCTGCGCATGGGCGAGTACGACGTGCTGGTCGGCATCAACCTCCTGCGTGAGGGCCTCGACCTGCCCGAGGTGTCCCTGGTGGCCATCCTCGACGCCGACAAGGAAGGCTTCCTCCGCAGCGAGACCTCGCTCATCCAGACGATCGGCCGTGCCGCCCGTAACGTCTCCGGCCAGGTCCACATGTACGCCGACCGCGTGACGCCGTCGATGGAGCGCGCGATCGAGGAGACCAACCGGCGCCGGGCCAAGCAGGTCGCCTACAACGAGGCCAACGGCATCGACCCGCAGCCGCTCCGCAAGAAGATCGCCGACATCCTCGACTCCCTGGCGAGGGAGGACGCCGACACCGACAAGCTGCTCGGCGCGGGACGCCAGCAGAGCCGAGGCAAGGCCCCCGTCCCCGGCATGGCCCGGCAGGCCGGCCAGCACGCCAAGGCCATCGCCGGCGAGATGCCCCGGGCTCAGCTGGAGTCGCTGGTCGAGTCCCTCACCGAGCAGATGCACACCGCCGCCGCCGACCTCCAGTTCGAGGTCGCGGCCCGCCTGCGCGACGAGATCAAGGAGCTCAAGCGCGAACTCCGCGACATGCGGGAGGCCGGAGTCCACTGACCACCCCCATCCTGGGCGACTCCGCGAAGACCGTCCGCGGGAACGTCTTCACCCCGGCGGACGGAGCCCGCGGCGCCGCCGGGCCGAGCAGGCACTGATCAGCGTGGTCCGCCGGGTGAACGCGCTTCGGCCCCGGCCTGCCGGGGCCGTGTTCGTCTCGCCTGGCGAGGCCGGGTGCGGCTCCTTGACCGCGCCTACTCGGCCTTGCGGGTGTAGACGACGCGGTCGACCAGGCGTTCTGACTGGCCGGGCGGGGAGAAGTACAGCTCGAAGGTGTGCCGGTCGTTGGACCTGATGGTGATCACGGTGCGCATCGGTATCGTCTTCCCGACGTACTTGGGCCCGAGCACTCCGGGATCGGTGAACTTCCCCGGCAGCGACAGCCGGTTGCCGACCTTGGTGACGGCGGGGCCGCGGTAGGTCATCGCGGTGGGGGTGACGCTGTCGAAGGTCGTCCACTCGTAGCGCCGGTCGATGTTGGAGAAGCCGAGGATGCCTAGCCGGTAGTAGGGGTGCCCGCCGAGGACTCCTTCGGTCTTCTCTTCCAGGAACCGGCCGCCCGTCTTGGCGATCCATCGCGTCCTGACCGTGATGTCGCGGGAGACGACCGGTTCGCCGTCGCGGCCGAGGATGTAGTTGTACTTGGTGGCCTTCCAGGTTCCGATCAGCGGGTCGAGCCGCCGGTGGTAGGGCCCGGGCGCAAGCGGATCGGCGGGCGCGCCGTGGGTCCGGACGGCCGTCGCGCTGAGCGGCGCCGCGGTGGTGACCGGTGCCGTCGCGGCGGCCGGCGTGCCGGTCAGGGCCAGGACGGCCACGGCCGAGACGACGGACAGGGACAGTCTGTTCAGCATGGTTGTCTCCATGGGCTGCGGGAGGCCGGTGGGCGGGGTGGTGTGGCCATGCCGCCCGTGCTCTCCGTTCGCAGGGGCTTCCGACATGAACGATCTTGTGCCGCGGATGGCCGGGCCGACGCGGGGCGATCCAGCCGGCGGCGTACGAGATCGTGACATCGCGGGAAGCGTGCCTGATAGTGTCCCCGTCATCGGCAAGAGGTGCATTTTGCACCGTTCACGGGAGGGTCCCGGCGAGTGGGGCGATCGGCGGAAGACCTTCCGCTCCGGCTGGCCAGGGCCATGTTGTGGGTCTCGTTCGGCATCCTCGTCTACATCCGTGCGTTCGGCGCGCTGGACGACGGCGCCCGCCTGCTCGGCGTGCTGCTCCCGATGGCGTCCTATCCGCCGCTCATCGCGCTGGCGATGTGGTGCTGGAGGCCGGCCGTCCGATACGGGCTCTGTGCCGCCGTGGTGCTGCTCTACTTCCTGCCGTTCCCGTTCGTCGGCGAGTCCTGGGACTGGATGCCGTGGACCGTGGCCGCCGCCGTGCTGTGCGCGCTCCCCACACGGATCGCCTGGCCGCTGTTCGTCCTCATCGTGGCCGCGGGCGGCGCCTCGGTCTTCATCCTCGGCTACGACGCCGCTCCCGGGCAGGAGGTCCAGGCCGGGCTCGGGTACATGATCGTCACAGCGGACGACGGTCTCATCGTCTTCGGCCTGTCCAGGCTCGTCATGGCCGTCACGAGACTGCACCGGACCCGCGAGGAACTGGCCCGGACGGCCCTGTCCAGGGAACGCCTGCGGTTGGACGGAGAGCTGCGGCACCTGCTCGGCGGGAAACTCCAGGCGATCGTCTTCCGGATGCGGACGGCGGCCCGGCAGGAGCCGGAGGAGGCACGGCACTCCCTCCGGGAAGGCATCGGACTCGCCCGGCGTACGCTGGCGGAGGTGCGCGCCACGGCCGGCGCCTACCGCGCGGACGCGCCCGCCTCGGCCCTGCCGCAGATCGAGTCGCCACGGCTGGCGCGACGTGTGCTGCTCGCGGTCCTGGTCATCCAGTGCGTGCTCGTCCTCAAGAGCCTGGCCTACGTCCGCCCCGGCGACTGGCCGGCCTTCGCCTTCGCCGCCGTCCTGCTCATCGTCATCGTGATCCTCCAGGTGCTCCCGCCGTCGCGGGCGGTGCTGGTCGCGCAGAGCCTGCTGATCCTGCTGCCCCTGTCCGTCGTCCCCGACGCCTGGGACCGCCTGCTCAGCATCTTCACCGGCAAACTGCTGCTCAACGTGCGGCCGCCGCGCTCATGGTTGATCGTCGGAGTCGTCCTCGCCGGACACCTCGCCTGGTTCCTGCACCGCATCGACCGCGACTACCTGTTCATCGACGACCTCCCCGCCGCGCTGGCCTACTTCGGCGGCCACGTCATGATCATGTGGCTGGTGTACTGCCTCGGACGGCTGAGCGGGCTTCTCACCGTGCTGGAGCGGGCGCGGCACGAGCTCGCCGAGGCGGCGGTGCGCCGCGAACGACTGCGGATCGCCGGTGACCTGCACGACATCCTGGGTTACAGCCTGTCGGCGGTCGCCCTGAAGGGCGAGGTGGCCGAACGCCTGCTCGGCACCGACCCCGCGAGGGCCGGAACCGAGATCACCGCACTCGGGTCACTGGTCGAACGGGCCCTGGCGGAGCTCGACTCCATCAGCGGCGACCGGGTGGAGTTGCGGCTGAGCAGTGAGATCGACGCCGCCCGCGAGGTGCTGGCGAGCGCCGGGATCACGGCGGCGGTGCGCGTCGAGACGGGCCCGCTTCCCGCGGCGGTCGACACCGCGCTGGCCGCCGTGCTCCGGGAAGGCGTCACCAACGTCCTGCGCCACAGTCAGGCCCGCACCTGCGAGATCACCGTGTCGGGCACGGCAGGTGACGTACGCTTACGGCTGGTCAACGACGGTGCCGCCGTGCCTGAGGGAGCGGAGCCGCCGCAACGGCGCGGCACCGGGCTCGACAGCATCGCGAAGCGGACCAGCGGTCGGGTGACGGCGGGCCACCGGGCCGGTGACACCTTCGAGGTGCTCGCCGAGTTCGCGGCACCGGCCGACCCCGGTGGCGGCCGGGAAGGCTCCGGCTCCGTCGCGGGCGGCCGGCTCTCCCTTGGCTGAGATCAGATGGTTGCCCAGAGGCTGTCGGTGCGAAGACCGGGAGGGTGAGGAGCCGTGATTCGCGTGCTCGTCGCGGAGGACATGCACATCCTCCGTGAAGCACTGGTCGAACTGCTGTCACTGCAGGACGACATCGAGGTGGTCGCGGGGGTCGTCTCCGGTCTGGAGATCGTGCCCGCGGCGCTGGAGCACCGGCCCGACGTGGCCGTGGTCGACATCGATCTGCCGGGGCTGGACGGCGTCGCGGCGGCGGCCGAGCTGCGCAGGGCGCTGCCCGGATGCGCCGTCCTGATCCTCACTGCCCTCACCAAGCCGGGCGTCCTGCGCAGGGCGCTGGGCGCCCAGGTGGCGGGCTTCGTGCCGAAGGACATACGGCCGGCCGAGCTGGCCGAGGCGATCAGGACGGTCGCGGCGGGGGGACGGGCGGTGGACCCGGCGCTGGCGCTGGTCGCGCTGGAGACGCCGGAGAGCCCGCTCAGCCAGCGTGAGACCGAGGTGCTGCGCATGTCGGCCACCGGCGCGCCACCCGCCGAGATCGCCGAGCGCCTCTTCCTGACCTACGGCACGGTCCGCAACTACCTCACCTCGGCGGTGACCAAGCTGGGGGCCCGCAACCGGGTCGACGCCATCCGGATCGCCACCGAGTCCGGCTGGATCTAGGCCGGTTCTCGCACGAACCCGGATCTCCCTGGCCGGACGCCGGCACGGTCCCGTACATCCGTGCGAAATGCATATCCGCCCGGTTACTGGGACACTATTGGCCGTTCCCGGTCTCCTGCCACCATCTCCATGCATCAAGACCCCCAACGCGCCGCCGCGTTCCGCGGCCACGGCCGTTCTGTGAGCTAGGAGACCTGATGGGCCAGACCGGCGACGTTCCACCGCCCCGAGCGGCGGCCCTCGCACCTGCCGAGGCGCACTGATGGAGCCCACCGAAGTCCTGCCGATCGTCGCGATCCTGTCGATCGTCACCGTCGAGTTCGGCGGGCACGCGTTGCTTCGCTTCATCACCATCGACCGCGACAGGCTCGGTGCGCTGCGCGAACGCTTCTTCCGCGCCGGCCACGCGCACGCGGGTGTGCTCCTGGTGCTCTCGCTCGTCTACCTGCTGTACCTGCCCCGCGCCGGTTTCCCCGACGGCCTGGAGTGGCTGTGCGGCGGTGCCCTGCTGGCCGGGGTGCTGGCGCAGTCGGGCGGCTTCTTCGTCCACCTCGCCGTCGGCGAGGAGGGGCGCGCCTCGTACGGCACGGCGCTCACGCGGACCGGGGCCCTGCTTCTCGCGGGGGCGCTCATCGCCCTGGCGGCCGGACTCATCCGTGCCGCGTAGACCCGAAGGTGGAATTAAATGATCTTGGTGACGGGTGCGACCGGGAACGTCGGCGCGGAACTGGTCGAGACCCTGATCGGGGCGGGTGAACCGGTGCGGGCGCTGGTGCGGGACCCGGCCCGCGCCGCCCTGCCGCTCGGCGCGGAACCGGCCGGCGGCGACCTGAACCGGCCGGAGAGCTTGACCGAGGCCCTGGACGGCGTCCACGGCCTGTTCCTCCTGCCCGGTTACGACGACATGCCGGGCCTGCTGGCCCGCGCCCGTGGGGCCGGAGTACGGCGGGTCGTGCTGCTGTCGGGCGGCTCCGCCGCGTTGGAGGACATGTCCAACGCCGTCTCCCGCTACATGACCCTCTCCGAGCGGGCCGTGCGGGCATCGGGCCTGCCCTGGACCATCCTGAGGCCGAGGTCGTTCATGTCCAACGCCCTGCGCTGGCTGCCCCAGCTCGCGGCCGGGGACGTGGTGCGCGTGCCGTTCGCCGACGTGCGTACCGCCGCCATCGACCCCTTCGACATCGCCGCCGTCGCGGCCCGGACGCTGCTGGACGACGGGCACGACGGCCTGATCCACGAACTGACCGGCCCGCAGGCGCTGCTGCCCGCCGACCAGGTCGCCGTCCTCGCCGAGGTGCTGGGCAGGGACCTGCGCTGCGCGGGCCTGGCGAACGCCGAGGCCCGGGCCGAGATGGAGGCGGCCATGCCCGCGCAGTACGTCGACGCGTTCTTCCGCTTCTTCGCCGACGGCACACTCGACGAGTCGCGGATCCTTCCCACAGTGCAGGAGGTGACCGGACGCCCACCCCGCACCTTCGGGCAGTGGGCGAACGCGCACGCCGACGCCTTCCGCAGGAGCTAGGACGACGCGGGTCAGGTGGGTTGCGCGCCGTGGCGGAGGCGGTTCGCCTTGGCGGCGCGGCGTCTGCGGAGGCGGCGGAAGATCAGCCAGGCCGGCACCGCCAGGACGACCAGCGCGATCACCACCAGCAGCGGGAAGAAGACGGCGATCAGGCTCATGCCGAGCGACCCCGCATCCTCCACCGTGCTGACGACCGGGGCGCCGAAGCCGGCGGTCGAGACGTTGACCACGGGGCGGGCCGAGGCCTTCATGAGATGCACGGCGAGGGCCACGACGATGCCCAGCGCCCAGCTGGCCCATGGATGCTCGGCCATCCAGGCGGAGTGGTCGAACCGCGAGGCCGCCTGCGTGGCGCTGAAGGCGACCCCGCCCGCCGCCGGCCGTACCGCCGTCTGGATCATGTCGTTGACGTGGTCGACGACGGGAACCTTGTCGAGGACCATCTCGGCCACCAGCAGGACCGCGATGACCGCCAGCACCCAGCCGCTCGTCAGCCACGCGTACTCGTGCGGCAGGCGTATGACGTCGGTGAACTCGGCGAGAAGGCCGACCACGAGCAGCGGGATGTAGGCGTTGAGCCCCGCCGCCGTCGACAATCCGAGGCCGGTGAGCGCCGCGAGCATCGAACCTCCCCACGCCTCGCGTCCTGAAAGTCAAGACGAATACTCCCTGCCCCGCGTTCCCGAGCCCATTCACGGCCGACGGCCGCTGCCGTACAAGATCGCGGGAGACGCCCCTGTCCCGCCCCGCTCGGCGGCCGACCGGGGAGTGGCGGGCCGGGTTCAGGGGCCGGGGGGAGCAGGTGAGCGGGAGGCCGGTCGGGGGGCTGAACAGCCCGGAGGGGAGCGGTCAGGACTTGGTGAGCTGCTTCATCCGCTCGATCGTCCCGGCGAGCTCCTCGAGCATCTCGTAGACGACCTCGCGAGCCGGCCTGACCTGGTTCAGCTGGCCGACGACCTGGCCGACGAAGTAGTTCACCAGCTCCCGGGCCCCCTTCTCGCCCCTCTCGGCCGCGCCCGCCAGGCGCGCGAGCGCCCCCTCGGCGAGCAGCATCTGCAGAGGCATGGGAAGCGCGCCCGGGCTCTCGGTGGCCTCGTCCCACTCCCTGGTCCACGCGGAGATCAGCTGTCTGGCCGGTTTGCCGGTCCGCGAGCGGGAGCGGACGGTGTCGAGCGAGGTCGCGGCGAGCATCTTCTCCTTGACGACCGGGGGAGTCTCGGCCTCCTCGGTGGTGAGCCAGACCGAGCCGCACCACACGCCCTCGGCGCCGAGGGCGAGGGCGGCGGCCATCTGCCGTCCGTTCGCGATCCCTCCGGCGGCCACCACGGGGACGGGCGCCACGGCGTCGACCACCTGGGGCACCAGGACCATGGTCGACACCTCGCCGGTGTGGCCTCCGGCCTCGGTGCCCTGGGCGACGATGATGTCGGCCCCGGCGGCCACCTGCCGGTGGGCGTGCTCGACCGTGCCGACCAGGGCCGCCACCGGGACCCCCGCCGCCCGCGCCCTGTCGACCATGAGCGGGGGCGGGGTGCCGAGCGCGCTCGCGATCAGCCGGATCGGATGGCACAGGGCGACGTCGATGAGCTCCGTCGCACCGCCGCGGGTGACCCTCCACCCCGCCTGGTCGGCGTTCCTGGACGGTCCGCGGGCGGAGGGCGTGTCCGGGCTGACGCCGTACTTGGCGAACAGGTGGGCGACGAAGTCGCGGTGGACCTGCGGGATCGAGTCGAGGACCCGGGCGCCCGGGGCGGCGGCCGACGGGTCGATGTTGGACGGGACCAGCACGTCCACGCCGTACGGCCGTCCGCGCACCTGCCGGTCGATCCAGGACAGCTCGCGGTCGAGCTGCTCGGGGGAGTAGGCGACCGCGCCCAGTACGCCGAACCCGCCCGCGTTGGTGACGGCCGCGACCACGTCGCGGCAGTGGCTGAACGCGAACAGAGGGAACTCGACACCGAATCTCTCGCAGATCGCCGTCCGCATGCCGCGACGGTAACTTCCCGGGCCCGGCCTGGTCCAGGCCCGCCCGGCGGGTCGGGAGCCGAGGCGGACGAGGGGGTGGGTCAGGCGCCCGGGAGGAGGGCGCCGAGAGCGCTCGGGTCGTCCGGGGCGCCCCCGACGGCGGCAGGGCCGGGCTCCACGGCGTCAGAGGTTCCGGTGGAGGGGCCGGTCAGGGAGGCCGGGCTTCCGGGGGAGTGCCAGCCGGACTCGGGGGAGTAGCGGCGGACGATCTTGGCGGGGACGCCGGCGATGACGCAGTGGTCGGGGAACTCCCCGCGGACCACCGCCCCGCCCGCCACCACCGACTGCCGTCCGATCCGGGTCCCCGGCAGGATGATCGCCCCGGTGCCCAGCCAGGATCCCGGCCCGATGGACACCGCGCTGTTGCGCGGCCACTGGCGGCCGATGGGCATCTCCGGGTCGTCGTAGACGTGGTTCTGGTCGGTGATGTACACGTACGGGCCGGTGAACACGTTGTCGCCGATGTCGATCGACTGGTGGCCCACGATGTGGCTGCCGCGCCCGATGGAGCATCCGCCGCCGATGCGGACGATCGAGTCGGGCCCGAGGTCGACGCCCGGGCCCATGCCGGCCGAGATGGAGACGCGCTCCCCGACCAGCGTGTGGTCGCCGATCTCGATCCAGGCCTCTCCGAAGATCGCGCCCTGGGGGAAGGAGAGGCACGTCCCCTCTCCCAGACGGCGGAACCGGAACCCCGCGGGGGTACTGGGGGTGACCGCGCCGGTCGCGCGGATCGCCGCCCAGGCACGGTGAATCAGGCCGCTGAAGATCCGGCGTAGTGCATCACGGGGTGACATAATCGGAAAAGTTACCGCTTGGTCATCTTGGTGGGAACGGACGCCCAGGGGATGTTCGGGCACTTCGCGAGCGTCCTTTGATATTCTGAGAGCCCGTGGACACGCGGTCGCCCGTCGGGACGGCCACGATCACGACGGACCACGGGAGACCCTCCTTGCGCAGCGCCGCAAACACCAAGCATCTGTTCGTCACCGGAGGCGTCGCCTCCAGTCTCGGCAAGGGGCTGACAGCCTCGAGCCTGGGGCGCCTGCTGAAGCTACGCGGCCTCCGGGTCACCATGCAGAAGCTCGACCCCTACCTCAACGTCGACCCTGGGACGATGAACCCGTTCCAGCACGGTGAGGTCTTCGTCACAGACGACGGAGCCGAGACCGACCTCGACGTCGGCCACTACGAGCGCTTCCTCGACACCGAACTGCACGGGTCGGCGAACGTCACCACCGGCCAGGTCTACTCCAACGTCATCGCCAAGGAGCGGCGCGGGGAGTACCTCGGCGACACCGTGCAGGTCATCCCGCACATCACCAACGAGATCAAGGACCGCATCCGGGGCATGGCGGGCCCCGACGTCGATGTGGTCATCACCGAGGTCGGCGGCACCGTCGGCGACATCGAGTCGCTGCCGTTCCTGGAGGCGGTCCGCCAGGTGCGCCACGAGGTCGGGCGCGACAACGTGTTCTTCCTGCACGTCTCGCTCCTGCCGTACATCGGGCCGAGCGGCGAGCTGAAGACCAAGCCGACCCAGCACTCCGTCGCCGCGCTGCGCAGCATCGGCATCCAGCCCGACGCCATCGTCTGCCGCTCCGACCGGCCGATCACCACCTCGCTCAAGCGCAAGATCAGCCTGATGTGCGACGTCGACGAGGACGCCGTGGTGTCGGCCGTCGACGCGCCGAGCATCTACGACATCCCCAAGGTGCTGCACGCCGAGGGCCTGGACGCCTACGTCATACGCCGCCTCGGCCTGCCGTTCCGCGACGTCGACTGGCACGAGTGGGACCAGCTGCTGCGCCGGGTGCACCGCCCGGCCAAGGAGGTCACGATCGCGCTGGTCGGCAAGTACATCGACCTGCCCGACGCCTACCTTTCGGTCACCGAGGCGCTGCGCGCCGGCGGCTTCGCCTGCGACGCGCGGGTCAACATCCGGTGGGTCAAGAGCGACGACTGCGAGAGCCCCGAGGGCGCCGCCCGGGAGCTCGACGGCGTCGACGGCGTGCTGATCCCCGGCGGTTTCGGGGTGCGGGGCATCGAGGGCAAGCTCGGCGCGATCCGGCACGCCCGCGAGCGGGGCGTCCCGCTGCTCGGCATCTGCCTCGGCATGCAGTGCATGGTCATCGAGGCCGCGCGCAACCTCGCCGGCATCGAGGGCGCCAACAGCGCCGAGTTCGACCCCGACACCACCGACCCGGTGATCTCCACGATGGCCGACCAGGAGGACGTCGTGGCCGGTGAGCGCGACATGGGCGGCACCATGCGCCTGGGCCTGTACCCGGCCAAGCTCGCCGAGGGCTCGATCGTCCGCAGGCTGTACGGCACGCCGGTGGCCGACGAGCGCCACCGTCACCGCTACGAGGTCGGCAACGCCTACCGCGAGCCGCTGGAGCGGATCGGCATGGTGTTCTCCGGCCTGTCCCCGGACGGGCGGCTGGTGGAGTACGCCGAGCTCGACTCCGACATCCACCCGTTCTTCGTCGGAACCCAGGCCCACCCCGAGTTCCGCTCCCGCCCGACCCGGCCGCATCCGCTGTTCAGGGGCCTCATCGAGGCGGCGCTGACGTACGCCGACATCCGCGAGAGCGTCACGAAGGCGGGGCGGGGCGCGTGAGCGACACCACGGAGCGGCCGGGCGTCGACGACGTCCGCGACACTCCCGCCTCCTGGGAGGTGCTCGGCACCAAGGAGCGGTTCCAGGGCCACGTGATCTCGGTGCGCACCGACACCGTCCGGATGCCGGGGGACGACGTCGCCGACCGCGACTACGCCGTGCACCCCGGCTCGGTGGCCGTGGTCGCCCTCGACGAGGACGACCGGGTGCTGCTGCTGCGGCAGTACCGCCACCCGGTGCGGGCGCTGCTGTGGGAGCTGCCCGCGGGCATCCGCGACGTCGAGGGCGAGCCGCTGGTCGACTGCGCCGCGCGTGAGCTGGCCGAGGAGGCGGGGTACCGCGCCAAGACCTGGCACACCCTGCTCGACATCCACACCTCGCCGGGCAGCACGAACGAGCGCATCCGCGTCTTCCTCGCCCGCGATCTCTCGCAGATCCCCGAGGAGGAGAACGACTATGTCGGTCACCACGAGGAGACCGACATGCCGGTGGTGTGGGTGCCTCTGGCGGAGGCGGTCGACCGGGCACTGAACGGAATGATCCACAATGCACCGGCCGTCGCGGGTATTCTCGCCGCGTACGCCGCTTTGCCGGACGGCTTCACCGCCCTGCGTCCCGCCGACGCTGAGGAGGCCTGACAGGAGGTTCCGTCCTGAGCCCCTACGCCGACGCCGAGGCCGTGCTCGCGGGTTACCTCGCCCATCTGGCCGTCGAACGGGGCCTGGCGGCCAACACGGTCGCCTCCTACCGGCGTGATCTCAGGCGGTACCTCCTCCACCTGCGCTCGCGCGGGCGCCTGTCCCTGGCCGAGGTCGCCGAGGCCGACGTCCGGGCGTTCCTGACCGCTCTGCGCGAAGGCGACGAGCGGCACCCCGCCCTGGCGGCCGGTTCGGCGGCCAGGGCGGTCTCGGCCGTACGCGGGCTCCACCGCTTCGCCGTTCGGGAGGGGGTCTGCGCCGACGACCCGGCGCGCGGGGTGCACCCGCCCACCAGGCTGCGTCACCTGCCGAAGGCCATCGGGGTGGCCGAGGTGGAGCGGCTCATCGCCGCCGCCGGTCCGCGCGACGCGCCGCTCACCCACCGCAACCGCGCCCTGCTCGAGGTGCTGTACGGCACGGGCGCGCGGATCTCCGAGGCCGTCGGGCTCGCCGTCGACGACGTCGAGCCCGATCAGGTGCGGCTGCGCGGCAAGGGCGGCCGCACGAGGGTCGTCCCGCTCGGCAGGTACGCCCGCGAGGCCCTGCGGGCGTACATCACCCGCGCGCGGCCCCTCATCTGCGCTCAGGGGCGTGGGACGGCGGCCCTGTTCCTGAACGCCCGGGGCGGCCGCCTGACCCGTCAGGGGGCCTGGGAGGTCCTCCAGTCGGCCGCCGAGCGCGCGGGGCTCGACGGGGTCTCCCCGCACATGTTGCGCCATTCGTTCGCAACCCACCTCCTTGACGGAGGTGTGGACGTTAGGGTTGTCCAGGAACTGCTCGGCCACGCCTCGGTGACGACCACCCAGGTCTATACGCTGATCGCGGTCGACAGCCTCCGCGAGGCATACGCCTCGGCCCGCCCCAGGGCCGGGCATCCAAGTTCATAGCTCTAGGGCGCGTCGCCTTGCCGCATACGTGCCGAGCCCATAGTGTCCGTCCGGACGGTCCGGTTCGGGGCCGTCAGGGAGGTTCAACTGGTGACTGCGACGACAGACGCTTCTCTCCGGGATATCCCCGGTGCCCCCGACGCCTGGGGTGACACCGGCATTCTGGGGCCCACCGGGCGGCCGCGTCCCGTCTTCCCGGAGCCCGTCCCGCCGACCACCCACGGTCCCGCGCGGGTCGTGGCCATGGTCAACCAGAAGGGTGGCGTCGGCAAGACCACCACGACCATCAACCTCGGAGCCTCGCTCGCCGAGTGCGGCCAGCGGGTGCTGCTCGTCGACTTCGACCCGCAGGGCGCCCTGTCGGTAGGCCTCGGCATCGACCCGCGTCCGCTCGAGGCCACGGTCTACGACCTGATCATGGAAGAGCCCGACGTCACGCCCGAGGACGTCCTGCTCGCCACCAGCGTCGAGGGCATGGACCTCCTGCCCAGCAACATCTTCCTGTCCGGCGCCGAGATCAGGCTGGTCAACGAGGTGGCCCGCGAGTACGCCCTCGGGCGGGCGCTGGAGCCGCTGCTCCCCCACTACGACATCTGCCTGATCGACTGCCAGCCGTCGCTGGGCCTGCTCGCGGTCAACGCCCTGACCTGCGCGCACAGCGTCATCGTGCCCCTCGAGTGCGAGTTCTTCGCGCTGCGCGGCGTCGCGCTGCTCATGGAGTCGATCACCAAGGTGCAGGAGCGCCTCAACAAGAACCTCGAGATCGACGGCATCCTCGCCACGATGTACGACCCGCGTACGCTGCACGCCCGCGAGGTCCTCCAGACGATCATGCAGGGGTTCGGCGACAAGGTCTTCCACACGGTGATCAACCGCACCGTCCGGTTCCCCGACGCCACGTTGGCCGGTGAGCCGATCACCCAGTTCGACCCCGCCTCGATGGGCGCCACCGCCTACCGCGAGCTCGCCCGCGAGATCCTCGCCCGCTGGCCCACACGCTAGCCCTGAGCGCGGGCCGCCCGGCCTGTGGAAAACCCGGGCTCGACGGCGCGACATGCGCCGGGCCTGTGGACAAGTGACGTCCGGCGCCACCCGGGTGCGGAACAATGGGGCGGTGACCGAACAGCCCGCGACCGGCCAGGCGGCCAGGCCCGACGCCTTCCAGGTGCATCTGGAGGTGTTCGAGGGGCCGTTCGACCTGCTGCTCGGGCTCATCTCCAAACACAAGCTCGACATCACCGAGGTGTCCCTCCACCAGGTGACCGACGAGTTCATCTCCTACATCCGCTCCCGCGGCCCCGAGTGGGATCTCGACCAGGCCAGCCATTTCCTGCTGGTCGCCGCGACGCTGCTCGACCTCAAGGCCGCGCGGCTGCTGCCCAGCGGCGAGGTGGAGGACGAAGAGGACCTCGCCCTCCTCGAGGCCCGAGACCTGCTGTTCGCCCGCCTCCTGCAGTACCGCGCCTACAAGGAGGTCGCGAAGGTCTTCGCCGGCCGCATGGCCGAGGAGGCCCGCCGCTTCCCCCGGCTGGTGCCGATGGAGCCGCAGTTCGCCGACCTGCTGCCCGAGCTGGTGCTGGGCATCGGCCCGGAGCGGCTCGCCAAGATCGCCGCCAGGGCGTTCACGCCCAAGCTCCCGCCCTCGGTCTCCACCGCCCACATCTACCAACCGGTCGCCAACGTCCGCGAGCAAGCGGCTATCCTTGTCGAACGGCTCCGGCGCATGCGAAGGGCGACGTTCCGGGCCCTGACCGCCGACTGCGCGGGCACGTTCGAGGTCATCGCGCGTTTCCTCGCCATCCTGGAGCTGTTCCGGGAGGCCGCGGTCTCCTTCGAGCAGATAGAGCCGCTCGGAGATCTGCACGTCACCTGGACCGGCGCCGACGACGGAGACATCGCGGTCGCCGACGACTACGACGAGGGGCCTTCGGGCGGCGAGGGCCCACCGGGCCGCGACGACGCCCGGGGCGCCGGGAGCCGAGAGAGCGAAGAGGCAGCGAGCGATGACTCCTGAGGAGACGGCCGAACCCGTCCAGGTGCCCGCGACGTCCGGGCCCGTACAGCCGGGCGAGCCCGGCGAGCATTCTGAGGCCGGGCCGGTCGATCCCTTCGGATCCGGTGAGTCGGCGGAGCCGAGCCTGCGGGCGGCTCTGGAGGCCATCCTGCTCGTGGTCGACGAGCCGGTCGCCGAGGTCACGCTGGCACAGGTGCTCGAGCGTCCCTCGCGCGAGGTCGCCGAGGCGCTGCGCGCGCTCTCGGCGGAATACACCGCGGCCGGACGCGGTTTCGATCTGCGAGAGGTCGCGGGCGGCTGGCGCTTCTACACGCGGGCCGAGTGCGCTCCGCTGGTGGAGCGTTTCGTCCGCGACGGGCAACAGACCCGGCTGACGCAGGCCGCTCTGGAGACCCTCGCGGTCGTGGCCTACCGCCAGCCGGTGAGCCGGGCCAAGATCGCGGCGATCCGGGGCGTCAACAGCGACGGCGTCATGCGCACGCTCGCGGCGCGCGGGCTGGTCGAGGAGGCCGGCACCGATCCCGAGAGCCAGGCGGTGCTCTACCGCACGAGTTCGTACTTCCTGGAGAGACTGGGGCTGCGGAGCCTCGACGAGCTGCCTCCGCTCGCGCCCTTCCTCCCCGACGTGGAAACCCTAGAGGAGCAATCGAAGTGAACAACAGGCGTGGTACCCCGTCCGGTGATGGACGCGGTCGAGGACGCGGCGGCGCCCCGAGCGGTGGCTCGGGCTCCCGAGGCGGCGGCGGCTTCCGGGCCGGTTCCGGTGGTCTCCGGGGCGGAGGCCGCCCGCGGGGAGGCGCCACCGGCGGCTCCCGCGGCGGTTTCCGCGGTGGGAGCGACCGCCGCGACGCCTACCGCTCCGAGGGACGTGGCGACGCGTTCCGTCCGGAGGGCCGCGGCGAGGGCTCGCGGTCCACGAGCCGCGGCGAAGGCTTCCGGTCCGAGGGCCGCGGCTCCCGTCCGGAGGGCCGCAGGGACGGCTTCCGTCCCGAGAGCCGCAGGGACGGCTCCCGGTCCGAGGGGCGCAGGGACGGCTTCCGGTCCGAGGGCAGGGGGGCCGACTTCCGCGCCGAGCGGCGCGGGGGCGGGCGCCGGCCGGAGGGCCGGGGTGACGACCGCGACTTCCGCTCGGGCGGCGAGTCCCGTCCCGGCGGCGGATATCGCGACTCCCGGCCCTCGCCGGGGGGCTCCAAGGGCCGCTACGGTCGGTCCGGCGACACCGGGCGCGACGACTCCCGCCGGGCATCCTTCCGCGACGACCGCCGCGGGTCGTTCCGCGAGGAGCGCGGCGGAGCGTACGGCGGCGACCGCCGGGAATCCGGCCGCGACGACGCCTTCGGCGGCGAGCGTCGCCGCTCCTTCGGCGAGGACCGCGGAGCCGCGTTCGGCGGCGACCGCCGTGGTTCGTCCCGTGAGGAGCGCGGAGCGGCGTTCGGTGGCGACCGCCGTGGTTCGTACGGTGGCGGCGACAGGGGCTTCTCCGGCGCGGGCCGGGGCGGCGACGACCGGCGCGGCGCCTTCCGTGAAGAGCGGTCCGGCTTCCGTGAGGAGCGCGGCGGGTCGCGGGCCCGGTACGGCCGGGACGACACCGGGCGCGACCGTCCCGTAGGCGGCGAGACCCGCTTCCGCGACGACGCGAGGAGCGCGGGCCGTGGCTACGGGCGCGGCGAGGCGGGGAACGCCGGGCGCGGCTACGGGCGCGATGAGGCGGGGAGCGCCGGGCGCGGCGACGCGCGGGGCGCGGGCCGTGGCCACGGGCGTGGCGACCGGCGTGACGAGGTGCAGACCATCGGGCGCGTCGCAGGCGGCTCCCGGGGCCGGTACGGCCGCTCCGAGGGCGGTCGCGGCCGCGCCGGTTCCGCGGAGGGTTCTTCGTCCCGCGGCGGCATCTCGGCCGGCCGGAGCGGACGTCCCACCGCGCGGCCCGAGCGGGGAGGGGCGTTCAAGACCTCCCGCCAGCCGCTGCGCGACCCCGACTTCTACCCTGCCGACTACGCCGACGAGCGCGACACCACCGAGGTCCCCGGCGGTACCCGGCTGCAGAAGGTGCTCGCAGCGGCCGGAGTGGCGGCCCGCCGCACCTGCGAGGAGATGATCGGGCAGGGCCGGGTCACCGTCGACGGGCAGGTCGTCCGCAGGTTCGGTGCCCGCGTCGACCCCGCCAAGCAGGTGATCCACGTCGACGGCAAGCGCATCCCGACCGCGCCCGATCTGGTCTACTTCGCGATCAACAAGCCGATCGGCGTCGTCAGCACCATGTCCGACCCCGAGGGCCGGCCGTCGCTGTTCGACTACGTCGCCGACCGCACCGAGCGGCTGTTCCACGTGGGGCGTCTCGACACCGAGACCGAGGGCCTGATCATCCTCACCAACGACGGGGAACTGGCCCACCGGCTGACCCACCCGAGCTTCGGCGTGCAGAAGAAGTACTGGGCCAAGGTCCCCGGACCGATCCCGCGCGACCTCGGCCGCCGTCTGAAGAAGGGCATCGAGCTCGAGGACGGCCTCGTCAAGGCCGACGAGTTCACGGTCGTCCAGGAGCACGGCCAGCAGGCGCTGGTCGAGGTCGTGCTCCACGAGGGCCGTAAGCACGTCGTCCGGCGCATGCTGGAGCAGGAGGGCCACCCGGTGATCGACCTCGCCCGCATCGAGTTCGGGCCGGTCAAGCTGGGCAGGCTCAAGCCGGGCACCGTCCGGGCGCTCACCCTCAAAGAGGTCGGCGACCTTTACGCCACCGTGGGAATGTAACCTGTCCGGATACGGACATATAGCGGGTCCGTCCGGGCGAATCCGTCCGGACGGCTCGCACACCGCGCGGCTCCGCCCGGCAACCCGGTCGAGCGTCGCGCTGTACGGGAACCGGCGTGAACCGTCCGGTTGGGTGCGAAAATCGAATCGATCCGGCGCGGTCGCCACGAAATCCAGTGATCGACCCTTCGCCGACCGTCAGGACCGGGTCCGTGCGGGCTGACACGTGAGAGGTGGCGGTCCTCCTGGGCCGGCGGCGGGCACTTCCTCCTGGCAGGGGGCGAAGATCGCCCCCTCCGCCCGGCGCGTTCGATCCGGTACGGACACGGGTGCGGCGCCGGGCCGAGGCGCCTGGACCGCTGGACCGCGCCGCCGCGGACAGCGGGGCCGGGCAGTGGTGCTCGTGCCGTGCATGCAGGGACAGCGGGATCGGGCAGGGATGCTCGGTTTCGTGCATATGGACAGCGGGATCGGGCGGGGACGCTCGGTGTCGTGCATATGGACGGCGGTGCCGGGCGGGGACGCTCGGGGCCGGGTGGGTGCGGTGCCGGGTGGGAGTGCCCGGTGCCGGATGGATATCGATATCGGATACGCCGGGCAGGCTGGTCCGGTGGAGGCGGGGACGTGCCGCGGACGGCGGGCGCGCTCGCCGGCGATTGGTGAAGGGGACGACATGGTGCGGGCGATCCGAGGCGCCATCCAGATCGACGCCGACGATCGGGAGGCGATCCTGTCCGGGGTGACCGAACTGGTCAGCGAGGTCATGGAACGCAACCGGCTGACCACCGACGACGTCATCAGCGTGATCTTCACGTCGACGCCCGATCTCACCGCGGAGTTCCCGGCCCTCGCGGCCCGCAAGCTCGGCTTCCACGACGTGCCGCTCATCTGCGCCAGCGAGATCGACGTGCCCGGCGCGCTGCCGCGCGTGGTGCGCCTGATGGCCCACGTCGAGACCGACCGGCCCCGTCAGGAGATCCAGCACGTCTACCTGCGTGGCGCGGCCGCCCTGAGAGTGGACATCGCCCAGTGAGCACCCCGTCCCCGAGCATCGCCAGCGTCCTGGTCGTCGGCACCGGCCTGATCGGCACGTCGGTCGGGCTGGCCCTGCGCGAGCGCGGCCTGACCGTCAAGCTCGCCGACCAGGACGCCGGGGCCGTGCGGGTGGCGTGCGAGCTGGGCGCGGGCGAGGAGTGGCGGCCCGGTGAAGGGCGCGTCGACCTGGCGGTGATCGCCGTGCCGCCGCAGTTCGTGGCCGAGTGGCTGCTCGACCTCCAGAAGACCGAGGCCGCCCGCTTCTACACCGACGTGGCCAGCGTGAAGGCCCTGCCCATCGCGCAGGCCGTCCAGCTCGGCTGCGACATGACCAGCTACGTGGCCGGCCATCCGCTGGCGGGACGGGAGCGCTCGGGGCCGGCGGCGGCGCGGGCCGACCTGTTCCTCGGCCGCCCCTGGGCGTACTGCCCGGGTCCCGACGCCGCGCCCGAGGCCGTCCGGGCGGTGCTGTCCCTGATCGAGCTGTGCGGGGGCAACGCCGTCCAGGTGGATCCCTCCGGGCACGACGAGGCCGTGGCCCTGGTGTCGCACGCCCCGCACGTGGCGGCCGCCGCCGTGGCGGCCCGCCTGGCCGACGCCTCCGACACCGCGCTCGGCCTCTCGGGGCCCGGTGTGCGCGACGTGACCCGCGTGGCCGGGGGCGACCCCGACCTGTGGACGGTCATCCTCTCGGGCAACGCCCGGGCCGTGGCGAACATCCTGGAGTCGGTGGCCGCCGACCTGGCGGAGGCGGCGGCGGCGCTGCGGGCGGTGTCCGTCGAGGACGGCACGGCGATCGGCCGGGTCACCGAGCTGCTCAGGCGCGGCAACGCCGGTCAGAGCCGCATCCCGGGCAAGCACGGCGGCCCCCCGCGGGCGTACGCCGTGGTCCAGGTCCTGGTCGGCGACCGTCCCGGCGAGCTGGCGCGCCTGTTCCAGGTCGCCAAGGACGCCGGGGTCAACATCGAGGACGTCCGCCTGGAGCACGCCCCCGGGCTGCCCCTGGGCGCCGCGGATCTGTCCGTCCAGCCGGAGGCGGCCGAGGTTCTCGCCGAGGCCCTTCGGGCGCACGGATGGCACGTCCCCTGAAGGGCCTCCGATGCCCGGATGGCGGACGATTCCCGGTACCCTCTTTGCGGACAACTCAATCGGGACGCAGAGGGAGATGCCGTGACCGCACTGGTCGTCGCCATGGACGGCCCTTCGGGGTCGGGCAAGTCGAGTGCGTCGCGCGGAGTGGCGCGAGCGCTCGGGCTGCGCTATCTCGACACCGGGGCGATGTACCGCGCGATGACCTGGTGGATGCTCGAACACGGTGTCGACATCACCGACCCGGCCGCGATCGCCGATCGCGCCGCCGAGCCGGAGCTGGTCATCGCCGTCGACCCTGACGCCCCGGGCATCACGGTCGACGGGGTCGACGTCTCGGCGCCGATCCGCACCCAGGAGGTCACCTCGGTGGTGTCCGCGGTGAGCGCCGTCCCGGAGGTCCGCGCGAGGCTGGTCGCCCAGCAGCGCGACATCATCGGCGAGGGTGACATCGTCGTCGAGGGCCGCGACATCGGCACCGTGGTCGCGCCCGGCGCCCCGGTGAAGATCTACCTCACCGCGAGCCCCGAGGCCCGCGCCCGGCGCCGCACCGCCGAGCTCACCGGCACGACGGTGGAGACCCAGCAGGCCGACATGGCCCGGCGCGACGCCCTCGACTCGACCCGTAAGGCCGACCCGCTGGTCATGGCGGCCGACGCGGTCGAACTGGACACCACGGAGCTCAACCTCGAAGAGGTCATCTCCGAGGTGCTGAGACTTGTGAAAGAGCGCACCTGACCCGTGCGCCGGCTGCGGCCGAGCCGCGGGCGAAGGGTGGGCATCAATGGAAACGGACGTGACGTGACGGGGGAGTACGGCGACGAGGACGGCTGGATCGCGGCCGACCTCGCTGAATTCGAAGACGACGGCGCCTCGACGGAGGTGGAGCCGGACTCCGGCCCGCTTCCCGTGGTCGCCGTCGTGGGGCGGCCCAACGTGGGCAAGTCCACGCTGGTCAACCGCATCATCGGCCGCCGCGAGGCGGTCGTGGAGGATGTGCCCGGCGTCACGCGCGACCGCGTGACCTACGAAGGCAACTGGCGGGGCCGCCGGTTCACCCTCGTCGACACCGGCGGGTGGGACCCCGACGCCACGGGCATGGCGCTGCGCATCGCCGAGCAGGCCCAGGTGGCGGTCGAGCTGGCCGACGTGATCCTCTTCGTGGTCGACGCGACCGTCGGCGTGACCGACGCCGACGAGGCCGTGGCCGGGGTGCTGCGGCGCTCGGGCAAGCCGGTCGTGCTGGCCGCCAACAAGGTCGACGACCAGCGCATGGAGCTGGAGGCCACCGCGCTGTGGTCGCTCGGCATCGGCGAGCCGCACCCGGTGTCCGCGCTGCACGGCCGTTCGAGCGGCGACCTGCTCGACGTCGTGCTGGAGGGGCTGCCCGAGGCCCCGCCGCAGCGTTTCGGCGCCGAGCGCGGCCCACGCCGCGTGGCCCTGGTCGGCAAGCCCAACGTCGGCAAGTCGTCCCTGCTGAACAAGCTGGCGGGCGAGGAGCGGGTGCTGGTCGACCCGATGGCGGGCACCACCCGTGACCCGGTCGACGAGCTCGTCGAGCTGGGCGGCAGGACCTGGCGTTTCGTCGACACCGCGGGTATCCGGCGCCGTGAGCGTGAGCTGCAGGGCGCCGACTTCTACGCCGGCATGCGCACCAAGGCCGCCCTCGAGCGTTCCGAGGTCGCCGTCGTGCTGATCGACGCCTCGGAGGTGCTCACCGAGCAGGACCTCCGCATCATCAGCATGGTGATCGAGTCGGGCCGCAGCATGGTGGTGGCGTTCAACAAGTGGGACCTCGTCGACGAGGACCGCCGCTACTACCTCGAGAAGGAGATCGACCGGCAGCTGGTCCGCGTCCCGTGGGCCCTGCGGGTCAACATCTCCGCCAAGACCGGCCGGCACGTCGACCGGCTCGTCCCGGCGATCGAGCGGGCGCTGGCGTCGTGGAGCACCCGCGTGCCCACGGCCCGGCTGAACGCCTTCCTGTCGGAGCTGGTGGCGGCGACGCCCCCGCCCGTGCGGGGCGGCAAGCAGCCGAAGATCCTGTTCGCCACGCAGGCGTCGGTCGAGCCGCCGAAGTTCGTGCTGTTCACCTCGGGCTTCCTCGAGGAGACCTACCGCCGCTTCATCGAGCGCCGCATCCGCGAGGAGTTCGGGTTCGCCGGCTCCCCGATCGAGGTGACGATGAAGATCCGCGAGAAGCGCGGCAACCCGAAGAAGAAGTGATCTCCCGGCCGTAATTCGGTGGCGGAGCCGTCCCTCGGGCCCGTAACGTGCGGCTTCCGGGCCGCAGGGGTCCGTGGGAGAGGGGATGCGTCGCCGGTGATCGGGGTGGAGATCTCGCGCCTGGAGCCTGACGACTGGAAGCTGTTCCGGGACGTCAGGCTCGCGGCCCTCGCGGACGCGCCCGGGGCGTTCGGGGCCACGCTCGAACAGGAGCTGGGGTACGACGAGGCGCGCTGGCGCGAGCGGCTGCGGCCGGAGAACGGCGTCAGGTTCGCGGCGGTGGCGGCCGGGAGGGCGGTCGGCCTGGCCGGCGCCTGGGTGACGGGTGACCGGAGCGGGGTCGCCGAGCTCGTCAGCATGTGGGTCGACCCGGCCGCGCGTGGCACCGGCACCGCAGCCCTCCTGGTGGAGCGGGTCGTGGGCTGGGCCGCCGCACAGGGGCACCGCGAGATACGGCTGTGGGTGGTCGACGGCAACGACCGCGCGGCGGGCCTGTACCGTCGCCTGGGCTTCTCGGCCACCGGGGAGACGCAGCCCTACCCCAACGCCGCAGGCGTGCTGGAGCACCTCATGGTGCGCCCCCTCCAGCCCTGACGACCGGCCGCGGGCGGGGCACTGCCGCCCGGCGGGCCGGTACGGGGCCGGCTTCTTCGTCGCCCGACCGGCTCGGTTCGAGGGGCTGGTATGGTAGGCGGAGCGTAGATCGCTAGTTAGGGAGACCAGACGTGGCAGGTGACGACGACATCTCCGGGTGATACCCGGATGTGACCGGCCCGGCAGGCGTGCGAGATCGCCGCTGCCGCCCCGGCCGTGTGTCGTCGTACACGCATCCCTGTCCCCTTTTTCCGGGCGGCTGTGGCGCGCCCGTGTTCTCCTACGAGGTCTCTCGCATGTCCTACACCTGCGTCGTCTGCTCCAACCTGTCGTTCTCCTGGCCCGACGACACCCCGGTCTTCCGTGACCTGTCCTTCACCGTCGGCCCCGGCCGTACCGGCCTGGTCGCCCCGAACGGCGCCGGCAAGAGCACGCTGCTCAAGCTGCTCGCCGGCGAGTACCGGCCGGGTGGCGGCAGCGTCACCGTGGACGGCGTCGTCGGCTACCTGCCGCAGAGCCTGCCCCTGGCCGGTGACCTGACCGTGGCCGAGGTGCTCGGGATCGCCCCGGTGATCGCGGCGCTGGACGCCATCGAGTCCGGGGACGCCGCCGAGGAGCACTTCACCACGATCGGCAACGACTGGGACATCGAGGAGCGCACGCGCGCCCAGCTCGACCGGCTCGGCCTCGGCGAGGTCGACTTCGGCCGCCGCCTGCGCACCCTCAGCGGCGGCGAGGTCATCTCGCTGGGGCTGGCCGCTCAGCTGCTGAAGCGGCCCGACGTGCTGCTGCTCGACGAGCCGACCAACAACCTCGACCTCGACGCGCGCCGCAGGCTCTACGCGGTGCTGGACGACTGGAACGGTTGCCTGCTGCTGGTGAGCCACGACCGGGAGCTGCTGGACCGCATGGACCGGATCGCCGAGCTTCACGGGGGCGAGCTCCGCTCGTACGGGGGGAACTTCACCGCCTACGAGGAGGCCGTACGCGCCGAGCAGGAGGTCGCCGAGCGGAACGTCCGCAGCGCGGAACAGGAGCTCAAGCGCGAGAAGCGGGAGATGCAGCAGGCACGGGAGCGTGCCGAGCGCCGGGCGGGCAACGCGGCCCGCAACCTCAAGAACGCCGGCCTGGCGCGTATCGTCGCCGGGAACCTCAAGCGCTCGGCCCAGGAGTCGGCGGGACGGGCGGGCCAGACGCACGCCGCCCGGGTGGACGACGCCAGGGCCAGGCTCGACGAGGCCGGCCGCGCCCTGCGCGACGACCTGAAGCTCGTCCTTGAGCTGCCGGCGACCAACGTCCCGGCCGGGCGGACCGTCTTCCACGGCGAGCACCTGCAGGCCCGGTACGGTGAACGGCCGCTGTTCGCCGGGCAGGGCGTCGACCTGACCATCCGTGGCCCCGAGCGCATCGCCCTGGCCGGGCCCAACGGCGCGGGCAAGTCCACCCTGCTGCGCATGATCTCGGGCGAGGTGGAGCCGGAGGGCGGCCTGGTCAGGCGGGCCGAGGGCCGGGTCGCCTACCTGTCCCAGCGGCTGGACCTGCTCGACCTCGACCGCACCGTGGCGGAGAACTTCGCCGCGTCCGCGCCGGAGATGGCCCCGGCGGAGCGGATGAACCTGCTCGCCCGCTTCCTGTTCCGCGGCTCCCGCGCCCACCTGCCCGTGGGGGTGCTGTCCGGGGGCGAGCGGCTGCGCGCGACGCTGGCCTGTGTCCTGTGCGCGGAGCCGGCCCCCCAGCTCCTGCTGCTGGACGAGCCCACCAACAACCTCGACCTGGTGAGCGTCGGCCAGCTGGAGAGCGCGCTGGCCGCCTACCAGGGCGCGTTCGTGGTGGTCAGCCACGACGAGCGGTTCCTGGCCGAGATCGGGGTGGACCGCCGGCTGCGCCTCTCGGAGGGCCGCCTGCTGGAGAGCGGCCCAGGCGAGGCCTGACCCCCGGTGGGCCGGCTGGACGGCGGCATGCGCATGGTGCCGGACCACCGTCCGGCCGGTCGATGAAGGCCCTTCGGGGCGGACGGCGGCCGGTCAGGGGTGCTCGGTGGCGGCCCGGTCGTCCCGGCGCGCGGCGGCAGGAGCCGGGACGGCGCGGGCGGGCAGGGCCAGGGCCACGAAGGCGCCGACGCCGCACAGAATCGCCGTCAGCAGGAAGATCTCGGTGTACTCGGTGTGCAGGGCCGCCTGGACCTTGCCGGTGTACTCGGCCAGGCGGCGGGCGTACTCCGCCTGCTCCACGCCGAACGGCAGCGGTGTGTCCAGGTGGGCGGTGAGCGACTGGAACCGGTGGAAGCCCCACGCCGACAGGGCGGCGACGCCGAGCAGCATGCCCATCATGCGGGCCACCACGACGGCCGCGGCGGCCACGCCGTGCCGCTCCGCCGGGGTGGTCCGCAGCACCGCCGAGGAGATCGGGGCGATCACCGCGCCGACGCCGAGGCCCGCGACCACCAGGTCGGCGTCGACCCGGGGCAGGCCGAGGGGATAGGCGGCGCCGGCCAGGTCCATCGGCCAGCGGGAGATCAGCGCGTACCCGGCGCAGGCGACCGCGAGCCCGGCCACGGCGATCGCCCGCTCGCCGAACCTCCGGGCGAGCAGCCCGCCGAGGAACGCCGCCACGGCCAGCGCGACCAGGAACCTCGACAGCAGCAGCGCGCCGCCCACGGTGTCCTCCTCCAGCAGCGTCTGGGCGGTGAGCTGCACGTCCACCAGCGTGACCAGCAGCGCGGCGCCGGTGAGGAAGCTCACCACCAGCGACGCCGCGAACGGGCCGCGCCGCACGCCCGTCATGTCGAGCAGCCGGGTGCGCGCCCGCGCCTCCCACACCGCGAACGCCACCAGGGCGACCAGGCCGGCGGCGATGGCGGGCACGCCCCACGGTGGCAGGACGGCCTTGTCGGGCTCGGGGTTGTAGAGCCCGGCCACCAGCAGGCCGAGCGCCAGGGCCAGCAGCAGGCCGCCGCCGGCGTCGACGCGGGTGCGCGGGCCGGTGCGCGGCGCCGGGGGCGGCACGGTACGGTGCGCGGCCACCGCCGCGAGCAGGGCCAGCGGGATGTTCACCCAGAAGATGCCCCGCCATCCGGCCAGGGCGGCCAGCCCCGCCCCGTACAGCGGCCCGAGGACGCTGCCGAGCTCCTGCGCGGCGCCCACGGCGCCGAGCGCGACCGGCCGGGTGCGCTCGTCCCACAGGTCGCCGACCAGTGCCATCGTGATCGGCAGCAGCGCCCCGCCCGCGATGCCCTGGAGCGTACGCCCGGCCGTCAGCGCCGGGACGGACGTGGCGAGGGCCGTCACCGCGGACCCGGCCGCGAAGCCGGCGAGGCAGGCGTGGATGAGCGGACGCCGGCCGTACCGGTCGGACAACTGGCCGAGCAGCGGCATCGCGGCGATGTAGCCGAGCAGGAACCCCGTGACCACCGGCGTGGCGCGCTCGAGGTGGTTGATCGGCACCCCGACGTCCTTGGCGATGTCGACCAGGACGGTGACCACGACGTAGGCGTCGAGCGCGGCCAGCAGCACCGCCGTGCCGCCGACACCCAGCGCCACGCGGCGGGTCGCCCCGGCGGAGCCGGCCCCGCCGGTGGAGGGAGTTCCCGGCCGGTCGTCGTCCTGGTTCCCGGGCCGTCCGTGGGAAGGGCCGGGCGGCCGGTCGCCGTCGCGGCGGGAGGGGAGCGTCACTGCTTGGCCGGAGGGGTGATGGTGACGGGGGCGTCGTAGTCGTCCATGGTGACCACGACCGTGCCGGCGTTGGCGCCGGTGCCGACCGGCAGGCTCGTCTTCACCAGGCGGCCGGTGGCCTTGTCGATCCACACCCGGCCGTTCACCCCCTGGCCGACGCCCGGCACGAGCGTGGCGATGACCTGCTGCGACAGGGTGACCGCGACCCGGTAGGCGTCGGTGCCGCCGACCTTCTCCTCGGCCTCGGTACGCGGGTCGGAGGCGGTGGCCAGCAGGTGGGCGACGCCCTTGTCGGGATCGAGGATGGCCGACGGGTCGTAGATGCCGGCGAGCTGCTGCCGCGTCATCGTCTGGTAGCCGCCGGTCGGGCCCTTGAAGTAGACGGTGTCGCCGGTCAGTACGAAGTTGAGCTCCTGGAGGTTGCCCAGCACCTGGATCTGGATCGTGCCCTTGGCGGCCCCCTGCCCGGTGAGGGTGCCTTCGGCGTGCTTGACCGGAACGGGTGGCTTGCCCTCGGTCGCGATCGTGAAGGCGACGGTCTTGACCGTTCGCATGGCCTGCGCGGACTTGGCCACCAGGTCCTTGCCCGCCGGAAGCGTGACGGCCGGTGACGACGAGCACGCCGCCACCAGGCACAGCAGCGCCAGGAGCGGCACGACGAAGAGCCGGACCGCGGTGACCTCGGACGCCGGCGCGCCTGGCGTGCGGGTGGAGGTCAGGAGAGTGAGCGACCTTTTCGACACAGCCCGGATGGTAGCCATCGTTCGGGGAGCGGTAGTGGATTCGCAGGTATCGGTTTGGGGGCATCCCGGTGGCCCCGCCCCCGATACCTCGCAAACCGCCCGAAGGGGCTACTGCTCGAGCGGCGTGCGAGGGTGGGACCTAGGCGCGCTCCTCGGCCCGAAGGCGCAGCAGGTGCTCGACGACGGGGGTGTAGGCGGCCTCCAGGGCCGTGACCAGCTCGGGGGTGAGGCGGTCGATGAAGTGGTAGCGCACGTTGGCGACGTGCATGGGCGCCACCCGCTGGATGGTCTCCCAGCCGTGCTCGGTGAGCACCGCGAAGGTGCCGCGCCGGTCGTCCGGGCAGCTCTCCCTGGCGACCAGGGAGGCCGCCTCCATGCGGGCGATCTGGTGCGACAGACGGCTGCGGGACTGGATCGTCGCCTCGGCCAGATCGCTCATCCGCATCCGATGACCCGGGCTCTCGGAGAGGTTGACGAGGATCTCGTAGTCGTTCACCGACAGCCCGAACCTGTGGAGGTCGCGATCGAGCCGGTGCTCCAGGAGCCTGTGCGCGGCGAGATGGGCACGCCAGGCCCGCTGCTCCTCGTCGCTCAGCCAGTTGGGTTCGAGGTCCTCCGAGTGCGCCGTGCTCATGCAGTGAATCTATCTCCCTCCCGATGGGACGCGGCGGGCCAGTACGGACAGATGACGCGGGCGCGCCCATGAGCGCGGAACAAAATTCCCTTCCGGCCGATACTGACGGCCGCGCCGGGGAAGGAGGGGCGGCGTGAGCGACAAGACGGAGCAGAACGAGGGTAGGGAGAGCTTCCTCACCGTCCTCGTGGCGGCAGGGGTGAACCTCGCCATCGCGGCGGCGAAGCTGGTGGCGGGCCTGCTCAGCGGCTCCTCCGCCATGCTGTCGGAGGCGGCGCACTCGGCGGCCGACACCGTGACCGAGGTGCTGCTGCTGGTCTCGGTGCGGCGCAGCGAGCAGCCCGCCGACCGGCGGCACCCCTTCGGGTACGGCAAGGCGGGGTTCTTCTGGGCGCTGATGGCGGCGGGCGCGACGCTGGTGGTGGGCGCGGGCTTCTCGATCACCCACGGCGTCCAGACGATCCTGTACGGCGAGGAGCTCGCCGACCTCGCCGTCTCGTACATCGTCCTCGCGATCTCCTTCGTGCTCGAGATGGTCTCGTTCATCAGAGCCGTCAAGCAGGTCCGGCGCGAGGCCGAGCGCTGGAGCGTCAGCACGGGGCGGTACGTCGCCAACACCGCCGACACGGCCGTCAAGGCCGTGGTGTTCGAGGACTCCGCGGCGCTGCTCGGCATCGTGATCGCCGCGATCGGCCTGCTCGGTTACCAGCTCAGCGGGTCGCCGCTGTGGGACGGCCTGGCCTCGGTGCTGATCGGCCTGCTGCTGCTCGGCATCGCCCTGCACCTCATCAAGGCCAACGCCTCGCTGCTCATCGGGCAGGCGGCCCCGCAGAGCCTGCAGCGCGAGGTGATGAACGAGCTGAAGGCCTCGCCCGAGGTGAGCGGCGTGGTCGAGCTGCTGACCATGATGCTCGGCCCCAACGACGTGCTGGTCGCCGCGAAGATCGACTTCGTCGACGAGTGCACGGGGGACCGGCTGGAGCAGGCCTCGGAGGAGATCGAGCACCGGCTGGTGGAACGCTATCCGGACATCAGCCACGTCTTCCTGGACCCGACCCCGGGCCGGCCCGCCCGCGAACGGACGGCCGGCCCGCGCGCCGGCGCCTGAACCGGTGTCAGGAGCCGCTCCTGCGCGGGGTGGGGGACGCGTCCGGCCCGGGTACCGGGGTGCCGTCCTTGCCGGTCACCTGCTCGTCGGCCGCGCCGAGCGTCACCACCTGGTCGACCTTCCAGGAGCCCCTGTCCAGCAGCAGCTTCAGCCGCAGGTACGTGCCGGTCACCCGCCGGGTGCCGACGTCGCTGGTGACCTGCTGGTCGACGGGGACGAGCGCGTCGGCGCGGGCGCCGTCGACGTCGCCGACGTAGACCTCGCCCACCGAGGCCGTGGAGACGGCCTTGAGTTTGACGATCACGTTCTGCAGGGCGCCGCCGACGAACGCCTGGTCGTAGGTCGATAGGAAGTCGCCGGTGGACAGGGCCAGGACGTCCTGGCGGGCCCGCCGCAGGTCGCGGTAGTCGTAGGTGAGCAGGAGCCGGCCGAACCGGGCGGCCGCCGACGACACCGCCAGCCGCGTCGCCCGCTCCCGCGACAGGCCGCTCGCCTCCCGCCACTGGAGCACGCCGGCGGCCGTCACCGCGGTGAACGCCACGACCCCGAGCGCCCCCGCCGCCCGGGCCCGCCCTCGCCTGACCACGGGGGCCGCGGGGCCGCCGGGATCGGGAGCGCCGGAGGGCTTCACGGGCGTGGCGGCCTCCTCGGCCTGGGGCGCGTGGTGTTCCTCGGTGAGCGCGGGTTCGGGCATGATGTCGGTCTCCTCGCGGTTCAGCGCCGCCGTGGCGGCTCGGGGCAGTGCCGTGGCGCCGGCATCGTGGGCGGCGCGAGAGGGCTGTCGTACTCCACCGCGGGCTTCGGGCCCCCGGGGACGCTGAAGACGAACGCCGTCCTGGCGTAGACGCCGTCCGCCCGCCTGTCGGTGATGTCGCGGGCGAACGCGAGCGCCGTCGGAAGGCCGGCGAGCACGTGGTGGACGTACCGCGAGCCGCGCGGGGTGAAGACGACGCCTGGATGCTCGGCGGCAGCGGTGAGCAGGCAGGACAGGCCGGGCCGGGCCGTCGTGAGCAGCCCGTCGATCCGCCTCAGCAGGGACGGCCCGCGAGCGAGGACGGCGTCGAGATCCTCCCGCGAGCGGCGTAGCGCCCCGGTCACGGCGGCCAGGTTCCGCACGCCTGCCGCGATCTTGTCGCGCCGGCCGGCCAGTGTGCCGGTCAGCCTGGTCAGCTGCCCGGCGAGGTCGTCCAGCAGTCCCGCGTTACCGGCGAGGGTGGCGGTGAGGTCGTGGGCGTCGTCGATGAGGCCGCGGATCGCCGGGGAGCGGCCGTCGAGGCCGGTGGCCAGCTCGTGGACGATCGTGCGGGCCTCGTCCGGGGGCACCGTGCCGAGGAGCCTGCCGACCCCCTCGAAGACCCTCCGGTAGTCGACGGGCACCGAGGTCTTGGCCAGGGGGATGACGTCCCCGGCGGCGAGCCTGGGGCCGCCCGTGCCGTTCGAGGGCGGCGACAGCTCGACGTAGGGCTCGCCGATGGCCGACTTGCGGCGGATCGCCGCCGTCACGCCCTGGGGCAGCCGTACGTCACGGCCGAGGTCGAGCCCTACGACGATCTTCCCGGGGGCCAGGCGGATCTCGCCGACCTTGCCGACGTGGACGCCGAGGTAGGCGACGTCGACGCCCTCGACCAGGCCCGGGGAGGACGCGAACTCGGCGTCCACGCGGTAGGGCCTGGTGATCGCGTCGAGCTCGATGAGGCCGCTGAACGCCCATACGGTCATGACCACGCCGAGCACGGCGAAGAACACCAGGTTGACCACGATGCGGGGCCTCATCGCGGCGGCTCCGGCAGCAGTCGCACGCCGTCGAGCAGGCCGCCGTCGCGGGCAGGCGGCCTACCGGGGGAGGACCGGGGCGGGGCCTTCGGCGGGAGCAGTCCCCTGAGCCACACGTAGATCAGCAACCGGCCGTCGACGGTGACGGGCGGGGTGGAGATGAAGCGGTTCATCGTGGCGACCAGCCTGGTGAGGTCGTCCTTGCCGCGCAGCGTCGAGGCGGCGATCGCGCCGAGGCGGTCCAGCAGCCGCCTCAGCCGGGCCGCGTGCCGGGGACGGAAGGTCGCCTCGGCGGCCCGGGCGAGGCCGGTGAGCTCGGTGAGGGCCTGCTTGACATGGTGGCGGCCGTGGACGAGCCGGGCCGTCGCCGCCTCCAGCGTCCCCGGCAGCCTGTCGAGCTCGGAACCGCCCCTGCGCAGGTCGGCGCCGAGCCGCGCGAGGTTGTCGATCGCGGTGGCGATGTCCCCCCGCGCCCGGGCGTAGCTCGCGCCGATCTCGGTCGTGCGGGAGATCAGCCGGTTGAGGTCGTCGCCCTTGCCGGCGAACGCGGTGGCGCCGGCGTCCAGGATCGCGCTGACGTCCTGCGCGGCCAGGGCGTCGACCAGCGGCCCCGCCTTGGCGGTGACCTGCTCGATGTCGGGCCGCACGGAGGTGTCGGCGATCGTCTCCCCGCTGCGCATGAACGGCCCGGTGGCGAGGCCGCGGCCCTTGGGGACGTTCAGCGCGACGTAGTTCTCGCCGAGGATCGAGGTCTTGGCGATGGTCGCCGTCGTCCCTTCCGGGATGGGATGGCCGTCCTCGATGGACATCGTCACCTTCGCCCGGTACCCGTCGAGGGCCACACCGGTGACCGTCCCGACCCGCACGTCGGAGATCTGCACGCCGTGCCCGGACACCAGGCTCTGCACGTCGTCGAAGGTCGCGCTGATCGTGAGCTCTCCGGCGCGTTCTCCCGGCAGGTGCGGGACGCAACCCGCCGCCAGGAGCCCGGCGGCGGCGAGCAGGGCGGTCACCGCGCGGTACGGGGCGGCGCGGCCCCGGCGGGAGATCCTCACCTGTCACCTCCCCGCCGCCGGCGGCAGTCGCTCAGCCCGGCGGGCAGGCACGGCACCGCGCCCAGACCGAGGGAGTCGAACAGAGGGGTGAGCCACGCCCGGACCATCGCGTCGAGCACGATGCGGATCTTCATCACGTGGTGCTCCTTGTCCCAGGAGTCGAGCATCACGTCGGCCCAGCGCGACGACGCCTCGATCGCCCGCGCCACCGACTCGCTGTCGGCCTTCAGCGTGAGCACCACCTCGGCGAGCGCGGCGACCCCGCGCGGCAGCCGTTCCTGGTAGGCGGCGACCAGCACCTCGCCGCGCCGCACGAACCCCGCGACGCCCCGGACGAAGGCCCGGACACGGGCGCGCTCGCCGGCCAGCGTCGAGCTCGCCGCGGCGAAGGCGTCGATCGTCCGCTTCACCTGGCCCTCCCGCCTGTTCAGGCTCGTGGCGAGGCGGTCGAGGCCGCCCGCCAGCCTGACCAGCTCGTCGTCCTGCGCGGCCAGGGTGCGGGTCAGGCCGGCGGTGGCGGACAGCGCCCGGTTGAGGTCGCCGCCCCGCCCGCGCAGGCCGCCGGCGAGGTTGCCGGCGAAGGCGCGCGTGCGGCGGGGGTCGAGGGCGTCGGTCAGCTTGGTGAACGCCTCCAGCGCGTCGTCGACCTCCACCGGCAGGTCGGTGCGCTCCTCGGGGATCACCGTGCCCGCCGCGGCCCTGGCCTTCCCGGGCCGCCACGGCGGGTAGAGGACGACGTCGCGCTCACCCAGGGTGGTCCGCGGGGCCACCACCGCCCGGACGTCGGCGGGCAGCGGCACCTGCCCGTCGATCGTCATCTCGACCCTGACGTGGCCGCCCTCGATCCGGACGCGGTCGACCGACCCGGCGGGCAGGCCCATGACCGTCACCTCGGCCTGCTCGTACAGCGACGGCGCGGCGGGGAAGTAGGCCACCAGCCGGTAGGGCGCGGGGCCGCCCGCCGGCGCCGAGCAGCCCGCCGTGGCGAGCGGGAGCAGCGCGACGGCGGCCGCCGCCACCAGGCGCCTCATCGTCTGCCCTCCCGGTGGCGGCGCAGGAGGCCGAGGACCTCGGGGTCCACCGGGCCGAGCGCGGTGGTGATCGCCTCGATCCACGGCCCCCGGCCGCCGATGGTGGACAGACCGGTGAACGTCGGCCCGGCCCAGGCGAGGGTCCGGCCGAGCTCGCGGTCGCCGTCGCGCAGCCTGCCCGAGATCACGTCCAGGTCGTCGACGGTGCCGATCAGGGCCTTCTCGTGCTCGTCGATCAGCCTGGTCAGGCTGGTGACCAGGTGGCTGCCGTCCCCGAGCAGGGCGCGCAGCTCGTCGCGCCGCCGCCGCAGCTCGTCCAGCATGGCCTGGACGGCGTCGACGAGCCTGCCCAGCTCCCTGTCCTTGGCCTCGGCCAGGCGCATGACGCGGTCGCCGTTGGCGACCAGCTCGCGCAGCCGCGGCTCGCTCCTGCCGATGGTGTCGGCCAGGTCGCCGATGTTGCCGAGCAGGTGGGTCACCTGCCCCTTCCTGCCGGTGCGGACCTTCGCCAGCTCGTCGAGCAGCCTGCCGACGGCTTTGGCGTCGATCCGCCGGACGACCCGCGTGGCGTCCTTCAGCGCGTCGTTGATCAGCACGGGGGTGCCGGTGCGGCTCGTCGGGACGACCCGCCGCTCCTCGGGGAGGGTGTCCATGTACGGCGGGACGACCGGGCCGCTCAGCCGGAGGTGGCGGCCGCCGAGGAGGTTCGACAGGGTCACCTCGGCCCTGGTCTTCGGGCCGAGCCTGACACCGTCGTCCACCCGCCAGGTGACGACGACGTTCCCATGGGCGTAGTCGGCGCGGACCTCGGTGACCCTGCCGACCGTGACCCCGGCCACCCGGACGTCGTCGCCCGCGCGCAGCCCGCCGGAGTCGGGGAAGATCGCCGACATGCGGTATCCGCCGCCGAGGAGGCCGAGGCCGCCGACGAGGAACGTCGCGGTCAGCACGGCGGCGGCGACGGCGAGCGACACCGCGCCCACGGTGACCTTGTCGCGCTCCCTGAACGACTTCACCGGCCGCCCACCAGCAGGTGACGGAGGCCCTCGGCCGTGGCCGCGCGCGACGGCGGGGGAGTGGTCATCGGGTACGGGCAGGGCGGCGGGCCGGCGGCGAGGCAGGGGACCGCGGTGGTGACGAAGTGCCCCCGGGCGGTGGCGGAGAAGGCGCGGGCGAGCAGCGGCCGGACCCCGTCCAGCACCGACCCGATCTCGCCGATGTGGTGGCGGACCCCCGAGGTGACCAGGGAGAGCCGGTCGACGACGGTGCCGAGCTCCTCGGCGTTGGAACCGAGGATCGCGTCGGAGGTGCGGACGGTGGCGGACAGCTCCACCAGGGCGTCGTCGACCAGCCTGCGGTTGCCGTCGAAGGCGTCGCCGAGGGTGACGAGATCGTCGATCAGCCGGGCGATCTGCTTGTCGCGGCGGGCGATCACCCCGGTGACCGTGGCGTAGTCCTTCACCATGCCCTCGACGGCGCTCCTGCGCCGGGCGATCGTCGTGGTGAGGGCGTCGAGGTCGCCGGCCAGCCGGGGGATGCCCTTCTCGTTGCCGTCCAGGGCCCGCCCGGCGGCGGTGAGAAGCCGGTTGATGTCGTCGGGGTCCAGGCTGCGGGTCAGCGGGCCGAGATCGGCGACCAGCTCGCCGAGGTCGGTCACCGAGGTGGTGCGGGCGATACGCGCGCCGTCGCCGAGGACGTCCCCCGACGTGCCGGGGAGCAGGTAGACCACCCGCCGCCCGAGGGCGTCGCGCCACCGCACGGCGGCCTGGCTGTCGGCGGGGATCCTGACGTCGTCCCGGACGGACATCTCGACCTCGGCCCTGCCGTCGACCACCCTGATGCCGTCGACCCGCCCCACGGGGGCGCCCGCGATCTTGACCTCGTCGCCCTCCCGCAGGCCGGACACGTCGTCGAACCGCGCCACGAGCCGGTGCCCACCGCCCGTGCCCACCCGGGCGATCTGCAGCGCGATGACCACGATCAGCCCCGCGGTGACGGCGAAGAACAGGGCGAACTTCGCGAGTGTCCCGCCGCGTCCCATGTCACCTCCCGCCCGACGGGCCGCAGGCCCCCACGACCAGCTCGCACAGGTCGGCGGGGAGGAACGCCTGGACCCGCAGCTGGTTCGCCCCGGCGGGACCGGGGGCGTTCGTCAGACCGCCGAGCAGGCCGAGGAGCCGCCTCACGCTCCGCACGCCGTCGCCGGCGACCCCGAGCTGCGCGTAGATGAGCGCCACCGCCCGTTCACCGGAGTTCACCGCGACCCGGAGATCGGCCCGGTGCCGGTTCAGGCCGTGCGCGCCGAGCGCCGAGATCGCGCTGATCTCCCGCAGCAGCGCCCGTGCCTCGTCGGCCCGTCGCAGCAGCGCGGGGGTGAGCGCCTCCACGTCACGGGCGATCGCGACGATCGGCCGGCCCGGGCCCGCCAGGCTCGTGCTCAGCGCGGCGGCGTCGGCCAGGAAGCGGCGGGCGTCGGCCCGGTGGCGGTAAGCGATCTCGGCGAGCGTGCCGGCGTCGTCGGCGATGTGCCTCAGCTCCCCGCCCTTGCCGTCCAGCCCCTGGGCCAGGGTGTGGACGACCACCGCGACCTCCCTGGGGTCGACGGCGGCCAGGCCCCGGTAGGCCCGAGCCAGGGAGCCCGCGAGGTCCTCGGGGTCCTCGGTGCGGAGGATGCGGGCGCCGGGGCGCAGGTAGGGGCCGTCGCCCTCGTGGGCTCCGGGGATCAGGTCGAGGAACTTCGGCCCGAACACCGAGACGGGCTCGACGGTGGCCCGCGCCGTGTCGGGGACCCGCACCCCCGAATCCAGGCGCACGGCCACGACGGAGCGGGCCTCGCCGTCGAGTTCGACGCCCGTGACCCGGCCCACGGTGACGCCCCTGATCTTGACCGGGGAGTTGGTGTCCAGCCCCTGGCCGGAGTGCCCGAAGACGGCGGTGAACCGGGGCCCGGACGGTTCCCCGGCCTCGCCGATCACGTACGCCAGGGCGGCGACCGCGGCGATCAGGGAGACCGACACGGCGAGCCGTGCGGCGAGCGGTGCCCGGCGCATCAGCCGATCAGCCTCCCGCCCCCGCCGTTCCCCCAGAACAGGTAGGACAGCAGGAGGTTCAGCAGCACGACGACGATGATCGACTGCCTGATGGCGCGGCCCGCCGCGACACCCACGCCGACCGGGCCGCCGGTCGCGTTGTAGCCGTAGTAGCAGTGGATCACGACGACCGAGAACGCGAACACCGCGACCTTGGCGACGCTGCAGACGACGTCGCGCACCGGCAGGTACAGGTGGAAGTAGTGGTCGTACACCCCCGGCGCCATGCCGAAGAACCACGTGCAGACGAGGCGGGTGGCGAAGAAGCTGGAGAACAGCGCGATCAGGTAGACCGGCACCAGGGCGGCCAGCGCCGCCACGACCCGCGTGCACACCAGGTAGGTGAAGGAGTCGACGCCCATCACCTCCAGCGCGTCGATCTCCTCGGAGATGCGCATGGCGCCGAGTTCGGCGGTGTAGGCGGAGCCGGTCTGCGCGGCCAGGGCGACCGCGGCGATGATCGGGGTGATCTCGCGCACGTTGACGAAGCTGCCGATCAGCCCCATGAACGACTCGGCGCCGATCGCCTGGAGCCCCTGGTAGCCCTGCAGGCCGACGGTGGCGCCGACGAAGAACGCCATGGTGAACACCACGAAGACCATGCCGCCGCCGACGACCGTGGCGCCCACCCCGACCACGACGTCGCTGACCTGCCGCAGCACCACCTTGGCCAACCTCGGCCGCAGGACGACGTCGCGCACCGAGTGGAACAGCACCCGCCCCACGAACACCGGCACCTCGGACAGGGCCGCCAGCCGCTCGGCCGGGCCCCGCAGCAGCCGGTGCGCCGCCGCCGTCACGCCGACCCCGGCGGGAACAGCAGGTAGTACAGGGTCGAGACGACGTAGTTGACGCTGAAGACCAGCATGAACGTCACGACCGTCGCCCGGTTGACGGCCCGGCCCACCCCCACCGGGCTGGTGGCGCAGGTCATGCCCATGTGGCACGACACGGTGGCGGTGACCAGGCCGTACACCCAAGCCTTGAACAGCGTCACCAGCAGGTCGCCCGGCCGCAGCAGCGACAGCGCCCCGTCGAGGTACGCGCCGGGGGTGACGCCCTGGACGATCACGTTGAAGAAGTAGCCGCCGCCCGCCGCCGACAGGATGACCAGCGGCACCAGCAGCACGGCCACGGTGCTCGCCGCCCACAGCCGCGGGGTGACCAGCCGGCGCACCGGGTCGACGGCCATGACCTCCATCGCGGCCAGCTCGTCACGGATGTGCCGCGCCCCGATGTCGGACGTCATCGCCGACCCGCCCGCGCCGGAGATCAGCAGCGCGGACGCCATCGGCGCGACCTCGCGGACCACTCCGGCGACGACCGCGCCGCCGGTGGCGGAGGAGGCGCCGAGCTGCCAGGCGAGGTCGCCGACCTGCAGGGCGATGGTCGCGCCGAGCGGGATCGACACCAGCAGCACCGGCACGCTGGTGACCTTGGCGAGGAACCAGCACTGGCCGGCGAACTCCCACCACCAGGTGCGGACGTCCCAGCTGTGCCGCAGCCCGTCCAGGGCGACGGCGGACAGCTCGCCGATCCGGCCGAGCAGCCGTACGACCGGCCGCGTCATGCCCCTGGCCGCGCCCTCACCGCCCGTCATCGGCGGCCGATCGCGTGTGTTTCCGCCATGACCACCTCGTGGTTCGCGGACGACTTCTACGAGTCAGCCACCTTAATGACGGGCGGGCCGGTAAATCGGCGCTTTCTTGGTTTTCCCCGGAAAATCCCTGAAGCGCAAATCGGGCATTTATTGATTTATATGTGATTGTTGGGGGAGAATGCGGGCCGCCGCTTCAGCCCAGCAGGACGCCCATCCAGGACTCGATCTCGTCCGGGTGGCGGGGCAGGCCCGAGGACATCAGCCGGGCGCCGTCCTCGGTGATGATCAGGTCGTCCTCGATGCGCACGCCGATGCCCCGGAACTCCGGCGGCAGCGTCAGGTCGTCCGGCTGCAGGTAGAGGCCGGGCTCGACCGTGAGCACCTGGCCGGCCTCCAGCACCCCGTCGAGGTACGCCGACGCGCGGGCCTTGGCGCAGTCGTGCACGTCCAGCCCGAGCATGTGCCCGCTGCTGCACAGGGTGTAGCGGCGGTGCAGGTCGCCCTCCGCGGACTTCAGCACGCCCCACTCGCGCAGCCCCTCGGCGATGACCGCCATGGCCGCGCGGTGGAAGTCGCGGAACCGCGCCCCCGGCCTCAGCACCTCCATCGCCGCGTTCTGCGCCTCGTAGACCAGCTCGTACACCTGCCGCTGGATCGGGCTGAAGCGTCCCGACAGGGGGAGTGTGCGGGTGATGTCGGCGGTGTAGAGGTTGTCGGTCTCCACGCCCGCGTCCAGCAACAGCAGCTCGTCGCCGTTCAGGCGGCCGTCGTTGCGGATCCAGTGCAGCACGCACGCGTGCGCGCCGGAGGCGGCGATCGTGTCGTACCCGACGGCGTTCCCCTCCAGCCGCGCCCGCAGCCCGAACACGCCCTCGACGTACCGCTCGCCGCGCGGGTGGGCGAGGGCCTGCGGCAGCGCCCGCACGACGTCCTCGAAGCCGCGTCCCGTCGCGTCCACCGCGTGCTGGAGCTCGGCCACCTCCCACTCGTCCTTGATCAGCCGCATCTCCGACAGGAAGGACGCGAACTCGGCGTCGCCGTCGTGCGGCGCCACCTGTACGTCCACGGTGGGGTCGACGCCGCGCAGCACCCGCGCCGGGCCCGTGAGCGCGTCGCGGAGGCGGTCGGTCGGCGCGCACTCGATCTGGTACAGCGCCTCGGCCTCCTCCAGGGTGGGGCGCGCGCCCACCCAGAACTCGCCGTAGCGGCGGTCGCGGTAGAACTCCTGGCCCGCCGCGCCCTCGGCGGACCTCGGGGAGCGGGGGCGGGTGAACAGCGTGGCAGCGCCGGAGGGGGCGATGACCAGCACGTCGTCGGGCTCCTGGCTCCCCGTCAGGTAGGCGAACGCGCTGTGCGCGCGGAAACGGTAGTCGGAGTCGTTGCTGCGCACCTTCAGCGTGCCGGACGGGATCACCAGCCGCTCGCCGGGGAAGCGCTGGGTGAGCGCGGCGCGGCGCTTGGCGGTGTAGGCGGCCAGCGGCAGCGGCGCCAGACCGGGCCGGCTGGTGTCCGCCCAGCTCTCGGTCATGAAGTCGGCGAGGGCGTCGGAAATCGGCAGGTCGTGGCTGCCGGTGTTCAACTGGTCGGTCATCGCGGTTCCCGTCGTGCCCGTGGACATTGTGATATGTGGCATAGTACTGATCTGCGAGATTTTCGGCCATATGCCGTTTCCCGCCCCGCCGCTCGTCCCTTTACCGATTCCCGCGCTTAACGATGTGCTGAGGTGGGGAAGTCAGAGGTACTCTCCGGCCTCCCCACGCTTATGAGGTGGTGTCGATGCTCATCAGCGCGATCCTGCGAGCTAAGGGCAGCACGGTGGCGACCGTGCGACCACAGGCCAGCGTCACCGAACTACTACAGGCCCTCTCCCGGCACAACATCGGCGCCGTCGTGGTCTCCGAGGACGGGCTGTCGATCGAGGGCATCGTCTCCGAGCGCGACGTGGTGCGGCAACTGCACGCGCGGGGCCCGCGCGTGCTGGAGGAGCCCGTCTCGGCGATCATGACCACGCCCGTCCGCACCTGCGAGCCCGGCGCCGACGTCCACGTCCTGCGCAAGACCATGACCGAGCACCGCATCCGCCACATCCCGGTGCTGGACGACGGCCGGCTGGCCGGCATCGTGAGCATCGGCGACGTGGTCAAGAGCGAGATCGAGGAACTCGAGATGGAGAAGGCCAGCCTGGTCGACTACCTCCACGGCTGACGGCGCCGCGGGTCAGCCGGCGCGCAGGTCCATCACCATGGTCGACCCCCAGGCGGCGCGGCGCGCCTCGGTGAACCCGCAGGCCAGGTAGAACGCGTGCGCCCCCGGATTGCCGCTGCCGACCCCCAGGTGCAGGCCGCGGACCCGGCGCGACCGCAGGGCCGCGATGAGGGTGCCCATCAGCCCGCGGCCGAGGCCCGCCCCCTGGCCGCGCGGCAGGATGTCGATGTGCAGGTGCGCCGGGTACCGCTCGTACAGCTCGTCGGACGCCGGCCTGCTGTCGTGCAGGTGCGCGACGCGCAGGTGGTCCTGCGTGCCGTCGCCGGGGTCGGCGGCGAGCTCCCGGGGGTACTGTTCGCGCAGCCGCGGCCACCAGTCGTCCTCCAGCCACGCCTCGAAGCCCACGGTGTCGGCGGTGGCGACGACGTAACCGACGACGCCCCGCTCGTCGGCGGCCACGAACGTCAGGCCGGGGTCGGCGACCGGGTACGGGCCGCAGTAGATGTGCGGCAGCAGGTCCGGATTGGCGTACAGGCCCGTGGCGTCCCTGCCCGAGTCGCCGGTCGCCAGGCAGACGCGGTACATGCCGGGCAGGTCGAACGGCTCGTACGGGCGGATCGTGACCTTCGCCGGCTTCTCGGCCGATCGCATCGAGGCCTCCTAGCGGACGGCTGAGACGGCGAGGAGGAACCAGGCGGTGTGGGGGATCCACTGCTCGGCCCAGCGCCACGTCTCGCCGCCGCCCGCCTGCTCGGCGGGCATGAAGGCGATGTCGTGCTCGTCGTCGAACCCGCTGGTCACGCCGTTGAGGATGCCGCCCGGAACGTTCTGGAACGCCGTGGAGTATTCGACGTTGTTCCGTCCTCGCCCCTGGATCATAGAGGAGTCGAACGGATTGAGCCCGACCACCCAGTGCAACTGGTCCTCGGCCAGGGTCAGCAGCCGCTCGCGCAGGCCCGCGTCGCACTCGGGCAGCCCGGCGGCGAGCAGCGCGGCGTAGGCCACCGAGGCGATGTTGGCGTTCTCGCCCTGCCACCAGTAGCCGGTCTCGTTCCGGTGCGGGTAGAAGAAACTGGTGCGGGGCTCCTCCCCGGCGGGCTGCACGTACTGCCGGGCGTAGCCGAACGGGTTGTCCACCTCGTCGGCCAGGTACGCCGCGTCCCGCAGCAGCGCCAGCGCCACCGCCCGCGCCCTCGGGGCGAGCGCGGAGCCGTCCAGCACCTGCGCGAAGCGCATCAGCGCCACAGCGGGGAGCCCGGACTCGGCGGCGTGGAAGAACGGCCGGCCCTCGGCGTCCCCGCGCAGGTGACCGAAGCCCTTCCCGGTCCCGGTGTAGCGGTCCATCAGTGAGGCGGCCCGGCGTTCGGCGGCCTCCTCGAACACGGCCCGGCCCGGGGCGCCGGGCACGGTGGCGGCGGCTCTGTGGAGCTCGGTCGCCGCCATGAGCGCGCAGTAGTCGTCGATGACCGACTCGGTGCCGTCGTAGAGGTACTCGTGGTTGTGCTCCTCCAGGTGGGCGAACCCCCGGTACGCCGCCCGGAAGTACTCCTCCGCGGTGAAGTCGCCGTGGTCGTCCAGGGTGGCGGCCCGCGCGAGGGCGGCGATCGCCATGCCGCCTCCCTGCCGGTAGGCGGCCTGCCAGCGCGTGGTGCGCACGCTGTCCTGCAGCGGCGCGTTGATCACCCGTTCGTCGAGCCTCTTGGTCAGCGCGTCGAAGATCGCCGTGTAGAAGTACCCCTCCTCGGACTGGAACCTGAGCAGGAAGTCCGCCCCGTGCAGCCCTTCGTCGCGCATGCGGGCGCCGAGGGTCGCCCACAGCTCGGGATGCCGGGCGCCGAGCTCGTCCCGCGCCGCCATGAACGCCCACGCGCACAGCGGGGTCTGCTGGGGGTTCATCATGCGGGTGTAGTTGAGGTGGCTGAGGAACTTGCTGTGGTCGCCGGAGGCGTCCAGCCAGCCGCCGCGGGCGTCGACCGTGCGCCCGGAGTCGTCACCGTGGAACCGGGCGTGGCGGTCCTTCCTGTCGATCTCCCCGCTCGACCGGACGGCCTTGAAGTAGTACAGGGCGTCCGACAGCGTCGAGTGGTGCAACCGGTACCGCCCGATCTGGAAAGGCTCGGAGACGTGGGTGCCCCCCGCGGTGACGACCTCCACGCGGAACCGGCCCTCGTCCCGGACACGGCTGAAATCGAGGCGCCGGAAGGTGCCGATCGACCACCGGTCGACCCGCAGTTCCGGGCCGACCTCCAGCTCGACCCTGGCCCCGCCGTCGCCGACGAGGAACGCGGCCTCGACGGCCACGGGCTCGCGCAGCAGGATCACGGCCTTCTTCGAGCCGGGCGTGTTGTACCCCAGGTGGCTCGTCAGGATGCTCAGCAACTCTCACTCCCCGATCGCGACAGGATGACGCCGGTGACAGGATCGACGCCTCAGGACTCCAGGGCCTTCTCGCGGGCGACGCGTTCGGCGAAGTACCGGGCGGACCGCTTGGGCGTCCGTTTCTGGGTGTCGTAGTCGACCCGGACGATGCCGAAGCGGCGGTCGTAGCCGAAGGACCATTCGAAGTTGTCGAACAGCGACCAGGCGAAGTACCCCCGCAGGTTCACGCCCCGCTCGCGGGCCTCCAGGGCGGCGTCGATGTGGGTGCGCAGGTAGTTCTCCCGGTCGACGTCGTCGACGTAGCCGTTCTCGTCGGGCTCGTCGGCGTAGGCCGCGCCGTTCTCGGTGATGTACCAGGCCGGGCCCGGGTACTCCCGTTCCAGGCGCAGCAGCAGGTGCGTCAGCTCCTCGGGGGTGACCTCCCAGTCCATGGCGGTGCGCTCCACGTCCCGGGCGATCGTCGCGGTCCCCGGCCACCGGTTCTGCCCGGCCGGCGCCGCCGCCACCACGCTGGAGGAGTAGTAGTTGACGCCGAGCACGTCCAGCGGCTGGGCGATGATCGCCAGGTCGCCGTCGCGGACCGGCAGCGGGCAGCCCAGCTCCTCCAGCTTCCCGGCGATGTCGGCGGGGTACTCCCCGCGCAGCAGCGGGTCAAGGTAGAGCCGGTTGCTGAGCCCGTCCTCCCACAGCGCGGCGGCGAGGTCCTCCGGCGAGGCGGTCGCGGGGATCTTGGGGGAGAGGTTGAGGGTGATGCCGACCTCCAGGCCGTCGGCACGGCCGCCGGCGTGGGCCCCCTCCCGGATGGCCTGGGCGGCCAGGCCGTGCCCGAGCAGCAGGTGGTGCAGCGCGGCGAACCCGGCCCGGGCGTCCCGGCGTCCCGGCGCGTGCCGGCCGCTGACGTACCCGAGCATCGCCGAGCACCACGGCTCGTTCAGGGTCGTCCACTGCCGGACGCGATCGCCGAGCGCGTCGTGGGCGATGGCCGCGTACTCCGCGAAGCGGTAGGCCGTGTCGCGGCCGGGCCATCCTCCGGCATCCTCGAGTGCCTGCGGCAGGTCCCAGTGGTACAGGGTGATCCACGGCAGGATGCCGCGCGCGAGCAGCTCGTCCACGAGGCGGTCGTAGAACGCGATGCCCTTGGGGTTGCCCGGCCCGGTGCCGTCCGGCTGCACGCGGGGCCACGCCAGCGAGAAGCGGTACACGTCGATGCCGAGCCCGGCCATGAGGGCGACGTCCTCGGGCATCCGGTGGTAGTGGTCGCACGCGATCTCGCCGGTCTCCCCGGCCACGACGGTGCCGGGGGTGGCGCAGAAGGTGTCCCAGATGGACGGCGTGCGGCCGTCCTCGTCGACGGCGCCCTCGATCTGGTAGGACGAGGTGGCCGTGCCCCACAGGAGCTTCGGCTTGCGTTCCATCGGTGCCTGCTTTCCGGATCGTCGGTCAGGGGAGGTCGGCCAGGGGAAGGGCCGGCTCACGGTTCGTGCGAGATCGACTCGACCCATTTCCTGGTCTCCTCGATCCGCCCCGACTGCGCGCGCCGCCACACGCCGGTGCCCCCGGCCTGCCACGGGTGCGGGCCGTCGAGCGGACGGTACTCCACGCCGAGCGCGTCGAGCCGTTCCAGGTGCCCGGCGAGACGGGCCTCGAACTCGGGCAGGTCGAGGATCTCGCCGGACCACAGCACCTCGGCGAGCGCGCAGGCGCGGGGGAAGGCGAGGTAGTCCAGGTGCCGCTCGGCGGGGACCCACTCGGTCCAGATCTGGAACTGCCCGCCGAGGACCCGGGCGCGCCGTTCGGCGGGCCACTCGCCGGGGGCGGGGGAGAAGGCCGCGACGTCGCCCAGGGTGATCGGGCCGCCCTCGGAGCGGCGCTCCTGCGGCAGGCCGGACTGGTCGAAGTTGAAGTACGTCGGGAACAGCGGGGTCCGCACGACGTCGTGGGACGCGGCGGCGCGCTCGGCCACCCGGTGGCCGCGCCAGGCCATGACGATGGTGTCGTCGAGCACGCCGCCGGTGACGAAGGCCTCGTCCCAGACGACCATGCGCACGCCGAGCCCGGCCAGGAAGCCGCCGAGGGAGCGCAGGAAGTGCCCGTGCATCTGCTTGACGTCGGTGTAGCCGTGCTCGGCCATCTCGGCGGCGATGACCGGGTCGGACGCCCACCAGCTCATGTCGCACTCGTCGCCCCCGAGGTGCACGTAGGGCGCCCGGGTGGCGTCGAGGATCTCCTCCAGCACCTCCTGGAGGAAGGCCACCACCGGGCGGGTCGGGCTGATGGACGACCCGCCGGCCCAGACGGTGTCGAGGACGGCCTGGTCGCGTCCGGGTTCGCCCAGCTCGGGGTAGGCGGCGCGCAGGGCGGAGGTGTGCCCTGGGACGTCGATCTCCGGGACGATCTCGATGCCGCGCGACCGGGCGTAGGCGGCCATCTCCGCCAGGTCGTCCAGCGTGTAGTGGCCGCCGTGCGGGGTCCCGTCGGCCACGCCGTCGGGGCCGAGCCGGGTCGAGGGCCGCCAGCTCCCGACGCGGTGCAGGCGGGGGTGACGGCGGCTCTCCACGCGCCACCCCTGGTCGTCGGCCAGGTGCAGGTGCAGGCGGTTGAAGCGGTGCGCCGCCAGCAGGTCGATGTACCGCAGGACGGTGCGCTTGGGGAAGAAGTGCCGCGCGACGTCGAGCATCGCCCCCCGCCAGGCGTACGCCGGACGGTCGGCCACGATCCCGCACGGCACGCTCCAGCCGCCCTCCGGCGCCGCGCCGCGGCGCCAGGCGTTCGCGGGCAGGAGCTGCCGGAGCGTCGTCAGGGCGTTGACGACCCCTTCCACCCCGCCCGCGCGGACGTCCAGACGTCCCTCGGAGATCTCCACCTCGTAACCGCCGGGCACGTGGTCGTCCCGGTCGCTCACGGTGAACCACGTGGTCTTAGTGGTATTACGCGGTCTGCCCTCCGTCGATGTCGGCGAGAAGGGGACGCCGAGGTCGGCGAGAAAGCTCTGCGCGATCGCTTGCGTCCGGCCGGAACCGTTGACCTTGAGAATCGTTCCCGCAGTTAAACGGCATGCTCCCGGACGTGGTGAGGCCTTCGACGGTCGAGGGAGGAGGGAGGAGTAGGCGTCCAAAGTACGTCCCGAGGTGTCGATCCGAGTGGCGCGGTGCGGGGGAGATCGCGCCGTCCGACGTCGGCGAAGGTACTCGTTGTATTTAGTTGGTGCAAGTGGTACGGTCCCGGTACTTCGCTGGTATCCGCCTGAACACCACTGGTCGTCGGCGGTCGAGCGAGACTGGATGAAGAAGGTGGGCATGGCGGTCAATCAAGCATCGCTCCGGGTCACATCGCCTCCCGAAGGAAAACCCCCGGCTCCGCGCCGCGCGTCAGGCGAGATCCCGTTTCTCACGAAGTTATGGCGTGATTCGCCGCTGCTGGTCATGGTGGCGCCGGCGATGGTGGTCCTGCTGCTGTTCACGTACATCCCGCTTCTCGGAAGCGTGATCGCGTGGATGGACTACGTGCCGTTCCTCGGTTTCACCGGCTCGGAATGGGTGGGCTGGGACAACTTCACCGCGCTGTTCCAGGACCCGGCCTTCTGGGGCGCGGTGTGGAACACCCTGCAGATAACCTTCCTGCAGCTGCTGCTGTTCTTCCCGGTGCCGATCCTGCTCGCGGTCCTGCTGAACACCGTGGCGGTGCCGTTCGCCAGGAGATTCGTGCAGTCGGTCATCTACCTGCCGCACTTCCTCTCCTGGGTCGTCATCATCGCGCTGTTCCAGCAGATCGCGGGCGGGGCCGGCGTCGTCAACAGGTTCCTCATCACGCACGGCGCGAGTCCGGTCGACATCATGACCGACCCGCACCTCTTCAAGCTGCTGCTCACCACGCAGGCGATCTGGAAGGACGCCGGGTGGGGGACGATCATCTTCCTCGCCGCGATCGCCGCGATCGACCAGGGCCTGTACGAGTCGGCCGTCATCGACGGCGCCGGGGCCTGGAGCCGGTTCTGGCACGTCACCCTGCCGGGAATGCGGCCGATCATCGTCCTGATGCTGATCCTGCGCCTCGGCGACTCGCTGACCGTGGGCTTCGAGCAGATCCTGCTGCAACGGGACGCCGTCGGGCCGGGCGCCTCGGAGGTCCTCGACACCTTCGTCTACTTCAACGGCGTGGTCGACGGCAGCTGGGGGTCGGCCACGGCGGCCGGCCTGCTCAAGGGCGTCGTCAGCCTCTTCCTGGTCCTCGCGGCGAACAAGCTCGCCCACAAGCTCGGTGAGGAAGGTGTGTACCGGCGATGAGCGTCACCGACCGTCCCGTGTGGCTCGGCAGGCCCAAGCCCGTCGCCGTCGCCCTCAAGGCCCTCGCGCTGCTCCTGATCAGCGGCGTGGTGGTCTTCCCGTTCCTCGTCGTGGTCTCCACCAGCCTGGCGACCAAGGCGCAGATCGACGCCAACGGCGGCTACGTCCTGTGGCCCACGAGCATCTCCTTCGACGCCTACCGGCAGATATTCGACGGAACCCAGGTGTCGCGGTCCGTCGTCATCAGCGTCGGGATCACCGTGGCCGGAACGGCCTTCAGCCTGTTCTGCACGGTGCTCGCCGCCTACGGGCTCAGCCGGCGCGGCTCGCTTTTCCAGCGCGGCCTGCTGACGTTCGTGCTGCTCACCCTGCTCTTCGGGCCCGGGATGATCCCCGTCTACCTGATGGTCAAGCAGCTCGGCATGCTGAACACCTACTGGGCGCTGATCATCCCCGGGGCGGTGAGCGCCTTCAACATCGTCATCATCCGGGGCTTCATCCAGGGCATCCCGCAGGAGCTCTTCGACGCCGCCCGCATGGACGGCGCGGGGGAGTGGCGGATCCTGTGGTCCATCGTGCTGCCGCTGTCCAAAGCCGTCATCGCCGTCGTCGGGCTCTTCCTCGCGGTCGGCTACTGGAACAACTACTTCGGCCCCCTGCTCTACCTGAACGACAGCCAGATGTGGCCGCTGCAGCTGGTCATGCGCTCGTTCGTCCTGGAGAACACCATCACCACGACCGCGACCCAGCTCCCGGGTCACGTCACACCCCCCGCGCAGTCGATCCAGATGGCCCTCGTGGTGATCGCCACGGTCCCGATCCTGTGCGTCTACCCGTTCCTCACCAAGCACATGTCCAAAGGCATGCTCACCGGCGCGATCAAGGGCTAGCCCCCGCCGCGCAAGAAGGAATCGCACATGACCATCGACAACGGACCCGCTTCCCCGCTCAGCCGCCGCACCCTGCTCAGGGGCGCCGGACTCGGCGCCGCCCTGGCCGCCTTCGGAGTCCCCCTCGCCGCGTGCGGCGGCTCCGGGCCGGGGGCGGGAGGCGGCGCGGCGGCGCCCGCCGCCGGCAAATCGGTGCCCATGCCCACCTACGTTCCGCCGGTCAAGCCGAAGCCGACCCTGGAGGGCAACGCGCAGGGGCTCATGGACGTCTACGACTCCTTCCCGCTGAACGGGCCGAAGACGGTGAACGGCCCGGTCGGGGACGGAGGGGAGTTCGACTTCCTCGTCATGACCTTCGGGCAGCCGGCGCCCCCTGTGGAGAAGAACGTCTACTGGCAGCTGCTGAACAAGGAGCTGAACGTCCAGGTCAAGCCGGTCCAGGTGCCGTTCGCCGACTTCGCGCAGAAGTTCCCCGCGATGGTCGCCGGCGACGACCTCCCGGAGGTCGTCTCCATCCCGCTCTACATGAACGTCGCCCGGCTCCCGCAGCTGGCCGAGACGCAGTTCACCGACCTGAGCGAGTACCTGTCCGGTGACGCGGTGAAGAAGTACCCCAACCTGGCGGGCATCCAGGAGGCGGGCTGGCTCAACGGCTACCTCAACGGCCGCATCTACGGCGTGCCGAAGTCCGACCCCGTCTACAGCGTGCAGATCTACACCAAGACCGACGTCATCCAGGCGGCCGGCGCCAACGCGCAGCCGAAGAACCTCGCCGAGTTCAGGGACCTCGCCAAGGCGGTGACCGACCCCAAGGCCGGCGTCTACGCCTTCGGCGGCAGCATCTCCGAATTCCTGCAGATGGCGTTCGGCGTCCCCAACAAGTGGACCCGCAACGCCGACGGCTCCTTCACCTCCGCCTACGAGCACCCCGGCTTCGTCCCCGCCATCCAGGAGATGGCCGGGATGTACAAGAGCGGCTACTTCCACCCGGCCACCGTCACGATGGACGCCAACGCGGGCAAGGTGCAGCGCGACGCGCTGTTCAGGTCCGGCAAGATCGCGATGATGATGGACGGCACCCGCTCGGTCGGGATCGTCGCCGACGACAAGGACGTCGTCTTCGGGATGATGGTCCCGTTCGAGAAGGACGGCGGCAAGGCGATCTACTGGACCGGCGGCGGCGCGTACGCCATGACGATGCTGAAGAAGACGAGCGACAAGAACAAGGTCGACCGCTTCCTGCGCGTCCTCGACTACATCGCGGCCCCCTTCGGCTCCCGTGAGTCCTTCGTCATGAACTACGGTGTCGAGGGCGAGGACTACACCGTCAAGGACGGCGTCGCCGTGCTGACCTCGCGCGGGCAGCGCGAGCAGGATCTCGGCCTGGCCTACATCGCCGGCGGCCCGCAGGTCCTGTGCAACCCGCAGGGCGCGCCCGGCGTCGACAAGGCGAACTACGAGTGGCAGAAGCAGGTCGTGCCGATGCTGCTGCCCAACCCCGCCGCCCACCTGTACTCCCAGACGCAGAACTCCAAGGGCTCCGCGCTGGAGAAGCAGATGCAGGACGCGATCACCTCGGTGTTCCTGGGGCGCGAGCAGCCGTCCAGCCTGGCCTCCGCGGTGCAGAAGTGGAAGGCGGGCGGCGGCGACCGCATGGCCGAGGAGTTTGCGGAGGCGGCCGCCAAGGCTGGCTGACCAGGTGCGACGACAAGGAACTCGGGGGTAGGCCATGAAGTTGAGGAGTTCACCGGCGGCCATGGTGGTCGTCGACGGAACCGACATCCACCACGACCTGATCGGCGCCGCGCTGGCGCTGCAGGAGATGGTCGTCGAGGCCGGCATCCCGGCGGCGCGGGCCGTGGGGACGGACCGCTTCGCCGACCCCATGCCGGCGACCGCCGAGGCGGACGTCTACGTCCTCTACCGCTCCGGCGTCAGGTTCGACCCGCTCCAGCAGAAGGCCCTGTCCGATCTGGTGGCGGGCGGCAAGGGGCTGGTGGCGCTGCACGCGAGCAACCTCTTCGGGTTCGGGAAGGGCGGCATCGAGGCCGACCGGGAGGCGTTCGCGCTGGTCGGCTCCCGCTTCCTCTCCCACGGCGACGACGGCCTGTCCGAGGGGCGCCTGGAGGTGAAGGTGCGGGAAGGGCATCCGGTGACCCGGTACCTGGACGACTTCGGGATCGACGACGAGTTCTACGTCCTGGAGTACGCCGGGGACGTCGAGGTCCTCGCCGAGCGGCAGGCGGGCGCCGGCACCGAGCCGGTCGCGTACGCGCGCCGGCACGGCGCCGGGCGCGTGTGCTACATCGCGCTCGGGCACGACGCCAGGGCCTGGGGCAACCCCGGCTTCCGCCAGCTGGTACGGCAGGCGACGCTCTGGGCCGCGGGCGTCCCGGACGAGGAGATCGCGTCGTGGTCGACGCGCTGGCCGCTCGGCAACGGGCGGACGATCGGAGGCGGGGCGTGAACCGCGAGGAGACCGGCGGGCCCCCGCCGATCGCCGCGCAGCTGTGGTCCCTGCACGAGGAGGCGTCCCGTGACCTGCTCGGGGTGCTGCGGCGCGTCGCCGCGATCGGGTACGCCGCCGTCGAGCCCATCAGCCTGTACGGCCATCCGCCGGCCGTCGTGCGGCGGGTGGCCGACGAGCTCGGCCTCGGCATCTGCAGCGCCCACGCCCCCTTCCCCTCAGGAGACGGGGCCGCGGCGATCCTCGACGAGTACGGGGAACTCGGCGTCTCGACGCTGGTCTGGAGCCTGGAGCCGGAGGAGTTCACCACCCTCGACGGGATCCTCGAGGGGGCGGATCGGGTCAACCGGGGGGCGGCGAACGCCGCCGGGCGGGGCATGCGGATCGCCTACCACAACCACTTCGCCGAGTTCGAGAACGTCTTCGGCGGCGAGCGGGCCTACGACATCCTGCTGCGCGAGCTCGACCCCGCGGTCGTCCTCGAACTCGACGTCTACTGGGCCCGCACGGCGGGACTCGAACCGGCGCCGCTGGCGGCCTCCCTCGGCGACCGCCTCGAATTCGTCCACCTCAAGGACGGGCCGGCCCGCGGCATGGACGACTTCATGCTGCCCTTCGGCGAGGGGGGAGTGGTCGACGTCGACGGGGCCGCCCGCGCCAACCCGGCCGTCCGGTGGAACATCGTCGAGGCCGACCGTGCCCGTCAGGACATGTACGAGCTGCTGCGCCGCTGCTACGACCACCTGGTCGGACGCGGGCTCGCGACGGGAAGGCGCCCGGTCGAGAGCCAGGAGCCGCTATGAGACGGCCCAGAGTGCTGTTCCTCGGCGGCACGGGCGTGCTCAGCGCCGCCTGCGTCCGGGAGTTCCTCGCCCGGGACGCCGACCTGACCGTCCTCACCAGGGGCAGGACGCTGCTGCGTCCCCTCCCCGAGGGCGTGCGGGCGCTCCACGCCGACGTCCATGACGACGCGGCGACGCGCGCCGCGCTGGGCGAGGAGACCTTCGACGCGGTGGTGAACTTCATCGGGTACACCCCGCAGGACGTCCGGGCGGACGTGGCGCGGTTCGGCGGCCGCACGGCGCGGTACGTCTTCATCTCGACCGGATCGGTGTACGCGCGGCCCGCTCCGTCGCTGCCGATCGTGGAGTCCTCCGCCCGGCGGAACAGCGGATTCGAATATCCCGCGCGAAAGCTGTTGTGCGAGGAGGTCTTGGAACAGGCCTTTCGCGACGAGGACTTCCCGATGACGATCGTGCGGGCGGCCCATGTCTACGACGAGACCGTCATTCCGAACCTCGCCGGTTGGACGACCATCGCGCGCTGGCGGGCCGGTAAACCCGTGGTCGTCCACGGCGACGGGACCTCGATGTGGAATCTCCTGCACGCCCGTGATTTCGCCCGCGGCCTCGCGGGGCTGGTCGTCAACGGGCGCGGGATCGGGGAGAGCGTGCATATCACTTCCGACGAACTGCTCACCTGGGACGAGATTCATTTCTCGCTCGCACGCGCGGCGGGCGTCGAACCCCGAATCGTGCACCGGTCGAGTGAGGACATCGGGCGGGTGATCGAGTGGATGGGGCCGGTGCTCACCGAGGATTTCCGCCACTCGGTGATCTATGATAATTCGAAGATCAAACGAATGGTCCCGGATTTCTCGCCGCAGGTGCCCTTCGCCCAGGGGGCGCGTGAGATTCTGGAGTGGTTCGACGCCGATCCGTCGCGTCAGCGCGTCGACGGTGACATCGACGCGGCATTCGATCGTTTGGCCGGGGATCGCGATGGATGACGGCCGGGGGCGCGGATCGGTCAGGACGAGGACGCTGTGTTCGCCGGCGGACGGATGAGGTCAGGGAAGGACATGGACAGGGTGAACATCGTGCCTCAGGCGGCTCTCATCGCCTCCGACAGCCCTGAGCCGTTGTGGGTGCAGGCGGCCGAGGTGATCGAGCGCCGCGTGAGGGAGGGTGCTCTTCCCACCGGCCGGCGCCTGCCCGCCGAACGCGACCTGTGCGCCCAGCTCGGCATCAGCCGCGTGACGCTGCGCCGCGCCCTCCAGCACCTGGTCGAGGCGGGGGTCCTGCGCTCCTCGCACGGACGCGGCTGGTACGTCGCGGCCCGCACCGACCGCGAGTGGCCGAACTCCCTGGAGTCGTTCACCGAGACGGCGCGCCGCAAGGGCCTGGTCTCCACCTCCGAGATCATCCGCGCAGAGGTCAGGGCCGCGTCGCTCGACGAGGCCGACGAGTTCGGCGTGGTCGCGGGCACCGACCTGTTCGCGCTGGAGCGCGTCCGCATGCTGGACGGCGTGCCGATAGGGGTCGACGCCTCCCGGGTGGCGCTCCACCTCGCGCCGGGGCTCCCCTCCGTCGACTTCTCCCGCGCGTCGCTGCTGGAGGAGCTGGCCGCGGCCGGCGTGGAACCCGTCGTCGCCGAGTCGATGATCGAGGCCAGGGGGTGCCCCGCCGAGATCGCCCCGCACCTCGACCTGCGGCCCGGAGAGCCGGTCCTCGTCATGCACCAGTCCATGGTCGACGCGACCGGGCGCGTGGTGCTGGTCTCGGCCATCACCTACCGGGGCGACAGGTACCGCCTGCGCACGTCCTTCGTCCGGGGCGGCACCTCCGCCTGACCGCGCCGCCCGCCGGGGCACGAGAAGTCACCAACTACCAGTTGTCGCTATATGGGCGATTTGCGGCCTGTTGTGGTCTGTAGTGGCCTTCATTCGGAACCGGTGGTCTGGCACGCAGGGCGCGCACGTCCGTACGGCGTCCGCCCCACCCCACGAACCAGGAAAGGGAAGAGTCTGAGATGGCCGGAACGAGGATCTCCTACGTCGAAGGCCGGGCGGCCCAGCCGGCGGCGCTCGACCGCGTCGCCGCCCACCTGACCGGGCGGCTCGCCGCCCTCCGCGCCGAGGGAGGCGCGCCGGTCACCTGCGCACGGCCGGTCTTCGTCGGCATCGGGGCGAGCTACGCCGCGCTCGCCTTACCGCTGCGGATGCTGGCCGAGGGCGGCGTCCCGGCACGCCGCGAGATGGCCGGGGAGATCGTCTCGGACGTCGAGTTCGCCGGCGCCGACCTGGTGATCGGGGTCTCCCAGTCGGGACGCAGCCCGGAGACCATCGACGCCCTCGCCCTGGTCCCCCGCGAACGGCGGGCCGCCGTGGTGAACGTCGTCCCGTCGCGGCTCGCCGGCTCGGTCGCCCACTGCGTCGACCTCGGGGACGAGCCCGACAGCTACGCCTCCACCATCGGCTACACCGCCACCCTCATGGCGCTGGCGATGCTCGCCCGAACCATGCTCGGCGGCACCCCCGGCGAGGCGGCCGCCGAATGGTCCGGCATCGGGGACGCCCTGGTGCGCCACGAGGACGCATTCGCCCCCGTCGTCGACGAGGTGGCCCGGCTCGCCGGAGACGTGGTCGCCGCCGACGTCGTGGCCTCGGGGGCGGCGCGCTCGGCCTCGGAGGCGGGCGCGCTGCTGCTCCGCGAGGTCTGCCGCCTCCCGTCGTCCGCGCTCGTCACCCGCACCTACCTGCACGGCGAGATGGAGTCGGCGGGCCGCACCCTGCACGTCGTCGTGGGGGACGGCCGCGAGGTGGAGCTGGCGCGCAGCCTCGCCGGCGCCGGCCACCTCACCCTGTGCGTCACCTCCGCCGACGTCCGCCCCGGCGGCCCGCTGCACGTGGTGCCGGTCCCGGCCGACGCCCCGCTGCCCGTGCGAACCCTGCTCCAGACGCTGGTGATGCAGCGGCTCGCGGGCTCGCTCGCCGCGGTGCGCGGCGTGGAGATCGAGGACTTCGTCTTCGACAACACCGACACCAAGGTCGAGGAGCCGGTCGGATGACAGGGCTGGTGGCCGGCGTCGACGTCGGCGGCACCAAGACGCACATCCGGCTGGCCGACCCGCGCAGCGGGCTGACGGTCGCCGAACGCACGCTGCCGAGCTCGGGGTGGCAGACGCGCGCCTTCCGCGACGCGGCGGCCTGGCTGGCCGAACGGGTCCGTCCCCTCGTGCCGGAGGGCGAGCGGATCCTCCACCTGGTCGCCGGGGCGCAGGGCTGCGAGACCGAGGAGCACTGCGCCCACCTGGCCGCCGAACTGGCGGCCGGGATGGACGTCCCCGCGACGGTCGTCAACGACGCCGAGCTGCTGGTCCCGGCGGCCGGTCTGGACCGCGGCATCGGCCTGATCGCCGGCACCGGCGCCGTCGCCGTCGGCAGGCACCGCGAGACCGGCCGGTACATGTCGGCCGGAGGCTGGGGATGGGTCCTGGGCGACGAGGGGTCCGGCTCCGCGCTCGTCCGCGACGCCGCCCGCGCGGTGCTCGCGCGGGCGGACGAGGGCGCGGGCGGCGACGAGCTCGAAGGCGCGCTTCTGCGGTCGTTCGGCGTCCCCGGCCTCGCCGAGCTCGCGGCGGTGATGAGCTGGGACCAGGGCGTGGAGACCTGGGGCGCGCACGCCCCCGTCGTCTTCGACGCCGCCGAACGCGGGTCGCGCCTCGCCGCGGGCGTCATCAGGGACGGAGGCAGGGCCCTCGCCCGGCTCGTGGTGTGCCTGGCCCGGCGCGGCGCCGACAGTACGGCCGTGGTCGCCGCGGGCGGGGTCGTCGTGAACCGGCCCCGGCTGCGCGAGGTGGTCGAGGACGAGCTGGCCTCCCGGCTCCCCGGGGTCCCCGTCACGGTCCTGCGGGCGCCGCCCGTGCGGGGGGCCGTCGAACTGGCCCGGCGCGCCGTGCGGAGCGAGGAGTAGGGATGCGGTACTCACAGGTCGTCGCGGCGCGGACGTCGGAGGTCGCCGAGGCCCCCGACGCACCTCCCGGGCCGGGGGAGGTGCGGGTACGGGTGCTGGCGTCCGGCGTCTGCGTGTCGGAGCTGCCCGTGTGGCGGGACCACGACGGCGGCCAGCCCGTGCGCCTCGGGCACGAGCTGAGCGGCGAGATCGTGCGGGCCGGGCCCGGCGTGTACGGCTGGTCCGCCGGGGACCGCGTCACGGGCTTCGGCTCCCCGGTGTTCGCCGACACGGTGAACGTCCAGGCCGGAGCGCTGCTCCCCGTGCCCGGCAACGTCGCCGCGCCGGCGGCGCTCGGCGAGCCGGTCGCCTGCGTGGTCGAGGCACTGTCCCGGTGCGGCCTGCGGCCGGGACGGCGGGTCGCCGTCGTGGGCCTCGGCTTCATGGGCCTCACGGCGCTGCAGGTGGCCGCGGCCCGCGCCCCCGCCGTCCTGACCGGGGTCGACCCGCTGCCGCACGCCCGTGAGCTGGCCTCCCGGCTCGGGGCCGGTGACGTCCTCACCCCGGAGGAGGCCGGGCAGGACCTGCGCGGACGGTTCGACGTGGTGGTGGAGTTCTCGGGGAGCGCCGCCGGGCTGCGCCTGGCGGGCGGCCTGGTCGCCGAGCACGGCCTGCTGTGCGTCGCCGGGTACCACCACGACGGCCGCCGCGACCTCGACGTCGAGCTGTGGTACCGGGGGGTGACCATCGTCAACGGCTTCACCCCGCAGCGGTGGCGCCTGATGGAGGCGATGGCCGAGGGCCTGCGCCTGATGTCCGAACGCCGGCTGACCCTTGAACCCCTCGTCACCCACCAGGTCACGCTGGACGACCTCGACACCGGTTTCGCCTACTTCGGCGACCGCCCCCCGGGGTTCGTCAAGTGCGTCGTCGTGCCCTGACTCCGATGCCGAGGCGCCCGCCTCAGCGTCGTTTCGCCTGGACCCAGTCGAGCTCACCCTTCTTCACCCTGGGACGCCAGCCCCTGATCGGGCGGCCGGTCCGCAGGGACTCCGCCGTGTCGCGCAGCAGGGCCAGGTACGACGGCCAGACGACGTCGCCCTCCAGCGTCAGGCCCTCCTCGTCGAAGTACTCGCCGGTCTTCCCGGTGCGGGAGTCGACGAAGAGGTTCCCGCCGTCGATCGCGGAGGCGAACGGGATCAGGTGGCCGTCCCACCAGCCCTCGGCCATATCGGCGGGCCCGTCGAGGACGATGCCGCACAGCATCTTCCAGTCCGAGTACACCGCCTTGACCGGCATGTACGCGTAGAACGGCGCCGGGCCGAACCCTCCCCAGCGGGGGGCTCCGTCGTGGCGCAGCAACGACGCCCGCAGGTCGTCGGGGAACGTCAGGCCCATGGCCGCCTCGGCCCTGGCGATGGCCCGCGGGGTCGCCGGGCCGCGCAGCGTGCGGTAGGTGGCGGGCGCCCTGCGGGCCAGCCAGGCCTCGATGCGCCGCCACGTGGCCTCGACCCGTGCCGCCACGGCCGGGTCGGGCATCCGGACGACGGGACGGCGGCGGGCGGGGCGGCATCCGGTGGCGCGCGCCTCCTCCGGTGTCGGCTTCTCCTCCTCCGTCGGCTCGGGAGCCGGCGTGGGCGTCGGAGCCGGGGCCGGGCGGGGGCCGCCGGCGCAGTTCGCGGGCGGCGCGCCGGTCGGCTTGGGCGACCAGCGCAGCTCGCACGTGGCCGTGACCGTGGGATACCAGTCGCGCAGCGGCGTGCCGGCCTCCAGCGAGCCCGCCAGGGCCTCCAGCAGCGCGGCGTAGGACGGCCAGCCCATCGGCCCGTCGTAGCGGAGGTTCTCGCCCCAGGCCGACTCGCCCACCCGTCCCGTGCGGGGGTCGACGAACAGCTCCTGGCCCCGGCTGGAGTCCCCGAAGGGGAGGAGGCTGCCGTGCCATTTCCCCTTCGCCGGGTCGGCGGCGGAACGGTCGCCGTCCATCACGAGATCTTCGCACTTCTCCCGGTTCACGTAGTCGATCTCGTACAGGCCGAGCAGCCCGTAGGCGGGCGGCAGCCGGAAGCCGTCGCCGAGGTTGCCGTCGGCGCCGTCGTGCCGCAGGTAGGAGGCGTACAGGTCGTCGGGGAGCCTGCGGCCGCGCTCGGCCTCCCAGCGGGCGAGGTCCTGCGCCGTGGCGGGGAACTTCAGCTTGCGCAGCGTCGCCGAGGCGTGGGCGCCGAGCCAGCGCTCGACGCGGTCCCACGCGCGGTCGACGCGGGCCCGCACCGCCGGGTCGGGCGTGCGGGGAGAGTAGGTGGGCTCCGGCTCGCCCGTCGCGATCATCTCCGGGGGGTTCGCCGTGATATTCGAGCCGCCGTCCGAGCCGTCGTCCCAGGTGATCGGCTCGCAGCCGGCCGCGCGGGCCTCGTCGGGCTTGAGCGCCCGCGCGCGGATCTCCGCCTCGAGTTCAAGGTCGCCACAGGACAGCGACATCGAACCGCCGCCCGAGAGCATCGAGCAGGCGATCACGACCGCCTTGGTCGCGTCGGCCGAGCTGGCGGCGGTCCCGCCCAGCAGTACGACCACCGCCAGCGCCGCCCGCAGCGGCCGCGGGCCCCGTAACTTGATCACGCGCCGCACCTTACAGTGACGGTCCGACAGTCGACCGCCCCCTCGAACAGCGACAAAGGGGGCGATATCGTCCCGAAACATGGTCATCGGTTCAGAGAAAGGCCTTCCAGCAGTGGAACTCCGCCGTGTTTCGTTCGATCACCCGGACGCGGTCAAGCTCAACGACGTGGTGCAGCGTGAGTACGCCGAGCGCTACGAGAGCGACGGCGACCTGACGCCGCTGGACCCGTCCATGTTCGAGCCGCCGCACGGCCTGTACCTGGTCGCCTACGACGAGAACGGCACGCCGCTCGCCACCGGGGGCTGGCGGGCCCGGGAGGCCGACGAGATGGGGTACTCGGACGGCGACGCCGAGATCAAGCGCATGTTCGTGGTCAAGCAGGCCCGCGGCAACGGCCTGGCCCGGCGCATCCTGGCGGCGCTGGAGGACGACGCCCGGGCCGCCGGCCGCGTCCGCATGGTGCTGGAGACCGGCAGCAGGCAGCCCGAGGCCGTCAACCTGTACGAGTCCAGCGGCTACGAGCCGTGCGCCAAGTTCGGCGTCTACCGCTTCCACGAGGGCAGCCGCTGCTACGCCAAGCCGCTCCACGGCTGAGGCGGACGACCTCCCCCGGGAGGAGGAGGTCGTCCGCGAGGCCGGTGGTGCGGCCAGGGGAATGAGGTGGGCGCCTGTCCGTCCGGACAGGCTGGAGCCCGTCGCCGGGATCGGCGACGGCGAATCCTCCAGCCGGGACGGAAGGGCGACGACATGGCCGCGGAAGAACGCAAGGGTGAGAACGGGCAGGCGATCCCGCCAGACGAGGCCGTGGAGCCCGCGGCGTCCGGCGCCGGGACGGCCGGTGGCCGTACCGGTGGCGACGGGGCGCCGAGGCGGGGGCGGCGGGCGTTCATGGGGCTCGCCGCCGCGGCCGCCGGGGCGGCAGGGCTCGCCGGGGCCGTGACCGTCCCGCCGTTCCTCACCTCGCCGCCCACCAGCCCGCCGCCCGCCGCGCCGCCGCGCGGGCGGTTCGCCGGGAAGGTCGTGCTGATCACCGGCGCGACCTCCGGCATCGGCGAGGCCACCGCCAAGGCGTTCGCGGCCGAGGGGGCGAAGGTGGCCTTCTGCGGGCGCAGGGTCCCGAACGGGCAGCGGGTCGAGCGGGAGATCCGCGCCGCCGGGGGCACGGCGCGTTACACCCGGGCGGACGTGCGTGACGCCGAGCAGGTCCGGCGGTTCGTCGACGAGACGGTGGCCACCTTCGGCGGGCTGGACGTGGCGTTCAACAACGCCGGCATCCTCAGGTCCGCGCCGCTGCACGAGCTGCCCCCGGAGACCTGGACGGACGTGCTGGACACCAACGCGCGCGGGGTGCTGCTGTCCATCAGGTACGAGGTGCCGCACATGCTCAAGGCGGGGCGCGGAGTGATCATCTGTACGACGTCGGAGTCCCGCCGGCCGGGAGGCGTCGCCTACACGGCGAGCAAGCAGGCGATCAAGGGCATCGTCGAGGTCGCCGCCATGGACTACGGCCCCAAGGGCATCCGCGTCAACGCGATCGCTCCCGGCACGACCGACACCCCGCTGGTACGGCCGGCGGGCCTGCCGGACGCGCTGTGGACCGCGTTCAAGCGGGCGTGGGGGCCGCTGAACGTCTCCGCCCTGCAGCGGATGGCCACTCCCGAGGAGATCGCCAGGGCGGTGGTCTCGCTCGCCACCGACGAGTTCGCCTACATGGCGGGCTCCACCGTCCTGGTCAACGGCGGCCCCCGGGACGGCGGCCCGATGCGCATGCCCCCGGGGTTCCCGTCCAGGAGCTGACCTCCCGCCGGCGGCCCGGTCGTACCGTTGATTCCCTCGAGCCGCCGGGCGGCGGGCATGGGGCGGGGCCCGGTGCCCGGCACCGGGCCCCGCCGTGGCCGTCACTGGACGGTGATCTTGTCCACTTCGATGGTGACGCCCTTCACCTCGGGGGTCGAGGTCGCGGTGGTCACCGAGCCGACGCCCGGCGCGACGCCCTTGACCTTGAGGCTGTAGGTCAGCGTGCCGCCGGGGGCGCCGGGCGTGCTGCTGATCCTGTAGTCCTCGGCCGGCGGGCCGGAGATGCGGCCGCCCGCGGTGCCGTCGGCGTTCTCGGCGCCGACGGTCAGGCCGCCGGAGCCGGGGTCACCGGGGAGGTTCGACGGGTCGTAGGCGTAGGTGATGTCCTCGCTGCCGTTGACGCCGATCCACTGCTGGAACACCTTCAGCGCGGTCTGGCCGTACACGTGGACGCGCCACTCCAGGACGATCCAGCTGGAGACCCCGTCGGAGAGCGTTCCGGCGTAGACGCCGGGCGCTCCGGTGCCGTCCAGGTCGGTCCAGTAGCTCGCCAGCACGTTGTTCGGCGGGGCCGGGTCGGGGAGGTTCTGCGGCGTGAATGAGATGTCACCCGAGCCGGAGGTGCCGCCGGCGACGCTGTAGCCGTCGGAGACGACGCCGATCCTGGTGTAGCTCTTGCCCGCGAAGACGAACGCCGGGACGTTGAAGTTGACCGAGTCCTCGTCGCCGATGGGGGTCGGGGTGATGCCGAAGGCGTCCAGCGGGATGTAGCCCGCCGGGCCGCTGCCCGGGGCGATGTTCGGCTTGTCGGGCTGGCGGCCCTTCAGCGTGGCCTTCACCGTCGCGATCTGCGAGCCGACCTGGGTGGCCCCGGTCACGCCGGTGAGCCGCAGCCTGGGGTCGAGCGTCGTGAGCGCGGTGACGTCGGTGTCCTTGAGCGTGGTGTTCTGCGCCGTGACGGTGCAGGTGGACTCGCCGGTGTTCTTGGCGATCGTGCTCGGGGCGCAGGTCTGGTCGATCGGCACCGCGCCCTCCTGGCGGTAGAACGCCACCGGGAGGTGCAGGTCGCGGTCGCCGCCGACCTGCTTCAGGTCGACCTCCCCGAAGTACTGGCCCTCCGGGAGGTCCGGCGCGGTGATCACCACGGTGAGCTTGACGCTCTTGCCCGGCTTGACGGTGAACGCCGGCGGCAGCGCCGCCACGGCGGCCCCCTTGGGCGCGGTGCCGGAGGCCGTGTAGGCGAGCGTCTTGCCGGTCACGTTGGTGAACGTCCGCTTGGCCGTGATCGCGCCCGGCATGACCGGCGCGTTGACCGACGGCAGGTTGAGGTCGATCCGGTCGAGCGGGTCGGCGGCCGAGGCCGCGTAGTCCGCCGCGGACTCGTCCAGCGTCAGGCCGGGGTCTCCCGCCCGGGTGAGGTCGATGCGCCCGCCGCCGTAGTCGAACGGGTCGGCCGGGGTGACCCGGTCCTGCTTGGTGACCGAGGTCTTCGCCGTGGTCTCCAGCGCCGACTTGACCTGCCCCGGCGTCCAGTCCGGGTGCAGCGCGAACAGCAGCGCGCCCGCCCCGGCGACGTGCGGGGACGACATCGACGTACCGGCGATCACCTGGTAGAGGTTGCCCGGCGGGCCCTCCAGGGGCGACTCCGGCGTCGGGGTCTGGCCGGCGAGGATGTGCAGGCCGGGCGCGGTGACGTCGGGCTTGAGGAAGTCGCCGCCCGGTCCCCGCGAGGAGAACGACGTCATGACGTCGCCCTGCCAGGTCGTCTTGGTGCCCTGGGTGAACTTCGCGGTCGCGCCCGGGTTGGCCGCCAGGAAGTTCAGCAGGGTCGTGCTGTCGGGCTGGTCGAGGTGGACCGTCGGGATCCAGTGGTTGTCGGTCATCACGTCGAGCGGCGTGGCGTTGTACAGGATCATGCCCGCGGCGCCGCCCTGCTTGACGTTGAAGCTCTTGAGCACCCGGTTCGCGCCGCGCTGGCAGACCACGATCTTGCCGCTGAACAGCCCGGGCGGGGCCGGGGTCGTGCACAGCGGGTCCGAGTACGGAGCCGCCGCGGCCGACACGACCGGGAGAGGCGAGGAGACGCCCTGGGTGATCGAGGCGCCCGACACGGTGGCCGTCGCCCCGCCGCTCCCGGTGAGCGTCACCGTCGAGCGGTAGGTCCGCGTCTGGGTCGAGGCCGCCACGGTCGTGACCCACGGGCCGCGGTGGTCGGTGGTGCCCGCGCCCGGACCGGAGTTGCCCGCCGACGCCGAGACGAAGACGCCCGCCGCGTACGCGTCGAGGAACGCCAGCTCCACCGGGTCGCTGTACGGGTCGCCGCCGCCCGAGATGGAGAAGTTGATCACGCGGACACCGTCGAGGATGGCCCGGCCGATGGCGGCGGCGGAGTCGGACTGGAAGCAGCCCTGCGCGCCGCACACCTTGTACACCGACACGGCCGCCGCGGGGGCGATGCCGTGGATCGGTCCCCGGCTGATGCCGAGCGGGTTGGCGTCCGCGACCGGGCCGCCGGCCGAGGTGGTGGCGGTGTGGGTGCCGTGCCCGTTGGAGTCGCGGGCGCTGGTGTAGACCTCGCCGCCGATGACGGCGTTGTAGGTGTCCAGGAACGCCCGCCCGCCGATGAGCTTGTCGTTGCAGGTGAACGGGTCGTTGGCGGGTGTCAGCGGGTTGTCCCCGAAGTCGCAGGCGCGCGGCGCGCCGTCCTTGGTGGCCGGGGGAGCGGGCAGATCACCCGGGTCCTTGAATGACGGGTGCTCGGGCCAGACGCCGCTGTCCAGGCTCCCGAAGATCACGCCCTTGCCGGAGGACGAGCTGCCGCCGAGCTTGCTGTAGATCGCGGGGGCGCCGATGAAGTCGGGGCTGGAATCGGTGAGCGGCTGCTGGAGCCTGTCCTCCTGCACCGCCGCCACGCCGGGCAGCTTCAGCAGCTCGGCGGCCTTGTCGGCGGGCAGGGTCAGCGCGATGCCGCCGTACACGGTGCGGAGCTTCTGGCCGGCCCTGGCGCCGGGGATGCGCTTGCCGAGTTCGCCGAGGAAGGCGTTCTCGACGCCTTCGATGTGCTTTTCGTACTGCTTCGCGGGCGCGCTGTTCACGTCCAGGCTCTTGCCGGTCACCTGGGGGCTCGTGCCCGGAAGGCCCTTGAGGCCGCCCTTGTAGGCGGCGAGGGAGTCGTAGTCGAGTTTGACGACGACGTTCACCGGCTTGGTGGACGTCGACTTCAACAGCGATTGATCGCTTTTCGCCAGCTTGCCGCTCGGGGATTTCGCGCCCTGGACGCGGTTCGCGACGGTGAGCGGAGTGGCCTTCCACTTACTGGTCGAACCCGTCGTGGGACCCGGATCCGCGGACGCCGGGACGGCGGGGCTCATCGCGCAGGCCACCGCCAGAGCGGCGCCGGCGACCACCATGCGGCGGGTGCGGGATAAGCGGGCGGGCGGGGGATTGCTTGGCACGGCACCTCCTGGAGAACCACTGGGACTCGCCGTCCAGCGGGCATGCAGGAGCCGCGGCCACCCGTCCACAGGCACGGGAAGGACTCCCACCCTCCCCGTCGGGCGACAAGCGGACGGCCGCCCGTGACCGGGCGACCGAACACAGACGGAGTCTAGATGTGGACCAAGGAACCGCCTAGATCCATCTATGCATTGATCTGCGGCAATATCTGACCAAATGTGGACACGATCCGGTTAGAAGCTGTGATCGGCGCAGTTGACGGAAACGTTCCAAAGGCGGCCGCCCGCCGGCGCGTACAATCGCGACGTGAAGCTGAAACTGGATCTCCACGACATCTACAACAAGGGTGCAGAGATCGACCGGGCGCTGCACGGGATCATCCAGGAGGCGATCCGCAAGAAGGCCACCGAGGTCGAGATCATCCCGGGCAAGGGGTCCGGCCAGCTCAAGAAGAAGGTGCTGCGTTTCCTCGACCAGAAGGAGATCAAGGCCCTCTACCACCGCATCGACAAGGACGCCAAGAATCACGGCCGCCTTTTCGTGTACTTCAAGCACAAGTGACCGCCGATTCGGCCGGTCCCTGGCTCGCCGGGGGACTCGATCGGGCTGAGAAGGTACTGCGCGCCCGGCTCGCCCTCCGCACTTCGTGACGGATGAGCGGGGGCGTGAGGGGGCGCCCGAGTGGTGCAGAACCGGCGAACTATGCTTGAGGCGCCAATGATCGCCTGGAAAGGGCAGGGGGACGCGGTGGCCGAGGTCGCAGAAATCGTGGAGATCACTTCCAGGACCGAGCTCCGGGAGTTGCTCGGCGAGCCGATACCGAGGGCGATCAGCAAGGAGCGGTTCGCGCTGCACGAGCGCGACAAGGAGTGGCTGGCGGCGTCCCCGTTCTGCCTCATCGCCACCAGCGACGCCGGCGGCGCCTGCGACGTCTCGCCCAAAGGCGACCCGGCGGGCTTCACGCTCGTCCTGGACGACACCACGATCGCCATCCCCGACCGTCCCGGCAACCGCCGGGTCGACGGCTTCCTCAACGTGCTGGACAACCCGCACGTCGGCCTCATCTATCTCGTCCCCGGGCGCAACGAGACGCTGCGCATCAACGGCAGGGCCCGCCTCGTGCGCGAGGCGCCGTTCTTCGACCAGATGATCGTCAAGGGCCACCGCCCCGCCCTGGCGCTCGTCGTCGAGATCGAGCAGATCTTCTTCCACTGCGCCAAGGCGTTCCTGCGCTCGGCACTGTGGAAGCCCGAGACCTGGAACCCCGGCGCCCTGCCGTCCCACGCGCAGATCGTCAAGAGCGTCCAGGCCACCGAGGAGACCCTGGAGGAGCTGGAGCGCTACTACGGCCCGGAGTACGCCAAGCGCCTCTACGGCTCCTGACCAGGGACGACGTCCCCGTCCTCGTCATCCGCCCGGCCGCCACGCGGCCGGGCGGATCGTTTTTCGGCTCGGTGCCGGAATCGGGCGGCGCTGCGCGCGGCGCCGCCGGCCGAGGTCAGCGCTGCCGGATCAGGGCCTCGACGCCGTCGAGGATGCGGTCGAGGCCGAACCTCGTGTCCGTGGCCGGATCCTCCTCGGGGTGCTCGCTGAAGACCCCGGCCGTGATCGCCTCGGCCAGGGCGGGAAAGCGCTCGGCCGTCACCAGGCGGGCGAGAAGCGGGCCGTACTCCCCGGGGCCCTCGCCCGCGGCCGCCGCGGCGGTGGTGAGCTGGGTCTCGCCCCGCACGTAGTGCAGCACGAGCATGATGACCTGCATCTTCTCCCGCGGGTGCAGGGGCGTGCCGTCGAGGGTGCGCAGGCCGGCGTCCAGCCACGCGAGCTGACCGGGTTCCAGCGGGGGCCCGCCGGTGATCTGCAGCACCCACGGATGCTCGTGGTAGACCGCGAGCAGCGCGGTGGCCCACAGGGACAGCCCGGCGCGCCAGCCTTCCGCGCAGTCGATGCCGGGGGGCAGGCTGGGGACCGCGTCCAGCATGAAGGTCTGCAGTTCGTCCTTGTTGGCGACATGCCGGTAGAGCGACATGGTGCCGCAGCCGAGGCGCTCGGCGAGCCGGGCCATCGAGAGGGCCTGCAGCCCCTCCTCGTCGGCGATGTCGATGGCCGCGGACACGATGCGCTCCAGGCTGAGCGCCTGCGCCGGGCCTCTCGCCCGCCGTTTCGACCGGCCCCAGAGGACCTCCAGCGTGTGGGGAAGCTCGGGGCCGCTGTTCTCGCTCATCGAAGGCATCCTATCGGTGTGCGTACGTCATACGCGTCAGGGTATTCCCTACCTGCTGCGTATGAGCTACGCTCTGCGTATGACATACGCTAACAGCCCTGCCGGTACGACGACCGCTGACGGAGACGCCGATGTCACCAGCGGCCTGGCCGAAGGGCAGGGACCGCCGCCCGCCGCCCGTCCCAGGCGAGGCAAGTCATGGTGGCGCCGGCCCTGGATGGCGCCGCTCGGCTTCGTGACGGTCCTCTTCCTCGCGTTCTCGCTGCCGCCGTACTTCACCGGCGACCCCGCCCGCGCACGCGTCCCGCAACCCGAGGGCTTCCCCGCCCACTACCCGCTGCTGGTCGCCCACGTGATGTTCGCGTCGGTGGCCATGGTGACGTGCTTCCTGCAGGTCTGGCCCTGGTTCCGGCGGCGTCACCCGGTGGCGCACCGGTACACCGGCCGGGTCTACGTCTTCGCCGGGGTGCTGCCGGCCGGCCTGTCCGCCCTGGTCATCGGCGCGCGCACGCCCTTCGGGCCGATGCTGATGGTCAGCGACGTGATCGGGGCGATCCTGTGGCTGTCCTTCACCGTCGCCGGCTACCGGATGGCGAGGCAGCGGCGGTACGCCGAGCACCGCCGCTGGATGCTGCGCAGCTTCACTTCGACGTTCTCCATCATCACCAACCGCGTCTGGATCGTGGTCTTCACGATCGCGCTCACCCCGCAGCTCGACACGACCTTCCAGGGCAACCAGACCTGGCTGGCCTGGACGATCTCCGGCCTGTCCGGATGGCTGGGGTGGACGGTGCCCCTGCTCGTCGTCGAGTGGTGGCTGGAGCGCGGCAACCCGGCCCGGCGCCGTGCCAAGGCGCGGGCGGCCACGGCATGAGCGCGCCGGCCGCGGCTTCGGGGGCCTGCGGCCGGCGAGAGGGGGGCGACAACGGAGGAAGCGGTCGGGCCATGCACAGGGCCGAGTCCAAGCACTGCTCACTTGGGAGGAGTGCGGCGGGGCCAAAGGCGTTCAGGCGTTCGATCGCTTCCTCACCTTCGAGGGTAACCCCTCCCACCGCACCTTCACCGGTCCGCCCGCCGTACCACGGCGCCGACTGCGCCGCACCCCCTTCCCGCCGCCCCGGCGCCGACAAGAGGACACCGGGGGCGGCGGTGGTGGGCCCAGGCCGTGAGGTGGGGGAGCGGGGGGTGAGGTGAAAGGGCGCCCCGGCCGTGGGTTCGCCACGGCCGGAGGACGAGGGTCAGGTGCCGAAGGTCCAGGCGAACAGGTGGGCGGTCGCGCGGCCCGTGGGGGCGGCCAGGGTCATGCTCCTGACCTGCTTGGCCGCGTCCAGCTGCACAGGTGTGGCCGCGAAGACGTACACGTTGATCTCCTGCTTGTCGCCGCCCGCGTCCAGGCGGTACGGGGTCTTCAGGACGATCTCGTTGCCGAACCTCGGCTGGTAGGCGTCCTTGGCGAGCGCCCAGTCGCTGAAGCCGACCGTGGTGTCCTGCGTCGTGCCGTCGGTGTAGGTGATCGTCACCTTCGTCTGGATGTCACCGCTCGCGCCGGATCCGAGCAGGGCCAGCGTCCTGGCGCCCTGCGGCACGCCGGCCAGGTCGATCGTCTGCCCGCTCGCCTGGACGTTGTCCAGGTCGCCGGGCTTGCGCTGCGGCCAGGTGAAGGTGTAGCCCTTCCAGGTCAGCGCCGCGCCCGGCTTGGCCTTGACGGCGGCGAGGGCCTGCGCCGAGTAGCTCCAGCCGCCCCCGTCGAAGTTGGCCAGCCCGGCCTCGGTGTCGTCGCCGACGCCCGCGTTGTTGTGGTACCACTCGATGGTGCCCTTCCTGGCCACGTTGAGCTTGAGCCCGGCGGGGACGCCGGCCACCTCGAACGGCACCGAGGTGAAGCCGACGGCGGCGCCGGCCGCCACGGTCACCGTCACCTGCACCGTCCCCTTGCCGTAGTCGGGCACCTGGAGCGATCCGCTCGCCGGCGTGACGGTGACGCCCGCCGGGGGCGTGGCCGACCACCGCACCTCGCCGCCCTTGCCGGCCGCCTGCACCTGCACGGTGGCGGTGAGCGTCCCGCCCGGCTCGACCGGCGCCCCGCCCGGCTCGACGCTCACCAGGTACGGCTTCGCGCCCGCCTGGAAGCTCGGCGGCGCGTCCTGCGGGGCGCTGCCGAACGCGGTGTCGGGCTCGGCGCCGAGGGTGTAGTCGAGCCTGCCGCTGAACCCTTCGGGCAGCCACGCCTTGGTCGAGGCGGCGCCGTTGACCTTCAGCGACCGCACGTACCGGTTCTGTACGGACGCGCCGGGCGCCTCGATCGTGATCGTCTTCCCGTTCGACCGGGTGACGACGATCTTCTCGAACGCCGGGCTGTTGAGCACCAGCTCGGCCCGGCCGGGGATCGCCGGATACATGCCGAGCGACGCCCACACGTACCAGGCGCCCATCGTGCCGAGGTCGTCGTTGCCGGTGAGGCCGTCCGGGGTCGGCTTGAACAGCTCCTTGCGGGCCCGTGCCACGACGTCCTGCGTCTTGTACGGCTTGCCGGCCCATACGTACAGCCAGGGCGTCAGCAGGGACGGCTCGTTGCCGAGGTAGGCGTACGGCTTGCCGGACCCGGCGTTGAGCTCGGTGAAGAAGGTGTCGAGCCGCTCCACGGCCTTGCCGTCGCCGCCCATGGCGTCGAACAGGCCGCGCGCGTTGTGCGGCACCATCCAGTGGTACTGCGCGCCGTTGCCCTCGACGTACCAGTTGGGGCTCGCCGGGTCGAAGCCGGGCAGGAACGACCCGTCGCCGAACCGGGGCTGGATCCATCCGTTGGCCGGGTTGTAGGTGCTCTGCCAGCCCTGGGCGCGCTTCATGAACTCGTCGCGCGTCGCGGTGTCGCCCAGCCGCTCGGCGAGCTGCGCGATGCCGAAGTCCGCGATGCCGTACTCCAGCGTGGTCGAGGGGTCGGCCGGCACGTAGCCGTTCTTCATGTACGCGGCGTTGCCCGGCCGTTCGTCGTAGCCCGTGCCGGGGTCGGTGCCCACCCGCCTGGCGCCCTTGACCATGGCGGCGAGCGCGGCCTTGGCGTCGAAGTCCCGCGCCCCCAGGGCGTACACGCTGGCGATGATCGAGTGGTACGGGTCGCCGTTCATCACGCCGGTGATGGTGTTCTGGTGCGACCAGCGGTCCCAGACGTCGCCGATGGAGTGGGCGTCGTCGTACATCGACTGCGCGATGTCGCTCGCCACGTCGGGACGGAGCAGGGCGATCAGCTGCGCCTCGCTGCGGTAGATGTCCCAGCCGGAGAACGTCGCGTAGTGGTGGTGGCCGCGCCTGACGGTGTGGGTGCGGTAGTCGAAGCCGGTGTAGGTGCCGTCAGCGTCGTCGAACACGTACGGCTGCAGCAGCGCGTGGTACAGGTTGCTGTAGAAGGTGCGCTTCTGCTGGTCGTCGCCGCCGGTCACCTGGATCCGGCCGAGCTGCTCGTTCCAGGCGGCGCGCGCGTCCTTGGCGACCCGGTCGAAGCCCTTGCCGCCGATCTCCTGCTTGAGGTTGGCCTTGGCCCCGTCGATGCCGACGTACGACAGCCCGGCCCGCATCTGCACGGGCGTGGCGGGGTCGAACTGCAGGTAGACGCCGGACCCCGGACCCTTGACGATCACGTCCTGCGCCGCCGCCTGCCGCCTCATGGCACCGGGGTCGGGCGCGGGGCTGGGCTCGGGGGTGGGCCTGCCGTCCTTGCCCGGCGGGGTGGCGTCACCGGGGGGCGCGGTGGGCGCCGCCAGGCCGTGCGGCTTGACGATGCCCCGCGGGATCCTGGACTCCGACCTCCCGCTCACCTGCGCCGTGCCGGGGGCGACCGAATCGTTCTTCCAGGTGCCGTAGGCGCGGACCGGCTTGTCGAAGGTGGCGTGGAAGTAGACGTAGTACTGGTTCTTGGTGCCGCAGAACCCGCCGGTCCTGGCCCAGCCGCTGACGGTGTTCCCGCTGATCTTCGCCTCGGCGTCGCCGACCCCGTTGACCGAGCCGGTGACGTTGATCAGGAGGGTCAGCGGCTTCCCGGCGGGACCGGTGAAGCGGCCGATCCCCGCGCGGGTCGTCGCGGTGGTCTCGGCCTTGACGCCGGAGTCGAGCGTGACGCCGTAGTAGCCGGGGGAGGCGGTCTCGCCGGCGTGGCCGAAGGTCTGGATGTAGTCGTCGCCGTGGGTGGCGGGCGAGGCGCCGATCGTCCCGGAGATCGGGACGACGGGGAAGTCCTGGGCGCCGCTGCACCCGGGCCCGTTGATGTGCGTCATGGACAGCCCGCGCAGCCGGTTGTCCTCGTACTTGTAGCCGCCGCCCGACCTGCGGACGGTGTCCGGGCTCCACTGCATCATGCCGAAGGGCACGGCCGCGCCGGGGAAGTTCATCCCGGCTCCGCCGCCGTGCCCGAAGTCGGGGCCGCCGTCCTGGGTGCCGAGGAAGGTGTTGACGTACGACGCGGGCTCCGGCTGGGCCTTCGCCGCCGGCGCGGCGGCCAGGGCGGGTGAGGGGATCAGCAGCGCGGTGGCCACCGCCGCCGCGCACAGTGAACGTGACAAGTGCTCCTCCGGGGGGATGGTGAGGGGCTCCCGTTGACATGACCCGCCGCCGGTACGGCGGGCGGGCCTGATACGCAGACAACGTTGTCACGACCAATAAACGGTGCCCTGACAACGTTGTCAAGGCTTCCGTCCGATCAGCGCAGCAGTGCGTTGGCCAGCCGCCGGAGGTCCTCGACGCATTTGTCCAAGGTGTCGGCCACGGGCTGGACGCAGACGTGGTCGGCTCCGGCCTTGTGGTGGGCGCGTACCCGCTCCGCGACCGTGTCCGGGTCGCCCCAGGGCACGATGGCGTCCACCAGGGCGTCGCTGCCGCCGTCCTCGAAGTCGGCGTCGCCCCAGCCCAGCTCGCGCAGCATGTTCAGGTAGTTCGGCAGCTTCAGGTACAACTCCATGTGGTCGCGGGCGGTGGCGCGCGCCCGTTCGGCGTGGGTGTCGAGGACGAACGCCTGCTCGGGCGCGAGCAGCGGGTCCGGGCCGAGGATCTCCCGCGCCCTCATGGTGTGCTCCGGGGTGACGAAGTAGGTGTGCGCGCCCTGCGCGCGCTCGGCCGCCAGCCGCAGCATCTTCGTCCGCAGCGCCGCGAGCACCCTCGGCGGCGGCTCGGGCAGCGGCGCGTTGTAGGGAGCCCGGTCCATCGCGTCGAGGTACGCGCGCATGGTCTCCACCGGCCTGCCGTAGTCGTGCCCCCGTGGGGCCACCAGCGGGGCGTGGCTGACGCCGAGACCGAGGACGAAGCGACCTCCCCAGGCTTCGCTCAGCGCGTCGGCCCCCGCGGCCGCGGCCGTCGCGTCCCGCGCCCAGATGTTGGCGATGCCGGTGGCGACGATGATGTCGTCGGTGCCCGACAGCAGGACGGCGGCGTTCGTCAGGGCCTCCTTGCCGCCGAGCAGCTCACCGATCCACAGGGCTCCGTATCCGAGCTCCTCGATCGAGGCGGCCGCCGCCCTGCTGGTGTCGGCCGCCTCGAAACCCGGGTTCGCGAGCCATACGCCGACCTTGCCGAGGCGCAGCTTGAGGGCCCTGACGTCGATCCGTGCCGGGGTGCTGCCCATGTCTCGCCCTTTCACCGTTCGTCGTGTTCCCGGTCCGAGCCTGCCCGCGCCGGCCGCCGGAGTGGCCGTGCCACCCCGGTGTTGTGCGATTCCAGGCGGAAGCCGGGAGGAAGCCCGGCGAACGCCCGCCGGGCCGTGATCGGTCCGCGCCTCCGAGGGCGCCGTGCCGATCGGCTTCCCCACGGCCCGCGCGGCTCAGGCCGAGACCGCCACCGGGTCCTGGTCCTCGTCGGAGGCGTGGGTGCGGTGGGCCGCGATGACGTCGCGGTAGCGGCGGCCACTGGTCTTGACGGTACGGCGCTGGGTGCCGTAGTCGACGTGGACCAGGCCGAAGCGCTTGTCGTAGCCGTAGGCCCACTCGAAGTTGTCCAGCAGCGACCACGCGTAGTAGCCGGCGAGGGGGGCGCCCCGGCGGGCGGCGCGGGCGCAGGCGTCCAGGTGCCGCTCCAGGTAGGACGTGCGCTCGGGGTCGTCGACGGTGCCGTCGGCGGAGACGGTGTCGGGGTAGGCGGATCCGTTCTCGGTGATGTAGATCCTCCGGGCGCCGTACTCCTCGGTCAGCCGCATGATCAGGCTCTCCAGGCCGCCGGCGTCGACCTCCCAGCCCATCCCCGTCCTGGGCACGCCCGGCCGGTCGACCTGCCGGGCGAAGGGGGGCGGCCCGTCGGGGTCGTCGGCGACGGTCACCGGGAAGTAGTAGTTGAGCCCCATCCAGTCCAGCGGCTGGGCGATCGTGGCGAGGTCGCCCGGACGTTCGGGCAGGTCGACGCCGTACACCTCGAGCATGTCGGCGGGGAAGCCGCGGCCGGTGACCGGGTCGAGCCACCAGCGGTTGGTGTGGCCGTCCATGCGCCGGGCGGCGGCGACGTCGGCCTCGGAGTCCGAGGCGGGCGCGACCGTGGAGAGGTTGTTGACGATCCCGATCCGCGAGCCCGGCGCGGCGGCCCGCACGGCCTGGGCGGCGAGGCCGTGGCCCAGCAGCAGGTGGTAGGAGGCGCGGACGGCGGCGGTGATGTCGGTCAGGCCGGGGGCCATCTTGCCTTCGAGATGGCCGATCCAGGCGCAGCACAGCGGCTCGTTGATCGTCGCCCACTGTCGCACCCGGTCGCCGAGGGCCTCGGCCACCACCGAGGCGTACGCGGCGAAGCGCTCGGCCGTCTCTCGCGCCGGCCAGCCGCCGCGGTCCTGGAGGACCTGCGGGAGGTCCCAGTGGTAGAGCGTGACGTTGGGGGTGATGCCCGCCTCCAGCAGGGCGTCCACCAGCCGCGAGTAGAAGCCCAGCCCCCGCGGGTCGACCGCGCCGTCGCCGCCGGGCAGGACCCGCGGCCAGGCGACCGAGAACCGGTAGGACGTGACGCCCAGCTCCTTCATCAGGGCGACGTCCTCGCGCCAGCGATGGTAGTGGTCGCAGGCGGCGTCGCCGTCGTCCCCATTGTCGATCTTGCCCGGGGTGTGGCTGAAGACGTCCCAGATCGACGGGGAACGACCGTCCTCCGCCACGGCTCCCTCGACCTGGTAGGCCGAGGTCGCCACGCCCCAGGCGAAGTCCCGGGGCAGGGCGGCGAGGTCGATGGGGTGGGTCATTGATATCCCTTCGGGAGAGAGCGGGACCGTCACTTGACGGCCCCCGCCGTGAGTCCGGCGACCAGGTAGCGCTGCAGGAGGAGGAATCCGGCGACGATGGGCACGCTCACCACCAGGGAGGCGGCCATGACCTGGTTCCAGTAGACGTCGTTCAGCGTCGCGTAGGCCTGCAGTCCCACCGAGAGCGTCCGGGTCACGTCGTTGGTCATGATGGACGCGAAGAGCACCTCGCCCCAGGCGGTCATGAAGGCGTAGACGGCGACGGCGACGATGCCGGGGGTCGCCGCCGGGATGACGATCCGGAACAGCGTGCTCATCGGGCCGGAGCCGTCCACCCACGCGGCCTCGTCGAGGGCGCGCGGGATCGACTCGAAGTACCCGACGAGCATCCAGATCGAGAAAGGGAGCGAGAAGGTCAGGTACGTGAGGATCAGGCCGCCGCGCGAGCCGTAGAGCGCGACCCCCGTCGCGTTGCCGATGTTGACGTAGATCAGGAACAGCGGCAGCAGGAACAGGATGCCCGGGAACATCTGCGTGGACAGCACGGTGACGGTGAAGATCCGCTTGCCGCGGAAGCGGTAGCGGCTCACGGCGTACGCCGCGAAGATCGCGATCACCACCGAGCAGGCCGTCGCCGCGCCCGCCACGATGACCGAGTTCACGAAGTAGCGGGCGAGCGGGATCGTGCTCCAGATGTCGATGTACGGCCGGATCGTCAGCCCGCTCGGCAGCCACCTGAACTGCCCGGAGACGTCCCGCAGCGGCTTCAGGGAGCTGCTGATCATGACGTACACCGGCAGGAGCACGAAGGCGGTCAGCAGGGTCAGGAACACCCGCCGGGCCCACAGGAACGAGCGGGGCGGCGCGGTCGGCGAGCGCCGTACGGGCGCGTCAGGCATCGGCGGCCCTCCTTCCTCGCGAGGTGACCACCAGGTACACCGCCGTCACCAGGAGAAGGAAGAGCAGCAGCAGGACGGACATGGCCGAGCCGGTGCCGAAGTTCCAGGTGACGAACGACGACTGGTAGATGTGGATCGAGATCAGGTCCGCGGCCCGCGGCGCCGACTTGCCGAACAGGACGTACGGCGTGTTGAAGTCGTTGAACGTCCACAGGAACAGCACCAGGACCAGCACCTGGTTGATCGGGCGCAGCGACGGCAGGGTGACCTTGCGGATCTGCTGCCAGATCCCGGCCCCGTCGATCGAGGCGGCCTCGTACAGCTCCGCGGGGATGTTCTGCAGGGCGGCCATGACGATGAGGAACGCGAACGGCCAGGTCTTCCAGACGGCGACCACCAGCAGCGCGGCGAAGCTGTTGCCGCCCAGCAGCCAGAAGGGGCGGTCGGAGGTCAGCCCGAGCTGGTCGTGCAGGATGTGGTTCACCGCGCCGTTGTCGCGCTGCAGCATGAAGGCCCAGGTGATGACCGCGGCGTAGACAGGGAGCGCGTACGGCGTCAGGAAGATCGCGCGCAGCAGCCCCCGGCCCTTGAAACGTTCCTGCATGAAGATCGCGGCCGTCACCCCGAGGAGCCAGCACAGGGCGACCGCCAGGAGGCTGAACAGGCAGGTCACGAAGAACGAGTGCAGCAGGTCCTGGCCGACGGGGGCGTTGAAGTCGACCGAGAGGCCGTAGTTCCGCAGCCCGGTCCAGGGGGCGCCGCCCCAGTCGCGGATGTAGAACTGGGTCAGCTCCTTGAAGCTCATCAGGACGCCCATGACCATCGGCACGAGGTGGACCAGGAGCTCCAGGAGCACGGCGGGCAGCAGCAGCAGGTACGGCAGGCCGGCCCGCCGCAGCCGTACCGGGAGGGCCGGGCGGCGCCGGCCGTCCGCGCCGGGACGCGCGGCGCGTCCCGGCGGGGCGTGGCCTTCGGTGGCCGTGGTCATCGCGGCACCGCTCACTGCGCCGGCATCTGCTGCTGGGCCTTGGTCAGGCGCTCCCTGACCGACTCGGTGGTAACCGGGCGCCCGGCGGCCGCGTCGGCGAAGAGCTCCTTGACGGCGGTGCCGACGGCGGTCTCGAACTGCGACTCCGCCGGGACCTGCGGGAGCGGGGCGGCGCTCTTGGCGAGCGTGTCGCGCAGCACGGCGAGGTCCTCGGTGTTGAACGCCGGGTCCTCCTGGGCGGTCTTGACCGGCGGGATGGAGCCGTAGGTCTGGTTGAGGATCTTCTGCTCGTCGTCGCTCGTCATGAACTTCACGAACTTCAGCGCGCCGTCGAGGTTGTCGCTGTTCTTGAAGACGGCCATGTTGATGCCGGCCACCATGGAGTTGACGTTCTGGCCCTGCCCGGGGGCGCCCGAGGCGACGGGGATCGGGGCGACGCCCCAGTCGCCGGGGCTCATGCCGTGCGCCTTCAGCGTGGTCGCGGCGGTCTGCCAGAAGATCATGGCGGTCTTGCCGGTGGCGATGTCCTGCAGCGACTGGTTCTGGGCGTACTCGGCGTTGCCCGGGGCGACGATCTTGTCCTGCGCCATGAAGTCGACGTACTGCTTCACGGCCGCGACCGCGCCGTCGGAGGTGAAGGCGGGCTTGCCGGAGGAGTCGAAGAAGTCGGCGCCGTGCTGCTTGGCCAGGACGAAGACCTGGTGGATGTTCTCCGACAGGTTGGAGCCCTCCACCCCCAGGGCCCACTTGCCGTCCTTGGTGAGCTTCTTGCCGTCGGCGACCAGCTCGTCCCAGGTCGCCGGCGGCTTGTCGATGCCCGCGTCCTTGAAGGCCTTCTTGTTGTAGTAGAGGGCGTAGGACATGGAGTACAGCGGCACCGCGGCGGGGTCCTTGCCGGGCGCGCCGGCCGAGCCGAGGGCGGACTCGACGAAGCGGTCCTTGCCGCCGATCCGGTCGAAGTTCTTCTGGTCCCAGGGGAGCAGGGCGCCGGTCGCCTGGAGCGAGGCCGACCAGGTGTTGCCGATGTTGAGCACGTCGGGCCCCTGGCCGGAGGTGGTCGCGGCGAGGATCCGGTTGAGCAGGTCGGCCCAGGGCACGACCTCCAGCTCCACCTTGATCCCGGTCTGCTGCTCGAACTTCTTCAGCTCGGGCTCGAGGGTCCGCTTGTCCGCCTCGATGTCCGGACCCTGGTTGGACGCCCAGTAGGTCAGCGTCTTGGGGGAGCTGTCGCCGCCGCCTCCGCCCGTGGGGGTGCCGCCGCCACAGGCGGCGACGGCGGCGGCGAGGGCGGCGAGAGTGGTGACGGCTGCTGCGGCTCGTAGTCTGCGCATGGCGGAGTCGTCCCTTTCCGGGAGGGTCCGAGGGGGGCGGTGTGCAAGCCATGGGAGCGCTGTCATGGCTTAATTTAGAGCTTGAGTTAATACCTGAGAGAAGTGTCCGGTCAAGGATCACAAGCGCGATAGGTTGCTGTCAGGAAAGGATCCGCATGCCCAGGCCCAACAGACAGACCATCCGTGACCTGCGCCGGAACAGCCGCAGCGCGGTATTGCAACAGTTGTATTTCGACGCTCCCATGAGCAGGCAGGCCCTCGGCGCCGCGACCGGCCTGAGCTCGGGGTCGATCAGCACGATCGTCGCCGAGCTGGTCGCGGAAGGGCTGGTGGAGGAGGCCGGCACGGTCGACTCCGACGGGGGCCGTCCCCGCGAGCTGCTGCGCGTGTCCCCGGGGTGTGCCCACCTGATCGGCGTCGACGTCGGCGAGACCCGGGTCACGGTGGAGCTGTTCGACCTCGGTCTCACGGAGCTGGCCCGCTGCGAGCATCACCTGGAACAGGGCGGCTACGACGTCGACTCGATCGTGCGGCACATCGGCGAGGGCGTGGCGGACGTGATCGCTCGGGCGGGCATCCCGCCCGAGCGGCTGCTCGGCGTCGGCGTCGGTGTGCCCGGAATCGTGGAGCGCGACTCCGCCGACGGCGCCGTGGTGTACGGGCAGACCATCGGCTGGGACGCCGTCCCGCTGGAGGCCCTGCTGCGCGCCGCGGTCGACCTCCCGCCGGGCGCGGGCCTGTACATCGAGAACGGCGCCAAGACGCTGGGCAGGGCCGAGATGTGGTTCGGCGGCGGCCGCGGCGTCAGCGACGCGGTCATCGTCCTGTTCGGCTCGGGCATCAGCGCGTGCATCGTCACCGGGGGCACGATCCTGTCGGGCACCCGCAGCAGCGCGTCGGAGTGGGGGCACAGCACCGTCCACGTCCGCGGCCGCCGCTGCCGCTGCGGCTCGCCCGGGTGCCTGGAGGCGTACGCCGGGGCCGAGGCGCTGATCCAGCGCTGGCGCGAGGCCGGCGCGGTGCTCCCGCCCGACACCGACGAGGAGACCGCGGTCGCCCTCATGCTCGCCGCCGCCTACCCGGTGGACGGCGGCGCCCCCGACCCGGTCGCCGCCGCCGTCCTGGAGGAGACGGCCGAGTACCTCGGCGCGGGACTGTCGACGCTGATCAACCTCTACAACCCCGAGCGCGTGCTGCTCGGCGGATGGGCCGGGCTCCAGCTCGCGCCCTACATCCTGGACTCGGTGCGGCGCCACGCCACGGCGTACGCCCTGCGGCACCCCGCCGAGCGGGTCACCGTCGAGCCGGGACGGCTCGGCCCCGACGCCGTCACGGTCGGCGCCGTGACGCTGCCGCTCGCCGAGTTCTTCGCCCGCGGCGGACGCCGGGACGAGCCCCCGGGGGAGGCCGAGGCCGTGACCGAGCGCGCCGGCTGGCGGGCGGCCCTCGGCGACCGCCGGTCGAGCTGAGCGTCGGCGTGGTCAGACGGGTGGCCGCTACCATGCCGATCATGGACAAACTGGATCCCCGCCACACCGCGTTGGTCCTCATCGACCTGATGACGCGCATCGTTGAGCAGCCTACTGCGCCACATTCCGGACCTGCCGTGGTCGCCCGATCCCTCTCCCTGGCCGAGGGGGTGCGCAAGGCGGGAGGTCTCGTGGTCGCCGTGCGGGTCGAGCGGCCGGGCGTCGCGGAGCAGCCGCCGGGCAGCGAGTTGGTGGATGGGGTGGCCGGCGACCTGGAGATCGTGAAGGGCACCTGGGGCGCGTTCCACAACACCGGCTTGGAGGAGGTGTTGCGTGAGCGCGCCATCGACACGCTGATCATCACCGGGGTCGCCACGAACTTCGGCGTCGAGCAGACCGCGCGTTTCGCCGACGAGTTCGGCTTCAAGGTGATCTTGCCCGAGGACGCGGTCACGGCACTCGACGCGCACGCCCATGAGTTCGCCTTCGACTACATCTTCCCGCGCATCGCCACCGTCTGCACCACCGCCGAGGTCCTGGCGGCCCTGGACTGAGATCGGAGCTGCTGTGGGGGGCCTGCGCCGCCTCGTCCCGGGCCGTGGGCTCGGAGCGGGGCAGGCGGGCCCGTGTCCATCTACGAGGCGAACTTGGTGAGCCGGTGGCCGGGCGTCGCCGGCGCACGTCGCCTGGCGGCCGCGTCCCGGATCAGGCGAAGCGCGACCAGGCCCAGCCAGGCGAAACCGATGGCGAGGCTGACACGGTTCCACAGGCCGTGGCCATGGCCGACCTGGGTCTGGAAGTCGTACTGCGCGGCCGCCGGCATGAACGTCGCCGGCGTGGCGACGGCGGTGACGAAGGAGTACCACATCCAGGCGCGCCGCCGTTCGGCGCCGAAACGCCGGCCGAGGACGCAGGCGAGCGCGGCGAGGGCGAGATACACGGCGAACGGCATGAAGCCGTGAATCGTGCCGTGGAGCGTCGGTTCGTCGGGCACTGAGCTGTCCGGGTGGTAGCCGGGCGTGGGGTCCATGCTGAAGACGCCGGCCGTGATGAGTGCCAGACCGCAGGCGGCCGCCAGGATCGGCGCCGAACGAGAACCGCGACCGGTGGGCAGCGCCCGCCGCAGCCCGGCGGCGAAGGCGATCAGCAGCAGGCCGGTGACGATGAAGTTCGTGATCTGGATCCAGCCCCACCGGCCGAGGCTGAGTTCGCTGATGAAGTGGTCCACGGACCGGTAGCCGGGGCGCAGGGCGCCCTCGATGAGGATCACCACGACGAACAGCGGCGCGGCCAGGCCGCAGGCCAGCAGAGTACGGATCGGCGCCGGACGGGACCGGATCATCGTTCACGCTCCTTAGCAATGCTAAATGACTGGGCTCGGCAACAATGCCTTAGCGTTGCTAAGCTGTCAAGGGTTCAGAACGGAGACAGCGTGGACCGAGAAGAGATCGTCAGCGCGGCACTGAGCCTGCTCGACGAGACCGGGCTCGACGGGTTGACCGTGCGCCGCCTGGCCGAGCACCTCAACGTGAAGAACCCTGCGCTCTACTGGCACTTCTCGAGCAAGCGGGCGCTGCTCGACGAGATGGCGCAGATGCTCCAGTCGCGGCAGGACTTCGGGCCGCCGCGAGACGGCGAGTCCTGGCCGCAATGGCTGACCCGGCGGGCACGCGAACGCCGCCAGGTCCTGCTGTCCTGCCGGGACGCCGCCCGGCTCGTGGCCGGCACCCGAGCGGGACCGGCCCTCATCGAGAAGTTCGAAGCCGAGTTGAACGCGCTCGTCGCCGCCGGATTCACACCGGCGCGAGCACTGCACGCCATCGGCACCATCACCCGCTACGTCAACGGCTTCGTTCTCGACGAACAGGCCATGACCGAGCACACCGAGGATGCCCGGCGGCCACCGGCCACCGCCGACGTCTTCGCGGCCACTCCCACCCTCGCGGCGGCCATCCGGGAGGCCGGTGACAGCGACGCGGCGTTCGAGGAGGGACTGCGCGTCCTGATGGCCGGCATCGCGGCCCGCAGCGGGCAAGAGGTCGACCCGGCCGCCACGCGTTCAGCCGAAGGTTGATCCGGGCCCGGCCGTGATAGGGGGTCGAGATGACATCGAGCGGGCCTTCACCGCGCTGGGCGGCCGGGTGCCGGATCGCTACGACGTGGAGGAAGGCCAGGACACCTTCCCGGCGCTGCCCCGCGAGGCCGACGTGGTCTTCTACGGCGGGACGTTCGAGGGAGCGCCGCTGGTGCGGCACATGCGCGAGCAGGGCTCGACCCGGCTGCTGGCGACCGGCGACGGCTGCTGGGACCTGGCCGATTTCCTGCGTCCCGCCGGGCGGGCCGCGACCGAGGGCGAGGGGACGCTGGTACTGTCGGCCACCCCGCAACTGGGCGAGGTGAAGGGGTCATCGGAGTTCGCCGAGCGGTACGAGCGGCGTCACGGCCCCGTCAACAACTACGCGGTCAACTCCTATGACGCCGCCCGCATGCTGCTCGACGCGGTGGCCGCCGGCGGCGACCGGGAGGGGACGGCGGCGGCGCTGCGCGGGCAGCGGTTCCAGGGCATCGCGTACCGCTCGCCCTCGGCCTGGGACGACCGCGGCGACAACGTCGCCACGGTGACCGCGCTCCACGTGGTGGACGACGGCCGCTTCCGGCAGGTCGCCGAGTACCCGGCCGCGGCGCCCGAGTGAGGCCGAACGCGCCGGGATCCGTGTGCCGGGATCCGCTCCCCGGCACACGGATCGGGCGGGGTCACGGATAGGTGGTGACCGTCGAGGGGATGGTGTCGGTCCCGTACGCCGGGGCGCCGGTGTCGTTGACCACGTGGTTGTACCGGCCCTTGCCGCCGAGGGAGACGACCAGGAGGCTGTGGAACTTCACGCCCGCCTTCACCGGGACCTCGAAGCCGTGGTCCACCTGGATGGTGGGGTCGCTGGTGAAGACGCAGTAGCTGCCCAGGCCCCAGCCCTCGTGTGTGTTCACCGACGGGGCGACCTTGTAGGCGGCCCAGCCCTTCACGCCGCCGTTCATGTACGCCGCCTGGTTCGGCGGGTCGTACGGCAGCTCGTTCTGGAAGAAGATCGTCCGCCCGCGTTCACCGAGCCACTCGACGTTGTACTTCTTGAAGTGCTCGACGAACAGGCCGGTGGCCAGCACGTCGTCGCCGTACACCCGCAGGCCGTAGTCGGCGGCGTTGACGTCCCAGCCGACGCCGTCGCCGTGGTCGGCCCGCCAGATCCAGGTGTGGTCGATGATGGTGTCGTCGGCGTACACCACCACGCTGGTCGTCGCTTTTCCGGCGAACTGCCCGCCGATCCGGGCGAACACGTCCTGGACGCTGATCGGGTCGGCGGCGTGGTCGGTGTGGACGCCCTGACGGCCGATCTCCAGGAGCGTCGGCGAGTTGACCGTGCCGGCGTCGATCAGGAAGCCCGACAGCTTCACCCCGTCCACGTCGGCCACCTTCATGGCCGTGACGCCGCCGTCCGGGACCAGCGTCGCGAGGCCGAGCCCCATGACGATGGTGCCGGGCCTGGTCACCTCGATCGTCTGGTCCAGGTGGTAGATGCCGGGCGTGAACAGCAGGTGCAGTCCCTGGGCGAGCGCCCGGTTGAGCGTGGCGGCCGTGACCCCGGGCTTGGCCACGTAGAACTGGGTGAGCGGGACCGACGTGCCCGGCGTCGGGCCGTTCGCCCAGGTCGTGCCCCGCGCGTTGGCGCGCTTGCCGGGGACGAGCACCGCGTAGTCGTTCCCGTTGAGGTAGAGGTACGGCTTCTCACGGCTGACGGGGGTGGTGTCGAGCGTGGTGTAACGCGGCTCGGGGAAGCCGGTGGCGGGAGCCCCCTGCACGCCGGAGAACACCATGTTCCAGACGCTGTTGGACCAGCCGCCGATCGAGCTGTCCCTGGTGTACCACTGCTGCTGGGAGTACGACCCGACGGTGCCGTCGATCCTGCTGTCGGCGATGTAGCCGCCGGACGCCCAGCCGTAGCCGCTCGGTGCGAGGTTCAGCCCGCCGCGGATGTGCATGCGGCGGAACGGCGCGGCCTGCGCGACCGCCCACCGGTCGGTGCCGTCGTAGGGGTTGACCGACAGGTTCTCGGTGGAACGCCAGAAGTTCTGGGTGGCGTTGCCGTTGAACCAGCCCGCGTCCACGCTCACGCCCCGGACGGTGACGTCGTCGGGGTTGCGTCCGAGGCCGTGCACCGAGGTGTAGAAGCCGGTGTCGACGTTGACGTCGTAGCTGCCGGGCTTGAACAGCAGGGCGTACCGGCCGGTGCCGAACTGCGCGGCCTCCTGCTGCTTGAAGATCTGGTCGATCTGTCCCTGGATCGTCGCCGAGGACATTGACGGGTCGAAGACCTTGACGTTCGGTCCCAGGTCGCCGCCGCCGGGGAGCTGCGGGTCGCCCCCGCCCGTGACGTGCACGGCCACCTCCCACAGCGAGTAGCCGTAGCCGGTGCCGCGCGCGGTGCCGTTGATCCGCAGGTAGCGGCCCGAGCCGGCGACGTCGTAGGAGGCGGTGCCTCCAGTGCCGCCGGTGACCGTCTTCAGCACGCTCCACGTCATGCCGTCAGCGGAGGCCTGGATGGTGAAGTCCTTGCCGTAGGCGGTCTCCCAGGACAGGTCGACCTTGCAGATGTCGCGTACGGCGCCGAGGTCGACCTGCACCCACTGGGGGTCGCTGAACGCGCTGGACCAGCGCGTCCCGGGGTCGCCGTCGAAGGCCGCCGAGGCGGGGGTGCCCGCGCCCTCGGTCGAGGAGGCCGTGGCCGGCCTGTTCAGCGCGGCGTCGGCCGTGTCGCAGGCGGCGAGGGCGGCGGTGTCGCGGCCCTGGGAGGCGTCGGCCGGCGCGGGCGTGACCACGGACGGCGTGACCAGCAGGGCGGCCAGGACCGCGAGCGCGGCCGGGGTTGACCTTTGTCTCATGTCCTTCGCTTTCGTCGGGGGGTGGTGCGGCGCGCGGGAGCGGGGAGCTCTCCCGCGCGCCGCGACGCGGAGGTGGTCGACCGGCCGCGTCAGCTGTAGACGCCGAACTCCCACAGCGAGTAGCCGTATGGGGTGCCTCGCTGGGTGAGGTTCAGCCGTACGTACCGGGCGGAGGCGTTCAGGGGGATCTGGTCGAAACCGCCGTCGCCGGTGGTGGTGCCGTAGACGGTTGTCCAGTCGGCGCCGTTGGGCGAGGTCTGGATCTGGTAGGCCTTGCCGTAGGCGGCCTCCCAGCCGAGCAGCACCTGCTTGAACGCGGTGACCTGGCCGAGGTCGACCGTGATCCACTGGGCGTCGGCCCACTCGCTGGCCCACCGCGTGGTGAAGCTGCCGTCGGTGGCGCGGTCCGGTGTGAACGGCCCGCCGTCGCCGGTCGCCTGGTGGCTGGAGGCGGTGGTCGGCCTGCCCTTCGCCACGTCGGTCCCGTCCACCGACGGCGGGACCACGCGGAACGAGCGCTGCTCGATGCCCACGCCGCCCTGCCCGTCGTAGGCGTAGACGTACACCTTCCATACGCCCAGTTGCTCGGGGGCGGTGACGGTGAACCGTCCCGGCGCGGTCTGGGTGAAGGAGACGTGGCGCAGCCCGCCGCTCCCGGTGACGTACTTGTCGCTGAACATCAGGTTGTAGCGGATCGGGTCGCCATCGGGGTCGGTGACCGCCGCGTCCACGGTGAAGGGACGGCCGGCCTGAACGGCGGTCTGCGTGCCCACGGTCATCGAGGTGATCTGCGGCGGGGTGTTCGCCGAGACCTGCCCGCCGTAGGCCTGCGCCAGCGCGTGGTACCCCAGCCGCCGCCACCCTCCGGTGAGGACGTTCAGCCAGACCCCGCCGAAGTCGTCCTCCAGCCCGTAGTTGAACGCCGTCATGCCGAGCGCCACCCCGGGGTGGTTCCGGACCGCGTTCCAGCTCGCGGTGTACATGTCGCGTTTCTGCTGGTCGGACGGCTCGGCGGGGCGGCCGTTGACGTCGTCCGGGACCTCCCACTCGCCGTCGGGCCCGGCCTCGGTGACGATGTACGGCTTGGTGTACCCGCCCTTGACCCAGTCGTCCTTCACGCTCTTGAGGGCGCCGTAGCTGTTGACGGCGAGCAGGTCGAGCGCCGGGGAGTACGCCTTGTAGTACGCCCAGGCGCCGGTCCAGGCGTCGGTCGAGGTGACCGGGTGGCCGGGGTCGGCGGCGTGGATCGCCTCGGCGAGCTCGTTGACGAACCTCGCGTAGGCCACCCGCCGCTGCTCGACCACGTCCGCGGGCAGGCCGTGGTCCTGCATGGTCAGGATGACCTCGTTGCCGACGTTCCACATCAGCACGCCCTGGCGGTTCTTCAGGGCGTTGACCCGGGCGACGATCTCGTTCTTCACGCTGGTCTTGTAGGCGGTGTCGTTGACGTAGTCGGCGCCCTGGTTGAGCCAGTGGCCGACGACGACCCTGATGCCGTGCCGGGCGGCGGTGTCGAGCAGGCCCGGGGTGGCCGCGTCGTCGACGCCCCAGATGCGGATCGTGTTGACGCCCATCGCGGCCAGGTCCCGCATGTACGCGTCGGCGGCTCCCTGCGGCGGGCCGTAGGTCACGCCCTTGACCAGGTACGGCCGGCCGTTCACCTGCAGCTGCCAGTCGCCCTGCGAGCCGGTGACCTTCACGACGCTCGGTCCGGCGGGGACTGCCGGGTCGGTCATGGCCGGCGGGGTCGTGCCCGCCTGCCGGGCGACCGAGATCCAGTCCACGCTGAGCACGCCGCCGGAGGTGGTGGCCGCCGTCGGCGTGGCTCGGCCGGCGATCGCGTCGGGCAGCGAGCCGCCCATGGCGAGGTCCAGGCGCAGGGAGAAGCCGTGGTGGACGGCGGCGTTCCACGCGGCCAGGCCGACCTGGCTCTCGCGGACGACCCAGGTCTGCCTGCCGTCGAGGTAGAAGCGGATCTCCTCGTCGGTCCTGGTCCGGTCGATCACCTGGCTGTACTCGTGGTAGTCGCTCTGGCAGCCGCCGCAGGTGGCGAAGCCGCTGGTCCGGCCGTCGTACTCGTTGCAGGCTCCGCCGGGGGCGGTGCCGCAGTGCAGGGTGGTGGCGAGCTGGTCGCGGCCGTTGACGTCGGTCATGATGTCGGTCTCGCCCACCGACGGCCAGTTGGTGTAGTTCCCGCGGAAGGCGGCGCCGGTCGCGCGGAAGCCCGGCCAGTAGCCGAGGGCGCCGGGGACGTCGGGCTGCCTGATGCGGGCGCTGAACCTCAGCATCTCGCCCGGCTTCGGCTCGAAGTCGGTGCGCTGGGTCTCGACGCGCCCGGAGGTCCAGCCGCCGGAGGCGTCCCTGATCGCCTTGATGTCCAGGTGGCCGGATCCGTCGAGGAACACGTTGGCGGTCGAGGCGCTCATGGTCTCGACCTCTCCGGTGCCCCATTTCGCGGCGCCGCCCGGATACTGGGTGCCGGTGCGCAGGATCCAGTCGGAGGCGGCGGGGGAGGCGCCGTTCTGGCCGGCGAAGTCGTCCCGCCACACCTCGGTCCAGCCGTCTCCGGGAGGCGGGCCGGTCTGGCCGTAGACCTGGAACTCCCACAGGGAGTAGCCGTAGCCGGTGCCGCGCGCGGTGCCGTACAGCCGCACGTACCGGCCGGTGCCGGTGACGGCGAGGGTCTGGGTGCCGCCGGTGCCGGAGGTGGTGGAGTACACGTCGGTCCAGCTCTGCCCGTCGGGCGAGGTCTGGACGCGGAAGGCCTTGCCGTAGGCGGCCTCCCAGACCAGGACGACCTTGCTGATCGTCGCCTGGGCGCCGAGGTCGACCTGCAGCCACTGGGGGTCGCCGAACGAGCTCGACCATCGTGTGCCGGTGTCGCCGTCCACGGCGGCCGCGGCCGGGTAGGCGGCGCCTTCCGACGAGGACGCGGTCGCCGTCCTCCCCTGCGACAGCAGGGTGTCGGCCGCGGCGGCGGGGCCGGTGAAGGCCAGGCCGGAAAGGAGCAGCCCCACCAGGGCGACGACGACCAGGGCTGGTCGCGGCAAGCCGGTACTTCGAGCTGGACGCACTGTCTCTCCTCGGGACATGGGGGGTGGCCGCCGCACCGGCGACAGAGGGGAGAGCGCTCTCCGTAGCAGCGAGGGTGCCGGGGAAATCGGACCCAGTCAAGGCCCATTTCCGACGATCTAGAAATGCGCCGCTCATCCGCGCGAAACATTCCGGCGGAGGGCGGTCCGGATCCTCGCAGGTCATGGGGTTGAGGTGTCGGCGCGGTGAACTTCTCTTTTCGGTCGGAGTCACCGCGCCTTGACAAGCCCGGCCCGAGACCCGACTCTCATTGGAGAGCGCTCTCCTTGCCGTCCGACGGTCCCCCAAGGAGAGATCATGAAATCCTCCCGAAGCCCCGCCAGGCTCAACCTGGCCCTGTTCGCCGGCGCGCTGGCCACGGTCGTGGCCGCCGCGCTGCTGATGATCGCGCCGGCGCGCGCGGCGGACGCCCTGCTCTCGCAGGGACGCGTCGTCACCGCCTCCTCGGTGGAGGGGGCGGGGTACGAGGCCGGTGCCGCCGTCGACGGCGACACCGCGACCCGCTGGTCCAGCCTCGCCGCCGACCCGCAGTGGCTGCAGGTCGACCTCGGCGGCCCGGCGACCGTCTCGCAGGTCGTGCTGGTCTGGGAGGGCGCCTACGCCAAGGCGTTCAAGCTCCAGACCTCGCCCGACGGGCAGAGCTGGACCGACGTGTACTCCACCACCTCCGGCACCGGCGGCACCCAGACCCTCGCCGTCACCGGCACCGGCCGGTACGTGCGGCTGTACGGCACCGCGCGCGCAACCGGCTACGGCTACTCCCTGTGGGAGTTCAAGGTGTACGGCACCGGAGGCGACGGGACCACGCCCCGGCCGAGGCCGACCTTCACCGACCAGGTGACGCACCACGAATTCCAGGCCAACTGCTCCTGGACGGCCAACCGGCCCGACGACCCGATCGTCTTCCCCGGCCTGCCGGGCGCGTCCCACATGCACACCTTCGTGGGCAACAGGACCACCAACGCCGGCAGCACGGCGTCCTCGCTGCTGGCCGGCGGCACGTCCTGCACCAACCCGCACGACCGGTCCGCGTACTGGTTCCCCAGCTTCTACAAGGGCGACCAGCTGGTCCAGCCGACCGGGAACCAGGTGATCTACTACAAGTCCGGGATCCTGGAGTACTGGCGCGTCCAGCCGTTCCCGCAGGGGCTGCGCTTCGTCGTGGGCAGCCCGACGGCGACCCTGGAGCAGTTCCGCGACTCCCCGGGCGCGGTCGAGGGCTTCGAGTGCGGTGACGTCTCCCACAGCTGGGACATCCCGCAGTCGTGCCCGGCGGGCACCCAGGTCAACGTGCGCTACCAGGCGCCGAGCTGCTGGGACGGCGTTCACCTCGACAGCGCCGACCACAAGAGCCACATGGCCTACCCGGCCGGCGGCTACTGCCCGGCCAGCCACCCGGTCGCCGTGCCGATGCTGGAGTTCAAGATCGCCTTCCCGGCCAGTGGCGACCTGTCGCAGGCGCGGCTGGCCAGCGGGCGCGGCTACACCTGGCACTACGACTTCTTCAACGCCTGGGACGACCCCGCGATCCTGGACGCGCTGGTGACCCACTGCATCAACGGCGGCCTGCAGTGCGACCCCCGCGGCTACGACCAGTACAAGCCGCACCGCGGGGCCGCCCTCACCGAGAACTTCGAACTGCCCTGACGCCCGGCTCCTCCGGGAGGTGATCACCGTGCCGGGCGCCGGAGGCCCCCGCCCGGCACGGACCGAATCGAGAGGCTCCATATGAGAGGCGTTCCCGCGGCGCCGGCGCGGCTCCTGGTGTTCGGGGCGGCGTTCGCCCTGGTGACAGGCTGCCTGGTCCGCTCGGCCGCCCCCGCACCGCACCACCCGCTTCCGGCGGCCGTGGCCCCCGGGTTCAACCCCACCGACAGGGCCTGGCTGCAGCTGATGTTCGCGATGGAGGAGCGGGTGCTCCCCCTGCTCGATCTCGGCGCGCGACGCGGGCGCTCTCCGGCCGTACGGCGGCTGGCGGGCCGCATCCGGCCGGACCACGCGACCGGGCTGGGGCGCCTGCGGGACGGGCTCCGCCGTGCCGCGCTGCCCGCCCGGAACGTCCACGAAGGCCATGACATGCCCGGCATGGTGACCCCCGCCAAGCTCGCGGCGCTGGCGGCGACCACCGGCGCCGCCTTCGACCGGCTCTTCGTGACCCGGCTGCGCGAGCACCTCGACCAGACGGCCATGGTGTCCCGCTCGGAGCGCCTATCGGGTGCGGACCGCGCCACGAAGGACCTCGCCGCCGCGATCGAGCGGAGCGGGGCGGCCGAACGCCGCCTGCTGGACGGGATCCAGGACGGCGGCTGAGCCCCCCGCCCTCGGCACGCTCCGCACGGGCGGGGACGCCGTGCGGATCTCGAGCACAGCGATCTCCCACGATGAAGGGAACATGTGTGATCAACGACGACGTCGATCGCCTGGTGCACAAGCTCGATCTGGACCAGAAGTCCCGGCTGGTCACCGGCGCGAGCGTGTGGCGGACCCATGCCGAGCCGGGCATCGGGCTGCGGGCCATGGTGTTCTCCGACGGCCCCGCCGGCGTGCGCGGTGAGGGCTGGGACGAGCGCGACACCTCCCTGACCCTGCCCTGCCCGACGGCGCTCGCCGCGACGTGGGACGAGGACCTCGTCGCGCGGCTCGGCGGGCTCCTCGCGGCCGAGGCGCGGCGCAAGGGCGTGGACGTCCTGCTCGCCCCGACGCTGAACCTGCACCGCTCTCCGCTCGCCGGGCGCCACTTCGAGTGCTACTCCGAGGACCCGGTGCTGGCCGGCCGGATCGGCGCGGCCCTCGTCGGCGGGGTCCAGGCGGGCGGGGTGGCCGCGACCGCCAAGCACTACGTCGCCAACGACTCCGAGACCGAACGGCTGACCCTCGACGCCCGCGTCGACGAGCGGACCCTGCGCGAGCTGTACCTGGCGCCGTTCGAGGCCGTGGTGGCGGCGGGCGTCTGGGTGGTCATGTCCGCCTACAACGCGGTGAACTCGATCACGATGTCGGAGAACCCGCTGCTCGCGACCCCGCTGAAGGACGAGTGGGGGTTCGACGGCGTGGTGGTGTCGGATTGGGGCGCCGTCCGCTCCACGGCCGCCGCGGGCCGGGCCGCGCAGGACCTCGCCATGCCGGGCCCGGACGGCCCGTGGGGGCGGGCGCTGGCCGCCGCCGTGCGCGCCGGGCAGGTGCCCGAGGCCGCGGTCGACGACAAGGTGAGACGTCTGCTCCTGCTGGCCGCCCGGGTCGGCGCGCTCGACCTCCCGGCGGACGACTCCTGGCCGCCGGTCGCCCACTGCCCCGCGCTCGGCACTTCGCCGTCGTCCCCGCGGGGACCCGCGCCGGGCAGCGAGGCCGGCGCGGGCCGCGACGAGGGTGCGGAGCCGGCGGACGGCGAGGCGCGCGCAGGTCGCGGCGGGAGGCCGGAAGCGGCGGAAGGGGCGGACGGCGAGGCCGGTCGGGACGAGGGTGCGGAGGCGGCACGAGGGGAGGAGGCCGCGCGCACGCTGCTGCGGCGCGCCGTCGCCGCGAGCGCGGTGCTGCTGCGCAACGAGGGCGGGCTGCTGCCCCTGGACCCCGCGCGCCCGCGCCGGGTCGCGGTGCTCGGGCCCGGCGCCGCCACCCCCCGCGTCCAGGGCGGCGGCAGCGCGGGGGTGTACCCGCGGCGCACGGTCTCGCCCCTCGACGGCGTCCGCGAGGCGCTGCCCGCGACCGTGGAGGTGGTCCACGCCGCCGGCGTCGCCCGCGGCGCCGGTCCCACCGCCCTCGGCACCGGCAACGCCCGCGACCCGCGCACCGGCGAGCCCGGCCTGCTGGTGCGGCTGCTGGACGCCGCCGGGCGGGAGATCCACGCCGAACACCGCCTGACCGGCCACGTCCCGGAGCCCGCGCGCACCGTCCGCTCCAGCGCGGCGGCCGTCGAGATCCGCGCGCTCCTGCGCCCTGACGTGAGCGGCCCGTGGGAGCTGGGCGTCGCGGGCTGGGGGCGCGTCACCCTGGAGGCGGACGGCCGCGTGCTGGTCGACGAGGAGGTCGAGCGCGACACCGACGACCCGGCGACCGTGCACCTGTCCCCGCCGTACCGGACGGCACGGCTGGCGCTGGAGGCCGGCCGCGAGGTCGAACTGGTGTCCCGGCGGCGCCTGGACCCCGGGACCGGCGTGGCCTCGGCGCTGGCCGCCGACCCGCCCCGGCCGGACGAGACGGCCGGGGTGCGGGCCGCGGCCGGCCTCGCGCGCTCCGCCGACGTGGCCGTCGTCGTGGTGGGGACCGGCCCGGAAGCCGAGAGCGAGGGCGCCGACCGGACGGACCTGGACCTGCCAGGCCGCCAGGACGAGCTCGTGCGGGCGGTGGCGGCGGCGAACCCGGCCACCGTCGTGATCGTCAACGCCGGCGGCCCCGTCGCCCTCCCGTGGCGGGATGAGGTGCCCGCCGTGCTGCTCAACTGGTTCCCCGGGCAGGAGGCGGGGCACGGCCTGGCGGACGTCCTGTTCGGGCGGGCCGAACCCGGCGGGCGGCTGCCCGTCACCTTCGCCGATCGGTCGCTGACCTCCACCGTCCCCGTGGACGGCACGCTCACCTACGCCGAGGGGCTGGACATCGGCCACCGCGCCTGGCTGCGTCAGGCGGAGCCGCCGGCGTACTGGTTCGGGCACGGGCTGGGCTACACGACCTGGGCGTACGAGGAGCTGTCCGTGCCCGCCGAGGCCGCCCCAGGCCTGCCCGTGACGGTCCGCGTGCGGCTGCGCAACACCGGCGCGCGGCCGGGACGCGAGGTCGTCCAGGTGTATCTCGCCCGGCCGGGGTCGGCGGTCGCGCGCCCTGCGCGCTGGCTGGCGGGCTACACCCTGGCCGGCGCGCGGCCCGGTGAGACGGCCGAGGCCGAACTGCGGCTCCCGGCGCGGGCCTTCCAGCACTGGGACACCGAGCGCGGCGCCTGGCGCACGGAGGCCGGACGCTTCACCGTCCTCGCCGGCCGCTCGTCCGCCGAGCTTCCGCTCTCGGCCGCGATCCGGGTGTGAGGCGCCTTGGAGAGCGCTCTCCCTTTCTCTGCTATAAAGGCCCCCATGAGCCCCCACCTCCGGCCGGCGTCGGAATCCCTCCCCACCCTGGAGGACGTGGCCCGCGCGGCGGGCGTGTCGCGCGCCACGGTGTCCCGTGTGATCAACGGCGTCCGCAACGTCGACCCCGCCATCCAGGAGGCCGTCAGGCGCGCCGTGGAGGAGACCGGGTACGTGCCGAACCGCGCGGCCCGCTCCCTCGTCACCCGGCGCACCGGCGCGATCGCGCTGGTGGTGTCGGGCGCGGGGGACGAGTCGGGGCTCTCGAACATCCTGACCGACCCGTTCTTCGGCCGGGTGGCCGCCGGGATCGTCTCCTTTCTCCGCCCCCGAGGCGTCCACCCGCTGCTGATGTTCGCCGAGACCGCCGAGAGCCAGGCGCAGGTGCTCACCTCGCTCCGGCAGGGCAACGCCGACGGGGCCGTGCTGGTCTCCACCCACGCCGACGACCCGCTCCCCGCGCTGCTGGTCGAGGCGGGCCTGCCGGCCGTCCTGTTCGCCAAGCCCGCGCGGCCGATCCCCATCAGCTACGTCGACCTCGACCACCGGGCCGGCGCCAAGCTCGCCGCCGACCACCTCCTGGCGCGGGACCGCCGCCGCATCGTCACGATCTCCGGCCCTCTCGACGTGCCCGCCGGTCAGGACCGTCTGGCCGGCTTCCGCGACGCGCTGGCCGCGCACGGCCGCGCCTACGTCCCCTGCGCGGAGGGCGGGTTCACCTACGACAGCGGGGAGGCCGCCATGGAGCGGCTCCTGGCCGAGCATCCCGACCTCGACGGCGTCTTCGTGGCCAACGACCTCATGGCCCAGGGGGCCCTCCCGGTGCTGCGGCAGCACGGCCGGCGGGTCCCGGAGGACGTCGCGGTCGTCGGCTTCGACGACAGCAGCGCGGCCACCGCCTGCCGGCCGCCGCTCACCACGGTCCGGCATCCCGTGGAGGACATGGCCGCCGAGATGGCCCGCCTGCTCCTCGACCACGTCGAGCGGCCGGGCCTGCCCCCCACCTCAGTGATCTTCGACCCTGCCCTCGTCGTCCGTCAGTCCACCTGAGCCTCGTCGTCGCCGGCCATGGCCGCGAGGTCGAGGAAGAGGGCGGACGACCAGCCGAAGCCCGACGTCGCGCGCTTCGCCCGGGCCCCGGTGAGCGGGTTCCAGTACTCGTACAGGCCGCCGCCGTCGCGCACCATGGCCAGCGTCCGCTCGGCCAGCTCGGCGGCCACGACCGGGAAACCGGAGCGGCGCAGGCCGTCGACGAGCAGGTGGTTGACGTTCAGCCAGACCGGGCCGCGCCACATGGCGTCCGGGTCGAAGTCGGGATCGTCGAACGCCACGCTCGGCACCGGCCCCTCGCCCCAGAAGCTCGGCGAGAGCAGCTGCGCCACCAGGGCGACCGCGACCGGCCGGGGCAGCCTGCCGGTCAGCAGTGGCATCAGGTCGAGAGGGGTTCGCGTGGCCGACACCGTCCGCGGGCCCTCGGCGCGGCCGACCAGGGTGACGAAGCGGGAGCCGTTCCAGCGCCGGCGGACCAGCAGGTCGGTGTGCGCCTGGGCGTGGCCCCGCCACCGCTCGGCGTCCTCCGCGCGCCCGAGGGCGTCCGCGATGTCGGCCAGCCGGTCGTACTGCACCGCCAGGTAGGAGTTGAGGTCGGGGGGCTCGGCGCGGGGGCCGCGGTCCCAGATGGGGCTGTCGTCCAGTCCCGAGGAGTAGGGGTGCAGGTACTCCGCGAGCCCGTCGCCGTCGGGGTCGGAGTGGGTGAGCCACCAGCTCTGCGCGCGGACCAGCGGCTCGTACACCTCCGCCAGGAAGCCGGGGTCCGGCGCGGCCCGGTGCACCTTCCACACCGCCCACGCGGTCACCGGCGGCTTGGTGACCGGGACGACGCCGCCGACGATCGCCCCGTCCGTCGCGCCGCCGACGTGCTGCGCGAGCCGCATGTGGTCCGATCTCGGGAGATCGGTGGTCTCGGCGAGCACGCCGCGGTCGTGGATCACGTCGGGCAGCAGGCCGTCGGGGAGCTGGTGGTCGAGCAGGATGCGGATCTGCTCCCGGGCGAGTTCGGGGGCGCCGTGCCGGAGCCCGACGGCGTGGAAGCAGGCGTCCCAGTTCCAGAAGCCGACATATCCGTACTTCGAGGGGATGAGCGCCTCGCGTCCCTGGATGGTCACCAGGTTGACGGCGAGCGTCCACCACGCCTGCTCGGCCCGCTCCCGCAGGTCGGCCCGCACCGCCGGCATGCGGGCGAACCACGCCGCCCACCTCTCGGCGGCCCGGGCGAGCACGGCGGCGGGGTCGTACGATCCGTCGCCGACGAGCGTGAGGCAGTCGCCGGCGTCCGCGCCGCCGCCGTCCCAGACCGCCCGCAGGCCCGCGAGGCCCGGCGCGCCGGTGAGCACGAGCGTCTCGGCGTCGGCGAACGCCAGGCACGGGCCGCCCTCGAACTCCACCCGGTCGGGCAGCGCCCGGCGGACCGAAAGCGGGCGGTCGCCGGACACCAGGCGCAGCCCGGTGAGCACGGTGGTGGCGGCGAGCGGGGTCTCGTACTCCGCCCGCGCCACCTGGAGCGCGCCGTCCTCGGCGAGGGTCACCAGCAGGCGGGAGCCCCGGTCGGTGAAGGGCATCTCGCGCAGGTCGAGCATGTCAGCGTCCTCCCAGGCCGGAGGCGGCCATCGAGTTGATGATCTTCCGCTGGCCGATGAGGAACGCGATCAGCGTGGGCACCACGCAGACCGCCGAGGCGGCGAGCACCAGGCCGTAGTCGACGGCCTGGTGCTCGCCGGCGAACTGGCTGAGCAGCAGCGGCAGCGTCGCCATCTCCGGCGAGTTCAGGAAGATCAGCGGGAAGAAGTAGGAGTTCCAGGAGGTGAGGAAGACGATGATGCCGAGCGCGCCCAGGCCGGGCCTGATGTTGGGCAGCACGATCCGCCAGAAGATCGTCCACCGCCCGGCGCCGTCGATCCTGGCCGCCTCCTCCAGCTCGACGGGCACCGCCCGGATGAACTGGCGCAGCAGGAACACCGCGAAGGGGTTGGCGATGGTGGGCACGATCAGCGACAGATGCGAGTCGATCCAGCCGAACGACGACAGCATCAGGTAGAGCGGCACGACCGTCACCTGCGTCGGCACCATCTGCGTGGCCAAGAACAGCACGAACAGCGCGCCCGACCCCCGGAATCTGATCCGGGCGAAGGCGTAGGCCGCCATGGCGGAGGTCAGCAGCGTGAGCGCCACGTTCACCACGGCGATGTAGAGGCTGTTCCAGTACGCCCGGCCGAACGGCATCTTGGCCAGCGCGTCCGGGTAGTTCTGCGGACGCCAGGGATTGGGCAGCCACGCGAGGGGGTCGTTCAGCATCTGGTGCAGGCCCTTGAAGGAGGTGAGCAGCATCCAGACGAACGGGAAGAGCATCAGCAGCCCGCCGGCGGCCAGCGCGGCGTGCAGAGCAGCCTGACGCAGTCGCATCGAGGCTCCCTAGGAGTCGTAGTGGACGAGGCGCTTCTGCGCCGCGAACTGGACGAGGGTGACCAGCAGCGTCAGCACGAGAAGGATGAGCGCCGCGGCGCTGCTCATGCCGAACTGGAAGTCCTTGAAGCCGAGCTTGTAGACCTGGTAGACGATCGTCTGCGCGCCCACGTTGTCCTTCGGGTCGAGCAGCACGTAGATCTGGTCGAACGCCTGGAACGAGCTGATCACCGCGACCACCGTCGAGAAGAAGATCGTCGGGGACAGCAGCGGCAGCGTCACCGAGCGGAACGTCCGCCAGGCGCCGGCGCCGTCGATGCGCGCGGCCTCCAGGATCTGCGGCGGGATCGTCTGGAGGCCGGCGAGGAAGATGACGACGTTCAGCCCGAGCGACGACCAGATCGTCACCACCGCGATGGCCACGATCACCCAGCCGGGGTCGCCGAGCCAGTCGGGCCCGCTGACGCCGAACCACCGCCGCAGCGACGCGTTCAGCACGCCGTTGTCGTCGTCGGCCAGGATGATCTGCCACATCAGCGCCACCGCGACCGAACTGGTCACCACGGGCAGGAAGTACAGCACGCGGTAGACGTCGCTGCCCTTGATGTTGTTGAGCGCCACCGCGATCGCCAGCGCCAGCCCGAGGCCGATCGGCACGGTCAGCAGGGCCAGCTTCACGGTGTTCCACACCGCCCGCAGGAAGCCCGGGTCGGTGAGCTGGGCGGCGAAGTTGCCGAAGCCGACCCAGGTCTTCTGGCCGAAGCCGTCCCACTGCACCATCGCCAGCACGACGGCGAAGCCCAGCGGGACGACCAGGAAGACGACCAGGGCGGCCAGCTGCGGGGCGAGGAAGAAGGCGGCCCACCAGCCGTCGCGGGTGCGCACCCGCCGAGGGGCCGGTACCGCGCGGGGGGAGACGTCGGCGATCGTGGCCACGGTTATCCCATCTTGCTCTCGACGACCTTGCGCAGCTCGGCCATGCCCTGGTCGAACGGCACCTGCCCGCCCCAGACCTTCAGCAGCTCGTCGTTGATCGCCGCGGTGAGGCCCGGGACGCCGACCTCCTCGGGGTAGTTGGCGAAGCCCGTGTCACGGACGTCGATGAAGGTCTGCGCGTGCGCCGGGTAGCCGTCCAGCACGACCTGCTCGGCGCCCTTGATCGACGGCACCGCGCCGCCCTCCTTCAGGCGCAGTGCCTGGCCCTCCTTGCTGACGAATTCCGTCAGGAAGGTGAAGGCCTCCTTGGGGTGCGCGGTGTCCTTGTTGATCGACAGGTACGACGCGGCGACCGCGCCGGGCATCGGCTTGCCGTCGGGGGAGGGGAAGGGGACGATGTCGTAGTCGTCCTGCTCGCCGCCCTTCTTGATCGTGTCGATCATCCAGCGCCCGCCGGCGTAGAAGCCCACCTTGTGCTTGAGGAACTGCGTGTCGGCGCCGTTGCTGGCGGGCAGCAGGTCCGCCGACAGGAACGTCTTGTCCTGGTACCCCTTGGCGAGGGTCTGCAGGGCCTTCTGCGAGTTCGGGTCGGTGGTCGCGACGAACTTCCCGCCGTCCCACACCTTGCCGCCGAACCCGCCGATGACGCTGTAGGTCGAGCCGTACCAGTTCCAGAAGATCGAGCCCGCCTTGCCCGCCTTCTTCAGCGCGGCGTTCATCTCCAGGTACTTCGTCATGGTCCACTGACCGGCCTCGTTCAGCGCGGCCGGGTCCTCGGTGACGCCGGCGTCCTTGAGCGCCTTCTTGTCGAACCACAACACCTCGGGGTTGGTGTCGTTGGGGACGCCGTAGATCTGCCCGTCCTTCTTGGCCCCGCCGTACACCCCCTCGAAGAAGTCCTCCGGCCTGCTCTTGGAGTCGGGGCCGGCCAGCAGGGTGTTGAGCGGCTGGAGCACGCCGGCCGAGACGAACTTGCCGACGTTGTCGTCGCCGACGAAGAAGACGTCGGGCGCGGTCTTGCTGGTGAGCTGGGTGAGCAGCTTGGGGTGGTAGTCGGCGTACTTGGGCACCGACTCCAGCTTGAGCTTGATGTTCGGGTGGCGCTTCTCGAAGTCGTCGGTGAACGCCTGGAAGTGCTTGATGTCGTCGGCGGAGCCCCAGGTGGACCACCGCAGCAGGACCTGCCCGCCGGCGGCGCCTCCCGAGCCGGACGCTCCGGGGCCGCTGCACGCGGCCGTGGCCGCCACCATCATCAGAGCCGCTATGGCTGTGGCACGCTTCACGCGTCTCTCCTTGCGAAATGGGGGGTGTGTGGGGGTGGCGCTCAGGCCAGGCCGCCGCCGTCCACGACGAGGGCGGAACCGGTGACGTAGGAGGAGGCGTCGCTCGCCAGGAAGAGCACGGCCTGCGCGATCTCCTCGGGGGTGCCGGCGCGGCCCATCGGCCGGTCGGCCGCGTCGGCGGCGAACGCCGCCCAGTCCTCCCCGAGCTGGCGGGCCTCGTCCCGCAGCATCGGGGTGTCGGTGTCGCCGGGGTTGACGGAGTTCACGCGGATCCCCGCCGCGGCGTGGTCGATGGCCAGGGCCCGCGTCATGTTGACGACGGCGGCCTTGGAGGCGCAGTACGACAGCGCGTTGCCGCCGCCCTTCAGGCCCCACCCCGACCCGGTGTTGACGATCGACCCGCCGCCGGTCATGGCGGGGATCGCGTACTTGCACATGAGGAAGACCGAGCGGACGTTCACCGCCATGACCCGGTCCCAGTCCTCGACGCCGAGATCCAGTGCGGTGCTGCGGCGGATGATCCCGGCGTTGTTGAACAGCACGTTCAGCCCGCCGAACCGTTCGACGGCGGTGCGCACGACGTTCTCGCAGTCGTCCGGCGAGGACACGTCGGCCCGTACGGCGAGCGCCGCCGCGCCGATCCGCGCGGCCGTCGCCTCGGCGCCGTCGCCGTCGAGGTCGGCCACCACGACCTTGGCGCCCTCGGCCGCGAACAGCAGCGCCGTGGCCCTCCCGATGCCCGACGCGCCGCCGGTGACGATCGCGACCTTGCCCTCCAGGGCGTTCATTGGTACTCCTCACTTGCCGCTGCGATGCGGTAGACGGTGCTTTCGCGGTATCCGGTGACCACCCGGACGTGGCCGGCGAGCGCCCGGTCGGCCTCCGGGTCGCCGGTGTCGGCGAGCAGCGGCCGGCCGCCGAGCGCGGCCAGTTTCTGCTGCGTCGCCAGGACCACCAGGGCCCGGCCGGTCCCGGTCCCGCCGGCGGTGACGGCCCGCAGGACCCTGGGGGAGATCTGCTGGTTGCCCCGCCCGAGCACGAACCCCTGCCCGCCGATCACCGACAGGACGAGGGCCGTCTCGTGCCCGGTGACCAGGCCGAGCAGCTCCGCCTCGGTGACGTCGGCGCCGGTCAGGCGGGGGGACGGCCCCGCCTCCACGACGTCCACCCCGAGCAGGGTGGTGGTCAGGCCCAGCTCGCGGCCGACGGCGAGGGTGGTCGCGCCGGGACCTAGAACATAACGGACATTGGGTCGCATAGTGGCAACAATTTCCCGGGCGATGCCCTCGACCGACCCCGGAGAGGCGGAGGCGGAGCCCGTCTTCCTGCCCGACAGGCGATGACCGGTCGCCGGCACCCTCACGGTCCCGTACAGGCGGGGACTCACCAGGCCCTGCCGGTAGGCCTCCTCGTCGAGGTCCACCACCTCGGCCTCGGCGACCCGGCCCGCCCCGGCGTGGCCGGCCGCCACCAGCCCGGCGGCGGCCGGGCCGGTGGCGAAGCACCCGGAGTAGACCTTCACCCCCGCCGGGACGCCGAGGACGGCGGGGGCGCGCCCGCCCAGGGCCCGCAGGGCGTCCAGCACGTCCCGCGCGGTGCCGTCCCCGCCCGCGAAGAGCAGCAGATCGACCCCGGCCATCGCCCGCACGGCCGCCCTGGTGTCGGCGGCCGCGGTGCTGTCGCCGGGACGGAGCACCAGCTCGGCGGTGCCGCCGGCCGCGCGGACGCTGTCCTCGCCCATGGCGCCCGCCACGGTCACCAGGCGGACGTCCGGCAGCCGCGCGAGCAGGGCACGCACGGCCGCCGCCGCCCGCCGTCCCGCCTGCGGCACGGCCCCGCGGGCCAGCGCCTCACGCTGCACGCGCTCCCCGTCGCTGCCCTTCAGCCCCGCCGGGCCGCCGATCCCGGCGACCGGGTTGACGACCAGCCCGACGGTGAAGGGGGCGCCGCCCACGTGGTGCTCCACCGGTCACTTCCCGCCGAGGTGCTTGCGGACGTACGCTCGCCAGGTCGGCGCCCACTGCTCGGGGTCGTCGAGCGGCGTCGGGTCGATCTTGTGGACGGGGGAGTTGTACGGCGCGCCCTTCACCAAATCCGGATCCGTGCGCGCCTCGCCGGCCACGTGCGCCAGGATCGCCGCGTACTCGTCGAGGTCCTCGCGCGAGTACGACTCGGTCGGCTCCAGCGTGAACGGCTCGGGCACCAGGTAGGGGTGGTGGCTGGTCCAGTAGTGGACGCCGAAGTCGGCGGCCCGGACGCCGATCTCCTCGGAGTGGACGCCGGTCTCCTCCGACAGTTCCTTCCAGGAGTAGCGCACCTGCTCGATGCGGCGCCGGTCCCAGTGCGCCGAGGCGCCCGGGATCTGCAGCACCTTGTGCATCAGGTAGTTGTTGTTGAGCGCCGCCGTCTCGGCCACCTGGCGCAGGCCCTCGGCGCCCAGCGACATGATCCAGGCGTAGGCGCGCACGATGTTCGGCGTGACGCCGAGGAACGGCCGGATCTTGCCCACCGAGCGTTCCGGCGTCGCCAGCACGTACCGGTCGCCCTCGCGCTCCACCACCGGCCCCGGCAGGAACTCCGCCAGTTCCGGAGCCACCCCACACGCCCCGGCGGCCGGGCCGCCGCAGGAGTGCGGCGTGGAGAAGGTCTTGTGCAGGTTGAAGTGGCACAGGTCGAACCCCGCGTCACGGGCCCGGGTGATGCCGAGGATGCCGTTGGCGTTGGCCTGGTCGTAGCAGGCCAGCCCGCCCGCGCGGTGCACCAGCTCCACGAACTCCTCGATGCGCGGGTTGAAGATGCCCGTGTCCTCCGGGTTGGTGATCATCAGCGCGGCGGTGCGGGGGCCGACGGCCGCGCGCAGGGCCTCGATGTCGGGCAGCCCGTCGGCGTCCGGCATCAGCGTGATCACCTCGTACCCGGCCGTCTTGGCGCAGGCGGCGTTCGAGGGGTGGGAGAACATCGTGGTGATGACCTGGTCGCGGTGGCCCTCCCCGCGCGCGGCGTGGTAGGCGCGGATCATCGAGACGTTGGCGTAGATCGCGGCCGATCCGGAGCCCGGCTGCAGCGAGACCCGCGCCATGCCGCTGACCTCGGCCAGCATGCGCTCCATCCGCCAGTAGATCTCCAGCACGCCCTGCTGCGTGTCCTCGTGCTGCTCGGGGTGCAGCTCGGCCACGGCCCGCGCGAAGGAGTCGTTGACCTTCGGGCTGTACTTCATCGTGCAGGTGCCCTGGCCGACGTCGATGTTGAGGTCGGCCCCGAGGTTCTCCTGCGACAGCCGCAGGTAGTGCCGCAGCACGTGCGGCTGCGCCATCTCGGGCAGCGCGGGCGGCTCGGCCCGGCGGACGGACTCGGGCAGCTCCACGGCGGGCGCGCCCGGCTCGGGGACGGCGACGCCCCGCCGTCCGGGCCGGGACATCTCGAAGATGATCGGCTCGTCCCATCGGGCCTGGTGGAAGCGGCGCAGCGGCGGCTTGGGCGCCACCGGGAGCTTCGCGAAGGACTCGGTGCCGTGCCCGCTCATCGGGGGTCCCCTTCGGTGGTCGTGGCCGTGGCCTGCCGTACGGCCGCCGCCAGCCGGTCGATGTCGGCGATCGAGTGCCGCTCGGTCACGCAGACGAGCACCGTCCGCCCGTCGAGCGGCACGCCGCCGTAGATGGCCTGCTCGCGCAGCGCGGCGAGGAGCGCGGCGGAGTCGTCCACCTCGATCGCGAACTCGCGGAAGTGGATCGCGTCCCTGTGCAGGACGCGGACCCCGGCGGCGGCCAGGGCCTCCATCGCGTAGCGGGTGCGGGCCAGGATGGTCTCGCCCAGCTCCCGCATGCCCTGCGGGCCCATCAGGGCGAGGTAGACCCCGGCGGTGATGCCCCACAGGGCCGCGGCGGTGCCCACCCACTCCTTGCCCTCCTCGCGCAGCGCGAAGGAGGTGCGGTCGTAGAAGACGTCCCCGAAGCCGTACTCGCCGGGGACCGCCGTCGGGGCGATGCCGAACAGGCGCGAGGGGAACTGCGCCACCAGCTCGTCGTCGTGGGTGGCGATGTAGCCGGCCTGCCCGCCGCCGTGGCTCTGGTGCATGCCGAGCGACTGGATGTCCCCGCAGGCGATGTCGGCGCCGTAGGAGGCCGGCGGCGCGAGGACGCCGAGCGAGATCGGGTCGGCGCCGACGACCAGCAGGGCGCCGTGCGCGTGGGCGAGGTCCGCCAGCTCCCGGCCCCGGGTCTCGACGACGCCGTAGACGTTCGGGGTCTCCAGGTAGATCGCGGCGTACGAGCCGTCCAGCCCGACCTCGCCCATCTCCCCGCCGGGCGTCGTGGGCGCCAGGACGATCTCGATGTCGGGACTGAGGAAGTCGCGCAGCTTGCTCAGCTTGCCGTCGGCGACGGCACCGCTGACCAGCACCTTCGAGCGTCCGGTGTGCCGGCACGCCATGCGCAGCGCCGTCCCCGCGGCCTGGTAGCCGTCGTAGGTCGGGACGTTGACGACGTCCATCTCCAGCAGCTCGGCCATCATGCTGACGTACTCGAACAGGGCCTGGAACCGGCCGTGGTCCTCGTACGGCTCGCCGGCGTAGGCGGTGAGGAACTCGCTCCTGCCGTTCACCTCGTCGCACACCGCGGGCACGTGGTGCGGGTAGCAGCCGTGGCCGAGGAAGCTGAGCGCGCGGGTGGTGTCGACCGTGCGATCCAGCAGGGAGCGCATGTGCCGCACCAGGTCGTGCTCGGCGACCAGGGGCTCCGGCAGGTCGAGCGCGCGGTCCAGACGCAGGTGGGCGGGGATGTCGGCGTAGAACTCCCCGACGTCGCCCACGCCGATCGCGGCGAGCATCTCGGCCCGCACCCCGGGTTCGGCGTTCGGGATGTAGGGATGGGTCACTGGTCTCCTTCGATCCTCAGCACGACGGCGTCGCGGGGGGCGATCTCGATCTCGCCCCGCAGCCGCCGTCCGGTGAGCAGGTCGGCGCCCGGGCACGGCAGGGTGAGCCGGGCCGGGGCGGTGGTGTGGTTGAGCAGGAAGAGGTAGGCGCCCCGGCGGGTGGCCTCGACGCCGGCCGGGACCTCGGCCACCGGGCGCACCCCGGCCTCGGCCAGCTCGGCGTCGAGCAGCGCGGTCACGTCGTCGAGCAGGCAGCTCACGTACGTCGCCCGCCCCCGCCTGACGATCGCGGGCCGGCCGTCCAGGTCGCCTCCGGCGTAGTGGGCGAGCGGCTCGGCGTCCAGCGGGCTGATCCACTCCGCCCACGTGCTCGCCGACCCGGTCCGCCCGCCGCCGGTGAACCTCACCGGCTGCCGGGCGCCGTCGGGCAGTGGCCAGAACTCCTCCACCCGGACGCCGAGCAGTTCGCGCAGGGGGCCGGGGGCGCTGCCGGGGTGGACCTGGTCGGCGGCGTCGACCACGCCGCTGAACGGCCCGACGATCAGGCGGCCGGGCGCCGAGGCGAGCGCCGCCGCCTGCTCCTCGGTGCACAGGTAGAGGTTGGGCACGATCACCAGCCGGTAGCCGGACAGGTCGCGGCCCGGGGGCGCGAGGTCCACGGCGACGCCCCGGGCGTGCAGCGGCGCGTACCAGTCGAGCAGGAGCCGCTTGAGCTTCAGCCGGTCGGACGGCATCGACTCCGGCGCCTCCAGCCCCCACCAGCTGTCCCAGCCGAGGACCAGCGCCACCTCGGCCGCCGTGGGAGTCCCGGCGATCTCGCCGAGCGCCCGCAGGTCGCGGCCGAGCTCCAGGGTCTCGCGCCAGCCGCGGGTGTCGGTGCCGGCGTGGGGGAGCAGCGCCGAGTGGAACTTCTCCGGGCCGTAGCGGGCCTGGCGCCACTGGAAGAACATCGCGCCGTCGGAGCCGTGCGCCAGGGCCTGCAGGCTGTGCAGGCGCATGACCCCGGGAGGCTTGGGGAGGTTGACCTCGCGCCAGGAGACGGCCGAGGGCGCCGACTCCAGCAGCAGCCACGGCCCGCCCTTGAGCGAGCGCATCAGGTCGTAGCTCAGCGCGACCGCGACGTGGGCGTCCGGGTCGGCGGGGTCGGGATAGGCGTCGTCACTGACCACGTCCTCCTCGGCGGCCCACTTCCAGTAGTCCAGGCCGTGCAGGATGCTCATGAAGTTGGTGGTGACGGGGACGTCCGGGGTGATCTCCCGCAGCGCGTCGCGCTCCAGCAGGAAGCACTCCAGCAGCGCGTCGCTGCAGAAGCGGCGCCAGTCGAGCACCTGGGCGGGGTTGACCGGGCCGGGCGCGCGGCGGGGCGGCTCGACCTGCTCGAAACCGGTGTAATGCTGCCCCCAGCAGGAGGTGCCCCAGGCCGCGTTGAGGCCGTCGACGTCGCCGTACCGCTCGCGCAGCCAGCGCCGGAAGTGGGCGGCGGAGACCGGGCAGAAGCACTCCAGCGTGTGGTCGGCGTACTCGTTGCCGACGTGCCACATGGCCAGCGCCGGGTGGGAGGAGTAGCGCGTCGCCATGGCCCGCGCCAGCCGTACGGTGTGCTCGCGGAAGACGGGGGAGCTCGGGCAGTAGCCCTGGCGCGAGCCGAATTCCAGGCGGGTGCCCGAGGAGTCGACCGGCATGACCTCGGGGTGCTCGCGCACCAGCCACGGGGGCGGGGTCGCGGTCGCGGTGGCGAGGTCGGCGGCGATCCCGTGCTCGTGCAGCAGGTCCAGCACGCGGTCCAGCCAGCCGAAGTCGAAGCCGCCGGGCCGCGGTTCGAGGCGCGACCACGAGAACACGGCGACGGTCACCAGGTTCACCCCGGCCTCCGCCATGAGCCGTACGTCCTCGGCCCACACCTCCTCCGGCCACTGTTCGGGGTTGTAGTCCCCGCCGAACAGCAGCCCCGGCACCCGGGTCAGCATTTCGGTCACCTCCAAAGCCCTGAATTTTGTATGCAGAATTCATAGGACAGTATTATGAGTGCCGTCAAGGGATAAACTTCGCGGGGTACGGAGGAGAGTGAGGAGCGTCATGCCGATCGAGCGGCGTCCGCTGCGCGAGCACATCAGAGAGGAACTCCTGCTCAGGCTCGACCGGGGTGACTTCGCCTCGGGCACCGACATCAACGAGGCCGCCCTCGCCGCCGAACTGGGCGTGAGCCGCACGCCGCTGCGGGAGGCGCTCATCACCCTCGCGGGAGAGGGCGTGCTGGAGAGCAACCAGGGGCGGGGCTTCAGGTTCGCGCCGGTCAGCCGGAAGGAGTTCCGCGAGCTGTGCGCGATCGTCGCCGCCCTGGAGGCGCTGGCGCTGGAGAGCTCCGAGCCCGCCCACCTGCGCTCGATCGCCCCCGGCCTGCTCCGGATGGCCGACGACTTCCCCGACCCGGTGGCCGAGCAGCAGGTGATCGAGCGGCACGACGACGAGTGGCACGACCTGCTGGTCAGCGGCTGCCCCAACGAGCGGCTGCTCGACCTGATCACCAGCGTCAAGGCCGGGATGCGCCGCTACGCCCACCTGCTCGCCGGTGACGACGCCAAGCTGGAGCGCGAGGCCGCCGAGCACCGCCGCATCGCCGAGAGGCTGCAGGCCGGCGACCTGGCCGGGGCCGCCGCCGCCCTGCGCGACAACTGGGTCAACGGCATGGAACGGATGATGGCCCGCATCCCCGAGTAGGGGCCGTGCCCGGCCTCCCGGCGGCCGTGCCCGCCCGGCCCGGGAGGCGCCGGCGGCTACGGCGTGCCCTGGCTCCCGCCCGGGTGCACCAGGCCGGGGAAGCGGGCGTGCGGGACCACCATCGGGGTGCCCGTCCGCGGATCGGGAACGACGTCGCAGGCCAGCCCGAACACCTCCTCGACCAGGGGCGCGGTCAGCACCTGCGGGGGAGCGCCCGAGGCGACCACCCGCCCGCTCTTCATCACGACCAGATGAGAGGCGAAGCGGGCGGCCTGGTTGAGGTCGTGCAGGACGGCCACGATGGTCCGGCCGTCCCGGTACAGCTCGTGGCAGAGCTCCAGCAGGTCGTACTGGTGGGCGATGTCGAGGAAGGTGGTCGGCTCGTCGAGCAGCAGCAGGTCCGTGCGCTGCGCGAGGACCATCGCGATCCACGCGCGCTGCCGCTGCCCGCCGGACAGCTCGCTCACCTTGGCGTCCGCCAGGTCGCCGAGGCCGGTGCGGTCGAGGGCGAAGCCGATCGCCGCGTCGTCCTCCGGCGACCATTGGCGCAGCAGGGTGTGGTGCGGGTAGCGGCCCCGCCGTACCAGGCCGCGCACGCTGATCCCGTCGGGCGCGACCGGGGTCTGCGGCAGGAGCGCCAGGTGGCGGGCGGCCTCCTTCGCCCGGTACGACCACAGGTCGCGGCCGTGCAGCGTCACCTGCCCGCTGTCGGGCCGCCGCACGCGGGCGAGGGCTTTGAGGAGGGTCGACTTGCCGCACCCGTTGGGGCCGACGATCACGGTGAACGCCCCCCGCGGAACGGTGACGCTCACCTCGCGCACCACAGGGGCGCCCCCGTAGGAGACGGTGAGGCCGTGGGTGCCGAGGCCCGTCCCGGCGCTCATAGAGTTCCTCTCTTCCATTCCCGGGTGAGCAGGTATCCGAGGTAGGCGCCGCCGAGAGCCAGCGTGTAGATGCCGACGGGCAGGTTGCCGGGGACGGGCGACCGTTGCGCGGCGAGATCCGCCAGCACCAGCAGCAGGGCCCCCATCAGCGCGGCGAGCGTCAGGTGCGGGCCCGCCCCGCGGGTGATCCGCCTGGCGATCTGCGGGGCGGTCAGGGCGACGAAGGCGACGGGGCCGGCGACGCTGACGGCCCCGGCGGACAGCACGATCGACAGGACGACGGCGACGCCCCTGGTCCGCGCCGGCTCGGCTCCGAGCCCGCCGGCGAGTTCGTCGCCCATCTCCGCGGCGCACAGGCGCGGCGCGACGAGGGCGACCAGGGGGGCCACGATCAGGAGGACCGCCCAGATCGTGGCGGCGTGCTCCCACGAGCGGGCCGCGAGGCTGCCGTTGAGGTAGGCGGTGAGGGCGCTCGCCTTGTCGCGCTCCACCGCGTAGACGACGTACTGGGTGAACGCCGTGGCGATCGCGTAGACGCCGATGCCGGCGACGACGAGGCGTCCCGGATCGCGGAACCCGGCCCCGGTGGACAGATGCACCAGCGCCATGGCGAGCACCGCGCCGGCGAGGGCGCCGACGGGGGGCGGCAGCGTCCCCGGCAGGAGCAGCGTGGCGACGGCGGCGCCGGCTCCCGCGCCGGCGTTCAGCCCGATCACGTCGGGGCTGGCGAGCGGGTTGCGGGTCACCGTCTGGAACAGCGCGCCCGACAGGCCGAGCGCGGCGCCCGTGCCGGCGGCCACGGCCAGGCGCGGCCCGCGCAGGCGTTCCAGCACGAACGCGTCGCCGCCCTCGGCGCCTCCGGTGAGGGCGCCGGGAAGGTCGGCCAGGGGGATGCCGAGCCGCCCGAGCGACAGCGTGGCGACGGCCGCCGCGAGGAGGAGCGCCACCGTGACGACCGCGGTGACGAGGGAGACCCGCGCGACCGGGATCGCCACCCTGCGTCCGATCGTCAGGAAACCCGGCGGGGGCGCCGGGCGGGTGGGGGTCATGCGCCGCCCCTCATCCTGCGGACGGCGACCAGCAGGGCCGGCGCCCCGATGAACGCGGTCACGACGCCGACCATCAGTTCCTGCGGGCGCAGCACGACCCGTCCCACCACGTCGGCCGCGAGCAGCAGCGCCGGGCCGGCGACGGCCGAGAAGGCGATCTGCGCGCGGAAGTCGGCGCCCACCAGCGCCCGCACCACGTGCGGGACGGCCAGGCCGACGAACGCGATGGGGCCGGTCGCCGCGGTCGCCGCCGTGCTCAGCAGCGTCGCCGCGAGAAGCCCGCCCGAACGCACCAGGGCGGGGTTCGCGCCGAGCGCGGAGGCGGACTCCTCGCCGAGCGCGAGCGCGTTGAGACCCGAGCCCAGCGGCACCGCGAGCAGCAGGCCGAGCACGGCCGGGGGCAGCACCGAGACGAACACGTCGAAGTCCCTGCCGCCGAGCGCCCCGACGACCCAGTAGCGGTAGCTGTCGAAGACGCGCGGCTTGCCCAGCGCCACCGCCTGCACGTACGCCGTCAGCACCGCCGAGACGACCGCCCCGGAGAGGACGAGCCGCGCCGGCCCCGCCCCGGACCCGGCCGCGCCGATCACGTACACGAGCAGCCCGGCGAGGAGGGCGCCCGGGAGCGCCCACCACACGGCGGCCGCCTGCCCCGAGGCGCCGAGGAACGCCGTCGCGGTGACGATGGCCGCCGACGCGCCCGCGGTGATCCCGAACAGCCCCGGATCGGCGAGGGGGTTGCGGGTCACCCCCTGCAGGAGCGTCCCGGCCACGGCGAGGCAGAGCCCGGCGAGCAGGCCGAGCGCGGTCCGGGGGTAGCGGCTCTCGACGACCGCGGTGGTGGCGGGGTCGGCGGTGCCGCCGAGGACGCGCAGGACGTCCCCGAACGCGGTGGGACGGCTGCCGAAGGCGATGCTGGCCAGCACGGCGGCCGCGAGCACGGCGAGACCGGCGGCCAGGATGACCGCCTGCCGGGTCGCGCCGCCTCTCGCGCGGGCACCGCCCGGCAGGGATGTGCTGTGGGTGACCATGGAGGGTGTGCGGCCTCAGCCGTGGAGGGTGGAGACGGCTTTGTCGATCAGCGGCAGGTAGCGGTCGACCACCCAGGGCACCGTGAGCGGGTTGATGATGGACGACGCGGTGACGAAGGAGTTGTCCTCGCTCGCCACGACGGCGCCGCGCTTGACCGCGGGGATCGCCGCGTACAGTTTCTGCGCCTGGATCTCGGCGCGGGTCCTGCCGTCCATGTAGAAGGTGAAGACCAGGTCGCTGCCGGCGAGCTTCTGGGCGTTCTCCAGGCCGATGACCGCGGAGGCGGTGCCCTCGGTCTCCTTGAAGGTGTTCACCACCGGGTCCACGGTGAGCCCGAGGGAGGAGACCATCTCGACCCGCTGCTCCTCGGGCATGAACACGCCGAGTGTGCCGGGGCCCGTGGTGTAGATGTAGGAGAAGGTGACGCTCTTGTACCGCGGCCGCGACGCGGCCGCGTCGGCGAGCCGCTTCCTGACCTGCGAGATCAGCGTTCGTGCCTCGGCGGGCTTGCCGAGGGCCTTACCGATGATCTCGATCTGCTGGTCCCACCTGGTGCTCCACGGGAGGCCGGGGTAGGCCACCGTGGGCGCGATGTCCGACAGGATGGCGTACTGCTCCTTGGTGATCCCGGACCACGGGGCGAGGATCACGTCCGGGTCGAGTTCGACGATGGTGTCGAAGTCGATGTCCTCCCCGCCGGTGAACTGCTTGGGCAGGATGCCGCCGGCCTTGGTCACCGCCTCGTGGATCCACGGCAGGTATCCCGTCTTGTCGCTGCCCCAGGGGTAGCTCTCGATCCCCACCGGCGTGTCGCCCAGGGCGATGGCGGTCTCGGCCGATCCCTGCCCGAGGGTGACGACGCGTTCGGGCCTCTTGGTGATCTTCGCCTGGCCGAGCGCGCTGTCGATCGTCACGGGGAACGCCGCGCCGCCGGTCGCGGCGGGCGTGGCCGCGCTCTCCTTCTCGGCGCCGGAACAGCCGCTGAGGGCCAGCACGGCTGCGAGGGCGATCGCCGGGAGCGTGTACCTGAACGGCATGGGTGTTCCTCGTCATTCATGGGCAGGGGACGGCGTCCGACTCAGGAAAAGGGGAGGTCGAGCCGAAGAGGTCGCGCCGGCGGAGCTCCCGCAGCGCGATTTAGGTAAGGCTAACCTTAATGCTGATCCGATTTCAAACCCATGACGGGGAACGCGTGGAGGGCCGTGCCGCTCCGCGGGCGCGTGCGGGCCACCCCGGGTGACGGGGGAGCGGTGCCCTCCGGTCGCGTCCTCAGCTCGGCGAGGAGAACAGGGCGCCCAGCGCGAGGTCGGCGATCTGGCGCAGCTCGTCGCGGCCGCGGCCGCTCGCCGCCTGCACCGCGATGCCGTCGGTGATGGTGTGGACGAGCCGGGCGAGGGTGGCGGGGTCGTGGCCCGCGGGCAGGTCGGACGCCTGCTCGAACCGCCGGCGCAGGGCCACCTCGCCGGCCTTCCGGGCGGCGATGGCCGCCTGGCGGGCCGGCGCCGAGGCCGGGCCGCAGGCGTGGACGCTGTTCACGCTCAGGCATCCCGGAGGCGTGTGCGGTCCCGTGGTCAGCTCGACGGCTCCGCCGACCATGCGGGCGACGACCTCGCGCGCGGTCGGGGCCGTCAGGGCCTCGGCGGCGAAGGCTCCCGGGCCGGTGATGTAGCGGTCCAGGACCTTGGCGAACAGCTCCTCCTTGTTGCCGAAGGCCGCGTACAGGCTGGGCCGGTTGATGCCCATCGCGGCCGTCAGGTCCGACAGCGAAGTGCCCTCGTACCCCTGCCGCCAGAACACCTCCAGGGCGCGGTCGAGTGCGGCGTCGACGTCGAAGGCGCGGGGGCGGCCGCCTGCCATGCCGGAACCTCCTCAAAGTTTTTTACCTATCAGTACATTACCTCTTGAACTCCCGGCTCCGCCTCCCTTAGTTTCATACCAATCGGTATACAACTAGGGGGTCATCCGTATGATCAGAGTCGGAGTCGTCGGAGCGAGCGGCTGGGCGGGCGTCTCGCACCTGCCCGCCCTCGCCGGGCTGGCGGAGTTCGGCGTGACCGCGGTGGCGACGACCAACCAGGCGAGCGCCGACAAGGCGGCGGCCGCGCACGGCGTCCCTCTCGCGTTCGGGGACGCGGCGGCGCTCGTCGCCCACAGCGACGTCGACCTGGTCGTGGTGTCGGTGAAGGCGCCCGGGCACGCCGCGATCATCAGAGCCGCGCTGGAAGCACGCAAGCACGTGCTCTCCGAATGGCCGCTGACCGTCGACCACGACGAGGCGGGCGAGCTCGCCGAGCTCGCCGAGGCCGCCGGAGTGGTCCACGCCGTGTGCCTGCAGGGATATCAGTCCCCTGACGCCCGCTTCGTCGCGGACCTGATCGCCGAGGGCCGCATCGGGCGTCTGGAGTCGGCCATCATGGTCGCCTCGGGGGCTCCTCTGGGCGGCCCGAGCATCCCGCCGGAGCTCGAGTGGAGCACCGATCCGGCGGGAGGCACCACGGTGCTGACGATCATGGCCGGTCACTTCCTGGCGACGTTGGAGCGGATGGCGGGTGAGCTCGTGGAGGTGTCCGCCAGGCTGCCCCGGCCGCATGACAGGGTCGCCGTCGCCGGGACCGGCCGGACGGTGGCCAACCTGGTGCCCGGCCACGTGCTGCTGCACGGCACGCTGCGGGACGGCGCCACGGCGTCGGTCGCCGTACACGGAGGGAGCGGCGGTCCGGACGGATTCCTCGTCAAGCTGGTCGGCTCCAAGGGCACGCTGACCGTCACCCCGACCGAGCCGGGCAAGTACCTGCACTGGACGGACTGGGACATCCGCGTCGACGGCGAACCGGTGAAGGTGCCGGACACCTACCGAAGCGTCCCCTTCGACCCGGCCGCCGGACCCGTCGCCAACGTCGCGGCCCTCTACCAGGAGATCGCCCGGGCGATCGAGGAAGGACGCCTGCCGCGGCCGAGCTTCCACACCGCCGCTCGCCTCCACCGGCTACTGGCGGCCATCGAGGCCGCGGCGCTGAGCGGCGGCACCGAGCGGATCTCCTGAACCTCGCCGCGGGCACGGCGGGGCGATGTGCGGAGAACGGGTCTAGGCCTTGCGGTAGTGCCGGGCCTCCTCGGCGGCGTGGACGACCTCCTCCAGGGTGGCGCCCGCGCCGGCCAGGACCGCGGCCGCTATGGCGCCCTCGACGAAGGGGACGTCGGCGATGACGATCGAGCCGGGCTCCTCGAACAGGCGGGCGGTGAGCACCGAGCCGCCGAGGTCGGGGATGAGGACGACGCCCCGCTGCCGGTCGACCGTCCTGATGGCCGCCGCGACCTTGTCGTAGCTGTTGCCGAACCCTCCCTCGTCGGTGCCGCCCGCCGGGACGACGTGGACGTAGGAGCCGGCGATCTCCAGGGCCAGGGCGGCGGCCTCGGCCGCGAGCGCCGCGCTGTGCGAGACGAGGACGATGCCGACGATGTTCTCGGCCGGCGTACCGGTCATACGCCGGCTACCGACCGCAGGGCGCCGATGATGAGCGCGCTGGAGGCGGCGCCGGGGTCGAGATGGCCGATGCTGCGCTCGCCGAGGTAGCTGGCCCGGCCCTTGCGCGCCTGCATCGGGACGGTCGCCCGCGCGCCCTCCTCGGCGGCGGTCCGGGTGACGTCCAGCGCCTCCTCGGTCTTCAGCCCGCCGTGGGCGGCCTCGGTGAGGGCCCGCGCGGCGGGGGCGAGGGCGTCCACCATGGTCTTGTCGCCCTCGGCGGCGCCGCCGAGCTTGCGCACGCCGGCCACGGCCGCCTCCAGGGCCGCCGCGAGGTCGGCGAGCGTGATCTCCTGCTTGGAGCCGAAGGTGACCCCCATCTGCCGGAACGCCGTCCCGTAAAGAGGGCCCGCGGCGCCGCCCACCTTGCGGATCAGCGTCATGCCGGTGACGACCAGTACCCGCCCCGGGGTGTCGGGCGGGTCGGACGCCAGCGCGTCGACGGCGGCGACGAAGCCGCGGTGCAGGTTGGTGCCGTGGTCGGCGTCACCGATGGCGGCGTCGAGCCGCGTCAGCCGGTCACGGTTGTCGGTGACGACGCGGGCGGTCTCCTCGATCCAGGAGGCGAAGAACTGGGCGTCCATGAGGTTGCGGCTCCTGTGACGGTCGGTCTGCTGCCATCATCGGCCCCAGCGGAGCGCGGGGGTCTCCACCGGGGCGTCCCAGAGCCGGGTGAGCTCGTCGTTCAGCGTGCACACGGTGATCGAGAAGCCCTGCATGTCGAGGCTGGTGACGTAGTTGCCCACCAGGGCCCGGACGGGCTCGGCCCCCTTCTCCCGCATGTACGCGGCGACCTCGGCGAACACGATGTACAGCTCGGCGAGCGGGGTGGCGCCGGTGCCGTTGACCATCACCAGGTTCCCCCCGGACAGGGGCCGGTCGGCGTGGATCGCGTCCAAGGCGAGGCGGGCGATGTCGGCGGCGGGCGCGGCGGGGGCGCGGGTGCGGCCCGGCTCGCCGTGGATGCCGATGCCGAGCTCGACCTCGTGGTCGCTCAGGTCGAAGGTCGGCTTGCCGGCGGCCGGAACCGTGCAGGCCGCCAGGGCGACCCCGAACGACCTGCTGCGCGCGTTGACCTCCTCGCCGATCCTGGCCACCTTCGCCAGCGGCGCACCCGCCTCGGCCAGCGCCCCGGCGATCTTCTCGACGAAGACCGTCGCGCCGGTGCCGCGCCGGCCGGCGGTGAACAGGGAGTCCTTGACGGCGACGTCGTCGTTGACGAGCACGGTGGCCACCTCGACGCCGTCCTCGGCGCACAGCTCGGCGGCCATGTCGAAGTTCAGCACGTCGCCGGTGTAGTTCTTCACGACGTACAGCACCCCGGCGCCGCCCTCGACCGCCCTGGTGGCCTCGGCGACCTGGTCGGGGACGGGCGAGGTGAAGATCTCTCCGGGGCAGGCGGCGTCCAGCATGCCGTACCCGACGAAGCCGGCGTGCAGCGGCTCGTGGCCGGAGCCGCCCCCGGAGACCAGCCCGACCTTGCCGGGGGTGGGGCACTGCCGGCGGTAGATGATCTTGTTCTCGAGGTCCACGCGGAGGAGGCCGGGGTGGGCCTCGGCCATGCCGGTGAGCGCGTCGGTGACGACGCTCTCCGGGCTGTTGATGAGCTTCTTCATGACCTCGCCCCTCGGCCGGCGTTGGTGGCCTCGGCAGGATCTCTGCCCGTTGGTGCCATCCGGCAAGCGCGCTGCGCCCTGCCACTCGGCCGTAATCGACTCTTTATGCTCGAAACGCTTGAAGTTCACGCAGAAACGCGCAAATCTGAAGGGCATTCGAGGTAGGCCGGAAAGGAGACCCGATGCGCGTGCTGGCGTGAGCCCTGACGAGTACATGGGCCTCGCCACTCCGTCCGTCCCTGGCAAGGCGGCGCGGAGAGTGAGGAACAGCGCGCATGACGCCACTTCACCGGAACCTACTTGTTTGCGAGGAGTGTCCATGCGGTTATCGCGGCTGACATCCATCATCGCGCTGACGGTCCTGTCCCTGACGGCCGTCCAGGCGCAGGCCCAGGCCGCCGCCCTGCCCGACCCGGTCGCCTGCTCGGGCTGCTGGAAGCCCGCCCTGCAGACCAGCTGGCAGTGGCAGCTCAAGAGCGTGCCCTCGGCTCCCTTCCTCGACGTGCAGATGTACGACATCGACGGGTTCAACACCGGCAGCGCCCTGGTGAAGTCGCTGCACGACACCAAGGCCGGCCGCAAGGTCGTCTGCTACATCAGCGCCGGGTCGTACGAGAACTGGCGTCCCGACGCCGCGCAGTTCCCGGCCTCGGTGCTCGGCAAGAACCTGGACGGCTGGGAGGGCGAGCGCTGGCTCGACATCCGCCAGTACGGCGGCACCCTCGGCACGATCATGAAGTCCCGCCTCGACATGTGCAAGGCCAAGGGCTTCGACGCCGTCGAGCCCGACAACGTCGACGGCTACACCAACAAGACCGGCTTCCCGCTCAAGGCGGAGGACCAGCTGGCCTACAACACCTGGCTCGCCAACGAGGCCCACAAGCGCGGCCTGTCGGTGGCGCTGAAGAACGACAACGCCCAGATCCCGAAGCTGCTGCCCTACTTCGACTTCGCGTTGAACGAGCAGTGCTTCGAGTTCTCCGAGTGCACCACCGCCGACAACGGTGACTACGGCTACGACCAGTTCGTCAAGGCCGGCAAGGCGGTGTTCGAAGTGGAGTACAACCTGTCCACCTCAAAGTTCTGCTCCAAGGCCAACAGCCTGAACTTCAACTCCCTCAAGAAGAAGCTGGAGCTCGACGCGACCCCCCGAACCCCCTGCCGTGGCACCTGAGTACGACCTGCTGGTCATCGGCGACGCCAACCCCGACGTGGTGCTCTCCGGAGCGCCACGCCGGCCGGCGTACGGCCAGCACGAAGAGCTTGTGGAGCGCGGTGAGCTGGTGCTGGGCGGGTCCGGCGCGATCACCGCGCACGGGGCCGCCCGCCTGGGGCTGCGCACCGCCTTCGCCGGGCGCGTCGGGGACGACGCCGCCGGCCGCCTGGTCCTCGGCGTGCTCGCCGAGGCCGGCGTCGACACCTCCCACTGCGTGATCGACGAGCGGCCGACCGCGCTGACCGTCGTGCTGACCGAGGGCGCGGGGGAGCGGGCCATCCTCACCGCGCCCGGCTGCCTGCCGTACCTCACCGCCGCCGACGTGCCCGAACGGCTCGTCGCGGCCGCCCGGCACGTGCACGTGGCGTCCTACTTCCTCCAGCCGCGCCTGGCCGCCGGGCTGCCGGACCTGCTGCGGGCGGCGCCCGGTACGACCTCGCTGGACACCAACGACGACCCGTCGGGGCAGTGGCGGGGGCTCGAGGAGGTGCTCGCGGCGGTGGACGTGCTGCTGCCCAACGCCGCCGAGGCCCTGGCCATCACCCGTGAGGACGTGCTGGAGAAGGCCGCCGGGGCGCTCGCCGCGCGCGGCGTGCTGCCGGTCGTCAAGGACGGCGCCGCCGGGGCGCTGACCTGGCAGGACGGCGAGGCCGTACGGGTCCTCCCGCCCCACCTGCCGCAAGCCGGGCCGGTGGTCGACACCGTCGGCGCCGGCGACTCCTTCAATGCCGGATTCATCGCGGCCCGGCTGCGCGGCCTGGACCTTCGACAGAGCGTCCTGGTCGCCGCGGCGTCCGGGACCCTTTCGACCCGCGCGGCGGGTGGTACCGCCGCGCAGCCCACCTGGGACGAGGTGCACCTCTTGTGAAGATCGCATTCCTCGGCGCCGGCAGCGTCGAGTTCACGCAGGGACTGCTCACCGACCTGTTCGGCTTCCCCGAACTGCGAGAGCGCTCCGACCTGGAGATCGCCCTGCACGACATCAACCCCGACCGCCTGGAGACGGCCGAGGCCGCGGCCCGCTACATCGCCGCCGAGAAGGGCGCGGGCGGCGCGCTGAAGATCACCACCCACCTGGAGCGGCGGCCCGCCCTCGACGGCGCCGACTTCGTGATCAACATCATCCAGGTCGGGATGATCGACGCGACGCGGACCGACTTCGAGATCCCGGCGCGCCACGGCCTGCGCCAGACCATCGGCGACACCCTCGGTGTCGGCGGGATCTTCCGGGCGCTGCGCACCTTCCCGGTGCTGGACGGGATCGGCCGCGACATCGCCGAGCTGTGCCCGGACGCCTGGCTGCTCAACTACACCAACCCGATGGCGATGAACGTCTGGTACCTCGCCGCGGCCACCCCCGTCAAGAACGTCGTCGGCCTGTGCCACTCGGTGCACTGGACGATGCACGACCTCGCCCAGCTCGTCGGCGTCCCCCTGGAAGAGGTCTCCTACCTCGCGGCCGGGGTGAACCACCAGGCGTGGGTGCTGCGGTTCGAGCGGGCGGGGGAGAGCCTGTACCCGCTCCTCGACGAGGCCATCGAGCGCGACCCCGGCCTGCTGCGGCGGGTCCGCGTCGACATGTACCGGCGGCTGGGGGTCTATCCCACCGAGAGCAGCGAGCACTCGGCGGAGTACGTCCCCTGGTACCTGCACAGCGACCAGGAGATCGAGCGGCTGCGCCTCCCGGTGGGCGCCTACATCGGCATCAGCGAGGAGAACGTGCGCCGCTACGAGGCCACCCGGGACGCCCTGCGGGCCGGCCGGCCGATCGCCGTCGAGGCCACCATGGAGTACGCGCCGCAGATCATCCACAGCATCGTCACCGGCACTCCCCGCGTGGTCTACGGCAACGTGGTGAACCGCGGGCTGATCGGCAACCTCCCCGCGGGCTCCGTCGTGGAGGTCCCGTGCGCGGTGGACGCGCTCGGCGTGCGTCCCACCGCGGTGCCGGACCTGCCGCCGCAGTGCGCGGCCCTGAACCGCGCGTACGTCGCCGTCAACGAGCTCACCGTGCGCGCCGCCGTCGAGGGGCGGCCGGAGTACATCCGGCACGCCATGATGGCCGACCCCAACACCGCAGCGTCGCTCACCGTCGAGGCCATCGCGGAGCTGTGCGACGACATGGTGCGGGCGCACGGCGACCTGCTGCCGGAGCCGCTGCGGAGCCGGTCGTGAGCGGGCGCCTGAGGGGAGCGCTGGTCGCCGCGGCCGTCGCGGTCGCGGCGCTCGCCGCGTGCGGGGCGCCCGCCGAGGATTCCTCGGGTCCGGTGAAGGTCGTCTGGTGGCACGGCCAGGTGGAGCTCCAGGCCAAGGTCATCGACGGGCTCGCGGCCGACTACAACCGCACCCACCCGGGCGTCCAGGTCGTGCCGGCCGTCGGCACCACCAACGTCGACAACATGCTGCAGAAGGTGCAGGCGGCGCTCGCGGGCGGGGACGCCCCGGACATCGCCTACATGTACGGCTCCTGGGGGGCCCACCTGGCCAAGAGCCCGAAGGTGTACGACCTGAGCAAGGTCGTACACGACCCGGCGTTCGGCTGGGACGACTTCTGGCCCTCGGAGCGGGCGGTGGCCGAGGTGAAGGACAAGGTCATCGGCATCCCGGCCATCGTCGACAACCTCGCCGTCGTCTACAACAAGAAGCTGTTCGACGCGGCGGGGGTGCCGTACCCGTCCAAGGACTGGACCTGGGACGACTTCCGCGCCGCCGCCAAGAAGCTGACCTCGCCCGACAAGGGCGTGTACGGCACGGCCTACCCGGTCACCGGCACCGAGGACACCACGTGGCGGTTCTGGCCCATGCTGTGGCAGCAGGGCGGTGCGATCGTCTCGGCGGACGGGAAGAAGGCGACCGTCAACACCCCGCAGGCGGTGCAGGCGCTCGGCCTCTGGCAGGCGATGGCCCGCCAGGACAAGTCGGTCTACCTTGACCAGAACGGCGAGAAGTTCCTGCCGCTGTTCCAGAGCGGGAAGCTCGGCATGGTCGTCGCCGGGCCCTACGCGCTGCTCGACTTCATCGAGCACAAGATCTCCTACGGCGTCCAGGTCCTGCCGGGATACGCGGGGAACCACGAGACCATCGCCGGTCCGGACAACTGGGTGGTGTTCGACAACGGCTCGCGCCGGGCCAAGGCCGCCACCGACTTCCTGACCTGGCTCACACGGCCAGAGCAGGACGCCCGGTGGACGCTCGGCCTCGGCAACCTCCCCGTCCGCAAGGCGACCATGGAATTGCCGGCCTACAAGAAGTTCGTCAAGGACTTCCCCGGCGTGGACGTGTTCACCGCCAACCTCGCCAACGCCAAGCAGGCCCGCCCGGTCCTGGAGGCCTATCCGGACCTGTCCGAGAAGATGGGCAACGCCATCGCCCGGGCGATGATCGGCGGCACGCCGCCGCAGCAGGCCCTCGACCAGGCGGCCGAGGAGTCCGGCCGGGTGCTCGCGAGGTCACGATGAGCGTCTCCGTGGGCGTGCGGCGGGTGCCTCTCCGCGTGGGTCCCCGCCGCCTGCTGCCCGACCTGACCGGATGGGGCTTCGTGCTCCCGGCGACCCTGGTGATCGTGGGGCTGTCGCTGTTCCCGGCGGCGTGGGCGCTGCTGCTGTCGCTGCGCGACGGAGACCTGATCTCCGGCGGGGAGTTCGTCGGGCTGCAGAACTACCGCGACATGCTGAGCGACACCGACCTGCTGGCCGCGACCGGGCACACGCTGCTGTACACCGTGCTGTTCGTGCCCGGCTCGGTGCTCCTCGGGCTGCCGCTGGCGATCGCCCTCAACCGGCCCATCAGGCTGATCGGGTTCTACCGCACCTGCATCTTCGTGCCGTACGTCGTCTCGGCCGCCGCCACCGGCATCCTCGCCGACTTCGTCTTCGACCCGGAGTTCGGCGTGGCCAACACGCTGCTCCAGGCGGTCGGCCTGCCCCGCATGGGGTTCATGCAGGACCCCGGTCAGGCCATGATCGTGCTGGTCGTCATCTCCCTGTGGGGCGGCGTCGGCCTCCCGGCCGTGGTGTACCTCGCGGCGCTGCAGGACATCCCGCGCGAGCTGACGGAGGCCGCGCGGGTCGACGGCGCCGGCTGGTGGCAGGTGTTCACGAACGTCACCGTGCCCCAGCTGCGCCCGGCCACGGTGTTCCTGGTGATCTGGCAGACGATCAACGCGCTCCAGTTGTTCGACCTCGTCTACACCACCACCAAGGGGCAGCCGCTCGACTCCACCACCGTGATCGTCTTCTACCTGTACCAGCAGGCGTTCCAGCTGTTCCACTCCGGCTACGGGGCCGCGGTCGCCTACGGCCTGTTCGTGCTCACGCTCGTGGTGTCGGCGCTGGCCCTGTGGTACTCGCGCCGGGGGGAGGCCAAATGACCGGAACGACCGCGCTCCACCGGCGCCCGCACCCGTCCGGGAAGGGGCGGCGGCACTGGCTCGCCCACCTGATCCTGATGCCGACGGCACTGGTGTTCGTGGCGCCGCTGGTGTGGATGACGCTCACCGCGTTCATGCCGGACACCGACATCAACCGCTATCCGCCGCGCCTGTGGCCCTCCCACTTCACCCTGGCCGGTTTCCAGCGGATCTTCACCGAGGACGACTACCCGCGCTGGCTGCTGAACACGGTCATCGTCTCCGCGGTCGCCGTGGCCGGGCACCTGGTGCTCTGCTCCCTGGCGGGCTACGGCTTCGCCCGCCTGCGGTTCCGGGGCAGGGGGGTCACCTTCGCCCTGATCATGGCCACGGTCATGGTGCCGGTGCAGGTGCTCATGATCCCGACCTTCATGATGTTCCGGAACCTGCGGCTGATCGACACGCTCGGCGCGGCCTTCGTCCCCTGGCTGGCCTCGGCCTTCGGCGTCTTCCTGATGCGGCAGTTCTTCCTGTCGCTGCCCCGGGAGCTGGAGGAGGCCGCGACGATCGACGGGGCCTCGCGTCTCGGCGTGTTCTTCAGGGTCGTGCTCCCGCTCGCCCGCCCGGCGCTCGCCACGCTGACCGTCTTCACGCTGCTCGGCGCCTGGAACGACCTGATCTGGCCGCTCGTCGCGATCAGCTCCGAGGACACCTACACGGTGCAGATGGGCCTGGCCACCTTCGCGGGGGCCCGGCACACCGAGTGGTCGGCGCTGATGGCGGGCAACCTCGCCGCGACGCTCCCGCTGGTCGTGGCGTTCATCGTCGCGCAGCGGCACTTCGTGGCGACCATGAGCTTCTCGGGACTGAAGTAGGCACGCTCCTGGACACCGCGCGCAACTTACGCGAACGTAGGTTACTGTTCGGTACATGGCTGAGATCGTGTACCCCCTGGTGATCGCGACCGCGCGCGGGCTGTTCAAGGCGCTCGACCTCCGGGTCGCCGTGGAGGGGGCCGGGCGGGTGCCGGCGAGCGGCGGCGCGGTGCTGGTGAGCAACCACGTGAGCTATCTCGACTTCATCTTCGTGGGGTACGGCGCGCTGCCCTCCCGCCGCCTGGTGCGGTTCATGGCCAAGAAGGAGGTCTTCGCCCACCCGGTCTCCGGGCCGCTGATGCGCGGCATGCGCCACATCCCCGTCGACCGGGCGGCGGGGGCCGGGGCGTACGACCGGGCCGTGCGCGACCTGCGGTCCGGCGAGGTGGTCGGGGTGTTCGCCGAGGCGACGATCAGCCGGTCCTTCACCGTCAAGGAGATCAAGAACGGCGCGGTCCGCATGGCGGCCGCCGCCGAGGTGCCGCTCATCCCCGTCGTCGTCTGGGGCACCCAGCGCATGTGGACCAAGGGCCGCCCGAAGAACCTCCTCCAGCGGCGTCTGCCCGTCACCGTCGACGTCGGCGAGCCCATGTTCCCCAAGCCGGGGGAGGACGTCGCCCGGCTCACCGCCGACCTGCGCGTCCGACTGTCCGAGCAGCTCGAGCGGGTGCAGCGCGCCTATCCCGGCGGCCGCCCGGGGGCCTGGTGGCAGCCCGCCCACCTCGGCGGCTCCGCCCCCACCCCGGACGAGGCCGAGGCCATGGACGCCGCCGAACGGGCCGCGCGCCGCCGCTGACCGTTCCGGCGGGTCCGGCCCGAGATCGGCGCGGTGTGCCGGTACCGTGACGGTATGGAGCGAATGGGTGACAGTGAGTGGCGCGAGTTCGTGCTCGAGGGGACGCGGACGGCGAAGATCGGGGTGGCGCGGGGCGACGGCCGCCCGCACGTCACCCCCGTCTGGTTCACTCTCGACGGTGACGACCTGGTCTTCACCACCAGCGGCACCGGCCAGAAGTCCAAGAGCCTGCGCCGCGATCCCCGGCTCGCCGCCTGCGTCGACGAGGAGCGCCCGCCGTACTCCTTCGTCATGATCGACGGCACCGCGACCCTCTCCGACGACCTGGACGAGCTGGTCAAATGGGCCACGGTGCTCGGCGGGCGCTACATGGGCCCCGACCGCGCCGAGGAGTTCGGCAGGCGCAACGGCGTCCCCGGCGAGATCGTCGTACGGGTCCGCATCACCAAGGTCATCGCCATGCGCGCCATCGCCGAGTGAGGGCCTCGAGGGGCGCCCCTCGCCGCCGAGCGGAGCGCGGCCATGAGCACGACCGCTGCCTCGAGGAGCACCTCTGGCCCACCGGGCGGAGGAAGGCGCTCTAAAGAAGGCTCAGCGCCCGCTCGGCCAGCCCCGCCGGAGCCGTCTTCGGGGAGCCGGCGTCGAACGGCGGCTGTGGGTCGTACTCGATCACCAGTTGCACCGCCTGCGCCGTCGTCTCGTCGAAGGCGCGGGCGAGCAGCGCCAAGGCCATGTCGATGCCCGAGGACACGCCCGCCGCGGTCACGATCCTGCCGTCGGTCACGACCCGCTCGCTCACCGGCTGGGCCCCGAACTTCGCGAGCTGATCGAGGATGGCCCAGTGCGAGGTCGCCCTCCTGCCACCGAGCAGTCCCGCCTTGCCCAGCAGGAACGACCCGCTGCACACCGACGTCGTCCAGCGCGTGTGCTCGTGCGCCCGGGCGATCCAGCCCACCAGGTCCGGGTCGGACAGGGCGTCCCCCGTCCCCGGTCCGCCCGGCACGATCACCACGTCGGGGTCGGGCAGGTCGGCGTAGGAGGCCGTGGCCGCCAGGCTGAGGGTCCCCCGGTCGTCCAGGACGGGACCGGGCTCGGCGGCGACGAAGGTCACCGTGCACCCCGGGGCGAAGGCCATCACCGTGTACGGCCCGACGGCGTCGAGGGCGGTGAAGCGGGGGTAGAGAGGGATGGCGACGCGCAACGTGGATTCTCCTTCGACTGGAACCGGCGACGGTGGTCGCCGGGTGAGATCCGCCAGTGGCGGCGGAACACGCGGTAAAGGGTCTCCGGCGTACCGAACCCGGACTCCCTGGCCACCCTGTCCAGGGGGTGACCGGTGACCTCCAGGAGCCGCCGGGCCGTGTCGGCGCGGCTGCGCTCGACGTACCTGCCCGGCGAGAGCCCGGTCTGCTCGGTGAAAACCCGTGAGAAGTGCCGCTCGCTCATCCCCGCCCGGCGGGCCAGGGCGGGGACGCTCAGGTCGGCGGCGGGATTGAGGTCGATGTACGCCTGGAGCTCCCGCAGCGGCTCGCTGCGCGGCGTCATCGCCTGCATCGGCGTGCTGAACTGGCTCTGCCCGCCGGGCCGGTGGAGGTACACCACCAGGCCGCAGGCCACGTTCCGGGCCAGGGCGTGCCCGTGGTCGCGGGCCACCAGGGCGAGCGCCAGGTCGACACCCGAGCTGACCCCGGCCGAGGTCCACACCTTCCCGTCCTCGATGTAGATCGGGTCGGCGTCCACCTCCACCTCCGGGTACCGGGCGGCCAGGTCGCCGGCGGTGAGCCAGTGGGTGGTCGCCCGGCGGCCGTTCAGCAGGCCGGCCTCCGCGAGGAGCAACGCGCCGTTGCACACCGACGTGACCCTGCGGGCGCCGGCGGCCAGGCGCGCGATCGCGCCGACCAGCTCCCGGTCGGCCAGGTGCTCCGGCACCGACAGGCCGCCGACGACCAGCAACGTGTCGACCGGGCCCTCGATCTCGCCGAGCGCGCGGGCGGCGGTCACCGTGATCCCGTTGCCGGCGGCGACCGGCCCTTCGCGTACGGCGGCCACCTCGACCCGGTAGCCGCCGTCCCGCACCAGCAGGCTCGCGGTGGAGAACACATCGGCCGGTCCGGCCAGGTCGAGCAGCTGGAAGCCTTCGAAGGCCACGATCACGACATGCCGCTGCATGCCTTCCATGCTGGTCGCGGGCCCCGGATGGCGTCAACGTCACAGATATTGCAGATTACGCCAGAGATCCGGCCCGGCCGGGCCGTCACCAGGTGACGGGGAGCGACCTGACGCCGTAGATGGGCATGGTGTGGAGGAAGCTCAGCCGGTCGTCGGGGACGGCCAGGCGCAGGGAGGGGAAGCGGCGGAACAGGGCCCGGTAGGCGATCCGCAGTTCCAGCCGGGCGAGCGGCTGGCCGAGGCACTGGTGCACCCCGAAGCCGAACGCGACGTGGTGGTTGGGAGCGCGGTGGATGTCCAGCTCGTCGGGGACGGCGAAGACGGCGGGGTCGCGGTTGGCGGCGTCCGCGGCGGCGATGACGCCCTCGCCCGCCCTGATCGTCACCCCGCCCAGCTCGACGTCCTCGACGGCGACCCGGCGCCTGCCGGTGTGGGCGACCGTGAGCAGGCGCAGCAACTCCTCCACGGCGGCGTCCGCGACGGCGGGATCGTCCGCGTCACGGATCTCGGCGGCCTGCTCCGGATGGCGCAGCAGCGTCAGCACCCCGAGGCCGATCATGTTCGCGGTGGTCTCGTGCCCGGCCACGAGCAGCAGCATCGCGGTGGCCACGGTCTCCCGCAGGGTCAGCTCCCCGGTACGGACGTGCCGCAGGACGAGCCGGCCGATGAGATCGTCTCCCGGGGCGGCGGCCTTGGCGACGACCAGGTCGCGAAGGTAGGCGGCGAGGGTCCGGGCCGCGTCCGCGGCGGCGGAGGGATCGCCCTGGAGGTCGAGCATGCGGCGGCTCTGCTCTTCGAAGAAGGCGTGGTCGGCGTACGGCACACCGAGCAGGTGGCAGATGACGGTCGACGGGAGAGGGAGCGCGAAGGCCTGGACCAGGTCCACGGGCTGCCCGCCCGCGGCCATGCCGGACAGGAGCCGCTCGACGGTCTCCTCGACCACCGGGCGCAGCGTCTCGGTCCGCCGCACCGTGAACTCCCTGATCAGCATCCGGCGGTGGCGGGTGTGCTCGGGCGGGTCCATGGTGATGAACGAGCCGGGCCCCTGTCGGCGTGCCCGGCTGGACGGCCCGCGCGCCGGGTACCCCGGCCGGCCGGCGTCGGCGCTGAACCTCGGGTCGGCCAGCACCGCGCGCACGTCGTCGTAGCGGGTCACCAGCCACGGAGTGCTGCCGTCCCACAGCCGCACCCTGGTGATCGGCTCCTCCTCCCGCAGGCGGGAGAGATCGGGCGGTAAGCCGTACGGGCACGTCCGGGCCATCGGGTAGGCGGGCGGCGAGGCCGGTGCGGGGGAGGTGGTCATGACTGTCCTTTCCGTTCCAGAGGGTCGTGGTCGCCCAGCACGGCCCAGCCGTGGCCGGGCAGGGTGACGGTCGCGCCGCGCAGGACCGCCTCTCCCGCCAGCACCCGGGTGAGGCCGGGGACGGTCTGCTCGAAGGGGGCGTCGTCGAGGTTGAGGACGGTCACCAGCCGCTGCCGGCCGTCGCTCACCTCGAGCGCCAGCCGGGTGCCGGACAGGTGCAGAGGCCGGCTCCGCGCGCGGTGCAGCCAGGGATGGCGCCGGCGCAGCCCGATGAGGTCCTGGTGCAGCCGGTACACCGGCCACCCGCCGGGGTCGAGCTCCCCGGGGCCGCCGGCGGGGAAGGGCGGGCGGATCGCGTCGTCGCCGCCGGCGCGGTGCTCCTTGACGCCCCGGAACGCCTGTTCGTCCCCGTAGTAGACGACGGGGGTGCCGCCGACGGTGAACAGAACGGCCAGGGCGTGCGGCAGGTGGCGCAGGTCGGTCAGGGCGCTGGCCAGGCGCGTGACGTCGTGGTTGCCGGCGAACGTCAGCGGGGCGAAGGAGGCGAGGAAGGAGTTGTGCCGGTCGAGCGCCCAGGCGAGCTCGAAGAGGTTGCGGTCGTTGAGGGAGCTCCAGATCGCCTTCCACAGCTCGTACTGCGTCACCGTGTCCATCGTGGAGTCGCGGACGATCGCGGCGTAGTCGCCGTGGATCACCTCGCCGGCGAAGTACGCGCCAGGGTGCTCGGCGCGGACGCGGGTGAGGACCTCGGCCCAGAACGCCGGCGGCACGGCGTAGGCCGCGTCCAGGCGCCAGCCGTCGGCCCCCGCGTCGAGCCAGTGGCACATGACATCGGTGACGTGATCGGCCACCGCCGGTTCGGAGTGGTTCAGCGCGACCAGCCGCCGGTGCCCCTCGAACGTCTCGTAGCCGGGTTCGGCGCCGGGACCCGCGCCGTCCGGCTGGCTCAGGTGGAACCAGTTCGCCTCCGGCGCCGCCAGGCCCTGTGCGAGGACGCGGCGGAAGGCCGGGAAACCGCGGCCGACGTGGTTGAACACACCGTCGAGCAGCACCCGCATGCCCCGGTCGTGCGCGGCCGTGACCAGCCGGGCGAAATCCCCGGCGTCGCCCAGCCGGGGGTCGAGGCGGTGGTGATCGACGGTGTCGTACCCGTGGGTCTCCGACGCGAAGATCGGTCCCAGCAGCAGCCCGGACGCGCCGAGCTCGACGGCGTAGTCGAGCCAGCCGATGATCCGGTCGAGGCGGTGGCGGACCGGAGCGGACACGGCCTCGGGTTCGGCCCCGGTGAATCCCAGTGGGTGGACGTGCCACCAGATCACGTGCTCGGTCCAGTGGGGCGCGCCCGCCCGCCGAGCACCTCCGTCTCGCTGGGGCGGGGATAGGGGCGTCGCCTGGTGATCCTTCATATTGCTACGCTATCACTTACTAATTCTGCTTCAATGTGCGAGTAGAAGTAAGAGGATGCGTACCACCTTGGTGGTGAGAGAACGCCGTCGGCGGGCAGGGGGTCGTCGCGGGAGGGCGGCCGGTCCGGGCGGTAGGCTCGCAAGGGCGGTGTGCGGGGACGCCGGTGTCCCGACGGGCCCTCACCGGCCGCGCTCCGCACGAGAACGATGGCGGGGAACGCATGGACGACGAGATCGTCCCCCCTCTGGGAGAACGACACGACCGGCTGGTTCCGTCGGAGGCGGCGGAGTTGTGGAACTCCGCGCTCGCTCAGCTCCCGGTGCCCGTGGCCGTGTACGACCACGAGGCGCGGCTGGTCGGCGCCAACGAGCGGATGACGCGCCTGCTGGGCCGCGGCGAAGAGGAGATGCTGGGCCTCACCCCGCGGGAGATCCTGCCCTACCCTCCCTACGACGAGTACGACGACATCCACCGGCACGTGCTGCGGACCGGTGAGGTGGTGTCCCGCGAGTCCTACGGCAGGCCCCCCGGGCACCCGGAGGAGCGGTACTGGTCGGTGATCTTCTCCCCGGTCGCCGACGAGACCGGCGGCGTGCGCGGGACGTCGACCACGGTCTTCGACGTCACCGACCAGCACTGGGCCAGGCGGCGCCTGGCCGTGCTCAACGACGCCGCCGAGCGCATCGGCAGCACCCTCGACGTGGTCAGGACGGCGGAGGAACTGGCGGAGGTGGCCGTCGACGGGCTCGCCGACTTCGCCGCCATCGACCTGCTGGAGTCGGTCGCGCGGGGCGACGAGCCGGAACCGGTGCCGTACGACGAGCCGGCGGAGTTCCGCCGGGCGGCCCACCGCTCGGTTCTGGAGGGCTGCCCGGAGGCGGTGATGGCGCAGGGGGAGAGCGGCGTGTACCCGGCGTGCTCCGCGCCGGTCCAGGCGCTGGCGACGGGCAGGGCCACCAAGCACCGTCCCGACGACCCCCTGCTGTGGGAGTGGGTCCGGGCGTGCGCGCCGCGCGCCGCGCGCGCGGCCCAGGTGGGCATCCACTCGGTGATGCTGCTGCCGCTGCGCGCACGCGGCGCGACCCTGGGGCTGGCGCACTTCCTCCGGCACCGTACGTCCGAGCCCTTCACCGAGGACGACCTGCTGCTGGCCGAGGAGATCGTCGCCAGGGCGGCGGTGACCATCGACAACGCCCGCCGGTACACCCACGAGCGCAGCACCGCCCTGACGCTGCAGCGCAGCCTGCTCCCCGAACGGCCGCCGGGACTGCCCGCGATGGAGGTCGCCTACCGCTACCTGCCGTCCAGCTCCGGCCTCCACATCGGCGGCGACTGGTTCGACGCCATCCCGCTGTCCGGCGCCCGGGTCGCGCTGGTCGTCGGCGACGTGGTCGGCCACGGTGTCCAGGCCTCCGCGACCATGGGCCGGCTGCGCGTCGCCGTGCGCACCCTGGCCGACGTCGACCTTCCCCCCGACGAACTGCTCACCCGGCTGGACGACCTGGTCGTCCGCCTCGACCGCGAGGAGGGCCCCGACGCGCGGGGGCAGCCGGAGGGCACCATGGGCGAGGTCGGCGCCACCTGCCTGTACGCGGTGTACGACCCGGTGACCCGGCGCTGCAGCATGGCGCGGGCCGGCCATCCTCCGCCCGTGCTGGCCGACGCGGAGGGCGGGGTGCGGCTGGTGGACCTGCCGCCCGGGCCTCCGCTCGGCCTGGGCGGGCTGCCGTTCGAGGCCGTCGAGATCGAACTCGCCGAGGGCAGCCTGCTCGCGCTGTACACCGACGGCCTCATCGAGACCGCCGACCGCGACATCGAGGTGGGGCTCGGCCTGCTGCGGCGGGCCCTCGACGGCCCCGCCCGCTCGCTGGAGGAGACCTGCGACAACGTGCTCGACGCCGTGCTGACCCAGCGCCCCGCCGACGACATCGCCCTGGTCCTGGCCCGGACCGCCACGCTCGCCGCCGACCAGGTGCGCACGTGGCGGCTCCCCTCGGAGCCCCTGGCGGTCCCCGAGGCGCGCCGGGCGGCGGCCCGGCAACTGGTGGCGTGGGGGCTGGAGGAGATGGTGCCCGCGACCGAGCTGATCGTCAGCGAGCTGGTCACCAACGCCATCCGGTACGGCGGCGCCCCGATACAGGTGCGGTTGATCCGCGACGACGCCCTCATCTGCGAGGTGTCCGACGGCAGCAGCGCCGCCCCGCACCTTCGCCGCGCGCGGGTCTTCGACGAGGGAGGCCGCGGCCTGCTCCTGGTGGCCCAGGTCGCCGACCGCTGGGGCAGCCGGCAGACCTCCATGGGGAAGATCATCTGGGCCGAGCAACTGCTGCCGCCCGGGGACGCCTGAGCGTCCCGCGGGTTCACTTCCTGGTGACGAGGATGCCGTCGTCGTCGCTGAAGAGCTCGGCCCCGGGCAGGAAGGTGACCCCGCCGAAGCTCACCGGCACGTCGCGTTCCCCGGTGCCGTTCTTGGTGCTCTTGCGGGGATTGGACCCCAGGGCCTTGACGCCGAGGTCGAGGGCGGCCAGGGCCGCGACGTCGCGGACGGCTCCGTTGATGACGACGCCCGACCAGCCGGAGGCCACGGCCATGCCCGCGATGACGTCGCCCATCAGGGCGGTGTGCAGCGACCCGCCGCCGTCGACCACCAGCACCCGTCCTTCGCCGGGTTCGGACAGGTAGCCCTTGAGCAGGGCGTTGTCCTGGTGACAGCGCACAGTGGCGATCACGCCGTGGAAGGCGCGGCGCCCGCCGTACTGGCGCAGCTGCAGGTCGCAGGAGTCGAGCTCGTCTCCCCGCTCGTCGTACAGGTCGGCGGTCGCGATCGTCATCATGGGCCTTCCGGCGGGCGGTCACGGCGTCGAACGAGCGACGGCGAGGACCGGCGGCCGCCGGCCTCGCTGTCCGTGACCGTACCCCGTCGTGGTTCCCGCCGCGTCGGCGGGTGGTGCCCTGGCGGGGCTCCGCCGGGGGAGAGGGTGCCCCGGCGGAGCCCCGCGGTCACGTGAAGTTCACGTCGCTGCAGAAGTAGAACGACTGGTCCATGTGGGAGGGGGTTCCGGTGAGTGGGAGTGCTCCCAAAGCTGATCGTCATATTAACTGACGAATTCGAGTCCGAAAACGTCACACCGGGAAGTTGAAACTTTCAGTTCGCCGGCGCGGGCCGATTCCGCGATCGCCCGCGATTCACCGCGAGGAGCCGTCCGGCCGGAACGCGAAGGCGTCGCCGCCGGGCGGTCGCGGCTCCGCTACGGTGGTGATCATGGTGACCGATGAACTGGCCGGGAACGTCATGGGGGTGTGGGGCGACGACGGCGCCCGGTGGCTGGCGGAGCTGCCGACCATCCTGGAGGCCGTGGCCCGCGACTGGGACCTGACGGTGGGGGAGCCGTACGAGCTGTCCTACCACTACGTCACGCGGGTGGTCCTCGGGGACGGCACGCCGGCCGTGCTCAAGCTGGGCGTGCCGAGCGGTACGTCGCTGGCCGAGGAGGCGCCCGCTCTCGCGGCGTTCGGCGGCCGCGGAGCGGTCCGGCCGCTGCGCGTCGACCTCGCACGCGGCGCGCTGCTGCTGGAGCGCGCCGTCCCCGGCCGGCGCCTTCGTCATCTGGTGCCCGGCAGGGACTCCGAGGCGACCTCGGCGCTGGCCGCCGTCATGCGGCGCCTGCACGTTCCACCACCGCCCGGCTGCCCGCTGCCGGAGGCGTCGTCGCAGGTCAAGGCGTTCGACGACTACGCCGCCACGCACGGTGAGGCCGGGCCGTTGCCTCTGGACCTCGTCGTGCGCGCGGGCGGGCTGATGCGCGAGCTGTGCGCCTCGGCCACCGAACGCGTCGTCCTGCACGGTGACCTGCACCACGACAACGTCCTGAGCGCGACGCGGGAGCCCTGGCTGGCGATCGACCCGCACGGTCTGGTCGGCGACCCCGGCTACGACGCCGCCACGATGCTGTTCGACCCGGATCCGGACGACCGCGACGAGGCGCTGACCGCACTGGTCCCGGCCCGGGTCGAGCAGCTGTCCGACGAGCTGGCGATCCCGGTGGACCGCGTCGTGGCCTGGGGTTTCGTCAAGGCGGTCATGTCGGATGTGTGGACGGCGGAGGACTGGAAGCCCGGCGACGACCGGTCCCCGATCAGCCGTGCCTACGACGTGGCCCGCCTGCTGCTGCCCCGGCTGCCGTGACCCGACAGGGCGGCCTCACGACCCGGATCCGGACGACCGCGGCCCGGCCGCGCCGGTCCGAGCCCGGTGGCAGGCGGTGGCACCGGTGGCCGGGTGGGGACACCGGGGCTGAGCCGCCCTTCTCCGGCCGTGTGCCGGGATTATCACCTTGACGAGGCCGCGGCGGTATTTCGTTGGCCGCGACTTTCTGGAAGAATGGCGAAATGTCTCCCGGTAGAGGGAGAATGCGCTTGGGTGGTACCAGGAAGAGGCATCTGCAAATCATGACAGATGAGGCAATCATCCGATATGGCGCCGAGATTATCGTGCGCCAGGTCGCGCCCGAAGAACTGCCGTTCTTTCCGGAAATCAGTGATGCCTACTTCGCGGCCCCGGAGCGCGTGCTGACCGGGGGTGGGGCAGGTGGCGGCCCGTTGCGGTTCGGCGCCGCCGAGCTGGTCGACCTGATGTCGGTGGTGGCGCTGGCGGTCATGAACGCGACCGTGGAGCACACCGTGAGCGAGACGTTGAAGGGTGTCAAACCCTCGGCGCTGCCGGGGGCGTTGAAACGGTTGTTCGGCCTTGGGAGGGCGACAGGCGAGGGGAACCGCGGCAGGGCCGCCCTCGAACCGCGTCCCTCGCCGGAGCCGCGGCAACCTTCGGACCCGCCGCTGTCACTGACGCCGGAGCAACTGGCTCAGGTGCGCGAGGTCGCGATCGAGGTCGCGTGCCGGCACGGCGCGAAGGCCGATAAGGCGGAAGTCATGGCCAACGCGGTCGTCGCCATGCTCCTTCCTGGGGTCACCTCGAGCGCCGGTCAGGCTGCGGGTGTCGAGGGGCGTTGGGGGAACGGCGTCGTCGACGGGCCGGCGGCCGGTGCCGGTGACGCCGCGGCGGGCCGGCCGGCTGATGACCGGCTTGAGGGCTGACGGACGGGAGAGGCGGCGGAGAGGTGTTCGGAGAGCCCGCGCCGGGCGGGAAGGAGCCTGCTCCGGGGGAGAAGGAAGCGGCCGGCGGGTCCGCTCTGGACAGAACGGGAAAAGGGCGGGAACCGCCAGAGGTGGAGGAAACGGGCGTCACCGGAAGGTGCGGGAGCGGATACCGGCCGCCCGCGGGAACCACGATCCGGTTCATCCTGCTCATTCTGGCGGTCACGGTTGGCGGTTTATATACATTTTCTCCGATTTACGACTTAATACCGCTAAAATTAGAGACCTACCTTCTGGGGATATGGCACTGCTACGAAACGGTTCCAGGAGCCCAGGAACCGTGGAGCGGCACCGGCGACCCCGGGCAGGCCCGCGCGTACGAGGCGATGAGGCAGGCGCTGGAGAGCTGCCAGCGCCCCTTCTTCCTTGATGCGGCCTCCTGGCTGATCCTGGGCATGGCTCTGCTGTTCGGTCTCGCCCTGGCCCTCTACTGGCTCCACCCCTGGTGGATGATCCGGCGCGGCCGGTTTCGCCCCCTCGATCCGGCGCGCCACGGGTCGACCGAGGCCGCGCTGGACCGGCTGCGCGTGCGCATGGGCCTCACCCGCCCGCCGACGTGGCTGCTGGCCCCTCGTCCCCGGGGGAGCGACGGGCAGGCGTTCGGACGGTTCGGACGGCACTACATCGTGCTCGATCTCGGCCTGGCCGTACGGCTGTCGCGGGGCGACCCGCAGGCGGAGGCCATCGTGTTGCACGAGCTGGCACACCTGCGCAACCGCGACGTGGGCAAGACCTACATGTCCCTGTGCCTATGGTGGTCGTTCATCGTCGTGGCGGCCGTGCCTTTCGCCGCACTGGTCGTCTACCAGACGCTACCGTGGACCGCTCCGGTGATCCGGCTGCCGGCGGACATGGTGATCATCGGCCTAGAGGCGCCGCCCAGCGTGACCAACGAGCGGGCCGTCGTCCGGTTCTACAGCGGGATCGACGTGGCGTTCGCTCTTGTCGACCCCTATGTCTTCGGTCTGATCCCGATCCTCGCCGGGCTGATATACCTGGCGCGCAACGCGGTCTTGCGGACCCGCGAGACCGAAGCCGACAGCACGGCCGCGCGCCAGGGCGGGGCCCTGGAATCACTGTTGCAGGTGCTCGCGGACAGGGCCAGGACGGCGACGGCTGCCCGATGGGTGGTGTTGCGCGACCATCCCTCCCCGGTCCGCCGCCTCGAGGTGAGCCGGCACCCGGCGCTGGCACTGCGGCCCTCGCTGACGGAGTTCGCGACGATCGGGGCGATCGTCGGGCTGCTCGCGGTGAACCTCCAGGTGCTGGCCGAAAAGCAACTCGTGCTGACTTTCCGGTGGGTGAACACCCTCTCGGCCGACCTCGTCACCGGGCTTCTGATCGGCCCCCTGCTGATCGGGCTGTTCACAGTGTCCCTGTGGCGGGCGGCAGCGTCGCGGCCGGCGGGGCCGCTGCTGTGGACAGGGGCGCCGCTCGTCCTGGCCACGGGATTTCTCGCCGGTTCCCTGCTGCCGTTCTTCGTCCGGCGCCTCACGCCCGGCCTCGACGCGGGTGCCGGGGACGAGGTGGCGGCGATGCGCTGGGATCAGGTGGTCGTGACGAGCGTGCTGTTCGCGGCCGGGGCACTGGTGGTCTCGACGTGGTTCCTGTCGGTGACGTTCCACGTCCTGCCCAGCGATCACCATCGAAGGTGGGCCATGCCCGCCGTCACCGCGGCGGCGGTGATCAGCGGCACGGCCTGGTTCAGCGCGTGGTACGCCTTCAGGGACACCGACGTGGCGCAGATCTGGCGGCCCTTCTTCCGCTACGGCACGCCCCTGGACGGCCACTGGTACGACGCCTGGTCTTACGCGAGCGGCGTGTCCTTCCCCGCGCTGGACGGCGTGACGGTCAATCCACTGACCCTGCCCGGCCTGACCCTGCTGTGGCTGGTGCCGGTCCTCGTCCTGGCCCGGTCCGAGACTCTGGGGGATCTGCGGCGCTCCCTGCTCATCGGAGCCGCAGGAGGCCTGCTCGTCCTCGCCGCGGGCCTGGCGCTTCCCTTCGCCGCGCGGGCGGCCCTGCCGGATGCGCTACGGCATGCCCCCGGGGATGGAGGGTCCTGGAGTTTCCCGGCCGTGTACTGGCACACCTGCATATGGATCGTCGTCTTCGGACAGGTGGCCGTGGCGGCCGTCACGGCCGCGTCGACCACCCGGCTGCGGCCGCCCCTGACCCTGCTCGCCGTATCACTGACCGGCCTGACCGGCACGGCGGGCGTGGCCGCCGGTCGCGCCGCCGCGACATGCATGGACGTGTTCGGCGGCGGGCGGGGGCGGTGCGGGCCCGCCGCGGCCGCGACCCTGGCGGAAGACCTCCACGTGATCGCGGTGCCCGGCGTCGTCCTCGCGGTACCTGCGGCGGTGCTCGGGATCGCGCTGTCGTCGATCGTCCGGCGACGGCGCGGCCGGACCGCTGTCGAAACCGCCGCCGTGGCGTCCGTCAAGGGGGTGCCGACGTCGGTGGTCAAGGTGACACTGACCGTGCTCGCACTGGCCTACCTCACGGCCACGGTCGTCTACTTCCCCGACGTCGTACGGCTGTGGCTGTACTGGTCCGGTGGACCAGGGGCGGCGAGCGGCGTCATCGTGCCGAGGGGATGATTTCAGGGCACCGGCGGTGACCGGTCGGCCCGTTCCACGTCCCGCGCTCCTCGCCCGGGCAGCGGCACCCGGGCGAGGAGGAGTGCGAGGGCCCGGTCAGCCGACGCGCTGCCAGAGGGAGGGGACGTTCGGCGGCTCCCATCCCACCAGGGCCGTGTGCCCCTGGATGCACCGGTAGGTCACCCCGCCGTAGGTCACCTGGTCACCGGCCTGGTAGGTGTGGCCGGCCTGCCAGGTGCCGCCCGGCGTGGGCGTGGGCGTCGGGGTCGGGGTGGGACCGCCGCCGCCGGTGACGTTCAGGACGAAGTCGAACGTCCCCTCCTTGCCCGACCCCACCGTGCGCACGGTCATGAGCAGCGCCGGGTCGTAGATCGTGTCGGTGCTGTTGCGCGGCTCGCCCGGGAAGTACAGCTGCGTGGTGAGGATCGGCTTGTTCGGCGCCTGCGCCTTCACGTGGATGTGCCGGGTACGGCCGGGATACAGGCCGGGCACGATCGTGGTGAGCTTGTAGGCGCCCTGCGCGTCGGTGAACTGGTGCCCGCGGAAGTTGAACCCGACGTTGTCGTAGGCGCCGTTGTTGTCGGCCTGCCAGAAGTCCAGCAGCACGTTCGCCAGCGGCTGGCAGTTGACCCCGAACACGTAGCCGCTCACCGTCAGCGGCGTCCCGCTGCCCGGGAGCGTGCTGCGCAGCGGGGAGTTCGGCTTGAAGTAGGGCCCTTCGGTCTGCTCACGGGTGACCTCGTCGCCGTCGTGGCAGAACGGCGTGGGGGTGAGCGTCGTGCCGGACGAGGCGGCCGTGCGGGCGAGGGCCGGGGCCTGGCCGGCCAGCAGCGGGAGCGGGGCGGCGACCAGGGCCGCCTTGAGCAGGTCCTTGCGGGTGATGCCGGACTTCTCGTCTTCCACAGGGGTCTCCTTATCGGATTCGGAGGGTGCCGGAGCGGGCGGCGGTGCGGTGGGCCGCCCGCTCCGGGGATCACTGGCGCTGCCAGAGAGCCGGGACGTTGGGCGGCTCCCAGCCCGGCAGTGAGGTGTGCGCCTGCAGGCATCGGTAGCTGACGCCCTGGTAGGTCACCACGTCACCGACGGCGTAGGCCGTGTAGGTCTGCCACGTGGTGCCGCCCTGGCCGCCGCCCACGGTCAGGGAGAAGGCCGCCGAGTGGTCGGCGGAGGCGCCGTCGGCGTTCAGCGAGATCGAGTAGGTGCCCGCGGGCGTGCTCGCGGACGTGGCGATCGTCACCGAGGCCGACTGCCCGGAGGTGATCGTCGAGGGGGAGAACGTCACCGTCACCCCGGCGGGCGCCCCGGACGCCGACAGCGTGACCGACTGCGCGGAGCCCGAGGTGACCTGCGTCGCCAGGGTCGCCGTGGCCGACTGCCCGGCCTGCACCGAGGCCGACGAGGGGTTCACCGAGACGGAGTAGTCGTCGGTGGGCGTCTGGGTGTCGCTCACGGCGAGCTTCCACAGCACGTAGGCCGTGGCGTCGGCGTTGCGGTCCAGCGCCGTGGTGTTGATGTTGGAGGGGTAGGTGTCGCAGGCCGAGTGGTAGCAGCGGTCGAACGCCTGCCCGGCCGTGCCGCCCCACTTCTGCGCCTGCGCCGAGGTCTTGACCGTCTCGGCGCCGGTGAACAGGCCGCCGACCCGCACACCGGCGTTCTTGAACGGCGTGTGGTCGCTGCGGCCGTCGCCCTCGGTCTCGATCTCGGTCGGCACGCTCAGCGTGGCGTAGTAGTCGTTGAACAGCTTCTGCAGCGCGGCGTCGTCGTCGTAGACGAAGTAGCCGGCGTTGGGCGAGGCCGTCATGTCGAAGTTGAGGTAGGTCTCGACGCCGGTCGCGCCGCCGTTGTTCACGTAGTAGGTGGAACCCTGCATGCCGAGCTCCTCGGCGCCCCACCAGGCGAAACGCACGTGCTTGGTGAGGGTCGGGTTGCGCGAGGCCAGCGTTAGCGCGAGCTCCAGCAGTGTGGCCGAACCGGAGCCGTTGTCGTTGATGCCGGGGCCGGCCGCGACGCTGTCGAGGTGGGCGCCGAGCATCAGCGTCGGGCCGGACGGGCCGCCGGTCCAGTCGGCGATGAGGTTGGAGTGCGTCTGGCCGTTGTAGGTGAAGTTCTGCACCCGCGTGGTGTAGCCCGCGGCGTCCAGCTTGCCCTTCACGTAGTTCAGGGCGTTGGTGTACGCCGCCGAGGGCGAGGGCCGGTTGCCGATCGACTGCAGCTGGCTCAGGTGCGCGGCCACGTTCGCGACGGGGATGTCGGGCGACGTGGGCGGCTGGGTGGTGCCGACCGTCAGCCCGTACACCGCCTCCTTGTCCACGCTGGTGCCGTCGCCGATGACTCTGACGGAGTAGGAGCCGGAGGCCGCGTTCGAGGCGGCGGACAGCGTCAGCGTCGAACTCTGGCCAGCGGTGATCGTGGCCGGGGAGAAGCTCGCGGTGATGCCCGTGGGCAGCGGCGTCGCTGTCTTGAGCGTGATCTGCTGGGCGCTGCCCTGGGTCACCGAGGTGCTCACGGTCGTGGTGACCGACTGGCCCGCGCGCACGCTGCCGGAGGCCGGGTTCAGCGACATGGCGAAGTCGCTGGTCGGGGTCGCCGTGCAGGTGGGGTCGTTCGTCGCCGGGACGCTCACGGCCGTCCAGGCGGCCTTGACCGCGTTGAACTCGGTGCAGCTGCCCGGGAAGACCGACTTGGCGGCGTTCAGCGTCGCCACCCGCGCCTTGGCGTAGGTCCACGGCACGGTCTTGAGGTTGAGCGCGCCCATGTAGATCTGGCCGGCCTTCTGGATCCCGATGCCGGTGACCGACGAGCTGTTGCAGGTGGGGCTGGACGGCCCGCCTGAGGGGTTGCTGCCCTCGGCCAGCAGGTAGAACCAGTGGTTCTGCGGGCCGGCCGCCGAGTGCACCTCGGTCGAGGGGATCGACGCCGAGTAGCAGTTCGGGTCGCCCTTCGCCGACGGGTTGTACATGTTGCGGATCTCGCCGGTGCCCGTGAGGTTGACCTCCTCGCCCACCAGGTAGTCGGGCGGGTCGAGGTTGGCGGGCTGGTTGGCGTAGTGCTCGGTGAGGGCGCCGAAGATGTCGCCGGTCGACTCGTTGAGGCCGCCGGTCTCGTTGCCGCTGCCCGAGCCGCCGCTGCCCGAGTTCTCGAAGATCGAGTGGCCGTACTCGTGGCCGACCACGTCCATCGTGGTGGCCTGCTGGGTGTTGGACTGGTTGTGGCCGAAGTTGGTGTAGCTGCCGTTCCAGTAGGCGTTGACGTCGGCCAGCCCGACCCGCGCGGGGAACGCGCCGCCCCGTCCGTCGAACCCGCTGCGGCCGAGCCAGTCGCGCAGCATGTTCCACTCGGTCTGCGCGTCGTACAGCGTGTCGACGCAGGCGGTCTCCAGGTCGGTGCCGCGGGCGTTGCCCCAGTCGTCGTCCGGGCCGGTGTACGCGGTGCCGCCCTGGCCGCCGCAACGCAGGCCGGGCCGGGTGGTGTCGGTCATCGAATACGAGCCGGTCGACCCGGACGTCTGGATCGTGATCGGGTTGCCGTTGTAGAAGGAGTGGCCGGTGCCGTCCCGGACGTCGTCGTAGGAGTCCAGCACCTTGCCGTTCACCGCGTCGACGAACACGTGCAGCACGCTGGGCCCGCCGTGCCGCGTGCCGGTGACCACCACCTCCCAGGCGAGCCTGGGCGTGTCGAGGGCCGCGTCGACGAGCAGCGTGGGGGCGCTCACGCTGTCCACCGGCGACAGCAGCCGGCGTGCGGTGCGCGCGGCGGCGTCCTCGGTCACCCGGGGCACGGCGGCCACCTTGAGCTCGGCGCGCTGGCCGGTGACGACGGTCTGCACGGCCTGCCCGGTCGGGTCGGTGGAGACGATGACGTCGCCGCCGTAGACGGGCAGGCCCGCGTGGGTGCGGGCGTAGGTGAGGTACTGCAGGCCCCGGGTGCCGACGACCGACTTGTCCAAGATGAACGCGTCGTCGTCCGCGGTGTGCAGCGCCTTGGCCGAGGCGGCCAGGGCGCCGGCGGCGGCGGAGATGGCCCGCTTGCGGGCGGTGGGGTCCGGCTGGACGAACGCGCCGGGGGCGCCGGCGGTGGCCGTGGCCCCGTCGCCGCCCGCCGCGGCCGGGACGTGCTCCCGGCCGGCGGACGCGGTGGCGTCCGCCTGACCGGTGAGGTAGGACGTGGTCAGGGCGGCCGCCGTGAGGACGGCGAGCGCGCCCGACCTGAGCTTGGGTTTCACTCCTGGTGACTCCTGTCCCTTGGGGGGTTAGAGGGAGGAGCCCGGCCGGGGCTGCACCACACGGTGGCACCGCGGGCGCGAAACGGGTAACCCCGCAGGTTTGCATACGTTCGCCCTATGGCCATCCGGACGTCACGGCTGGGGGAGCGGGCCGTAACGTCTCAGCCAGCCGCGGTACACCGGCGACTGCCCGGCCTTGGCCCAGTAGTCCTGCCGCACCGTCGCCACCAGCTTCCTGATGTGCGGCGCGACCGGTCCCGCCTCCGTCCAGCCGACCAGGTGGCGAAAGCTCAGCGGCGTGCCCGCCAGCGGCCGGATGACGAGGCCCGGGTAGCCCCTGCTGGTCGCCTGGAACATGCCCACGCAGCGGCCCGCCGCGATGAGGTCCACCGCCACGCTGACGGTGACCTCGCATCCGATGGCCGGGACGAACCCGGCCTTCTCGCAGGCCTCGGTGAAATGGTCCCGGTGGCCGACCTCCATCATCACGGGCAGGCACCACTGCTCGTCCGCCAGATCGCCCAGCTCCACCTCCTCCCGGTCCGCCAGGGGATGCGTCCGGGCCAGCCCGACGAAGATCGGCTCGGCGGCCACGGCGGCGTAGCCGACCCCGGAGGGCGGGACGAGCACGCGGTCGGGGTAGTCGGCGAGGGTCGCCAGTTCGAGCCGCTGTGCCCGCAGCAACGTCGGCAGCACGTCCATGGCCTCCTCGGTCCGCATGTCGATCTCGGCGTCGGGCATCAGCTCGCGCAACGCCTTGACGATATGGACGGCGAGGTGGGTGGAGATGCAACCGGCCCGCACGAGCTTGCGGCCCGCGTACCGCATTCCGTCGCGGCGCAGTTCCTCGAAGGCGGGCAGCAGGGACCGGGAGCGGGCCAGCACCCAGTCGCCGAGCGGGGTCGGGGTGGCGCCCGCCCGGCCCCGCTCGAACAGCGGGCTGCCGAACATCGACTCGATACGCCGCAGCTGGGCCGCCAGCGACGGCTGTGAGGTCTTCAGCGCGACGGCGGCCTTGGAAATGCTCCCGTGATCGGCGATCGCGCAGACGGCACGCAGATGACGCACTTCTAAATCCACTCCATGAGCGTAATAAGTAAAGAAACTTTAGAGTAGACCCAACCCGAAACACCTGGTCAACAGGTCTGTCATGAAGGCCCCATGTGGGCGATCACCGCGCCCTGGGCGAGCCCGGTCCCCTTCCGGCATGGCCTGTGACGCCGAGATGTGTCAAGGTGAGCACAGACCGTGAAGCCAGGCCTGGCCGGAGGATCCGCGATGGCGATGCGCGTGCCGGAGACGTCCCCGCCCCACCGGCCGGGGCGGTGACGAGATGGCGGCCCCCACCTATGTCCTCGGCACCGGTCTGTCCCACGACGGCTCCGTCTGCCTGCTCGCCGACGGCGTCATCGCGCTCGCCATCGAGAAGGAGCGCCTCACCCGGATCAAACACGACGGCGGCAACGACCGGCTGGCGATGGAGTACGTCCTCGACCGGGCCGGGATCACGCTCGACGAGGTGGCGGTCGTCGTCCAGAACGAGAACTTCGGCATGTTCCGCGAGGGCAACGCCGAGTACGGGGGGAGCGGCCGCCTGCTCGGCGACGCGACGAACGTCGTCACCATCTCCCACCACCTCGCCCACGCCTACAGCGCCTTCGGCGGCTGCCCGTTCGACGAGACGGCCGTCCTGGTCGTCGACGGCTGCGGCAACGCCCACGAAGACTGCCTCGACCTCGCGGGCGCGCACCTCCCGACCGGCGTCCCGCCCGGGCTCGGGCACCTGTACTTCGAGAAGGACAGCTACTACGCCGCCGAGGGCGGCACCCTCAGGCCCGTCGTCAAGGACTTCTCGCCATGGGGGGCCAAGGGGTGGCCGGTGACGCCGCCCAGCACCCTCCACTCCATCGGCGGTGTGTACCGCGCCTTCAGCGGATACGTCTTCGGCGGCTTCGACGACTCGGGCAAGCTCATGGGCCTCGCGCCGTACGGCCGGCCCGGCCGGTTCGACCAGCCGATCTTCGAGCTGGAGGCGGGACGGGTGCTCGTGCGAAGGGAGGCCCTCGAGGCGTTCACGGCCCCGCGCGCCTCCCGGCCGGGCCTGAAGGACGACTTCCAGTACTACGCCGACCTCGCGTACTGGGTGCAGCGCGAGGTCGAGCGTGCCCTCCTCCACCTGGTCCGCGACCGGTACGAGCGGTGGCCCTCGCCCAATCTCTCCTACGCCGGCGGGGTGGCGCTCAACGCCGTCGCCAACAGCCGCATCCTCCGCGAGACCGGGTTCCGCCGGCTCTACGTGCAGCCCGCCGCGGGCGACAACGGCCTGGCCATCGGCTGCGCCTACTACGGCTGGCTGGAGGTGCTCGGCCGGGAACGGGTCCGCCACGACCAGTCCACCTACTTCGGCCCGCGCCACCCGGCCGAGGAGGTCCGCAAGGCGGTGGAGGCGGCGGGCGGCCGCGTCCGGGCCGAACAGCCCGCGGACGTGGTGGAGGAGACCGCCCGGCTCCTCGCCGAGGGCAAGGTCGTGGGCTGGTACCAGGGCGGCGCGGAGTTCGGGCCGAGGGCGCTCGGCCACCGCAGCATCCTGGCCCACCCCGGCGTCCCGGGCCTGCGCGACCACATCAACCGCGACATCAAGTTCCGCGAGGACTTCCGGCCCTTCGCCCCCTCGGTCATCCTCCAGGAGGCGGCGACGTACTTCGACTGCGAGGGACACGACAGCCCGCACATGATCCTCGTCTTCGACGTCCGGCCCGAGTGGCGCGAAGCCCTGGTCAACGTCGTCCACGAGGACGGCAGCGCGCGCCTGCAGACGGTGACCGAGCAGAGCGAGCCCCGGTACTTCCGGCTGCTTCGCGCCTTCCAGCGGCGGACGGGGCTTCCCGTCCTGCTGAACACCTCGCTCAACAGGCGCGGCATGCCCATCGTCGAGTCGCCGCAGGAGGCGCTCTCCTTCTTCCTCGAATGCGGGCTGGACGCCCTCGTGCTCGGCGACCTGCTCATCACCAAGACGCCGCGACCGGACGGCCCGCAGCCGCGCAGGACGCCCGTCCCGCTGGAGAACCCCGGCCCCGAGGACGTCCCGCTGATCGGCCGCAGGGTCACGGGCGTCGCCCTGGCCTTCCAGACGCCGGACGGAACGGGCGCAGGACTGCCGCCGTCGGCGGACAAGGTCGTCCTCACCTTCGGCGACCGGTCCGACCCCCTGGAGCTCGCCCCCGACGCCTTCAAGCTCCTCAGCCTCTGCGACGGCAGGCGCACCTACGCCGACATCGGCGCCGAGATCCCCGTCGAGACCGGCTACCTCCTCCGGTTCGCGGCGGTCCTGAGCAGGCACGGCATCCTCGACCACGTGGCCAGATGAGGACAGTGCGCCCGTGGGCGAAACGCTGTCCAGCCTCCACGGGCTGGACTACTCTCGGTGGAGAGCCGCGCCACGGCCCGTAGAGGTGGGAGTGACAGATGTCCGGTCACGACGACGCCGCAGGCCCGCCGCCTCCCGCCTTCCTGGGGCTCGACGAGGTGCTCGTCCTCGACGAGGTGGTCACGCCTCGCGAGCAGGAGGTCCTGTGCTCCTGGGCCGCCGAGCGGCGTGCCCGGGGCGGGCTGCTGCGCAACCCCGTCGACGCCGCGTCGCTGTCGACCCCCTACCTCGCCGCGGGCGACCGGGGGCTCACCCCGATGACGCGCGCAGGCCGGGCCGAGGCGGCCGGCTCGGCGATGGTGTGGGTCCCCGACGTCTCCGGCACGCCTCTCGGCCCGCTCCCCGAGGAGTTCTGGGCGATCCGCGCCAGGGTGATCGCCCGGCTCGGCATCGAGGCTCTCGCCGACGACCCCTACAAGGGCTCCTTCCTCACCAGCGTCGGTCCCGGGGGCGACGTCCACACCCACAAGGACGCCCGGCTGCCCATCGGCGACGGCCTCGTGCCGCTGCTGCGGTGCAACGTCCTGGTACGCCGGCCCGAGGGCGGGGGCATGCCCGTGATCGCGGGCGTCGAGGTCGACGTGCCCGACCGCGGCATGTGGGCCTTCCACCCGACCGAGCTCGTCCACGGCGCCACGCCCGTCACCGGGGAGACCAGCAGGCTCACCCTCTCCTTCGGGTTCGTCGTCGACCCGCGCGGCGTCTGGGAGCGGCCCCTGCGCCCGGCACCCGGCCTCGAACCCGAGCTCGTCGACGGCGTACGCGCCCACCTGCGCACCCGCCCGATGCATCCCGCGCGTGCGGGGGCGATCGACCTCCTGCTCGCCCAGAGCGCGGCGTTCCGCGTGCGCGACATCGCCGACGCCCTCGGCGGTGACCCCTCGGTCGTGTGGGAGGAGGCCCACCGGCTCCTCAAGCTCGGCCTCCTCCAGAGCCGGGCCCCCGAGCCCGTCCCCGGAGCACGCCGCGTCGCCCTGTAGCGGCCGGCCGTCCCCGAAAGGACGTCATGAACATCGACTCGACGTTGCGTCCCCACCTCGACGCGCTGGACGACCGCTACTGCGAGGTGCTCGCCCTGACGCCGCACGCCGAAGCGATCATCCGGAGCCCCGGCCCGGCCCACGAGGCCGGAGATCGCTTCCTTCGGGCCGGCTTCGTCCGGATCCCCGGCGTCGTCTCGCCGGCCGCGCTCGAGGCGCTGGCCGGGGAGCTGTGGCCGATCCTGTCGCCGCTGGCGTTCGCGGTGCGGGTTCCACACACCACCGGGCCGGCGGGCACCCTGCTGGGCGGCGGGCGGTTGCGCCGGGTCGACACCGGCTCGCTGGAGCGGGACGGCCAGGGCGACGCCCTCGCCTCGGTGCTGAGGGCGGTCGGGCTCGTGGAGTTCGGCAGGCTCCTCGCCGACCGGCTCGCACCGATCCTGCGGCACGTCATCGGGCCGGCCGTCTACGAGCGCATGTTCTTCAACCTGTACGACGAGGGCGACTACATCAGCCCCCACGACGACGCCCACATGGGGGACCGCATCGACGTCACCTTCCCGGTGACCCTCGACGGCGTCGGCGGCCTGCGCGTGCTGTCCGGGGGGTACCTCGAGACGCACTACGACGGCGAGGGGGCGATGAGCGTCCTCGGCCCGAGGGTCTGGCACGAGGTCCCCCCGCTCCTGCGCGTGTCGCCCGAGCGGCCACCCCGGCGCCTGACCATCACCATGCGGTACGTCTAGTCCTTCGGGTCGAAGGCGTCGTCGTCCCACAGTCCGGCGCGCAGGGCCAGGGTGCGCACGTGAAGCCGCCGGTCGGGGGAGCCGGCGACGGTGCCGCGCAGCAGGTCGAGGTCCGCGCGGGACAGCGTCACGGTCCGGCCGAGGTGCCCTGGGGGAAGGGCGAGGTGGACCACGTCCGCGGGACCGGCGAATGCTTCGATGACGAGGGCGTCGCCCGGGACGCGGATCGGCGCCGCCAGCACGGCGTCCCGCCCCCGGTGCACCGCGGAGATGCCGCGGAGCAGGCGCACGATCGACAGGGGTGCGACGCCGTCCCACAGGCTGCCGTCCACCTGGACGGTCTCCCGCCAGCCGCGGCAGGTGGCCGCCGGACGCTCGAACACCGCGATCGCCGGCCTGAGGGCCGCCAGCCCGACCCGGGCGAGATGCGTCCGCATGGCGGGGACGGCGGCGTCGAAGGAGGCCACGCCCTCACGCAGCAGGGGCAGGGCGTACCTCGTGCTGTAGACGTCGGCGTCCACCGGCGAGCCGAGAAGGCGCAGGCCGCACAGGCCCGGCTCCGGCGCCGGCAGCCGCCACGGGTCGGCGTCGTCCCCGCCGGAGGTCACCGGGGCCTCGTAGACGACCGCCGCCCGCCCTCCCGCCCGCAGGTGGGCCGGGGCCCCGGCGATGACCCGGGACGGCAGGTCGACGCCCCGCCGGCCGCCGTACAGGTACGCGGCCTCGGCCGTCTCCGGCGGCCGGGGGACGAAGGGGGGCTGCGCGACGATGAGGTCGAACCGCTCCCCGGCGACGGGGTCGAACAGGTCCCCCGACCTGAACTCCACGGTGGTCACGCCGTTCACCCGGGCGTTGACCCGGGCGAGCGCGAGCGCCCGCTCGTTGACGTCGGTGGCGACCACCCTGGAGGCGTGCCGGCTCAGGGCGAGGGCCGCCGCGCCCGCCCCGCACCCGATGTCGGCGGCCACACCCGCGGGCCAGCGGGCCGACACCACGCCGCGGAAGGCCTCGTTGCCGAGGCCGCCGCCGAACACCGCGTCGCCGCGCCGGGTGACGTCGTCGCACAGCACGAACAGGTCCCCCTGGGCGCGCAGCAGCAGGTCCGACCGTACCGTTCCTCCGGGCGCCTCCAGCAGCAGGCCCGCGTCGAGGGCGGTGGCCAGTACGGGACGGGTCAGGGCGGCGGCCGCCGCCCGCTCGCCGATCGGTTGTCCCAGGCAGAACAGCCGGTAGACGTCGGCTGCGGGCTCCTCGAGCCCGCTCGCGCGCCACTGGTGGATCGGCCGGTGCAGGCCGGGGTACCGGTCACGCGGCGCCCTCCACATCGCCGCGCAGTAGGCGGGGCCGAAGCCGACCTCGGCCAGCCTGAGTCCGAACGCCCGCCACGCCTCCGGGCGCACCCGGGCGAAGCCGGAGATGTCGGGGAGTTCCCCGGAGCCGCTCACGCCGCCGGTCCCGCGGGGAGGCCGCTCGCCGCCGCCGTGAGGTCGGGCGAGGCGTCCGGACACCCGGCCGGCGTGGCTTCGACGAGCCAGCGGCGCGCCAGGAACGCCTCGACCACGGGGGCCGCCACGTCGGCGCTCACGCCGAGGGCGGCCGCCAGGTCGGCGAGGCCCAGCCGCGGGGAACGGATCAGCCGGTCGAGCCGGGCGGCCGGGCAGTCCGGCGCGAGCTCGACCCGGGCCACCACCCCGCCGCCGTGGATGACGAGCAGGTGGCGCTCCGGGCCGGTGGTGACGGCCAGGGTCACGCCCTTCGCGGGCCGGAACGCGGCTCCGGGCAGCGGGCGCGCCGCCGCGCCGCCCGCGGCCTCGGCCGGTACGGCGCCGGGGACGCTCTCGGGGGCCGGTACGGTGCCGGCGGCGACCCCGGGAGCCGGCAGCGGGCACGGCAGGGCCCGGGAGAGGGGCGGCCGCAGGCCGGGCCGGGCCAGATCGCGGCAGGTCCGCTCGAAAACCGCGATGGCCATGCACCGCAGAAGCAGGGCGGCCGCGTCGTCGGCCGCCCCGGCGCGGGCGGCGCGGTCGTGGAGCTCGACGAGGCGCCGCTCGTCGAACAGCGTGTCGTCCGCGCGGAGGTACTTCTCCCGGAAGTCGCCGAACGACGCCTCGATCAGCCGCGAGCGGAGCAGCCGGATCGACCCGCCGCGCCCGCCGGTGGCGTACATGGGGGTCTTGGGCCGGTGGGCGATCGAGGCGGGGAGAACCCGTTCGGCGACGAGCCGGACGATGCGCTTGTCGTGGAAGAGCCGCTCGTGCAGCGCGGGCGGTACCGAGCACAGCAGCTCGACGAGCCGGTGGTCGAGGAAGGGCACCCTGCTCTCCCGGCCGCTCGCCGAGGCCGTGCGGTCCTCGTGCCACAGGTTGTGCGCGGCGAGGTCGCCGAACCGCGCCGCCTGCCAGGCGGGCGACGACGCGGGGAGGTCCGCCGGCGGGGCGTCGGTGACCCGCGCGCCGACCAGCGGGGCGAACGCGGCGGGGATCCCGAGCGTGCGGGCCCGCGCGCGGCGCAGCGCGGCGGCCTCGTGCCGGGTCCACTCGGCCCAGGTGGACGAGCCGAGCCGGGAGTACCCGCCGGCGAACTCGTCCGCGCCCTGGCCGAGCAGGACGACCTTCATGTCGGGGCGGGTCGCGGCGACGTAGCGGTGGAGTTCGTGCTTGAAGAGGATCTCGGGGTCGAACACCGGGAAGTCCATGATCCAGACGAGGTGCTCCAGCGTCGGGAGGCCGAGCCCGATGGTCGAGGCGAGCGCGTCGGCGTCGACCCGCACCGCGTGCAGCGGCAGGCCGAGGGCACGGGCGGCGGACCGGGCGGCCGCCGGATCACCGGCCGCCGTGATCGACGGCTCCACCAGCGTGAACGCCTCCAGCGCGTCGTTGTGCCGCGCCGCGAGGGCGGCCACCAGCGCCGAGTCGACCCCTCCGCTGAGGAACACCCCGACCGGCACGTCGCTCATGAGCCGCAGGCGCACGCTGTCGGCCAGCAGCTCGGCGTACCGTTCGATCCATCCGGCCGCGTCCCCGGCCCCGTCCGGCGACGGCCCGGCGGGCTCCCAGTAGCGGGTGCCGGTCACCGGACGGCCGGGACGCCACTCCACGTAGCAGCCGGGCTCCACCTGCTCGACCCCCTCGACCCCGGACGGGACCGCCCGCCCCGCCGGGCGCTGGTAGGGGAAGCTCAGGCCGGGCACGTCGTGGAAGGCGTCCCAGTCCAGAGACCTCGGCGCGTCGGGGTGGACGAGCAGCGCCCGGAGCTCCGAGGCGAACACCAGCCGCCCGCCGAGCTCGGCGTAGTACAGCGGCTTGACGCCGAGACGGTCGCGGGCGAGCACGAGGCGGCGTTCCCAGGCGTCCCAGACGGCGATGGAGAACATGCCGTTCAGCTCCGCGAACGCCGAGGTCCCCATCGACGCGAACAGGTGCAGCACGATCTCGCAGTCGGAGCGGGTGCGAAGGCGGTCCCCCGGCACGTGACGGCGTGCCAGCTCGGCGTGGTTGTAGATCTCGCCGTTCACCACCACGGTCAGCCGGCCGTCCGGGGACCGGAACGGCTGGTGGCCGCCGGTCAGGTCGTTGACGGCGAGGCGTCTGAAGACCACGCGGAAGTGGTCGTCGGCGTGGAGGCTCTCGCCGTCGGGGCCGCGGGCCGCGAGAAGGCGGCCCATGGCCCGCAGCAGGTGGACCTCCGCGCCCGGCTCGGGCGAGCCCCCCACGGTTCCGGCGAAACCGCACATGCCGTCCGCCTCACCCGAGGGGCGACCGCAGCAGCGGCGGGAGCGCGGCCGGATCGGACCGGGCCCCCTTGCGCCACCCCAGGACGGGATCGGTCTCACCGAAGACGATCACCCCCAGCCGGTACAGCCGGTCGAGCGCGGCCAGGACGGCGGCCCGAGCCTCAGGACCGGCGTCCGATGCCGTGGCGGCCACGACCTCGCCGGTCGTGAGGCTTCCGTCGCAACGGGAAAGGAGCTCCAGGGTGCGCTCGTCGATCTCCAGTTCGCGGGGGATGAGGTTGGGCAGCCGCTGGAACAGCACCAGCATCGGCCGCGCCGTCACCGACCGGAAGGCCTCGCCGTCGGCGGGGGAGCGGCCGGCGGGGTCGGCCCACACGGGGAACAGCGCCGCCACGTCGTGCTCGAACCGCTCGGCCCACGCCGTGACGGCCCGCACGGGGTACAGGCCGTCCGCGTCGCCGCCGACCGGCCGGCCGCCGAGCCGGTCGACCACGGCGTACGGCGGCGGGGCGTCCGGCATGTCGTGACTCGCGTGGATCCGGGCGGCCTGGTAGCGCAGGGCGTCCCGCACGACGGGCGCGTACCCGGCGAGAGGCCCCGACGCCAGGCGGCCGGCGAGGAACGCGCAGAACCGCAGCCCGCACGAGGCCGGGTCGGTCGCCGGGCCGGTGGCCGCGAACTCCTCCACGGCGGACGGCCAGCTCGCCCGCACGTACCGCAGCAGGGAGGGCGCGACCAGCCCGAGCACGTCCTCCACGTCACCCGGCGCCGCCGGGCCGTCAGCGGCGGCCTTCGGCCGGGCATGGTGCCGGAGGAGGTCCTCCCAGGCGGCGACGTACGCCTCGAAGTCCCCCGGCGTGCCGCCGCCGGTCTGCGCGCCGGCCGCGCCGAGCCGCCTGGCGCCCTCGGGGTCGTCGACGACCCACCTGAGCGCGGCCGTCAGCGCGTCACCGTCCTTGGGGTCGCCGACGACCAGGGGATTCTCACCCGGCCGTGGCCCGTCGCCGTGCCCCTGCTTGTCGGCGATCTCTCCCGACAGCACCAGGCAGGTGCCGCAGGCCATGACCTCGCGGGCGACGACCGGGCCGTGGATGGCGACGGGGAAGTCGCGTTCGAGGAAGCACACGGCCGTGCAGGCCCGGATGAACGACGGCACCCTCCAGTTGGGGAGGTACGGCAGGATGATCGTGCGCTTGGCCAGCCCGGCGTCCCGCAGCGCGGGCGCGAGGAGCTCGCCCATCGGGCCGCCGACCATGGCGAGGAAGGTGAAGGACCTGCCCTCGGCGGCCAGCCGGCCGAGCGCCCGCACCAGGTCGAACGTGCCCTTCGTCTCACCGACCTTGCCGTAGACGCCGATGGCGGGGACCGCGGGGTCGAACGGGCGCGGCCGGTTGCCCTCGCCGTCGCGCAGCGCGACCGCGTCGACGTCCAGCGGTTCGGCGCCGGGGTGGAACGCCGGGGCGAGGGCGTACGGCGGGTCGAGGACGATGCGGCCGGGCGGCACACCCATGCCCGCGAAGCGCCGCACGAGGTGACGTCGCGTCACCACCGCGTCGGCGCTCCTGAGGACCTCTTTGTACGCCGTGGCCAGGCCGGGCACCCCGGCGAGCCGGTCGAGGTCGCTGCCCGCGTGCTTGACGATCAGCGGGCGGCCGGTCCACCGTGAGGCGAGCCACCCGGCCACGCCGTACGGCTCGAAGTAGTACGCGAGCACGACCTCGCATCCGTGCCGGCGCACGACGTCCGTGGCCAGGGAGGACAGCCGGGTCACGTACGGGTCGGCGACCGGGATGTGCGCCATCGCGCGCCGGGCGAAGGACTCCACGCCGTGCACGCGCACCCGCCCGCCCGTGCCGGGGAACTCCGGCTGCATCAGCGGGGCGTCCCGCGGCCCGAGCGTGATGCGGTAGCGGTCGTCGACCTCGTCGGCGTTGGTCACCACGTGCACCTCGTGACCCCGCGCGGCCAGCCCCCGGGCGAGCCAGTACGTCGAGGAGCTGACCCCGCCCTCGATCGGCGGGTACTTGCCCACGATGCAGACGCGCATGGGGATCACCGGCGGCCCTCTCCCGCGGCGGTGATGATCTGCCGCGACCGGTCGACGTCGTCGAGCATCGGCGTGAGCTCGTCGGGGAAGTCGGCGTCCTGCTCGAGGATGCTCACCCGCACCGGGACCCGCTCGGCCAGCACCTCCAGCAGCTTCCAGGTCGGCTCGTTCACCCGGGCGCAGTGGCCGTCGATGTAGACGTCGCCGTCCAGGAAGCCGCCCGCCAGGTGGATCTGCACCACGGCGTGGAGCGGCATCGAGTCGAGGAACGCCTCGGCGGAGAAGCCGTGGTTGCAGGAGTTGATGTGGACGTTGGCGACGTCGAGCAGCACGCCGCAGCCGGTCGCCTCAACCATGCGGTGGAAGAACTCGCCCTGGCTCATCGTGGCGTACGGGATCTCGAGAAGGTAGGAGATGTTCTCGACCACGAGCGGCCTGCCGAGGAAGTCCTGCACGGCCGCGATGTTGTCGACGACGGTGCGCAGCTGGTCCTCGACGAACCACACGGGGGACAGGTGACCGATGTCGATCCCGGGCGCCCGGGTGATCGCCAGGTGCTCGCTGTAGTAGGGCGCGTCGATGAGGTCGCAGACCCGCTTCACGCGGCTCAGGTAGTCGCGGTCGAGCGGCCCGACGGTGCCGAGCGACAGGCCGACGCCGTGCGGGATGACCGGGAAATGGTCGGCGAGTTCCTCCAGCTCGCCTTCGGCGTCCATGAACTGCTCGGTGACGATTTCGAGGACGTCGATGCGCCCGGCCGCCCGCAGGATGTGGTCGCGCAGCTCGCGCCGGTAACCGAGCCCGGATCCCAGGTGGGGGACGCCGGGGAGGTGCTCGCCGGAAGATGTCATGCCTCTGCCTCCCTTGCCGCGACCGTCACGACCCCGAGGCCGGCGAGCCGGCGCAGCGTGCCGAGGACGGCGGCTGTCAGATCGCCGGACCGCAGCGCCTTCTCGGCCTCGCCCACGACACCGGCGGCGGTCCGCCGCCCGTCGCACAGGCGGAGCACCAGCGCGGTCGCCCCGTTGACGCGGAGCATCCGCTGCTCGCCGGCGTCCCGGCCCGGCCGGAAGACCACGGTGTTCGGGGACGGCGGCGGATCCCCCGCGGCCTCGCCCGCCCGCAGCGCGGCGTCGAGGGCGACGACGTCGTGGCCGAAGTCGTCGATCAGGACTCCGGCCGGCACGACCGGGATGTCGGACGGCGCCATCTCCCGCGCGTGTTCGCCCCCGGCGACGGCCCGCCACACGAAGGTCGCCTCGTACGCCAGCCGCTCGAACCGCAGGAGCTCGGCGACGGCAGGGGGGAACCGGCCGGGATCGGCCAGGGTCTGCTCGGCGAAGCCGCCGAAGTCGAGGACGTCCCGGTGGGAGGTCCCCGCCGGGCGGGCGCAGGACACCTCGAGGTGGCGTGCGAGCACGGCCTCCATGGCCGCGTGGTTCCAGGCGAACGAGGCGGAGTAGGCCCGCCGCAGACGCTTGCCCCGCTTGTTGCGCAGGGTCGCGGCGAACACCTCCAGCATCCGCTGGTCGACGGCCTCGAGCGCCGCCGCCTCGCGGGCGGTGAGGTCGTACCCGGCGAGCGTGCCCGCCGGGTCGGCGCGGAAGAGGGTGCGGAAGGTGTCGCTGACGTAGAGCCGGGCCAGGCACGACTGCATCTCGAGGAGGCTCACGGGCGGCACCGCGCCCGTGACTCGATGAAGTCGAGGATGCCGCCCACGGCGTCCACATCGCCGTGATGTTCCATGAAGGCCTCGCAGAAGTACTCGAACATGAGCAACTGGCGTTTGGCGGTGAAGCAGAAGCCGAGCTCGTGACGGTCGAGGTAGTCGCCGGGCAGGCGGCTCTCGCACAGCTGATCGAACTCCTGCAGCCGGCGGACGCCGGAGGACGGCGCGCCGAGCTTCTCGCGCAGGACGACGTCGACGACCGCCGGGCCGTAGACCGGGGCGAAGCGCCGCAGGGCGAGCCGCCGGAGGATGTACTTGCGCACGCCGATGTCGGCGCGCACCAGGTGCCGCAGGGGGATGCGCCGGGCGAGCTCCACCATGGGGTCGTCGAGGTACGGCACGCGCATCTCCAGCCCGGCGGACATGGCGCACCGGTCCACGACGTCGAGGTGCAGGCGCTGCAGCGGGTCGCCGAGGTTCACCTCGAACACGGCGCGAAGGTGCTCGTCGAACGGCCCCGCCGCCGACAGCCGCACGATGGTCTGCGCCGCGAGGTCGCTCGGCGCCGTGCCGAGCCGCTTGAGCAGCCCCAGCCGCCGCTGGAAGGACCTCGCCCGGTAGCCGCGGTCGAGGTACTCGGGGTACCCGCCGAACAGCTCATCGGCCCCTTCGCCGTGGACGCACGCCTTGACCTCGCCCGCGATCCGCCCGCAGAGGTACTGGAAGCTCGCCCCGAACAGACTGGCGGGCCCTTCCTCGGAGCGGACGAGGGCGGGGATCGTCTCCAGGTAGGAGCCGGCGTCGAGGACGCAGGTGCGGTGGTCGGAGCCGATCAGCTTCGCGACCGTCTCGGCCTGCACGATGTCGGGATGCTCGGCGTGGTCGGCCACGGTGAAGGTGCGCAACGGGAGGTCGGTCTGCTCGCGGGCGAAGAGCGCCAGCAGGGTGGAGTCGATGCCTCCGGAAAGGGTGAACCCGACCTCGACGTCCGCCGCGAGGTGGGTGCGCACGGCGTCCTCGAACGCGGCGGCCAGACGCTCCTCGGCCTCTTCGTAGGTCATCGCGTCGTCGCGCGCGGAGTCGGAGGAGTGGTACGGCGCGGGTGGCTCCACCTGGAGCGCGCCGGCGAACGAGACCCGCATGGTGTGCCCGGGCGGCAGCGCGCGGACGCCGTCGAACAGGGTCTGGTCGCCGACGAGGTGGCCGAGGACGACGAGGTCGGCGAAGGCCTGCCGGTCGAGCCGTGGCCGGCGCCCGAGCCGGGGAAGGATCGCCTTGGCCTCGGAGGCGAACAGGAACGCCGGGGTCTCGGGGACGAGCGCGTAGTAGAGCGGCTTGATGCCGAGCCGGTCGCGGGCGAGGAAGAGCCGGTCGCCGTGCAGGACGGCGAAGGCGAACATGCCCCGCAGCCGCTGGACGCACCCCTCGCCGTGCTCTTCGTACAGGTGGAGCACGACCTCGCTGTCGCAGCGGGTACGGAAGCGGTGCCCTCTTGCGGCCAACTCGGCGCGCAGCTCACGGTGGTTGTAGATCTCGCCGTTGAAGACGAGGTGGATCGTGCCGGTCTCGTCGGAGATCGGCTGGGAGCCGGCGGCGGGGTCGACGATCGCGAGGCGGGTCGCCCCCACCCGGGCGGCGCCGGCGCCGGTCCAGCCGCGCCCGTCCGGCCCCCGATGGGACAGGGCGAGCGTCATCTGCTCGACCGCGCCCGCGCCGGTCGTTCCGACGGTTCCCGCGATGCCGCACATCCGCCGCCTCTAGTTCATCGGGCCGGCGGCGCGGGGACCGGCCGCCGGCGTGAGTGGGATGCGCTCATGCGCGGGTTACATGGAGCAGCCGCTGCAGCCGTTGCAGCCGCCGCAGCTGGAGACCAGGTCGCCGTCGGGCGCGAGGCGCCGGACGAGGTCCTGGATGCGGAACTCGACGGCGAGGTGGTGGTCGTCGGTCAGCTGTACCGACGCCTCCTCGAGCGAGGTGATCTTGCGAACCCGGCGCTCGGAACCGCTTGACTCGGTCATCGGTCCACCTCCGGAGCCGCGGCGCTGCAGCTGTTGCAGCCGTTGCAGGACACGACGGGCCTGATGCCCTCGACTTTGATCTGGCGGATGAGGTCGTCGATCAGGAACTCGACCTGGACGCGGTCGCGATCGACGAGACGGATCTTGGGACGGTCGGCGCCTGGCGCGCCTTCTTCTTCGGATGAGGTCATCATTTCCCCCTCTGGGCCGGTTTCTGCCCGGTCGAGCCCATTTCGGTGATGTGGGGGTGCCACGCGGCTTTGGTGGTGAACGACATTGCCCGTGCCGGCTATTGGCGATGTCGTGTGTACCGTACCCGTGGGATAATGGCCTGGCAAGCATTAATTAAAGATCTTGAATTCCCTTCTCCTCGTGCCATAATCGCCTATGGCCTTTGCGAGTCCGCTCGTTTCCCTCGACGCCCGGCGGAGGCCCGTGAGAAGTCTCGTGATCGGAATCGCCCGCCACGGCGGCACCGAGGGGTCCGGCCTCGGCGCGTCTCCGGGGACGCGATTGCTGTTCTCCCTGCTGGAGCGGAGCCTGCGCCAGAAATGCTCCTTACGTCGGCTTCCTCCGTATTTTTATGGCATTGCTCCGCGGCAGGCCGTCGAGATCGCCGAGGAGCTGCTGGGCGAGGTCGACGCGTTGGTGCTGTCGCTTCCGCCGCATCCGGCCGATCTTGAGGCGTTGTTCCTGGTGCGCCGACAATTACGGCGACGCATACCCTTTGTGTATCTTCCGCTCGGCGAGTTCCCCCGCGGAGCCTGGTTCTACCGTCATTTCCACCAGTATCTCGGCCCCGACGATCTCATTTGGTTCTCCAGTGCCGCCGATCGTCAGGTCCATGATCTGCTCGTCGCCTCGCCCAGGGCGCGTATCCGCGTCCTTCCTTTCGGGATCGACCTCGCCCCTTATTCCGGCGCGGCCGCAACTCGAGCGACCACGAGGCGACATTTAGGGATAAATCATGAAGAGGTCGTATTTGTCGTTCATGGGCGGCTTGATCCGGAGAAGAATGTGCACGGGGTGGCGGCCGTGTTCGGTGAGGTGGCCCGCCGCGCCCCCGCGTGCCGTCTGTGGGTCGTCGGTCCCGTTCCCGGGGACTTCCGGCTGATGCCCGGACCGCATCCCCTCGCGGCGGTCCCCGCGGGCCCGTACAAGGACCTGCTCGCCGCCGGCCTGGGCGGGGACGGCGCCGGGCGCGTCTCGTTCTGGGGCGGCGTGCCCCAGGAACTGCTCCCGCGCGTCCTCGCCGCCGCCGACATCGGCGTGAACCTCACCGTGAACCGCGACGAGAACTTCGGGTTCAGCGTCGTCGAGGCGATGGCCGCGGGCCTGCCGGTGATCGGCACCGACTGGGGCGGGCTCCGCGACACGATCGACGACGGCGTGACAGGGTTCCGCGTGCCGACGGTCGTCACCGCGGCGGGGATCGCCGTCGACCACCCCGCCGCCGTACGGCACGCGCTCGACCTCGCCGCCGACGGGCCGGCGCGCAGGCGGATGGGCGAGGCGGCGGCCGCCAGGGCACGTGATCGTTACGCGATCGACCAGTGTGCCGATCACCTGCTGCTCGAGGTGCGGCGCCTGCTCGCCCGTCCCCGCCCGGCACGCCCGCACCGGTGGACCTCCCTCGGCCTGCGGCTCGTCCAGGAGCACTCGGTCCGTCTCTCCGGCGCCGGCTCCCGCTCCTTCCCGCTCCCGCTCCCGCCCGCGGCGCTCGACGAGCGGGCACGCGCGATCATCCGGCCGTACGCGACCCGCACACAGGACCTCGAACCCGATCCCGGCGCCGTCGTCCTGCTCGCCTCGCCCCTGATCCGCTGCGACGGCCGGGCCGTGACGTCCGCCGATCCGGCCTACCCGATCGACGGCCGTCTCGCCGGCCCCGCCGACCTCCTCGTGTGCCGCGTCCTCGCGGCCGAGGGACCGGTGGGAGTGCGCGATCTGCTGGCCTCCGCGGCCGGCACGGCGACGCGGCAGGAGGTCCTCGACGCGCTGCGGCGGCTGCTCGCGGCCGGAGTCGTGCTGCAGTCGAGGGAGCCCGCGCCGGCATGTCATGACACTGGAAAGGACGAGGCGCATGTGGATCCTCGGAATCGCCGGTAGCCACAACTCGGCGGCGGCGCTGGTCCACGACGGTGTCGTGGTCGTGGCGGTGCAGACCGAGAGGCTGACCCGGATCAAACGCCACGCGATCGACCTGTCCCGCATGTCCGGCGACGCCGTCCGCGTCATCGAGTACTGCCTGCGCGCGGCCGGCATCGACCTGCCCGACATCGACGCCATCGCGACGTGCTCGCCGTACGAGCCCGCGGCCAGGTTCCTCTTCGAGGACCCCGCCGCCGCGCCCGTGGGCCTGCCGCCGTTCGTCTCCGTACCGCACCACCTCGCGCACGCCGAATACGTCATCCACTACGCGCCCGCCGAGCCGTCGATCGTCCTGGTCTGCGACGGCAGCGGCACCTTCGAGCACCACCGCGCTGGGCTCGACATCCAGGAGCTCGAAGCCGACCCGGTCCGCCACGTGACCGCGTCCGGCAAGGAGTCGATCTCCGCCTACACCTACGACGGCCGCGACCTGCGGCTGATCCACCGCATCGCCCACGGTCCCGCGCCCTGCCGGCCGCCCGGCGCGGTGTTCCGCACCCCGCACGGCGAGGTGCTGGTGAGCCTCGGCCACCTGTGGCAGTGGGCGGCGCACTACTGCCACGGCGGCGTCAACGAGGCCGGCAAGGTGATGGGCCTGGCTCCGTTCGGCGACCCCGCCGTCCACCGCGACCTGCGGACCGTGACGATGAGCCCCGACGGCGACCTGTCGATCGACTTCGCGGCGCTCTTCGACCGCTTCGGGCGGCCCAACACCGAGGCCCGCGACGTGACCGGCGTGAAGCACTACGAGGACCTCGCCGCCCACGTGCAGGAGGTCACCGACGACTTCCTGACCCGGCTGGTGCGGCTGCTGAGGAGCAGGTACGAGACCGACGTCGTCTGTTACAGCGGCGGGGTCGCGCTGAACGGCATCGCCAACCAGCATCTGGTGCGCACTCTCGGCATCGACCTCCGCATGAACGGCTCCTGCGAGGACAACGGGACGGCCATCGGCGCGGCCCTCGCCGTCCACCACGCCAAGGCCGGCACAAGGGTGGTCGAACCCATCCGCGACGACTACGGCCGTGAATACTCCGCGGGGGAGATCGGCGCCGCCGTCGCCCGCGCGGGCCGCCGGGCCGAGATCCTGCCCCCCGCCCGGACGGCGGAGACGACCGCCGCGGCCCTCGCCGAGGGGGCGATCGTCGGCTGGTTCCAGGGGCGCTGCGAGTTCGGCCCGCGCGCTCTCGGCAACCGCAGCATCCTCGCCGACCCCCGCGACCCGGGCATGCAGGACCACCTGAACCGGAGGGTGAAGGGCCGCGAGGCCTTCCGCCCCTTCGCCCCGGCCGTCCTGGAGGAGCACGCCGCGGACTGGTTCGAGCTCGACGGCCCCTCGCCGATGATGCTGCGCGTCGTTCCCGTACGGTCCGGCCGCCTGCCGGCCGTGACGCACGTCGACGGCAGCGCGCGGGTGCAGACCGTGAACCGCTCGCAGAACGCCCGGCTGCACGAGCTGCTCACCGCGTTCGGCCGGCGCACCGGGGTCCCCGTCCTGCTCAACACCTCGTTCAACATCGCGGGCGAGCCCATCGTCGAGTCCCCCGACGACGCCCTGCGCACGTTCCTGTCATCCGGCATGGACCTCCTCGTGATGGGCGACCACGTCGTGCGCGCCGAGCCCTGACCGGGCGCACCGCACCGCTCCAGGCGCTGGGCCACGGCGTGGCACGGTACCGTGGCGGCGTGCGAACGGGGGCGGCGGAACGCGGGCGGGACGGCGCGCCGGAGGAGACCGCACGGGGGTGACGAACGCCGCCGGGGTCGCTCCGTCTTCTCCGGGCGCATCCGGCCGAGCCCGTCCCGTCCCCGAGCGAGGATTCCCGTGCACATCTCCTACCGCACCGTGCCGGCGCCGTCCCCTGGACGCCGCAACGAGGACTTCGTGATCGCGGGCCCGGACTGGATCGCCGTCCTGGACGGGGCGACCGCCCCGGCGGGTGTCGATTCCGGCTGCCGTCACGACGTGGCGTGGTTCACCGGCCGGCTCGGCGCCGCACTCGGCCGCGGGCTGACCACCACGCCGGAGTCCGGCCTGGTGGACGTCCTCTCCGAAGCCGTCCGCGAGGTCATGGCCGCTCACCAGGACGGCTGTGACCTCACCAACGCCGACTCGCCGTCCTCGACGGTGGCCATGGTCCGCCGGCGTGCCGAGACGGTCGACTATCTCGTGCTGTGCGACTCGCCCGTCGCGCTGGCCTTCACCGACGGCACGGTCACCGTGATCGATGACGACCGGACCGAGCATCTGCCCGGCGGCCGGCCCTACAGCCTCGAACTCGTGCGGTCACTGCGGAACCGGCCGGGCGGGTTCTGGGTGGCGAGCACGAGGCCGGAGGCCGCCTGTGAGGCGCTCGCCGGCTCCGTCCGGGCCGAGGACCTGCGCGGGGTCCTCCTGGCCACGGACGGGGTCACGCGCTTGGTCCAGTGGTACGGGCGGACCTGGGAGCAGCTGGTGGAGACGGCCGCGAACGAGGGACCCGGCCGGTTGATCGCCCAGGTGCGGGAGGCGGAGTCCGCGCACGGCACTCCCGGCGGAGCCAAGCGCCACGACGACGCCACAGCCGCATGGGTCTGGTGGTGAGGAAGCCTGACGGCGCCGGCGGGCGGTCCCTCACGGAATCCTGTGGTGACGTGGCGTGCGCCCTATCCGCGGTCCCCGTCGTGCTCGGGCGCCTCGGCCTGACGGCGGATCGCGGCGAGCAGGCGGCGCATGCCGGCCACATGGGCCCCCGTGCCGATCACCAGCGCCCGGTAGCCGCGCCCGGCGCGGCCCGGGAAGGCGGCCCGGCTCTCGGCGCGCAGCCGGCTGCGGCCCGCCTCGAGCGGTTCGATCCGGAACACCAGGGTGTAGTCCGAGAAGCGGTGCCGCCCCGCCAGCCCCAGCTCTCGTCCGGATACGGCTGACACGACCCGGAAGCCCGGCACGGTCGAGCCTTCGGCGGGCGGCCACGGCCCGGTCGCCACAAGTGGCTCGGCTCCGACGAGCCGGGCGTAGCGGGCCGAGAGGCCGCGCGAGAAGGATCGGCCGAACACCTGGGCCGTCGCCTGCCACAGCGCCTCGGGCCCGGCCGCGACGACGGCAGTGTGCTCGTCCAACCAGGGCAGCGGGTCCTCGGACATCCGGCCTCCACGGCAACTCGGTTCGGCGCCCTCAGGTTCATCCTCCCGGCACCCGCCGCGACCATACCGGGCCGCGTCGTCCTCCCGGCCCGCGGCCCGGCCGGCAGGACGGTCCTCAAACGAGGCGACCCGGCCAGTCGCCGCTGCGAGCGCGTATCTCCGCGGCCACCTCCTGCACGGACCGGCCATCGGTGTCCACGCGCAGATCACCCGCCCCGGCACGGTCGAGCGCCTCGGCCTCGCGCCGCGCGTTCGGCGACACGGTCCAGGGCGTCCGGATCCAGCCCTCTCAGCTCGTCACCGGGTAGGGCCGGCCCGCCTCCCCGGCCGCGCCGCGCGACGCGCTCGGCCAGCGTCGCCGGCCCTGCATGCAGACGGCACACGGTCGATGCCGTTCCAGGCGGCAACTCGGCATAGGCACGAATGGTGTCGCCGGAGTCGGCTTCCCCGGAGACGATCAGGCACCGCGCGCCCGCCGCGCGGTATCCGGCCCAGATCGCCGCGAGGTTGCGCGCCTTGAGGCGATGGCCGCCCACGTCGTCGTCCGCGACGGGACGCAGCGCACCGATCTGCTTCACATCGACGTAGGCGGCTCGCACGCCGGTCCGGTGGACCTGCGTGAAGATCTCGTAGCCGACCGCCGACTTCCCGGCCGCCGTCGCGCCGCAGAGCCACAGCACGGGTAGGGGCGCGGTAGCGGGTGCGGCATCGACCTGTGGTGCCGGCGGACGGCTCTGCCGCCCGAGGGGATTCCGGGACGGCGCGGCGGGCAGGGCGCCCGGCCATCCCCGGCCCGCTCGCCGATCAGCCGGGCCACCTCGGGCACCGTGAGGCCGCCGGTGTCCAGGCACATGTCGGCGTAGTCGCTCCGGTCCAGGGCCTCCGCCGCGGCGATCGCGTCCTCCGCCAGATCAGGACGCTGCCGGACGCGGGTGGATCGCGGGGACGATGCGCCAGTCGCGCTGGAACACGAGGTTGTGCAGGTCGGCGGCGGCGATGGCGCGCAGGACGGGAACGAGTTCGGCCGCCTGCTCCGCGTCCGTCACGTTGAGCGGCCACTCGCCGACCGTGGCGCCCCGCAGGTGCGGGTGGTGGAACCCGGCGCCGTAGTGGGCGGTCAGCGTGATCGGCGCGATGCCCGCCGTGCGCTGCGCCGGCCACGACAGCCGCCAGGCGGCGAAGCTGCCGCCCGCCGTGTCGGCGCGCGGACCGGTGGCCTGGATCGTGCCCGTCCCCAGCAGGAGGTGCCGGTCGAACTCGGCGAGCACCTGCCGTGCGGGCGCGTCGAGCAGGCCGACCGCCTGCCGGAAGGCGCTCTCCTTGCCGTGGCGGGTGGCGTGCCCGGCATGGGTGCCGTCGCGCAGGTCGCCGAAGTGGCGGATCAGCGCCTCGAGCGGGGCAGGGGCGGTGGAGGTCACGGCAGGTCCTTTCGCAGGGCTCGGGCGAGGTGGTGGATGAGGGGGCCGTCCGGGCGCAGGATGTCGCCGTGGGCGGCGCCCGGCGGGTGGAGGAGCCGTACGGGGACGCCGACCCGGCGCAGGCGGTGCGCGTAGGTCACGACGTCGTCGTGGACGGGGTCGTCGCGGCCGACGGCGAGGACGGCGGGCGCGACCCCGGCCAGGGACGGCGCCTCCCAGGGCGTCGAGTACAGGCGGGTGCCGTCGTGGTCGTAGGCGGCGCTCTCGCCGGTCCCTCGCCAGGCGCGCCAGGCCTGGCGCAGCACGGACGCCTGCGGGTAGGCGGAGGGTGAGCGGTGGTAGGACGGGCTGCCGCATGTGGGGTCCAGCGGCGGGTAGGCCAGCACCTGCGCGGCCAGCGGCAGGCCGCGGTCCCGTGCGGCCAGGGCGGCGCAGGCGGCGAGCGTGCCGCCCGCGCTGTCGCCGCCCACCGCGAGCGGGCTCCCCGCCGCCTGGTCACGGGCCCAGGCGAGGGCCGTGAGGACGTCCCGCACGGCGCTGGGGTGGCGGTGACGCGGCGCGAGCCGGTAGTCGACGCTGATCACCGACCATCCGGAGTGCGCGGCCAGGGCCGCGGTGGCGTGGTGCCACTCGGCCGCCGAACCGTGCTGCCAGCTTCCGCCGTGCGCCCAGACCAGCAGCCCGGCCTCGGGACGGTCCTGCGGTCGGTAGACCTGGACCGGGAGGGGGCGGGCGCCGGGAAGGACGAGCCGGGACCACGACCGGCGCTCGCCGGTCGTCATGGGCATGACCATGGATGCTCCTCATGTCGGGAACGGATCGCCGTGGCCGTGTTCACGACCGGCGCGGGGCTCCTCGGCCGGCGGCCCGCCGCCGGCCGTCCGGTCGGCCGGCGGAGCCGCCGGGTGCCGAAGAGTCAGGCGCGCCGGGTGCGCAGGGCGACGGCGGCGATGACGACGCCGAGCAGGACGAGAACGGCGTTGACGGCGATGGCGGTGGTGACGCCGTGCAGGATGGCCCCCGCGGACACCGCGCCGCCCGTCGTGGCGGTGACGATCGCGGACATGATCGGGGTGCCCATGGTGATCCCGATCTGCTGGGACATCGAGGCCAGCCCGGTGGCCAGCCCCTGCTCGTGGTCCGGCAGGCCGGTGGTGGCGGTGACCATGAAGCCGACGATGACCAGCATGTTGCCCACGCCGCCGAGGAAGGTGGCGGGCAGCAGCAGCCCCATGGAGGCCGGCGTGTCTCCCAGGAGGAGCAGGACGGCGGTGAAGGCCGCCTGCAGCAGCCCGCCTCCGACCAGGACGGCCGTGGTGGAGGTGCGGGTGATCACCTTCGGGGCGAGCAGCCCGCCGGCGACGGTCCCGAGGCCGAGGACGCCGAAGGAGAGCCCGGCGCCCAGGGCCGAGAAGCCGAGGGTCTTCTGCAGGTAGAGGGTGAGCAGGTACACCAGGGAGGTCTCGGTGACGAAGGCGAGCATCCCGAGCAGGTTGCCCCAGGCCACGGTCCGCTTGCCGAGCACCCGCAACGGGACCAGGGGCTGGGCGGCCCTGCGCTCGACGAGGTAGAAGACGATCAGCAGCAGCGCGCCGGCCAGCAGCCCCGCCACGGCGAGGGGGTGGGTCCAGCCGTGCTCGCCGGCCTGGGTCAGGCCGTAGACGATGCCGAGCAGCCCGAGGGTGACGCTCAGCACGCCCGGCAGGTCGATCTTGGGGCGGTCGGCGGGCCGGGATTCGGCGATGACGGCGGGCGCGACGGCGAGCACGGCGAGCGCGACGGGGACGTTGATGAAGAACGCCCAGCGCCAGGAGAGCAGGTCGGTGAGGACGCCGCCGAGGACCGCGCCGGTGGTGAACCCGGCGGACATGAGGGCGCCGTTGAGGCCCAGGGCCTTCTGCCGCAGCGGTCCTTCGGGGAAGGACGTGGTGAGCAGGGCGAGGCCCGCGGGGGTGGCGGCGGCGGTCGCGAGCCCCTGGGCGATCCGGGCGATGATGAGGACCTCGGGGGATGGGGCGAGCCCGCCGGCGAGCGAGGCCACGCTGAGCAGCGCGAGGCTGCCGAGGAAGATGCGCTTACGGCCGATCAGGTCGCCGACGCGGCCGAAGAAGAGGGTGAACCCGGCCGCGCACAGGGCGAAGGCGGTGGCGATCCACTGCAGATCGGCCAGGGAGAAGCCGAGGTCGTCGCCGATGCGGGGCAGGGCCACGTTCAGGATCGAGAAGTCCACGGCCAGCATGAACTGGGCGACCAGCAGCACCGTGAGGATGACCTTGAGGCGGCCGGTCAGGTGTCGTGGCGGCGCCTCGTGCGCGGACGCCGGCAGGGGTTTCGTGATGGACATGACAGAGAGTTCCCTTCAGGAACGCCGATGACGGCCAAACAGGCCTGCAGTTCCGTTAAACTGAGAGAACCGTAGCACTAGATGCGCCCCTAAGGGAACTGAAGTACCGATAAGGGGGCCCTTGAGGAGGAGTCCGTCATGGCCGCCGCTCCACAACCCGGTGCCGTCCGACCTGGCGGGCGCACCGCCCGCGTTCGCGAGGCCGTCCTCGAGGCCGCCGGTGACGCCCTGGCGGAGAAGGGCTTCGACGGGCTCGACCTCGGCGAGATCGCGCGGGCGGCGGGCGTCGGGAAGACCACCGTCTACCGCCGCTGGGGCACACCCGGCGCGCTCGCCGCCGACCTTCTCCAGGACATGGCCGAACGATCCCTGCCCCGCTCCCGCAACGGCGACGTCGGCCAGGACCTGCGCGACAACGCCCGCCTGGTGGTCAAGACCCTCACCGATCCCCGCCAGGGCCGGCTGTTCAAGGCGCTGATCGCCGCCTCACTCTGCAACGACCAGGCCACGCAGGCGCTGCACCGCTTCTACGCCGTACGCATCGAGGAGTGGTCCGGCTGCGTCACCGACGCCATAGAACGAGGCGAACTGCCTCCCGGCACCGACCCGCGCCGGGTGATCGCCGCCGTCTCCGCGCCCCTGTACTACGCCCTGCTCAACACCGGGGAACCCCTGGACGACGCCGCCGCGGATCGCGCCGCCGCGGCGGCGCTGGCGGCGGCCCGGGCCGGGGTCATCTCGGGGTGAACGCCGCGGCGGAGCAAGCGAAAAGCCCGGACGGTCGGCACGACCGTCCGGGCATCGCTGTCCCTGCGGGAGATGGTGGCCAAGAGGCCTGGTGGCGCCGAGGGCGGGTGTCCGCGCCCCCGGCACCGCGGGTGGGGCTCAGCCCATGTGCGGGTAGCGGTGGTCGACCGGCGGGTTGAAGGTCTCCTTGACCGCGCGGGCGTTGACCCAGCGGACCAGGTTGAAGATCGAGCCGGCCTTGTCGTTGGTGCCCGACGCGCGGGCCCCGCCGAAGGGCTGCTGGCCGACGACGGCGCCGGTGGGCTTGTCGTTGACGTAGAAGTTGCCGGCGGCGAAGCGCAGCCGCTCGCTCGCCGAGGCGATGGCGTACCGGTCCTGGGCGATGATCGAGCCGGTGAGGGCGTACGGCGAGACGCTCTCCATCTGGTCGAGCACCGCGTCGTAACGGCTGTCGTCGTACACGTGCACCGCCAGGACCGGCCCGAAGTACTCCTTCACGAAGATCTCGTCCGCCGGGTCCGAGCCCTCCAGGACGGTCGGCCTGATGAAGTAGCCGGTGGAGTCGTCGTAGGAGCCGGTGAGCACGTTGATCGAGTCGGTGGCGCGCGCCCGGTCGATGGCGGCCTTGTTCTTGGCGAAGGCCCGGCCGTCGATCACGGCGCCCATGAACGTCGACAGGTCGGCGGCGACGTCGCCCACGGTCAGCGACTCGGCCGTGGCCACCACCTCGTCGCGGATCGCCGACCAGATGGAGCGCGGGACGTACGCCCGCGAGGCCGCCGAGCACTTCTGGCCCTGGTACTCGAACGCGCCACGGATCAGCGCGGTGGTCAGCACCGCCGGGTCGGCCGAGGGGTGGGCGAGCACGAAGTCCTTGCCGCCGGTCTCGCCGACCAGGCGCGGGTAGCCGCGGTAGGAGGCGATGTTGGCCCCCACGGTCGCCCACAGGTGCTGGAAGGTGGCCGTGGAGCCGGTGAAGTGGATGCCGGCCAGGTTCGGGTCGGTCAGCGCCACCTCCGACACCGCGGCGCCGTTGCCGGTGACCATGTTGATCACACCGGGAGGCAGCCCGGCCTCCTCCAGCAGCCGCATGGTGAAGTGCGCGGCGAACTGCTGCGTCGGGGACGGCTTCCAGACCACGACGTTGCCCATGAGAGCGGCCGAGGTCGGCAGGTTGCCGGCGATGGCGGTGAAGTTGAACGGCGTGATCGCCAGCACGAAGCCCTCGAGCGGCCGGTACTCCATCCGGTTCCACACGCCGGGGGAGGAGATCGGCTGCTCGTTCAGCAGCTGGCGGGCGAAGGCCACGTTGAAGCGCAGGAAGTCGATCAGCTCGCAGGCCGCGTCGATCTCCGCCTGCTGCGCCGACTTCGACTGGCCGAGGATCGTCGCGGCGTTCAGCGTCGCGCGGCGCGGGCCGGCGAGCAGGTCGGCGGCCTTGAGGAAGATCGCCGCGCGCTCGTCGAACGACAGCGCCCGCCAGGCCGGGGCCGCCTTCAGGGCGGCGTCGATGGCGGCACGCACGTCGGTGGCCGAGGCGTCGGCCGTGCGTCCGAGCACGTGGGCGTGGTTGTGCGGCTGCACGACGTCGATCGCGGCGCCCGACGCCATGCGCTGCTCGCCGCCGATCGTCATGGTCAGGTCGATCGCGGCGCCGGAGAGCTCCTTGATACGGCTCTCGAGCGCGGAACGCTCGGCGCTGCCGGGGGCGTAGCCGTACACCGGCTCGTTCGCCGGGACGGGGACGTTGCTGACGGCATCCATGGAAGACCTCACTTGGAGCGGAGTGAACGCAGGAAGAACGCGACGTTGGCAGGGCGCTCGGCCAGGCGGCGCATGAAGTAGCCGTACCAGTCGTCGCCGTAGGGCACGTAGACGCGGACCTTCGAGCCCGCGATGGCGAGCGCCTCCTGCTTGTCGGTCCTGATCCCGTAGAGCATCTGGTATTCGAAACTGTCGCGGCCGCGCCCGTGGCGGTCGGCCAGCAGCTCGGTGATGGCGATCAGCCGGTCGTCGTGCGTGGCCACCATGGGATACCCCTTCCCCTCCATGAGGATCCGCAGGCACCGCACGTACGCCTTGTCGACGTCGGTCTTCTTCTGGTACGCCACCGTCATCGGCTCGGCGTAGGCACCCTTGACCAGGCGCACCCGCGACCCCTCGTAGGCCAGATCGCGCAGGTCGGACTCGCTGCGGTACAGGTAGGCCTGGACGGCCACGCCGGTGGCGGGGAAGTCCTCGCGCAGCGTGCGCAGGATCGACAGCGTGGAGTCGACCGTGGTGTGGTCCTCCATGTCGAGGGTCACGGTGGTGCCGGCGTCGCGGGCGGCGGAGCAGATCTCCCTGGCGTGGTCGAGGGCCATGCCCTGGTCGAGCACCTGGCCGACGGCCGACAGCTTGACCGACACCTCGGCGCGGTCGCCGAGCCCGAGCGGGCGGAGCGCGTCGAGCATGGCGACGTACGCCTTGACGGTCTCCGCCGCGGCCCTGGCGTCCTTGGTCTCCTCGCCCAGGTGGTCGAGGGTGACCGTGAGGCGGGCGTCGGTGAGGCGCTGGACCGCCGACAGGGCGTCCGCGGTGCCCTCACCGGCGACGAACCGGTCGACCACGTGCCGGGTGACCGGGAGACCGGAGACGGCGCGGCGCGCGAGGGAACTCCGCGACGCCGCCAAAAGTACGGAACCGAGCATGTTCACCACCCTAAATCCGCAGTTCAGCGGCATCCATGGACAACCGCCACGGCTCACGGCTACCCCGTTCATACATATGTATGACAATGGGCGGGTGGACCTGCAGGAAATCGTCGACGAGATCGCCCGCGTGCTCGACGCCTCGGCGACACTGGAAGACCGCTCCTTCCAGTTGCTCGCCTACGCCGCCCAGAGCGGCGACATCGACACGGTGCGGCGCGAGTCGATCCTGCGCCGCCGCGCCTCCGACGAGGTCCGCGCCTACTTCGAGGGGTACGGCATCGCCTCGGCGCCCGGGCCGGTGCGCATCCCCGCCGACGAGCGTCTCGGCGTGCTCGCCCGGGTCTGCGTGCCGCTGCGCCACCGCGAGGTGACCTACGGGTATCTGTGGCTGCTCGACTCGGGGAAGCTGGACGACCGGCTGCTCGCGAGCGTCTCGCCGCTGGTCGAGCAGGCCGCGGCCGTGCTCGCCCGCGAGGCCCGCAGCCGCGCCGACCTCGGGGCGCGCCTGCGCGACCTGCTGTCGGCCGATCCCGAGCTGCGCGCCGCCGCGGGCCTCGACCTGGCCGGGCCCGTCGCCGCGATCGCCGTCCACAGCGTCTCCGGCCGGGTGGTGCCGCTGTGGACGCTGCCGCGCGGCGTCCTCGCCGACGCCGGCGACCCCGTCACCGCCGTCCTGGCGCCCGCCGCGCAGGCCCGCGCGGTCGCCGGCCGCGTCCAGGCCCTGTACGGCACGGCCGCCGGCATCGGCGGGGCCCGGGAGGATCCGGGCGAGGCGTGGCGGAGCTGGCGGGAGGCGACGCTGGCCCTGCGGGTGGCCCAGAGGGTGCCGAGGTTCGCCTCTGTCGCCGCCTGGGCCGACCTGGGCGTCCACCGCGTCCTGGCGCGCCTGTCCGGGGCGCAGCTCGCCGACCTGGCGGCCGAGGCGGGCGCGCTCGAACCCGAGCTGGCCCGCACCGTCGAGACCTACCTCGACCGGGCCGGGCAGGCGGGAGAGACCGCCGCGCGGCTCGGGGTGCACCGGCAGACGCTGTACTACCGGCTGGCCAAGGCCGAGCGCCTGACCGGGCTCGACCTCGCCGACGGCGAGAACCGCCTGGTCCTCCACCTCGCCCTCAAGGCCGCCGAGCTCCTCGGCGGACCTCAGGGCGCGCGGTAGATCTTGACCCAGTCGACGAACATCGAGACCGTCCGGGGCGTGGAGGCGTTGCGGCAGGGGGACCACTGGTTGCACACCACGTCGTTCTGCAGCGTCAGGTGCATCGGCTGCCCCTCCGGCACGCGGGGCCCGGCGTAGTCCCAGGTCTTCTGCCCGTCGAGCCAGAAGGTCAGCCGGCCGGGCAGCCAGTCGACGGCCACGGTGTGCCACTGGGTGAAGTCGGCGCGCATCTGGCTCTGCGCCTGCGGGGCCTCGCCCCGGTGGACGTAGATGCCGCCGGTCCGCCGCGAGGGGTCGATCACCTCGGCGAAGTCGATCTCGGAGTACTCGCCGTTCTCGCTGCTCGGCCACAGCAGGGTGACCAGGGAGTACCCGGCGCCCGCCTCGCCCCGGAACCGCACCTCCCACCGGCCGTACGTCTGCGACAGGTGGCTCGCGACCCCGCCGGAGAGGTCCTTCCCGCCGTAGAAGCCGCCGGTCATGTGCAGCACGCCGTCGTGAACGGTGGTGGCGCGCGCCGTCCGGGGGTTCACCTGGGCGTCGGGGGAGTCGTACACCTCCCATCTGCTCCGGTCGATCGCGCCGCCGTCGAAGTTCTCCACCAGCACCGGCGTGCCCCACCGGGCGTCCGGCTGCGCCGAGACGCGCTGGGTGGCCTGCCCGGAGGGCGCGCTCACGGCGGGGCGTCGCGTGGCGCTCGCGGAGGGGCGGCCGTACGAGGCGGGCGGGGGGACGGGGCGTTCGTACCGGCGGTCGTACACCGGCGGCGGAGGGGACGTGGGACCGTACCCGGACGGGTGGCCGCCGCTCGCCGGGCGGCCGGTGACCGGGCCGGCGTGCGGAGGGTGGTCCTGGGCCGAGGGGGAGGGGCGGCCGTGCGCCGCGGGCGGGCGGGCCGCGCCGACCGGGTGGCCCCCGTACGGGCCGTCGTGCCCCGGACCGGGACAGAGGCTCAACGTCGTCGCCGCTACGATCATGTACGCGTTACGAATCGACATGCGCCCATGAAAGCAAGCGAACACCCCTGATCACCGGCTTATAGCGATTCGGTGTCGCATCGGGCCGCCCGCTGAGGCTCTTGTCACCGAGAGGTGTCGGGGCGGCGGGCGTGGGCGGGTCGCCGGTACCCGGGGTGCACGCCGGCCGTGAGCCCCTGCCGGTCGGCGATGAGCCCGAGCAGGGTGGCGAGTTGTTCCCGCTGGGACTCGTCCAGCCCGGAACAGATGTCGTCCTCGTGGGCGGAGGCCACGCGCCAGATCTCGCCCATGAGGCGCTCCGCCTCGGGGGTGAGGTGCAGGGCGTGGTTGCGGCGGTCCTCGGGGCTGCGGCGCCGCTCCACGAGCCCCTTGCGGTCGAGGTTGTCGATCAGCGTGACGACGCGGCTGGGCACGACACCGAGATCGGCGGCCAGCGACTGCTGGCTGCGGCCCGGGCTGGTGGCGATCATGCGCAGCAGCCCGATGTCGGGCGGGGTCAGCCCGAGTTCGCCGACCCGCTCGGCGAAGCGCCCTGTCGCGTGGGCGCCGAGCTGCGCCAGCAGGAACGCCACTCCCCTCGGCCGGGGGTGCTCGCCGTCGGTCGGTTGCCAGGGTGCGGTCACTGTCCTATCGTACTCGCATCAGAATCATTCTCCATAGTGAATCATTCACCTCAGAGAACGGAGTTCGACGTGAACGCAGCGGAGACGGCCGGCGCCTGGCCCCGGCACCCCGGCCTCGACGGCAAGGTCGCGCTGGTCACCGGCGGTTCCGGCGAGATCGGCGCCGCGACCAGCCGCGCCCTCGCGGCCAACGGCGTCAAGGTGGGCGTCAACGGCCGCGACCGGGTGGCGATCGACGCGGTCGTCGAAGCCATCGAGGCGGCCGGCGGGCAGGCGGTCGCGGTGCCCGGCGATGTCACCGATCCCGAAGCGGTCGCGCGGATGCGCGAGACCGTGGAGAGCGCGCTCGGCCCGGTGGACGTCCTCGCGCCGTTCGCCGGCGGCCAGGGCAGGCCCGTGCCCACGGTGGAGCTGGCCCCCGACCAGTGGCGGGCCGTCATCGACTCCGACCTGACCTCGGCCTTCCTCACGGTGCGGGAGTTCCTTCCCGGGATGGTGGAACGCGGGGCCGGATCAGTGATCATGATGGCGTCCTCGGCCGGGCGGCTGCCGAGCGGCGCCAACGCCGCCTACGCCGCCGCCAAGGCCGGGGTGATCATGCTCGCCAAGCACCTCGCCAACGAGGTCGGGCCCGCGGGCGTGCGGGTCAACTGCCTGGCGCCGTCGGCGGTCCTCAACGGCAAGATGCGGCGCTTCATGCCGGACGAGGAGCGCGAGCGGCTGGCCCGCGCGTTCCCGCTCGGCCGGCTGGGGATGCCGGAGGACGTCGCGCACGCCGTGCTGTACCTGGCCTCGGCCGCGTCGTCCTGGGTCACCGGGGTCACCCTCGACCTGACCGGCGGCCGGGTCATCGCATGACCCTTCCTGGCCGCGCCCCGCGGCAAGCCCATCGGCCCACGGCCGGACGACCCCACCCCGGAGAGATCACATGAACTTCCCCTTCACCGAACGTCTCGTGCGCTTCCAGCAGCCCGAGAAGGTCCTGACCTACCTCGGCAAGGTCGACGAAGCCCATCTGTTCGGCCTCGACCCCGACGAACACCGGGCCCTGCTCGAAGGCTTCGACGAGCAGGTCCGGAAGGCGGCGGCCGATCTCCTGGGCGACCCCGGGACGGCCGAGCGGGTCGACCGGCTGCCGTTCGCCCCCGGAGACCACGTCGTCGTCATCGGCGAGAGCACCAGCGCCGACCGGTTGTCCTGGTTCGAGATCCTGCGGCACCTGGTCTCCCTGCGGCGCCCCTCCGACGGGATCACGTTCACGAACCTCGCGATCTCGGGCTGCACCACCACCCAGGCCCTGACCGGCCTGCCCGGCCTCGCCCACCACCGCCCCGACTGGGTGCTGTGCATGCTCGGCGGCAACGACGCCCGGCGCCTCGGGGGCGCGGACGGGCCCACGCTGGTCAGCCTGGCCGAGACCGAACGCAACCTGCTCGCCCTGCGCGATCTGGCCGCCGCGCACGTCCCGGCCCGGTGGGTCTGGCTCACGCCGAGCGCGGTGGACGAACGGCGGGCCGCCGCCTACCCGCACTTCCAGCGTGCCGGGCTCAGCTGGGGCAACGGCGACATCGACGCCATCGCCCGCTTCCTGCTCGACCGGCCGGAACCGGCCGTCGACACCCGGACCGCCACGATAGGCGGCACGGAGAGCGGGCTGCACCTCGACGACGGGGTGCACCTCACCCCGGCCGGCCAGCGGGCCGTGGCCGCCGCGGTGGTCGAGGGCCTGGCGAGGCTGTCGTGAGATTGCTGATCTTCGGGGTCACGGGCGGCACAGGCGCCCGGCTGCTGCAACAGGCACTCGCCGCGGGGCACGAGGTGACCGCGGTCGCCCGCGACCCCGGCTCGGTCGGCGAGCGGGGCCACGACCGCCTGACCGTGCTCCGCGGCGACGTGCTCGAACCGGGGACGTGGCGCGCGGCGGTCCCCGGCCACGACGCCGTGCTCTCCTGCCTCGGCAGCACCGACCGCAAGCACCCCACCACGGTCTACTCCCAGGGTTCGGCCAACATCCTCGAGGCCATGCGCCCCGCCGGGGCGCGCCGCTTCGTCTGCCTGTCCTCGGCCGGCCTGGAGATCGCGCCCGGGACCCCGCTGCCGCAGCGCCTGGTCACCCGATTCGTCATCCAGCGCCTCTACCGCCACGGTTACGCCGACATGGCCGAGATGGAACGCCTCGTCAGGGCGAGCGACGCCGACTGGACCGTCATCCGGCCGCCGATGCTGACCGACGGCCCTCTCACAGGCCGGTACCGGACGGCGATCGGCGCGCCCCTCCCCGGCGCCAGGTCGGTCGCCCGGGCCGACCTGGCCGACTGCGTGCTCTCCCTGATCGACGACCGCCGCACCTGGCGGGCGGTCGTCGAGATCTCCGGCTGAGCGACACCCGCACACTTCCGGTCCGTGCTCCTCGCGCCGGCCGGTCCGGGGGCGCCGGGTCAGCGGCCGGGGAGGGTGACCGTGCGGCAGGCCAGGTGGAGGGCCAGGCGTTCGTCGCGGTGGCGCAGGTCCACCCCCAGCAGCCGCTCGATCCGGTCGATCCGCGCCGTCACGGTGTTGCGGTGCACCCCCAGCACCGCCGCCGTCTCCGCGATCGACGACTCCGCGTCGAGGTAGGCCGACAGCGTGCGCACCAGGTCGCCCGGCTGGTCGCGCAGCGGTGCCAGCAGCGCGCGCGCCGCCGGCTCGAAGGTGTCGGTCCGCGTCCACTCCAGCAGCAGCTGTGCCATGCCGAGCTGGTCGACGTGCAGGAAGAAGCCCGTCTCGGGGCGGGTCGCCGCGAGCCTGGCCGCGTCGGTGGCCTCCGCCAGCGTGCCCGCCAGCCCGTCGGCCCGGGGGTGCGGCCGGCCGACGCCCATGTGGGCGCTGATCGAGCCCTGCAGCTTGCGGTTGGCGGCGTGCAGGTCGGCCGCCAGGGCGCGCACCCGGGCGGCGGTGGGCTCCTGGGCGAACGTCGTCCACGCCGTCCACCCTTCGCCGTGCTCGACGACGACGGCGTCGATGCCCTCGCCGTGCAGGACGCGGGAGATCTCCGCCGTCCGGGCCACGATGTCGAGCGCCGACACCGCGCCGATACGGATGCCGACGTGCCAGCCGCCGAGCCGCCACCCGGCGTCGGCCACCCGCCTGCGCAGCTCGGCGGGCGGCTCGCCGTCCAGGCGCAGCAGGTCGCCGAGCAGCGCGGTACGCGCCCGCGCGTCGCGTTCCAGCTCCAGCCGGTGGGACAGCAGCCAGCGCTGCACCGCGGCGGCCGCCACGGCCAGGGCGGGGGGCACGACGTCGGCGCGCGCCGCCGCCGTGCCGCGCAGCTCGGTGGCCAGCCAGAACGTCGGGCGCGCCGGGTGCGGCAGCAGCGCCGGGTGCGCGAGCAGCACCCCGTCGGGGAGGTCGGCGCGCTGCGGGACGGGTTCGTCGGCCCGTACGGCGCCGGGCTCGGCCAGGTCGCCCGCCAGCGGCTGCCCCCGGTCGTCGAGCAGGCCCACCGGAGTGCCGAGCAGGTCCCTCAGCCGCCGCACCACCTCCTCCGGGGTGCACGGCCGGTCGAAGGCGCGGTGCGCGGCGAGCACGAGCCGGGCGCGGTCGATCTCCGGCGCGGCCAGCAGCAGACGCGCCGCGACGACCAGGTCCAACGGATCCCCGCCGGTGCCGAGAAGGGGAAGCCCGAGCCGGTCGGCCAGCAGCAGCGTGGCGCGCGGCGGGCCGCAGGGCACGAGCACGCCCGCCCCGCCCGCGTCCGCCACCCGCCGCAGCAGCGCGTCGACGCGCCAGTCGCCGGGGTCGAGCCGTCCCGTCACGACGACCAGTTCGTCGCCGGCGACGGGACCGCCGGCTCCCGGGCCGGCGACCGGGCGGACCGTGCGCACCGGCGCGTCGAGCCCCGCCGATCCGGCCAGCACACGCACCTCGCCGCTCCACTCGGGCAACGCCAGCAGCCTGCGTACGCTGGTCATCGGCCCGTCCCCAGCAGCGCGGGGTCGCAGTCGATGCCGTAGGCGCGCGGCGCGAGGACGTCCAGCCTGCCCGGGTGGGTCCAGAACGGTGAGATCGCCAGCTGCAGCACCATGACCTCCATGCCCGGGCGGACCGTGTCGCACGCGATCGGCACGGCGGTGCGGCGGTCCAGCACCGCGAGCACGTCGGGGGTGGACGCCACGACGAGCCCGTCGCGCAGCGCCAGGAGGTATTCGTTCTCCATCTCCAGGCGCAGCAGCGCGCCGGAGGCGTGGTCGGCCAGCGTGACGCTGCCCCGCGCGAATCCGGCGCGGCCGTGCAGTTCGGGGCCCGGGCGCCGGGTCACCTCGGCCACGCGGCCGAGCGCCAGTACGCGTCCGTTCGTGGCGGCGGCCAGCCGGGCCGGGTCGGGGGACTCGCCCAGGGCCAGCACCTGGCGGCCCAGCCACAGCGCGGAGGACACCGAGGCGACCACGGCGCAGGCGGCGAGCTCCCGCGCCCGGATCGGCGCGAGGGCCAGCATCGCCCACCCGCCCGCGCTGGGCAGGAACGCCCGCGCCATGCGCTCCAGGTCGCCCGGCGCGCCGGTGGCCTGCAGGAGCACCTGCCCGCTCGGCTCGGCCAGCGCCGCGGGCACGACCGGGCGGCCCGCGGCCCCGAGGGAGAGCTGGTCCAGCCGCGGCAGCCCGCGGCCGGACAGGTCGGCGTCCACGGTGGACAGGCCGAGGTCGCAGGCGGCGACCAGCGGCATCACGCCGTTCAGCCCGCCGATCTCGATGGAGACCAGCGCGTCGGCGCGGGTGCCCGTCCAGCGTTCGACGGCGCCGACGGCCGCGGCGAACTCGTGGCCGCCCGGCAGCTTCTCGGTGAACACGGCCGTCGCGCCGACCACCCCCACCGGGACGATCCACGCGTCGGGCGGCAGGTCGGCGATCGGGTGCACGGCGATGTCGAGGCCGGAGGCCAGCCGCCGGCGCAGCAGGGTCGCCGCGGTCCGGCTGTCCCCGCCGCCTCCGGAGCCGAGCACGGCGACCCCCCGTTCCAGGGCCGCCACGTCCGCCACGTCGATCCGCACCCCATCAGCTTGCCGCACGTGTTCACCTGAGCGCGTAGCCGCCGTCGGGGTACAGGGCCGAGCCGGTCATGTAGGTGGCGGTGAACAGGAACATGACGGCGTCCGCCACCTCCCCCTCCCGGCCCACCCGGCCGAGCAGCGTGTCGCGGGAGTACTGCGCGAAGCTCGCCCGCCGCACCTCCGCCGGCCGCTGCGACCACAGGTTGCCGTCGATGGTGCCGGGGGAGACGACGTTCACCCGGACGGGCGCCAGTTCCACGGCCAGGCCGCGGCCGAGCCCCTCGATGGCGGCGTTGCACGCCACGTACGCGGGGGCCGCCGCGGGTGGCCTGACGCTCGCCGCACCTGACATCAGCACGATCGACGCGTCCTCGCCGAGCTTCGGCAGGGCGAACCGGACGGCGTGGTACTGGCCCCAGAACTTCGACTCGAACGGGCTGCGCGCCTCCTCGTCGCCGAGCTCCCGCATCGGGCCGACCGTGTAGGAGGCGGCCGGGGTGAACAGGTGGTCCACGCGGTCGACCGCGGCGAAGAACGCGGCCAGCGAATCGGTGTCGGTGGTGTCCACGACGTGCCAGCTCGCCGCCTCGCCGAGTTCGGCGGCGGCCGCCTCCAGCCGTGCCCGGGTGCGGCCGCCGAGCACCACCCGGGCCCCGGCGGCCACCGACCGCCGGGCCACCTCCAGGCCGATGCCCGATCCGCCGCCGATGATCACTACCGTGCGCCCGTTCATCGAAGCTCCTCCACGGGCCTGAAGTCGTGGGGCAGGCCGAACGCGGCGGGCCCGAACACCGCGAGCGCCTCCGGCGTCCTCATCAGATCAGGGGTGGAGATGCCCACGACGGTGACCCGCTGGCCGTAGCGCAGGTTCTCCGTCGTGATCGGCTCGGCCTGGTCGGCCTCCAGCACGCACACCAGGTCGGGCACGACGCACCGCACCTCGCCGTCCACCAGCGCCACCAGGTGCTCGTTCTGGAACACCAGCTCCAGCTTGTGCCTGCCGTCGAACGACACCGCCGCCGCCCGGCCGCGTGCGAAGCCCGCCTCGGTGCGCCGCTCCACGTCGGAGATCTTGCCGCGGAACAGCACCCGCAGGTGCCCGTACAGCGTGTCGCGCAGCGCCTCGGCCAGCGCCGCCACCGGGTCGGCGCCGCGTTCCCTGGCCTGCCGGATCGTACGGCCGACGGTCAGCGCGAGCGTCAGCGTGCGCGGCACCGCCGTGCGCCTGACCTCCGCGCCGCTCATCGCGTACTCGGCGATGTGCGCCACCCCGCCCAGCCGGATCGTGATCCCGCGGGCCAGCCACTCCATCCGTTTGTTGTCGCGGCCGGTGTCGATGATCGTGGTCTCGCCGCGCTCGCCAGCGACGGCCATCGGAGAGCCCGGCACCCCGTACACGCCGAAGGTCTCCATCTGCAGCTCGGGGAAGGCACGGCCCATGCCGTCGGCGTCCACGACCGGCAGGCCGGTGCGGGCGGCCACCACGAGGGGGATCATCGAGTTGATCCCGCCGCATTCGATCGGCATGGTGGCGCCGGCCCTGCGGCCCAGGTGCGCCTCCAGCGCGCGCAGCGCGGCGATCGGCTCGGTGCCGCACGGCAGCTTCTCGTGCACCACGGTCGGCGCGCCCATCTGCGCCGTCGGGATGACCAGGGCGTCGTCGGCCAGCTCGTCGGGGTCGAGGACGGTGACCGGACCGTGCTCGCGGATCGCCTGCCGCACCAGCAACCGCCCGACGTACGGGTCGCCGCCGCCGCCCGTGCCCAGGACGGCGGCACCGCGGGCCAGGTCCGGAAGGTCCTGTTCGGTCAGCGACCGGCTCACCGTCCCGCCCCCACCGGGTCGAGGTCGTAGCCGAAGTAGCGCGGCCCGGCCAGCGCCAGGCCCTCGGGGGTGTGCCAGCGCGGGTCGCACGGGGCGGAGATGACGGTCACCCGCTGCCCGAACCGCAGCGACTCGGTGGTCACGGCGTCGCCGGTCTCGCGGTCCAGGGTGCAGATCAGGTCGGGCACGCAGGCCTGCACCGCGCCGTCGACCTCGGCCACCAGGTACTCGTTCTGGAAGCGGAGCACCAGCTCGCCGCCGGTGTCGCCGTCCGTGCCCGACAGCGTCGCGGTGCCGCGGGCGAAGCCGGTCACGGTCCGGCGCTCGACGTCGACCACCTTCCCGCCGAACAGCCTGCGGCCCCCCAGCCGCGCCACCACGGCGTCCACCGGGTCGGCGTGCCCGGCGCGGGCCTGACGCACCAGCGCGCCCAGCTCGGCGCACAGGCTGAGGGTGCCCGGCACGAGCGACTCGGCCGCCTGGGCGCCGGTCATCGCGTACGAGCTGATCATGGCCGAGCAGCCCATGTCGATGGTCGCCGAGCGGGCCAGCCGTTCGGCCCAGTGGTTGTCCACGGTGTCCAGGACGGCCCGGTTGCCCTTCTCGTCGGCGATCGCCATGGGCGTGGCCCGCACCCCGTACAGCGTGGGGAGCACCATCTGGATCTCCGGGAACGCCCGGCCCATGCCGTCGGCGTCCACCAGCGGCAGTCCCAGCTGTGCCGCGGCGACCACGGGGATCAGCGAGTTGACCCCGCCCGCCTCGGCGCAGGCGATGTGGGTGAGCTCGCGGCCGAGGTAGCCGGCCAGGGCCTCGGCCGCGACGGCGACCTGGTCGGTGACCGGCAGCTTCTCCACCATCACGGTGGGCGCGCCCATCATCGCCACCGGCAGGACGGAGGCGTCGGCGGGCAGCTCCTCCAGCGGGCACAGCCGCACCGGGCCGTGGCGGCGCAGGGCGGAGGCGGCCAGCAGCCGGCCGATGTGCGGGTCGCCGCCGCCGCCCGTGCCCAGGATCGCCGCGCCGCGCGCGATGTCGTCCAGGTCCGCAAGGGTGATCTCGCGCATGTCAGCGTCCCTTCGTGTCGGTCAGCTGCAGCTCGCCCACGGCCTTGGCCCTGATGCGGGTCCCGTTGCCGGGCAGGTAGGGGATCGGCACCTCGTCGAAGTCCACGATCTGGACGGTCGAGGGGGACGCGCCCGCCGCCACGGCCCGGTCCACCGCCTCCTGCTTGGCCGCGTCGACCACGGTGTCACGGCGGCCGGGCTCCACGGCGTACACCCGGTCGACCTCGCCGCCGATCTGGGCGATGGCCGCGCCGATCGCGTTGGCCACCGCGTAGTGCTCGGGCCGGTGCACGGCGCCCACGTCGCCCAGCTCGTCGGGCAGCAGCATCGAGCCGCCGCCGACCGCGACCACCGGCAGCGGCTCGGCGGAGGTGCGCATGCGCTCCACGGCGTCGGCGACGTCGCCGGCGATGCGCCGGAGGGCGGCCTCGACCAGGTCCTTGTCCAGGTGGGCCACCAGGCCCGGGTCGCCTATCCGCGCCCGGCCCGCGGCCACGGCGATGTCGGTGGCGGTCAGCGTGTCGCCGCCGAACACCAGCGCCTTCGACGTCAGCTCGTAGCCCACCGAGTCGGGCCCGACCGTCACCCCGCCCGCGTCGCCGCGGACCCGGCTGCCGCCGCCGATGCCGATCGACAGCACGTCCGGCATGCGGAAGTTGGTACGGATGCCCGCCACGGTCACGTCGGTCGTCGCCTCGCGCGGGAACCCGTGCCGCAGCACGCCCACGTCGCTGGTGGTGCCGCCCACGTCCACCACCGCGCAGGTGTCCAGGCCGGACAGCACGGCGGCGCCGCGCATGGAGTTGGTCGGGCCCGAGGCGAACGTCGCCACCGGATAGCGGCGGGCGAAGTCGACGTCCATCAGCGTGCCGTCGTTCTGGCTCAGGTACAGCGGGGCGGTGATGCCCGCCCCGCTGACCGAGGTCGCCAGGCCGTCCACGATGTGCGCGGCCAGCTCGCGGAGCGCGGCGTTGATGATGGTCGCGTTCTCCCGCTCCAGCAGGCCGATCCGTCCGATCTCGTGCGACAGGGAGACCGCCACGTCCGGCAGCTCCGCCGCGATGATCTCCGCCGCGCGGGCCTCGAACTCGGCGTTGACCGGGGAGAAGACCGAGGTGATCGCGACGCTGCGCACCCCGGCCAGCCCCATGTCCTCGGCCGCCTTGCGGATCTCGGCCTCGTCCAGCTCCGCGATGTGCCTGCCGTCGAACTCGTGCCCGCCGTGCACGAGGTAGCTTCGGCCCGCCACCGCGTCGACCAGCCGCTGCGGCCAGTCGACCATCGGCGGCAGTGACGCGCCGGCGGGCAGGCTCAGCCGCAGCGCCGCGGTCGGCGCGAGCCGGCGGGCCTCCACCAGGGCGTTGATGAAGTGGGTGGTGCCGATCATCACCGCCCGCACCTCCGCCGGGTCGAACGCCCGCTGCGCCTGCAGCCCCTCGACGGCGGCCACGATGCCGGAGGTGACGTCGGTGGTGGTGCTGGTCTTGACGGCGGCGAGCACCTGCCTGCCGTCCAGCAGGACGGCGTCGGTGTTGGTGCCACCCACGTCGATGCCGATACGCACGAGATTCACAACTCCTCTTCAGACGGCTTTGTCGGCCTTCTCCTGGCTCAGGCCACCGGTACGGCGGAGGCGTCCGCCGTACGGCCGGTCCCCACGCCGCGCACGAACCCCAGCTTCCCGGCGGCGACATAGAGGACGAACGCGACGACCAGGGCGTTGATGCTGCCGAGCCCGACGTCGACGAACTTGCCGACCAGGGCGGCGGCCAGCCATATGACCAGGGTGGCCGGGACCCAGTTGGGCGCCTGCTCGGGCAGCGCGCCGGCCGCCCTGGCGGCCTCTAGCTCCCCGCGCCAGCGCCGCACCACGAAGTACTCGGCCACCATGATCCCGGCGATCGGCGGGAAGACCACCCCGAGCAGCATCAGGAACTCGATGAACTGGTTCAGGATGCCGGCGGCGGCGAGGACGCTGCCCACCAGGCCGATGACCGCGGTGGCCGCCCCGCGGTGGACTCGCCTGCCGAAGACCGTGCCGACGAAGCTCACCAGCCCCAGGCCCGACGAGTACAGGTTCCAGTCGTTGATCTTGATGGTGCCCGCGACGATCACCAGGATGCCGACCCAGCCGACCGAGGAGGTGACGATCGTGGTGATCTCACTGGTGCCGACGGCGTGCGCGAGCAGCACGCCGGCCATGCCGATCACGTACTCCCCGAGCGTGACGCCCACCAGCGTCTGCTTCACCACGTCGGCGACGCTGCGGTTGAAGCGCGTCATGTCGGGGGTGATGATCGCTCCCACGATGAAGCCGCCCGCGACCAGCGTGGTGCCCTGCAGCAGGGTCAGGTGCGGCCCCGGCGGCGGCGAGGCGACCAGCGCGCCGACGTCGTGCCGGGACAGTTCGGTCACGATCGACCAGCCGACCAGGAGCAGGAACGCCGGCACCGTCAGGTAGGCCGTCCACGCCATCGAATGGAAGCCCCACAGCACGATGGCCGTGACCAGCAGCCCGAACACCAGCGACCACCCCCACTCGGGCAGCCCGCCCACCAGGCCGGCCAGCCCCTGCGCGGAGACCGCCGACTGGATGCCGAACCATCCGATCAGGCTGATGCCGATCGCCAGCCCGATCACCGCCGACCCCGCCCGGCCGAACCCCGTCCAGCGGGCCAGCATGGAGGTGGACAGCCCCTCCCGCACCCCGATCACCCCGACGAAGACGGCCACCACCTCGAGGATGACGGCGCCCAGGGTCAGCGCGAGGAACGCCTGCCAGAACCCCATCCCGAACCCGAGGGTGGCGCCGAGCAGGAACTGGCTCAGCGCGGAGACCTGGCCGAAGCGCTGGACCGCGACCGACAACCAGGAGTAGCGGGCGCGTTCGGGCACCCTGGTGAGCGCGTAATCGTCGACACCGACAGCTGAGGCCATGCCGACCTCCTTCGCGAGCGAAACCTGTTGCTTGGCCGCTTACGGTATGCACCGGTCACGCAGGTGTCAGTGTTGATATTCCACAGTGCGGACGGCGTGGCTGTGCAGTGTGCACGGTCCAGGCTTCGGGGAAGGCCGCGAGCATGACTGAGCCCGTGCCACCGATGGGGTGGCACGGGCTCAGCCGGGTGGGGGAGTGGTGCTGAGGGGTGGTCGTCAGGCGGCCTCGGCCTCGGTCTCCTCGACGTCCACGGGCTGCTGGCGGCCGGTCACGCCGTCGTAGACGCGGACCAGCTCGCGGCTGATGCGCTCCAGGGAGTAGCGGGAGCCCGCCCGGTCGGCGCCGGCGTACCCGAGGGCGGTCCGGCGGGTGAGGTCGCCGAGCAGCTGGCGGGTGCGGCGGGCGAGCAGCGCGACGTTGCCGGGATGCACCAGCAGGCCCGTCACGCCGTCGACGACCGAGTCGAGGTGGGCGCCGACCGCGGAGGCGATCACCGGGACGCCGCAGGCCATCGCCTCCAGCGCCACCTTGCCGTTGGGCACGGCGACCGGGAGCGAGAGCACGACGTCGGCGCTGCGCATGAGCTTCGGCATCGCCGAGTGCGACACGTGGCCGAGCAGGGTCACCCGGTCCTCGACGCCGACCTCCTTGGCGAGGATCCGCAGGCGCTCGAGGTCCTGCTCGGTGTCGGGGGAGCCGGCCACCGGGCCGCCCGCGATCAGCAGCTCGGCGTCGGGGATGCCGTCCAGGGCACGGATCGCGGCGTGCGCGCCGCCTCCCCGGGTGATGTGGCCGACGTGCAGCAGGCGGGGCCGCTGACCCCGCGGGTGCGAGGCGCCCTGGCGGCGGAAGCGCTCGACGTCGACGCCGTGCGGGACGACCGCGATGTTCCGGCGCGGCACGCCCATGCGGATCAGCTCGTCCGCCTCCTGGCAGCAGAAGGCGATCACGGCGTTCGCGCGGCGGCCGATCGCGCGCTCCAGGCGGGCCCGCGCCGGGTCCGTCTTCGCGCCGGGGCGCAGGCCGGTCGAGCCGAGCCGGTGGAAGGTCTGGACGATGGGCGTCTCCAGGCCCTCGGCTCCGGCGATCGCGGCCAGGCCGCCGCTCCAGGAGTGGGCGTGGATCACGTCGGGGCGCTCCTTGACCCACCGCTGGGCGAGCTGGGCGCTGAAGTCGGAGATGTACGGCATCACGCCGGACTCGGGAAGCTCCTCGGCGGGGCCGGCCGTCAGGTATTCGACCGTCACACCGGCCGCCATCTTCACACGCGGCTTGCGGTCGGCACGGTCACGACGGGTGTAAACGGTGACCCGGTGGGAAGTGCCCAGTTCACGGGCGATGGCCGGGATGTCGGCGGGAAGTTCGTGCACAGAGACGATGGCGATGTTCACGGCACACCTCAGGAAAGTCGGGCCGCGTCGGGGCCCACAGACGTACTGAGTTGTGCCTGCGTCTTAGGCACGAAATCTGTATGACAGTGTACCGGCGTCCGGAAAGACGCAAACCTCTTCGAGGCAAAAAATCTTGAAAAGTTCTCGCAAGGGAAGGGTGGGGCCGCCGGCCGGGCGCCCGTCGCGGCGCCCGGCCCGCAGCGGCCTCAGGCCCGTTTCCCGCACGTCGCCCTCATCGACCTGCGAGCGCCGGACCGCTCACAGGGTCCGGCCGGAGGGCATCGGGCTCGTGCGGAGAACAGGCCTCAGCGGGTGCGGCGCAGCGCCAGGACCGTGGTCTCGTCCAGCACCTGCCCGCCGCAGAACGCCAGGTGGTCGTCCTCGACGGCCTTGACCACCGCCGAGGCCGTCTGCCCGGTGCAGCGCGCCAGCACCTCGGTCAGCCGCCCCTCGCCGTAGGCCAGCTCGGCCTGCCCCGACCTGCCGCGCGAGCCCGCGAGCCCGTCGGAGTACAGCACCAGCGTCTCGCCCGGCGCCACGGCGACCTCCTCCACGGAGATCTCGGCGCCGGGCTCGATGCCGAGGGGCATCCCGCCGCCCAGCGTGTAGCGCACCCCGCCGTCGGACTTCAGCACCGCCGGAGGGTGGTTGCCCGCCGAGGCCAGCCGCACCCGTCCCGCGCGCCTGCCGGGGGTGACGAACCCGGCGGCCACCATGACGAACATGCCGGTGTCCTGCACGACCAGGGCGTCGTTGAGCCTGGCCACCACGGCCCCCGGGTCGTCCTCCAACACGCTCAGCGTGCGCAGGCCGCCACGGACCATGGCGGTGACCGACGCGGCCTCCTCGCCCTGGCCGACCACGCCGCCGACCGCGAACCCCCAGCCGTCCTTCACCCGGAAGACGTCGTAGAACTCCCCGCCGATCGCCCTCGGGCCGGCGCCGGTGTGGTAGGCGGCCGCGGTGTCGTAGCCGGGGATCTCGGGCAGGGTGCGCGGCAGCACGCCGGTCTGGAGGGTGTCGGCCGCCTGCGACCTGCCCTGGAAGACCCGCTGCGCCCGCAGGGCGAGCCCGATGTGGGTGCCGGCGTCCTCCAGCAGGGCGAGGTCGGCCAGGCCGAACGGGGGCCGCTCCCGCAGCCGCAGCAGGGTGAGCACCCCGAAGACCTCGCCGCCGGCGTGGATCGGCACGCTCAGCACCGAGCCCGCCCGCGTCGCCTGCAGCACGGGGGCGCCGTCCGGGAGCGCTCCTAGCAGCGACTCGTCCTCCACCATCTCGTGCACCACGCCGTCCCCGCTCTCCAGCACCTGGGAGACGATCGGCGCCGCCGAGGGGTCCATGCGCTCCAGGGTCTGCACCAGGCGCGACACCGGCTGGTTGGTGGGGCCGATGACCAGCGACCGCTGCGGCACCCCGCCCCGGAACACGTCGGCGAACACCCAGTCGGCCGTATGGGAGGCCAGCAGCCGCCCGGCCCGGATGAGGGCCACCGGCTCGCTGAGGCTCTCCTCGTCGAGCAGCAGGCGGGTGAGCTGCGACATCAGCTCCTGACGCCGCGCGGCCGCGAAGACCTGCGACTCCTCCGGCCGCTGCCCGCTCTCGGCCGGCGCGGACTCGGCCACGCGCACCTCGACCGGGAGCGCCACCGCGGCGATCATCTCCTGCGGCTCACCCGGCATGCGCAACTGGGTCAGCACGAGCCGGACGTTGTGGGCGCGGCCCTGGTGGGTGAGCCGGGTCGGGAAGGCCGCGGTCTCCCCGGTGTGGAGCACCGCGGTGAGGTGCGACCGGAACGCGGCGCGCCGGGAGACGTCGACCAGCAGCGGGAAGGCCCGGCCGGTCAGGTACCCGTCGGGGCTGCCGAGCAGGCGGGAGGCCTCGGCGTTCACCCGCCGCACCGTCGCGGCCTGGTCCAGGATGATCACCGGCACCGGCATGGTGCGGTACACCGTGCGCAGCAGCTTCAGCTCGCGGTTGGAGCCGCCGTCCTTGCCGCCCGCCCTGCGGCGGGACTTGCCGAGCTCGCCGAGCGCGGCCCGCAGCAGGTCGCGGGCCGTGTCGAGCTCCACCAGCGCGGCGTCCAGAGTGGGCCCCGGCTCCTTGGGGTAGGCCGCCCGGGCGTCGCGGAGGGAGGATATGCGGGCCGTGAGGCCGTTCAGCGCCTGTTCGAGCGCGGGAAGATCGGTCAGGTCGGTCAATTGACGTCCTTCGTATGGCCGAGGGGAGCGAAGGCTTCCCCTGCTAGACGGTACGTCAAACGGGGGTCACCCTTCGATGAGCATCTCGTGCCTGGAATTAATCTGGCATCCCAGGGAAGCAGAAGGCTTGTATGGAGACGATGCGGATGTTCGGTCCGGCTCTGGCGCGTGACCTCGCGGCTCTCGGCCGCGTCCACGAGGGCACCTCGACTGAGAGCGTGCTGCGGGGGATCACCGAGGCCGTCGCGGTCGGGGTGCCCGGCTGCGCCGGCGGCACGGTGGAGCTGCGGCGGGAGGAGCGCATCATGCTCGTCGCCTCCCACAGCGACCTGATCACGCTGGTCGACCGCGAGCAGGCCCTCGGCGAGGGCCCGTCGGCCGAGGCGCTCGCCTCCGGCCGCAGCGTCCTGGTGCCCGACCTGCTGGTCGACCCGCGCTGGCCCCGCTACGCCGCCACGGCCGTCACCCATGGCGTGCGCTCCACGCTCGTGCTGCCGATCAGGATCGACGGGGCGACGCTCGTGCTCGGACTGTACGCCGTGCGGCCGGGCGCCTTCGCGGGCGGCCAGGTCGACGCCCTCGCCACCCTGCTCACCGAGCAGCTCACCGTCGCGCTCGCCAACATCAGCGACTACGACGACGTGCTCACCGACGCCGCCCAGCTGCAGGAGGCCCTCGCCGGCCGGGCCGTGATCGACCAGGCCAAGGGCATCATCATGCACGCGAGCGGCTGCTCGGCCGAGGCGGCCTTCGACGAGCTGCGCCGTCTGTCGCAGCACCACCAGGTCAAGGTGGCCGACCTGGCCCGGCTGCTGGTCAGCGAGCACCAGAGCAAGCACGGCGGCGCCGCGCCGTCCTGACGGCTCCGCCCGCGGCGCGGGGGCTCAGCCCTTGAAGGCGGCCAGCGCCTCCTCCAGGGTGTCGTACAGCGGGAGGCGCTGCGCGAGGCCGGTGACCCACATCACCTTGGAGTTGGAGTACTGGACTCCGACGAGGGCGAAATGTCCCTGCGCCGCCATGGTGCGCTGCCAGTGGTGCACGATCAGCCCCAGCGCCCGGGAGTCCATGAAGGTCACCCCGGCGAGGTCGAGCACGAGGTCGGGGCCGTGGTCGTCGGCGATCTCGGCCAGCCGCTCGGTGAACCGCTCACGCGTGGTCGCGTCCAGGATGCCGCTGACGTGCACGACGGGGATGCCCCCCTCGGCGACCGCCGAAGTAAGGGTCAGGGCTGAATTCGCCCTATCTGGAACGGTCACCACGCGCCTCCTCGCCGCTTCCCTGGCGCAAGGCGCCAACCCCGGACGGGGTCAACCGCAACCTTACTGTTGCCTGGGGGGTAGCAATACTCTTGATTTTTGGGGAATACTGGAGCCGAGGTCCAGCAGAGGGCCTCGTCTCGACAGTAGTACGCGAGGCGACGTCTGCTCTGCATGGGTCCAGGCGGTCCGCCTCGCTTGCAAGGCATACGAGGGAGCAGCAAATGGCTGCCGAGAACCGCACGTTCTCCTCCGACACCGAGATCACCGCCGAGGACCTGCTCCGCGAGCTGGCCGAGCCGGACACCACCGAGGCCAGGCGGGCCCGGCTGCGCGAGATGATCGTCGAGATGCACCTGCCCATGGCCCGCGAGATCGCGCGCCGCTATCGCCACCGGGGCGAGCCGATGGAGGATCTTCTCCAGGCCGCGTACGTCGGGCTCATGAAGGCGATCAACGGGTTCGACGCTGAGCTGGGGCATAGCTTCAGAGGCTATGCCATGGTGACCATGACCGGCGAAGTGAAGCGCCACTTCCGCGACCGCACCTGGGCCGTCCGGGTCCCGCGCCTCTACCAGGAGCGGCGCTCGGAGCTGAACCGCCTGGTCGCCGACTTCACGCAGGAGCTCGGGCGGTTCCCCACCGTCGCCGAGCTGGCCGAGAAGATGGGCATCTCCGAGGAGGACATGCTCCTCACCATGGACGCCTCCGCCGCCTACAGCACCCTGTCGCTGGACGCCCCGATGGGCGCCGACGACGACGCCGCGGCGCTCGGCGAGGTCATCCCGGACGACGACGACGAGCTCGGCACGCTCGTCGACCGCGAGGCGGTCAAGCCCCTGATCGACCAGCTTCCCGACCGCGAGCGCAACATCCTCCTGCTGCGCTTCTACGGGAACATGACCCAGGCCGAGATCGCCGCGGAGTTCGGCATCTCCCAGATGCACGTCTCCCGGATCCTCCGCAAGGTCCTCGACCAGCTGCGGGCGCAACTGGTCTCGGCGTGATTAAGGCCCCTATCCTGGGGCAGCTCACGCGTGGAACAGAAGGTGCGTGAGTGGGGCACTTCCCTCGGGGGGCGTGTATGCCGGAGTATCTACGTCGGAGTAGTCGGCGACTCCGGACGCAGGGGGAACTTTTAGAGCGGATCGCTGTTGGAGGCGGTTATCGGGTGAACGAGGACGGAGTCCCTCCTCCCCGCTTCCTTTCGGACGGGGGCGGCCCCTGGCCGCCTCCGTCCGGCGCGGCGGTCCGGGAAATGACGTTCTGCGTCGGGGACCTCCCCGACGTGCGCGACTTCGCCGCCCTGCAGGCCCGGCGGGCCGGCATGGCGGAGGAGGCCATCGGCGACTTCCTGCTCGCCATCAACGAGGTCGCCACCAACGCGGTGACACACGGGACGGCCAAGGCGCGGCTGCGTGTGTGGCTCGACGGTGGCGACCTCGTCATCGACGTGCACGACGACGGCTACTGGGTGCCCGACGAGCTGCCCGGGATGACCGCCCCCCATGACTACTCCACCAGTGGCATGGGCCTGTGGGTGGTCAGGCGGCTGGTGAAGGAGCTTCTACTACGAACCGGGCCAGCCGGGACAAACGTCATAATGCGCTTCGGACTTGGGCAAATGCCCCTATAACGGTGCTTGCCGGGGTACGTCCCCATCTATGACTCAGCGAATCCCGCACGTGCTCGTCGTGGGAGGCGGCTACGTCGGCATGTACACCGCTCTGCGCCTGCAGAAGAAGCTCCGCCCCGACGAGGCAGAGGTCACCGTGGTCGACCTCGACTCCTACATGACCTACCAGCCCTTCCTGCCGGAAGTGGCCGGGGGCAACGTGGAGGCCCGCCATGTCGTGGTCTTCCTGCGCCGCCTGCTGCCGAGGTGCACCGTGCTCAGCGGCCGGGTGGTGCGGGTCAGCCTGGCCGACCGGACGGCCGACTTCCAGCCCCACGAGGGACCGGGCTGGCGCATCGGGTTCGACTACCTGGTCTACGCGCCCGGCTCCATCTCCCGGGCCCTTCCGATCCCGGGCGTCGCCGAGCACGGCATCGGCTTCAAGACCCTGGAAGAGGCCATCTATCTGCGCAACCACGTGCTCGACAAGCTCGACCTCGTCGCCTCGACCACCGACGAGCGGGTACGCCGGCGGGCGCTGAGCTTCGTCTTCGTCGGCGCCGGATACGCCGGCGTGGAGGCCCTGGCCGAACTCGAGGACATGGCGGCCGACGCCTGCCGCTACTTCCCCAGCCTGGAACCCTCCGACATGCGGTGGGTCCTCGTCGAGGCCACCGACAAGATCATGCCCGAGGTGGGCCTCGAACTGGGGGAGTGGGCGGTCCAGCAACTGCGGAGCCGGGGGATCGAGGTGCGCACCCGCACCCTGCTGCGCTCGGCCGTCGACCACCACATCGTCCTCAGCGACGGCGAGGAGTTCGACGCCGACACCCTGGTGTGGACCGCGGGTGTCAAACCGAATCCACTGATCAAGGACACCGACCTGCCCCGCGACTCCCGCGACCGCGTCAAGGTCGACGAGTACCTCACCGTCGAGGGGAGTCCCTTCGCCTTCTCGGCGGGCGACTGCGCGGCCGTACCCGACCTCACCCGGCCCGGCCAGACCACCCCGCCCAACGCCCAGCACGCCGTACGGCAGGCCCCGCGGCTGGCCGACAACCTCATCGCGATGCTGCGCGGCGCGCCGCGCAGGCCGTACAGGCACAAGAGCGTCGGCTCGGTCGCGAGCCTCGGCCTGTACCGGGGCGTCGCCAACATCTACGGATACCAGCTGCGCGGATTCCCCGCCTGGTTCCTGCACCGCACCTACCACCTCTCCAAGGTCCCGACGCTCAACAAGAAGACCCGCGTACTGATCGACTGGACTCTCGGCTTCCTGTTCAAACGCGAGATCGTCGCCATAGGCGCCATCCAGCATCCGCGGCACGAGTTCGAGCTGGCGGCCCGGTCCGCCCGCGAGGAGGCCGCCGAACGCCGGCCGGTGGCGGCGGGCGCCCGATCCGGCTAGAGCCTCTCCCACGGACGCGGAAGGGCGCCGCCCCACCGGGCGGCGCCCCCTCCTGCGCTCAGCGGCGGGCGCGGCGGTACCCGTGCCAGCTACCGACCGACGAGGTGCCGATGCCGCCCTGGTGCAGGGCGAGCAGGCACAGACCAAGAGCGATCATGGCCGTGGTGGAGATGCCGATACTCGTGCCGATGAGGCTGAACAGGAAGGCGATGCCGAAAACTATCGCGGCGACGATGGCAAGCATCGGTTACCTCGCTTCGTGTCGGGCCGGGGAACCTCCGTCCCCGGCCGGGTTGTGGGCGAGCCCGACGAGATCCTCCAACAGGGAGCGGTAGTCCCGCAGGGCCAGGCGGAGCTGTTCGGTGTCGTTCCGGTCGGCGTCCTTCCAGCGGCCGGCCAGCGCCTCGCGACGGGAGGCGATGGCGGTCACGGCCTCCTCCACGAGCTGGTCGGCCTGCCGGACGGCGTCCTGCGGGTCGTCGACGAACCCGGCCTGGATCTCGCGCCAGCGCTGCCGGAAGTCCGGCTCCGCGTCGAGGCCGCCGGCCGGGGTGGCGCCCGTACCGGCCACGGTGCCGGTCGCGGGCGCGGTGCCCGCCCCGCGCGCGGGGACGGTGTCCTCGGTCTCCTCCGACAGGGCGGCCTCGTCGGCGTCCATCACCGGCACGGGCCCCGCCCCGGAGACGCCGTCCGCTCCGCCGTCCCGGCCGGACCAGGACGAGTGGTCGTTCTCCGTCGGGTACACGATCACGTCCGGACGCTCCGGCTGCGGCCTGTCGCGGTCGACGCCGTCCGTCGTGCCGGATGTGGAGCCGATGTCCGGGCGGGTCCGCGGCCCGGCGCCGTCCAGGACGTCCGCCGTGGTGGAGTCGTGCGCGGGATCGGGGTCGGTGTCGTGGCCGCCGCCGTTCCAGTCCCAGCGGCGGGTGTCCTGCTCGAAGGAGTGGCCGTTCTCGTGCTCGCGGACCGGCTGGTCCACGCCGTCTCGGCGATACGGTTCCATCGGTGGTCAGCCTCTCTGCGGGTCGCGGTGGGAGATGGCGGCGCGGGCGTCGGTCCCCACGGTCTCGCGGCCGTCCCGGCCGAAGCCGGTGCCGTCCACCGGCTCGCGACGCTCACCGTCGAAGCCGGCGGCGTCCTCGTGCCGCCGGAAGGTCGCCGCGTCCTCCCGCGCGCGCTCGTCGCGGCGGGCGCCGGTGGTGTCCTCCAGGAGTTCCTCGAACAGGGCGCGGTAGTGCACCATGGCCTGCCGGAGCTCCTCGGTGGAGGCCTCCCGCCTGGCGGCGCGGCTGCTGATCTCGTGGGCCTCGCGGTAGTGCTCCAGCGCCTGGCCGTGGGCGACGGACAGGTCGGAGGCCTGCTGCTCGAACCCCTCGGTCGGGTATCCGCGGTCGGCCATGACCGAGGTCACCAGATGGTCGGCCTCCGTCACGGCGAAGCCGGGAGCGTCCACGAACCGTTCCTGCACCTCGGTCCACTTCTTCGCGTAGGCCGCGCGGGCCTCCGCGGGGAGCGGCCTGATGTCGAGCTTGGCGTGGCGCTGCTCCCTCTCGAGCAGTTCCTGCTCCGCCTCCTTGCGGCTCTCCCGCTCCCGGACCGTGCGGTCGTACTCCGGCCCGAAGCGTTCTTGAAGCCGGCGTCTGCGCTGCTGCTGCGCCACGAGGTAGCCGACGGCCAGGATCGCCACCACCGCGGCTACAACGACGGCCACCCAGGTGATGGTCATCTCTGCCTCCGGTATGTCTGCCTTTGTAACCCCCCGACTGCCCTGGACGGACACCCCGAAACAGGACGCGCACCGGCCGCCGGGACGTCACTCGTCCTCGGGCACCTGACCACGTTCGCGCAGGGCCTCCAGCGCGTCGTTCAGCACCGACCGGACGTGGGAGGCGCCCCCGGCGGGGACCTCCGAGAACCCCGCCTCAGGGCTGTAGGCGACGTCCAGGCCGCCGTCGACGAGCCGCCGGGCCCAGCGGACGGCGGTATTGATCTTCACCTGGGGCACGGCGCCGCCCTGGGCGACGGCCGACAGGTTCCGCAGGTTGGTGGCGGGGCCCGTCTGGTTGTGGGCCCTGTTCAGCTTCCACGGGATCGCCCTGCTGTGGTCGAGCATCGGCTTGGCGAGGCCCGCCGCCCGCTTGGCCTGCAGGATCCCCGACTCGCTCACCCCGAAGTGCCCGGCCAGTTCGGCGTTGGACCACCCCTCGCCCGCCAGCCGCCGCAACTCGTCCCGATCGATAGCAGCCTTCCGCCCCATGCCCCCATCCTGCCCGCATCCCGGACCCGCCACGAGCGGTTCGTGGCCGTCCCGGGGCAACGGAGGAGGCAGGCGCTTCCGGTGCGCCGGGCGCACGCGGTACGGTCGTCGCGATCCGCCCGGAAAGGCCTGCTCTCAGACGTGATCACTGTGAAGAGGACCGCCGCCGTCTGCATCTCCCTCGTGGTGCACGGGCTGACCCTCGCGATGATCACGGTTGGCGTGCTGATCATCTACGCCGCCCCGGGTTTCCTGCCCGCCTGGCTGCTGGGCGGCCTGTTCGCCGGGCTCGGGATCCTGCTGTTCCCCCGGCCGCGCCGCCTCCCCGCCGACGCCGAGATGCTGACCCCCTCCTCGGCCCCGGAGACGTACGGGGTGGCGCGCCGCGTCGCCGAGGCGGTGGGCGCGCGACCGCCGGCGGCGGTCACGGTCAGGGACCTCGCGGTGGCCTGCGAATACGCCGAGGTGGGCTGGTGGCGCCGGCCCGTTCTCGTGGTCGGCCTGCCCCTCTGGCTGGTCCTGTCCCCGAGGGAGCGGGTGGTGCTGCTGGCCCTGACCTGCGCCGAGCGGAGCGGCCACGATCTGCTGGTGAGCGGAGCCCTGTGGACGCTGGCGCAGTGGCGCGGGTCGATGAGCGGCGGCGGCCCCCTCAAAAAGCGGGACGAGGCGCACACGTACGTGGTCGGCGTCCTCGCCGGATTCGCGCCTCCCGGGTCGTACCAGGCCGCCGGCACGCTCGGCCTGGTGGTCGGCGCCGTGATCGGCTGGCCGGCACTCCTGCTGGAACGGCTCCTGCTCCGGCTGACCCGCGAGCGCGACGGCCGTACCGTCCGGCGCCCCGGCATGGTGACCGAAGCGGAGGCGACCCGGCTGGCCGGACTGATGCGGGACAGGTACTTCCTGGCGCCCGTCCAGGCGGCGGTCCTGCGAGGGGCGAGCGCGGCCGAGATACGCCAGGCGGCCCTGACCCGCTCGGATCAGCAGGACGAGGACACCTCCGCCGGTGAGAGGAGTCTGCTGGATCCGGCGGCGTCGGCGGCCATCGACGAGGAACTGGCCGTCCAGTACGCGCGGGCGATCCGCGGCTTCGGCCTGATCTCGTGACGGCGGCTCGCGCCGGATTCACCAGGATCCGCCCGGCCGCTTCCTGAGTTCCCGGGCGGCGCCTTCCCACAGGCGGCCATCACGCCCCCGGCCTCCGGTCGGCTTGCGGAAACGCCTTATTTCATGCCCGCGACGCATGCCCCTCAGGAGACCAGAGCGCGGCCCAAAAAGCCTGCATATCTGGCTCTAATAGGAAATTTCCTACACCGACATGCACGGCATTTACCCTCATTTCCGGGCAAGGTTCTTCCGGTTGCCGGGCCGGAAAATCGTTGGCTCCCCGCGCCCGTCCTGCGTCAACATGGCCATGGCGGGAGCATTCAGAGGGGCGGATGACTGTGCTCGGATTACTTACTACTCCTCGACAGGACGAACCCTCCGCACGAAGGCCGGCCATTCTGCTGGCGCTGCGGTACTACGTCGGGGAGTTGCGGAACCAGTGGCGGGTGGCGGTGCCCGGCCTGGTCTCGCCGGCGTTGGGCAACATCTCCCTGTTCTACCTGGCGCCGCTGGCGGTGGGCGGGATCGTCGGGCGCCTGTCCGACGGCGGGGGCGGCACCGTCGGCGTGCTCCTGCCGTACGTGCTCGGCTTCGGCGCGCTGCTGCTCCTGGGCGAGGTGCTGTGGCGGGTGGGCCTGCACTTCATGAACCGCACCGACGCCCGGGGCATCGAGCACCTCGGTGTGGTGGGCATGGACAAGTTGCTCGCCAAGGACGCCGCGTTCTTCCACGACAACTTCGCCGGCTCGCTGACCAAACGGGTCCTCAACTTCTCCAGCGGGTTCGAGGGTTTCGTGGACACGCTCGCGTTCTCGATCGTCGCCAAGGTGGTGCCGCTGGCGTTCGCCTCGGTGGTCCTGTGGCGGTACCACCCGCTGCTGGTCTTCGTCCTCCTGGGCCTGATCGTCCTCACCGGCTTCCTCATCGCCCCGCTCATCCGGCGCCGTCAGGCACTGGTCGACCAGCGTGAGGCGGCCAAGGTCCGGGTGTCCGGCCACGTGGCCGACGTGCTGGGCAACATGGACACGGTCCGCGCGTTCGCCGCCGAGGAGCGCGAGGCCGTGGAGCACCGAGTCCGGCTCGCCGAGCAGCGCAGGCTGTCACTGCGTTCCTGGGACTACGGCAATCTCCGGGTGGACACCGTCGTCGCGCCGCTGTCGGTCCTCACCAGCACCATCGGCCTGCTGCTCGCTGTCGTCCTCCGGGGTGGCCTGGGCGTGGAGGCGATCGTGGTGACCTTCAGCTACTACACGAGTTCCATCAGCATGATGTTCGAGTTCAACCAGATCTACCGTCGCATGGAGAGCGTGCTCACCGAGGCCGCCCAGTTCACCGAGCTTCTTCTCACACCGCCGGGCGTGGTCGACCCGGAGGACCCGCAACCACTCCGCCCGGCCGACGCGAGCGTCCGGTTCGAGCGGGTGAGGTTCGCGCACGCCGGCAACCCGCTCCTGTTCGACGGCTTGGACCTGCACATCCCCAGCGGCACCAAGATCGGCCTGGTCGGCCGGTCCGGCGGCGGCAAGACGACCCTCACCCGGCTGCTGCTCCGTCTCATGGACATCGACGGCGGCCGGATCCTGATCGGCGGCCAGGACATCGCCCGGCTCCGCCAGGCCGACCTGCGCGGCCTGATCGCGTACGTCCCGCAGGAGCCCGCCATGTTCCACCGGTCGCTGCGCGACAACATCGCCTTCGCCCGGCCGGGCGCCACCGACGCCGAGATCCACCGGGCCGCGCGGGCGGCGCACGTCACGGAGTTCGCCGAGGCCCTGCCGAACGGCTTCGACACGCTGGTGGGGGAGCGCGGCGTCAAGCTCTCCGGCGGCCAGCGGCAGCGCGTCGCCCTCGCCCGCGCCATCCTGCGCGACGCGCCGATCCTGCTGCTGGACGAGGCCACGAGCGCCCTGGACTCCGAGAGCGAGATCCTCGTCCAGGAAGCCCTGTGGGGCCTGATGCGCGACCGTACGGCCCTCGTGGTCGCGCACCGGCTGAGCACCGTCGTCCGCATGGACCGCCTGGTCGTCCTCGACCAGGGCCGCATCGTGGAACAGGGCAGCCACCACGAACTCGTCCAGGCCCAAGGCCCGTACGCCAACCTGTGGCACCACCAGTCCGGCGGCTTCCTCCTCGAAGAGGACGCCTCGGACGCCGTCCACAGCTGACGTTCCCGCAGGTCTACGCCGTGTCGCCGTGAACGACGTCGGCCGGTCGAATACCGGCCGGCTGCGCCGCGTCGTCTAGCTGAGAGCCTGGTCGACGGGACCGACGAGGAAGGGACCGTCGAGCAGGTCAGGAGTCATGGGCACGCCGGTGATTCCGGCCGCCAGCGCGAACACGCGCGCCAGTCCGTCTTCGACCCGGCCGTCCGATGTCGCGTCGTCTTCAGGCTCCCGCGTCGGCAGCCCGACCTCGCGCATCACCTCGTTGAGCCGGTCGGCGTCACTGCCGTGCCGATCGAAGGGCCGGTTGGGCATGAAGCCGGTGACGACCGTGCCGCCGACGGCATGGACGAACGAGTCCTCCGCGTAGTCGTGCCGCCCGACCGCCACCATCTCGCACCCGCGGGACAGCCTGGGCGCGGTCTCCCACAATGTCGCGCACCAGCCCCACGGCTCGACGGCCACGCTCCAGCCGCCGGTCCGAACCACCCCGACGTGACCGCCGCCCAGCCCACCGGCGGTCTCCTGGACGAACTCGAACACCTCCTCGTTCAGCTCCTGGAAGGTCATCTGCCGCCCGGACGCCCCTTCGGGGCCGAACCTCCGCAGCACCTCGGCGGGGGCGAGCCCGCGGAAGAACGACACGCAGTAGATGTCGCCCAGGGGGTTCTGCGTGCTCCCGTCAGGGGCTTGCAGCCAGCGGTAGGGGGCGAGGAGGTCGGTCGTCATGCCACGGCATGCTGCCAGACCTCACCGACAAGATCCCCGTGTCCCGCCGACCTCAGAGATCGCAGTCGAAAGGCGCCAGGGCCAGCGTGGCGAGGTGGCGGGCGATGCCGTTGGTGTCGGTGTCCTGCACGTTGCTGAGCACGACCACCTCGATGTCGTCATCGGGCAGGTACATGTTGCTCGCCGCGTAGCCCTGGAGAAGCCCCGGGTGGTACCGGAGCCGGTGCCCGTCGAGGCGGTCGACGAGCCACCCGAAGGCGTACGCGCTCGACGGCAGGTTGAGGCAGCCGTTGGGAGGACACTTCGCCTGCGGCGTGAAGGCCAGCCTGTCGGTGGCGGGCGGCGCGACCAGGTACGCCCCGAACGACCGGTCCCAGCGGACGAGATCGTCGACGTTGGAGTAGAGGCCCGCCGCGGAGAACACCTCGGAGCCGTTGATGGGCGGGGCCGGCGACCCGACCGTGAAGTAGCCCTTCGCGTATCCGTCAGGCGGATTTCCCCTGCTGTAGCCGGTGTGCGGGAGGTCCAGCGGGCCGGTGATCTCGTCGTGCAGTACGGTGCCGTACGGCTTGTGCGTCACCTTCTGGATGATCGCCCCGGCCAGGATGTAGCCGGAGTTGCTGTACTCCCAGCTGGTGCCGGGCTTGAAGTCCAGCGGCACGTCCACGAACCGCTGGATGAGCCTCCGCGTCGTGGTCGGTTGCGAGAGCCTGGCGTAGAAGCCGGGCAGGTTCTGGATGTCCGGGATGCCGGAGGTGTGCGTGATGATCTCGCGGATCGTGATGGGCCGCCACGCCTTCGGGCAGGTCTTGATGTACGCCGGGACGAGGTACGGGCAGATCGTGTCGTCCAGGCCGAGCAGTCCACGGTCGCGCAGCTTCAGCACGACCATCGAGGTGAACTGCTTGGTGACCGAGGCGACCCGGAAGACCGTGTCCGGCCGGATGGGGATGTGCTTCTCCTCGTCGGCCTCGCCGGCGGCGAAGCGCGCCAGCACCTCCCCGCGCCGCACCACGAGCGCCGAGCCGGTGAACTTCTTCTTCGCGGCCAGATCCTCCAGATAGACCCGCATCGCCTCAGCGGCCCGATCCCCCGGCGGCGCCGGCGAGGTGGGCAGCGGGTCCGATTCCCGCACGTCTCGGTGATCGACGCCCCGGCCGATCACGAGGGTGCCCCGGGCGGGGGCGGCGATGGCCGGAGCGGTCGAGGCTATGGCCCCACCGGTCAATGCGACGCTGACCGCAAGGAACCTGACCGCAGTAGGACAGTTGACCACTTTCTCCCCCTTGAAGGTGCCGCTTTCCCGTAATCGAATGAGTGTCGTTCGGGAACATCTGGCGGACATTCTCCTTGGAGGCGTGGTCCGTTCGCTTGAGCCGTGAACGGCGATCGACGCCTTTTTTCTTCCGCATATCCCTTCGTTAACGCCACTCGATGATCGCCGGTCGTCCTGGTCAAATTGACGGCCATTTCGGGATTCGCCCGCAGCCGTCCGGAGGTGCCCCAGAGGGACGTCGCGACCGGCCGGGCCCCTGGGCGAGCACGTACAGCCGACGATATGATCTTGTGGTCCGTTTCGTGGAGGCGACGAACGCTCCGCCGTACGGAAGGTGGTCCTCTGCGAGACATGGAAACCGAGCCCGAGGAGAGAACTCCTGAGAGCCTCCTGCTGGCCCTGGAGGCCGACGACATCAGTCGGATACTCCAAAACCTGGTCTGGGTGACTCTCGGTGGGTACGACCGGCGCTGGGTTCAGGACAAATGCCTGGAACTGTGCGATCACCCCGACCTTCAGGTGCGCCAACTGGCCATCACCTGCCTGGGGCACCTCGCCCGCATGTACGCCACGCTCGACCTCGACCGTGTCCTGCCGAAACTACGCGCGCTGAAACACCTCCCGGGAACCAGGGGTGTCGTGGAGAACACCTTCTCCGATATCTCCATATTCATCTACCGCGCCATTCCGAACGTCACCGACCGACCTGACGAACCGGAGCCGAACAGTCGACCCTCCCAGGGATAGCTGGAGAGCATCCTGAACGAAGAGCTGGTGGCGGGGCTGATGTCGGATTTCGGGCGCAAACCCGATGAGGATTGCCGAGCCGTAGAGGCCGGTCCGTCTGACCGTTCGGCCCCGAGGATGGAAAAGGGGTTTCGGAGAAGCTCCGAAACCCCTACGACCAGCGTATATCTGGTGGGGACGACAGGATTTGAACCTGCGCCCCCTTGACCTCTGCCCCATAGGGCCTGATCTACGGCATGCTGCCCGATCTGCGGGCCGGCTGGGTGGCTGCCTGGCTGGCCAGGAGCTTGAGCCGCTCTTCGGAGGTGCTGCCCGGTTCGGCGGTGTAGATGGTGAGGCCGTACACCGCCCGGTTGGACATGGGCAGGTCGAGAGACTGGTAGGTCAGCTCCAGGTCGCCGATCTGGGGGTGCCACAGCCGCTTGCTGCCGTCATGGCGGATACGCACGGCGTGGACGGCCCACTGGCTGCGGAACCCGCTGCTGAGCGTGGACAGCTCACCGACGAGGTCGCGCAGGGCCCGGTCATGGGGCTCGCGCCCGGCCTGGGCGCGCAGCAGCGCGGCGCTGACGACGGCGGCCTCGTCCCAGTCGACGAAGAACTGCTGGGAGCCCGGGTCGAGGAAGGCGTAGCGGGCGATGTTGGCGCGGCCGTGCTGCGTGGTGGTGGGGCTGTCGAAGACCGGTGCGAGCAGGGCCCGGGCCAGCGCATTGCAGGCGACGATGTCCTGGCGGCCGTTGCGTACGAACGCCGCCGACATCGTCATGGAGTCCAGCAGCCACTGGACCCGCAGCGGGACCTGGACGTCCGTGCGGCGTGAGGGCGCGCGGCGGGCGGGCCGGGCGGCGTGGGCCAGGTCGAACAGGTAGGTGCGTTCGTCCTGGTCCAGGCGCAGTGCCTGGGCCACCGCGTCGAGCACCTCTTCCGATACGCCGCCGATGTGGCCCTTCTCCAGCCGGGTGTACCACTCGGTGCTCACACCGGCCAGCACCGCGACCTCTTCGCGACGCAGCCCGGGGACCCGGCGCCGGCCGCTGGTGGGCAGCCCGACCTGCTCCGGGGTGAGCTTGGCGCGCCGGGTGGCGAGGAAGTCCCGGATCTGGGCGCGGTGGTCGGGCCGGTGGTCCACGCCCTCCACGGTAGCCGCAGGGTTCGGGCAAGTGGCGGCGGTAAGGGGGTTGAGCTTGTCCCCCCATAAAGGCGCTCTGCCTCGCGCGCGGCCAGGCGGATTTCATGGGGTCGGCGGACTTGAACGGCACTCCTTCATCGCGGGCCGCCGTCCGCCGTCCCCCGCCCATTCCTCAGGAGGATGACCATGGCCAGCAAGACCGTACTGATCACCGGCGCGACCAGCGGTATCGGCGCCCACACCGCGCGGTTGCTCCTCGACCGCGGCCACCGTGTGGCGATCACCGGCCGCAACGAGAGCAAACTGAAGACTTTCCTCGACGAGGCCGGCCACCCCGACCGTCTGCTGGGTCTTGTCGCGGACGCGGCGGACTGGCAGGCCACCGAGTCGGTCGTGACTCGCACCGTGGAGCATTTCGGTGCCCTTGACGCGGCGGTGGCCAACGCCGGATTCATGTCCGGTGACTCCATCGGGGCCGGCGACCCGACACTGTGGTCGCCCATGGTCCTCACCAACGTCCTCGGCCCCGCCCTGCTGGCCCATGCCGCCCTGCCCCACCTTGAGGCCACTGGCGGACGGCTGGTGCTCATCGGTAGCGTCGCCGGGCTGAAGAACTCTCCCGCCAATCTCTACTCGGCCACCAAGTGGGCTACCACCGGACTCGCTGAGAACCTGCGCCTGCACGCCACGACCCGCGGCATCGGTGTCACTCTTGTCAACCCCGGCATGATCGACACACCCTTCTGGCAGGGCGCCGGCGTTCCCCCCTTCGCCCTGCCTCCCCAGCCCATCGCCGAGGCCATCTGCTTCGCCCTCGACCAGCCGGCGGGCGTCGACCTCAACACCCTGACCATCCGGCCCATGGGCCAGCCCGTCTGACCACGCTCGGCTGTCACACCACGCCGCTCACTCTCTCGGAGCTTTCCTTGCATGTCTTTGCCACGGGTGGGTCCGGTCTGATCGGTCCGCAGCGGGAGCAGGCGTCCTCGGAGTCGCGGTCCAGGATGTCGCTGCTGGCGATCTGGTTGCGTGTACGGCCGAAGTCGCAGCTGCTGGGCTTGCCGGGGGGCGACGGCGAGCGGGATGGCACCTACCCCAGCCACCCCACAACCCGCACGCGTGTCGAGACCATCCCGGAGCCGGAGGGCCCCCGCCGGAGGCAGCACCCCGCGCCGCGCCGCACGCGGTGGCTGTTCCAGCCCGGCTCGCCGTTACGTCGGCCGCCGGCGTTCGTCGAAGCGCTCCTCGGCGGGTGGTGCCGCCGACGAGGCCGCGCCGCGCGCCGGCCATCTGGAACCGCAGCCGGCATGAGCGGCGGTACCAGGCCGGGCCTCGGCTCGGAACGGCTATGGCCGCGCCCCCAACGCAAGGGGATCGAAGGTGTGCCCGGCCCACAGCTCACGGGAAGTCTCCTCCGGGTACGCCGCTGTGCGCGGCTTCGTGTCGACGATCCAGGTGTGCCTGTTGTGCGGCTCGTACGCCGGCCAGCCCGGGTCTCCGGAAGTCGCGAAGGCGGTCCACGCTGCTCGGACCCGGGCCGACAGGTCGGCCGCGGCCGGAGGTGGCTCCTGTCCGAGCAGAAGTCTTGCCACGCCGGCGGTCAGGTTGCCGAACGTCAGCGGCAGGCCCAGCCCGTGACAGGCGCCGAGGACATCTCCGCCCATGCCGGGCGCCGGCCAGGTCAACTCGTACAGGTGAGCGCGACCGTGCCGCTGGCGGGCTTCGGCCAGCCGTACGGAAGGCATCCGGAACAACCAGTCGGAGTGCACCAACTCGTACAGCCGCTCCTCGCCGGCTCCCAGATAGGCGGCCCGGTAGGCCTCCGGGTCCGGGGCGAGCACCCGCAGCGCGGTCGCCGCCCGCTCGGCGGCGATGTTGCCGATGTCGCCGCTGATGGCCATGAACAGCCGATACTCGTCGCGGTTGTGACCCACGATCAGCTCCACCTCGCGCGCGGCCCCGTCCACCAGTGACCGCCACGGCACCGCGGGCAGCACCTCGCCGTCCACGACCGGCGCGAACGGCGTCCGGACGTGCGCGGCGACGCCCCACTGCGGGCAGCCGTCCATCTTGCCCGCCACCGCGTCCCCGGCGTCGATCAGCCGCTCCGGCGACAGGCGGGCGAGTTCGCCCGCGAGCGGGGGCAGCCCCAGCTCGCCGGCCACCGCGGTGGCGATGTCGGCGGCCAGCTCGGCGGAGAAGAACAGGCCCGGCACGCTCTGCGCGATCGCCCGGCGGAACAGGCCGGTGGCGCTGGGCATCGCCATCAGCGCCGCGATGCTCCCGGCTCCGGCCGACTCTCCGAAGACGGTGACCCGGTCCGGATCTGCCCCGAAGGCCGCGATGTTGTCCCGCACCCAGCGGAGGGCGGCCACCTGGTCAAGCAACCCGCGGTTGGCCGGCGCCCCGTGGAAGTGTCCGAACCCCTCGGCGGAGACCCGATAGTTGACGGTGACCACCACGACGCCGTCACGGGCGAGCACGCGCCCATCGAAGACGGGGTCGCCGGACCACCCGTACATGTAACCCCCGCCATGAATCCACACCATCACCGGCAGCCGGGCGTCCCCCAGGTCGGGGGTCCAGACATTGAGGGTCAGCCAGTCGCCGTCCACGCCGGACGCGCTGGACGAACCCAGCAGCCTGGACTGCGGCGGCGGCGGACCGAACACCGCGGCCTCGCGCACCCCGTCCCATGCTTCGGCCGGTACCGGTGCGGCCAGCCGCAGGGCACCCACGGGCGGGCGCGCGAACGGCACGCCGCGGAAGACGGCCACGCCGTCCTCCAACCGCCCACGCAGCCGTCCCGTGCTCACCCGGACCTCCGGGTCTGCGGATCCGATGGCGCTCATGGCAGGCTCCTCATCCGGGGGTACCGGCTCCCACAGCCAGGCGCGGCCATCTTCACCCGAACCGCGTGTCCGTCGCACCTCGTTATTGAGCGGGTCGCGCAGATGACATCCACGATCGTCTGCCGCAGCGCCGGGGCGTCCTGGGCCAGGCGTTCCAGCGCGTACAGGCCGCCCAGCCGAGCTGATCACTCGTCGCCAAGGCCTGTGGGCTCGCTGTCGTCGCGAAGACTGCCGCCCGGCATCAGGCCAGGTGTCGCCCTACCTCAAGACCTGGCCTGAGGTAGGCAGAACAGTTCGCCAGTGCCGCATCAGGCGACGTTCGCCCCTGTTCGACGTACGGTCGGCTCATGAAGGGCGACGAGCAGCCGGGGCTGGAGGAGATCGAGCAGTGTTTCATCGCGGTTCTCGATGGACGGATGAGCCGGGACGAGGCGGACCGCTGGGCGGCACGCTGGGTCGCCGACGACGATCTCGCCTGGGATGGTGACGGCGCCAAAGGGCCGCGGTTGTACGACTGGGCGGCCGGGATGCTGCATTGGGAGGCCGAACCCGGCTTCGCCCGGTGGATCCTGATCCGCCGCAGCGCCACCGCTCCCGAGGAGGTGGCCTTCTACCTGACCCATGGTCCGATCGGCATCGGCGTTGAGGAACTGGTGGGCGTCGCCGGAGCCCGCTGGGCCATTGAGGAGTGCTTCGCCTCGGCCAAGAACGAGACCGGCCTGGATCACTACCAGGTACGCCGCTACCCGGCCTGGTACCGGCACATCACCCTGGCCATGCTCGCCCATGCCTTCCTCGCCGTCACAGCGGCCGGCGCCCCAAAAGCCCAAGCGGCCTGGTCCGCCTCACACCCGCCGAGATCCGTCGTCTCCTGGCACACCTGACCGGCACCCTCACCCGGTCCCTGGACCATGTCCTGGCCTGGTCCCGCCTGCGCCGCCTCTATCAAACCCGAGCCCGCAAGGCCCACCACCAGCGCAGATACATCAGAAACAACGAACTGTTGTTGTAGTACTGATGCCGTGACCGGAAACGATCGCCGGTTCGCGTGGAGCCGTCCTCGCCGGTCAAATGTGGATGACATGCGTGATCCGGAAAACGCGACCGACCAGGTTCGACTAGCCTTTCATCCGCTGGTCGGCGAGCGGGTGGTCCAGGCGCGCGTGAGGACGGCGGCCACCGCCAGCGCGGTCAACGCCGCCACGTCGGCGAATGCGACCGAAATCAGTTTCGGGTGCGTGCCTGCGGTCGTCGCCACCAGCACGATGAAGGACGCCTTGCCGATCACGGCGACGATCAGCACCGGCCTGCGCCAGTTCGGTGCAGCGGCCGCCGCCAGGAGCGCGGCGCCGAGCAGCGCCAGCATGACCGCGCGATGCCGCAGCAGCAGCGTGCTGGTCACGTCGGCGTCCACAATTCCGTAGACGATGGCGAGCCGGGACGGTGCCAGCGCGACGATTCCCGGTGCGAGGTTGAGCAGTCCCACGGCGACGAACAGCAGAATCCCCGTGATGCGGGCAGCGGAGCGCACCGTATCCTCCTTCACACGTTCTCGGCTTTCCGCTCAGCCTGCAGGAGACTCTGATGCCGGCGCTTCCACCAACCCGTCGCGCCGCCGCCGGGGCTGTGGTGTGGTTGTGGCCGGGCCGCGCCCTGTACGCCGGGCCGTCCCTGCGGCTGGGACCGCACTCCGGCGCGGTCGCGTGCCTGGCCGTGGGCGTGGACGCGCCCTTCACCATTCACCCGACAAGCGGTGGCGAACTGCGGGCACGCACCGCGCTCCTCGCCCCTCGTGTACGCCACCAGCTCACGGCGTCCGGCGACCGCATGGTGTTCCTCTACCTCGACCCCGGCTCGGCGGACGACCGGGCGTGCCGCACCGGCTTCGCCACCAGCCGCGAGAAGATCCTGGTTGAGCACCGGCACGAGGACGACCTGCTCGCCCAGGCGGCGGAGTGGTCCTCGCACACTCCCATCCCGCAGATCACCGCCTGGATCACCAAGGCCACCGGCCACGCCAAGACGTCGTACGCCGACCCGCGGATCACGGTGGCGACCCGGCGGCTCATCAGCGCCGGCCATCCGCTGCCCGCGGCGCTGCTGGCCGCCGAGCTTGGGCTGTCTGAGTCCCGCTTCCTGCGGCTGTTCAGGGACGGCACGGGTACGTCGTACCGACGCTTCCGGCTGTGGGCGCAGATGCACCGGGCCGCGCGGGCGCTGGCGGAGGGCCACAATCTCACCCGGGCGTCGGCGGACGGTTACTTCGCCAGCCCGTCCCACCTGAGCACCGCGTTCCACGCCATGTTCGGCCTCACGCCCAGCGCCCTGCTGTCCCAGGACCTGACGATCCGCTGCCTGGACCCGTCACCTGCCGCCGTCACCTGAGGCCGGCCAGCAACGCGCCGGCGGCGGCGACCTCCACCCAGAAGTAGCACCAGACGGGATAGAACGCCGCCGGCCGCTCGACCGCCCGCCCCACCAGCCGCCCGAAGGCCATGCCCAGCAGCGACACGGCAACGGTGACGACCACTCCCGCGCGCATCCCGCCCGCGCCGGCAAGCGCCATCAGCAACAGTCCGCCGACGGCCACGCCGAAACCGCCGTACACCGCCCGGACCTCGCTGCGCGCCTCGGCCGAGTCGGCGATCATCCGGAACCGCCTGATGAGGGCGGCGGGCGCGAACAACCCGAACACACCCATCCCGAAAAAGAAGACCGCCACCACGATGATCATCCCAGCCTGCACGACAACTCCCCGGACCCGACGACGGTGGACGAGGCAGCCCAGCATGCCTCGACGCTTCGCGCAGTGCTTCCACAAACCCGGAGTCGGCCAAGGTGAACTGGCGCAAGGGCCCGAAGTGCGCCTCGATCGGGTTGGCCCAGGCCGTGCCGGGCCAGCAGGGTGCGTAAGGCTTTCCGGCCGATGGTGATGGTGCGGCCAGGAAGCCGGTGCAGGTAGTCCAGGAGTTCGCGGATGGACCAGCGGGTGAAGGGCTGGCCGAGCTCGGCGGGGCGGGTGATGGCCGTCTGCGCGACGAAGGCTTCGTCGTCAGGACTGAGCAGGCGGTCGATGTGCGGCCCGCATTCTTGCTCGATGAAGATCACGCGGGACTAGCGGGCGTACGCCGCCGAGCGTGGCTTGGACGACGCCGAGGCGCTGGCCGAGGGACTGCGCGAGAAGGCCGCCGAGTTCACCGCGTCCGGCGGCCGCCTCTACCTTCCGCTCTCACGACCATTCGGCGCGACGCCGCCGGCGGAGTGAGGTGCGGAGGGCCGGCCGGCGGCGGTGGACCCCGCTGACCGGCCCGGCCATGATCCCGGTCCAGGGGCGCCGCGACCGGGGTGCCGCCGGGAGGGTTCCGAGCCGGGCCCTCACCCCTTGACGCCCGCCGCGTCCAGCAGGACGCGGGCGGCGTCCTTGGCCTGGTGGGCGGGGTCGGAGGAGCCGTGGATCGCGGCGGTGGTCATGGCTCCTTCGGCCAGGAGGGCGAGCTGGTCGGCGAGGGAGGGCTCGCCCCCCGCCGCGGTGACCAGCCGGCCGATGTAGCGGCGGAAGGCGTCCTTGTGGACGCGGGCGATCTCGGCGACGGCCGGGGAGGTGGCTCCGAGCTCCCCGAAGGAGTTGATGAAGCCGCATCCGCGGAAGTCGGCTTCGCCGAACCAGTCGTGCAGCCAGTCGAACACGGCCAGGATCCGCTCCCGGGGCGTCGCCTGGGCGTCGGCGTGGCCTTCCAGCGATTCCCGCCATCGGATGTCACGCCGTCGCAGGTAGGCGTCCACCAGCGATTCCTTGGAGGGGAAGAGCTGGTAGAGACGCTTGAGCGACACCCCGGAGGCGGAGCGGATCTCGTCCATGCCGACCGCTTGGATCCCCCGGCCGTAGAACAGCTCCGCCGCGGCGTCCAGCAGGCGCGTCGTGGCCGTCTGCGCGTCCATCACCCGACCTCCTTCGATCAGGCCTCCTGCGTTGAGAACCATCGTTCTCTAAGCTACTGTACCGAGGATGAGAACGCGCGTTCTCGCCCATGGGAAGTGACGGATCCGGCGTAGCTGGACCAGAGCACGCTCTCCCGGCGGGCGGACCGCTGTGTGCTTTCGTGTGGGAGACGCTGGGGGAGGCCCACCCCGTTGTGGAGGAGGTGGTCTCCGAACTCGTGGCCGAGAGCGTCAGGTACTCCAACCCACACGGCCGCGGGCAGCTCGAAGTGAAGGTGAGCCAGGTCGACGGCGGCATCCGCGTCGCGGTCACCGGCCCAGGTTCCCTCCAGCAACCACGGGTGCGCCAGGACCCGCCCGCTGAGAGCGGCAGAGGACTCCTGCTCGTGGACGCCATCTCCGAGCGATGGGGCACCCACCGGACAGGAACCACCTGGTTCACCATCCGGCTCAGCACTTTGTGACATACCGGAGTAGCTCTCGCACGGCTCGCTAAAGGACGTCCCTCGATGCAGGGGCGCCGACCGGAAGGGGGGCGGAGTCCGGCTCTGGCCGGCGCCGGCTCAGCAGCCAGTAGGCCACCGCCAGAACGGCGAGAGCCGGCACACCCACCATGCACGCCATCCGCATGTCAGGGACGAAGACGCCGGTGGCGTACACCGACAGCAGTGCCGCGATGCCGAGCAGGGGGACGAGTCGCCCGCCGCGCAGGCGCATGGTGGACGGCGGCCGGTTCGCGTCCCGCCGGAACACCAGCAAGGTGACCAGGATGGTGACCCATACGGCGATGAGGCCGAATATGCCCAGCGACATCAGGATGGAGAACACCCGCGCCCCGAACAGGGCGGTCAGGCCGGCGGTCGCGAGGAAACCGAGCGAGGAGACCAGGACGGCGGTCCGGGGGACGCCGCGTGCGGTCGTTCTGCCCAGCGCGGCCGGTGCCAGCCGGTCGCCGCCCAGGGAATGCAGCATCCGGGCCGCGGCGTAGAGGTTGGCGTTCAAGGCCGACAGCGCGGTCACCAGGATGACGAAATTGGTGATCGAGGCGGCGGCCGGGATGCCCGCGGCGGCGAACATCATCACGAACGGACTGGCCGTCACGCCGTGGTGCGAGGCCAGATCGCGCCACGGCGTGACGGCCAGCATCACCGCGATGGCTCCGAGGTAGAACAAGGTCAGCCGGAGGATCAGCGAGCGCAGTGCACCGCGTAGCGAGGCACCCGGCTCCCTGGCCTCCGGAGCCGTGATCGCGACCAGTTCCACGCCGGCGAAGCTGAACAGGACGATAGCCATGACCAGCCACACGGCGAGGCCGCCCTGCGGCAGGAATCCGCCCTGGGAGACCCAGTTCCCCACACCGGTCGCCGGTCGCCCTGGGAGGCCGAAGACGATGAGGACGCCGCCGATGCCGATGAAGGCGATGACCGCGGACGCCTTGACCGTGCTCAGCACCGACTCCGCCGAGCCGAAGGACCCCACTGTCGTCACGTTGACGGCGGTGACCGCGGCGGCGAGGGCCAGGACGGTCAGCGGCAGGGGGATCTGCGGCCACCAGAAGCGCAGGTAGATGGCCGCGGCGACGACCTCGCTGCCGATGGCGACGATCAGGGCGAGCCAGTAGATGTAGCGCACCGCGAACCCGGCGAACGGGCCGAGGTAGCGGGTGGCGATGGCGCCGAAGGAGCCTCGCACGGGCATGGCGCTGACCATCTCGCCGAGGGCGAAGGCCACCGTCAGCGCGATGAGGGCGCCGGCGAGGTAGCTGATGAGGACGCCGGGGCCGGCGACGGCGATGGCCGACCCGGCGCCGAGGAACAGGCCCGTGCCCAGCGCGGAGCCCAGTCCGAGCAGCGCCATCTGGCGGCGGCTCAGCGCCCTGTGCAGGTCGTGGTGTCGTTCCTTCATGTCGGGACCTCCGTCGCGAGTACCGGTGCGCGGCCCGGCGCCGCCCACAGTTCGGTGGAGCTCGTCGACAGTGGAGAAAGGTCCGGGCGGACCCCGTCCGGAGCGCGGAAGCCGACGATGACGCCGTCGTCGATCAGGATGTCGGCGAAGTCCGCGGCCTTCGGATGCGACACCGTGACCTGTCCACCGCGTGCCGGGTCCCGCCGCAGTGAGGTGAGGGTGAATCCGAGGGGCGCGAGCCATTCGTCGTACAGGGCGACGGCCACCCCGGTGAGGGCGGCGGGCTTGGCGCGGACGCGTCCGATCCCTGCCTCCTCCAGCATTCCACGCCGCCGGCCACTCCCATGAGCCCGGTGACGGCCGGGGTACAGGAGAGCATGCTACCGATGCCGGGATCCGCCTGGTAGGCCGGACCATGGCGGAACCGTCCGCCGTGCTCATGATCGACCGCGTCGTGCGCGCCGCGATGTCGGTGGTGGACGGCCGTCCCGGTGGTACGGCGTGTGCGGGCCCGGGGTCACAGTCCGAGGTCGCTCAGGCCCGGGTGGTCCGTGAAGATCACCAAGGTGTGACCACCAAGACCGAACCATCATGCGCCGGACGCACGGCCGAGCCGGCTTCATGCTGCTTCGCCGCCGTGTGTTCCTTCCCTAACGCTCCGTCACCATCGGAAGAGAGGCAGCGTCGATCACTGGCCGGGCCCTGTCGTCCGGATTCGGCCCTTCATATGCGAGTAGGGCTCATGTATGGTCGCTGGCACTATGAGGAACCGCTGGTTGTCGCCGATCGCCGTCGTGGTGCTGGCCGCCGTCATCGTGCTGGGAGCGGTGTTCGACCCGTCGGGACTGGCCGCTCCGTACACGTGGACGGGAGCCGACCTGCTACCCGTCGCCGGACTCTGGCAGGTGGCCGCGCCGGCCGTCTATGTGCCGCTGCTGCTGGCCGGGGTCGGGGTGTTGACGTGGGTGGTCGCGTGCGGGAACGCCCCGTTGCGTACGGCGCTGCTGGTGTGGGGCGCGGTGGTGTGGTCCGCCATGGCGGCCAAGCTGGGGATGTCGCTGGTGATGGCCTTCGGCGACGTGGTCTACTTGACATGGTCGACCGGCTTCACCGGCGTCAAGGCGGCGGTCTTCGGCCTGCCGGTCCTGGCGGCCACCTGGCTCACGCAGCTCCTGCGCCGCCGCCTCACCTCACCCCCTTCTAGCTCGACCGCATCGTCCTCACCAGGGGCGGGCACTGAGCCCGCTGTGGCCTCGGTGTCGTTATTCCCGCCGGCTTCGGGGCCGGTGGCGGCGGGGGTGGCCGTGGTCTTGGGTGCGTTGGTGGGTGGAGTGTGGTGGGGCGGTTCACCCGTCGGGTACGCCATCGGTGACTCCCCACTGGCCCCGGCGCCCGAGGCAGGACCGCTGGGTTGCCTCGCCGCCGTCACCTTGCTGGGCGTGACGACGTGGGCGCTGAACCGCCGGCTCAGTACCACCACCTCGCCGCGGGCCGTTGAGGCCGGGATCTCCGCGCTGGGAGCGGCCGCGACACTGGGCCTGCTCGAGGTGGCCATCGGACTCCCCGGCGACCTGGCGGGCGGCGACACGTTCTGGGCACCGGCGATCATGCTCCGCCTCGCCCCGGCGCTCTCCTTCGGCGCTCTCCTCGCCCCCGTGACGGCAGCCCTCGTCGCACTCCTCCCCGCCACCCTGCCGGCACCAAGACCCGCCTTCCCCCCGGCACGTAAGGGCGTCGCCCTTTCCGTGCCGAGAGGGGTGGCGGCCGTCGTGACCGCGGCGGCGCTGGCCGTACCGCTCCTGCGGCCCGGCACCACCGTCGCGCAGCCACCACGCACCAAGGGCCTGACGCTCTCAGCCGACCGCAGGATCGTCGACGCCGACGGCAACGAGGTGCTGTTGCGCGGTGTGAACGTCAATCAGCTCGAAGACTACTTCCAGAGATTTCCAGACAAGGCGGTGACACGACCGCTCACCGAGGGCGACTTCGCCGGCATGGAACAGATGGGCTTCAACGTCATCCGCCTCGCCCTGTCCTGGTCGGCTCTGGAACCCCGGCCCGGCCACTACGACCCGGCCTACCTCGCCAGGATCTCCTGGGCCGTCGAGACCGCGGCCAATCACGGCCTGCGCACGGTCATCGACATGCACCAGGACGCCTGGGGCAAGGGTGTCAACGCCGCCCCCGGCACCACCTGCGAGAACGGTTCCCCGATGCACGGCTGGGACGGCGCCCCCACCTGGGCCGACCGCTTCGACGGCGCCCCCAGGTGCGAGTTCACCGGACGCGACATCTCTCCGGCCGTCGCCCGTGCCTTCACCAACTTCTACCAGGACAGAGACGGTATCCAGACCCGCCTGGTCGCCGCCTGGGGCATGCTCGCGGAGCGGTTCGCGAGCGAGCCGATGGTCGCCGGATACGACCTGCTGAACGAGCCCGGGTTCGGCGAGGCCCCGCCCATCACATCCGGCGTCCTGCTCGGCCGCTACTACGACCGGGCGATCAACGCCATCAGGGCGGGAGAGAAGCGGGGCTTTCCGCACCTGATCTTCTTCGAGCCGTCCGTGCTCTGGTCGGGTCTCGGCTTCGAGGTTCCGGTGCCCAAGGACTTCACCGACGATCGGCTGCTCGTCTTCGCCCCCCACCTCTACAACGAATCGATCACCATCGACCAGGGCACCGGCCTCACCATCACCAGCATCGAGCGCGGTTTCGACCTGGCGAGCCGAGCGGCGGCGTACTACGGCGCCGGGCTCTGGTCGGGGGAGTGGGGTTGGTTCGGCGACGCCACCTCGGCCCCGATCAGGAGGTACACCGACCAAGAGGACCGGCGCCGCATCGGCGGCGCGTTCTGGGTCTGGAAACAGTCCTGCGGCGACGCCCACGCCGAAGCCGGATCCAAGACCGGCGGCAACCTCATGATCGAGGACTGCCCCACTGGGAAGGACCTGCCGCCGACCCCCGAATACGTCGCCGAGCTCTCACGTCCTTACCCACGCTCCGCCCCCGGCCGGCTGATCGGCCTGATGTCGGATCAGGTGAGCCTCACGGCCCAGGGCGAGGGCATCGGGTGCGGCCTCGACGTCTGGTTCCCCGGCGGCACCCGGCCGGTCGTCCGTAGTACCGGAATCACGAGCGTCGCCGCCCGGCAGGCACCCGGCGGCTGGCGTATCACCGGCTGCACCCGGGGCGCCTACACCCTGGCGGCGCACCGCTAGATCGATCTTCAACCTGTGCGTCCCGGACGCTGGCCGGCGGACTTCGTCGTCGCTGATCCGGTGCTCAGTGACGGGTAGGGAGAAGAAGAAGGTGCACGGGAGGCACGCGAGCAGTACCGGACCGAGATACCGATCCGGGGTTCGTGGCGCGGACGAGCCGAGCACCAGTAGTTCGGCGCCTTGGCTATGACGCAGCAGTTCCTTGGCGGGATTGCCGAGGGCGATGTAGCGGCGGACCTGTAGATGTGGGTAGCGCTCCTCGATGGCGGAGACGGCCTCTTGCGACGGCCGCAGTTCCGTGGCGAGCCGTTGGCGTTCCTGACCACGTCGCAGGACCGGCGCGTACGGCGCGGCGTGGACGACGGCGAGCTCCGCGTCGCGCTCACATGCCTCCGCGGCCGCCCAGGCCAGTGCTCGGCGCGACTCCGCGCTGCCATCGATCCCGATGACGATTCGCTTGACGCTCATCTCACTTCTCTCCCGGTTCGGGCGCCGGCCGCCATCCCGCGTGCCGCGCCGTCCATCCGTCTTCGGCCGGGCGGTCAGCCGAGCTGGGCCGAGATGCTCTTCGCCCAGGTCGTGACCTGGTTGCGGTCGCGGTAGTCACCCGCCATGGACTTCGACAGCAGCGAGGCGAGAAAGCCCCGCGCCCCCTTCGCCAGCCGTCCACCGAACGTCACGTGCCCGACGGCCTCCAGTTCGGTCATCAACACCGCGACCCCGCTCCAGACGCACGCGGACCGCCCCGTGCGCCGAGTTCAGCGTCGGCGCAACCTACTGACCGGTCGGCCCGTGGGGCACGGTGGTTTACAACGCGTGACTTTCACCTCGAATGCCGCCAACGAGGTGATGAAGCCCTCGGCTGCGGCGTCGACCTCAGCGGTCGGGGTCAGCAACCTTTGCAGCCTTCTAGCGATCGCAGACGACGAGATCAGCAACGTGCTCCTCGGCCCTGCGGATCTCCGCTGGCTGTACCACCCCTACAATGGGGGCGCCGACGTAATCCTGCCCACGCGTGCCGAACGTGATGCCCTCAAGGACCGGCACCCCACCTGGCTGTCCACACACCCGTCAGGTCTCTGAAGGACCTGGTGAACCGCGGCAACCAGCGCCGTCGATGCTCGACTACCGATCACAGGCCAAGAGTCCGGATAGATCGGACAGATTCGGACGAGCAACCCGCCACACGCGAACATCCTGAGTGCACTTGACTCTGGCTGGCTCCCTAAAATCGGAAAAGGGGCTCCGGAGAAGCTCCGAAACCCCTACGACCAGCGTGTATCTGGTCGGGACGACAGGATTTGAACCTGCGACCCCTTGACCCCCAGTCAAGTGCGCTACCAAGCTGCGCTACGTCCCGGTGCTCGTCTGGGGCGGTGTTCCCGTCCCTTCGAACGAGGTAAACACTACCACGGCCGGTGAGTGGGGGGTTCGTTGATCAGGAGGTCCCGTAGGCCGGATGGGCCTACGGGACCGGTCTCCGGGGGGCTCAGGGCGGGAGCCGTCCAGGGCTGCGGACGTTGAAAGCGAGGGGTGTCCGATCTTGGAGACGAGGGGGTGCCCGGCCTCGGAGTCGAAGGGGTGCCCGATCTTGGAGTCGAAGGGGTGCCCGATCTTGGGGGCGAGGGGGTGCCCGGTCGTGGAGGGGAGGGGGCGGGAAGGGCTCACTGGGTGCGGCGGAGCTTTCGGAGGAACGTCCAGAAGCCGGAGCGGGAGGGCTGCCGTCCCTCGCCGGCGTCCTCGGCCGGGGCGGCGGTGGGGGTGGCCGTGGGGGTGAAGCCGGGGCTGAGTTCGTACTGGACGGGGAGGGTGCGCACCGCGCGCACGAAGGGGGAGGCGCGCCACGGGAGCTGGTCGGCCGGGAGGGCCAGTTTCAGGGTCGAGAACCGCTCCTGCAGCCGCCGTACGGCGATCGTGGTCATCTTGGTGGCCAGCCGCCGGCTCGGGCAGCCGTGCGCGCCGGCGCCCCATGCCAGGTGGGCCCGGGTGCTGCGCAGGGGGTCCCGGCTGAGGGCGTCGGCGAACCGGGGGTCGGCGTGCGCGGCCGCGATGGACAGCATCACGGGATCGCCGGCCGCGATCGTGAAGCGCCCGAGCCGCACGTCCGTCCTGGCGTAGCGGAAGGTCAGGTTGGCCAGCGCCGGGTTGAGCAGGGCGACGCGGTTCACCGTCTCCTCGACCGCCCCCGCGGGCAGGCCCGCCCGCAGTTGCGGGTTGGTCATGAGCTCGACGATGACGTTGCAGATCAGGCTGCCGGTGAAGTCCAGGAAGCCGGGCAGCATGAACAGATCACGGGCCAGTTCCTCGTCGGTGAGGTCGGGTTTGGCCGCCAGCATGTAGGAGGGCAGGTCCTCGCCGGGCTGATGCCGCTTGGCCGTCGCCAGCTCCAGGAGGGCGGCGTACAGCCGCTGGTACGCCCCGGCCGAGTCGGGGCCGTCCAGCAGGCGCCACTGATCCATCATCATGTCCTCGCCGCGCTCGAGGGTGACCCCGAGCATGCGGTTGGCGACCATCAGCGGCAGCGGCCGCCCGTACTGGGTGCACAGGTCGGCCCATCCGGCCGACGTGCCGTCCGTCATCACGCCGATCAGTTCGTCGCAGAACCCCAGCATGGCGCGTTCGAGCATCTGCGCCTGGGGGTGGGCGGGGTCCTGGTACGGCCGCAGTGCCGCGTCCCACGCGGCGCGCAGCGCGTGGTGTCTCTCCCCGTCGTCGAAACCCATGTTGTCGGCCTGCAGGAGGGCGAGCAGCGGCCAGTCGGCGGGAACGCGTCCTTCGGTGTACGCGCGCCAGGTGTCGACGCGCTTGCTCCACACGTCGCCGACGTTCTGCATGACCGACAGCACCTGGTCGTAGCCGAGCACGAACCAGGCCGGCACGCCGAGGAGGTCGATCGGGGCCACCGGGCCGTACCTGGCGCGCAGCTGTTCGTGGACGAGCGCGGGGCTCACGTCGTAATCCCTGCTGAGCAGGGTTTCCAGGGGCAACGACGCCAGGGTTTCCGCACCCGGCGCGGACCGTCTATCGGGAATCAAGGGGGGCCTGCCTTTCTGGTTCCCGGGCCTTTCGGGACGATCCGAAAGCTCGGGTACGGGCGGCGATCCTAGGGCGTCCGGCCGGTGATGTCAGCGGCCGGAGGATGCTCGCCGGACGGCAGGGGCCCGCCGTCGTCGACCGGCCGAAGGGGGTTCGCGGGAACCCCCTTCGGCCGGTCGAGGGTCAGAGGGCGGTGCAGACGGTCCCGTTCAGGGTGAAGGCCGTGGGCAGGACGTTGGGGCCGCTGTAGGCGCCGACGAAGCCGACCGAGGTGGTGCCGCCGCCGGCCGCCAGTTTCCCGTTGTCGGGGGTGCTGGTGACGGTGACCGAGGTCCCGTCCTGCGTCCAGGTGCCGCTCCAGCCGCTGCTGACGGTCTGCCAGGCGGTGGGCCAGGTGAAGTGCAGGGTCCAGCCGTCGAGGGCCGCCGGGCCGGTGTTGGTGACGTCGATCGAGCCGACGAAGCCGCTGGCCCAGTCGTTGACGTCCTTCAGGCGTACGGTGCAGGTGCTCTGGGCGGGGGTGCCGGTGGTGAAGGTCAGCGGTGGGGAGGCCCAGGAGACGGCGCCGGCGGTGTCGCGGGCGACGACGTTCACGGTGTAGCGGCTCCCGGGGGTGAGGTTGCCGACGGTGAAGGAGGTGCCGGTGGTCTCGCCGAGCTGTTCGGTGACGGCGCCGTTCTGCCGGTGGATCTCGTACTTGGCGATGGGGTGGCCGCCGGGCGTGGAGGCGGGCCAGGCGATGGTGGCGGCGCGGTCGGTGACGCCGCTCGCGGTGGGCTGCCCGGGGGCGGTGGGGGCGCCGGTGGCGGCCGAGGCGGGGTGGAGCAGGAGGGTGGTCAGCGTGTACGGCGGCAGGGTCCGGGCGGTGGCGCTGCCGCTCCGCTCGCTGGTCACCGAGGTCGCGCCGTTGGCGAAGGAGTAGACGGTGGGCGCCTCGGCGGCGGGGGTGAAGCCGGTGTAGCCGATCGTGACCGGGTGGGACGAGGCGGGGTCGCGGTTGACGAGGAGGAGCGCGAGGTCGCCGTTGGGCCGCCGGGCGGCGTGAGCGCTCACCAGGGGCTCGGAGGTGGCCGCGCGGACGAGCTGGTCGCCGGGGCGGGCGAAGGTGCTGATCATGGTGAGCGCGTAGTAGGGCGCGAACGGCGTGTTCAGCGGGGGTTCGCAGGTCTCGCCGGTGCAGGTGGCGCTGGACAGCAGCCCGAAGTCGCCGTAGTCGGTCTGCCCCTCGACGGTCGAGATCGTGCCGGCGCCGTTGTGGACGTTCCACCAGTCGACGGTGAAGACGCCGTTCTCCATCAGCCCGGCGTAGGCGTCGGCGGCGAACAGCGCGCCCGGCTGGGTGTTCGGCGCGACGCCGCTGTTGGTCTCGGTCATCGCGATGCCGATGTCCCCGGCCCGGGACCCGGCGTACCGGGCGATCTGCCGCCGGACCAGGTAGATCATGTCGTCGATCTGGCCGGGCTTGGTGAGGACGTCGGCGACGCCGCTGTCGGCCGGGTACCAGTGCACGATCACGAAGTCGATCTTCGACGCCGCGGCGGACAGGACGGTGTCGTTCCAGGTCGCCTGATCGCCGCCGCCGACGATGCCGTCGGGCCAGTTGGCCGGGGTGGTCAGCACGGCGCCGATCTTGATGCTAGGGTCCACGGCTTTCATCGCGTCGGCGTAGGCCACCAGGTTGCGGGCGTACTCGGCCGGGCTCTTGTCGGCGTGGTCGTCGGCCTCCCAGGCGGAGCCGTAGTGGCCGTTGCCGTAGTTCTCGTTGCCGATCTCCCAGTACTTCACGCCGTACGACTTGGTGACGTTGGCGTACCGGACCCAGTCGGCGGCCTCCTGGGGCGTGCCGGTGCCGTAGTTGGCGATGACGATCGCCTGCGCGCCGGTGCGCCTGGCCGCGCCCATGAAGGTGTCGAAGTCGGTGCCGGGGGCGACGTACCCGCCTGGCGCGGTGTGGGTCTTCCAGTGGTAGATGTCGCCGTAGGAGCCGCCCGGATAGCGCAGCATCTTCACGCCGGCGCTCTTCAGCAGGTCGGCCGTGTCGTCGGTGCCGAGCGCGCTGTCCCAGATGGCGTGGTTGACGCCCACCGCCGTGTCGGAGACGGTGGCCAGCGCCGCCTTGGTGTCGACGGTGACCGTGACGCCCGCGGTGCCGGCGCTCGCCGCCGGAGGGTTCACCGGTGCCAGTATCGGGGTCAGGACGGCGGCGCCCAGCAGGAGGGCGGTGCGCAGCCTGGAGGCGCGGAGCCTGCTCGTGCTCATGAAGGTCCCTCTCCGGGAGGATCTTGATGTGCCGCGATGGTGATCGGGGTGTGCGACGTGGTCAAGCGCCCGGGCGGTGGGTGCGGCCTGAGCTGGCCCGACGACGGCGGCGGCGTGCAACTTTCAGAGCCGGGGCCCGTGGCGGGATAGCCTCGGCAGGGTGAAAGATGGTTCCCGTCCCCGTCGTACGGCGTCGCGTGCCGGCGCCGAGCCCTGCCCCTGCGGGCTGCCCGCCTCCTACGGCGAGTGCTGTGGCCGCTTCCACGCCGGGCAGGCCGCCCCGACGGCGGAGGCGCTCATGCGGTCGCGGTACGCGGCGTTCGCCGTGGAGGACGAGGCCTACCTGCTGCGCACCTGGCATCCCGGCACCCGGCCGCCGCGCGTGGAGTTCGAGCGGGGCATGCGGTGGACCGGTCTGGAGATCGAGGAGGTCTCCGGAGGGACCTCGTTCCACACCGCCGGCACCGTCGCCTTCCGCGCCCGCTACGCCTACCGCGGGCAGCCGGGCGAGCTGCGCGAGAAGAGCCGGTTCGAGCGGCACGAGGGCGCCTGGGTGTACGTCGACGGTGTGGTCGGCGGCTGATCAGCCGTCCTCGGCCTCCGGCGGATCCTGGATCCGGTGAAGTTTGTCCGGATTCGAAACGGAGTAGATGCCCGTCACCCGCTCCCCGTCCGGGCTGAGGTCCAGGACCATGACGGCGAAGGGCGCGTCGTCGGAGAACAGCACCGCCGAGGGGTCCCCGTTGACCGTCCGGTAGCGGACCTCCAGGTCTTCCGGCGCCCGCGAGGTGACGCCGGTGATCATGCGGGCGACCTTGTCGCGGCCCCGCACGGGGCGCAGGCTCGCCCTGCGGGACTTGCCGCCGCCGTCGGTCCACATGGTGACGTCCGGCGCCAGGATCAGCATGAGGGCGTCCAGGTCCCCGCCGAGCGCCGCGGCGAGGAACCGCTCGGTGACCTCCTGCTGGACGCGCGGGTCGGCCTCGTACCGGGGACGGCGGGCGTGGACGTGCTCGCGCGCCCGGTGGCCGAGCTGCCGTACGGCCGCCGGGGTGCGGTCGAGGATGCCGGCGATCTCGGTGTGGGTGTAGGCGAACACCTCGTGCAGGACGAACACCGCCCGCTCCAGCGGAGTGAGGGTCTCCAGCACGACCAGCAGCGCCATCGAGACCGATTCGGCGCGCAGCGCGGGCTCGGCGGAGTCGGGGGTGGTGTCGGTGAGCAGGGGTTCGGGCAGCCACGGCCCGACGTACGTCTCGCGCCGGCGGCGGATGACGGTCTGCCGGGCGAGCGCGTGGTTGACGGCGACGCGCACCAGATAGGCGCGGGGGCTGGCGACCTCCTCCGCCGGCGCCCGGTTCCTGGACGCCCACGACATCCAGGTGTCCTGCAGGACGTCCTCGGTGTCGGCCACGTTCGCGAGCAGGTTGTACACGATCGAGAACAGCAGCTCGCGATGGTCGGCGAACACCCGCGTGGCGGCGTCGTCCGCGGTGCTTCCGGTGCTTGCGGGGCTTTGGGGCATGAGAGGTCCTTCTGTCGGCTGCTCCCTTCCGAGAGGCGTGAGCCTTCCGAAGTGTGACATGGGGGCGGAGAGTGTGACCTGCGTCTCAGTCGCGGTGGCCGGTGTCACACCCGCCGCCCGGCCCTCTTGGATGGCGACCGGGGTGCGCGGACCGCCCCCAAGGCATCGCGAGGAGTGTCGTCATGATCGTTCTGGTCACCGGAGCCACCGGCACCGTCGGAAGTCGTCTCGTCCGGCGCCTGCTGGACGAGGGACACAAGGTGAGGGCCCTGACCCGGGACCCCTCCAGAGCCCACCTGCCCGCGGGCGCGGAGGTCGTCGCCGGCGATCTGACCGACGTGTCCACCCTGGCGGCGGCCTTCGACGGCGTCGCCGCCGCCCACCTGATCAACTTCGGCGGCGACTACCGGCCGCTGCCGAACGGGCCGCGGATCGCCGAGGCGGCCGTACGGGCCGGCGTCGGCAGGGTCACCCTGCTGGGCGGCTGGCAGGAGGGCACCCTCGAGCCCGCCGTCCGGGAGAGCGGACTGGAGTGGACCCACCTCAAGCCGGGCGAGTTCATGGGCAACACGCTGCACGACTGGGCCGCACGCCTCCGTGCCGAGGGCGTGATCCGGGAGCCGTACGGCGACCGGCGGAGCGCGCCCGTGCACGAGGCCGACATCGCCGCCGTGGCGGCGGTGGCCCTGACCGAGGACGGCCACGCCGGCCGGACGTACACGATCACCGGCCCCGAGGTGCTCACCCCGCGAGACAAGATCCGCGTCCTCGCCGAGGCGACCGGTCGCGACCTGCGGTTCGAGGAGCTCACCCCCGAGCAGACGCGCAGGCAGTGGGCCGAGGAGGGCAGGCCGCCGGAGATGCTCCTGTTCAAGGTGTTCGGCGACGATCCCGAGGTGGGACCCCGGGAGATGGTCGAGTTCCTCCTCCGGGTGTACGGCGGCGACCACGAGGCGGGCCGTACCGTGACCGGCGTCGTGGAGAAGGTGACCGGCCGCCCGGGGCTGACGTTCGGGCAGTGGGCGGCCGAGCACGCCGCCGCCTTCCGCCCCTGAGACCCGCCGCCCCCGGCCCGTACCGCTCCCACCCGGCCCGATCCTCGCGCCTCAGCCCGGCCCCCGCGCGGGTTCGCGGCCATTCCTCACACCCCCCTCAGGACGCGCAGGAGGTACTCCTTGCGGTCGAGGGGATTGTGGTCGGACCGGGGGCGGGACGGCGGGGGGCCGCTCACCGGCCGGTAGCGCTCGAACGCCGACTCGAGGACGCCCTCGCCGTGCGTCAGCGTGGGAAGCCGCTGCTCCAGCTCGTGCACCCGGGCGGCCGGGATCTCGCCCTCCAGTACGCAGACCGCGCCGCGCGGCTCCACCGGGCCGGGCACGGCGCGCAGTCCCGCCAGCACGGGCAGGATCTGCCCGAGGCGCTCGGCCGGGATCTCCAGGCGGAAGCGGTGGATCGGCTCGCACACCCGCGTGCCCGCCTCGCGCAGCGCCTCCATGACGACCAGCGGGGTCAGGCCGCGGAAGTCCGTGCCGGTGCTCGACATGCTCTTGTCGAAGCCCTGGTGCGCGTGGCTCTGCCTGGGCGCGTACCCCGAGTGGGTCAGCGTCACCGTGCAGTCGACGACCTCCCAGCCGTGCAGCCCCTGCGCCAGGGTCTCCCGGACGGTGTCCTCGACGACCTTCATGAACGCGTACGGCATCGACCCGAGCTCGACCTCCAGCCGGTACCCGACGCCGCTGCCCTCGGCCGCGGGCTCGACGCGCAGGCCGACGGTCGCGAGGAACGGGTTGCCGTCCCCCTTCATGATCTCGAAGGCCGCGCCGGTGCCCACGGGCCGTTCGACGCAGATGGTCGTCGACTCGCGGAAGGTGACGTCGATGCCGTAGTCGGCGGCGAGCGTCGCCTGGATGACCTCCTTCTGCACCTCGCCGTACAGCGAGACCGAGATCTCCTGGCGGACGTCGTCCTGACGGAGGTCGATCAGCGGATCCTGCTCGGCGAGCTGCGTGAGGGCGGTGTGCAGGGCGCCCTTGTCACCGGCACGGCACGGCACGACGACCGTCTCCAGCGACGGCGGCGAGAAATGGTGCTCCCCGGGCGTCCCCCGCGGCGTCCCCAGGGTGTCCCCGATGCGGACGTCCGCCAGCCCCCACACCTTGCCGATACGGCCGGCGGTGACGGACGGGCGGCGCGCCACCGAACCGGCGTCGAAGACGCCGATCGCGGTGACCTTGGCCTCGTCGCCGCCGCCGAACCGCGGCTTGTCGCGGGTCCGCAGGGTGCCGGAGAACAGGCGGACGTAGGCGATCTTCTCGCCCGCGGGGCCGCGTTCCACCTTGAACACCGTGCCGGAGAGCGGCCCCCCGGCGTCGCCCTCGGCGGCGGGCAGCAGCTCGCGGATGCCGCGGATGAGGGCGTCGACGCCGGCCCCGGTGATGGCCGACCCGGAGAACACCGGGTGCACCAGGGCCTGCCCGCTCTGCGCGGCCAGCGCGCGGCGCAGCCGTCCGTACGACACGCTCGCCTCGTCGCCGACGTACGCCGCCAGCAGCCCCTCGTCGTGCTCGGCGAGCACGTCGGCCAGGCGCGTGACGAACCCGTGGTCGCGTTCGGTGTACGGGACGAAGCGGGCGTCGCGGGTGCCGGGCCCGCGGGCGGAGCCCATGGCGACGACGGCCGGGGTCAGCTTCGCGGCGATGTCCCGCAGCACGTCCTCGGGGCGGGCGCCGCCGCGGTCGAGCTTGTTGACGAAGATGAGCGTCGGGATGCGCAGCCGTCGCAGCGTCCGCATCAGGACGCGGGTCTGCGCCTGGACCCCCTCGACGGCGGAGACCACCAGCACCGCTCCGTCGAGCACGCCGAGCACCCGCTCCACCTCGGCGATGAAGTCGGGGTGGCCGGGAGTGTCGATCAGGTTGACCGTGACGTCGCCGAGGGTGAACGACACGACCGCCGACTTGATGGTGATGCCGCGCTGCCGTTCCAGCGCCAGGGAGTCGGTCGTGGTGCTGCCGTCGTCGACGCTGCCGACCTCGTCGATCACACCGGCGGCGAACAGCAGCCGCTCGGTGAGGCTTGTCTTACCGGCGTCTACATGAGCCAGGATCCCCAGGTTGAGAGTTCGCACGAAGCGTCATGTCCTTGTCGTGGGCGGAGGATTGCTTCCAGTGGGGACATGAACGCAGTGCGCATTTCTCCTCCTAGCTCGATCGGCTGCCGGCGACAATTACAACAACCGGCCCCCCGCCCCACAACTCATTTATCCGGCTGTCGAGAACTGTTGTGGCTGGTCAGAGGCAGGGAGGCCGGCGGTGGTCTCTCGTCTCCGCCCGTGTCAGCGGGTCGAGCAGCTCGGCGTCCACCTGATGATCGGCTGGCTCTGGTACAGGCCCGTGCCGTTCCTCTCCTCCACGTGGCCGTCGGCGTACCGCGAGGTCACCTTGATGCCCACCGGCTGGGTGGTGTACGTGATCAGCGCCGCCCGGTCGGGCCCGGCCGGCAGCCAGTAGGTGCAGTAGCCGAGCCACTCCCTCGCCGTGGACTCACCGTGGAAGCCCCGGCGCACCTCGCCCTTGATGGTCTGCGTCGTCTGCTCGTCCAGGCCGTCCAGCGAGCCGAGAGTGACGTCGCTGCTGAGGTAGTGGCAGACCTGGTAGTTGCCCCGCTCACGCTCGGGGGAGCCCGGCGCGGCGACCCCCCAGACCTCGGTGCTCGCGCAGCCGCTCGACAGGGTGCTCTTGGTGGTGCCCCAGGTGTACTGGACGCTCGTCGAGACGGGCGCCTCGTCCGCCCGCGCGGCGCCCGCGGTCACCCCGGTCGCTCCGGCGCTGACGACGGCGGCGACGGCGAGACCGACCGCACGGGACTTCATCGACGTCATGGTGTGTCTCCTTCACGAATCCGAACTTCTTCGGGCGTCCGCCCGGACACCCGTAGAGAAGGTAAGAACCACCGCTTGGCACGAAGTTAAGGAGCGTTAGCGGCCCGCTTGGGGCGGGCTTCTGCGGAGGGCGCCGCGTGTTGTCGGTCGGCGACAGTCGGGGTGGGGAACGTTGGCGGTCGGCTTCTTGGCCGGTGGGGGGCGGGTTTCCCAGACTTGACGCAGCTCACCGGCCGACCAGACAGGAGCGGGAAACGTGAACCGATTGGCAAAGGGTGTGGCTGCTCTCGTCGCCTCGATCAGCGGGTTCGCGCTCGTCGGGGCCGCTCCCGTCCGGGCCGACGGCGGGCGGGACGTCGTGCTCGTCGGCAACAGCGCCTCGGGCACGGTCAGCTTCCTCGACGGCCGCACGTTCCAGAACCTCGGCTCCTTCAATGTGATCCCCGACCTGAAGCAGCGGCTGGACGCGATGAACGTCGTCCAGCGCGCCGCCTACGAGGTCGTCAAGCAGCAGGAGGGCGGGGACCGGTTCGCCGACGACGTCTACGTCTCCCCGGACGGCCGCAGTCTGTACGTCTCGCGCGGAAACCTGGACGACGTGGCGGCGTTCGACATCGCGAGCGGGCAGATGCTGTGGCGCTTCCAGGTCGACGGGTTCAAGGCCGACCACGCCGCCCTGTCACCGGACGGCACCCGCCTGACGGTCTCCGCCACCACGGCCGAGAAGGCACAGGTCATCGACACCGCGACCGGGAGGCTCGCGGCGGAGTTCCACACCGGCACCTATCCGCACGCCAACGACTACTCCCCGGACGGGAAGTACCTCTACAACTCCAGCATCGGGGTGACCGCGCTGTCGCAGGTGCTGGAGCCCCTCAAGGGCGCCCGGCAGCTCACCGTCGTCGACCCAGCGACGTTCAGGGTGATCAGGACCTACACCTTCGGCCACGGCGTCAGGCCGGCGGCGTTCACCAGGGACAACAGGACCGCCTACATCCAGCTGTCGTACCTCAACGGGTTCGTGGAGTTCGACCTCGCCACCGGGAAGATCGTCCGTACGGTGCAGATGCCGTTCAGCGCGGCGGGGGCGGCGCTGGCGCCCGACAAGTACCCCAACAACTCCGCCCACCACGGCATGGCGCTGTCCGGTGACGAGAGCAGGTTGTGCGACGTCGGCACGATCGACGACTACACCGCCGTCATCTCCCGCCCGGGCCTCACCACCGCCGGGACGGTCACCTACCCGATCGGCAGCATCCCCTACTGGGCGACCAGCAGCGCCGACGGGCAGCACTGCCTGGTGACGCTGAGCGGGCAGAACGCGGTGTCGGTCGTCGACTACCGGACCGCCACCGAGGTCGCGCGCGTCAGGGTCGGCGCCTTCCCGCAGCGTGAACGCCTGGGCAGGGTCCCCCAGGACGTGCTGGACTCCCTGTCCCCGGCCGCGGGCTGATACCTTCCCTGCCATGGCGGCGGTGCAGCGACGCCGCCATGGCTCCCTCATGGCGAGAACGGAGGCGGACCGGCTCGAGGCCCACCAGACCGGTCACCGCCGCCGAGGAACGCAGGAGGCCCTGGTGCCTGATGCCGTCGGCCGCACCGCGATGCGGCGCCTCATCGAGCAGATGCGCGCCGACCCCGACACCCTGCAGGGGGTCGTGGAGGCGGCCCGGGCCAAGGCGCCGTCCGTCGCCGCGCTGCCGCGCGAGGAGGTGCAGCGGCGCATCGCCCCCGTGCTGGCCGCGGTGTCCTCGGCGTTCATCGACTCCACCGGGCTGGCCCCCGCCGACGTCGAGGCCGCCGACAGGCTCGCGGTGGACCGGGCGATGCAGGGCATCCCCCTGGAGGCGCTGCTCGAAGGCTTCCAGGCCGGCCGCATCTACGTACTGCGGCAGGTCGTCGAACGGGCCGGCGCGCGGCAGGTGCCCACCGGCCACCTCATCGACGCCCTCATCGAACTCGACGCCTACGCCAACGAGATGCAGAACCGGCTGATCCACGCCTACCGGGAGACCGAGCTGAGCCTCACACGCACCGCCCACGCCGCACGGCTGGAGGCGCTGCGGATCCTGCTCCACGACGGGCCGGCCTCCCGCATCGCCGACACCGGGCTCGACCCGGCGCAGCGCTACCACTGCCTGGTGACCGGGGTCAGCGACCCCCGGCAGGCGCGGCGCGCCGAACCCGTCCTCGCCGCGCTGGACGGGCTGGCCGGCATGGTCGACGGTTACCTGTGCGCGGTCACGGGGCGGCTGCCGGACGCGGCCTCGCTGGAGGGCGTCCTGGTGGTCGCCGCCCCGCGCGTACGTCCCGACCAGCTGCCCGGCGTGTACGACATGTGCCGCCTGGCGCGCGGCGCCGCCTGCAAGAGGGGCCTGACGGGCCTTCGCCCGCTCACCGAGCTCGCCACGGCCGTCATGGCCGACGGCCATCCGCGCCTGGCGGACCTGCTCGCCGCCGACCTGCTCGCGGGCCTGGACCCGGCCGACGAGACCCATCGCCAGCTGGCGAGGACCGCGCTGGCCTATCTCATGCACGGCAGCCGGGCCGACCTCACCGCGGCCGGTCTCCACGTGCATCCGAACACCGTGAAGTACCGCCTGCGGCGGCTGGCCGAGATCACCTCGTTCGGCGGGCCGTCCAGCCCGGACGACGCCCTCGGCCACGCGATGCGCTGGTGGATGGCCCTGCGGGCCTGGCTGGACCGCGCCTGACCGAATCGCCCGTCTACCCGCGGGTGCTCTGCGGGGGGCCGGACGGGGCGGGCGGGGTCCAGCGCGCTGCTCGTGGGGCGATCCCGTAGTCGGGTTTGAGCTCCTCGGGGATGGCGTAGTGCATGACGCGGCCCCGGGTGAGCGACGACAGTTCCAGCTTCGTGGCCAACCGGCCCAGCCGGTCGGACAGTTGCTCGGTCCAGGGACCGCTGTCTTCGAACCGTTCGAGCGCGTCCAGGAGCAGCGGACCGATCTTGACCATGGAGTCCCAGCGGGAGCGGGGGACCTGAAGCCAGTCGGCCGCGGTGTCGCCGATCAGGAAGCGGATGAGGGCGGGGACGACAGGATCCAGGAAGGTTCCGGGGACGACCTGCTCGTACATGTCGATCAGCTGCCGCGTCAGGTGCGCCCCTTCTGGAGAGGGCCCCATGTGACGGAGCATGTACCGGTCGGAGAACCGGCGGGCCGCTTCCAGGTCCGGGGGGATGGTCGCCGGATCGATGCCCAGGATCGTGCCGACGACCTTCCAGGCGTAGTAGTACGACTCGGCCCCGTCAGGGCTGATGTGGACGCCCATCCGGTGCAGGGCGTCCAGCACCTGGAGGCTGAACATCATCAGCCCGCCGAGCATGTCCTCCTGGCAGATCGGGACGGGCTCCGGCCACCGTCCCTCCTGCTTGAGGTGGCGGCGGATGGAGGCGTGCAGGAGCCGTACCTTCTGCGCGGCCGGGAGGAACCGCCCCTGCGCCTGGAACGCGTCGGGCCGCATGAGGTAGACGGTGAACTGGCCGGTCTCGGCCATCCGCCGGGAAGGGTAGGCCAGCGAGTGCGTCGCCGACAGCAGCCTGGCCACCTGCGGGATCATGTAACACGCCGGCATCGCCGCGAACGACAGGGCGGTGGAGATGTGCACGTCGTTGTCGATGAAGAACCGCCGGGCCTGCTCCATGACCGTCCAGTCGATCCACTCCGGTGGCGTGGCCGTGGCTTCCAGGTAGTCGCGGGCGGCGTCGGGAAGGCCCTCGGGCAGTGCCTGACCGGAGGCGGTGAACCAGCGCATGAGGGTGTTGAACCGGCCCACGTCACCGCCGGCGAACAGGGCCTCGACGGTCGCGTCGGCCAGCCGATCGCCTTGGAGGCGGAGCCCGTCCATGTACTCCTCGGTGTGGTCATGCATCCGCGATCACCTCGCATATCAGCCGGGTCAGGGCTTCGGCGGCCTCCGGCGTCAGCCGTGCCTTGTCGATCGCCGCCCGAGCGGCCCGTGCGCGTTCGTCGATCATCCGCCGTACCGCGGCGACGGCTCCTGACCGCCGCATGACGTCCCGTATTTCTGCCGCGCCGGCCGGGGTGGGCGGTCCGGCGAGCAGGTCGCGCAGCCGCCGCCGGTCGGGCTCGGGCGCCCGTTCCACGGTCAGGGCCAGCAGGGCGGTCGGTTTGCGGCCCGTCAGATCGTCGAGGGCCGATTTCCCGGTTCGTTCGGGGTCGCCGAACACGCCCCACAGGTCGTCCCGTAGCTGGAACGCCTCGCCGAGCGGACGCCCGTAGGCCGCCAGCGTGTTCAGCGTCGCGGGGTCCGCGCCGGCGAGCACGGCGCCGATCTGCAGCGGCCGCTCGACGGTGTAGGAGCCGGTCTTGAACCGGACGATGGTCAGCGACCGCGCGAGGTCGGGGGGACCTCCGGTGCGCAGGATCTCCAGGCACTCACCCGCCACCAGCTCGCGGCCCATGGCCGTCCAGAGAGGCACGGCCCGGGCCAGGAATGTCAGCGGCAGGCCCGAGGTGTGGAAAAGCTGCCCCGCCCAGGCCGTCAGCAGATCGCCGATCATGACGGCCAGGGCGTCGCCGAGCTTCTCGTGGGCCGTGGGCCGGCCGCGCCGCAGCGGGCTGCGGTCGATGAGGTCGTCGTGGACGATGGCGGCGGCGTGTACCAGTTCCAACGCCGCGGCGGCGCGGACCATCGCGTCGGTGTCGGGCTGGCCCGCCGCTCGCCATCCCCAGTAACAGAAGGCGGGGCGGATCCGTTTGCCTCCGGCGACCGAGACGCGCACCTGCTCGGCGACGGGGGTCAGCTCGGCGTCCAGTGCGAGCAACTCGGCGATCTCCCCCTCGACGAACCGCTCCAGCGCCCGGTCCACCCGGAGCCGAAGGTCACTCATGCGGACCGCGCTCGACGACCTGCCGGGCCAGCAGCTCCAGATGCGGCTCCGGTGTCGTTCGCATGCGCTTGACCGCCAGTTCGCCGCGAGCGCGCAGTTCGTGGCGCACCTGGCTCAGGCCGGGGAGACGACGGGTCACGCCTCGCAGCCCCTCCACCAGAAGATCGCCTAAACCGGCGGTCAGATAGAGCACCTCTTCGTGAGGTGCGGGCTTTTCTTCCCGCATCGAAGTCCTCTCGCCTGTAAAGGATCATTTACAGGAAAGTGAACCATGAAAGGCGTCGTCATGTCCGCCGTAGCGGATTACTTCTGCTGGGTATGGCGGGTATTATCCGCAATTCACGACTAAGGAGTGATCTGGGAGTTTTGGGATGAATAGATGGGCTGCCAGCGCGAATTCGAGGCTGGTCTTCGAGGCGCTATCGCATCGTGGTGCCAATGCGGGGTCTTTCCCTGATGGATTGCATTCTGGCTGATATGGCATTCAACGCCCGCACTTCGCGCGCCGGCCTTCAAGGGGCGGCAAGGTGGCGAACCCGCCAGGCGTACCGGGCGTGCGGCACGCGCGAGCTAAGTGATACCCCACTATCATCTGTAGCCTCTGCCCCCTTGCGGTAAGGAAGATCATGTCTGGCTGGACGGCGAACGACATCCCGGATCTGCGGGGGAGAACGGCGATCGTCACCGGGGGGAACCGGGGGCTCGGGCTCGTCACCGCGCTCGAACTCGCCCGCAGGGGTGCGGACGTCGTGATGGCGGGCCGTGACCTGGAGAGGACCGAGGCCGCCGTCGCCCGCGTCCGGGCGGAGGTGCCGGACGCGAAAGCGGAGCCCGGCCTCCTCGATCTGGCCAGCCTGGCGTCGGTGCGGGAGTTCTCCGCGAAGACCGTCGCGAACCGGGAGAAGATCGACCTGCTCGTCGGCAACGCGGGGGCGATCATGGTGCCCGAATGGCGCGCCACGGCGGACGGGTTCGAGGCCCAGTTCGGCACCAACCACCTCGGCCACTTCGCGCTGACCGCCCTGCTGCTGCCGGCGCTGCTGGCCGCGCCCGAGCCCCGCGTCGTGACCGTCACCAGCCTGACCTACCGCCAGGCGCGGCTCGACTTCGGCGACCTGCAGAGCCGTAACGGCTACCGCCCCTCGCGCGCCTACGGCCGTTCCAAGCTCGCGCAACTGGTGTTCGCCCTCGAACTGGCGCGCCGGGCCCGCGCCGCGGGGCTCGGCCTGCGCAGCCTCGCCGCCCATCCCGGCTGGGCCACCACCAACCCCAGCGGCAACGTCCTGGTCGGCATGCTGGAACGCGTCATGGCGAACACCCCCGAGCGCGGCGCCCTGCCGACGCTGTACGCCGCCACCGCCCCCGGCGCCGGCGGGGGAGACGTCGTGGGACCGGACGGCGTGGGCCAGGTGAAGGGACTTCCCCGCAAGGTGCCGGTCGCCGGGCACGCCCGGGACACCGGTGTGGCCGCCCGCCTGTGGGAGGAGTCCGAGCGGCTCACCGGCGTCCGCCTCTCGCTGCCCGGAGAGCACGTACGCGGGGTCACCCCTTGACGGCGCCCGAGGTCAGGCCCTCGACGATGTAGCGGCGGGCGAAGGAGAACAGGACGAGCGTCGGGATGACCGACACCACCGTCGCGGCGGCCATCGGGCCCCAGTCGATGTCGTACTGGGTGATGAAGGAGTTCATCGCGACCGGGATCGTCTTGAAGTCCTCGCTGTCGATGAAGGTGATCGCCAGGAACAGCTCGTTCCAGCACTGGACGAAGCCGAAGATGAACGTCGCGGTGATGCCCGGCAGCATGACGGGCACCACCACGCGCAGCATCGCCGTCAGCCGGGAGCAGCCGTCCACCATCGCGGCCTCCTCCAGCGCTGCGGGCACCCGCTCGTAGAAGCCGCGCATGATGATCGTCGAGAAGGGGACCAGCATGGCGACGTACACCAGCATCAGCCCGCCGAGCCGGTTCAGCAGGTCCAGCCGGGACATCATGAGGTACAGCGGCCCGAGCGCGATGAACAGCGGGATCATCTGGGTGACCAGGTAGGCGAGCATGAGCGCGCCGCGTCCGGGGAAGTGGAAGCGCGCCAGCACGTACCCGCCGAGCACGCCGGTCGCGGTCACCACGACCGCCGACACCAGCGAGACGACCAGGCTGTTGAGCAGATAGGTGCCGAAGCTGGAGAAGGAGAACAGCTCGCGGTAGTGGTCGAGCGTGGCCGCGCCGGGCAGGTAGCGCAGCGGCACCGCGAAGATCTCCGAGGTGGGCTTCAGCGAGGTGACCACGATCCAGTACAGCGGGAACACCGTGATCAGCAGCCAGACGCCGAGGACGACGGCCTTGGCGATCCGGGCGATGAGGGGAGCCGGGCGGTCCACGGGTCAGTCCCTCGCCTTCTCGAACCGGGTGGCGGTGAGGTAGAAGATGCTGAACGACAGCAGCAGGCCCAGGACGAAGACGCCCACCGCGCCCGCCTTGCCGTAGTCGCCGTTCTGCACCTGCTCGATGAGGTAGGTCGTGGCGATGTGGGTGCTCCCGGCGGGGCCACCGCCCGTCATCGCGTAGATGAGGTCGGGGAAGTTCAGGATCCAGATGACGCGCAGCAGGACGATCAGCACCAGCGTGGTGCGGATCGACGGCAGCGTCACGTTGCGGAACTGCCCGAACCGGGAGGCGCCGTCGACGGCCGCCGCCTCGTACAGCTCGCGCGGCACCGACTGCAGCGCTGCGATGATCATGATGGCGAAGAACGTCACGCCGTACCAGACGTTGGCGATGATGATCGCCGTCATGGCCCAGCCGGGCGTGGACAGGAAGCCGATCGGCTCGTCGACCAGCCCGGCCTTGACCAGCAGATCGTTGACCACGCCGAACTCGCCGTTGAACATCCACCGCCACAGCAGCCCGATGAGGAAGCCCGACATCGCCCACGGGAAGAAGACCCACGCCTGGTAGAGGCCGCGGCCCCGGAAGTGCCGGCGCAGCAGCAGGGCCAGCCCGAAGCCGAGCGTGAACTGCAGCAGCAGCGAGACCGCGACCCAGGTGCCGGTGTTGCGCAGCGCCGTCCAGAACTGGGCGTCGGCGAGCACGGCGCGGAAGTTCGCCAGGCCCGTGAACGGCGTGGAGGTCAGGTCGAACAGGTCGTACCGCTGGAACGCGATGACGCCGCCGCGGATCATCGGGTAGTAGGTGAACACCGCGACGAAGACGACTCCGGGCAGCAGGCACAGCGCGATGAAGCGGGCCCGCCGCCGGTTGAAGACCGGCAGGGCCGCGCGGGCGGCCGTCCGCCCGCGCGAGCCCGTCCGCCTGACGGCGGTCACGACACCTTCTTCGCCTGGTCGGTCCAGAACGCGTCCCATTCGCGAAGGACGTCGGCGGCCGTCTTGCCGCCGGTCAGCAGGGCCTGGACGTCCTTGTCGGCGGTCTGCTGCCACTGGCTCCAGCCGGGGTAGTCGACCGGGCGGATGGTGATCATCTGCTTGTCGTCGCCCTGGGCGTCGAGGTAGGCCTTCCAGGCGCCCTGCGAGAACTGCGGGTCCTGCTGGGCGTCCTTGGAGATCGGGATCAGGGAGTTCCCCTTGGCGAACTTCGTGCTCTGCGCGCTCTCGCTGAGGAACTCCACCAGCTTCGCGGCCTCGTTCCGGTGCGCGCTGAACGACGTGACGCCCCAGCCGGCGTACCCGACGGGCTGCAGGGCGTACCCGCCGGGGCCCTTCGGGATCGGCGCGGTGCTCCACCCGTCCTTGGGGACGCCGCTCTCCTCGACCGTCTTGATCACTTCAGGGTCCTGGATCAGCATGCCCGTGACGCCCGAGGTGAAGCCCTGGACCATCTCGGGGTAGCTCCACGAGACCGAGTCGGCGGGGGAGCCGTCCTTGAACAGGCGGACGAACAGGTCCATGGCCTGTGCGGCCTCGGGGGAGGACCAGATCGTCTTGCCGTCCTTGAGGAAGAAGGACTTCTCGGGGTTCACCTTGTCGCCGTTGAAGGCGCTGACGATCAGGACGGCGTAGTCGAAGGCGCCCTTGCCGCCGCGGAAGGAGTAGCCGGCGCGGTGCTTGCTCCTGTCGGTCAGCTTCTTGGCCGTGTCGTACAACTCCTGCCAGGTGGCGGGCGGCTGCGCGACACCCGCCTCGCGCAGCCGGTCGGAGCGGTAGAACAGCACCTTCTCGTAGAAGCCGTACGGGATGAGGTACGGCTTGCCGCCCACCTCGGTGGCCTTCTTGCGCGCCAGGTCGGTCAGGTTGTTCCAGCCGGGCCAGGAGCCGACGGGGATCTCGGCCAGCCATCCGTTGTTGGAGAACGACTTGGCGGTGAGGTCGCGGACCTCCAGCACGTCGAGGTTCTTCTTCGTCTGCAGCACCTGGGTGATCTTCTGGTCGGCGCTCTCCAGCGGCGGCGAGATCAGCTCGACCTTGACCCCCGGATTCTGCCGCTCGAAGTCGGCGATCATGCTCTTGATGAGCTTGGTACGGTCGGGGCTGGTCAGGCTCTCGATCATGCGCAGGCGGACCGTGCCGGGCGCGTCGTCCGAGCCGCCGCAGCCGGCCAGTGTCATGGTGAGGACGCCGGCCAGCAGGGCGGCGAGCCTGTGGGATGTTCTCATGCCTCTCCCCAGGGGGTTGGCTCATCGGGGGGCGTTCGGTTTTGACAGCGCTGTCACCGCTGTGGATGACGGGGATGCTACATCGCGCCATCGGTGAGGCGTCAAGACGTCTCGAGGGCTCCGGCCAGATCGGCGACGAGCGCCGAGGCGTCCTCCAGGCCCACCGACAGGCGCACCAGGCCGAGCGGGATCCCCATCGTGGCGCGCACCGACTCCTGGGTGGTCAGGGCCGGCGCGTTGACGAGGCTCTCGAATCCGCCCCAGGAGACGCCCGTGCGGAAGTGGCGCAGGCCGTCCACGAACCGGGCGACGGTGGCGAGGTCCTCGGTGCCGAGTTCGACGCTGAAGACGCTGGAGAAACCGGTCATCTGGGTGCGCGCCAGCGCGTGCCCGGGGTGGGAGGGCAGCCCGGGGTGGTTGACGGCGCGGACGGCGGGGTGCCCGGCCAGGAACTCCGCGACCTCCAGGCCGCGTTCCTGGTGGGCCCGCATGCGGAGGGGCAGGGTGCGCAGCCCCTTGATCGCCTTGCTCGCCTCGTGGGCCGACAGGGCGGCGCCCAGCAGCTGGTACTCGGTCTGCGCGATGGGCCTGACCAGGCGCGCGGGCCCGGCCACGACGCCGCCCACCAGGTCGCTGTGCCCGCCGATGTACTTCGACAGCGAGTGCACGACGAGGTCGACGCCCATCGTCAGCGGCTTCTGGAAGATGGGGGTGGACCAGGTGTTGTCCATCACCGTCGTGATGCCGCGCCCCCGGGCCCAGGCGGTGAAGGCGCGGATGTCGATGATGCCGTAGCGCATGTAGGAGGGCGACTCGAGGTAGAGGAGACGGGTGGTGGGCTTGACAGCGCTGTCAAGAGCGGCAGGATTATCGGCGTGCACAGTCGTATGCGACACCCCGAATTTCTCCAGGTAACGGAGGAACTGGGTCGTCGGCCCGTAGACCGCTCCCAGCACGATCACGTGGTCGCCCGCGGACACCAGCGACGAGATCGTCGCCGAGATCGCCCCCATGCCCGAGCCGAAGCACTTGGCCCGCTCGGCCCGCTCCAGCGCGGCCAGCTTGCGCTGCAGCACGTCGACCGTCGGGTTCGTGCCGCGCGAGTAGACGTAGTTCTCGTCCTCGGCCGACAGGCCCTCGGTGAGTGCGCCCGCCGTGGGGAACGTGAACAGCGAGGTCTCGTAGACCGGAGGGTTCACCGCGCCGAGCTGCCAGGACTCGTCCTCGCCGAGCCGGCCGCAGATCCACGCGTCATCCATGTGTTCGTACATAACTGCGCAAGGTACAACATGCCTCAGGCGGGCCGCCCGCGCCGCCGTCGTGAAGGAGTGGGATGAGCCGCCGAAGGGCCACCATGGCCGACGTCGCACGCCACGCAGGGGTCAGCCTGAAGACCGTCTCCCGCGTGGTCAACCAGGAGCCGCACGTCCGGCAGGACCTGGTACGGCGCGTCCAGGCGTCGATCACCGAGCTGGGGTTCCGGCGCAACGAGGCCGCCAGCAGGCTCGCCAGGGGCGGCTCCGTCCTGACGCTGGGCCTGGTGATCGAGAACATCTCCAACGAGTTCTACTCCCGCCTGGCCAAGGCCGTGGAGACGGCGGCCGCCGCCCACGAGGCCCTGGTGGTGTTCGGCAGCTACGAGGAGCAGCCCGAGCGCGAGGTCATGCTCGTCGACACGATGTACGGCCGGGGCGTCGACGCCATGGTCATCGTGCCGACCGCCGGGGACCACGGCTGGCTCAAGGAGTACATGGCGGGCGGGCTCACCGCCGTGTACGTCGACCGGGTGCCCGAGGGGCTGCCCGACGTCGACGCCGTGCTGCTCGACGCCGAGGCGGGCGGCCGCATGGCCACCGAGCACCTGCTCGCCTACGGCCACCGGCGCATCGCCCTCATCTCCGACAACGACCCGCTGAGCTCGGTGCACGCCCGCGCCGAGGGGTACCGGGCGGCGCTGCGCGCGGCCGGCGTCGAGGTGGATCCGGTGCTGTGCGTGACCGGCGTGTTCGAGCCGTGGCGGGTCCAGCAGGAGGTGCTGCGGCTGCTCGCCCTCCCCGAGCCGCCGACGGCGTTCTTCGTGACCAACAACCGGGCCGCGATCGGGCTGCTGCAGGCCCTGCGCGACCACCCCGGGCCCGCGCCGGCCTTCGTCGGGTTCGACGACTTCGAGATGGCGGAGGTGTTCAGGCCGGGCGTGACCGTGGTGCGGTACGACATCGCCCGCCTGGCGGGCGCGGCCGTGGAACTGCTCTTCGCCCGGCTGCGCGACCCCTCCCGCCCGAGCCGCCGGGTGTCGGTCCCGATCGAGCTCGTCGTCCGCGGCTCCGGCGAGATCCCCCCGCCCACCAGGTGACCCTCCGCTCACCAGACCGGTGGCCGCGGCGCCACCGCCGCGCGCGGGACGGGGCCTGAGAAGGGCCCGTCATCGCGGTGTGGCCGTTTGTCGGTGGCCGCCGCTAACGTTCCGCGCAATCACGTCGGCGAGATCTTCGAAACGCCTCGTGGAATCGATGAACCATGTCCGGTGAAAGGTGGGGGACAGGTGGGTTGGCTGTCGGTGGGCGAGGGGTATGAAGTCGCCCTCTTGGAGGGCCGGGTGGCCGCGCGGGCGACGTCCGGCCGCGCGGCGGGGCGGCCGTTGAAGTCGCTGCCGAAGGCGTTGCGCGACCATCCCGAGGTCGATCGGCTGCGCCGCTTCGCCGAGTGGCTCGACCGGCACGCCGCCGCCTGCGTCGCGCAGGTCGACGCCTGGATGGTGTCGTCGCTGCCGGTGCCCACCGTGCTGCTGGCCCGGGTGTGGCCCGACGAGGCCTGGCGGTCGGCGCTGCGCGACATGGTCGTCGTCGGCGACGATCCCGACGAGGCCGGCTTCCTGCGCGACGCCACCGACGAGGGCGAGCTGCGCGTGGTGAACCTCGACGGCGAGACCGTCCGGCTGTCGCCGGTGACGGTGACGCTGCCACACCCGGTGCTGCTGCCCGACCTCGACGACCTGCGCGAGTTCGCCGCCGAGCTGGGTGTGACGCAGAAGGTCGAGCAGATCCACCGGGCCGTGTGGCGCGGACCCGGCGACCTGCCCGCGAATGCCACCGAGGTCACCGAGTTCTCCGGCGGCAGGTTCGGCTCCCGCTTCGGCCTGGCGGCCCGCGCGACGTCCCTCGGCTACCGCGTGTCAGGAGGTTACGCCACCTGCCGCGTGCGCGACGCCGGCCGCACCGTCGAGGGGGCGGTGTGGATCGGTGAGCCCTACTGGGACGAGGGGGTGGCGACCGGCGCCCTCACCTGGCACGACGCCGGCGGCCGGTCGCTGCCGCTCAGCGAGGTCGGGCCGGTGGCCTGGTCGGAGGGCATGCGCATGGCCGCCGCGCTGTACGCGGGCCGCGACATCGAGAAGGGGGAGGACGCGTGAGCGGGGCGACGTCACAGGAGCGGGCGCAGCGGCCCCACGCCGCGACGGTGCCGCCGGAGGCCGGGGCCGCGGCCACGGGTCTGGCGGCCGAGGCCGAGGAGCTGTTGAAGGCCGGGGCGGTGCTGCCGCCGGGAGCCGAGGGCGGAGATCGCGCGGTTCCCCTGACGGCCCGCGCCTACCGGCATCCGGGCCTCGACGGACGCGTGGTGGTGCGCCTGGTCGCGGACGAGCTCGGCGCCGCCGAAGACCTCGCGGCGGGATTCCTCGGCCTGGAGCCCCAGGGCGAGCCGGTCGTCGTGGGGCTGGGCGCGCGCCGCTCGCTCGGGTTCCCCGAGTGGGTGCTGGTGCACCACCCCGGCGACGGCCACCACGCGCTGGCGGTGGTGCCCGAGCTGGAGCGGGCGGCCCGGCAGGCCAAGACCAAGCCCAAGGCGGCGCTGGAGGCCTACCAGGCGCTCGCCGCCCGGCTCGCGGCGGCCGTCCCCCACTTCCTGCCCACCTTCTACGAGCAGGCCGGGCGCGTGTTCCTCACCGTCGAGAACGCCACCTACGCCGCGCAGATGTTCTCGGCCGCGCGCAGGGCCGAGACCGAGCACGGGCTCGCCGTCGACGACGACCGGCTCGACGCGGTGTTCCTGGAGTTCGCGCTGGCCGGCGCCCTGCCGGTGAAGGTCCTGTCGGCGTACGCCAAGGAGCTGGCCGCCCGCACGGGCGCCGAGGAGGCCCTGCGGCGCTACGTCCGGCTGTGCCTACGGCGCTCGGCGGGCGGGCTGCCGCCGTCGGCCCAGATGGCCACCGACCTGCGCAGACTCGCCCGGGCGGCCGGAGCCGACGCCGACGCCGTCGAGGAGGCCCACCTCGACGAGCTGCTCGGCCTGCCGGCCACCCTGCGCGCCCCCGCGGCCTGGTGGAAGGCCCACACACCGGCCGTCGTCCGGCTGGCCCACCGCGACCCCGCCGTGCGGGGCAGGCTGCTCGACATCATGCCGCGCTTCTCCGGCAAGGAGTTCCCCGGCGTGTGGCTCGATCTTCTCGGGGCGTGCGGCGCCCTGGCGGGGCTGGGCGGCGAGGCGGCGGAGGAGGAGCGGCCCGCCGACGGCACCTCCGGGTGGCTCGAGCGCTTCCTGACGGCCCGCGATTCGGCGCCGGGCGTTCCTCCGGCCCTGCCCGCCCTGTACTCCCTGGTCGAACGGCTCGCCGGTCGGTTGCGCGCCGAGCTGGCCGGGCGGGGCCACGCGCTGACGGTGAAGTACGACGTCGACCTGCTCGACCTGCTGCTGGCGCTCGGCATCCCCGTCGCCGACCCGGGCGAGCGCACCTTCCTGTGGCTGGAAGAGTGGGCCGAGGGCGAGGAACGCCGTGACCTGCTGGCCCTCGCCGCCGACCCGCGGTTCCGGCCCGCCTTCCACAGGGCGGCCTACCGCTTCAGCGACGACACCGACGGTCATCGTGCCCTCCGCCACCTCGCCGCATCGCCCGGCGGGCGGCCGATGCTGGCCGAATGGGTCCGCGAGGTGGCCCGCGCGTCGTCCGCGGCCGGCCTGCCCGGCCTGCCCGGGGCCCTGCGGCGGCTGGGGTGGCTGCCCGGGGAGGCGCTGGTCCTCGCCGAGGACGCCGTGCGCGACGCCGCCAGGGCCGACCTGGCGCCGGTGCTCGCCCGCACGCTCAGGGCCGGCCTGTTCGACGAGCTCGGCTGGCCCGACTGGGAGGACGCCGCCGCCACCCTCATCGCCGGGAAGGACGTCGACGACCTCGTCGTCGCCGACGCCTGGCCCTACCTCATCGTCGCCGGCCCCGCACAGGCCAGGGTGATCGGCCCCGAGGGCGTCGTCCTCACCCACGACCTGCGCATCCCCGCCGACGACGCCTGGGGCGATCCGAGCTTCCACTACGTCGACGGCGAGCTGCTGGTCTACTGGAGGTCCAGCCGGCGCGACGGCGGGCTGCTCGGCTACTGGCACACCTCCGCCGACCGGCCGCAGCCGCTGGAGGGCGCCCCACGCGGCACCCGCATGGGCTGGTACCGCGCCAACGAGCCCGCCACCCTGCCGCTGCCCGGCGGTGGGCGCACCACCGGCACCGGGGTCCTGCACCCCGGCGACACCGCGATCCCCGACGAGCGACCGCTCGTGAGCGACGGCGTCACCTCCTGGCTGTGGAGCTGGGACGGCCACGGCGGCGCCGCCCCCGGATGGTACGAATACGACCCGGCCGGCGGCGCACTCGGCCGCAGGAGCGAGCCGGCCTTCCTGGCCGAAGCGCTGCGCGACGTCCCCGCCGGCAGCGACTTCCACTCCGGCTGGATGCTCCCGGCCCCTACGGCGGAGGCCACCCCCGCCGCCGTCCCGGCGAACGGCCTGCTCGGCTGGCGTGTCGTCCGGCTGCCCGACGGATCCCTGCGCGGTGAGGACCTCGCCGGGCGGGTGATGACCCTGGGGAACGACACGGCGCCTCCCGTGCACGCTCTCACCTTCCCCGGCGACGACCGGCCCCGGGCGGTGCTGCACGGCTCCTACCGCGTTCACCTGGCCGACACCGACGGCGTGGTCACCTCCGAGGCCCGCACCGACGACACGCCCGGGACGTTCGCCGCCGGCACGCTGATCCTGCCGCCCCTGCGCTTCTGGCACTTCCTGCGCCCCCGTGACCCGCGCGGATCGGCGGCCCTGCGCCACGTCGGTCACGACACCGCCGCCGCTCTCCTCAAGGCCGCCGCCGACGCCCCCGGCGACGAGGCGCTGCACGCCCAGGTGCGGGCCCTGTTCCCCGAGGTCGGCGACGAGGCGCTGGTGGCCGGCATCGCCGGGGTGGCGCGGCTCGCCGCTGGACAGCGGGCGGCGCTCGACGCCGTCGCGGTCCGGCTGGCCGAAGCCCTCACCGGCGAGCACCACCACGACCAGGCCGGGCCCGCCGACCGCACCCTCGCCGAGGCCCTCGACGGCCTCGTCGGCGGCTACTCCCGGTACGGCGGTGACACCGACGGCGCGTTCCGCCAGCTGCAGACCCTGCGCCGGGCGGCCGCCGGTCCGGCGGGCGGCCCCGGAGAGGAGCCGGTCGCGGACGCGGCCGGTCAGCCCCGCACGGCGGCCGCGGACGGCATGACCTCCGGGAGCGCCGCCGGGGGTGCGGTGGGCGCCGCGGATGGGGTGGCCTCGGGGGGTGCCGCCGGCACTGCGGGCGGAGCCGCCGGCCTGCACCTCGACGGGCCCCCGCTGCCGAACTCGACGGTCGACTGGGCGTCCCTGCTCGACCAGTGCGCGGCCCTGGCCTTCCGGGCGGCCTCGGAGTTCACCGAACCGCCTCACCGGCAGGCCCTGGCCGAGATCCTGGGACTGATCGACACGCTGGGTCTCGCGGACGCCGAGCCCGCCCGCTGGCGCCGGTTCCTCCTCCACCTCGACGTGCGCCACCTCGATCCCCGGAGGGCCGCCCACCGCACACCGGCGTGGCGAGGCGTGCTCCCCCTGGACGACGGCGCGTTCATCGCCTTCGTCGACACCTGGGCGAGCGACAACGGCGGCAGCGACTTCGCCGCGCTCTTCCACGACCCGGCCGGGCGCTTCGAGGTCCCGCAGCCGTACGTCGTCCGGTCGTCGTCCCCCGTGGGAGAGGGCCGCGAGGCGGGCTGGCTGTCGGCGTCCCTCGGCGAGCTGGCCGCGCGCGGCCCCGCCCCGTGGCGGCCGGAGGCGGCGGAGGAGTTCGCCCGCCTGACCGGCGTCTCGGCGACCCTCGCCCGGCTCGTCACCGCGGGCCTGCCGAACATCGGCGGCTACGAGCAGAACTTCCTGCCCAAGGCGGCACGCGCCACCCTGGGGCTGAAGGTCGCCGAAGCGGCGATCGCCAAGGACGAGCTGCGGCAGCTCGACGTCGGCCTGCGGCGCGCGCTCGTCGCCGCGCTCCTCCCCGCCGACCCGGCCCGGCTGTGGACCGACGGGCCGGACGTCGCGGCCGCCGCCACGTTGTGGAACGACAAGGTCGGGCGCCGGGTCGCCGTACCCGAATGGCTGCGCGCCGAGGCCGCGTCCGCCGTCAAACCCGGCTGGGTGCCGTCCCGGGCGCTGCCCGCGCTGCTCGACCCGCAGAGCGACCCCGAGCTCGGCACCGACCTGGTGTGGGCGGTCCGTGGCGACCGCGTCCGTCCCGTCGACGAAGACGCGACCGGATTCACCTCAGGCACCCTGGTAGCGGCCGTCGCGATGGCCGCCTGGCTCGCCCACCGGCTTCCCGCCGGGCACGCCCTGCGTTCGGCGCTGCCGGTCGCGCTCGCCACCATCAGGCGGCGGCTCGACAACCCCGGCCTGATGCTCGACCTCGGCCCCTACGTCAGCCTTTCCGAATTCCGCAAGGTGGCCGGAGCGCCCACCGAGGTCGGCGAGGGCTTCGAGCGCTACGGCGCCGTCATCATGGCCACCTACGACGACCGGCCGGCACCCGGCGTCCGCACGGCCCTGCTCGACGCCGCAGGTCACGACCCCTACCTGCCCGCGCTGCGGGCCGTCCACGGAACCGACGAGCCGTTCCCGGCCGAGCTCGCGCTGCGCGTGGCGCGCGACGCGCGGTTCGAGGCCCTGCTGGCCGACCCCGGAGCCCCGCTCGCCGGGCGGCGCGACGCCGACGGCACCTGGTGGCCGCAGGACCCCACCCGCTCGGTTCCCGAGCTCGTGGGCGAGGCGGCCAAGGAGCACGGCCTCGGCGAGGACGCGGCCGCGCTCTACCTGACGCTGCTGGCGATGCCCGATCCGACCGACCGCGCCGTCGCCCGGTGGACGGGCTGGAGACCGGCCCGGCTCAAGGCCGCCCGCGCCGAGCTGGCCGCCACCGACCTGGTCGTCCAGGCCGCCCGCACCCGGGCCGGACGCTCGCTGTTCCTCCCGGGCGGCTGGGTCGACCTCAAGGCGCCACGGCTGCCGCTGGAGCAGTGGAAGCTTCCCCTGTTCGACCTCGTCGCCGGACAGTCGGCGCCCCTGGGCGTGATCCTGCCCGCCGAGCCCGCCGCCGCGCTGTACCACAGGGCGTGGCAACGGGTCCGCGACGGCGACGGCCCGCGCTTCGAGGAGCTGAGAACGAAACGCCCCCGGCGCCGCTGATCCGCCTCTCCTGCCCCACGCCCCCGTCCGCCCGCCGGGCCGCCCGGATTCCGTCCGGTTCCGGGCGGCGGGTCACCGGCCCCCGCACAGGGCCGTCGGTCCGGGGGGCACGGGCCCCCGCACAGGGCCGTCCGGTTCCGGGGGGCGGGTCACGGGCCCCTACCCAGGGCCGTCCGGGTTCCGTGCGGCTCCGGGCGGCGGGTCACCGGCCCCCGCCCAGAGCCGTCCGGTTCCGGGCGGCGGGTCACCGGCCGCTCAGCGGCCCCGCGCCCATGGCCACCCGGGTTCCCGGAGGTCCCGGCGCGGCAGGGCCACCGTCCGCTCGACCCGGCGCTGTGCAGGGCCGTCCGGTGCGTCCGGCTTCGGGCGGCGGACGGCCACGGTGCGGGACGCCCGGCCTGCCGGTACGGGACACGACCGAACCGGCGGGCCGGCGGTGCGACCGACAACTCCGATCACCACGAGGTTTACACGATGACTTTGACCGAGCATTCACCGGCACCGCAGGTGCTGTCCGCCGAGGAGCGGTACGCCACCGAGATCGCCTTCCTCGCCGCCCACGACGACGGGCCCCGGCCACCCGGCTGGGTGCTCACCCCCCGCGCGGTGGTCACCTTCATCTGCGGCAGTGACGGCGAGGCGCTCCAGCTGCCGAAGAACCGCCGCTCCACTGCCGACGACACGCTGCCCGCCCGGCTGACCGTGCCGGCCAAGTTCGTCGGCGAACGCGCGCTGGTGGAGCGGTGCGTCGTCACCCTCGCCGGCGAGCGCGGGCTGCTGCTGGTCGGCGAGCCCGGAACGGCCAAGTCGATGCTGTCGGAGCTCCTGGCCGCCGCGGTCTGCGGCACCAGCGCGCTCACCGTGCAGGGCACCGCCGGCACCACCGAGGACGCGTTCCGGTACGGCTGGAACTACGCGATGCTGCTGGCACAGGGCCCGAGCCGGCAGGCGCTGGTGGACTCGCCCGTCCTCACCGCCATGCGCACCGGACGGGTGGCGCGGGTCGAGGAGATCACCCGCTGCCTCCCCGAGGTGCAGGACGCCCTGGTGTCGATCCTGTCGGACCGGAGGCTGAGCGTCCCCGAGCTCGCCGGCACCGCCGACGCCCACGTCGCCGCCACGTCCGGGTTCACCGTCATCGCCACGGCGAACCTCCGGGACCGGGGCGTGTCGGAGATGTCGGCCGCGCTCAAGCGGCGGTTCAACTTCGAGACCATCGAGCCCATCGCGGACGCCGACGCCGAGATGACCCTGGTGCGCCGCCAGGCCACCGCGGTCGTGCAGCGCGCCGGGGCCGCGTTCAAGGTCGACGACGCCGTCCTGGACGCGCTGGTCACCGTCTTCCGCGACCTGCGTTCGGGCCGGTCGGCGGAGGGCTGGGACGTCGAACGGCCCGGCACCGTCATGTCGACGGCCGAGGCCGTCCAGGTGGCCGCCTCACTCGGCGTCGCCGCCGCCTACCTCCCGAACGGCGACGTCCTCGACCTGATGCCCGGACACCTCCTCGGGGTCGTCCGCAAGGACGACCCGGCGGACCACGGCCGGCTGCTCGGGTACTGGGACGGCCCGGTGCGCCGCCGCGCCGAAGACGGCTCGGCGATGTGGCGCCGCCTCTGGGACCTCCGGGAGACCCTGCGGTGACAACGACGCTGAACGACCCCCGCCAGGCCGTCGACGCGCTGGCCGGTTCGCCCCGGCCGTACCTCATCGGGGTGCGCCATCACAGTCCCGCGCTGGCCGCGGTGGTGCCCGCGCTGCTGGACGCCGCCGGAGCCGAGGCCGTCTGTGTGGAGCTACCGGCCGACTTCCAGCGATGGCTGCCGCATCTGGCCGATCCCGGCACCCGAGCACCGGTCGCGCTGGCCGGGGCCGGCGAGGACGGGCGCCTCGGGTTCTACCCCTTCGCCGACTTCTCTCCGGAGCTGGCGGCCATCCGCTGGGCCTACGAGCGCGGAGCAGAGGTCCTGTGCTGCGACCTGCCGCTGTCCGATCCCGGCTGGCACGCCACCGGCACGCCGTCCCCGTCGTCCGGCGACCAGGCCCCCGGGGACGCGTCCGGCCCGGCGGCTGGGAACGCGAGCGGCCCGGCGGCCGGGGACATGCCCGACCAGGCCCTCGGGTACGCGTCCGGCCCGACGGCCGGGGACGCGTCCGGCCCGACGCCCGGGGACGCGTCCGGCCAGGCGGCTGGGGACGCGTCCGGCCCGGCGGCCGGGGGAGGGGATGGACCGACGGCCGGGGCAGGGGATGGACCGGCGGCACGCGCCGTCTTCGCCGACGCGCTGGCGGCGTCGGGCACCGGCCGCGAGGGCGACGACCTGTGGGACCGGGCCGTCGAGGTGCGCGCCCCCGGGTGCGAACCCGAGGCCGTACGGCGCGCCGCGCTCGGCGTCGGATGGGCGTTGCGTCAGGACGCCGAGAACCAAGGCGGCGTGCCGGCGGTCGACCTCGCCCGCGAGGCGCACATGCGCGAGGTCGTCGCTCGAGCGGCCGCGGGCGGGCGCCGCGTGGCCGCGGTGATCGGCGCCTTCCACGCCCCGGCCCTGGTCGATCCCCACCCCGCATTCGCCGACGCTCGCCCACCTTCGCAGCAGGGTACGGCCGGTGTGTCCGAGCGGGCGGATTCGCGGGGGCCGGAAGCCGGAGACGGGCTGAGGGGGGCGGGGCGTCGCGGGCGAGACGCGGCGGTCGCCGAGCGTGGCGGGGCCTCGCCTGTCACCTCGCTCGTCCCGTACGCCTTCGATCTGCTCGACTCCCGGTCCGGGTACCCGGCCGGAATCCGCGACCCACTCTGGCAGCAGGCCGTCTTCGAGGCGGGCGGCGACCCCGTCCGGGTGCGGGACGCCGCCGCCGCGGCGATCACGAACATCTGCCGGGAGCTGCGGTCCGCCGGGCACACCGCGGGGACCGGCGAGGCGGCGGAGGCCCTGCGCATGGCCTCCGACCTCGCACGACTGCGCGGCCTGCCCGCGCCCGGACGCGGTGAGCTGCTGGAGGCGATCACGGCCGTCCTCGGCCAGGGTGAGCCTCTTGGGCGCGGCCGGGCCATCGCCCAGGCCCTGGAGACGATCCTCGTCGGCAACCGCCGGGGCCGCACCGCGCCCGGTACGCCCCGCTCCGGGCTCGGTCCGTCCGTCGAGGCCGAACTCACCGCGCTGCGGCTGCCGTGCCCGGAGGATCCCGGCACACGTGAGGTACGCCTCGACCCACTGCGGTCCAACCTGGACGCCCGCCGCGAGATCCTGCTGCAACGACTGCTGGTCTGCGGCGTCGGCTACGGCGAACCGGTCGAGGTCGCGGCGACGGGCGACTCGACCGCCCTCACCACGCGCTGGCGGCTCCGCTGGACACCGGCGGTCCCCGCCCTGCTCGACCTCGCCGGCGTGCGAGGCGTCACCGCCGCCCAGGCGGCCGCCGGGACGCTGGGCGAGACCTTCCGCCGCGAGTCGGCCGACGGCGGCCCCACCTGTGCGCTGATCCTGAACGCCCTGGGTGCCGCGGCACGCTGTGACCTGCCCGAGCTCGTCTCGGACCGTCTCGCCGACGCCGCCGTCGTACTTCCCGCCTCCGCCACGCCGGCCGAGCTGCTCGCGGCTCTCGACCTGCTGGAGGCGCTGCGGCGCGGCCACCTTCCCGGCGCCACGGCGAAGGCACGCGACCAGGCGGCCGAACTGGCGGTCGCCCTCCTCGAGGCGGTCGTCCGCGCGCTTCCCGGGCTCGCCGGGAGCGACCAGCAGCAGGACGCCGCCGCCCTGATCGCCCTCGCGGCGAAGGCCGGCGAACAGCGCCTCGGCCTGCGGATCGACGACGCCCTCGCCGGGCTCGTCCGCACCGGTTCGCCGCTCGTCCAGGGCGCGGCCCTGGCGGCCAGGGTGCTGCTCGACCTGGAGCCTCCCGAGGCCCTCGGAGCCCGCGCCGCAGGGTGGGTCGACACCGCGACCGGGCCCGAGGGGCGCCGCCGCCTCGGCCGCCTGCTGGCCGGCGTGCTGGCCGCCGCCGGGCCGTTGCTGGAGTCCGCCCCCGCGGCGCTCGGCCCGCTGCTGGACCGCGTCGACGGGCTCAGCGACCAGGCGTTCCTGGAGCGGCTGCCGGCGTTGCGAGGCGGCTTCGACACCCTGGCCCCCGCCGGCCGGGCCCGCCTGATGGACGTCGTCGCCGAACGCCTCGGCGACCGGCCCGACCTGACCCTCGCGGCCCCGCCCCGGCTGCTGGCGATGTGGGCCGCCGCCGACGCCGCTGGTCTCGCCACCCTCGAAGCCCTGCGGCTTCCTCTGCCCGCCGGTGCGCCCGGGACCGTCACGCCGCCGGCCGGCCCGGCCGGTGCGGGCCGCTCCCTCTCCGCCGGGGGATCCCAGGGCGGGGCGGGACCACAGGCGGGGGAGCGGCGGCTCGCCTCCGCCGACCGCTGGCGGTTGCTGCTCGGCCGGGAGCCCGAACGGCTGCCGTCCGATGCCCGCCGATACGCGCGGGCCCTGGACGAGCTGTACGGCTCGGGCCGTGGCGAGGGCGCGGCCGACTTCGGGCACGGCACGGGCGACCGCGGCGGCCAGAGGGAGTCCTTCCCCACCGCCCGAGAGTGGGCGCAGGAGCTCGAGGCGCTGTTCGGCAAGGACGTCCGCGAGGAGGTGCTCGCCACGGCGGCCGACACCGGGCGCAGCGACGTGCTGGCCGAGCTCGACCCGCGCGCCGTACGGCCGTCGGTGGAGCTGCTGACCTCGGTGCTGTCCCTGGCGGGAGGTTTGCCGGAGCAGCGGCTCGCCAAGCTCCGCCCCCTCGTCCGGCAGCTGGTGGCCGAGCTCACCAAGCAGCTCGCGACGCGCCTGCGTCCCGCCCTGACGGGGCTGGCGACGCCCCGGCCCACCCGCCGTCCGGGCGGCCGGCTCGACCTGCCCCGCACGCTGCGCGCCAACCTCCCGTACACGCGCCGCCTCGGCGACGGCCGCATCGTCGTCGTCCCGGAAAGGCCCGTGTTCAGCACGCGCGCCCGCCAGGAGGCCGACTGGCGGCTCGTGCTCGTGGTCGACGTGTCGGGCTCGATGGAGGCCTCGGTCGTCTGGTCCGCGCTGACGGCGGCGGTTCTCGCCGGGGTGCCGTCGCTGTCCACGCACTTCCTCGCCTTCTCCACGCAGGTGATCGACCTGACGGATCAGGTCGCCGACCCCCTGTCGCTCCTGCTGGAGGTGCGGGTCGGCGGAGGCACCCACATCGCGGCCGGGCTGGCCCACGCCCGCTCGCTGGTGACCGTGCCGAGCCGGACGCTGATGGTCGTGGTCAGCGACTTCGAGGAGGGATATCCGCTCGGCGGCCTGCTCGGCGAGGTTCGCTCGCTGGCCGCCTCGGGCGTCCACCTGCTGGGCTGCGCCGCCCTGGACGACGGCGGCGTGCCTCGCTACTCCGTTCCCGTCGCCCGGCAACTCGTCGCGGCCGGCATGCCGGTCGCCGCACTCAGCCCCGTCGCCCTCGCCCGATGGGTGGGCGACCGCCTTCGTGGAGAGCCCCGTTGACCTCCTCTCTTTCCGACACTCCGCCGGCCGCCGGCCTCCCCCCGGCGCTGCCGCACGTGGTGGCCGCCGCCGTGGAAGGCCTCACCACGAGGCTGCGCAAGAAGCTGGACGCGGCGGTCGAGCAGTACGCCGCGGTGCCACCGGTCACCGACGACGAGGGCGTCCACGTGCGGTGCGGCGAGGACGCGGTCGTGACCCTCTCGCCGGGGCCGGCCGGTGTGGTGGCCTCGGACGAGGCCGTGCGGTGCAGCTGCCTGCTGGCGCCCCGTTGCCTGCACCGGGCGGCCGTTCTCAGCGCCTGTCCCGTCGCCGACGCGCCACCGGCCGACCCCGATCCGGACGAGGATCCCCGAGCCGCCGGCGCCGAGGCGGAACGGGACGTAAGTGAAGGACACCGCACGGGGACGCCCCCGGCAGAGGGAGCGGAGGCCGGAAGCGGCACCGAGCCGGCGGTGGAGGTGAGCGGAGAAGGCGGGATCGGGCGGACAGCGGAGGCGAGCGGGGGAAGCGGGGCCGAGGCGGCGGCGGGAGGAAGTGGCACCGAGCCGGCGGTGGAGGTGAGCGGAGAAGGCGGGATCGGGCGGACGGCGGAGGCGAGCGGGGAAAGCGGGGCCGGGCCCGGGGTGGAGGTGCGGGGATCCTCTGGGAACGGCCTGGGCTCGGCTCCGACGGCGGCGCAGGTGGCCGCCGCGGCCGGGTTGTGGAGAGCCGCCGCGGCACTGCTCTCGGCCGGACTGCCGGCCGCCGGGGCGGTTCCGCAGGCCGAGCTGCTCAGGGCCGCGCACACCGCTCGGCTGGCCGGACTCGTCCGGGCGGAGGCCGCCGCGCTCCGGGTGGTACGCGGCGTCCGCGCCGCCCGTGCCCGCCACGACGGCCACCGCCTCGCCGACCTCGTCTCCGCGCTACGCGAACTGCTGCTCACCGCGGGCATGCTCGCCGCCGCCGACCCCGACCCGGCGCTGATCGGCACCGCGCGCCGCAGCTACCAGCCGGGCGGAGCGCTGCGGGTGCACGGCGTCTTCCGTGAGCCTGTCATCAGCGCCACCGGGTACGCGGGCGTGGTCACCCACCTCGTCACCGACGACGGCCGCTGGTTGTCGATCGCCGACGTCAAGCCGGGCGGCTCCGCCAGGGCCAGGGGTGCCGGGGCCGCCACGGTGGCCATCGGCTCGGCGACCGTGGACCACGCGGGGCTGGCCCGGGGCGGGCTCCTGGTCACCGGAGCCACCGTGTCCGCCGACGGCCGTCTCGGAGCGGGCCGCGGCGTCCGGGCGACCCCCGTTCCCGGCCTGCCGTGGTCCGCCGGTCCCCTGGCCACGTTCTTCACCCGCCCGCTCGGCGAGGTGGTGACCGAGCGGCTTTCGGCGCGGTCGTGGAGCGATTCGGAGACGGCCGAGACGGCGCGGGAACCGCTGGGCTGTGATCTGGTCATCCTCGGTGCCGCGGGCGGCCACGTCCTCGCCCGCCAGGTCCTGCCCGCCACGGCCACGCCGGTCGGAGGCCGTCCCGCCGGCTCTCTTCCGTCCCCGCCAGGCGCACAGGGCACATCGGCGCCCGGCGATGGAGGGACGCACGCGGTGCTCGACGGCGAGGACATGGTCGTCGGCGGGCCGCTGGTGCGGCTGGTGCCGGCGAGTTCCCATCCGGATCTCGCCCATGTCGCCAACCTTCGCCGGCTGGCGTCGTGCCCGGGGTTGCTGGTGCGGGTCGTCGGCTGGCTGGAGCCCGACCGGACCGCCACGCTGCGTCCGCTCGCGGTGGGGCCGGTGCCGGGCGCCGAGGCGACCCTGCGCCTTCCTCCCGAACTGGGCGGCCACGCGGACCTCGGGTACGACCGGCTGCAGGGGGCGCACCTCCCGTCGCCCGGCGCGTGCTCGCCGCCTGCGGCCGGTGCCGGGGCGGAGCAGGACCCGCTGGCCGACTCCCCTCTCTGGCGGGTCCGCCGTCTGGTGGAGCTCGCCGTGACGGGCGGGCGCCGGGCGGCCGCCGAGGCCGCCCGGGGCGGCGAGGCCGACGCGCAGGCTGCTCAGCTGCGCCGCGCCGGGTTCGCGACCGCGGCGCGGCTGGCCACCGCGTTCACCGCGGAAGCCGATCGCCGCGGCCGCGACGTGTTCGGACGGCTCACCGATCCGGGCGCCGACGGGTACGCCTGGGCGTGGCTGGCCGCCGCCGTCCACCTGGCGGCCACCGAACACGCCCTGGTCCGCGCATCCTGGCTCACCGGCGAGGAGATGGCGACCTTCTGAGCGACCCCCACCCGCCCCCGTCGCCGCGCCGTCGCCGGGCGCGGGCACGCCGGCGCCCTCGGGTGCCGGTGTACCCGCCCCGGAACGGCGATGGGGTTCGAGCTGATCGGCCTCCCCGTGGCGGGGTCGGGTACGCCCGTGCTCGGGTGTTCGGTGGACCCGTTTAGGGGGTGGTGGCGGGGTTCAGTGGATGCGGCGGTCCGTGGCGGGGTGGGGGGCGTCGGTGTTCTCATGTCGGGGGACGGCGGTGGGGGTGGGAGGGTTTTGGAGGCCGCGGGCGTCGTTGAGCGGGGAGCGCGTGCGTGCGCGTGTCGTCGATGGCGTCGGGGGAGCGCCTGGCGCTACCTTGGTCACGAATTGACTGGAGGGCGACCCTGAACGCTATGGCGACGAGTGCGCAAAAGATGTCGCAGACCGTGCTCCGATCACTGCCTTTCGTCGCCATTGCCGTCGTGGCGCTCGTCGACCTTCTGGCCGGCCCCCGGCTGGGCTTCCTGCCCCTGCTGACGCTGGGGCCGACGTTCGCCTCGGTGTCGGGCAGCGTCCACCGGACCCTTGCCGTCGGCGGGCTGGCGCTGATCGTCTGCATCCCTCTGGCCCGGTACAACGACCTCCTGCTCACGCCACAGAACAACCTCACCATCGCGACGATCCTGGCCGTCACCGGCGCCGGTGCCCTGGCCAGCCATCTGCGGATCCGCAGGGAGCGTGAGCTGGCCAACGTCCGCATGGTCGCCGAGGCGGCCCAGCGCGTTCTGCTGCGCCCGGTGCCGCGCAGGGCGGGCGACCTGCGGATCGCCCTGTCCTACACCTCGGCGGCCGCGGAGGCGCAGATCGGCGGTGACCTGTACGAGGTGGTCACCACGCCGAACGGCGTCCGCATGCTCATCGGTGACGTCCAGGGCAAGGGGCTGGGGGCCGTGGAGACGGCCGCGTGGGTGCTCGGCGCCTTCCGCGAGGCCGCCTACGACGAGGCCGAACTGGCCCGCGTGGGGGTCCGCCTGGAGAACAGCCTCACGCGGCACCTGGGCACGGAACAATTCGTCACCGCCATCCTCGCCGAAGTCCACGACGAGGAGATCTCCCTGCTCAACTTCGGGCACCCCGCTCCATTGCTGATCCGCGGTGAGGAGAAGATCCGCCTGGCGGAGCCCGAGATGGAGATGCCTCCACTGGGCCTGGTGTCCCTCGGCCCCGAGATGGCCAAGCCTCACCGGGTCCCCTTCGGGGACGGCGAGCAGATCCTGCTGTACACCGACGGCGTGATCGAGGCGCGCGACCACGTCGGCGCGTTCTACCCGCTGGCCGACAGGGCGAACGTCCTGGCGGGCAGGGACGACCCGCAGGCGGCTCTCGACGAGCTGCGCTCGGATCTGCTCGCCCACGTGGGCGGCCCGCTGGGGGACGACGCCGCGATGCTGCTCGTCCGCAGGCAGGCCCGTGCGGCGATGAACTGAGCACGTCTCGCTTGACACGTCAAATCGGGGGACAATGTCGGCATGGCTCCCAGAGGACCGGGCGTGGACGACGCGCCCGCTTCCGGCTCCGGCGCGTCCGCTCTGTCCGCCGACGAACTGCGGGTGTGGCGCGCCTTCCTGCGGTGGAGCGAGAACGTGACCGCGGGCATCGCGCAGAGCCTCGCCGCGGAGGCCGCTCTCTCCCAGCCCGACTACGAGGTGCTCAAGCGTCTCCTCGAGGCGGGTGGCGGCCTGTCGCGCCAGGCCCTGGAGCAGAGCCTGTCCTGGTCGCCGTCCAGGCTCTCCCACCAGCTGCGGCGCATGGAGGCCCGAGGGCTGGTCGGCCGTGACGATGCCGGCTACGGCCGGTACGTGAACGTGGAGATCACCGCCGACGGCCGGGAGGTGATGGCCGCCGCCGACGCGGCACACGCGGCGGCGGTGCGCCGCTGCCTCCTGGACGTGCTGCCCGCCGACATGCGGGCGTTCCTGCTGTCCACGCCTCCGGCGCCGCCGGACGACCACTAGACGGCGGGGGACTCGGCCAGGCGGGCCTGCTGCTGGGCGGCGAGGAAGCCGTTGACGCCCATGGCCATGGTGGGGATGTGCTCGCGCATGAGGCGCTGGTAGAGCGGCGCGGTCGGGTTACGGTGGTCGGCGTGGAACTCGCCGGCGAGGGAGAACCACGTGACGGGCACCGCGCCGGCCCGCACCATGCGCTGGACCGCGACCTGGTGGGTCTCCGGGGTGAGGCTCGCGCAGGCGTCCACCACGAGGTACACCTCGTAGCCCTCCCGCAGCGCGCCCAGCACGGTCTGCAGGACGCAGCCCTCGGTGGACACTCCGGCGACGGCCAGTTTCCTGCGCCCGGTGGCGCGGACGGCGGAGGAGAAGCCCTCGTCCAGGAAGCCGTTGATGGCACCGGGGCGCTCGACCACGGGGTGGTCGCCGATGACGTCGAGCAGCTCCGGGTACAGCGGGCCCGACGGCTTGCTCGGCAGCCCGTTGGTCACCACGAGGCCGGTTTCGAACCAGGTCGCCGTCTTGGCGAGACCGACGACGTTGCCGATGTGGGTGGGCAGGTCGTGCGACCGCAGCACGTTGGCGAACCCGACCGCGAAGTCGATCAGCACGATGGTGGTGTTGGCGGGGGTCAGCGGTTCGAGATTCATCGATCCTCCTGGTGATGCGCCGTCGATCCCGGCCGTCGGGATCCGGCACAAGCTAGAACGCTACGATTTGACGTGTCAAGTCGCAGTCCGAGGCCCACCTCCCCGCCGCACCCCGGCGCCGACCCCGCCGCACGACCTCCCGCCGACCCGGCGCCGTTGAAAGGCCCCCATGTGCTGCGGTGGAGGGGCACGGCGAGCGGACTCGGGGTGGGGCGGAGGGGGTTCGGAGACGGGGTGGGTTGGTGGTGAGCACCGTGGGAGGGGACTCGGGGGCCGTGGGTGAGGCGGAGGGGGCTTGAGGGGGGTGGCGGTGAGGACTGCGGGAGGGGGCTCGGGGTGGGGCGGAGAGGGGTTCGGGGACGGGGTGGGTTGGCAGTGAGGGCTGCGGGAGGGGGCTCGGGGTGGGGCGGAGGGGGGTTACAGCGGCAGCGGTGCGGTATCAGCGGCGCTGCGTGGGTGCTGTGTGACGGCCTCTGGGGCTGGGTCAGGGGATGGGGAGGCCGGTGTAGTTCTCGGCCAGGTCGGTGGCGGCCGCCGTGGAGGTGGCGATGCGGTCGAGCTGCGACAGCTGCAGCCGCGTGTCGAACTCCGACTGCCCCGGGTCGGTGTGCAGGGTCGTCGTCATGAAGTACGAGAAGTGCTCGGCCCGCCACACCCGCCGCAGGCACGTGTCGGAGTAGGCGGCCAGCAGCTCCGCCGACCCCGTCTCCCGCAGGTGGGCGAAGGCCCGGGCGAGCACGATCACGTCGCTCGCCGCGAGGTTGAGCCCCTTGGCCCCCGTGGGAGGGACGATGTGCGCCGCGTCGCCCGCCAGCAGCACCCGCCCGTACCGCATCGGCTCGGCGACGAAGCTGCGCATGGGCAGCACCGCCTTGGACGTGATCGGGCCGCGCGCCAGCTTCCAGTCGCCGTCGATCGCGAAACGCGCGTCCAGCTCGTCCCAGATGCGCTCGTCGGGCCACTCGTCCGGCTCGGTGCCGTTGGGCACCTGGAGGTAGAGCCGGCTGACCGAGGGGGAGCGCATGCTGTGCAGCGCGAAGCCCCGGGGCGAGTGCGCGTAGATCAGCTCGTCGCAGGACGGCGGGACGTCGGCCAGGATGCCGAGCCAGGAGTAGGGATAGTCCCGGGTATAGGTGCGCAGCACGCCGTCCGGGACCGCCCCCCGCGTCACCCCGTGGAACCCGTCGCAGCCGACCACGTAGTCGCAGGTCAGGGTCTGCCGGCGTCCCTCGTGGACGAAGTGGACGACCGGACGGTCGCCGTCGGCGCCCGTCACGGCCCGCACCTCGGCCTCGAAGAGCAGCGGCCCGCCCTCGCGCAGCCGGAGGGCGATCAGGTCCTTGACGACCTCGGTCTGGGCGTACACCATCACGCGCCGCCCGCCGGTCAGGGACGGGAAGTCGATCCGGTGCGAGCGGCGGCCGAACCGCAGCTCGATGCCGTCGTGGACCAGACCCTCGCGGTCCATCCGCTCGCCCGCGCCGCACGCGCGCAGCGCCCGCACGGTGCCGTCCTCGAGGATCCCCGCCCGCTGCCGCCGCTCGACGTAGGCGCGGTCGCGGCTTTCCAGGACGACGCTGTCGATGCCGGATTCGTGCAGCAGCCGGGCGAGCAGCAGTCCCGCGGGACCGCCGCCGACGATGCCGACGGTGGTGCGCATCAGTGTTCCCTCTCTTCCCGGAGGATCTTGTCGGCGACGGCGAACGCGGCGTTGGCGGCGGGGACGCCGCAGTACACCGCCGTCTGCAGCAGGACTTCCTGGATCTCGTCCGGCGTGAGCCCGTTGCGCAGCGCGGCCCGCACGTGCATCGCCAGCTCCTCCAGGTGGCCGCGCGCCACCAGGGCGGTGAGCGTCACGCAGCTGCGCACGCGCCGGCTCAGGCCGGGGCGCGTCCAGATCTCACCCCACGCGTAGCGGGTGATGAAGTCCTGGAACGGCGCGGTGAACGGGGTGGTACGGGCCACGGCCCGGTCGACGTGCTCGTTCCCGAGGACCGCCCGCCGTACGGCCATCCCGGCCGCGTACCGCGACCGGTCATCGCCCAGCGGCGTCCCGGGTCGGGCGGGAGCGTCCTCTTCGCCGGGGCCGCCGGCGCCGTACCCGGCGAGGTGCGTCAGCAGGGCCGCGAGCACCGGCGCGGGGCGTTCGACCCCGGCCAGGTGGGACGCGTGCGCGACCTCGACCAGGGACGCCCCGGGGATCCCGTCGGCCAGCTCGCGGGCATGGGACGGCGGCGTGGCCGGGTCCTCGCGCCCGGCGACGACCAGGGTGGGCGCCGTGATCCTGGACAGCTCGGCGCGCAGGTCGTAGGCGGCGAGCGCGTCGCAGCAGGCGGCGTAGCAGGCGGGATCGGTGGCGCGCAGGTCCGCCGTCAGTGCCTCGGCGGCGGGCGAGGCCGCGAAGGTAGGGGTGAACCAGCGGGCGGCGGCCGTGTCCGCCACCGAGGCGGTGGAGCCCTCGCCGCGCACCAGCGCGGCCCGGTCGTGCCATCCGCGAGGTTCGCCGAACCGGGCCGAGGAGCACACCAGCGCCAGCGAGGTCACGCGCCCGGGATGGTGGACGGCGAGCCACGCGCCGACGGCTCCGCCGAGCGATACGCCCGCGTAGGCGAACCGGTCGACGCCGAGCGAGTCGGCCAGATCGAGCACCAGGCGCCCGAGGCCGGCGACGGTGACGTCGCCGGGCGCGGTGCCCGGGAGCAGGGCGGGGGACGATCCGCCGTGCCCGGGGAGGTCCCAGCGGATCACCCGGTGCCCGCGGGCCAGCGCGGGGACCTGCGGGTCCCAGACGGCGAGCGACGTGCCGAGTGAGGGCCCGAGGACCAGCGGCGGCGCGTCCCGCGGGCCGTCGATCCGATGGTGGAGCACACGCGGCGCGGTGCCGGTCATGAGGTCTCCTTCGCCTGCAGCGCGCGGTCGACGAGGGCGCCGGCGGAGCCGAGGTAGCGTGCGGGGTCGGTCAGGTCGCGCAGCCTCTCCCCGGCCCGCTCGCCCGGCACGGCGCGCAGGGCGCCGGCCACGGCCGGGTCGGCGAGCAGGGCGTCCGCGAGGTGGACGCCCTCGCGGGCCGCGCGGCGGGAGGCGTCCGTCACCGCCTTTTTGGCCTGGTCGCGTCCCATGAGCGCGGACAGGACCGCGGTCACGCGTTCGGCCGCGAGGAGGCCGCCCGTCGCGCCGAGGTTCGCGCGCATGCGCTCCGGATGCGCCTGGAGGCCTTCCGCCAGCTCCGCGGCGGCGCGCGCGGCCCCGCCGACCAGGCGCAGCGCCTCCCGCAGCGGCTGCCATTCGGCGTGCCAGGCGCCGGGGGGCCGCTCGTCCTCGGCGGCGAGCGAGCCGTACAGCACCGCGGCCAGAGCGGGGACCTGGCGGGCCGCGGCGGCGATCAGCACGGCCCGCACGGGGTTGGCCTTGTGCGGCATGGCCGAGGAGCCGCCGCCGCTGCCCTCGGAGACCTCACCGATCTCCGTCCGCGACAGCACCAGCACGTCGGCCGCGAGCTTCCCGAGCGCCCCGGCCGCGAAGGCCAGCGCCCCGGCGAGGTCGGCGACGGGCGTACGCAGGGTGTGCCACGGCAGCGCGGGCTCGGCGAGCCCGGTCTCGGCGGCGTAGGCGGCCAGCAGCCGGAGGCCGACGTCCCCCTGCCGGGTGTCATCGCCGGCAGGGGAGAGGGGGGCCTCCGCGAACGCGTGGAAGGCGGCGAGGGTGCCCGCGGCGCCGCCGAGCTGGGCGGGAAGGGCGGTGCGGACGGCGGCCAGCCGGGTGCGGGCGGACAGGACGAGGCTCCGCCAGCCGGCGGCCTTGAGCCCGAACGTCGTCGGCACCGCGTGCTGGGTCAGCGTGCGGCCCGGCATGGGGGTGTCACGATGCTCGGCGGCCGGTGTGGCCAGGGCCCGCGCAGCGCGGTCCAGGTCGCGCAGGACCGTCTCCAGCGCCCGCGCGGCCACGAGCATCGCGGCGGTGTCCCAGATGTCCTGGCTGGTGGCGCCCCGGTGCACGTACGGGGCCGCACCGGGGTCGCGGGCGGCGACGGCCGAGGTCAAGTCCGCGACCAGCGGGATCACCGGGTTGCCGCCGGAACGGGCCCGCAGCGCGAGGTCGCGCGCGTCGTACCGGCCGTGGTCGGACGCCGCCTCGGTCACGGCCGCCGCGGCGCCGTCCGGCGCGAGCCCGAGCTCGGCCTGGGCCCGGGTGAGGGCGGCCTCCGCCTCCAGCATGGCGCGGACGAACGCCCCGTCCCCGGTGGCCGCCTCCACCTCCGAACCGGCCCACACGGGCGCCAGCAGCCCGACGTCGCCCGGCTCGTCGCGCGGAGGCTCGAGGTGGTCAGTCGAAGGCAAGGAACACCGTCTCCTCGTGGACGCCGTCGTGCTGCAGCCGGATGTCGAACCGGTACACCCCTTCCCGCTCGGGGACGGCGAGCAGCGTGGCCCGGCGCTCGGGCGGCAGGGAGGCCAGCAGCGGCTCGGTCTCCGGGTCGGTCGGCTCGGGCAGGTAGACGCGGGTGTACAGGTGGTGCAGCAGGCCGCGGGCGAAGACGCACACCGAGATGTACGGCGCCCCGCCCGGCGGCAGGGTGCGCAGCGCGTAGTGACCGTCGGCGTCGGTCGGGACGCGGGCGAAGCCGGTGAAGTCGAGGCCGGTGCGGCCGGCCACGGCACCGGTCACCGGGTCGCGCCGCAGCGAGCCGGGCGCGCCGGTCCGCGAGCCGTCCGGGGCGGGCTGCCAGAACTCCAGCAGCGCGTCGGGGATCGGCGCCCCCGCCCCGTCGTACACCCGCCCGCGGATCGTCACCGCCCCGGGATGGCCGGCGGGGGCGAGGTCACCGCCCCCGGCGAACGGCAGCGCGTACCCGTAGAACGGGCCCACGGTCTGCGAGGGGGTGGGCGCCATCGGCGTGGCCGCCCCGGCGGCCGGGAGCGTCGTGCCGGGGCCGGTCGCCGCGGGGCTCGGCGTGGCCGCGGACGGCGTCCGGGGAAGATCCGGGGTGTTCGTCATCGGCCCTCCTCCATCCAGGTGGCGGCCGGGCCGTCCAGCACGATGTCCCAGCGGTAGCCGAGCGCCCACTCCGGCGTGGACAGGTCGTGGTCGTAGCGGGCGACGAGCCGGGCGCGGGCCGCGTCGTCGGTCACCGATTGCATGATCGGGTCGTAGGCGAACAGCGGGTCGCCCGGGAAGTACATCTGGGTGACCAGCCGCTGGGTGAAGGCCGTCCCGAACAGCGAGAAGTGGATGTGCGCCGGCCGCCAGGCGTTGTCGTGGTTGCGCCAGGGGTAGGCCCCGGGCTTGATCGTGGTGAAGGCGTAGCGCCCCTCGTCGTCGGTGAGGCAGCGGCCGACGCCGGTGAAGTTGGGGTCGAGCGGCGCCGGGTGCTGGTCGCGCTGGTGGGCGTACCTGCCGGAGGCGTTGGCCTGCCAGATCTCGACGAGCTGCCCGCGCACCGGCCGGCCGTACCGGTCGAGCACCCGCCCGGTCACCTGGATCCGCTCGCCCAGCGGCTCCCCGTGGTGCTGCCGGGTGAGGTCGTGGTCGAGCTCGGTGACGTCGGTGACGCCGAAGACCGGGCCGCTCAGCTCGACCGCCTCGGGATCGCCGGCGGCGACCAGCGGCCGCTTGGGGTGGCGCAGCACGCTGCTGCGGTACGGCGCGTACCCGCGGTCGGGGTGGTCGCGCCGCGGGCCGCCCTCTTCGACGGCCTTGGAGTACGCCTCGCGCAACTGGCCGATCTCGGCGCTGATGACCTCCTGGGAAACGGGCCGGGGCTGCGGGGTCGTCATGGCCGTCACCTTTCCAGGACCAGGGCGAGGCCCTGTCCGACGCCGATGCACAGGGCCGCCACGCCGGTGCCGGAGCCGGCGGCGGCGAGCTGGTGGGCGACCGCCCCGGCCAGGCGGGCGCCGGAGGCGCCGAGCGGATGGCCGATGGCGATGGCGCCGCCGCGCGGGTTGACGACGGCCGGGTCGAGGTCGGGCCATTCGCCGAGGCAGCCGAGGGCCTGGGCGGCGAAGGCCTCGTTCAGTTCGAAGACGGTGAGGTCCGCCCAGCCCTTGCCCGCCTTGGCGAGGGCCCGGTTCACCGCCTCCACCGGGCCGAGCCCGAAGTACTGCGGCTCCACCCCGGTCACGGCCGAGGCCCGTACGCGGGCGAGCGGCTCGCGGCCGAGGGCCCGCAGGCCGTCCTCGTCGCACAGCAGCAGGGCCGCCGCGCCGTCGTTCAGCGGGGAGGAGTTCCCGGCGGTGACGGTGCCCCCGTCCGGGCGGAACGCCGGCTTGAGCCTGGCGAGCTTGTCCGGCGAGGTGTCTTCGCGGATCGCCTCGTCGCGCGGCAGGTCGACGCCCTCCACGCCGACGATCTCGCCGTCGTACGCGCCGTCCTTCCACGCGCGGGCGGCCTTCTCGTGGCTGGCCAGCGCGAAGGCGTCCTGCCGCTCGCGGCTGACGCCGTACCTGTCGGCGATCAGCTCGGCGCCCTCGCCCAGGGCGACGGTCCACTCCGACGGCATGCGGGGGTTGACCATGCGCCAGCCGAGGGTGGTGGAGTACAGCTCCTGGTGACCGGCCGGGAACGCCCGCTCGGGCTTCGGCAGCACCCAGGGCGCGCGGGACATCGACTCCACGCCGCCGGCGATGGCGATGGAGACGTCGCCGGCGGCGACGGCGCGGGCCGCCTGGACGACGGCCTCCAGTCCCGACCCGCACAGGCGGTTGACCGTCGTGCCGGGCACGGTGACGGGCAGGCCCGCCAGCAGCACGGCCATGCGGGCGACGTCGCGGTTGTCCTCCCCGGCGCCGTTGGCGTTGCCGAAGAACACGTCGCCGACGCGCGCCGGGTCGAGCCCCGGGGTGCGCGCGGCGAGCGCCCGCACGACATGTGCCGCCAGGTCGTCGGGACGGACGCCCGACAGCGCGCCGCCGTACTTGCCGAACGGCGTCCGGACGGCGTCGACGATGTACACCTCTGACATTGTGGCGCTCCTCCTTCAGGCGGCCTTGAGGGCGCGCAGCGCGGCGAGCTCGCGTTCGGTGGGCGGAGGGGTGGTGCGCACGTCGTCGGCCGTCTTCAGCGGCCAGCCGGTGGCGGCGCGGACCTGCTCGACGGTCACGCCCTCGTGCAGGTCGGTGAGGATCAGCTCGGCGGTCTCCGGGTCGGGGCGCAGCACGCCGAGGTCGGTGATGACGGCCACCGGCCCCCCGCCGCGCAGGCCGAGCCGCTCACGGTCGCCCCGCCCCGTGCCGTGCCCCACGGAGGTCACGAAGTCGAGCCTGTCGACGAAGTTGCGGGTGGAGTGCCGCAGCACGATGAGCACCTCCCCGCAGTTGGCGGCGATCTCGGGGGCGCCGCCGGCCCCGGGCAGCCGGCCCTCGGGACGGCCGGGGCCGCGGTCGACGACGGTGGTGTTGATGTTGGCGTACCGGTCGAGCTGGGCCGCGCCGAGGAAGCCGACGTCGATGCGGCCCGCCTGCAGCCAGTAGTTGAACATCTCGGGCACGGACACCACGGCGTCGGCCGTCTCGGCGAGCTCGCCGTCGCCGATGGACAGCGGCAGCCTGGACGGCTTGGCGCCGAGGGCACCGGACTCGTAGATCAGGACGAGGTCGGGGCGCCCGGTGCGGCGGGCGAGGTTGGCGGCCGTGCTGGGCAGGCCGATGCCGACGAAGCAGGTGCGCGCCCGGGCCAGGGCGCGCGCCGCGTTGACCGTCATCACCTCGTCGGGGGTCCACTCACTCATCGCCGTACGGCTCCCTCGCTGTCGAGGATGTTGTCCTGGATCCAGGCGGTGAACTTCTCGCGGTCCCGGGAGATCGGGTCCCACGCCTGGTAGAAGTCGTTGTCGCGCACGGAGTACCCGGCGGCGTACGACGGATGGGCGCCGCCCGGCACGTGGGCGACGGCGGTGATCACCCAGCCGGGCAGCACCACGCCCCCGGGGCGCGGCTCGAGCTCGTCGACGATCTCCTCCACGGTCACCAGCACCCGGCCGGCGGCGAGCGCGGCCTCCTTCTGCACCCCGGTCAGGCCCCACATCTGCACGTTGCCGTGGCGGTCGGCCTGCTGGGCGTGGATGACGGCGACGTCGGGGTTGAGCGCGGCGACGGCGGCGAGCTCCTCGCCGGTGAAGGGGCACCGCACCGTGGAGACCGTGCCGGTGCGCCGCGCGAGGTCGGTGCCGCGGTAGCCGCGCAGCACCGCGAACGGCAGGCCGGAGGCGCCCGCGACGTAGCGGTTGGCCATGCCGGCGTGGCTGTGCTCGTCGATCTCCAGCGGGCGGGGCCAGCCGTTCTCCACGGCGTCCCTGAAGCGGTGGAGCGACCCGACACCGGGGTTGCCGCCCCAGGAGAAGATCAGCTTCTTCACCAGGCCCGCGCCGATCAGCTGGTCGTAGATCACGTCGGGGGTCATCCGGGCCAGCGTCAGGTCGGTGACGCCCTGGCGGATGATCTCGTGCGCCGCGGCGAAGGGGATGAGGTGGGTGAACCCCTCCATGGCGACGGTGTCCCCGTCGTGGATCAGCTCGGCCACCGCCTCGGGAAGCGTACGGATCTCGGCCATGTCCCTCGCCCTCGTGCCGCCGCGTGAACGGCGGCCATTGTCGTTCGCCTAGTGAACTTTAGTTCATTTCATGATATGGTCCGGGTCACGGGTGCTGTCAATGGGCGGGGGCGGTACCGTTCCGGGCTGAGATCCGCTCACCGTGGAGTGCACATGACCCAGCAGACGCCCGACGCGCCGCCCCGGGAGGCGGTGGGCCCGCTGATCCGGGGCCTCGCCGTGCTCCGCCGGCTGGCCCTGGCCGGGGGCCGGCGCAGCGTGGGCGACCTCGTGCGCGACACCGGGCTCGCCCGCTCCACGGTCGACCGCGTCCTCAGCACCCTCGCCCGCCTCGCCTATGTCCGGCTCGAGGGCCGCGACGCCGTGCTCGCCCCCGCGGTGACCGAGCTCGGCAACGCCTACCTCGCCGCGTCCCGGCTCCCCGCCCTGCTCGGGCCGCTCGCCGACCGGCTGGCCGACGAGCTCGACGAGTCGGTCTCACTGGCCGTCCCCGACGGCGACGGCGTCCGGTTCGTGCACCAGGCGACCCGCAGGCGGGCCATGTCGATCGCCTTCCGCGTCGGCGACCTCATCCCGGCCGAGCGCGCCGCGCCGGGCGCGCTGTTCGCCGCGGACCGGTCCGCCGACGAGCTGCGGCGCCACCAGGCCGGCCCGGGCGGCGCCGGCTTCACGGTGCTGCCGGAGGGCGCCGAGCGGGCCGCGGCGACGTTCGAGGACCGCGTCGCCGCCGCCCGGCGCGACGGCTGGTCGCTCGACGACCAACTGGTCGAACCGGGCCTGGTCGCGGTCGCGATGCCCGTGCACGACGGCGCGGGACGGAAGGTCTGCGCCGTGAGCGTGGTGAGCCACACCAGCAGGCACGACGCGGGGTCCCTGCGCGAGGCGATGCTGCCGCGCCTGCGCGAGGCGGTCGCCGCGATGGAGGCCGCCCTGGCCGCCCCGCCGCCCGCCGCGATCGAGGCCACCCCGTCCGCCGGACCTTCCTCCCCGCCGTGCCCTGGCCCCGGCGTGGCGGAGCCCGCGGCGGGCTCGCTCGCCGCCTCACGCGCGCGGGCCTCCAAGGAGGAGCTCGGCCCGGAGTTCGTCGAGTCGCTGGCCCGGGGCCTCTCCGTCCTCACCGCCTTCGGCGCGGACCGCCCCGAGGCGCCCCTCGCCGCGCTCGCCGAGGCCACCGGCCTTCCCCGCGCCACCGTGCGGCGCTCCCTGATCACCCTGGCGCACCTCGGCTACGTCGCCTTCGACGGCAGGCTGTTCCGGCCGGCGCCCCGGGTGCTGGAGCTCGGCTTCGGGTACCTGTCCCGGCTCACCCTGCCCCGCATCGCCGAGCCGCACATCGCGTGGCTGGTGGAGCAGGTGCACGATTCGGCGTCCATGGCCATCCTCGCCGGGGACGACATCCAGTACGTCGCCCGCGTGCCCACCGTGCGCATCATGAGCGTCGACATCACCACCGGCACGAGGTTCCCCGCCTACGCCACCTCGATGGGCCGGGTGCTGCTGGCGGGCCTGGCCCCGGAGGTCCGGGCCGCGTCGCTGGCCCGTGCCGACCTGCGGCCGCTCACCCGGCACACCATCACCTCGGCCGAACGGCTGGCGGCGGTGCTGGAGCAGGTCGCCGCCGACGGGTACGCGCTGGTCGACGAGGAGCTGGAGGAGGGGCTGCGGTCCATCGCCGTCCCGGTGCGCGACCGGACGGGCGCCGTCGTCGCCGCGGTCAACGTCTCGATGCACGCCAGCCGGCGCAGCGCCGAGCAGGCCCGGGAACAGGTGCTGCCGCCGCTCAGGGCGGCGGTGGCCCGCATCGAGGAGGAGTTCCACGTGGCGGGGCGCTTCGCCCGCATCCCGACGGGATGAGCTATCTTGACGTCAAGACAGTTGACGTCAAGATGACAACTGGGGATCTCATGGCCATCGACTTCCACAGCGAGAGCAACCGCCTGACCTATGCCGGGCGTGAAGCGGGGGACGACTGGGCGCGGGCGATCCGCTCGGTGGTGTCGCCGGAGGGCGGGCGTGTGGTGGACGTCGGCTGCGGCGGCGGGGTCTACTGCAAGGCGTGGCTCGGCCTCGGCGCCGCGTCCGTAGTGGGCGTCGACTTCTCCGCCGCCATGCTCTCGGCCGCGCGGGAGTACTGCGAAGGCCTGCGGGGTGTCACGTTCCGGCACGCCGGGGCGTACGACACGGGCCTGCCGGACGCCGCCGCCGACATCGTCTTCGAGCGGGCGCTCATCCACCACCTCGACGACCTCGGCGCCTGCTTCCGGGAGGCCCGCAGGCTGCTCGCGCCCGGCGGGACGCTCATCGTGCAGGACCGCACCATCGAGGACGTGACGCGCCCCGGCACCCCCTCCCACCTGCGCGGTTACTTCTTCGAGAGGTTCCCCGAACTGCTGGAGACCGAGCGCGCCCGGCGCCCGGCCGGCGCGGCCGTCGAGGCGGCCATGCGGGAGGCCGGTTTCCGGGCCGTCCGCACGCTGGAGCTGGCGGAGACGCGCAGGGAGTACGCCGGCGTGGAGGAGGTCCGCGCGGACCTGCTCGCCCGCACCGGCCGCTCGATCCTGCACGAGCTGAACGACGCCCAGCTGGAGGACCTGGCCGCCTACGTGTGCGGCAGGCTCGACGCCGCCGCCCCCGTGCGCGAGAGCGACCACTGGACGCTGTGGGTGGCGTCGGTCTGAGGGCATCCGCCGAAGGCGATTCTCAGCGGGGCCTCGCCGTCCGGCGGCTGTCCGGTGCCCAGGATCTCGTCGAGGTGTGCGGTGAGCAGCGTCACCGCCTCCTCACCGGTTCGGACGGCGTGCGGTGTGAGTCATCGGCGACCTGCTGGAGCATGAAGTGCTGCCTCCCAAGCTCGGCGCGGCGCTGTACAGAGCGGTGGCCAGGATCCCCGGTGTGACGATCGTGGACGACTCCCAGGACGCGGCAGGGCGCGCAGGGATCGCGGTCGCCCGCGAGGACGCCGGCACCCGTACCGAATGTATCTTCGCCCGGGACACTCTGGAATATCTCGGCCAGCGCAAGATCCAGGTCCAGGACACCAAGTGGCTCAAGAAGGGCGCCCTGCTCAAGACATCGGCGATCTTCGCACGCGGCATCGTCGACAAGCTGGGCGAGCGTCCCGGCGGAACGTCCTAGCCGCCTGAGGTCGTCTTCCCGCGGGATCGGCGGCCCGAGAGGGGGCGACCGGCTGCTTCTGCGGGAGGTTCGGCCTGTGCTCGCGTCTCGGTGATGGCGGGGTTCTCTGTGGTGGTCATGGCTCGACCTTCGCGAAGCATGCCACCGGCTCGCGTCGGTGAAAGCCGCCTAAAGGCCGAGATCAATGACGTAGGTGAGCATCACCGACGCGAGTCACCGCGCGGCTGGACGATCGTGAGCCCATGGAAGCGTATGAGATCACGCTGTGCGTACGGCATGCGGACGGGAGCTGGTCGGCCCGGCCCATCTGGGTGGTGACCGTGACCGGCGAATCGTATGTCCGCTCCGCGTTCGGCGAGCGCAGCGCCTGGTACCGGCGGGCGCGGACATGCCCGGCGGCCCTGGTGGAGGCCGGCGGCGCCGTGTACGAAGCCCGCCTTGACCTGGTGGAGGACGCCGGACTGATCGACCGGGTCTCGGCCGCCTACCGGGCCAAGTACGGCCCGAGCTGGCCCGGACCGGCCGAGACGATGACGGGGCCGGAAGCCGCCGGCACCACGATGCGGCTAACGGATGTCCGGCAGGTCACGTAGTTGCCGGCGGGAGGTGAGCCCCAGCTTGCGGAAGATGTTGCGCAGGTGCGCGTCGACCGTACGCGGACTGAGGAACAGCTTGGCCGCCACCTCCTTGGAGGTGGCCCCCTCAGCGACCAGCCGCGCGATGTGCACCTCCTGCACTGTCAGCAGGTCCGAGGCCTGTGAAGAGCGGCTGCGCGCGTGCTCGCCGGTGGCCCGCAGCTCTCCCGCGGCCCGTTCGGTGAAGGCCGCCGCGCCGATGCCGGACAACAGCTCGTGGGCCAGTCGCAGCTCGGCACGGGCGTCGCGGCGCCGTCCCTTCCGCCGCAGCCACTCTCCGTAGAGCAGGCGAGCGCGGCCGAGGTAGATCGCCGGGCCGGATTCCAGCAGCGAGACGACCTCCCGGTACCCCTCCTCGTCGTCGTGGACCAGCGCCCGCGAGTACGCCTCGACCCCCAGCCCCCAGGCGTGCCCGCCGGCCCGGCTGCGCTCGCTCAGCGAGGCGAGCGCCGAGCGGGCCGCCTGGTCCGAGCCGCAGCGTACGGCGGCCTCGACCAGTTCGGGCAGCGCCAGCCCGGCCAGTCCGACCTCGCCGTGCGCTACCGCCCGCTCGGCCGCCTTCAGCGCGGCCGGGTAGTCGGCCAAGCCGTTGTTGAGCACGGCCGTCGCCCACTGCATGCTGAGTGTCATGTGCGGCCCGACACCGGCGAACAGTTCGGCGGCCTCCTCGCCCCGCCCGCGCAGCGCGGTCAGGTGGATCCGCGGGTAGATCAGCGGTGCCGCGCCGGTGGCCGCGGCGATCGCCTCCTCCTCCGAGATCATCTCCATCGCGGCGCCGAAGTCGCCGGAGTGCGCGGTGACGGTGGCCAGCATGGCCAGCCCGATCGGTAGCGTATGGAGGGAGCCGGATTCTCGGCCTGCGGCCGCGGTGCGGGCGGCTATGTCCCGCATGGCGTCGAAGTCCCACAGCTCGGCGGCGATCAGGTAGCCGAGCGAGGGCCGCCGGGTCCACACCTCGTCGCCGGTGTCGCGGATGACGGGGCGCAGGATCTCGGCGGCGGCCCCATGGCCCCGGCCGGCCAAGGTGACCAGGCCGTCCAGGACGACGTCGGCACTGGAGGGCTCACCGGGCGGGGACGGGGCTTGGCGGGCGGCGTCCATGACGGCGTCCAGCCCGCCGGTCAGGATTCCCATCTCGATCGCGTCCAGGTAGCAGGCCCGCGCCCAGGCCGGGTCCGTGCCTGAGAGCCGGCCGGCCGCGCGCAGCAGGTGATCCGTCGGCCGGTCGCCGCCCCGATGGCGGACGAAGGAGAGCCGGCCGCGCAGGAGGTCGGCGCGGGGGTCGGCGGCATCCACGGTCGTGAGCAGTTCGGCGGCCGCATCGAACGCGCCGACCGACAGCTTGGCCTCGACCGCCGTCAGCACCCGCTCGACGCGCAGCCGCGGATCGAGGGTGAGCGCGGCGGCGCGTTCGAGGAACGCGGCGGCGGCGGCCACGCCTCCCCTGGCCTGGGCCCGCGAGGCTGATCGGACCAGCTCGATCGCGACCTCCTCGTCGGGCCCGGCGCTGGCCTGGGCGCGATGCCAGGCGACCCGGTCAGGGTCGGCGAGCGGGTCGCTCACCGATGCCAGCGCCGCGTGCGCCTGCCGCCGCTCCTCGGCGGAGGCGGCCAGGTAGACCGCCGAGCGCGCCAGCGGATGGCTGAAGCGGATCCGGGTGCCGAACTCCACCAGCGTGGCCGCCTGGTCGGTGGCGGTGTCGCGGATGCCGAGCCGCGAGGCCGCCCGCCACAGCAGTGCCGGATCTCCTAGCGGGTCGGCGGCGGCGATGGTCAGCAGCAGCCGGGCCTGGGGCGGCAGCATCTCCAGCCGGGCACGGAAGCTCTGCTCGACCGCGCCCGGCGGTGGCAGGTCGAAGCCGCCGGCCATGCCGGTCAGGCCGGCGGTCCTGGGCAGCTCGAGCAGGGCCAGCGGGTTGCCGCGGGCCTCGGCCAGGATGCGGTCGCGTACGCGCTCGTCCAGGGGTGCGCGGATCGCGCCGATCAGCAGCGCGCGGGCGTCCGGCTCGGCCAGCCCTGGCACGGTCAGGCCGGGCAGCTCGTCCAGCTCGGCCGGCGCCCTCGCGCCGGTGCGTGCGGCGAAGACCACGGCCACGCGTTCCGCGCTCACCCGCCGTGCCAGGAAGGCCAGCGCCCTGGCGGAGGCGTGGTCGAGCCAGTGCGCGTCGTCGATGACGCACAGCAGCGGCCGGTCCCGCTCCACGAGCAGTTCCAGCGTCGCCATCCCCACCAGGAACGGGTCGGGGGTGCCGGTGCCCAGGCCGAAGGCGATCTCCAGGGCCCTGCGGTGCGGCGGCGGCAGCTCCGCCACGTGCCTGAGCACGGGCATGCACAACTGGTGCAGGGCCGCGAAAGGCAGCTCCATCTCGAACTCGGCCCCTGAGGCTCGCATGACCAGGAAGCCAGTCGCGTGGTCCGCCAGATGGTCCAGCAGCGCGCTCTTGCCGATGCCCGGTTCCCCGTGCATCACCAGCGCGCCGCCCCGGCTCTGCCTGGCCCCCTCCAGCAGCGCGTCCAGCCGTGCAAGCTCCTCTTTACGCCCAACCAATGTGTCCATATATGCCGCAATTATCTCGAACGCCTAGGTAGCTGCATGTCTGTATAGGTGAGACATAGGCGACAACTACCGACGCGAGGGTGAACGCCGCGCTGCGAGCGTGAGGGCATGAAGCAGTTGCCCCTGGCGGTCCTGGCCACGGCCCAGTTCCTGGTCGTGCTGAGCACCTCGATCGTGAACGTCGCCCTGCCGGCCATCCGTACCGGCCTGGGCCTGTCCGCCTCCGGGCTGTCCTGGGTGATCAACGCCTACGTGCTCGTCTTCGGCGCGCTGCTGCTCCTGGGCGGTCGCTCCGGTGACGTGTACGGTCTGCGGCGTGTCTTCCTCGCGGGCGCCGGCGTGTTTTCGCTCTCCTCGCTGGCCGCCGGGCTCGCCCCCGACGCCGCGACCCTGATCGCGGCAAGAGCTCTGCAGGGGCTGGGCGCCGCGCTGGTGGCGCCGACCGCGCTGGGGCTGGTCCTCAGCCTCTATCCCGGTGGGCGGGCGCTCGGCGTGTGGGGCGCGGTCTCCGGCGCGGGCGGGGCGGCCGGGGTGCTGCTCGGCGGCGTGCTCACCGGCCTGTACGGCTGGCGCTCGGTGTTCCTCGTCCTGGTCCCGTTCACGCTGGCCGTCCTGGTGGCGGTCTGGCGCCTGGTCGAGCCGGCTCCGGTCCGCGGCGGACGCCTGGACCTGCCAGGAGCCGTCACGGTCACCGGCGGGCTGGTCGCGCTCACCTACGGGCTGACCGGCTTCTGGCCGCTGGTCCTCGTGGGGCTGGTGCTGCTCGCCGCGTTCGTCGCGCTGCAGCGCCGCTCTCCCGACCCGCTCCTGCCGCCGCGCATGGCGCGCCTGGTCCTGCCCAACGCGCTGATGGCACTGCTGGGCGCGGTCTGGCTGGGGCTGTTCTACTTCCTTCCTCTCTACCAGCAGCGCACCCTCGGCTACTCGCCGCTGGAGGCCGGGCTGACCCAGCTTCCGCTCGCCCTGATGATCACGCTCTCGTCATGGGCGGTCAGCGGGCGGCGTGGCCGTGCCGTCCTGCCGGCCGGGCTGCTCGCGCTGGCGGCGGGACTGGCCTGGCTGGCGCGCACGCCCGCCGACGGAACGTTCCTGATCGACCTGCTGGGCCCGACGCTGCTCGTGGGCGCGGGCCTGGGCGTGGCCTTCGTACGGATCACAGAGCTGTCGTCGGCCGGCGTGCCTCCCGAAGACAGCGGCCTGGCCGGGGGCCTGGTCAACGCCACACGGCAGATCGGCGGCGCCGTCGGCCTGTCCTTCCTCACCCTCCTGCCCACCTACGGCGGAGCCTTCCTGGCCTGCGCCGTCATCGCCCTCCTCATGATCGGAAAGGCAGTACCGTCATCGTGAACGAACTCACCAAGCCGTACATCACCGGCCACTACACACCCGTCACCGACGAGATCACCGCACGGGAGCTGACCGTCCACGGCGCCCTGCCGCCGGAGCTGAACGGCCGCTACTTCCGCAACGGCCACAACCCCAAGCCCGGCATCACCCCCACGCACTGGTTCCGAGGCGAGGGCATGCTGCACGGCGTTCGCCTGGCGGGTGGCCGGGCCGAGTGGTACCGCAACCGCTGGGTGAAGACGCCCTTCCTGGACGGCGTGCCGTTCACCGGCACCGAACTGGAGGTCAGCGCCGCGGCCACGAACATCATCTTCCACGGCGGCCGGTACCTGGCCCTGCAGGAGGCCAACCTGCCCTGGGAGGTGACCGGCGAGCTGGAGACGGTCGGCGTGTACGACTTCGGCGGCAAGCTGACCAGCTCGATGACCGCACACCCCAAGGAGGACCCGGTCACCGGTGAGCTGCACTTCTTCTCCTACAGTCCGTTCCCGCCGTACCTGACCTACCACGTGGCCGACGTCGCCGGGCAGATCACGCGCTCCACCGTGGTGGACGGGTCGGGCCCCTCGTTGATGCACGACTTCGCCATCACCCGCGAGCACGCCGTCTTCATCAACTCTCCCGTCGTCTTCGATCACGCCGAGCACTCCGGCATCCCCTACCGCTGGCACGACGACGTCCCGTTCCGCATCGGTGTCATGCCTCGTACCGGGGCCGCCGAGGTCACCTGGTTCGACGTCGAGAACCAGGGGGCCATCCTCCACGTCACCAACTCCTACGCCGACCCGCAGGGCCGGGTGGTCCTGGAGGGGCCGCGCTTCGACCGCGCCGGATGGGAGAGCTCATGGAAGTGGTGGATCGGCGCCCCCGGGTACGGCGCCGCTCCCGACGCCGGATCCACCTTCCACCGCTGGATCCTCGATCCGGCCACCGGCAAGGTCACCGAGGAGGCGCTGGACGGCCTGGTCACCGAGTTCCCGTCCATCAACGACGCGCACACCGGCAGCGCCAACCGCTACAGCTACGCCATCGCATTCCCGGGCGCGGGGCTCAGCGGCTACCACACCGTCAAGTTCGACACCGTCACCGGCCGGCAGCAGCTCTTCGCGCACGGCGAGGGCCGGATGCCCGGCGAGGCCGTCTTCGTCCCCGCCGACGGGGCCACCTCGGAGGACGACGGCTACCTGCTCACCATCGTCAGCGACCTGACGGCGAATGCCTCCCAGTTGCTCGTGCTGGACGCCTCAAACCTGAACGACGACCCCATCGCCACCGTTGAGCTGCCCCGCCGCGTCCCGGCGGGCATCCACGGCCACTGGATCGAGGACAACAAGTGATCACCGCCATCAACACGCAGGCCCCCGTCGTCGTCCGCCTGGACATCGTGATCGACGCACCTCTGGAGCGGGTCTGGGCCCTGCACACCGATGTGAACTCCTGGCCCAGCTGGCAGAGCGACATCACCGACGCCTCCGCCGACGGCCCCCCGCTCCCCGGCTCGGCCTTCCGCTGGAGCACCTTCGGCCTGGACATCACCTCCACCGTTCACGCCGTCGAGGCCCCCCACCGGATCCTGTGGGGCGGCCCCGCCCACGGCATCACCGGCATCCACCAGTGGACCTTCAGAGAGCAGGACGGCCTGGTCCACGTCCATACCGAAGAATCGTGGGACGGCGAGCCGATCCTGGCCGACATCGCGGGCATGCGCACCGCACTGGAAGGCTCGCTGACCTCCTGGCTCCAGCGGTTGAAGGAAGCGGCCGAGCACTCCTGACAGGGCTGTGAAGAGCCGTGTGCGCCACCACCGCACGGCTCTTCACATGTACCGGGGGCGAGGCGTACACCTCCGCGGACTCCTCGGCCTGGGCGAGCTGCCGGGAGGCCTGGGCCGGTGCCCCATGTCGACACCTACGAATATCGCCCGCACGACCCCGCGCGCCATCATGCAGCCGAAACGGGCGCAGGACCTCGGGCGATGCCGGGGACCACCGCCCGGCGGAACGAACGGGTGGGGTCAGCGCCCCAGCAGGTCGTCCACTTCGGCGGCGTAGAGCTGCGCGGGGTCGAAGCTCATGCCGGTGAAGTGCCCGGCGAGTTCCAGGGACAGCACGCCGTGCAGCCGGGTCCAGAAGGTCAGGGCCCGGTGGAGGACCGCGGGCGGGGCGGGGTGGTCGCCCGCCCACTGCCGGTGCTCTTCGAGGTGCGCGTCGAACGGCGTCCCCGTGCCCTCGGAGGGCAGCGCGGCGAAGGCGTCGAGCAGGGCCGCCATGATCTCGGACGCGATCGCGGTGACGTCCTCGGGCGCGTGGTAGCCGGGGACGGGCGTGCCGTAGATGAGGAGGTACCGCTGGGGATCGTCGAGCGCCCACCCGCGTATCGCGCGGGCCAGCGCGGCGGCGCCCTCGGGGCCGGGCCCGGCGGCCGCGCGGACGGCGTCGGCGAGGCTTCGGTAGGCGTCCCTGATGAGCTCGGTGATCAGCTCGTCGCGGCTGGCGTAGTACCGGTAGAGCGCGGGCCCGCTCATGCCCATCCGCTTGGCGATCGCGTTGAGGGAGAGCGTGGACGCCCCCGCCGTCGCGATCTGCTGCCACGCGAGTTCCTTGATCTCCGCGCGCACCTGCGCGCGGTAGCGCTCACGTGGGGCCTTCGTGCCGGATTCCGCCATGGCCTGCCACCTTTCCGCGCCCAGGGCTACATCTTCAAGGTTTAGTTAGAAGCTATCACGAAACCCATTGACACTCCCAGGCGGATGAGTTACATCTTCTAACGAAAGCGAGATGAGCTAACCGATGGAGGTCGTCATGAACGCCGAAGGTCTCGTCGAGGTCGTGCTGCCCGGCAAGGTAGAGCCCGAGGGGCTGCAGATCCGGCACGGAGCGGTCCCCGCCCCCGGCCCGGGCCAGGTCCTGATCCGGATGGAGGCGACCGGGGTCTCCTTCGCCGAACAGCAGATGCGCCGCGGCCGCTACTACGACCAGCCGGCGTTCCCGTTCGTGCCCGGCTACGACCTGGTCGGGACGGTGCTGGCGACCGGCGCGGGCGTAGAGCCCGGCCTGGCCGGCACACGGGTGGCCGCTCTGATCAAGGTCGGCGGCTGGGCCAGCCACGTGATCGTCCACGCGGCGGACGTGGTGGAGGTTCCCGAGGGGGTCGGCGCGGCGGAGGCCGAGACCGTGGTGGTCAACGGCATCACCGCCTGGCAGATGCTGCACCGCAAGGCACGGGTCCGCGCGGGCCAGACCGTTCTGGTGCACGGCGCCAACGGCGGTGTGGGCTCGGTCCTGGTCCAGCTGGCACGGGCCGCGGGCGCGAAGGTGATCGGCACGGCGTCCGCGCGCCACCACGACGCCCTGCGGGAGCGCGGGGTCGTCCCGGTCGACCACCGCACCGAGGACGTCGCCGCGCGCGTCCGCGAGCTCGCCCCCCGCGGGGTGGACGCCGTCTTCGACCACGTCGGCGGCCGCGGCGTCGTGGACTCCTGGCGTCTGCTCGCGCCCGGCGGCACGCTCGTCTCCTACGGCAGCGCCTCCACCCGCGACGACGAGGGGTCCAAGCAGTGGCCCGTGCTCAAGCTGCTCGGCCGGGTGTGGCTGTGGAACGCGCTGCCCAACCGCCGCCGCGCCTACTTCTACAACGTCTGGGCCGGGCGGGCCCTGGCCGAGGACCGGTTCCGGGCCCGGCTGCGCGCCGACCTCGGCGAGGTCTTCGCGGCCCTCCAGCGGGGGGAGGTCACCGCCCAGATCGCCGTCGAGCTGCCGCTCGCCCGCGTCGCCGACGCTCTGCGGCTGGCCGAATCCGGCACCGTCGCCGGAAAGATCGTGCTCAACCCGTAGCGCGTCCCCCGCCGAAGGCGGACGCGCCGCTGACCCGCAGTTGGACGTCGCCTGACCCTTCCCCTCCTAGCGTTGCCGTAGTCCGGCCGGGGAGCCGGTCGGCGGGCATCGGAGAAGGGAAGCGGGCCGGGTGATGCAGCGGCTGACGACGGGGCGCCCACGCCCCCCTGCCACCGGCGCCCGGGTCATGAGCAGGGCCTCGGCCGTGGCGGCCGTTCTCGCCCTGGTCCTGTGCGCGTGCTCCGGCCCGCCACCGCACGCCCACGGCCCGGCCTCCGTCTCCCCGGACCCGCCGTCGCCGACGGCCTCGGACACGAACGACCCCGTCGGCCTGCCGAAGGCGCACGGCGAGCAGCGCGCCGTCGTCGACGTCTACGCCCACGACCGCCCCGGCATGCTCAGCCCGGTGGTGGCGGGCTTCCCCTCCCTGGTCTACGTGCCGAACAGCGAGAGCGGCACCGTCAGCGTCATCGACCCCAAGACCTACAAGGTGATCCGCCACTTCGTCGTCGGCCGGCGCCCGCAGCACGTCGTCCCGTCCTGGGACCTCAAGACGCTGTGGGTGAACAACAACGACGGCAACACCCTCACGCCCATCGACCCGGCGACGGGCGAACCGGGCAGGCCGATCGCGGTCGAGGACCCCTACAACCTGTACTTCACCCCGGACGGCACCACCGCCCTGGTCATGGCCGAGCGCCTGAACCGGCTGGACTTCCGGGACCCGCACACCTTCGAACTGCGCGAGTCGATGAACGTGCCCTGCAGGGGGATCAACCACGCCGACTTCACCATGGACGGCTCGATCTTCCTGGCCAGCTGTGAGTTCTCCGGGCACCTGGTCGTCGTCGACCTGCCCCACCGGCGGATCCGCGAGGTGGTGCGGCTGGACCGCCACAGCATGCCGCAGGACGTCAAGCTCTCCCCGGACGGCACGACGTTCTACATCGCCGACATGATGAAGGGCGGGGTCTGGCTGGTGGACGCCGAGACCTTCAAGGTGAGCGGCTTCGTCCCGACCGGCGCGGGCGCCCACGGCCTGTACGTCAGCCGGGACTCCCGCGAGCTTTACGTGTCGAACCGGGGCGCGGGATCGGTGTCGGTCATCTCGTTCGCCAAGCGCAGGCCGGTCGCCATCTGGCGCATCCCCGGGGGAGGGTCGCCGGACATGGGCGGGGTCTCCGCCGACGGCAGACGGCTGTGGCTCGCGGGACGCTACAACAGCGAGGTCTACGTCTTCGACACCCGTGACGGGCACGTCATCCGCAGGATCAAGGTCGACCGCGGGCCGCACGGCCTCGCCGTCTACCCCCAGCCCGGCCGGCACTCCCTCGGCCACACGGGCATCTTCCGCTGATCCCGGGGGCCACGGGTCGGCCCACCGGCACCTGGTGGTCCCCAGCGAGGTGGGAGACCGAGTCGGGCCCGCTCTGGCGGATGCCGGGACCGGGCCATGTCATCTCCTGGTGTCGGGGAGGGAGAGAAAGGGGTGTTAGCGCTAACACTTGTGGGAGCGAATCGCGCGTCGTGCTTCACTCGAACCGGACGAGGTGGTGGTGCGGTGAAGCAAAGACGACACGACGAGGCTTCGTCAAGGGCCCGCCTCCGGTCCGGCCATGGTTCTCCGAGCCGCCGATGCGCGCCATCTGCGCCGACAGGGCGCGGGCCGCACTTCCGTGACAGGGCGAGGCGATGAAACGTTCAGTCGTTCATGACGTTCGCGGCGGGCGGCGCGTCCGCCCCACGACGTGCGGAGCGGTCGCACACGCGGAGCATGGGCACGCTGGAAGCCCTTGACCTGACGTCGAACCGATTCGTCGGCACCCTTGACAGGTTTCGTGGCGCTTTCCACACTGAGTCCCCAAGACGGCTTCCTCCTGCCGGGGTCGGTGGTGAGCGGCAGGAACCCCCGGCTGCGGCACCGATCGGCGGCGATCCGCTCGTGGACCAGGGGATTCCTCCATGTCCCCATCGATCCCAGCACTGGAGACTCAGGTATGGGCGAAAACGCCGTACCCCCGGATCGAGCCCGGCCGCCTTCGGCCGGCCGTCCCTCACCCTGCGCTTCCCCTGAACGAGCGATCCTGGTCGTGCCCCCACTCACAGGGGCCCTCCGCCACGTCGAACCAGACGCCGGTCAGAGAGCACCTCATGCGTGATCGCCGGGCTGCCGCGGCAGCGCATCACGCGGGCGCAGCCACCCGCGCACCTGCCCACGTCGAAAGGAGCTTCATGAGCCGGCGACGAATGGCCATGGCGTACGCCTTCACTCTCGTGATCGCGCTACTGACGGCCGCGATCTCCCTGGTCGGTGTCTCGCCGGCGCAGGCCGCCGTCGCGATCACCATCAACGGCGGCTCCGGCGGCCGTACGCTCGACGGCATCGGCGCCATCAGCGGCGGCGGAGGCAACAGCCGCCTGCTCGTCGACTACCCCGAGCCGCAGCGCGGCCAGATCCTGGACTACATGTTCAAGCCCGGCTACGGCGCGGCCGTGCAGATCCTCAAGGTGGAGATCGGCGGCGACACCAACTCGACCAGCGGCGCCGAGCCGAGCCACCGGCACACCGCCGCCGACCTGGACTGCGGGCGGGGCTACGAGTGGTGGCTGATGGAGCAGGCCAAGGCGCGCAATCCGAACATCAGGCTGGCCGGCCTCGCGTGGGGCGCGCCGGGCTGGATCGGCAACCGGAACTTCTGGTCACAGGACATGATCAACTACCTGGTCGACTGGCTCAGGTGCGCGAAGAACAGCCACGGGCTGACCATCGACTATCTCGGCGGCTGGAACGAGAGGGGACGTGACCTCAACTGGTACATCAACCTGAACGCCGCCCTGGACGCCAACGGCTTCGGCAACGTCAAGATCGTGGCAGATGACACCAGTTGGGGCGCGGCGGACGACGCGGTGAACAACGCGGCCTTCCGCAATGCCGTGGACATCTTCGGATCGCACTACGTGTGCGGCTATCGCAGCGCGCAGACCAACTGCCCCAGCTCCGCCAACGCGATCAACTCCGGCAAGCAGCTGTGGGCCAGCGAGAACGGGTCCGACGACTACAACGACGGCGCCAAGGCCTTCGCACGCGGCATCAACCGCGACTACATCGACGGCAAGATGACCGCCTACCTGAACTGGCCGATCGTCGCCGCCATCACCCCGAACATCCCGTGGCCCACGATGGGCGTCGCCATAGCGCCCCAGCCGTGGTCGGGGTACTACGCGGTGGGCAAGAACGCCTGGACGATGGCGCAGACCACACAGTTCACGGCACCGGGCTGGCGTTATCTGGACTCCTCCAGCGGTTACATCGGTGGCGTCCGCGGCAACGGCAGTTACGTCTCGCTGAAGTCTCCCGACAACTCCGCCTACAGCACGATCATCGAGACCGTGGACGCGAGCGCGGCCCAGACCCTGAACTTCACCGTCACCGGCGGTCTGCCCACCGGTACCGTGCACGTGTGGTCCACCGACCTCAACTCCGCCGATCCCGCCGCCCACCTCGTGCGCGGCAGCGACATCACGCCCTCGGGCGGCGCGTACTCGCTGACCGTTCAGCCCGGCCGCGTGTACACCGTCACGACCACCACGGGCCAGGGCAAGGGCACCGCCACGAGTCCGGCGCCCGGGTCGATGGCGCTGCCGTATTCCGACGACTACGAGGGGTATGCGATCGGCAAGGAGGCCAAATACCTGATGGACCAGCAGGGGGCCTTCGAGGTGACCGCATGCGGCGGGGGCCGTGCGGGCAGGTGCGTACGTCAGATGTCCCCGCGCATGCCGATCACATGGGACGGGGACTACGATCCGTACGCGCTGCTCGGCGACGTGAACTGGAGCAACTACACCGTCTCCTCCGACGTCCTGCTGGAGCAGGCCGGCTACGTCAAGCTCATCGGGCGCGGGGGCACCCAGCACTACGGCCCGGCCGGACAGAACGCCTACTACCTACGGGTCACCGATGCCGGCGCCTGGTCGATCCAGCGCAACACCGCCGCCAACGTCGTCACGACCCTGCGCAGTGGCACCGTGGCCGCCCTCGGCACCAACCGCTGGCACACGCTGTCCCTGGGCTTCTCGGGCTCCGCGATCACCGCCAAGATCGACGGTGTGACGGTGGGCACGGCCACCGACGCGATGTGGGGCGCCGGCCAGGCCGGCATCGGCACCGGCGCGACCGAGACGGCGCAGTTCGACAACCTGTCCATCACGCCCGGTCCGGGCGGTGGCCCGTCCAACGTGCTGCGAAGCGCCGCGTCGGGCCGTTGCCTCGATGTCCCCGCCCAGTCGCAGGCCAACGGCACCCAGGTGGCGATCTGGGACTGCAACGGTGGCACCAACCAGCAGTGGAACCTGACCGCGGGCAAGCAGCTCCAGGTGTACGGCAGCAAGTGCCTGGACGCCGAGGGCGGCGGCACGGCTCCCGGCACCAGGGTCATCATCTGGGACTGCGGCGGCGGCGCCCACCAGCAGTGGAACCTCAACGCCGACGGCACGGTCACCGGCGTGCAGTCGGGCCTGTGCCTGGACGTCACCGGCGAGGCGACGGGCAACGGCACGCTCGTGGAGCTGTGGACCTGCACCGGCGGCGCCAACCAGAAGTGGAGCCGTAGCTGACGCCCCGTCCTTGACGCGCCGGCGCCCGGTGGGACGCCCGCGCCTGTGGTGGCCCGGTCCGCGCGACCGGGCCACCACAGAGCCCGAGTCGAGCAGCTACTGGAAGGACATGGCGTGAAACGAAGATTGCCCCGCGTACTCGCGGCCGCCGTCGCATCGCTGGTGGCCGTCTGCATGATGGTGGGGATCCGTCCCGCGGCGGCCGCGTCGCTGACCCGGGTGACCGGCTTCGGTGACAACCCGACGAACCTGAACATGTACATCTACGTCCCGGACCGGGTGGCGGCACGGCCGGCACTGCTGGTCATGGTGCACTACTGCACCGGCTCGGCCTCCGGGGTGTTCAACGGCGTCGGCCACGACTACGTCACCGCGGCCGACCGGTACGGGTACATCATCGTGGTCCCCGAGGCCACCCGCAGCGGTCAGTGCTTCGACGTGTCCACCCCGGCCGCGTTGAGGCGCAACGGCGGCGGGGATTCCACCGGCGTCATGTCGATGGTCGCCTACGCCCGTCAGCGCTACAACGTCGACCCGGCCCGCATCGTGGTCAGCGGTTTCTCCTCCGGCGCGATGATGACCAACGTGCTGGCCGCGCAGTACCCCGACGTGTTCTCCGCCGCCGCCGCGTTCTCCGGCGTCCCGGCCGGGTGCTTCGCCACCACCAACGGGTCGTTGTGGAACAGCCAGTGCTCCGGCGGCCAGCTCGTCAAGACCGCCCAGCAGTGGGGCGACCAGGCGCGGGCCATGTACCCCGGATACACCGGCCGCTACCCGCGGATGCAACTGTGGCACGGCACCACCGACACCACCCTCGCCTACACCAACTTCGGCGAAGAGATCAAACAGTGGACCAACCTCAACGGGGTGAGCCAGACCCCCGCGTTCACCGACAGCCCGAAGCCGGGCCTCACGCGGACCCGGTACGGCGGCACCGGCGCGCAGGCGCCGGTCGAGGGGCTCAGTTTCGCGGGCTACGGCCACTCCCTGCCGCTGACCGGCATGTTCCCCTACGCCCTCACCTTCCTCGGCCTCGACGGAACCTCGCCGAACCCGACACCGACGCCCACCCCCACGGGCGCGGGTGCGATCAGAAACGTGGGGTCGGGCAGGTGTCTTGACGTCGCCGGCGCATCCCAGGCCAACGGCGCGCAGGCGCAGATCTGGGACTGCAACGGGCAGGCCAACCAGCAATGGACGCCGACCGGTTCGGGCGAACTGCGCGTGTACGGCGGCAAGTGCCTGGACGTCGGCAACGGCGCCACCGCCGACGGCAGCAGTGTGATCATCTGGGACTGCAACGGCCAGAACAACCAGCAGTGGCGCTTCAACTCCGACGGCGGCATCACTGCGGTCGGCGCCGGCAAGTGTCTGGACGTACCCGGAAACACCACCGCCAACGGCACCAGGCTCCAGATCTGGTCCTGCAACGGCGGCACCAACCAACGCTGGGCTCGCACCTGACACATCGCCGTCTTTCGTCCGGGAGGGATCACCGCCCCCCGGCAAAGGCCGCCGCGCCCGCCCCGATCCAGAAGGTGATCACGCTCACCCTCCCTCCTCCTCAGACCACCGCCGCGCCTCTCGCAGGGCTGTGGGGAGGTCGGGGGTCAGGTCGAACGCCTTGGTCAGGTGGGTGAGGTCCAGCAGGCGGCGCAGGAAGCCCTGGGCGCCGGCCATGCGCATCCAGCCGCCGGACTCCCGGGCCCGGCGGTGGACCTCCAGCAGGAGCCAGACGCCGCCCGAGTCGCAGAACGCCAGGCCGGTGACGTCGAGGACGAGCCGCGTCCGCCCTTCGGCCAGGAGATCGTGCAGCCGTGTCCGGGCCATCGGGGTGGTGGAAGCGTCGAGGTCGCCCGTGAGCCCGACGACGACACAGTCGGGATCACGATGCTCGGTGACCGCCAGCTTCAGAGGCATCCGGCCGCTCCCTCTGCCGAACGTCCAGGACGGAGGCGTAGGACTCAGGTGATCATAGCCCGCCAATCATCGCAGCGGGCGATGCGCCTAGGCGGGGTTTCGCCTGCTATGTACCTGGATCGAGACCTGGCGGGCACCCGGGTGCGGAACAGCCAGACGGTGTCCCGCCCGAAGGACCACGACAGCGACGCCAGCGCCACCCCCACCAGGACGGCCGCGACCGGAAGCGGGGCCAGCCCGGAGGCCGCGACCGCCAGGATGATCCCCTGCAGGGCCGCCACCGTCTTGCGGGCGAAGCTCGGCGGCAACGGCGCCCGCAGCCAGGGCGCGAGCCAGGCGGCGGCGACGAAGACGTACCGCATGGCGCCGATCGCGAGCACCCACGGGCCGAGCGACCGGGCGACGAAGACGCTCAGCACCAGGATGAGGAAGGCGTCGACCTCCATGTCGAACCGCGCGCCGAGCGGGGAGGAGGTGCCGGTGCGCCGCGCCACGTGCCCGTCGACCCCGTCCAGCACCAGCGCCACGGCCGCGAGGGCGACGATGAGCGCGGTGGGCGCCGGCCGGCCGGCGAAGGTGGTCGCGACCAGGGCCGTCACGCCGCCGACCAGCACCGCGCGGGCCAGCGTGACCCGGTCGGCCGGCCCGAGCGACCGCCGGTGCGACCGGAACAGGCCGAAGGTGAGGACGGCCGAGAGGATCACGGCGTACGCCGCCCCGGCCACCCAGCCCGCCGGGCGCAGCCCCACGGCCACCGCCAGCATCGCGAGCAGGACGGCCTGGGCCCCCACCCCGGCCGCCGGCCCCCGGACCGACACCCCCGAACCCACTGTGACCACGGTCGTGCCTCCACATCCACGTGCCGCCGCACGCAAGGCGTCCAATATCATCCAGCTGACCTGGCTCTGAGAAGAGCCGAGCCGACTTTCAGCAGGAACGTAGAGAATGCCGATCGGGTTCGAAGCAGAGGCGTTTTGGGTCCCGGCTCCCGGAGTGGGGGAGATCCGGCGGGTCCCGGTGGCCGCGCCCGCCGCCGGCGAGGTGCTGGTGCGCACCCTCTACTCGGGGCTGAGCCGGGGCACCGAGACCCTGGTCTTCCGGGGTGGTGTGCCCGAGAGCCAGCGCCGGGCGATGCGCGCCCCCTTCCAGGAGGGCGACTTCCCCGGCCCGGTCAAGTACGGCTACCTCAACGTCGGCACCGTCGAGCAGGGGCCGCCGGAGCTGGTGGGCCGCACCGTCTTCTGCCTCTACCCCCACCAGACGCGCTACGTCGTGCCGGCCTCCGCGGTCACCCCGGTGCCGGACGAGGTGCCGGCCGGGCGGGCGATCCTGGCCGGCACGGTGGAGACCGCCGTGAACGCCCTGTGGGACGCCGCGCCGCTCGTCGGCGATCGGATCGCCGTGGTCGGCGCCGGCATGGTCGGGTCCTGCGTGGCGCGACTGCTCGCCGGGTTCCCGGGCGTGCGGGTGCAGCTGGTCGACGTGGACCGCTCGCGCGCGGCCGTCGCCGAGGCGCTCGGTGTCGGGTTCGCCGCGCCGGCCGACGCGGCGGGGGAGTGCGACCTGGTCGTGCACGCCAGCGCCACCGAGGAGGGGCTCGCCCGTTCGCTGGAGTTGCTCGCCGACGAGGGCACCGTGCTGGAGATGAGCTGGTACGGCGACCGGCGGGTGGCCGTACCGCTGGGCGAGGCCTTCCACTCCCGCCGCCTGGTCGTGCGCGGCAGCCAGGTCGGCATGGTCTCGCCGTCCCGCCGGAGCAGCCGCACCTTCGGCGACCGGCTGTCGCTGGCCCTGCGGCTGCTCGCCGACCCCGCGTTCGACGCGCTGATCAGCGGCGAGTGCGATTTCGGCGATCTGCCCGAGGTGCTGCCCCGACTCACCGACGGGACCCTGCCCGGTTTGTGCCACCGGGTCGTGTATGGTCCGGCCGAGTGACACACGGCCGACCGCCCTGGAGGGGAAACCGTTGTTCAGCATCACGGTCCGCGACCACCTGATGGTCGCGCACAGCTTCCGCGGAGACGTCTTCGGTCCCGCCCAGCGGCTGCACGGCGCGACGTTCGTCGTGGACGCGACCTTCCGCAGGGCCGAGCTCGACGAGGACAACATCGTGGTCGACATCGGCCTCGCCACCCAGGAGCTCGGCGCCGTGCTCGCCCCGCTGAACTACCGCAACCTGGACGAGGAGCCGGACCTCGCCGGCGTCAACACCACCACCGAGTTCCTGGCCAAGCTCATCGCCGACCGTCTCGCCGACCGCGTGCACGCCGGGGCCCTGGGCGAGGGGGCGCGCGGCCTGGCCGGCGTCACCGTCACGCTGCACGAGTCCCACGTCGCCTGGGCGAGCTACGAGCGCACCCTGTGAGCACGGCGTCCCGCGGCACCGCCGGGCACGTCCCGGCCCTCGCCGCCGCGGTGCGCCCGCGATGACGGCCGGGGGCGTCCTGCACGTCGTGCTCCCGGGGGACGTCGACGACGTGAGCGTGCCGAGCGGCGGCAACGTCTACGACCGTCGGGTCTGCGACGGCCTCGCCGCCGCGGGCCGGCCGGTGCGCGAGACCGCCCTCCACGGCGCCTGGCCGCGCCCGGACGGTGCGGCCCGCGACGCGCTGGCCCGGACGCTCGCCGCGATCCCCGACGGGGAGGTGGTGCTGCTGGACGGCCTCGTCGCGTGCGGGGTCCCCGACGTCGTCGTCCCGTCGGCGCGGCGGCTGCGCCTCGCCGTCCTGGTGCACCTGCCGCTGGCGGACGAGACCGGGCTCGCGCCCGAGCTCGCCGGGGAGCTCGACGCCGCCGAACGGGCGACGCTGCGCGCGGCGCACGCGGTGCTCGCGACGAGCCCGTGGGCCGCGCGCAGGCTGGCCGCCCACCACGGCCTCGAGGCGGACCGCGTGCACGTCGTGCCGCCCGGCGTGGATCCCGCGCCGCTCGCCCCCGGCACCGGCGGCGGTTCCCGGCTGCTCTGCGTCGCCGCCGTCACTCCGCGCAAGGGCCAGGATCTGCTGGTCCGGGCGCTGGCGTCCCTCACGGGCCTGCCGTGGAGCTGTGTGCTCGCGGGCGCGCTCGGGCGGGACGGCGGGTACGTCGCCCGGCTGCGGGACCTGATCGGCGCGCTGGGGCTCACCGGCCGGGTGCGGCTGGCCGGGCCGCTGACGGGCGGGCCGCTGGAGGAGGCCTACGGCGCCGCCGATCTCGTGGTGCTGCCCTCGCGCGGCGAGACGTACGGCATGGTGGTGACCGAGGCGCTGGCCCGGGGGATCCCCGTGCTCGCGACGGCCGTGGACGCGCTTCCCGACACCCTCGGCCGCGCGCCCGGCGGCGGCGTGCCCGGTCTGCTGGTCCCGCCCGAGGACCCGGCGGCCCTCGCGGACGCGCTGGGCCGCTGGCTCACCGATCCCGCCCTCAGGGAGCGGATCCGGACATACGCGCATGATCGGCGTGGCATCCTGACCGGATGGGAGTTGACGACGCGCCGCCTGGAAGAGGTGCTGGACGCGCTCCGACGGCGTCCCCTGACGACCACGTGAACGAGCCCGAGCGGTCACCGGCCGAGGTGGGCACCGCCGGGACGGCGGCCGCCGTCCCCGCCGGGACGGACGCGGACGGGGGCGAGACCCGCTACGCCCCCGAGTGGCTCGCGTTACGGGAGCCGGCCGACGCCGAGGCGCGGGCGGCCGAGTTGCTCGGACCACTGAGGGCCCACCTCGCGGCCGTGCCACCGCCCGGAGGGGTGCCGGTCGTCCGCGACCTCGGCTGCGGCACCGGCTCCATGGGCCGCTGGCTGGCCGGACGGCTGCCCGGCCCGCAGCGGTGGATCCTGCACGACCGGGACCCCGGCCTGCTCGCCCGTGCCGCCGGCGCGGTCACCGGACCCTCCGCGGACGGCGGCCCGGTGACCGCCGTGACCGAGCAGGGGGACATCGGCCTCATCGACGCCGCGCGTCTCGACGGAACCTCGCTGGTGACCGCCTCCGCGCTGCTGGACCTGCTGACCGCGGGCGAGATCGAGGCGCTCGCCGAGGCCTGCTCCGGGGCCCGCTGCCCCGCGCTGCTGACCATCTCCGTGGCCGGGCGCGTCGAGTTCGACCCCGCCGACCCGCTCGACGCCGAGATCGAGGAGGCGTTCAACGCCCACCAGCGCCGCGTCACCGGGGGACGGCGCCTGCTCGGGCCGGACGCGGTGGCGGCGGCGACCGCCGCCTTCGAGCGCCACGGCGCGGTGGTCACCACGGCGCCGAGCCCGTGGCGCCTCGGCTCCGCTCACGCCGAGCTGACCGCCGAGTGGCTGCGCGGCTGGGTCGGCGCGGCCGTGGAGCAGCGCCCCGAGCTCGCCGGCCGCGCCCACGACCACCTGCGGCGCAGGCTCGAAGCGTGCCGGTCGGGCGCCCTGGGCGTCGTGGTCCACCACGAGGACCTGCTCGCGCTCCCCGCACCGGCGACCGGCGGCCGCCCGTGACGCGGCGGCTGTGGCCGTGGTTACGCCTGCTGCTGGCGGTGGGCATCCTGGCCCTGGTCGCGTGGCGGCTCGGGACGGGGGCGTTCGTGGACGGGCTGCGGCTCGTCGATGGGCGGGCGGTGGTGGCGGCGCTGGCGATCGGGCTGCTGACCACGGTGTTCAGCGTCTGGCGGTGGTGCCTGGTGGCGCGCCGGCTCGGCCTGCCGCTGCCGGCGCGCTCGGCGCTGGCCGACTACTACCAGGCGCTGTTCCTCAACGCGGTGCTGCCCGCGGGCGTGCTGGGGGACGCCCACCGGGCCGTCAACCACGGACGGCACGTCGGCGACGTCGGACGCGGTGTGCGCGCCGTGGTGCTGGAGCGGGTCGGCGGGCAGCTCGTGCTCGTCGCCGCCGGGATCGTCGTCCTGCTCGCCGACCCCTCCCTCGCCGGCTCGGTCGCGCGTGACGTCGCGCCGGGCCTCGGCGTCACCGTCGCCGCCCTGGCCGGCGTCACCGTCGCGGGCGTCCTGGTGGCGGCGCGCGCCCGGCGCGGCGGGCGTCAGTCCAGGTGGCGCGCCGCCGTCACGGCGGCCGTGGCCGACACCCGCCACGGGCTGCTCGCCCGGGACACCTGGCCGGGCGTGGTGGCGCTGTCGGCGGCGGCGCTGCTCGGCCACCTGACGCTGTTCGTCGTCGCCGCGCGCACCGCCGGCTCGACGGCGCCGATCGGGCGGCTCCTGCCGTTGACGCTGCTGGCGCTGCTGGTGATGGCCCTGCCGGTGAACGTCGGCGGGTGGGGCCCGAGGGAGGCCTTCCTCGCCGTGGCGTTCGGCGCGGCCGGGCTGGGCGCCCGGCAGGGGCTCACGACGGCGGTGGTGTACGGGGTGCTGGCCTTCGCCGCGAGCCTGCCCGGCGCCGCCGTGCTCCTCCTGCGCCGCGGCACCGCGGGCGCGCGGCCCGCGGTGAACCGGACGGACGCCGTGGCCGTACCCCCTGCCGGGGACGGGTCATTCGCCGAGGACTCGCAGGTGGTCGCCGAACGACCGGACGAGGCTCTCGAGCACGGCCTTTCCCTTCGCGGCCGAGGCCAGTGACGGGCGTCCGATGACGCCCGACTCGGTGTAGGCCGCCATGCCGAGGGTGAGGAGGTGCCGGCGATCGTCCGCGACGTGGTCGCTCGTCTCGTAGCCGGGGCGGACGAGCCCCGGATGGGCGTGCAGGAGCAGGGACGTCTCCAGCTCGCCCGCGTGCATGTCGCTCCAGCCCGAGGTCTCCAGGCCGCCCGCCGCGCGTGCGGCGTCCCAGTCGGCGGGCCCGGGGAACAGCGCCATCCGGTGCCCCTTCCCGGCGGCCTCCTGCACGACGTTGCCCAGCACGTAGTTGCCTCCGTGCCCGTTGACCACCACGAGCTTGGCGACGCCGGACCGCCGCAGCGAGGCGGCGACGTCGCCGACGACGGCGTGCAGGGTGGTGGCGGAGATGCTGACCGTGCCCGGCCACGCCCCGCCCGGGTGTTCGTGCTCGTGCGAGCAGGAGATCGTCACGGGCGGCAGCCGCAGCACCGGGTGGGCGGCGGCGAGCGCGTCGGCGACGGTGCAGGCGACGATCGTGTCGGTGGCCAGGGGAAGGTAGGGCCCGTGCTGTTCGAAACTCCCGACGGGCAGCAGCGCCACGTCGGCGCGTCGCTCGCGTTCGTCCGCAGTCGTATGAAACGGGAGAAAGTAGGCGGATTCGTTCATAGCCTGCTAGCGTCTGCCGCCGCGCGTGAACTTGCAACACGTGGAGCCGCCGGGAATGGAGTCACGCGAGCGGCCGGGGCCGGCGGCGACAGTCGAGGAGGCACAGATGCGTGACCACGGCATCGCCCGTGAGGACATCGCCGAGGCGGATCTCGTCACCCGCCGCGGCACCTTCCGCACCGTCGCGTTCCGGGACCCCGTCGACGGGCACGAGCATCTCGCCCTGGTCCTCGGCGAGACGCGGGGGCGGGAGGGCGTCCTGGTCCGGGTGCACTCCGAATGCGTGACCGGCGACATCTTCGCGGCGATGCGGTGCGAGTGCGGCGAGCAGCTCGAGGCCGCCCTCGACGCCATCGTCGCCGAGGGCGGCGGCGTGCTGGTGTACCTGCGCGGGCACGAGGGCCGCGGCATCGGCCTGGTCGCCAAGGTGCGCACCCACGTCCTGCAGGACGAACAGGGGCTCGACACCGTCGACTCGGCGACCGTCATGGGCTTCCCCGTGGACAGCCGCGACTTCGGCCCCGCGGCGCGGGTGCTGACCTACCTGGGCATCCGCTCCGTCCGCCTGATGTCCAACAACGCCGACAAGGTCCGCGGCCTGGAGGACAACGGGGTCGTGGTGGAGTCCCGGGTGCCGCTCCTCGTCCCGGCCAACGACCACAACATCAGGTACCTGACCGCCAAGCGCGACCGGCTCGGGCACGAGCTGCCGCACCTCGGCACCCCCGCGACCGGCCGCCTCGACAGCGTCGGCGGCTGAGATGACCGGCCACGCCGAGCTGCTGCCCGTCGCCAGGGAGGCCGTCGCGACGGCCACCCGCATCATCCGGTCCCGGGCGCTCGGCACGGTCCGGGCCAAGGGGGAGCGCGACATCGTCACCGACGTCGACCTCGCCGTGGAGGACGCCATGCGCGGCTTCCTGTCGCGGGAGACCCCCGGCATCGGGATCCTCGGCGAGGAGCACGGGCGCAGCGGCCCCGGGGGCGACGGGCCGTGGTGGGCGCTCGACCCCGTCGACGGCACCTCCAACCTGGCCCGCGGCATTCCGCTGTGCGCGGTGTCGCTCGCCCTGGTGCAGGGCGGCCAGAGCGTGCTGGCCGCCGTCGAGCTGCCCTTCCTCGGCGCGAGCTACACGGCGGCGGCCGGGCACGGGGCGTACGCGGGGGAGGAGCGCATCGGCGCGTCAGGGGTCCGCGAGCCGTCCGAGGCGGTGATCTCGATCGGCGACTTCGCCGTCGGCGACGGCGCGGAGGCGAAGAACGCCGTCCGTATCGAGCTGCTGAGGCTGCTCGGCGCCCGCGCGCAGAAGATCCGCATGATCGGGACGGCGGCGATCGACCTGGCCTGGGTGGCCGAGGGACGGCTCGACGCCTCGGTCATCCTGGCGAACCTGCCGTGGGACACCATGGCGGGGGTGCTGCTGGTGCGCGAGGCGGGCGGGCTGGTGCTCGACCAGGACGGCACCGAGCACGCCGCCGGCTCCACGGCCACGATCGCGGTGTGCCCGGGCCTGCGGGAGCCCGTCATGACCGCGCTGCGGCAGGCCCGCGCGCGGGCCTGCCGAGAGAGCCTGTAGCGCGACGTTACCCGTCCTGTATGTGGGTAATGGGTGCGCTATGGACTCGGGCCCCTCGGAAGTTCTCCGCCCTCAGGAAGCCGCCGAATCCAGCGAGCTGCTCGATCGCACGCCGGGACTGCGGGTGGACGCCAGCGACGACGACGATCCGGTGCTGCTGTACCCCGACGGGCGCGCCGTCGACACCTGGCGCGAGCACTATCCCTACGGCGAGCGGATGTCGCGACCGGAGTACGACCAGACCAAGCGGCTGCTGCAGATCGAGCTGCTCAAGCTGCAGTACTGGCTGAAGGACACCGGCGGCCGCCTGGTGATCCTGTTCGAAGGACGCGACGCCGCCGGCAAGGGCGGCACGATCAAACGGTTCATGGAACACCTCAACCCGCGCGGGGCCACCGTCGTGGCGCTGGAGAAGCCGAGCGAGCGCGAGCGCACGCAGTGGTACTTCCAGCGCTACATCCAGCATCTGCCGGCCGCCGGGGAGATCGTCCTGTTCGACCGGTCCTGGTACAACCGGGCCGGCGTCGAGCGGGTCATGGGCTTCTGCACCCCGGAGGAGTACGACGAGTTCATGCTCCAGGCCCCGCTGTTCGAGCGCATGCTGGTCCGCGACGGCATCCACCTGGTCAAGCTCTGGTTCTCGGTCTCCCGCCGCGAGCAGCGCACCCGGTTCATCATCAGGCAGGTCGACCCGGTGCGGCAGTGGAAGCTGTCGCCGACCGACCTCGCCTCGCTGGACAAGTGGGACGACTACACCAGGGCCAAAGAGGACATGTTCCTCAACACCGACACCGAGGACGCGCCCTGGACCGTCATCAAGAGCAACGACAAGAAGCGCGGCCGCATCGAGGCCATGCGCCATGTGCTCAGCCTCTTCGACTACGACAACAGGGACGACGAGGTGGTCGGCACGCCCGACCCGCTCATCGTCCGCTCCGCCTCCGACATCTTCGACGAGGACCACTCGCTGCTGACGTCGTAGCCCCCGGGGGACCAGGTTCCTACCTTTTGGCGACATCTCCGCGGGCGCCTGCGGCGTCCTTAATGCGGTGCGGGCAGATCGGTGACCAGGGGGTCGAATGACGTCAACAGGGTACGGCACGGCCGGATCCGGCAGTGATCGCGTCCTGCACCTCGCGGGGGATCCCGACGCCGTGGCGCGCGCCCGGCGGCTGGTGTCGTCCGCGCTGGGCACGGGGCACCCGCTGCACGACGACTGTGTGCTGCTGACCAGCGAGATCGCCACCAACGCCGTCGTCCACTCCGACTCGGGCGACGGCGGCTCCTTCACCCTCAGCGTCTCCTATTCGGGAGAGTGGGTGCGCATCGCCGTCCAGGACGCGGGCTCGCCCGACCCCCCTTTCGGGTGGCGGCCCTCCTCCCCGCTGGACACCGGAGGACGGGGGCTGCTCCTGCTGGAGGCGCTCGCGCACCGCTGGGGCTTCATTCGGGAGGCGGGCACCAACAACGTCTGGTTCGAGATGCACGTGGACCTGCTCAACCCCGCGCCGGCCGTGCCCCAGGGCGTCCTGCGCGGGGCGCGCTGACCGTACGGCCGGCCGTCAGGACAGGTCGAGGCGGCACAGGCCCTCGGCCAGCACCTTGGTGGTCAGGCGGGTGCGGCTGTCACAGCCGAGCTTGGCGAAGATGTGCTCCAGGTGGGTGGTCACGGTGCGGACGCTGAGCACCAGCGCCGCGGCGATCTGCGGGTTGGAGTCGCCGAGGGCGACCCTCGTCAGCACCTCGACCTCCCGCGCGGTCAGGTCGTAGGGCAGGGCGCAGGGCCGCTCGGCGACGACCGCCCCCTGGATGGCGCCGTGGAAGCCCACGCCGGCACGGTGGACGCGCACCTCCCGCCACTGCCCGGAGGAGTCGAGCCACAGGCCCCGGCGCGACAGCTCGCGCGAGTCGATGAAACCGGCGGCCAGCTCCGCCATCGCCGGCTCGCGCTCGATCGCCTCCGACGGCGGCCACCCCGCCACCGAGCGGCGCCGGCCGCCGCGCTCGAACGCGACCGCGTGGAACCCCGGGGGCAGGCCGAACGGGTCGATCACGCACCGCGTCAGGTCGGTGACGTGCGCGAGGGTGCTGGAGACGGCGCTGAGCACCGTGCTGGTCTCCGGCGGCAGCGTCTCGCGGGAGTTGACGTGCAGCAGGCCGGTGTACCGGCCGTCGGTCACGAAGAGCGGGGCGGTCAGCCCCGACCGCCAGCCGTACGGCTCCAGGTGCCTGCGGTAGTAGAGCTCGGTGCCGGGCGATCCCATGGGCAGCGGCACGCGGGAGGCCATGGCGCGGCGGTAGGGATCGAGGCGGGCGTACTCCTCGGCGGCGTCCTCGTCCACGCGGGCGTAACCGGACGAGACCAGGCTGCGGTGGCGGCCCGTCGCGGGGTCGAACGCGACGAACTCGTACGCCTCCACCGGGACGATCTTCCGCAGCGCCGTCATGGCGCCGTGCGCCCCCGACCCGCCGGCCACCTCGAAGCCCACTTCCGTGAACGCGTGGAGGTGGCGTGCGCTCAGGGTGATCTGGTCCATCAATCCTCCACGATCAGCTTGCCCGACACAGATCATCCCAGGGAATACGTAAACCATCCGATGTAGACCCTTGGCCCCCTATTTACCCTCTCCGGCATCACGCCGGAGCGACGGAGAGGCAGAGGAACAGTGACGGTCATGAAGAAGGCGCGAGGTGCCGCCGTCCTCCTCGCGGGGGCGCTGGCCTTGAGCGCCTGTGGGGGTTCCAACGGGAATTCCAGCGGTGACCAGGGGAAGCAGGGTGTTTCGCAGTTCTCCGTCGCGCTCACCGAGCCCGACCACCTGACGCCGGGGAACACGTCGAGCAGCTACTCGGTCACGGTGCTGCAGGCGCTGTTCGACACGCTTGTCGTGATCGACGCCAAGGGCCAGCCGCAGATGCGCGCCGCGGAGTCGGTGACGAGCCAGGACCAGAAGGTCTGGACGATCAAGATCAAGCCGGGGCAGAAGTTCCACAATGGCGAGCCGGTCACGGCCGAGAGCTTCGCCGACGCCTGGAACGCCACCGCCTACGGGCCGAACGCCTGGACCAACAACTACTACTTCGCCAACATCGAGGGTTACGACAAGCTCAACCCCGAGGCGGAGGGCGCCAAGCCCGAGACCGACAAGCTGAGCGGCCTGAAGGTCGTCGACCCCAACACCCTCCAGGTGACCCTCACCGCGCCGTTCAGCCAGTTCCCGATCACCCTGGCCTACACCGGCTTCGCGCCGATGCCCAAGGCGGCGTTCAAGGACCTCAAGGCCTACGACCAGAAGCCCATCGGCAACGGCCCGTTCGCCCTGGACGGCGACTGGGAGCACAACAAGCAGCTCAAGGTGAAGAGGTTCGACGGGTACGCGGGCCCGCGTCCCGCCAAGTCCGAGAGCGTCCTGTTCAAGATCTACGCCAGCCGTGACACGGCGTACACCGACCTGCGGGCCAACAAGGTCGACCTGCTGCAGACGATCCCGCCGGCGAGCGCGCCGGAGGCCAAGAAGCTGCTCGGCGACCGGTTCGTGCCGACCCCCAGTGGCACCATGGACTACCTCGGCTTCCCGACGTTCGACAAGCGGTTCCAGAGCGCCGACCTGCGCAAGGCGTTCTCCATGGCGATCGACCGTCAGGCCATCGTGGACGCGGTCTACAACGGCGCGTTCAAGCCGATGGCCTCCCTGGTGGCGCCGCTGGTGCCCGGCTACCGCGACAACGCCTGCGGCGAGGCGTGCACCTACGACCCGGCCAAGGCCAAGGCGCTGTTCGACAAGGCCGGAGGGTTCAAGGGCACGCTGAACCTCTACTTCTCCAACGCCGACCCCAGCTACGAACAGTGGATGCAGGCGGTGGCCAACCAGCTCAAGCAGAACCTCGGCATCGCCGACATCCAGTTCAAGAAGATCCCGGCCGCCGACTACCTCTCCACCCTCCGGGCGAAGAAGGAGGACGGCCCCTACCGCAACAACTGGGTCATGGACTACCCGAGCCCCCAGAACTACCTGGAGAACATGTGGGGCGCCGGTAACCGGATGGGCTGGGACAACAAGCAGTTCAACGAGCTGATCACCAAGGCGAACTCCGCGCCCAGCATGGAGGCCAGCATCCCGCTGTACCAGCAGGCCGAGGACGTCGCGCTCGCGGAGATGCCGATGATCCCGCTGTGGAACTGGCAGGACCAGGCGGGCTACTCCAACAAGGTCACGGGCGTGCAGCTCGACGCCTACAGCCCGAACCTCGACACGATCACCACGGTCAAGTAAGGATGCGCGCGATGGGGACTCCGTACACGGCCCCCGGCCGGCCGGGGTCCCCCCGTGCCGCGTCCGGCGGCCGTCCCGCCCACCGGACCGGCGGCCGTCCCGGGCCCGCCGGCCGTCCCGCCCAGGGTGGCGGGACCGC
>NZ_JAHDTF010000012.1 GCF_018531465.1 Sphaerisporangium fuscum
TCTACAAGGTCATCCGCGAGTTACAACTGCTACTCGCGACCTGGACCGGCGCATGCCCCACCTGCCATCAAAGACTGAAACCGTCACGCCGCAACCGCCATCGACCGACCTAACAAAGCACTACTAGGCTCCACCAGCCAAACACCTCGTTTCCGATCATGGAAACGAGTCGCGAGTGACTAGCTGAGTGACTACCGCTACCCCCGCACTTGATAGGTCGTACCCATGGTCGGCGTGAAGAGCCAAGTTATGTTCCTCACGCAACAAGAGCCTGTGGATAAGTATGCGCGCGCTGTATGCGGTCGCTCGCTCGATCGTCCGGGCACAACTTGACCAGCTCACACCTGACGATCTTGTCGGCCTCAACTGCGACCGACCCGACGTCACGATGAGGCAACTGGGGTGGAGCCTAGGAGATTCGAACTCCTGACATCCTGCTTGCAAACGGGCGCCAGTCACGACGTAGAGGGCTTCTCGCCCTGCTCAAGTGGTATTTGCTCACCGGTGGCGTGTGGCTCTGTGAGGCGGCGTTGCTGTATTCCACTGCTGTACGCGCACCCGGCCGGAGGCCGGTAAGAGGATCGTGCCGTGGTAGTCCTGCACTGGACGGACATGCGCGCAGGACCAGTGGCACCAGCAGTCGTAAGGGATGGGGCCATCACCCCTAGACGGCGTTGGACGGAGTGAAGTGCCACAGCCTGTCGGCGGAGTTCTGGTCCAGGTCGAGATAGATGTGGTCCCAGGTGGTGGAGGGCTCGTAGCTCTGGAGCGTTATCGCAAGCGCGGGGTTGGTGCGTGGACGGAGACTGCCCCACTCGGTGTTGACGTTGGTTTCGGCCACCTCGTCCCGGCGGGACCAGTCCTGCAGGGGCGAGTCGTCACAGGTCTTGACGACCACGGTGTCTCCCGCCACTGGAGCACCGCTGGCAGGCTGGAGGCACTTGCCGGCCACTTCGTTCTTGAAGATGTAGAAACCGTTGGCCTTCTCGATGATCGTCCAGCGGGCTGTCCTGTACTGCTGCAGGGCTGGGGACCGTACCGTGAAGGCCCGCGTCCCCTCGGCTACGGCGTCGCCCGAGAGCGCAAGGTGGCTACCGTCCATCCGGTTATTGATGCGTGAGTTGAAAGTCGTGGTGTCGGCATGGGCGGCAGACGGGAACGTGACGAGGGCGATGGTGATCGCAGTCGAGGACAGCACGGCGCAGCGCCTGATGCTCGGCATGGGCAAGCTCTCGCTTTCATTCAGGTCCTGTTAGGACCGGGCTGAGGGATGTGGCTGCACGTAGTCAACCTGGATCATGAATCCGAGTCGGGCCACCAGGCATAAAGCCGCGTGAAAGACCAAGTCGAAGGATCTTGACCGTGCTGGTCCAAGTGGGACGCGGGCCAAGCCGATGAATCGGTGAACACGTCAGGCGTGGTGATCTTACTTTCGGTACGCATGCCGCTACCGTCTGCATCTCGTGGTACTAGATCATCCGCTCGATCGCCGGAAGAAGGACATGCACAGCATTCGCCTACCTGGCTCTCTTGCCATGCTCGCGTCGGCCGCGTTGATAGCGGCCACCTGCGCTCTCACCCCCGCAGCCGCCGCGACGACGTCCCCTACACCCCATACCTCGGCAGCCCAGTCGGATCCGCCGCCGAAGGAAGAGCCCTGCCCCGGCGGTGAACCGAAGCCGTGTGGCGCGTCATCTCAGGAACGGGGCGGTGTGGAGTCCGGGCGTGAGGACGCCAAGAAGGACGCCGCCGAGGCCAAGAAGGACATCGCCGAAGCCAAGGACAAGGTCAAGCAGTGTGCCCCTGGATCGGCGCAGGGCAAGCAGTGCATGACGAACCTCATCGGTGCGGGTGCCGATGAGCATGCGGGCATGGACAACGTCCGGCACGAGTTGGACACCTTCCGGCCCGGTCCATCCGACAACGCCGGGGCGGTGATGCACTCCGCCTGCGCGGCGTTCGCCGCCGACCTGCCTCCGGCTCTGAAAGCCTCCGACACCACCGGCGAGCTGACCGGTGTCTGCGAGTTGATGAACCGATGACCAAGATCAAGAGCCTGACTCGGACACTCCCCACGACCGCCCTGATCGCGCTGATGCCGGTGGCCGCGTTCGCCGGCCCCGAACCGCGCATCCCCACCGCCCAGGCCTTCGTCGGCGACAAGCCTCTACCGTCGACGCGCCCGGTGACCGATTACTGCGCAACCCACCCCGGTGGGTGCCGGTTCAACATCGACACGGCGTCGTCCGGGGATTTCTACAGCGCCGTCAAGTCGCTGGGCAACGCGGCCATCAACTGCACCGACGACGACATCAACGTGGAGCGCGTGATCACGTTGAAGACCGGTAGCAGCGACAATCTGGGCGGCGAGATCACCGGCAACATCTCGGTCGAGGGACAGATCAACGCCTCCGGCGAGGTGTCGGCCGGAGTGAACGCCGAGGGCAGCGGCAGCTTCGACACTCCGAACAAGCAGCAGGGCCCCAGTGCCTCCGTCGGAGCCAAGGCCGGCGCCAACGGCAGCGGCAAACTGGCCGGCTCGCTCGGTCTCAAGGGCGCCTTCCAAGGTGCCTTCAAGCTCCAGTACCAGCACGGCTGGACCAGCGAACACACCGAGTCGACGACCTACAGGGCCAAGGTGCGCCCAGGTGACGCGCTGACCTTCGCGGCCAGCGCCGCCATGCAGCGGATCGCTGGAACGATCAGTGCTGGTGGAGGGCTGAATCTGCGCAACATCGTGGTCACCGGGCCGTCCAGCGTCAACAGCAGCACCTTCTACGCCGAAACCTTCGTCATGCCCGGCAACTCCTGCGAACAGGTACATCCCCACGCCAAGACCGCCCCGGACGACAACACCAATCCACCCCCTCGCCTGGCCGACCTGCTGACGCCCGTTCCCGCGCTGCCACCGGGTTCCCGGCTGAAGGAACGCATCGTGCTCCCCGTCCGGCGTTTCTGACCATCCCGTCCGAGCACTCATCCCGTGGAGATCATCGTGAACGTCACACACCCACGTGTCGCGCTCGGCATGGTGCGGGCCGCCGGCGTCGCCGTAACCCTGTCCCTCGCCGTGTCCGCCACCGCCCAGCCCTCCCACGCTGACACGGCAGGCACTCTGCCGGTCAGGGTCATCAACGGCGACTTCGCCCTTCCCCCCTTCCCGCCGGGCAACGTGAACTGGGCCGCGGTCCAGGGTTGGTCCGTCGGTTCGACCTCCGGATCCGGCACGGCGTCCGGGGTCGGACGATACGCCGGCACACAGTCCGGGCACCCGGACGACCAGGTCGCCGTCATGCTGCGCTTCCCCACAGCCAACTACGGGTTCAAGCAACGACTGCGCGGCGTACGCGCCGGCGCCCTGGTCACCGTCACCTTCGACGACAGTCCCGGTATCGCCGCCGCGTGCACCCCTGCCGCCGTCGCCCAAGGACAGCCCTACACCATCGAAGGAGCCGGCGGACAGCTCAGCGAGCGGACGACCGCCCCCGACCCCGACAAGAAGCTCAATACCCTGGGCAAGGGCGTCTGGCGCCTCGGGCAGACCTACACCTTCACCGCCTCCGAGCACGAACCACTGCTCACCTTCACCTCTCAGGTACCGAACTCCGCCAACGCCAACGGCAACTGCGGACCGATGATCGCCAACGTGCGGGCGGTGCAGGTTCCTCCGCCGGTCGACAAGACCATCCCCAAGACCGCCCTGCCGCCCTCCCAGGCCTTCTACGGCAACGACAGCAGGCCGGTCACCGAGGCCGTCAACTACTGCAACAGCACCCCGGACAAATGCACCTTCACCCCGGACAAGGCCTACTCGTACGCCTACTACGAGCCCGCCCAACTCAACGGCGACACCTACATCAACTGCACCCGTAACGCCCTCACCCGCACCCGCCCGGTCCCCTTCACCGGACGTTCCTACGGTGACCTGCCGGCCGCCGCCGCACTGCCCGGTGCCACGACGCCGAACGGCGGTACCACGACGAGCAACATGTCCCAGCAGTTCGCCACCGGAACCGCCACCCCTCCCTGGACGACCTCCGCCACAGGCAACATCACCGAGATCCTCCAACCCTCGGAAGCCTCCTGGATCGAGACCCAGGCCGGCCGCCGGCGTACCGAGGGCTGGTTCAAATCCAACCCCACTCCCGCCGACCCCAACACCGACTGGCGCCTGTACACCGCCCTCGACTACCCCGCCACCGAACTGTCCGACCGCGTCTACCAGCGCACCGGCCCGATGACCGCTTCAGAGAAACAGCGGTGCCAGTCCGACCGCCCCACCGCCTCCACCCCCGTCGGCGCCACCACCCCCGCCGGCACCAACCGCACGCTCCGCCTGTCCTCCTGGCCGTCCACGCTCCGCCCGCGCACCGCCGGCGATTGATGGGGGATTGGCAGCAAGAATAGAAGAAGTGCCCTGCAGCATATGCAGGGCACTTCTTCGTTGTGCTCGTGCGAGGCTAGCTGCCCGCGCCAATCGCCTTGGCCCACAGAGTGAGTTGAGCGAGGAACTTGATCACCGTCTTACGCTTTTCCTCAGTGAGGAAGGGCCAGCAGACCCATGCAGGGAACGAGAGTAAGACGATGCAGAGCAGGGGCAGAACTAGCGCGGCCGCGATAAGCGGACGCACCTACACACGGTTAACCGACATTGCCATCCCATCGGACACGAACGATAGGCCTAACGGTTGTCAGAGCCCGTTGCCGTTGAGACTCCAGAAATGATCTTGCGTGCATTCACAGCTTGCGTTGACCTGGGCCTCAGCGAAGTGCTCGGCCTGGCGCCGCCGCGATGTGGTGCAACAACCCCCGCGGCTGCCTCAGGAAGCCGGCCTTGACGGCTTCTGCGCACGTGGGATCAGATGCGTAGTCGTCGCTGTACTGTACTGCTGTACATGATCGAAAAGGCCACGTCCCGATCATGGAAAGTGGCCTTTACCTGCGGTGGAGCCTAGGAGATTCGAACTCCTGACATCCTGCTTGCAAAGCAGGCGCTCTGCCAACTGAGCTAAGGCCCCTTGTTGGAGGACAGCCTACCGGGAGGAAGTGGCTACTGGGGCCGTGGTGGGGGTGCTGTCGAGGATGAGGGTGGGGAAGTCGGCTATGGAGTCGATGATCGTGGTGGCGCCGCCCTGGAGGAGGCGTTCGCGGCTGTGGACTCCGGTGAGGACGCCGGCGACCACCGAGGCGCCGGCGCGGCTTCCGCTGAGCATGTCGCTTTCGGAGTCGCCGACCACGGCGACGTGGCGGACATCGTCGATGCGGAGTCTGAGGACCGCGGTGAGGACCATGTCGGGCCAGGGGCGGCCGCGGCCCGCGTCTTCGGGGCAGAGGGCCAGGTCGATCTTGTCGGTCCAGCCGACGGCGCCCAGCACGCGGCCGAGGGTGGCGCGGCTGAAGCCGGTCATCACGCAGATCTTGATCCCGGCGGCGCGGAGCTTCTCGAGGGCCTCGACGGTGCCGGGAAGGGGAAAGAGGCCCGCCCGCTCGATCGCGCCCTCGTAGGAGCGCTCGAAGGTGAGGTTGGCGGCCTGGGCCTGGGCCTCGTTGTCGGGGAACAGGCCGCGGAAGATGTCGATGGCGGGACAGCCCCGGGACCGATGCACGTGCACCATGGCACGCGCATATGCCCCGGTCCCGGGGACTATGCCCTGCGTGGCGATCGCCTCGGCGAACGCCCGCTCCACCATGGCGATGTCGCCGATGGTGGTGCCGGCCAGATCGAGGCAGGCGAGCCTGATGGGTGAGGCGGTGTTCATGCCTTCACCTCCGCCTTGATCCAGAACCATCAACGCACCCCGCATCGGCAGCCGGGGTGGTCAGTTCTCGCTACCGGTTGCCTCAGTCCACAGGTCCAGCTCGGCGCGGTCGGCCTGCACCTTGCGCCAGACGAGTAGCCCCCCAAGGGCAACGAGCGCGAGAACGAGCAGCTTCTTCACGGTGTAACCCCACTTCTCAACGGTCCCATCAGCCGGGGATGGGACAACGCCGGGTTCCTAACAGATGCTTGCAGCCTAGCAAGGGATCGGCTCCCTCCCTTGGTCGCACGTGGAGCGGTTGTCCACAATCTTCCGATACGGAACCGTCTTCGCGACATCGGTTACCAGTCTCGGCCCTTCAGGTAAGAGCCGACCAAGGGCGTGATCAGGGGCTAGTCCGTAAGTTCCTACAGGCCGGCCTGCTGGCCCATCGTCATTAGTGATTCGGGGTGCAGGAACCAGACTGACACGTATTGTCAGCGATATGCGTGCCAGCCGACTGCTTTCCATCCTGCTCCTGCTCCAGACCCGAGGCCGGATGACGGCGCGGCAGCTGGCGGGGACGCTGGAGGTTTCGGTTCGCACGATTTACCGGGACGTGGAGTCCTTGCAGGCCGCGGGGGTTCCGCTGTTCGGCGACGCCGGGCCGGCGGGTGGTTACCAGTTGCTGGAGGGCTATCGCGCCAGGCTCACCGGGCTGAGCAGCGAGGAGGCGGAGGCGCTGTTCCTGGCGGGGATGCCGGGGCCGGCCGCCGAGCTGGGCCTCGGCGCGGTGGTCGCGGCGGCGCAGTTGAAGCTGCAGGCCGCGCTCCCGGCCGAGCTGCGTGAGCGGGCGAGGCGGATCCAGGAGCGCTTCCATCTCGACGCCCACGGGTGGTACCACGATGGCGACCGCTCGCCGCACCTGGCGGCCATCGCCGACGCCGTCTGGAACCAGCGTCGCATCGAGGTGCGCTACCGCCGTTGGACGGAGCCCACGGACGTCACGCGCTTCCTGGATCCGTACGCCGTCGTCCTCAAGGGCGGGAAGTGGTACCTGGTCGCGCGCGGCGGGGAGCAGATCCGTACGTACCGGGTGCACCAGGTCCTGGGCCTCAAGGTCCTGGACGAGTCCTTCGAACGGCCGGCGGGCTTCGACCTGCCGGCCTACTGGCGGTCGTTCCTGAACGATTTCCGCAGCCGGCTGTACCAGGGCGAGGCGACCGTGCGGCTCTCGCCCGCGGGCAGGAGACGGATGCGCGAGCTGATGAGTTCCGCCGTGGTCGAGGCCGTCGAGCGGACCGGTACCGGCCCCGACGAGGACGGCTGGGTGACCGCCGTCGTGCCCATCGAGTCCCTCGACCACGCTCAGATGGAGTTCATGAAGCTGGGTGCGGCGGTCGAGGTGCTCGAGCCGTACGAGCTGCGTGAGCGGCTGGAGGCGACGGCGAGGGAGCTGGCGACGCTGTATCTCGCGAGGCCCGAGGTGGCGGTGGCGGCCGGGAGGCGTTGAAGGCACGCGGCTGACCAACAGCGACGGCCGGGAAGGCGTTGGGAAGGCACGCGGCTGACCTACAGCGGCGGCCGGGAAGGCGTTGGGAAGGGACCCGGCTGACCAACAGTGGCGACCGGGGAGGCGTTGAGGCGACCCGTTGACCGCGGTGGTGGTCAGGAGGCGTTGCAGGCGGTCCGCCGATCGCGGTGGCCGCCGGGGGTGTCGGGCGCGCCCCGCGCGATCGCGATGCCCCCGGAAGGGGACGAGCGTCAGCCGATCTCGTAGTCCAGGTAGTACGAGTGGGCGCCGCCCTCGACGATGATCTGGCCTTCCCCGTGGATGCCGTGCAGCTCCCCGGTGCCGGAGTCGGGCACGATCATCCAGTTCATCGACTGCTCCCCGCGGCTCCCCCTGGCGGTGTGGTGCAGCACGAAGGTGCCCTTGCGCCCATGGAGCGTCCCGGTGAAGCGCTCGAACCCCACGTAGGCGGCCGAGCCCTCCACCTGCGTCATCGCGGTCATGATGTCGGTGGTGCTGGTGCCGTCCAGGTCGCCGTGGAAGGTCTTGGTTATGTGGACCCGGCCGAGCGTGGCTCCTTCGCGCTCGTCGTAGGTCTCCGGCTCCCAGCCGTCGATGTCAAAGGTGCCGTTGGCTCGTGGCACGTCGTCCTCCTTGGTTGTGGTGCACGACCATCCTGCCCCCGGTACCTGTCACCTTCCGTCAGGTATGGGCAACGACGGCAAAACCGCTGGTCAACGCCGTGCCCCCCCGTACCGGGGCGGTGCTTGTTGTGTGCTTAACCTGAAATATCTGGAGAGAGGGGAGGTGGCCCCGATGTCCGAGCCGGCAGAGGCGAGTGTCTTCTTCGTCGGAAACGCCACCACGTTGATCCGCTGTCAGGGGTTCACGCTGCTGACCGACCCGAACTTCCTCCACCGCGGCCAGCGCGCCTATCTCGGCTGGGGGCTGAGCACCCGCCGCCGTACGAATCCGGCGATCGAGATCAACCAGCTCCCCGAGATCGACGCCGTCGTGCTGTCGCACCTGCACGGTGATCACTGGGACCGGGTGGTGCGCCGGGATCTCGACCGGAACACGCCGATCATCACCACCCCGCAGGCCGCCCATCGGCTGAGGCGCCAGGGATTCCACAACACGGTGAGCCTGGAGACCTGGGAGGACTGCCGGCTGAACCGCAGAGGGCACACACTGCGGATCACCGCAACCCCCGGGCGCCACGGGCCGGGTGTGATCGACAAGCTGCTGCCGCAGGTCATGGGCAGCATGCTGGAGTTCGGCCACGAGGAGGGCGAGGTGGATCTCCGTATGCACATCAGCGGAGACACCCTCTTCGACCAGCGCCTGGAGTCGATCCCGCAGCGCTTCCCGGAGATCGATCTCGCGATGGTGCATCTCGGAGGGACCACCCTGCCCGGCAAGATCGTGGTCACCATGGACGGTATGCAGGGCGCCCAGTGGGTCGATCTGATGAAGCCGAGCCGGGCGCTGCCCATCCACTACGACGACTACGAGGCGTTCAAGTCCGGGCTGGACGACTTCCGCCGGCACGTCAGCCGCCTCGGGTTGTCGGACCGCGTCCGCTACATCTCGCGGGGGGAGACCTACCACTTCGCCGGCCGGAGAGCCCGGCCGCACACCAGTATGTGAGCGGGCGGCGGGACCGTCGGCGACATGGGTGAGATCCTCGTCGGCACGGCGTCGTGGACGGACAAGACCCTCCTGCGGTCCGGGTGGTACCCGCCGGAGGTGACGACGGCGGAGGAGCGGCTGCGGTACTACGCCTCGTGTTTCCCGGTGGTGGAGGTGGACTCGACCTACTACGCGCTGCCCGCCGAGGAGACGGCGCGGCTGTGGGCGGAGCGGACCCCGCCGGGCTTCACCTTCGACGCCAAGGCGTTCTCGCTGCTGACCGGCCATCCGACCCGCCCGGCTGCCCTGCCCAGGGATCTGCGGGGCGAGGTGGAGCCGGGCGCGAAGAATTTGTACGTACGGGACGTCGACCCGGCCGTGGTGGAGCAGGTGTGGGAGCGGTTCGTGACGGCGCTGCTTCCGCTGTGGGAGGCGGGCAGGTTCGGGGCCGTGCTGTTCCAGTTCCCGCGCTGGTTCCCGATCGGCAAGGGCAACAAGCACTACATCCTGGAGTGCAAGCGGCGGTGCGAGCCGCTGGAGATCTCCGTGGAGTTCCGCAACGGGACCTGGATGACCGAGGAGAACCGGGCCGAGACGCTGGACTTCCTCCGCTCGTACGCCATCCCGTACGTCTGCGTCGACATGCCGCAGGGCCACCCCTGCTCGGTCCCGCCCGTCGTCGCGGCCACGGCGGACCTGGAGATCGTCCGCTTCCACGGCCACAGCGACAAATGGCGTAGCCGCGACATCTACGAGCGCTTCGGTTACCTCTACCGTCCGGAGGAGCTGCGGGAGTGGGCGCCCAAGCTGTGCGAGCTGGCCGAGGACGCCTCGGCGACCCACGTCCTCATGAACAACTGTTACCGGGACTACGCGCAGACCAACGCTCGTCAGCTGGCCGATGTGCTGCGCGCCACGGCGGCCTGCTCCGTACGGCCGCCCCCGGCGGCCGCCGAGTGACCTGCCCCTGATCAGCGGTTATCCGGTCAAGGTCCGGGAATCAGGCATCTAACGGGAAGCGGAGACACGGGGGACTGATCATGACGCAGCGGCCCGAGAGCCCGGTCAAGGACAAGAACTACGACCTGATCACCGTGGTGCAGGGATGCCTGGAGGACGCCTGGCGCCTGGAGACCTACAAGGAGGACGCCCGACGCCAGGGCGACGCTGAGCTGACCGAATGGTTCTCGGAGCTTCAACAGCAGTGCAGGCAGGCCGGAGACCGGGGCAAGATCCTGCTCGCCGACCGCCTGGGCAAGGAAGGCGGGTGAGCCCGAAGGAAGGCGGGCCACCCTGCGACGCCTGAAGGCCGGCACCGGCTGACCTCAGGACGTCGGTGGGCGGCTCAGCCGGCCGGGCGCCGGGGCAGGCCCAGGGCACGCTGGAGGAAGTCGAGCTGGTGCAGCAGGAGGTTCTCCGCCACCGTTTCCTCGCTGGGAAGATGTGTCGTGCCGGACAGCGGCAGCACCTCGTGCGGCCGTCCCGCCGCCAGCAGCGCGGCGGAGAGGCGCAGGGTGTGCGCGGCGAACACGTTGTCGTCGGCGAGCCCGTGGACCAGCAGCAGTGGACGGCTCAGTGAGGCCGCCGAGGCGATCGGCGAGCAGCGGTCGTACGCCTCCGGGTGCTCGTCGGGGTGCCCCAGGTGCCGCTCGCGCCAGTGGGTGTCGTACAGCCGCTGGTCGGTGACCGGGGCCCCGGCGACGGCGGCGTGGAAGACGTCCGGCCGGCGCAGCACCGCGAGGGCGGCGAGGTACCCGCCGAACGACCAGCCGCGGATGCCGACCCGGGTGAGGTCGAGCGAGGGGCGGCACGCGGCGGCCTCCTGGAGGGCCTCCACCTGGTCGGCGAGCACCGGCTCGGCGAGGTCGAGGTGGACGGCCCGCTCCCACGTGGGTCCCCGGCCGGGCGTGCCGCGCCCGTCGACGGCCAGCACGGCGAAGCCCTGCTCGGCGAACCACTGCGAGACGTACGTCCACCACGCCTGTTCGGCGGTCACCTTGCGCATGGCCGGTCCGCCGTACGGGTCCATCAGCACCGGTAGCGGGCCGTCTTCGTACCAGGAGGGCAGGAAGAGGGCGGCGCGCAGCGCGCGGGGGCCGAGGGAGAGGATCTCCACCCGGGGTTCCAGCACGGGACGCTGGGCGTGCGAGACGATCTCGACGCCGTCCCCGCCCTCAGGCTGGACGGTGGTGCGCGTTCCGGGGCGGTCGAGGGAGCGGGAGACCAGGACGGTGGTGCCCGCCCGCCGGGTCCCGCCGTGCACGCCCGGCTCGGTGCTCACCCTGCGCAGGCCGGACGCGGGGTCGTAGGCCCACAGGTGGACCTCGGTCGGTTCGTCGGACGCGGTGAACAGCACGGTCTCGCCGTCCACCGCGAGGACGGCGTTCAGCTGCAGCCCGGGCGGGGTGACGGGCCGTCCGCCGAACAGCAGGTGACGCGTGTCGCCGGTGTCGCCGCTGGTCAGCAGGACGCCCGCCCGCGTGCGCGCGGGCAGTCCAGAGATCAGCTCCACCCACGCGTCATCGTGCTGATCGCCGAGTACCTCGGTGGCGCCGGTGGCGGGGTCGATGCCGAGGACGCGGACGTGCCGCTGGCTGCGGGTCTGCACGGCGGCGTAGGGGCCGGAGGAGTCCCAGCCCGCCGCGGTGAGGTACTCGAACGACGCGGTGTCCCATTCGACCTGGCGTAGCGTCCCTTCGACACCGGCGATCCACAGGGTGACCTCGGCGTTGCGGGTGCCGGCGGCCGGGTAGGGGAAGCTGACGGGCGGACGACCGGGGTCGGCGGGGTCGGCGAGGTACCAGCGCTGCACGCGTGTGGTGTCCACCTTGGCGACCAGCAGCTCCCGTCCGTCCGGCGCCCACCAGTACCCGCGGTGGCGGCCCATCGACTCGGCGGCGACGTGCTCGGGGAGACCGAAGCCGATCTCTGGTCCGTCCGGGACCGCGACCGGCCGGTCCTCGCCGCCGTCGGCCTCGATCACGCGCATGGCGCCGCCGGTGACGTACGCCACGCGCCGGCCGGTGGGGTCCGGGCGGGGATCGGCGACGGGCTCGACGGCGGGCAGGCGCCGCACCGAGCCGTCGGCTGGACGCAGCGTCCACAGCCCGCCGGAGAGCGCGAACACGAGCAGCTCGCAGGCGTCGTCCGCCGCGTAGGCGACGATGCCGGAGGACATCTCGCGGGCGCGCTCCCGCCGGACGCGCTCCTCGGGGGACAGTTCCTCCGCTGTCCCGGCGAGGAGGACCCGCGGGTCCGCGAGCAGCCGTTCCTTCCCGGTGGCCACGTCGAGCGCCCACAGACAGGAGACGGGGTCGTCCCCCGCACTGGTACGCAGGAAGAAGACCGTGCCGCCATCCGGTGAGACGGTGGCCCGGCTCGGGACGCCGAGGGCGAAGCGCCGGGTACGGGCGAGCTGCCGAGGCAGGGAGGGGGTGGTCATGCTTCTCCTTGTGCGGGGTCATGGCAGGACTGGCGCACGTGACCGAGGTTTCACGGGAAACAAAAAACCGCTACCCGAAGCCCGGATAGCGGTTTGGCAACCGATCTGAGTATCCCACATCCGTGATCGACATTCCTCCTGTCCGCCCGCGCGGGCCCCGAGGCTCCCGCTGCGCGACCTTCCGTAGCGGACCCGCCACGCTACGAACCTCTCCTGAAGCATTACTAAACGCGGGTCATTCGTTAACTTGAATCATTCGGGTTTATCCCTGTAGGTTTGACGCATGACCGCGTCTCACACTCCGACCGCCGCAGAGGAGTTGCGCGGTGCCGGCCTGCGGGTGACGGCGGCCCGCGTCGCACTGCTGGAGACCGTCCGGGACGGTGACCACCTCGACGTCGAGTCGATCGCCTCCGGCGTGCGCGACCGCGTGGGCCACGTGTCCCTGCAAGCCGTGTACGAAGCCCTCCACGCGCTCACCGCGGCGGGACTGCTCCGCCGCATCGAACCGCCCGGCAGCCCGGCCCGGTTCGAGGGGCGCGTCGGGGACAACCATCACCACGTCGTGTGCCGGTCGTGCGGTGTCGTCGCCGACGTCGACTGCTCGGTCGGCGAGGCGCCCTGCCTGACCGCGTCCGACGACCACGGCTTCTCGATCGACGAGGCCGAGGTCATCTATTGGGGCCTGTGCCCCGACTGTTCCACCGTCCGCAGTTGATGAGCCACCCTGATCCAGTCCGGAAGGATTCCCATGTCCGAGAACCATGACGCGATCGTCACCGACCCGAAGTCGGGGGACGAAGGCGGCTGCCCGGTCGCGCACCAGCGTGCCCTGCACCCGACGCAGGGCGGCGGAAACCGCCAGTGGTGGCCGGAGCGCCTCAACCTGAAGATCCTCGCCAAGAACCCGGCCGTGGCCAACCCCCTCGGTGAGGACTTCAACTATGCGGAGGCGTTCAAGAGCCTCGACCTCGCGGCCGTGAAGCAGGACATCGCGGAGGTGCTGACCACCTCGCAGGACTGGTGGCCGGCCGACTTCGGTCACTACGGCCCGCTCATCGTCCGCATGGCGTGGCACAGCGCGGGCACCTACCGGATCAGTGACGGCCGCGGCGGCGCCGGGGCTGGCCAGCAGCGCTTCGCCCCGCTCAACAGCTGGCCGGACAACGCCAACCTCGACAAGGCCCGCCGCCTGCTGTGGCCGGTCAAGAAGAAGTACGGCCAGAAGATCTCCTGGGCCGACCTGCTGATCCTCGCCGGCAACGTCGCCCTGGAGTCGATGGGCTTCAAGACCTTCGGCTTCGGCGGCGGCCGCGAGGACGTCTGGGAGCCCGAGGAGGACGTGTACTGGGGTCCGGAGACCACCTGGCTCGGCGACGCGCGCTACACCGGCGACCGTGAGCTGGAGAACCCCCTCGGCGCGGTCCAGATGGGCCTCATCTACGTCAACCCTGAGGGCCCGAACGGCAACCCGGACCCGCTCGCCGCGGCCCGCGACATCCGTGAGACCTTCCGCCGCATGGCGATGAACGACGAGGAGACGGTCGCCCTGATCGCGGGCGGTCACACCTTCGGCAAGACCCACGGTGCCGGTCCGGCGGACAACGTCGGCCCCGACCCCGAGGCCGCCTCGTTCGAGGAGCAGGGCCTCGGCTGGCGGAACAGCTTCGGCACCGGCAAGGGCGGCGACACGATCACCAGCGGTCTCGAGGTCACCTGGACCACGACGCCGACGAAGTGGTCCAGCAACTTCTTCTGGAACCTGTTCGGCTACGAGTGGGAGCTGACCAAGAGCCCGGCCGGCGCGCACCAGTGGAAGCCGAAGCACGGTGCCGGTGAGGGCACGGTGCCCGACGCCCACGACCCGTCGAAGCGTCACGCGCCGTCGATGCTGACCACCGACCTCGCGCTCCGGTTCGACCCGATCTACGAGCAGATCTCGCGGCGCTTCTACGAGAACCCCGACGAGTTCGCCGACGCCTTCGCCCGCGCGTGGTTCAAGCTGACCCACCGCGACATGGGCCCGGTCGTACGCTACCTCGGCCCGGAGGTCCCGACCGAGACGCTGATCTGGCAGGACCCGCTGCCCCCGGTGACGCACGAGCTCGTCGACGCCGCCGACATCGCCGCCCTCAAGGCCCAGATCCTCGCCTCGGGACTGTCGGTGTCCCAGCTCGTCTTCACCGCGTGGGCGTCGGCCTCGTCCTTCCGGGGCAGCGACAAGCGCGGCGGCGCCAACGGCGCCCGCATCCGCCTCGAGCCGCAGAGCGGGTGGGAGGTCAACGACCCCGACCAGCTCGCGACGGTGCTGCGCACCCTCGAGGGGATCCAGGAGTCCTTCAACGCCACCCAGACCGGCGGCAAGCAGATCTCGCTCGCCGACCTCATCGTCCTCGCCGGTGGCGCGGCCGTCGAGAAGGCCGCCAAGGACGCCGGGTTCGACGTGGAGGTCCCCTTCACCCCGGGCCGCACGGACGCCTCCCAGGAGCAGACGGACGTGGAGTCGTTCGTCGCGCTGGAGCCGACCGCCGACGGGTTCCGCAACTACGTCGGCAAGGGCAACCGGCTGCCGGCCGAGTACCTGCTGATCGACCGGGCGAACCTGCTGACCCTGAGCGCCCCCGAGATGACGGTGCTCGTCGGTGGCCTCCGCGTCCTGGGCGCCAACTACAAGCAGTCGCACCTCGGCGTCTTCACCACGAACCCCGGCGTGCTGACCAACGACTTCTTCGTCAACCTGCTCGACATGGGCACGACGTGGAAGTCGATCTCCGAGGACCAGAGCATCTTCGAGGGCCGCGACGCGGCCACGGGCGAGCTCAAGTGGACCGGCACCCGCGCCGACCTCGTCTTCGGCTCGAACTCGGAGCTGCGCGCCCTCTCCGAGGTCTACGCGAGCGACGACGCCAAGGAGAAGTTCGTGAAGGACTTCGTCGCGGCGTGGAACAAGGTCATGAACGCCGACCGCTTCGACCTGGTCTGACGCACTCCCATCCGGGTCGGCCCTGTACGGGGCCGGCCCGGATTCTTTTGACCTCACCGACCACGAGAAGGTGCCTTCGGCACGCTTCATTCGAGGCGAGTCTCACCGCACTCACCACTCACGGACCCGCAGCGAGGCACCGCCTTGCTGCGGGTCTTCGCTATCGCCATCCCGCGCGATACCGGAAGACGATCTCGCCGGTGGTACCGTCCCGGCGGGCGCGTACCAGAACCGGCCCATAGCGGTAAGCCGGGTAGGGGTGCGCGCAGAGATCCAGCCGCGCCTGGCGGATACTGCCCTGCCCCCGCTTCGGCATCGCCCGCAGCGCGGCCAGCAGCTCGCGGTGCGCCGTGCCGGGTACATCGGTCACCCCACGTACGCCGCGCCCGCGGAGGTCGTCCGCGGCCCACGTCCACAACACCGGCGGCTCGTGATCGGCATGGTCGGCCGGCCGTCCCGATGCCCCGCTCATGCCACGGCCTCACGCTGCAACCGCCTCCTGTCCGGCGAACGGCCGCGCCCCGAAGGCGATGACGCGGTGACCGGCCGAGCGGGGCGGGCGACGGCGGGCGGGTGGAGCTTCAGCGGACGGGCCGGAGCCGCGGCCGGGAGCGGGCCGCACAGACCGAGGCGGCGCCGGGCGTCCAGTCGGGCGCGCATCTGCGCGTTGGTGGGGTGCTCCCACTCATGGTGACGCCGGTGCGGAAGGCCGGCCGCGTCGTGCGCGTACGGCGGATGACCGCACCACCGGCACCCCATCGGTCTGGGAGGCGCATCGGCATGGTGCCGGACACGAATGACTCTAGGCTTGGGCACGGGTCAGGACTCACTTCCTGATCAAGGGACCCGTGCGGCGGTGAGGTCGCCTGCGGGTCCCGCGTTCTTTCGGACACCTCCCATCTCAACCCCGCGTAATCGTGCACAACCAGAGGGTGATAGGGGAAACTGGAGGTAGGACGTTCCCCTACCCCCTGAGGTCCGCGATGGAAGAGATACCGACGTGGGCCGGCCGACTGCGTTCTGGGCGACGCGAGAGGGGCTGGTCACAGAAGGAGATGGCCAGGCGCCTGACCTTGGCGGCCGACGCGTTGCAGATCCCGATGCCCGGACGGGAGTCCCTCGTCCGTTCGATCAAGAACTGGGAGGCGGGGAAACACCGGCCCCGCGATCCTTATCCCCTCTTGTACGCGCACGCCTTCGGTGCCGACGAGAGCGGGCTCTTCAGGCAGACCTCCCTGTGGCCGCAACAGGACGCCGAGCGGCTCGACGAGGCGGCGCGGGCACCGCGTCGGCTGGATCTCGGGGTCCTGGATTCGTTGGCGCATGTACTGGCCGCCCAGCGACGCACAGAAGACCTGGTCGGGTCCGCGCCGCTTCTAGGTGTCGTGACAGCTCAGCTGACGGTCGTCGAGCGGCTCGTCATCGACTCCAGGGGTCCATTTCGAAGGCCGATGTTGGACATGGCAAGCCAGTGGTCGCAGTTCGCGGGATGGTTGCACGCGAACAGCTCACGGCCGGTCGATGCGAACCGGTACTACGACCGCGCCCTGGAGTGGAGCACCGAGACCGACGACAGGAACATGATCGCCACCATCTTGAGCATGAAGGGCTACCTAGGGTGGCTCTCCGGCCGTGTAGAACCCATGATCGGTCTGTCGCAGGCCGCCCAGCGTGAGCGAACGGTCAGCCCCGGCGTACGGGCGCTCGGTGCTCAACAAGAAGCCCGAGGACATGCCCTTACAGGCGATGGAGAGGCGACCGACCGGAAGCTCGACGAGGCCTTGGAGCTGGCACAGGCGGCCGGGGAGCATCCGGAGGAAGAGCCGCCATGGATCTATTTCTACGACTCTGACTATCTGCTGATGCAACGCGGACTGGCTTACCGGCTTCTCGGCCGGCACAGCGCGGCCATCGAGCTGATACAGCAAGGACTCGCGGCCCTACCCGTTGAGGTGCGCCGTTCCGAGTGGGCGGCGCAATATCTCTTGCACTCGGCTGAGGCTCATGCGGCCATGGCGGACATCACGCAGGCTCGTGCGGTCGCCGCCGACGTCGCGGAGATCGCACGAGCCACCGACTCAACCCGCCTACAGAGGAGACTGCGCAGATTCGAGGCTCAGTTGCAGTGATGTCCGAGCGGGCGATCGAGCTGCGGTGTGGCGGTTACGGGTGCGGCGAGGGCCGCCTCGAACAAAGCGCGCCGAAGGCACCTTTTCGTGGTCGGCGACACCGTTTCAGGCGTCGCTTCGACCCTCGCTGAGGGTTGTCGAACCCATTGCCGGTCACAGACGAGCTCTGGTGGACCGGCACCCGCGCCGACATGGTGCCTTCCGCACGCTTTATTAAGAGCGACCCTCACCACGGTTACCACTCACCGACCCGCAGGCCGGCGAAAGCAGAGAGCTGCTCGAACAATCGAGAGCCGGAACGGGCAGTTGCGGCTCACCCCGGCCTGTCCGGCGAGCTGTCACGAGTGCGCACGCCGTATCAACAGAGAAGGCATGCCACAGCACCGGACTGTGTGGAGTTGAGACGCCTTGCGGTGCGGCGGTTCCGGGCGAGGTGAGGGTCGCCTCGAATAAGGCGCGCCGAAGGCACCTTTTCGTGGCGGCGACACCACCTAAACGGTCGGCAGGCGCGCGAACCCGGCGACCTCGGGCAGGCTCGGGCGTCAGGGCGCCTTGTCCGCGTCCGATTGCCCCAGTTCGGCGACGAGGAGTTGCAGCAGGCCGGGGCAGTGCTGCTCGATGTCCTTCCTGAGCAATCTCAGCGCGCTCCCGTTGCCGTGATCGCGCTGTGCGACGAGGCCGGCTTCCCGAAGGACTCGGAAGTGGTGGGTACGTGTGGCCTTCTTCACCGGCAGGTCGAAGGATCCGCAGGGGCGCTCCCGGTCCTCCGGATCGGCCGCGAGTTCGGCCACCATTCGCCGCCGGGAGTCGTCGGCGAGCGCGGCGAACACCTTGCCGAGATCCATGTCCTCCCCCTCTAGGTACGACTTGCATCATACCTAGGGCCGCACCTAACCTCCATAGGTATGAAAATCGTCATACCTGATGGAGAGGGCCCCATCGGGATCTACGGATTCGCCCGGCCCCGACCCGAACGCGCCGAGGAACTGGAGCGGCTGCTGCTGTCGTTCGTCGAGCCGACCCGTGCCGAGCCCGGCTCCTGGCAGTACCAGGTCCACCGCGACGCGTCCGACCCCACGACGCTGGTCTTCTACGAGCTGTGGCGTTCGGGGGACGACCTGCGCAGGCACCTCGCCCAGCCCGACCTCGCCCGGTTCCAGGAGAGGCGCATGGACTACCTACGCGAGGATCTGGAGATCCACTGGCTGAGGCCCCTCAGCGCCCACGCTCCCGAAGAGCTTCAGAGGCAGGACTCGTAACACCACGGCTTCCCGGCGGCCGCGGGCCCGGCCGCCGGGATCAGGGTCAGTGGACCGGTTCGAGACGGCCGGCGCCCCGGTGGCCGGCGTCCAGGTGGCCGGTGAGGAAGCGGGCGGCGCGGTCGAGTGCGGCGTCCGCCTCGTCGAGGCGGTCGTAGTGGTGCTGGAAGACGTGGGGGAGGCCAGGCCAGACTTCGAGTGTGACCTCGACGTCGTCGGCGCCCGCGCGGCCGGCCAGCCGGACCGCGTCGTCGAGCAGCACCTCGTTCGCCCCGACCTGCACCAGCAGTGGGGGCAGTCCGGTGAGGTCGCCGAACACCGGACTGGCCAGGGGATGCGCCCGGTCGCCGGCGCCGACGTACAGATCGGCATAGGCGCGCATGTCCGCCTCGGTGAAGATGGGGTCGGCGTCCTCTTTGGAACGGATGCTCGCTCCAGCGAGGGTGAGGTCGACCCAGGGAGAAAAGACGACCACGGCGGCTGGTTGCGGCAGCCCGGCCTCCCGGGCCGCGAGCAAGGTGGCGATGCTCAGCCCGACCCCGGCGGAGTCGCCGGCCACCACGAGGTCCCGCGGGCTGGTGCCCGCCGCCAGCAGCTCACGGTAGGCCGCGAGCCCGTCGTCGACGGCCGCGGGGAATGGGTGCTCGGGCGCCAGCCTGTAGTCCACCGATGTCGCCCGCAGCCCCGCGCGGCGGGCCAGTTCGCCGACGAGCCCGGCGTGGGTGTCGGGCGAGCCGACGACGTAGCCGCCGCCGTGCAGGTAGAGCAGCCTGCCGCGGCCGGAGACCTCGGCCGGCTCCAGCTCCAGGGCGGGTCGCCCGCCCAGGACGGTCCTGCGGGTGGCCACGCCCTCCGGCGCGGGGCGGGTGATGGCTGCGGCGAAACCGCTGCGCTGCTCCTTGGGAGTGGGCGGCGTCTCGCCGCGGGGAGCGGAACGGAGCAGGGCGTCCAGGGCGTCGCGCTGCTGTCGGGACATGTCGGGCCTCCAGGGGGTGGGATGAGAGGATTGATTCCTGGGAATCCATCTGCCTTCCCCAACCGGATTCCATAGAAGATGATTCCCGGGAATCTATTGGAGGTTTTCGTGAGCCACGTCACCCCGATCTTCACCGACCTCGTTCGCGTCGAGACCCGGCTCTACAACGCGGTGAGCGCCCGGCTGCGCGCCGAACAAGGGCTGGGACTGGGACAGTACGAGCTTCTGGAAATCATCGACCGGGTGCCGGGGTGCCGCGTGCTCGACATCGTCGGCGAGCTGGCGATCACCGTGGGAGCCGTCAGCAAGGCGGTCGACCGGCTCGAGGCCGCGGGCTGGTGCGTGCGGGTCGCACACCCCCAGGACCGCCGCTCGTCCGTCCTCCGCCTCACATCCGAGGGCGAGAAGCTGCTGGCCGCTTCCCGCCCCCTCGTCGAAAGCGAACTCGTCTCGCTGACCGCGGCGGTTTCCTCTGGCGACCTGACCCGCATCGCCGCGACCCTGGCCACCCTCCGCGCGACCCTCGAGGCGGGCCGCCATGGCCAGCCGGGCTGAGGAGGGCATGACCGACGAATAGCGTCTGACCCAGTAGAGCTGGGGTGGCACAGCTTGGCCCCGCGGTAACAGAGCACCCCGGGACTGCGAGAAACCGACCGGCTGCCGCACATTTCGATCGAGCTGTGCTGCGGCGGTTCCGGGTGAGGTGAGAGTCGCCTGAAATAGAGCGCGCCGAAGGCGCCGTGGGCGGGGCGGACGCCTTTCCGATGTCAGAGGCGGAAGATCTCGGCGAATCGGTTGAGAAGCGCGGGGTCGCCTTCCACCCGGATGCCGCCGTCGCGGAGTAGTTCGTCCGGGGTCTTGTCACCGGTCATGAGTTCGCGGATCGGGTGGCCGGTCAGCCGTTCGATGACGAGGTCGGGAGCGGGGTGCGGGCCGATGCCGACGGCCAGAACCCCGTCGGTGATCTGCAGGTTGAACGTGAAGTCGCCCATCCGGACCTCGTAGCCGGCGGTGAGCCCCTGAGCCGCCTCCGGCTGGTAGGTGGTGCGGAAGGACATGGCGACCGACTCGGCGGTGACGACTTCGCCAGGCCGGGGCTGGGTCATCGTCCGGGCACCCCAGCGGCCGAGTGCGATCAACGCCGGTTCGAGGTCGCGTCCGTAGTCGGTGAGCTCGTAGACGACCGCGCGTTCGGGATGCGGCAGCGCGCGGCGGGTGGCGAGGCCCGTCTCCTCCAGCTGCTTGAGGCGGGCCGACAGGATGTTGGTCGGGATGGCGGGCAGGCCCTTGCGGAGGTCGGTGAAGCGCTGAGGGCCGGCGAACAGGTTACGGAGGATCAGCACGCTCCACCGTTCGCCGATCATCTCCATCGCGCGGGCCAGGCCGCAGAACTGTCCGTACTCACGAGACGCCATGATGCAGATCTTATCTCATACTTCAGTTGACAAAGCTTAGTTGCAAAAGACAAGCTTGCTTCCGCCGGAGCACCGAGGCTGCCCGGTGAAGCCCCGAAGGAGTGATCGCATGACCGCCGTCCGGAGAATCACGGCCGGACTGTTCATGTCACTGGACGGTGTCGTGGAAGCGCCGGAGAAGTGGCACTTCCCCTACCTGAACGAGGAGATGAGCGACGCGGTCGGCCAGATGCACGCCGCGGCGGACACTCTGCTGCTGGGCCGGGTGACCTACGAGGCCTTCGCCGCGGTCTGGCCGCACCAGACCGGTGAACTGGCCGATCAGCTGAACGGCATCCGCAAACTGGTCGTCTCGGCCACCCTGGACACCACGACCTGGGCGAACTCGACCCTGGTCAGGGGCGACGTCGTCACCACCCTGGCCGCCCTCAAGCAGCAGCCGGGAAAGAACATCCACCTGTCGGGCAGCGTCACCCTGACCCGGATGCTGCTGCGCGCGGGCCTCATCGACGAGCTGCGCCTGCTGGTCCACCCGATCGTGCTGGGCGGCGGGCAGCGCCTCTTCGCCGAGACCGCCGGCCCGATCCCCCTCCGGCTCACCCGATCCGCCGCGTTCACCACCGGCGTCGTGGACCTGACCTACCAGCGGCCCTGAACCCACCTGTCGCAGAAAGAACGGCACCATCCATGAACGAGACACTCCAGGTTCCCGGAGCACGACTGCACTACGAGGTCAGCGGATCCGGCCCGCTGCTGCTGATGATCCCGGGTGCCCCCGCCGATGCCGGGGCACTGGCCGGGCTCGCCGCACTGCTCTCCGACCGCTACACCGTCGTCACGTACGACCAGCGCGGGCTGTCCCGCAGCAGCCTGACCGGGCCGCCCGAGGACCAGAGCGTCGCGACCTTCGGTGAGGACGCGCACCACCTGCTCGCAGCCCTCGGCGGCGAACCCGCCTACGTACTGGGCACCAGCGGTGGCGCGCTCACCGGGCTCGATCTGGCGGCACGTCACCCTGAGCAGGTGCGTGCCCTGGTGGCCCATGAACCCCCGATCCCGGAGTTCCTGCCGGACAGTGCGCACTGGCGGGCGACGTTCCAAGAGGTTCACGACACCTACCGCAGCGAGGGTCCGGGGGCCGCGATGCAGAAGTTCGTGGCCACCATCGCGGGGGACGACGGTGCTCCCCCCGCGATGCCGGACCCCTCCCGGCTCCCTCCCGAGGCGCTGGAGATGATGGGCCGGATCCAGGGGAACCTCGACTACTTCTTCGCCCATGTGCTGTTGCCGGTGCTGCGTTTCGAGCCCGACGTCGCCGCGCTACGTGCCGGCTCCGTGCCGATCGCCGTAGGCGTGGGAGCCGCCTCGCCCGCGGGCGTCCCCCTGCGGTCGGCCCTGGCGCTGGCCCAACGGCTCGACATCAAGGCGACCGAATTCCCTGGTGATCACCAGGGTCCCACCACGGACCCCGTCGCCTGCGCCGAGATCCTCCACGACACCTTCACCCGGCTCGCCGGAGCGCGAACCAGGTAGGCTCCCCGCCCAGGTCCACCCTGGACGACCATCGATCGGGCACCACGGGCGATATGTCCGCAGCAGAACGGAGAGAAAGCAATGTCGTTCCAGGCCTACCTCGACAACATCGAGGACAAGACCGGACTGACACCACGTGAGTTCATCGCCCTGGCGAAGGAGCGCGGCTTCGACGACCCGTCCACCAAGGCCGGAGTGATCATCGACTGGCTCAAGCAGGACTACGACCTTGGGCGTGGCCACGCGATGGCGCTGGTGCACGTGATCAAGAAGGGGCCGCAGATCGACGCCAAGCACGTCGGCAGCTCCGGGTCCCATCGGGACGAGTCCGACACGCTGTGGCTGGACGGCAAGAACAACCGGCCCTGACAAAGTGCTGGAGCCGGTCGAGTTCCAGCCGGGCCGGCTCTGTCCGAGAGTTGAGGCGGCGGCGGAAAGGTTCAGGGCCGTCAGACCGGTTGGTCTGACGGCCCTGTTCGGTTGGTTGGTGGTCGGGCCTTGCGGCATGGCTGCGGGTCAGAGGCTGTGGGCGGTGATGTCGCCGTTGGAGGTGGTGGCGTGGATGGTCAGCTCGGGGGTGCCGTTGTTCTTGAGGGTGTTGGTAATACGGCCGTAGGAGGTGCCGGCGTCGAGGGAGGCTGAGACGCCGGGGGCCGCGGTGACGGTGATGTCGCCGGACTGGGTGCGCAGCTCGAGGTTGCCGGTGGTGGCTTGGATGATGCGGATGTCGCCGCGTGCGGTGCTGATCTGGGCGGGGCCGTCCAGGCGGCCGATTTCGATGTCGCCGTCGGTGGCGGTGAGGTGCAGACTCGCGGTCTGGTCGAGCTTGATGTGGCGGTAGGCGCCGTCGAAGGTGACGTCGCCGAGGCGGCCGAGGGTGCGCAGTTCGGCGCTGGCGGTCTTGGCGTCGATGTGGGAGCCGGTGGGCAGCTTCACCGTCACCTCGATGGCTCCGGTGGGGCCGAGGTACTGGTTCTTCGCCGGGGTCTGGATGCGAAGGACGCCGTCGGCGTATTCGACGGTGGTCTGTTCGGCTGCTTTGACGTCGCGGCTCTTGGCGGCGTTGGCGGGCTGGATCTCGACGGTGGTGTCGGTGCGGTCGGCGGCGATGAGCTGGACGCGTCCGGCGGGAATGTTCAGGACGGTGGTGATCGGGGCGGGGGTGTCGAACTTGTTCATGGTGTGCTCCTGGTGTTGCGCTTGCCGCGTTGTTTCTGACGTCAGAAACGCTACGTTGCTTTCCAGATCTTCACAACGCCTGTGTTGCGTGAAATAGGCATTTTTGCAGGTCATTACAGCTAAATTGTTGCAACGGTCTTCGCAGTTAATGCAATGACAGCTGATCGTTCGTTGCAATGTGGTGAAGGTGAACGCTATGGCGGGAGGTGTCGGACAGCACCTGGCAGCGCCGCCCAACAGCGCACCCACCGACGTAGACAGGGCGTCGGCGCAGCCCTACGAACGCGACGCGGAGCCACTGCGGTGCGATGGGTACCGGGTGAGTGAGAGGCGCCGCGAACGAAGCGAGCCGAGGGCACCTTTTCGTGGGCGGCGGCGTGGATTCGCCGGGCCTGGAGGCCTCCGCTACGGCGGCGTGGATTCGCCGGGGCCTGGAGGCCTCCGCTACGGCGGTGCGCCTCGGTCAGTCGGGCAGGTTCTTGGCGAAGATCCAGTCCAGGCCGTCCTCGCCGTTCGTGTCCAGATGCCCGGCGCGCAGCAGACCGGCGCGCACGGCCACCCGCTGAGAGGCGATGTTGGCCGGGCGCACGCGCGCGATGACGGGCAGATCGGGAACACGCACGGACGCCCATTCGACTACCGCGGTCGCGGCCTGACCGGCCAGCCCCTGGCCCCACGAGGAGGCCTCGAAGCGGTAAAAGAGGTTGAGTACGCTCATGCCGTTCAAATCCATGGACTTGACCCCGCAGAACCCCAGTTGATGATCCGAGCCGCGTCGTCGCACCACCCAGTAGCCGTAGCCGAAGCGTCGCCAATGATCACTCCAACGCTGGAAGAGCTCCAGGGCCTCCTGACGGCGAGACAGGGCGTCCGAGGGATTGTGGGCGCAGGTGGGGGGATCGCTGTGGATGGCGAGAATCGCGGCGACGTCGTCCGGCACCGGCCGCCGCAGCGAAAGTCTCTCGGTCAGTAGCTCGTGACGGCTTCGATCCTGCATGCGACGATGGTCGCATTTCCGGCACAGGTCACGGCGTGAGCTGGAGGGTCTGGAGGATGTGGGGCCAGGCGACCGTCCCAAGAGCAGCGTCCGCGTTCGCCGAGCCTCCGTACAGGTACTTCGCCGACTCGGGGGAAGGCGACTCCCCAGGCAGACGGGGACGATGGCCGGCGTCCCGGCTGCTGACGATGCGCGCGGGACGTCCCACGGCCAGGCGGCGGGCGGCCAGCTCTTCGGCATAGGGCAATGAGGGCCACATCTGGTCGTCCGCACCGGCCACAAGCAGCAGCTCGCAGTCCGCCCGCTCAATGGGGATGGCTGCCGCCTCCGCCGCTCGGGGGAAGCGGGCGCGGCTGCTCTCGTAGAGGGCGCGGCAAGCCGTCGGCGGGCCTTCCGGCTCCGCGGGAGACCAGGTGTCGTCATAGGGGACGAACGGCACCGGCTCGCCCCGCCACGTCCATGAAGATCGGTACGGGTGGGTACGGCCATCGAGCCCGGGGCCGACATTCGCCCAGACCATCGAGGTGGGCGACAGGGCGACCACCGCGTCGACGCGCGGATCGACTCCCGCAGTGAGCAGCGCCGCCTCGGCGCCTTTGGAAAGGCCCACGACGCCGACACGCCGCACCCCGGCGTCCACCAGCAGATCGACAGCGGTGACGAAGGTCTCCAAGGAGACTTCACAGATGCCCGGTGGTTGTCCTGGACCGCCGAACCAGCGAATCGACAACGCCACCGCGCCGTGCCGGGCCAGTAGGCGCGCCCGTTCCACGTCGATGCGTCCGCTCGAACCGGCCAGGACGAGGACCCCCACCTCGCCGTCCCCACGAGGGCTGATCATGACTCCCTCGTAGGGGCCGGCGAAAGGCTCCTCGACGATCTCCACCCGTACTTCTTATCGCAGCGGTCGCCATCGCCGGACGGCTGGGCGCCAGAAGAGACTTCAGGCGGATAGGACGGCGGTGACGGCCACGGTGGTGTAGTTCATCGTGAAATGTCCGCCCATGGCGTCGATGGCGGTGCCGACGCTCGTCAGGATCTCCGTCAGTTTGTCCGGTGGAAGCTGGGTGAGGATGCCCTGGGTGGGGAGCTGGTCCAGCCACTCGTCCCGGCTGTAGGACCGCCGCCAGTCGAACCGCCACTGCTCCGGCTCGGTGAACCCGCCCACCTGCCCGATCCCGTCGGAGGCTTTGGTGAACATCACCTGGTACGCGTCCATGGCCGACCTGGTCGACTGGTGGTTGAACGGCGAGTCGGGCAGCACCCGCTTGTAGACCGCGGCAAGGGCTTCCGCCACCTCCGGCGGAAGCTCGAACACGTGCCAGAAGAGCGCCAGCCGCCCGCCTGGGCGTAGGACCTGTGCCGCCTTGGCCGCTCCCGCGACCGGGTTCACCCAGTGCCAGGCCGTCCCGGCGATGACCGCGTCGAAGGTGCGGTCGGCGGGGTCCCAGGCTTCGAACGTCGCCACCTCGACCTCGATGCCGGTGCCCCGCGCGAAGTCGGCCATCCGCGCGTCGGGTTCGACCCCGAGCACCTTGCAGCCGGCCGCCTGGAACTGCCGGGACGCTATGCCGGTGCCGCAGCCGACGTCGAGGACGTCCGGCCCCGGGCTGGCGGCGACGATCTGCTCCACCATCGCGTCGGGGTAGTGGGGGCGGGTCCGGTCGTACCGTTCGACGTCCACGCCGAACGACTCCGCCATGTGCCGGGCGCGATGGGGTTCGGGGTCAGGAGCCTGGTTTATAGTGGGCATGCGCCCACTATAAACGGGCGCTTGCCCACTATGTCAATCTGGTGAAGCCGGGCAAGAGGAAGGAGAAGCGCGATGCCCACGGGAGTAGCTCTTCGCGACGCGCGTGAGCAGCTCTTCGACGCCGCCGAGCGCATCCTGCTCTTCGACGGGCCGAGCGCCCTGACCAGCCGGGCGGTCACCACCGAGGCGGGCTGCGCCAAAGGCGTCCTCCACCGGCACTTCGCCGACTTCGACGCGTTCCTCGCCGAGCTCGTGCTCGACCGCATCGCCCGGCTCGACGCCCAGGCCGCCGCCCTGCGCGAGTCGGCCGGAACCGGCACCGTCATCGGCAACCTCACCGGCGCACTGACGACCCTGTTCGGGTCGGTCGCCGTGGCGATCGTCAGCCTCATCATCTTCCGCGACGACCTGCGCGCCCGGCTCCGCCAGGACCGGCCGACCGGCATCCCGCTCCTGACGGAGGCCGCCGCGATGGTCGCCTCCTACCTCACCGCCGAGCGCGACCTGGGCCGCATCTCGGCCGACGCGGACATCGAGACCCTCGCCCCCACGCTGCTCGGGGCGAGCCACCTGCTCTTCGCCGACCGGAAGAGCACCCGGCCCGAGCCCGAAGCCGTCCAGAAGATCGTCACCACGGTCATCGCCCCCGTCGTACGGTGACCACAGCAGGTGATCAGCAGATCGTGCCCGGCGGCGGCAGCACTCTGTCGGTGAGGTTATGGTGCGCTCACCGATCCGGCGCCGCGCCGGCGGGCCCCGGAGGACGGGTGCGCACCTCGGCGTCCAGGTGGAACCACCCGTCGCGGCCGACCCCCGCCACCAGCCGTCCCCCCAGGGCCTCGACCCGCGTCGTCAGGTTGAGGATGCCGGTGCCCGCCCGGCCGGACGCCCCGGCCTCCTCCAACGGCTCGGCGCGGACGCCGTCGTTGCGCAGCGACAGCCGCACCACCCCGTCGTCGGACGCGCCCTCGTGCCCGAGGCTGATGGTGCAGTGACGGGCGTCGCTGTGCCGCAGAAGGTTCGTGATGCCCTCGCGCAGCACGGTCGCCAGTACGGTGCCGGCGCGCTCCGAGAGCGCGGAGAAGTCGAGCGAATCGGCCGTCACGGTCGGCTCGATCTCGGCGGCCGCGAGAATCGACTCGGCCGCCCGCAGCTCGTCCTCCAGCGACATCCGCCGGTAGCCGCTGGAGACCTCCCGCACGTCGGCGAGGGCCTGGCGAGAGATCCGCAGGACGTCCAGGAGTTCCTCGTTCGTACGCTCCCAGTTCTCCTTGCCCAGGCGGTGGGCGAGCTCGGTCTTCAAGGCGATGGTGGAAAGGCTGTATCCGAGCAGGTCGTGCAGGTCGCGGGCGAAGCGGACGCGCTCCTGTTCCACGGCCATCTGCGCCAGCGCGATGCGCGAGTGGTACACCTCCGTGACGAGTTCGGACATCCGGGTCAGTCCGTACACCACCAGCGCCGTGATCACCGTCGAGGTGGCCACGTAGGCCAGGGACAGCGCGCTCGCGTCGTAGATGGCCTGGAGCGCCACGTCTCCGACGATGACCACCGAGAAGATCGTCCAGGCGGGCCCCGGCGTGAGCACGAGAAGGGCGTTGCTGGCGACGAAACTCGGCATCGCCAGCCACCCGGGCCCCAGCCAGTGGAACGGCAGGTAGACCAGCGCGGCCTGCAGGAACAGCATCGTCAGCCGCCGCCGTGGATCGCGCCGTGACGAGGCGCGACCGAAGTGCAGTAGCTGCATGAGCAGGAGGACGACGATCAGGACGCCCCCGACGATGATCCAGACCCCCTGGGCCCGCGGTGTCGATCCGACGAACCTGATGATGTCGACAAGGGCGAAGCCGCAGAACACCACCGTGACGATGACCTTGGCCAGGCGGGGCGCCAGCCGTATCTCCCGGTGCGGCGCGCCCTGTAACCGCTGGTCATCACCCTGCTCAGAGCGCGCCTTCATCATCAGATGTCCCCCGGTCGCGACTTGACCGTCCAGAGACTAACCGATCACATAAAGTTCGACCACCGGGTAAGCCGAGAAATACCGGAGCCCATTCTGACGGGTCTTCGATATCTCTCGTCCGTGCATATCGTCCGGCAAAGCCCGGCACGAAGCGGAGCGTGCCGCCTTTCCGGAACCACGACCTCGACCAGCGGAAATCCCAGGTCCCGGCGCTCGCACAATCGCTTACAGAAGCACTGCCAGACGTTTCGGGAAGGGGCTACAAGTGACACGCGGGCAGGTACTCGGACAACCGGAGGTCACCGTCGGCGGAAAGTCGCCGCGGCCGAGCCCGGACAGGTACCCGCCCTGCTGGCGAGCCCACCTGAGGAGGATCGGGATCGGACCGCTCACATCTCGGGGTCCATCAGATGGTTCTCCCACGCCCAAACCGCGATCCCGACCCGGTTGCGCCCCCCGAGCTTGCCCTGAATGTGAGAGATGTGGCCCTTGACGGTGCTCAGCGAGATGAGCAACTCGGCGGCGATCTCCTGGTTGGTACGGCCTCGGGCGATCGCCCGGACGACCTCGGTCTCCCGCCCGGACAACGGCTGGGCCGGCCGGCGGGCCGGTGGCGCCTCGGCGACCGTCAGGTGGCGCAGCAGCCGGAGGGTGACCGACGGGGAGATCAACGCCTCCCCGGCGTGCGCGGCGCGGACGGCCTCGACGAGCAGGGTCGGTCCGGCGTCCTTCAGGACGAAGCCGACAGCGCCGCCGCGCAGCGCGCCGTAGACGTACTCGTCGAGGTCGAAGGTGGTGACCACGATCACCCGCAGCGGGTCGGGGACACCGGGCCCTGCCAGGGCGCGGGTGACGTCGATGCCGTCGAGACGAGGCATCTGGACGTCCACGAGGCACACGTCCGGCCGGAGACTCCTGGCCAGGGCGACCGCCTCGGCGCCGTCGCGGGCCTCGGCGACGACGGCGATGTCGGGCTGGTCCTCGAGGATGATCCGCAGACAGCCGCGGATCATCGCCTGGTCGTCGGCCACCAGCACCCTGATGGTCATTTCGTGGCGTCCCGGACGGGCAGGGTCGCGGACACCGACCAGCCGTTCCCCGGACGCGGGCCGGCGCGCAGCGTGCCGCCGAGGGCCTCGACGCGTTCACGCATCCCGACCAGGCCGTACCCGGCCCGGCGGCCGCGCCGCGCGAAGACCGGCGGACCGTCGTCCACGACCTCGACGGTGACCCTCTCCCCGTCCTGCTCCACGCCGACGGTGACCGAGCGGGCGCGCGGAGCATGGCGGGCCACGTTCGTCAGCGCTTCCTGGACGATCCGGTAGACCGTGCCGGCCACCCCCGGAGGCCACGCCGCCTCGTCGGCGGCCGCCCGCAGGCGTACCTCGGGTCCCCGGCCGTCGAAGCGGGCGACCAACTCGGCGAGCCCCTCGAGGCCGAGCCGGGCCGGCGCCCCGTCGCCCACGTCACGCAGCAGGCCGACGACGCGGCGCGTCGCGGCGAGCGCACCGGAGCCCGCGGCCTCGATGTCCGCCAGCGAGCCGTCCACCGTCTCGGGGTGCCTGCGCGCCGTCAGACGGGCGGCCTGGGCCCGCAGCACGATGCCGGTGACGTGGTGGGCGAGGACGTCGTGCAGTTCCCGGGCCAGCTCCAGGCGCTCGTCGCGGCGCACTTCCTCGACCACGGCCCGGCGGCGGGCGGCGATCAGCCGCGCGCACAGCCCGGCCGCGAGGGCGGCGAGCCATCCCATGACGTTCAGCACCATCACGCTCGGGACGCCTGACGTGGACGAATGCGAGGAGAGCATGCTGCCGGCCGCCACGGCCAGCCCTCCGGCCGCCACCGCGCACGCCGACGGGACCGGCAGCGTCCTGACGGCGGAGCCGACCAGCACGGCCAGGGCCACCGCCATGGCGGGGCCGGGCTCGGCCGGCAGATGGGCGAACCGGGCCGCCAGAACGGCGGCCGCCGCCACGGCGAAGCCCGCGACCGCCGCCCATGCCCGGCCGCGCCGCCGCGCCAGGGCGATCGCGCCCACCACCGCTCCGGCGGCGCAGCCGAACGGCCAGTAGTCGCCGCCCCAGCTCCCCGCGACGCGGTACGCCGTGAAGGCGAGCAGCACCACGGACACGACGGCGAGCCCGACGTCGGTGACGAGCCCGCGCACACCGCTCAACCCGGGCGACCCGGCCCACCACCTCCGGACGTCCACCCCGTCCAGCCCAGGCGACCCGGCCCGTGCGGCCCACCATTTCCGAACGCTCACGCCGGTCACGCTAGGGATCCCGGCCCGGGTGCCGCACCGGCCGAAAGTACCGTCGGCCGCCGTACGGCCCTGCTTTCGACCGATACCCGCGCCGTGCCGGGAACGCAGGATGAGGCCCCATGTCAGACGAAACGCTCTTCCCCCACGTGCGAGCGCCCAAGCCCGCGCGGCGGCGGCGCCCCGACGACTCGGACTCTGCCCCCTCGGTCCCCCCGGCCCGGCCGCTCGACCGTCCGGGCACGGGCGGCCCGAGTGGTAGCGCCGCCACCTCCGGCGGCCGGGTGCGCATCGTCGCGCTCGACGTGATCCGCGGGTTCGCCCTGTGCGGGATCCTCGTGGCCAACGTCCAGCCCATCGCGGCCGCGGGGGGCTTCGGCGACGTCCTGGCGTCGGACCGGCCGGCGAGCCAGGGGGAGATGTGGATGGGCCTGCTCGTCGAGCAGCGCTTCTTCCCGATCTTCTCCCTGCTGTTCGGCATCGGGTTCTCGCTGCTGCTCGGCTCGGCCGCGGGACGCACCGCCCGCCCGCGGCTGATGCTGCTGCGCCGGCTCCTGGTGCTGCTCGCGCTCGGCCTGGCGCACTTCCTGCTGCTGTGGCTGGGGGACATCCTGAGCACCTACGCCGTCGTCGGTCTGCTGGTGCTGCTGCCGTCGTCCTGGCTGCCCCGCTGGGCCGTCGCCGCTCTGGCCGCCGTGCTCATCCCGGCCTCGCTGTTCGTCCACGCCGACAGGTTCGTCCTGATCGCCGGACTGTTCCTGCTGGGTTCGGCGCTCGTCCGCTACGGCGTGGTCGACCGCCTCGAGCGATCGACGCGGGTGCCGGCCGTGCTGGCCCCGGCCCTGGCGGCGGGCGCGGCGCCCCTCGCATGGTGGCAGGCCGACGGCGCGAGCGGCTCGTCGTTCACCGTCGCCATGTCCGGGGCCGGACTGCTGATCGCCGGGGCGTACGTGTGCACCATGCTGGTCCTGCTCAGGACATCGCTACGGCCGGTGCTGCGGGCCGTGTTCGCACCGCTGGGGCGCATGGCGCTGACGAACTACCTGAGCGCCACCGTCCTCGTCCTGGCGATCGCCCACATCATCGGCACCTCGCCGCACACCTGGCCCCTGACGACGATTCTGCTGATCGCCGGTGCCATCCTGACCGTCCAGTGGGGATGGTCCACGCTCTGGCTGCGCCGCTACACGCAGGGCCCGCTGGAATGGCTCTGGCGCTGGGCCACCTGGGCACGCCGCCCGCCCCTGCGCCGCGGCGGTTCGTAATTCGGTTGCCGCGCGCCAGGCCGGCGCAGTACGTTCCGCCAGTCGCCCGCGTTTCGGCGGGCTCGTCGTGAAGGAGGTGTACGGCACATGCGCAGGAGCTTCTTCCAGCCGACCTCGCACCCTGCCCTGATCCACATCCCCACGACGGAGACACTGTGTCCATTGGCATCACCCCGCTGACCGACCCCGTCCGCACCCACTCCAGCCATCGCCTCGCCTGGCTGGCGTCCCACCCGGACGGGACTCCCGTCGGTTCGGCGTTCCTGCGCCTGTTCACCCGGCCGGGCCAGACCCACCGGGCCGAACTCGACCTCGCCGTCCATCCCGCCGAACGGCGACGCGGCGTCGGCACCCTCCTGCTCGCGGCCGCCACGGAGGCGGCCCGCGGCGACGGCCGGCGCTCCGTTCTCACCCAGGTCGAGGCCGGCTCACCCGGCGATCTGTTCCTGCGTGCCCGGGACTTCCGCCGGGTCCTCACCCTGACGTACGCCCGGCTGCCGCTGAAGCAGGTCGACCTGGAGGAACTCGCCGAGATCGTCGAACGGCCCCACCCCGGCTACAGGCTGGCGTCGTGGGACGGCGTGGTCCCGGACGAGCTCGCCGTGACCTTCGCCGCGTCCCGCAGAGCGATGGACGACATGCCGATGGACGACACCGACCACGGCATCGAAACCTGGGACGTCGACCGCGTCCGGGCCGTGGCCCGGACCGTCGGCGAACGCGGCGACCTGCTGCACACCGTCGTCGCCGTCGACGAGTCGGACGGCTCGATCGCCGGCTTCACCGAACTGGTCGTCCGGGGCGACGGCACGGGCGACGGCCAGCACTACGGCACGGGCGTCCTGCCCGAACATCGCGGCCACGGCCTCAGCCTGTGGATGAAGGCCGAGGCGATCCGGCAGGCGAGGGAGCGCCACCCTGCTCTGGACGGCCTGCTGACCGACACCGCCGACAGCAACCGCTACATGCGCGCCGTCAACGACAGGTTGGGCTACACGCCGACTCACCAGGTCTACGGCTACCAGCTCGACCTCTGATCCGGCCGGCGGGCTGAAGAGACGCGCTCACCGCCCACCAGCGGCCCTGCACCGTCAGGCAGGCCGTCGCTTCTCTTCAGCCCGCTGTACTTCCGCCAGTGGATGCCGCTCTCGACCTCGCCAGAGGCTGACTCCGCCGAGACGGCAGCGGCGAGCGAATTATCGTGAGCGCCACGCCCTGACGGGGTCCCGATGAATCTTTCACGCTCTTCACCCGCCGCCCCTCCCATCGGCCGTGGTCACGTCCGTCGCCCGTTACGCGGAAGGGCCGCCACCTGTTCGGCGCCGATCACCGATGCGATAGTGCGAGTACCGCCCACCAGTCCTCGACCTGTCAGCGGTCTGCAGGTTCTCCGCGACAGCGTCCCTCGTGCGATGCCCCTTGGAGGAATCGGATGCGCAAGCTACGGGCCCTACTCGTCTCCGCCGCTCTGGCCACCGGCGTACTGCTGTCCATGACCACCGCCCCCGCTCAGGCCGAAAGTATCCGGTACGCCTACTACTTGCAGTCCGACTGCTACAACGGCGGAAACCTGGGCATCCAGTGGGGCTGGTGGACCTCCTTCCGGTGCTCCTACGAGAACGGGTTCTGGTTCCTCTACGCATAAAGGCCTGCCCGGCAGGACAGGTCTTGCACCACAACCACCTACGGCCCTGCTTGTGCACGGGCGATCATCCCGGAGCCGGAGCGCCCCGCAGGGCGCTCTTGGTTCCGCCTGTGGAAACGGGTTCGGCGGTAATGCCCTTGCCTACCGGGTCCACAGGCAGAATGGGTGTCCCGCGGGATCGAGGTAGACCCGTACGTCGTCTTGGGGCTGGTGTTCGGCGAGCGTTGCCCCTGCCGCGACCGCATGGGCTCCGGCGGTGTCCAGGCTGTCTACCTCGATGTCCAAGTGCATCATCATCTGCTGATCCCCAGGACCAGCGGGCCACGTCGGCCTGACGTAAGCCGGTTCGGTCTGAAACGACAGCCCCGCCACTCCGTCGGGCGCGCGGAGCGTCACCCAGTCAGGTTCCTCCTGCTTTACCGCCCAGCCGAGCAGTCGCTGGTAGAAGGCCGCCAGGGCGCGGGCATCGGACGCACCGAGCACCGTCGCCGTCAATGTCATCCGTGGCTTGTCGACCATGCTGCCTCCCAAGATTGGAATCTACCCGCCAGACGTCTACCCAGGGCCCGGAGTCACCGGCGGCCGGGACAGGCCCCAGGCGACGGGCTGCGAGTGTGGAGACAGGACAGGTGCTCACGACCAAGTCCGGGCGCCGATCGAACCGCGTAACCTCGCGCGCTCCGTTGAGCGGATCGTCAAGGACGAGGAACTGCGGCCGATCCGGCTTCACGATCTCCGGCACACGGCCACGTCACTGCTCAAGAGGCTCGGCGTGGCCGCACGTGATGCCATGGAGATCTTTGGCCACAGCCGGATCTCGGAGACGATGGAGATCTACGGCGACGAGGAGAGCCGGGAAAGCACCATTCGTAAGGTCGATGACCTGTTTCAGGAGCCATTGCACTAAAACGCCCCGTACGTTGACCCGTACGGGGCGTTTTGGCTGGTGGGGCTACCAGGACTTGAACCTGGGACCTCTTCCTTATCAGCTCGATCACCCTGCCCGTCGAAGGGCTTCCGGCAGGCTCGGCACCGTGATGGCCGTGAGAGATCAGGAGTGGTTGTTCGGCACTGTTGCCGTCAACGCTGCCGTCACTCCTCGACGTGCCCAGCCGTCGCCTGGTTCTCCCCCGTCCTCCTCGTAGCTGCCGATCCCCAGGGCGAGGCCGCCGTGTCAAGGGTCAACGAAGTTGATCGCGAAGCGACGCCGAAGGCGCCCTTGACTCGGTGGCCTCAACCGGGACACTCGATCAGCGAGGAGGACGGTGGAGACACTTTCAGGACATGACGTTGTGGAGCAGGAGTGCCAGGCCAGAGCCGGCACCGACCCCGGCGCCCACATTCACGCTTGCGGCACCGACCATGATGCCGACTGCTGTTGAGATTGCGAGTATGAGGACCCATCGCTGGGGAAGCGTTTCGGGCTTCGGAGCCGGTTCCTGCTTCTCCCCCTTGGAGCGTCCCGGTAGTCTCACGTTCGTCCTTCCTTGTTTGACCGCTTGGGTGGACATGAGAGCGGCTCCCTGTTGGCGCAGGGGGCCGTTCGTTTTTGAACGACCTTCTAGCTCTCAGATCAACGCATGGGCTGATCGATACGACAGTGTGTCCGGTCCAACCGGTAGAGGCAACGCGTCCTGTCGATAACGCTGTGGATAACGTGTGCCGTTCTTGGGGACGGGTGTGGACAAATTGGGGACATCCCTGTGGAAACTACTCTTCGCAGTCAAGTCGCACCATCGGCGATCAGGCTAAATGCCCTTCCCGAGCTGTGGAGAAAAGAAAGTTTGTCCGACAGGTCGAACTCCAGGGAAGAGTGGCAAGGGGAGCCGTCGACGATTACACCCAGGACTGCATGTACTGCGTCTGTGCGGCGGCGCGTCCCTGGTCGGCGGGGGCGGCTTGGTGCGGCGGGCGCTGTGTACGGCGGGCGGCCCGGAGTCCCGCCGCCGGTCGGGACCGGCGTCCACGCCGCACGCCCGGCCGGGCGGAGCGGGCGGCGGGCCGTGCGGCGGCGCGGAGCGCCGTCGCCTTGATACCTAAAAGCACAATTCGGCAAGATCCGCGCTGAGCATCGGTGCACCTCGGGTGGGCGATGGTAGAACGCTCGATGTGGAGGAACGGCGAGGACGGCTGCGTGAGCTGGGCGAGTTGGTTCGGCGGTTGCGCAGGGATGCGGGGCTGACGGGTAAGGAACTGGCTCAGCGTGCAGGCGTAGGGCAGTCGACGATCTCGCGGATAGAGACCGGCGGGCTCCTGCCGACTCCGGAGACGGTGGAGCGGGTGTCGGATGCGCTGGGCCTGGGGCTGGCGGAGCGGGTAGAGCTGGATGCGCTGGTTGCTCGGCTGCGGGATGAGGTTGCGCGGCTTCGTGGCGGTCTGGCTGGTCGGGAGTCGGCCGATGCTGCGCGTGTGCGGGCTGCTCGTGAGATCGCGTGTTTTTCTTCGGCAATGATCCCGGCGCTGTTGCAGACGGCGGAGTATGCGCGGTTGGCGTTAACGGTCGGGCGTGCGGTGGATGAGGAGGACGCGGCCAAAGCTGCGGCGATCCGCGTGCAGGGGCAGGCGGTGCTGTTCGAGGAGGGGCGTCGGTTCTCCTTCGTCCTGACCGAGGGAGCGGTGCGGACGTGGCCGGGGTCGCCGTCGTTGATGGTGGCTCAGCTTGATCGGCTGGCTCAGGTGTCGACGCTGGGGCATGTGCGGCTTGGTGTGGTGCCGTGGTCTGTGGAGGTGCCGGCCTTTCCGCTACATGGGTTCGCGGTCTTCGATGGGGCGGTGTCGGTCGCCGAGGTGATCACGGGTGAGGTCGTGGTGACCGAGCAGGCAGAGGTGTCGGCTCACCGTGAGGTGTTCGATGCCTTCGCGGGGGCGGCGGTGTATGGGGATGAGCTGCGGAGCCTGCTGGCAGATATCGGGACGGATTTCCGCAAGTTGACGAGCCGTTCAGAGAACTGACGCATTTATGCGTCGAATTCCTTGAGGCGTTGCTAGCGCTGGTCATACGCTGCCGTCGTGGTCGTATAGCCCCCTAGACGACGGAGCGCTTCCATGACCCCATGGCGCATGTCTCGATCCTTCCTGTCCTCTCCCCCGTCGGTGACGGAAGCTCGCCGGTTCGTGACCGCGTTCCTCTCCGGATGGCCGGTGGTGGATACGGCGGAGCTGATCGTGAGCGAACTGGCGACGAACGCGATCCGGCACTCGGCCAGTAAGAGGTTCGGCGGCCGGTTCTACGTCGGGATTCAGGCTCATCACGATCGCGTGTGGCTCGGCGTCAGCGATGAGGGCGGTTCGGGCGCTCCCGCGATGCTGTCGCCGGACGAGGAGCAGGAGGGTGGGCGTGGGCTGCTCCTGGTGGCGACGCTGGCCGACTCCTACGGTGTCCGCGGGGACGAGAACGGACGCACCGTGTGGGCGGTGATGCTGGTCGACACCGCTACTGCTTCGCCGACTCCGCTCCCTGGCGCTGGGGCGTCGAGTGCATGACGAGTGCCTTAGCCCTCACGTACCGCTTGCGCAGGCCGGTTGCGAACGGCTCGTCTGGCTCCCGCCGGCGAACGCGACCCGCGTACGGGTCGTGGCCTGGACGTGTGAATGCCGCGCTGTCTTCTTCGAGCTGTGTCACGCGGGCGGCATGGCGTTCATCCGCCGAACCGTGCAGAGATGGCCTGGGCTGGAGATCACGGAGACCCATCGCATGTGTGTCGCGCAAGGCCGTGAACTGTGGGCGGCCATCCTCTCCGGCTCGGCTCGATGAGGGGACGCGATGAGTCCCCGAGGAGTTCCTAACCGGCGCTCAGCGATCCGCGCGGTCAGCTATCGAACCGGCGAGAACCTTGAACCCTTCCTGTCGAGGGGGATATACGCCGTTTTGTCCAGGGGCCTAGACTTGGTGGGCTTGGACAGAGGAGCCGACATGCAGACCAGCAACGTGGACCGTATCGCCGCGATCGACGACCCTTTCCTGTTGCTGCGTGCTGCCACCGAGCAACTCAACCTTGCGCAGCAGGAGGTGACCGAGCTGGCTCGCCTACGTCGGCGGGTGATTCAGGAGCTGCACGCGCAAGGCATGTCCTATGCGCAGATCGCCGAGAAGGCCGGCCTTTCGCGCGGGCGTATCCACCAGATCCGTCACACCGGTCCGGCTCCAGAGGGCGCGTTCCTGGGCACGGGCACGATCACGATCGCCACGCCGCTCAAGCAGGACGCGATCAAAGCCCGTCCGGTCGTGGCGATGGAAGACGTCACCGCAGGCAAGCGGCTGGAAGACCTGGCGCGCGGCTTCGGCCTGGCCGTCGAGCTGGAACACGTCCCCCTCGGCGGAGAGATCGACCTCAACCGGCCAAACCTCATCGTCATCTGCGGGCCGCGTCTGTCGCCGATCATGGGCGCGCTCTATGAGTCCGATCCGGTACTGGAGTGGGTCAAGGCTGACGACGGACCGTGGACGCTGCACGACAGCCGCACCGGGAACACCTACCGGTCGGGGGAGGACAGCACCCCTGCCAGCAACGTGGATTACGCCTACCTCGGGCGCCTCGGCCGGCCGGACGGGCAAGGCAACGTGCTGGTCTTCACCGGTATCCACCCGCAAGGAACCCTCGGCGTGGTCAGCCTGATCGTCGGCGAGATCAACACGCTGTGGGGGCAGGTGTCCGACAAGCGGTTCTCCACCGTGGTGGGGGTGGAGTACGACCCGGCGACGGGGGAACCGGTGAAGGCGGAACTTGCCAGCCCGCTCTACCGGCACGAGGAGTCCTGACGTGCGCGTCACCTTCGCCACCGAGCCCGCCAGCTCGACGCGGCCGAACGAGGATTTCGTGGCGGCGACCGCTGATGCCGTGGTGCTCCTCGACGGTGCGGGCACGCCTGCCGGGTCGGAATCTGGCTGCTCGCATGGGGTGGCCTGGTACTCCCGCATGCTGGGGTCGACGTTGCTCGCCTCGATGACGCAAAGCGCCGACCCCCTGGCCGAGACCCTCGCCGAGGGCATCAAGGCCGTGACGTCCATGCATGACTTCACCTGCGATCTGTCCCACGCCGGGTCACCCTCGGCCACGGTCGTCATGCTCCGCCATGCCGGTGACGTGCTGGAATGGCTCGTCCTGGCTGACTCGGTCCTGGTCCTGGACGTGGGCGACACGGCCGAGCCGATGGTGATCTGCGACGACCGCGAGGCGCAGATCGGAGCGCGCTACCGCGCCCGCATGGATGCTCTGCCCGGCGGGAGTCCTGAACACGCGCAGGCTCATCGCGAGTACGTCGAAGGGCTACGGCATCACCGCAACCGTGACGGGGGGTTCTGGGTCGCATCAGTTGACCCCCTCGCCGCCGAGCAGGCCCTTACCGGCAGTGTCCCCGCCGACCGTGTTCGCGCGGCTGCTCTGCTCAGCGATGGAGCCTCTCGTCTGTTCGATAGGTTCCACCTGGCCACATGGCGCGAGGGCCTCGGCATCCTTGGCGAGCATGGCCCGGCCGGGCTTATCGGGCGGGTGAGAGAGGCTGAGCGCTCGGATCTCGACGGTAGGCGCTGGCCTCGGGGCAAGACATTCGATGACGCGACGGCCGCGTATGCGATCGTGAACAGCTCCGGCTGAGACAGCCTCAAACTCGCCTCGTCGACCCCCCTAGACAGAATCTTGCCGTAGCGTTTACTCTTTCATGCATAGCCCCCTAGACAGTTCGCCTCGGCGAAGGCGCCGTAGCTGTCTAGGGGGGTGGACGGGAGAGTGAAGATGTCAATCCCTCGCGCGTTCCGCGTGGACTTCGGCGAGATGTTCCCGCACGGCTGCTACATGGTGGGTGAGGTCGAGCAGGTCAAGGACTTCGAGGCGTCGACGGCGAGTAAGCCGGTGTGGGCGCGGGACAAGGACACCGGTGACTTCGTCTGGCAGGTCACGGTGGTGGACTGTGACCCCGAGGCCCGCGAGAAGATGGTGAAGATCAAGGTCAGTTCGGCGGTTCAGCCGGTTCCTCCGGCGCCGCTTCAGGGCCTGCCGTTCATCCCGGTCGAGTTCGACGGCCTCACCGTCACGCCGTGGCTGAACGGGCAGCGGATCGCCTACTCGGTTAGGGCGCGCGACATGCGGGCACCTCGGGCTGGCGCTTCGGTCTCCAAGCCCGCCGCGAGCGCCAAGGACGCGGCGTGATGGGCGGGCGGGTCAACGGATCCTGGCAGACCACCGCGTTACACGTGGACGGTCGGGGCCGGTCGGCGTGCTTCGTCTACCCGCACCGCACGCCGATCTTCGAGGTGTCGGCCGGTAACTCGATCGTCAAGGTCACCTTGCACGCCAACCGGGTCGACTACGCCTCGCTGCTGTTCGCCCGTGAGCTGGCCGAGCAGGCGCGGGCCTTCGCCGAGGAGGTCGAACGGCTGCACCACATCCAGAACACCCGCAAGACCAGGCGAGAGGAGAGCAGGGCGTGAGCGGCTACAGCTACACCACGATCAGGATGGAACCGGGCGAATCGCCTCGGGTGGGGGTAAGCATCTACCCCGACGAGACCGCCATGGTCCGCTACTTCCCGTCTCGGGACACTCCGGCGGCCTTCATCGGTATCGACTTCGCCGACTCTCAGATCAGCATCGGGTTGACCCGCGACACGACGGTGACCGACGTCCAGGTGAAGTTCGCCCGTGAGCTGGTCGACGCTGCGGCGGCCTTCCTGGCCGGCTGCGAGCGGCTGCGCGACGAGCGGGTCGCCGGCGGTTCCTCCGAGCAGGCGACGCCCGGCAAGGCTGCCTGACCGGATTTTCGAGCGGGGCCGCTGGAAGCGGCAACTTCCGGCGGCCCCCGGATCTCTCCCTACACCGCATGTGATGAGAAGAGGCGTTCAGTTTATGCTGCGCAAACTCCCCGGGGACTACACCCGCGACATCGTCTCCACCGTCCCCGACTCCCTCGTCTTCCGCCCCGTGGTGGTCAACACCCCAGCCATCTTCACGATCCTCGCGATGCTGTTCCGCGCCATCGCGGGCCTGGTCAAGATGGTGTGGCGGCACCCGATCGCCTGCCTGACCGTCGCCGCCCCGGTTGCCCTGGCCGTGACGGTCGGCTGGCGTCTCGCCCTGGTGCTCTTCGTCGCTACCGTCTCGGGATTGGTGGCGTGGCGGCTGACTGATCCGTGGTCCTTCAACGTCTGCGTCGGGTTACGGCTTCGCGCCTGGTGGCGGTGGATGTGGATCTACCGGCGCCACTGGCAACCGGTCATGGTCGTATCCGGCCTGGCCAAACACCTCGGCGGCCGCGAATACCTGCCCCGCCTGGTCAAAGTCACCTGCACCGATACCGCCGACGTCGTGCGGGTCAAGATGCTGTCCGGCCAGTCGGTCGCCGAGTGGCAGGAGCGGGCCGACAACCTCGCACATGGCTTCAGCGGGATCGAATGCCGCGTCCAGCTCGACAAGCCCGGCCGCGTAACCCTGCTCTTTCCTCGGCGTGATCTGCTCGCCACCCCGATATCCGCGCTGCCCATGTGGGGCGATGTCCGCGTGTCGGAGGTGCCGATCGGCCTGCGCGAGGACGGCTCGGCCTACCTGCTCAAACTGCACGGCACTCACGTGCTGGTGGCCGGCGCCACAGGGTCCGGCAAGGGCTCGTGGCTGTGGTCGACAATCCGCGGCTTACTCCCCGCCAAGCGAGCACGGGTGGTGGAGATCTGGGCGCTTGACCCCAAGCTCATGGAGCTGTCCTACGGCCGCGACCTGTTCAACCGGTACGCCGCCACCCCCGAAGCCTGCGCCGAGCTCCTCGAAGCGGCCGTGAAGGTCATGCAGGAGCGGGCGGCACGGTTCGCGGGCGTCCAGCGCAACCACGTCCCAACGGTCGAGGATCCGTTCGTCCTGCTGATCGTGGATGAGGTGGCGTTCCTTACCGCCTACCAACCCGACCGAAAGCTCAGGGAGCGCATCACGTCCGCGCTGGCGACATTGACGACTCAGGGCCGGGCGGTCGGCGTCGGGGTCCTGGCGGCGCTTCAAGACCCGCGCAAGGAGGTCCTGACCATCCGCAACCTGTTCCCGGACAAGGTCGCTCTGCGGCTGGATGAGTCGCCTCAGGTGGATCTCGTGCTCGGCGACGGGGCACGCGATCGGGGAGCGTTGGCCGATCAGATCTCCTCGGACCCGGCAACGGGCGCGGGGGTGGGATATGTGCGGTTGGAAGCCTCCCCCGAACCGGTGCGCGTCCGCGCGGCCTACGTCTCCGACGCCGACATCCGCGCCATGGTCGCCGAGTACGCCGAGACGGGTGATGCCCGATGAGCCTGGTTCACCTGCTCGACGGCCTGCGGTGCGAGGTGTGCCGGTGCCTGGATGTGCTGTGGCTGGATCCGGTGCGGGGCCTGGTCGAGTGCCGCGAATGCCACCAGATCGCACTCACCCTCCCGGCCGTCGACGAGGGTGAGGCCGCGTGACCAACCCCAACGACCGCAACATCCCCCGCGCCGTACGAGCCGCAATGCCGCTGGCCATGGACGTGATCGAAGAGGCGTGCAAGGCCAACGGGGTCTGTCTCCGCCCCGTGGTGCTCAAGCGCATCGACACCGCCACCGGCAAGGCCGAATACGTCAACGTCCCCTGCGGCGCCACTCTCGAAGCCAAGTGCGAGCCGTGCGCCAAACGGGCCGTGCAGCTCCGCAAGGCCCAAGCCCGCGAGGGCTGGCACCTGGAAGACGAACCCGTCGCCGAACGCGACCAGCCCACCGACCGTCAGCTCTGGCTCGTCGAAGAACGCGCCGACGCCGAAGAACTCCGGGAACTGGCCGAGCAGGCCGGCGGGGACCTGGCCGTGTGGGACGAGGTCATCACCGACCTGGAAAACCAGCTCGCCGAGTCCGGGGTACGGGGCAGCGTCCTGCCCGGTGAAAGCAAGCCTCGCCGGGTCCGCTCGACTCGTCGCCGCCAGGACGCGCCCGACCTTCCCAAGCGGCAGCGGGAGAACCGCACCGTTGGACGCACCTACACCGCCCCGGACGGCACGGTGTACCGGCCGTCGCTGTTCATCACCCTCACCTGCGACACCTACGGCAAGGTCCGCCACGACGGCACCCCCGTCGACCCCGCGACCTACGACTACGTTCGCGCCGCCCGCGACGCGATCCACTTCCCCAAGCTGGTCGACCGGTTCGTGCAGAACCTCCGCCGCGTCGCCGGATACGACGTGCAGTACTTCGCCACCGTGGAGCCTCAAAAGCGGCTGGCTCCTCACCTGCACATGGCCGTGCGGGGGACGATGCCCAAAGCGGACGTGCGAGCCGTTGCGGCTGCGACCTATCACCAGGTGTGGTGGCCGTCGTGTGATGAAGTCCGGTTCGAGGGCGAGCACCTGCCCGTGTGGGTCGGCGACGAGAACGCCGACGAGCGGGAGGACGGGCAGGCCGGCGACTACCTCGACCCCGAAACCGGCGAAGTCCTCCCCACCTGGGAACAAGCCCTCGACCTGCTCGACGCCGACCAGGACGCCGAACCCCTGCACGTGGTCCGCCTCGGCCCCCAGATCGACATCCAGGGCGTCTTCGCCGGATCCCCCGGCACCGACAAAGGGCTCTACTACCTGACCAAGTACCTCACCAAATCACTCTCCGACTGCTACCAGGCCACCAACGACGCCCAGCGAGCGCACCTGGAACGGCTCATGAACGTACTCCGCTACGAGCCCTGTGCGCCGACCTGCCCGAACTGGCTGCGCTACGGCATCCAGCCCAAGGGCGCCAAGCCGGGCATGCGGCCCGGGGCGTGCCGGGGCAAGGCGCACAAGCCCGAACACCTCGGTTACGCCGGACGCCGCGTCCTGGTCTCCCGCAAGTGGTCCGGCAAGACCCTCGCCGAACACAAGCAAGACCGCCGGGCCTGGGTCCTGGAACAACTCGGCCTTTCGGCAACCAACGACCAGGCCGAACCCGTCGACCCCTACCGGTACATCTGGCGACCGGTCACCTCAACCGATCGCGGCGTACCCCCTCGGGCCAAGCGGCTCCTGGATGAGCTGGGCAAACGCCACCAATGGCGGGCGGCACTCAAACAAGCCCAAGCCCGAGCAGACGGGCACCCCATCGAAGAACTTTCGGCAATGCAGGAGGCGGCGTGAACGTGGCTCCCCTGGAACGGCGGCTTCTCAAGGTGCCGGAAGTGATGGCACTCCTCGGGCTGAGCCGCTGGCAGGTCTACAACCTGATCCGGTCCGGAGAACTGGAGTCGGTGACGGTCGGCCGTAGCCGGCGGGTGCCCGTGGCGGCCCTGGATGACTTTGTGTGCCATCTCAGAGAGGAAGCGGCGTAATGGCAAAGACGACGTCCGGCGTGGCGGAAGACCCCCGGCGCAAGCGGGCGAGCAAGCGGGCCAACGGTGAGGGCACGATCTATCAGCGCAAAGACGGCCGGTGGGAGGGCGCTGCCTTCGTGTTGGCCTCAGACGGCACATACAAGCGGGTCCGCAAGTACGGCAAGACTCGTGAGGAGGTGCACGGCAAGCTCGTCGAGCTGCAAGACCGATCTCGGCGCGGGATGCCCGTGTCGGATCGTCCGTGGAAGCTGGGGGAGTACCTGGACTATTGGCTGGAACACGTCGCTCCTCTGCGGCTGCGCGCGACCACTTATGCCAAGTACGAGACCATGGTCCGGCTCTACCTCAAGCCTGGTCTCGGCAAGCAACGCCTCGACCGGCTGCGCGTCACGACCATACAGACCTACTTGAATCGGCAACTCAGCGCGGGGCACTCGGTCGCCACGGTCTACGCCATGAAGGTCACCCTGAGTGCCGCCCTGACTCGGGCCATGCGTGAGGAGCTGATCCCCACGAATCCGGCTCGCCTGGTCACCCTGCCGTCTGAGGCCCCCTCGACCAACCGGCCGTGGTCGGCGGAGGAGGCGCGGCGGTTTCTCTCGCTCGCTAAGCCCTTGCCGTACTACCTGCCGTTCGTCTTCCTCCTCCTGTACGGCCTGCGCCGTGGCGAAGTGCTCGGCATCGGCTGGGATGACGTGGACCTGGACGAGAACACGATCCGGATCGCCTGGCAGATCCAGCGGATCAAGGGGAAGCTCGTCCGGGTGCCCGTGAAGACCAACGCCGGACGCCGGACTCTGCCGCTGGTGCCATTCGTCCGAGATGCGCTGATCGAACACGCCGCGCTCCAGGCGAACGCCAAGCGCAAGGCTGGCGAGGACTGGCAGGAAAGCGGGCTGGTGTTCACCTCACGGACCGGTGGCCCGATCGAGCCACGTAACCTCGGCCGGGCCTTTGAACGGCTGATCGATGGTCAGGGCCTGCGCCGGATCAGGCTGCACGACCTCCGGCACACGACGGGGACGCTGCTCAAGAATCTGAAGGTCTCCCCCCGCGATGCGAAAGAGATCTTGGGGCACGCGCGGATCTCGGTGACGATGGAGATCTACACGCACGGCGACCAGGACAGTCACAGAGAAGCGATCGGCAAGATCTCGGGAGAGCTGTTCGGAGACGGAATCAGGTGACGTTGCCGTCCCCGTTGCCGTCAAAGGCCCTATTCCGTGATCGGAATAGGGCCTTTAGCTGGGTGGGGCTACCAGGACTTGAACCTGGGACCTCTTCCTTATCAGGGAAGCGCTCTAACCGTCTGAGCTATAGCCCCGCTCGTGCGTGCCAGAGAACTTTATCGCCTCTCTGGCGCTGAGGCGAACCGTCTCTCTGACAGGGAAAAGCTTACCGTGCTCTGGGCATGCCCGCGCCAACCGGACGCACTCGTTATCGTCGTGCGATCAACGGCGCGGGATGCCGTTGAGGGCTGTGGACGGCCCTCAACGGCGTCTCCGGTGTTACTCGGCCTCGCTGAAGGTCACCTCGACGCCGCCCACCAGGTCGGAGGCGACGTTGTAGATGACCGCGCCCAGCGTGGACAGCGCCGTGATCAGTACGACGTTCACCGCGCCCAGCAGGGCGGTGTAGCCGAGGATGCGCACGGGCTCGAACCACGACTTGATGTCGAGGCCGCTGGTGGTCTTGCCGTCGGGCACGGTGAGCTGCGTCACGGTGTTCACGATGGAGTCGAAGACGCCGAGCGCGGACAGCACGCCGTACAGGACGGCGACCGCCACGAAGAGCACGACGAAGCAGACCAGTGAGACGACGAAGCTGAACTTCATCGCCGACCACGGCTCGACCCTGCGGAGCACGAGGTGGGCCTTGCGCGGTGCCTTGGCCGCGGCCGGCTTGTCACGCTGCCCGGAACGTCCGGCTACCGGCTCCGGCGAGGCCAGCCCGCCCAGGGCGCCCTGAGATGCGCCGGCAGCGGGTGAGGACGCCGGGCGCGGGCCACCAGGACCGGGCTTCGGCGCCGTGCCCGGACCGCCGGGCCTCGGAGCGTTCGCCTGCGACGCGGACGCGGGCGGCGGAGTCGCGGCGGACGGCTTCGCCGCCCTGGCCGGGCCTCCGCCCTGACCGTCAGAGGGCGACCAGGACTTGTCGGGCACGCCGGACGAGCGGATGCGCAGGGTCGCGTCTCCGCTCTCGCCGTCTCCCGCAGGGGCCGCCGAACCATCTTCAGTGGACACGATGACAACTCTGTCATCACTCTGGTCCCGCGAAGAACGCGCCTTGCCCGGGTTTTCCGAGGTGTTAACGCTCTCCGTCACCTGGTTACGGGTGGAGGAGTTCACCGAGGACGCCGGACGTGCCCCCTTGCCGGCGGTCGGGCGCTTGCGGTTCGCCGAGGTACCGGGTGGTTTCGCGGCACCGCCGGAGCTGGCCTGAGGACTCATTCGTCGTCATCTCCCCCGTTGTCCCCGTTGTCCTCGCTGTCGAGTGATTCGGCATTGCGGGCGAGGGCTACAACGCTGTCTCCCTCTGAGAGGTTCATCAGGCGCACTCCCATGGTCTGGCGGCCGGACTGCTTGATCTCGCCCGCGCTGGTCCGGATGACCCCGCCGGCCGAGGTGATAGCGAACACCTCGTCCTCGGGACTCACCATGACTGCACCGACCAGCTTGCCACGGGCACTGACAATCTTCGCAGTCAGTACACCCTGCCCGCCTCTACCCTGTACCGGATATTGGTCGGCAGGAGTCCGCTTCGCATACCCGCCTTCTGTGGCGATAAGCACGTCTTCGCCGTCGCTGATCACGTTCATCGCCAGCAGTTCGTCGCCGTCGAGGAACCTCATGCCGATGACACCGCTGGTCGCGCGGCCCATCGGCCGCAACGTGTCGTCGGAGGCGGTGAAGCGGATCGACTTGGCGCCGCGGGAGACCAGCAGGAGGTCGTCGTTCTCGGAGACGAGCCGGGCCGCGATCACCTCGTCGTCCTCGCGGAGGTTGATGGCGATCAGGCCGCCGGACCTCGGGGAGTCGTACTCCGAGAGCCGGGTCTTCTTCACCAGGCCGCTGCGGGTGGCCAGCACGAGGTAGGGCGAGACGCCGTAGTCGCGAAGGTCGAGGACCTCCATGACGTGCTCGTCGGGCTGCATCGCCAGGAGGTTGGCCAGGTGCTGGCCCCGCGCGTCGCGACCGGCGTCGGGCAGCTCGTAGGCCTTGATGCGGTAGACGCGGCCCTTGTTGGTGAAGAACAGCAGCCAGTGGTGGGTCGTCGTGACGAAGAAGTGCTCGACGATGTCGTCCTGGCGCAGTTGCGCGCCCCGGACGCCCTTGCCGCCGCGCTTCTGGGCACGGTAGAGATCGGTCTTGGTGCGCTTGGCGTAGCCGCCCCGGGTGATCGTGACGACCATGTCCTCTTCGGCGATGAGGTCCTCGATGGACATGTCGCCGTCGTAGGCGATGATCTCGGTCTTGCGGTCGTCGCCGTACTTGTTGACGATCTCGTTGAGCTCGTCGGAGACGATCTGCCGCTGGCGGGGCTCGGACGCCAGGATCTCCTGGTAGTCGGCGATCTGCGTCATCAGCGCGTCGTACTCGTCGGTGATCTGCTGGCGTTCGAGGGCGGCGAGCTTGCGCAGCTGCATGTCGAGGATGGCCTGCGCCTGGATCTCGTCGATCTCGAGCAGCTCCATCAGGCCGACGGAGGCCTGCGCCGCCGAGGGCGACCTGCGGATCAGCGCGATCACGTCGTCGAGCCGCTCCAGGGCCTTGAGCAGGCCGCGCAGGATGTGGGCGCGCTCCTCGGCCTTGCGCAGCAGGTAGCGCGTGCGGCGGACGACGACCTCGACCTGGTGGATGATGTAGTGCTTGACGAACTGGTCGAGACGGAGCGTGCGCGGCACGCCGTCGACCAGGGCGAGCATGTTGGCGCCGAACGTCGTCTGCAGCTGGGTGTGCTTGTAGAGGTTGTTCAGCACGACCTTGGCGACGGCGTCGCGCTTGAGCACGATCACCAGGCGCTGGCCGGTGCGCGAGGAGGTCTCGTCGCGCACGTCGGCGATGCCGGTGACCTTGCCGTCCTTCACCAGCTCGGCGATGGTCAGCGCCAGGTTGTCGGGGTTGACCTGGTACGGCAGCTCGGTGACGACCAGGCACTGCCGGCCCTTGGCGTCCTCCTCGACCTCGACGACGGCCCGCATGGTGATCGAGCCGCGCCCGGTGCGGTACGCGTCGTCGATCCCCCGGCGGCCGACGATCAGGGCGCCGGTGGGGAAGTCGGGGCCCTTGATGCGGGCGATCAGGCCTTCGAGGAGCTCTTCGTCGGTGGCCTCGGGGTTCTCAAGGGCCCAGCGGACACCGGAGATCACTTCGCGCAGGTTGTGCGGCGGGATGTTGGTCGCCATGCCGACCGCGATGCCGGCGGATCCGTTGACCAGGAGGTTCGGGAACCGCGACGGCAGGACGACGGGCTCCTGGGAGCGGCCGTCGTAGTTGGGCTGGAAGTCGACCGTCTCCTTGTCGATGTCACGGATCATCTCCATGGCGATCGGCGCGAGACGGCACTCGGTGTACCGCATGGCGGCGGCCGGGTCGTTGCCGGGCGAGCCGAAGTTGCCCTGGCCGTCGACCAGCGTGTAGCGCAGCGCCCACGGCTGCGCGAGACGCACCACCGTGTCGTAGATCGACGCGTCGCCGTGCGGGTGGTAGGAACCCATCACGTCACCGACGACGCGGGAGCACTTGAAGTAGCCGCGGTCGGGGCGGTACCCGCCGTCGTACATGGCGTACAGGACGCGCCGGTGCACGGGCTTGAGGCCGTCGCGCACGTCGGGCAGCGCGCGCGACACGATGACCGACATCGCGTAGTCCATGTAGCTGCGCTGCATCTCGGACTGGATGTCGACCGGTTCGATGCGGTCGGCGGGGGTGCCCGGTGGGATGTTGACTTCGGTCACGGGTGAAATGTCCTTTTTCGAAGATCAGGCTGTACGGCTACCGCTACACGTCCAGGAAGCGGACATCCCGTGCGTTTCTGATGATGAACGACCTGCGGGCCTCGACGTCCTCACCCATGAGCACGGTGAACATCTCGTCGGCCTGGGCGGCGTCGTCGAGGGTGACCTGGAGGAGAACCCGGGTGGCCGGGTTCATCGTGGTGTCCCACAGCTGGGCGGCGTTCATCTCGCCCAGACCCTTGAACCGCTGGACGCCGTCGTGCAGGCGCGGGTCGCGCTTGCCCTGCTCGATGCCGGCCTGGATGACGGCGTCGCGCTCCCGGTCGGAGTAGGCGTAGCTGGCGTCCTCGCCCTTGCGGTCCCACTTGATCTTGTAGAGCGGAGGCTGCGAGAGGTAGACGTGCCCGGCCTCGATCAGCGGCCGCATGAAGCGGAACAGCAGCGTCAGCAGCAGCGTGGTGATGTGCTGACCGTCGACGTCGGCGTCGGCCATCAGGATCAGCTTGTGGTAGCGCAGCTTCTCGATGTCGAACTCGGCGTGCACACCCGTGCCGAGCGCGGTGATCAGCGCCTGGACCTCGTTGTTCTTCAGCACCCGGTCGATGCGGGCCTTCTCGACGTTGAGGATCTTGCCGCGGATCGGGAGGATCGCCTGGAACTTGGGGTCGCGCCCGCCCTTGGCCGAGCCGCCCGCCGAGTCACCCTCGACGATGTAGAGCTCGCACTTCTCGGGCTCGGTCCACTGGCAATCGGCCAGCTTGCCCGGCAGGCCCGAACCGGCCTCCAGCAGCGACTTGCGGCGGGTGAGGTCGCGGGCCTGGCGCGCGGCGATGCGGGCGCGGGAGGCCTGCAGCGACTTGTTGAGGATCTCTTTGGCCTCGCCCGGGTTGCGCTCGAACCAGTCGCGCAGGAAGTCGTTGCAGGCCTTCTGGACGAACGACTTGGCCTCGGTGTTGCCGAGCTTGGTCTTGGTCTGCCCCTCGAACTGCGGGTCCGCCAGCTTCACCGAGATGATCGCGGTCAGGCCCTCACGGATGTCCTCACCGGTGAGGTTGTCGTCCTTGCCCTCCTTGAGGATCTTCTGCTCGCGCGCGTAGCGGTTGACGATGCTCGTCAGCGCGGCGCGGAAGCCCTCCTCGTGGGTGCCGCCCTCCGCCGTGTTGATCGTGTTGGCGAAGGTGTAGACCGACTCGGTGTAGGAGGAGTTCCACTGCATGGCGATCTCGACGGAGATGCCGTCGCCCTCGGACTCGAAGTCGATGACCGAGTTGTGGACCGCCTCCTTCTTCGCGTTGATGTGCCGGACGAAGTCGGAGATGCCGCCTTCGTAGTGGTAGGTGACCACGTGCGGTTCGTCGCCGTTGACATGGTCCTCGCGCTCGTCGCGGAGCACGATGGTCAGGCCCTTGTTCAGGAAGGCCATCTCCTGGAAGCGACGCGACAGCGTCTCGAAGTTCCAGGTCGTCGTCTCGAAGATCGTCTCGTCGGCCCAGAAGGTGGTCGAGGTGCCGGTCTCGTCGGTCGGCTCGCCCTTCTCCAGCGGAGCGTCGGGGACACCATGGGTGTAGGACTGCCGCCAGTGGTGGCCGTCGGTGCGGACCTCGACCTCGAGGCGCTTGGACAGGGCGTTCACCACGGCCGCGCCGACGCCGTGCAGACCGCCGGAGACCGCGTAGGACTTGCTGTCGAACTTACCGCCCGCGTGCAGGACGGTGAGGACGACCTCGACGGCCGGGCGCTGCTCGCCCGGCACGATGCCGACGGGGATGCCGCGGCCGTTGTCCACGACGCGGACGCCGTTGTCGGCGAGAAGGGTGACCTCGATGTGGTCGGCGTACCCGGCGAGCGCCTCGTCGACCGAGTTGTCCACGATCTCCTGGACGAGATGGTGGAGACCCCGCTCACCGGTCGAGCCGATGTACATGCCTGGGCGCTTACGAACCGCCTCAAGTCCTTCGAGAACGGTGATTGAGCTAGCGTCGTAGGACAAGTGTGAAATCCTCCTGCCGCGGACACGCGGCAGGCCAGACCGTCAAGTGTCTGCCCCTGCCGTGCCCGTCACCGTCGTGAGTGCCTCGATGCGACCACCCAGGGGTACCGGCACCGTAAGCCGGGGGTGACTCGCATGCGGACGTGTCCGGAATCCGAGTTCATTCTACCGGTCAGAAGCGCATCAGGTGGCATTGACGGCGGCTGTGATGGCCTGTCCGGCGTTCAATGCCCTCGCGAGCATCCCCCCACGAGGGACGGGGGTCGCTGGCGTCCACGCGAATTCTGATCGGTTTCCCCGGGGAGCGACCTTCCTGATCTCGCTGTTCCGCCGCCGCGAGCCGCCCCGTCAGCCGTAGGTGTCTCGCGGACCTCGGCTACCGGTCACGCGCAGGCCACCCCTCGGCCTGGGGCCGTTCAAGGGACCGCGCACCTTGACCCGCTGCACGGTGCCGTCGCCGAGCTCTTCGTTCAGCCGTCTGACCAGCGTGGACGCCAGCAGACGCACCTGGGTGGCCCAGGCGGTGGAGTCGGCCACGACCACGACCTCGCCGTCGGCGAAGGTCTCCGGCTTGGTGTGCGCGGCCAGGTCGGGTCCCACGATCTCGTGCCAGCGCCCGAACACGCCGCCCACGGCGACCGGCTGCTCCCACCCCCGGTCGGCGAGCAGGTCGCGGATGGCACGGCCGAAGAGCAGCGGGTCGCCGCCGTCGCGCCGGAGCGCCGCCCGGCGGCGCGGCTCGCGCCGCGGGAGCTGCCCGCGCTTGGCGGCGTCGGCCTTGGCCTGGGCCAGCTTCTCGCGCGCCAGCGCCGCCCCCCGAGCCGCGATCATCTCCGGGGACTGGACGCCTCCGGGCGCCACGGGGCCGGGGACCTCCTGCGGGGGCCGGCCGGAGAACTCACCTGGCACGGATGACGCTCCCTTCCGCGACGTCGAACCGGGCGCCCGCGAGCTGCGGGGGGACGTCTTCGGGGACGGCCGCGGTGATCAGCACCTGCTCGGCCGGGGCCACGATGTCGGCCAGGCTGCGGCGCCGGCGGCTGTCGAGCTCGGCGAACACGTCGTCGAGGATCAGCACGGGATCACCGCCCTCGGCCCGGAGCAGGTCGTAGGCGGCAAGGCGCAGCGCCAGCGCGAACGACCACGACTCGCCGTGGCTGGCGTAACCGCGTGCCGGAAGCTCGCCCAGGCGCAGCAGCAGGTCGTCGCGGTGGGGGCCGACGAGCGTCACGCCGCGTTCGAGCTCCGCCTGCCGCACCTCCAGCAGGCTCGCCCGCAGCGCCTCCTCGAGGAAGGCGCGGTCGGCCACAGGGCGGGCCAGACCTGTGGACGGCCCGCGGCCGACCGCGCCGTCCTCGTCGGACGACATCCCCAGGCCTGTGGACATCTTCGGCGGTTCCGGGAGTCCGGCCCTGTCAGGCGCCCCCGGATCTGTGGATATTTCTGGTGATGCCCTGTGCACGAGCGGGAGGCCTGTGGACATCGGGCCCGCCTCCCCAGGGCGGATCCCCAGCCCTGTGGAAACAGTGCCCCGGTATTCGATGTCCGCCGGGGCCGAGGAAGGGGCCAGCATGGCGTACGCCGCGGCGACGAGCGGACGCAGCGCCTCGACGAGCTCCAGCCGCGCGGCGAGCAGCTCGGCGCCATGGCGGGCGAGGTGGGCGTCCCAGACGTCAAGCGTGCTCAGGGCGTCGCCCGCGCCCGCGGCGGCGAACCCCGCCTCGGCCTCCTGTCGGCGCGAGCTCTGCCGCCGTCCGGGCCTGGCCTGCATGGCGCTGCGCAGCAGGGCGCCCCGCTGCTTGAGCACGCGGTCGTAGTCGGCGCGCACCCCGGCGAAACGCGGCGCCCGGGCCACCAGCAGGTCGTCGAGGAACCTTCGCCGGTCGGCGGGGTCGCCCTTGACGAGCGCGAGGTCCTCCGGGGCGAACAGCACGGTGCGCAGCAGACCGAGGATCTCGCGGGGCCTGGGGACGGGGGAGCGGTTGAGCCGGGCCCGGTTGGCCCGGCCGGGGTTGATCTCCAGCTCGACCAGCGCCCGGCGATCGTCGCGAACGATCATGGAACGGACGATCGCCCGTGTGGCGCCCTGCCGGACGAGGGGGGCGTCGGTCGCCACGCGGAAGCTTCCGAGCGTCGCCACGTAACCGATGGCCTCGACCAGATTGGTCTTGCCCTGGCCGTTGGGACCGACGAACGCCGTCACCCCCGGCTCCAGGGCCAGCTCCACGGCGGAGTAGGACCGGAAGTCGGTCAGGGACAGATGGGCGACATGCACCCCACGAAGGTTAGTGCGCCCCTAGGACAACAACAGCACGCATCGCACCCTGAACCTCGCCGCGATCTTCTCGGCGCCCCTGCGAGCCCTACAGGGCCGCGCAGGGCCGTCCTACACACGCAGGGGGCTGCGGCTGTGAGGCCGCACCACGGCCGAACCTCACAGCCGCCAGGGGGACGCCGGCGCGCCTGGCCGGCGACACACTCAGCGCTGGGCTTCCACAGGGGGTGTGACGTCGGCGCCGGGGGCGTCGGCGCCCTTGGCGTGCTGGCCCTCGGCCGAGGAGACCGCGTGGCCGCCGAACTGGTTGCGCAGGGCCGCGACCATCTTCATCGCCGGGGAGTCCTCCTGCCGGGAGGCGAAGCGGGCGTACAGCGCCGCGGTGATGGCGGGCAGGGGGACGGCGTGGTCGATCGCCGCCTGGACCGTCCACCGGCCCTCGCCGGAGTCTTCGGCGTAGCCCTTGAGCTCGGACAGGTCGGGGTCCTCGTCGAGGGCGCGCACCAGCAGGTCGAGCAGCCACGAACGGATCACCGTGCCGGTGCGCCAGCTCTTGAACGTGCCGGGCACGTCGGTGACGGTTTCGGTGGCCTCCAGCAGCTCCCAGCCCTCGGCGAAGGCCTGCATGATGCCGTACTCGATGCCGTTGTGGACCATCTTGGCGAAGTGGCCCGCGCCGACCTTGCCCGCGTGGACGAAGCCGTCCTCGCCCTCGGGCTTGAGCGACTCGAAGATCGGCATGAGCTTCTGGACCTGCTCGGCGTCGCCGCCGACCATCAGGGCGTAGCCGTTCTGGAGACCCCACACGCCGCCGCTGACGCCCACGTCGAGGAATCCGACGCTCTTGGCGCCGAGCTGCTCGGCGTGCTTCTGGTCGTCGAGGTAGTGGGAGTTGCCGCCGTCGATCACGATGTCGCCGGGCGAGAGCAGCTTGCCGAGCTCGTCGATCGTCGCCCTGGTCGGGCCACCCGCGGGCACCATCACCCACACCACCCGCGGCGCCTGCAGACGCTCGGCGAGCTCCTCCAGACTGCCGACGTCGGAGACCTTGGGATCACGGTCGTACCCGACCACGTCGTGGCCTGCCCGGCGGAGCCGCTCCGCCATGTTGCCACCCATTTTGCCCAGCCCGACCATGCCGATCTGCATCTCAGCCCCCCTCGTGAAGGTCTCCATCATCCACGACGCATCTGACGCGCCGTACCCCGCCCCACCGTCTCAAAACCGGACGGCTAGCTGGACAGGCGGATGGGCATGATCAGGTAGCGGTAGTCGGGCGTCAGGCCGTCGTCCACAGGCTTTCCACCGGTGAGGATGGCGGGCTTGGTGGAGGTCGTGAACTGCAGGCGGGCCACGTCGGAGTCGAGGGCCCCGAGGCCTTCGAGCAGGAACTGGTGGTTGAAGGCGATGTTGATCTCGTCGCCCTCGAACTCGACCGGGAGCACCTCGACGGCCTGGGCCTCGTCGCCGCTGCCCGCCTCCAGCACGACCTCGCCACCGTGGAAGGCCAGGCGCACCGGGGTGTTGCGCTCGGCGACCAGCGCCACGCGCTTGACCGCCTCCACGAACGCCGAGGTCGGGATGTCGGCGTGCGCGGAGAACTCGGTCGGCAGCAGGGAGCGGTACTTGGGGAACTCGGGGTCGAGGAGGCGGGTGGTGGTACGGCGGCCGGCGCTGGAGAAGCCGATCATGCCCTCGCCGGTGCCGCCCGTGGAGCTGAGGGCGATCTCGACCTCGGCGCCGGTGGTGAGCGACTTGGCCGTGTCGGCGAGCGTGCGGCCCGGGATCATCGCGATGGCCGAGAAGTCGGGCTGGTCCGGCTGCCACTTCAGCTCGCGGACGGCGAGACGGTAGCGGTCGGTCGCGGCGAGGGTCACGGTCTCGCCCTCGATCTCCATGCGCACACCGGTGAGCATGGGCAGGGTGTCATCCTTGCCGGCCGCCACCGCGACCTGGGCGACGGCGGAGGAGAAGATGTCGCTGCCGACGCGGCCCGCCGCCGGCGGCATGACCGGCAGCGAGGGGTAGTCCTCGGCGGGCATCGTCAACAGGGTGAACCTGGCACTGCCGCACGTGACGACGGCCTTGGCGCCCTCCACCACGAAGTCCACAGGCTGTGCGGGGAGCGCCCTGGTGATCTCGGCGAGCAGGCGGCCCGAGACGAGCACGAGGCCGGGGTCGCCGGTCTGCAACTCCAGGGTCACCTCGGCGGAGACCTCGTAGTCGAAGCCCGAGAGCTTGAGCTGCTGCTGGTCGGTGACCTCCAGACGCATGCCGGCCAGCACCGGCACCGAGGGCCGTGCCGGCAGGCTGCGGGCGGTCCACGCGACCGCCTCTGCGAGTACGTCTCGGTCGACCCGGAACATCACGGGAATCCGCCTCCTGTTGATCTGCCGCTGTGCGTCGTCGCGGTCTGCATCCGGCTCGACTGCCGTTGATGCAAGTCTTCACCCTCCCGCACGGGAGGACGGTCAGAACCCTTCTATGGGTCTTGAGTTCTTAGTAGAGAGAGATACAGGTCATCTCATTAGGGGCCGTGGATACTGTGGAAAACAGGTGTCTGCCCAGGTCAGGGCCCTGTTTTTGTCCACCGGGCCTGTGGGTGGACGGTGGGTATCGCGGCTCCGCCTGGGGACGGACGAACGTTGCACACAGGCCGTCCCCAGTTTCCGGGTGCTTCATCCACTGGTCATCCACGAGGTTTCCACCGGTTATCCACGGGGTAGAAGTGCCTGCTGGTGTCGTCCTCAGACCCTACCCACAGGCCGTCCCCAGGTCGTCCACCAGTGGTCCCCAGGTCTTCCCCAGCTTGTCCCCAGAGTTGTCCCCAGGCGCCGGTGGGCGCCTTCCCGGACGGTTGCTTGCTTGCTCGCCCGCCGAGGGCCGGTTTCGCGCGTTTCATCGGCACTGTGCCCTGATCCACAGAGATATCCACAGGGTGTGGATCATCAGGCGCTGCGGGAGTTCTGTTTGATGCGGTTCGTCAGCTCGGTGACCTGGTTGTACATCGACCGGCGCTCCGCCATCAGGGACCGGATCTTGCGTTCGGCGTGCATGACCGTGGTGTGGTCGCGCCCGCCGAACTGCTGACCGATCTTCGGCAGGGACAGGTCGGTGAGCTCCCGGGCGAGGTACATCGCGATCTGCCGGGCCGTCACCAGCACCCGCGAGCGCGAGCTGCCGCACAGGTCGTCGATCGACAGCCCGAAGTAGGCGGCCGTCTGCGCCATGATCGTCGCGATCGTGATCTCGGTGCTGGAGTCCTCGGTGATGAGGTCCTTCAGGACGACCTCGGCGAGCTGCAGGTCGACGGACTGCCTGTTCAGGCTGGCGAAGGCCGTCACGCGGATGAGCGCGCCCTCCAGCTCCCGGATGTTCGTGGAGATCTTGCTCGCGATGTATTCGAGCACGTCACCGGGGGCGGCGAGCCCCTCCTGGATCGCCTTCTTCCGCAGGATCGCGATACGCGTCTCGAGCTCGGGCGGCTGGACGTCGGTGATCAGTCCCCACTCGAAGCGGTTGCGCAGCCGGTCCTCCAGGGTCACCAGCTGCTTGGGGGCGCGGTCGCTGGAGATGACGATCTGCTTGTTGGCGTTGTGGAGGGTGTTGAAGGTGTGGAAGAACTCCTCCTGCGTCTGCTCCTTGCCCTCCAGGAACTGGATGTCGTCCACAAGCAGGATGTCGACGGCGCGATACCTGGCGCGGAAACCGTCGGCCTTGTGGTCGCGGATGGAGTTGATGAAGTCGTTGGTGAACTCCTCGGAGCTCACGTACCGCACGCGGGCGCCGTCGTACAGCCGCTGCGCGTAGTGCCCGATCGCGTGCAGAAGGTGGGTTTTCCCCAGCCCCGAGTCACCGTAGATGAACAGCGGGTTGTACGCCTTGGCCGGCGCCTCGGCCACCGCGACCGCGGCCGCGTGGGCGAAGCGGTTCGACGCGCCGATGACGAAGGTCTCGAAGGTGTACTTCGGGTTCAGCCGGGCGGGTTCGCCGGGCTTGCCGCCCCGGCTGTCCCAGCGGTTCTGCACCGGACGGTCGAAGTTCTCCTGCTCCTGCCGGGGACGGCCCTGGCCCTCCGGCCTGCCGGTGAACGGCGGCTGCCCGCCGAAACCTCCGTTCTGGGGGCTGTACGGCTGCCCGCCGTCGCCCTGGGAGAAGGACTGCTGCTCCCCGCGGGGAAAGGACTGCGCGTCGCCGCGCGGATAGGGCTGGGACGACGCCCCGTCCTGCTGGGGGGAACGGGACTGCTCGTCGCCGCCCTGCCCGGGCCTGCCCTGCTGGCCGGGGAACTGCTCCTGCCCCTGGTAGCCGCCCTGTGGATAAGTCTGCGCGGAGCCTGTGGGACCACCGGCGTACGAGCCGTCGGGGGTGCCGCCGTAGGAAGCCTCGCGGTTGTCCCCATAGGAGTAGGAGTAGGGCTGCCCCTGTGGCCGGTCCTGTGGATATCCGGTGGACACCTGCTGGTCGGGGAAGGAGGGACGGCCCGGAAGTTCCTGCCTGCCAGGCTGTCCGTACCCCTGCGATGGTTGTCCACTCTGGGGATAACCCTGCCCGGAGCTCTGGGGATAGCCGTCCGACCGGCCGGGCGTCTCGGCCGCGCCGGCCAGCGGGTCGACCATGACGGCCACCCGCATCGGCCGGCCGAACTCCTGGGAGAGCGCCTGGGCGATCAGCGGCCGGAGCTTGGTCTCGAGGACGTCCTTGGCGAAGTCGTTGGGCGCGGCCAGGATGATCGTGTCGTTGACGAGGCCGAACGGCCTGGTCATGTTCAGCCACGCGCGCTGCTGAGGCGGGACGCTTCCCTCCGCGAAGCTCTCCAGCGCCCGTGTCCACAATGGACCGAGGTCGACGCCATCCATCGGCCGGCCCCTCCTCCCTTACGCGGCCCCCGCACGCTCGCCGCGATCCGTTATCCACATGCGCACCCACCGGAGCGAACTCCGCCGGTGCCGGCCTCGCGGTGGTTCCCCACAGGTTTGTCCGCAGGCTCCCTTCGGTGGTCCACACCGGCTCCACACCGTGTCCACACACGGTCCACACGGCATCCACGACACTCAAGGCGCGCGCGACCACGCACAACAATGAGATTGAGGGAAGGTCCGGAGGGCCGACAGTAGCGCTGTGCACATCCCTGTTCAAGACGTTGTCCACAGCCTAGTGGCAGCTTGGGGAAGGCATGGTGCACATGCTGTGGATGACCGGCGAGGCGGTGGAAAGACATCCTGTGGAATAGTGGATAACCTTGGGCGTCGCGAAGATCTGCCGGCGAAACCCGCGTCCGAGGCGGGGCGGCTTCTCCCGTTCGGTTTGACCTTTGGCCTGCTCGCCCCGTAACGTACGACGGTCGGCTTGTCGCGCGACGGCGCTTTGGCGTGCCCACGCAATCGACAGGCCCTGCCCTGTGTGTCAATCGCCCGCCGTGCGGGTGAACTCAAGCCTGGAGCCCACTCGTGAGCAAGCGTACTTTCCAGCCGAACAACCGTCGCCGCGCGAAGACCCACGGCTTCCGGCTGCGCATGCGCACGCGGGCCGGCCGCGCGATCCTCGCCGCCCGTCGCCGCAAGGGCCGCGCGGAGCTGTCCGCCTGACAGCGCGGAGCGCCCGGTGCGTGGCTTTGTCGCCCGTCGGAACTGACCGGCGGGCGATAGCCGTGCCCGGACCCGTGTCCGTCTGAAAGCAGGTCCACTCGTGCTGTCGTCCGCCTCCCGCATGCGCCGGGGTGAGGAGTTCGCTGGCGCGATCCGTGGAGGGAAGCGCGCCGGGCGTCCCACCCTGGTCGCCCATCTGAGCGATCGGGGCGATCCGCAGGCCCCTCCCCTCGTGGGATTCGTGGTCAGCAAGGCCGTCGGCGGCGCGGTCGTCAGAAATCGCGTGAAGCGTCGGCTGAGACACCTGATGCGGGACCGCCTGCACTCCCTACCGCGAGGTAGCCTGCTTGTTGTACGCGCCAATCCCCAGGCGGCGTCCGCGCGAAGCGAGCACCTCGCCGCCGAGCTCGACGTCGCGCTGGATCGCTTGATCGGGCGGCGGGCGCCTGGACGACGATCCGATCGTCCGGCCGCGACGGATGGACGAGCATGAGTAGCGGTGACCCGCAGGCAAGACAGCGGAACGCGGTCGGAGCGAGCCTTCCGCCGGTGGCCGCGACCATGAGAGCGGGCCGGCAGGCTCCGGAGATCACTCCGGCGGCCAGGATCCTCATGGCTCCGATCAGGTTCTATCGAGCCTTCATAAGCCCCCTCCTTGGGCCGCGATGCCGCTTCGAACCATCCTGCAGTGCCTATGGCCTCGAGGCGATAGCCGTACACGGCGCGCTGCGGGGGCTGTGGCTGACCGCCAGGAGAATCGGGCGTTGCCACCCCTTCCACCCGGGAGGTTACGACCCGGTGCCTCCGCGCCCGGTCCGGTCCCACGACGAAACGCAAGGGAGCTAGCTCGGTGGAGCTGTCATTCCTGGAGCCGCTGTATACGGCGATCGCCACGGTCATCTCGTGGATTCACGCCGCGTACAGCGTCATCATTCCCCCTGATAACGGGCTCAACTGGGCACTGACCATCATCACCCTCACCGTGATGATGCGTCTGCTGATCTTCCCGCTGTTCCTCAAGCAGATGCGCTCGTCGAGGAAGATGCAGGAGCTCGCGCCCAAGGTGCAGGAGCTGCGCAAGAAGTACAAGAACGACAAGCAGCGCATGAACCAGGAGGTCATGAAGGTCTACCAGGAGGCCGGAGCCAACCCTCTTGGTGGATGTCTGCCCGTCGTCGCGCAGTTCCCGATCTTCATCTCCATGTTCACCGTGCTGAGGGCGATCGCCTCCGACAAGGCCGCCCACGGCATGAGCCAGGCGATGGTCGACAGCGCCCGTGCGGCCCACGTCTTCGGGGCGCCGATCCCGGCGACGTTCTTCACCAGTGCGAACGAGATCCACGCCCTCGGTGCCGACCCCATCGTCACCAAGATCGTCCTCGGCATCTTCGTCGCGATCAGCTCCACCACGACGTTCCTGACGGTGCGGCAGAGCGTCACCCGCTCGATGGCGCAGATGCCCGACAACCCGATGGCGCAGCAGCAGAAGATCCTGATGTACATCTCGCCGCTGTTCGCGGTCTTCAGCCTCAACTTCGCGCTCGGGCTTATCCTTTACTGGGTCACCACCAACCTGTGGACGCTCGGTCAGCAACACTGGTTCTACAGCAGGCATCCGATGCCGGTCGTCGACGCGAAGGGCAACGTGGTGCAGCCCGAGCCCAAGCCTGGGTTGCTGAGCAAGATCCTGCCGGGCAAGGCCGCTGACAAGAAGCCTCAGGACGCGCCCGCGCCCGAGCCGGAGCAGAAGGTCATTCGGCAGCAGCCCACCCGGCAGCCGCGCAGCAAGCGCACAGGCACCAAGAAGTCGTAGCCGGTTGTCTTGAAGGAGAGTCCGGACGTGACCGAAGTCAACGAGGAACAGGCCCCGCAGGCCGAGAAGGCCGCGCCTGATATCGCCGCCCTGGAGCAGGAAGGCGAGATCGCGGCCGACTACCTCGAAGGGCTGCTGGACATCGCCGACATCGACGGCGACATCGACATGGATGTCGAAGGCGACCGTGCTCTGGTGTCCATCGTCGATGTGAAGGGCAGCGACCTGGTCGGCCCGCACGGCGAGGTGCTGGAGGCGCTGCAGGAGCTCACCCGCCTCGCGGTGCACCGCCGTACCGGCGAGCGCTCGCGGCTGATGCTCGACATCGCCGGCTACCGGCAGGGGCGCCGGACCGAGCTGAGCAAGCTGGGCGCCAAGGCGGCCGACGACGTCAAGCGCACCGGCAAGGCCAAGTCCCTCCAGCCGATGACGCCGTTCGAGCGCAAGATCGTGCACGACGCCGTCGCGGCGGCGGGCCTGCGGAGCGAGTCGGAGGGCGAGGAGCCCGAGCGCTACGTCGTGGTGCTGCCCGCGTGATCAGCGGGGGCAACCCTCGCTGAAGTCGACCGAGCAGGGGCCGCCGATCCACCAGGGATCGGCGGCCCTTCGGCTTTCCAGACTCCCCCGGGTGGGCGAGCTGGGCAATCCGATGCGTCTCTCCCGTTGTAACCCCGCGCCGCGCGCCGCCCCCGAGGGCGCTCACAGCCTTTCCGGAATCTCTTCCCCCGCTTGGTCCCACCGTTGCGAAGGTCTTCCCACGGCCATCCGGAGGCAGGGGTACGACGCGTCGGAAGCCAGGACGAGTGCCGGGACGGCTACCCTTACGCGGAGATGTTGTGACCGTTCTAGTTGAGTGAGTGATGGCGGAAAGCGACGAGCTGCCCGACGCGCCCGCTGTGGCGCGCGAGGTTTTCACCGGTGAGGCCTGGCCGCGGGCCCAGGCGTTCGCGGAGATGCTGGCCGGCCCCGGTGTGGTCCGAGGGCTTCTGGGTCCGCGGGAGATCTCCCGGATCTGGGACCGGCACCTGCTGAACTGCGCCGTGGTGGCCGAGGTGGTGCCCGAGGGCGCTCACCTCGTCGACATCGGGTCGGGCGCCGGGCTTCCCGGCATCGTCCTGGCGATCGTGCGGCCTGACGTGAAGGTGACACTTCTGGAGCCCCTTCTGCGCAGGACGACCTTCCTCGAAGAATGTGTGAACGAGCTCAAGCTGGCCAACGTGGAGGTGCTCCGCGGCCGCGCCGAGGAGCTGGTGGGCAAGCGCCTGTTCGACGTCGCGTCCGCTCGCGCCGTCGCCCCCCTTGACCGTCTGCTGACCTGGGCGCTGCCCCTTCTTCACGAGGGCGGCCAGCTGCTCGCCATGAAGGGGGAGCGGGCAGCGGAGGAGCTCGAGGGCGCGGCTCAGCAATTGCAGTCTTATGGGGCGCAGACTGCCGAGCTTGTCACGGTCGGGCACGGTAGGGTCGATCCGCCCGCGACTCTTGTCCGGGTGGTCGCCGGACGCTCCCCCGCCAGAACTGCGCAGGGTGCGCGGCGCCGACGGAAGAGGTGACGGTTATGCCGGATACGGCGGGCGGCCTGGGCTGGCCGGGTAGCCAAGTCTCCGTGTCGAGCGGAAGACCCTCGGGTCTCGGCTGGCCTCCCTCCTCTGCTGCTGCGACGCCCGTTGAAAGGACGACGACCGTGTCACAGCCCCCCGTCAACCCAGGCGATTCGCCGCTGGTCCGAGAGGCACTCAGCTCAGTGGTTTCACGTGAAACAGGCCCGTCCACTCCCGTGGCCGCCCCTTCAGTCGGCTATCCCTCCCCTACGCGAGACGGTGACTGGCCGCGCCCACCGAAGCGGCGCATCGTCACGATCGCGAACCAGAAGGGCGGCGTCGGCAAGACGACGACGGCCGTCAACCTCGCGGCGGGCCTGTCGATGCACGGCCAGAGGGTGCTCGTGATCGACCTCGACCCCCAGGGCAACGCCTCGACCGCCCTGTCCGTCGAGCATCGCGGCGACATCCCCTCCGTGTACCAGGTGCTGGTGGAGGATCTCCCGCTCCGCGAGATCGTCAGCCCCGTCCCCGACATGCCGAACCTCTACTGCGCGCCGGCCACCATCAGCCTGGCCGGCGCCGAGATCGAACTGGTGTCGCTGGTCGCCAGGGAGGCGCGCCTGAAGCGCGCGATCGAGGCGTACGACGACATCGAGCTCGACTACATCCTCATCGACTGCCCGCCGTCTCTCGGACTGCTGACCGTGAACGCCATGGTGGCGGCCGAAGAGGTCATGATCCCGATCCAGTGCGAGTACTACGCCCTCGAAGGGGTCAGCCAGCTCCTCCAGAACGTCGAGCTCGTCCGGGTGCACCTCAACCAGGTGCTGCGCGTCTCCACGATCCTGCTCACCATGTACGACGGGCGGACCCGCCTGGCGTCCCAGGTGGCGGATGAGGTGCGGTCCCACTTCGGTGACACCGTCCTCAACACCGTGATCCCTCGCAGCGTGCGGGTCTCGGAGGCGCCGAGCTACGGGCAGTCCGTGCTCACCTACGACGCCGGCTCCAGCGGAGCGATGGCGTACATGGACGCGGCCCGGGAGATCGCCTTCCGGGGCGCGGCCGTGGCGGGAAGCTGACCCGGCCCGGCGGCGGTACCCTCCTGTGGAGTGTCCCGCGCCGGGCCCGATGGGAACGTCAGAGTCACTTCGCCGTGCCTACGTGGCATGGGCGCGGTGAAAGCGGCGGCGGCGACCTTTGATGGCCGTCTCCGCGCGAGCGGGTCGTTGGGCGAGGAGGAGTCGTGGCTCAGCAGAGGCGTGGTGGACTGGGGAAGGGCCTTGGAGCCCTGATCCCCACCGGGCCGATCATCGAAGTTCCGGCGGCCGCGGAAGCGGTGCCGGAACCCCCTCCGGCGAGCGAGGGCCCCAAGCCCGTCGCGGGCGCCTACTTCATGGAGATACCCCTCAAGTCGATCAGCCCGAACCCGCGGCAGCCGAGGGACATCTTCGACGACGAGTCCCTTCAGGAGCTGGCCGACTCCATCGATGAGGTCGGGCTCCTCCAGCCCATCGTGGTTCGCTCGATGGGCGAGGAGCGCTACGAGCTCATCATGGGGGAGCGGCGGTGGCGCGCCTTCCAGCGTCTGGGCCGCGAGGAGATCCCCGCCATCGTCCGGAGCACCCAGGACGACGAGATGCTCCGCGAGGCGCTCATCGAGAACCTCCAGCGTGAACAGCTCAACGCCCTGGAGGAAGCGGCCGCGTACCGCCAGCTTCTGGACGACTTCGGCGCGACCCACGAGCAGCTCGCCCAGCGGGTCGGCCGCTCGCGATCCCACATCACCAACACCCTGCGCCTGCTCAACCTCCCACCCAACGTACAGGTCAGCGTGGCGGCCGGCACGATCAGCGCGGGCCACGCCCGAGCGCTCCTCGCGCTCGACGACCCCGCGGCGATGGAGCATCTCGCGAAGCGCATCGTCGCCGAGGGGCTCTCCGTGCGCAGCGTGGAGGAGATCGTGTCGCTGGGGGAGGCCACCGCGGCCCCGGTCCCCCGGGCCCGCCGGCCGAAGGATGCTCCCGAACCGGCCCTGGCCCACATCGCCCACCGCCTGTCCGATCACTTCGAGACCCGCGTCAAGGTCGATCTGGGACGGCACAAGGGCCGCATCGTCGTCGAGTTCGCCACGATGGACGATCTGGAGCGAATCCTCAGCACGATGGCGCCCGGCGCGACCGGTGCGCTGAACGACCTGGACGACTGACCGCCCATCCCCTTTTTTACGGGCGCGGATTTCCCTGATCCTAGGTATCCGCGCCCCAGCGGTCGTCTTCGCCTGGCCCCCGGTCGACCAGGAGCAGGGGCTCCAGGGAAGACTGTCGACGGCGGTGAGGACTCGTAGATCGCGGTCGGCCCACTCCAAGTTTCACGTGAAACGTCGAACAGATCCGGCCCCTGATCGAGCATCGCGCAGCCACGGTCGTTTATCTCGTTTCACGTGAAACGACGAACACGATCCGGCCTCCGGTCGAGTACCGCGCAGCCACGGCTGTTACCTCCCCGCCTTGGCTCGCCGCCAACGGCTCGGTCCACCACCTCGGCGGGCTTTCCGCCCTGGTTCGCCGTCGAAGCTCGCTTTCTGGCCTGGTGGCCACGTCGACCGGTTTTCCGGGTGCGGTCCGCCGCGTCGTCTGGGGTGCCGCCCTGGTTCGCCGCTGGTGGGATCAGCAGTGATCTAGGGTCATCTCGGTGCTCAACGCGACGGCCATGACGATGGGCGAGCGGGCCGAGGAGATCCGGCTGCTGCGTACCGTGGGGGCCAGACCACCGCAGCTCACCAGGGCGGTGTGCTGGGAGACGTTGATCGTGACCTGCGTCGGGACACTGCTGGGAACGGCGATCGCCGCCGCCTCCCTCACCGCCCTTTGCAAGGCCGCGACCGGCCGAGCGTGGTTCGCCTACTCCCTGCCGCAGTACGCGGGCCTCGTACTGGTCTGCGCCGTGACCGGCCTGGCCGGCCACACGGAAAGCACGGCAGAGGCCGCTACTGCGCGACGGCTGACTTCGATGTCGTCAGGCGGAACTGTCTCGGCTGGCGTGGGCCGACCGCCTCGGCCGCTGCCTCTCTTCCGATCCAGGCCCGGCTCGTTCATGACACCAGAGGTACCTGGTGTCCGCCGACCTGGATCGGGCCGGCCGCCGGACCGGACCGCCCACATGCGGCTCCGATCTGTGGATCCGTGCGGGCGTAGCCTGACGGGGTGATCGAATCTCCCTATGTCGGCGACTTCGCCAGCGACAATCACACCAAGGCACACCCGTTCGTGCTCGACGCCGTCGCGGCCGCCAATACAGGTCACGCGCCCGCGTACGGTGACGACGCGTGGACGAGCAGGCTCATCGATCAGATCCGCTCCGAGTTCGGCGACCAGGCCACACCGTTCGTCGCCCTGAACGGCACCGGGGCCAACATGCTCGGGCTCAGCCTGATGCTCGGGCGCCGCTATGACGCGATCATCTGTCCGGACACCGCGCACATCGCCACACACGAGACCGGGGCCACCGAGCGGATCCTCGGGGTCAAGCTCATCACCGTCCCGACCTCGCAAGGCAAGCTGACTCCGGAGGACGTGATCGCACGGCTGGGCACACCGGAGAACATCAGTGAGGTACAGCCCAAGGTCGTCTCGATCTCCGAGGTCACCGAGCTCGGCACCTGCTACACACCGGAGGAGATCGCCGCGCTCGCCGAGACGGCGCACGCGAACGGCATGCTCCTCCACGTGGACGGTGCGCGCATCGCCAACGCCGCCGCCTTCCTCGGCTGCTCCCTGCGGCAGCTGATCACCGAGGCCGGGGTCGACGTGCTGAGCTTCGGCGCGTCCAAGAACGGCGGCCTGGTCGGCGAGGCGGTGATCGTCCTGCGCCCCGACCTGGCGGAGGGCGGCCCCTATCTACGGCGTCAGATGCTCCAGCTGGCCTCCAAGATGCGCTTCGTCTCGGCTCAGCTGTCGGCCCTTTTGACGGGAGAGCTCTGGCGGGACAACGCCCGCCACGCGAACGCGATGGCCCGCAGGCTCGCGGACGGGATCGCCGATCTCCCCGGCCTCACCATCCGCTGGCCCGTCGAATCGAACGCCGTCTTCGCCTCTCTCCCCGCCGGTGCGATCGAGGAGCTGCGCTCCCGCTATCTGTTCCACGTCTGGGACGCCACCGACAACACGGTCCGATGGATGACGGCCTTCGACACCTCTCCCGAGGACGTCGACGCCTTCATCAGCGACATCCGCAAGGCGGTCAAGGGCTGATCAAGCCGCCCTTGTGACCCCCAGCCGCCGCAATCCCGCCCCCCGTTTCACGTGAAACAGCGGCACGCCGGGTTACGGGAGGTCGGTGGCCCGGTGGGCGGCGGCGTCCAGGAGGCCGCGGCAGATGTCGCCGAGATCCTTGCCCGCGGCTTCGACCGCCATGGGGAGCAGCGACGTCTCGGTCATGCCCGGGGCGACGTTGACCTCCAGGAAGTGGGGGCGGCCGTCGCCGTCGACGATGAGGTCGGTGCGGGACAGGTCGCGCAGGCCGAGGGCGGTGTGCGCGGTGACGGCGAGCTCGGCGCACGCCTCCGCCACCTCGGGCCGCAGCCGCGCCGGCGCGAAGAACTCGGTGCGTCCGGCGGTGTAGCGGGCGGAGTAGTCGTAGACCCCTCCGTCAGGGACGATCTCGACGGGCGGCAGGGCGACGGGCCCGTCGCCGAGGTCGATGACGGAGACCGCCACCTCGACCCCCTCGACGTACTGCTCGATCAGCGCCGTGTCGCCGTAGGCGAAGCATCCCACCATTGCCGCCGGGAGCTCGTCGGCCTTGCGCACGATGGAAGCGCCCAGCGCGGACCCGCCGCGGGACGGCTTGACGAACAGCGGGAGCCCCAGCCGTTCGACGATGCGTGCGAGGACGGCGGTGGCGCCCAGGTCGTGGAAGGTCTCCTTCGGCAGCACGACCGACTCGGGTGTGCGCACGCCCACGGACCTGACCATGGTCTTGGCGGTCGGCTTGTCGTAAGCGATGCGGCATGCGTCGGGAGCGGCCCCGACGTACGGCAGCGAGAGCAGCTCCAGCACCGACCGGATGGCACCGTCCTCCCCGCTGCCGCCGTGCAGCGTCACGAAGACCACGTCCGGCGGGTCGGCGAGGACGGCGGGCACGAGGGCCGCGTCGGTGTCGCGCGTCTCCACGTCGACCCCGGCGGCCCGCAGCACCTCGCTCACCCGGCGTCCGGAGCGGAGGGAGACCTCTCGTTCGTACGACAGCCCGCCCGCCAGCACCAGCACATGGCCGAGATCGCTCATCGGGGACCTTTCTCACGTCGTGGCACCGGCCGGCGCCCGCTGGACGGGCGGGCGCCGGCCGTGCGGCAATTCTTCCGGTCGGATGGGACGCGGCGTCCCTTTCAGGCTAGGTCGGGCCCCGGCGTGTCGACGCCACCGTGGGCCGGCACCGAGCCGGTGCCGAACGTGTCGCGCAGCACCAGCTCCTGCTGGATGACCCCGGCGAGGCGGCGGACCCCCTCGCGGATGCGGTCGGGTTCGGGGTAGCAGTACGACAGGCGCATGTTGCGCGAGCCGGAGGCGTCGGCGTAGAAGCCGGTGCCGGGCACGAACGCCACCCGCTCGGCCACCGCGCGCGGCAGGATCGCCTTGGAGTCGAGCCCTTCGGGGAGGGTCATCCAGACGAAGAAGCCGCCCGCTGGGCGGGTCCAGGTGCATCCGGGCGGCATGAGCGCCTCCAGCGCGCCCAGCATGGCGTCGCGTCGCTCGCGGTAGAGCTCCCGGAACGACTTGATCTGCTCGCGCCACGGCTGGGTGGCGAGGTACTGGCCGACGGCGAGCTGCGAGAAGCTCGAGTGCGACAGCACCGCCGACTCCATGGCCAGCACCAGCTTGTCCCGGACGGCGTGGGGCGCGAGGGCCCAGCCGACGCGGAAGCCGGGGGCCAGCGTCTTGGAGAAGGACCCGAGGTACACGACCCCCTCGGGGTCGTCGGCGCGCAGCGCGCGCATCGGCTCGCCGTCGAAGCCCAGCAGGCCGTACGGATTGTCCTCGACCACGAGCACGTCGGCCCGCCGGCAGATCTCGAGCACCTGGCGGCGTCGCTCGGCGGTGAGGGTGACGCCGGCGGGGTTCTGGAAGCTCGGCACGGTGTAGAGGAACTTGATGCGGCGTCCCGCGCGGGCCGCGGCGGTGATCGCCTCTGAGAGGGCCTCGGGCACCAACCCGAGGTCGTCCATGGGGACGTGCACGACGGAGGCCTGGTAGGCCGCGAACGTGCCGAGCGCGCCGACGTACGACGGGCCTTCGGCGAGGATCACGTCGCCGGGGTCGATGAAGATGCGGGTGATCAGATCGAGGGCCTGCTGCGATCCGACGGTGACGACGACGTCGTCGGGGCCGGCCTCGATGCCTTCGAGGCGCATCACCTCGCAGATCTGCTCGCGCAGGTGGGGGTCTCCCTGGCCGGAGCCGTACTGCAGCGCCACGGTGCCGCGCCGGGCCACAAGGTCGGCGACGAGCTCGCCGACGGTGTCGAGGGGGAGGGCGGTGACGTACGGCATGCCGCCGGCCAGCGAGACCACCTCGGGCCTCGACGCGACGGCGAAGAGAGCTCGGACCTCGGAGGCGACCATCCCGGCTGCCCGTGCGGCGTACCGATCGATGTAGGCGTCGATGCGCGACCCGTGGGCCGCCGTCCTCCGACCGTGATCCTGCTCTTCCGTCACGGTCCACCTCCTAGGTCATAGCCGCGTCAGATTTGGCTGCGGAGAAACCAGAGTACGCCAGCGAGCCCCGCCGCCTTTCCTTATTTCTTCACTTCAGGGGCTATTCCCGGCATACCCTCCGTCAGCTGACGGTCAGGACGATACGACAAGCCGCGTGGGGAGAGGTGAGGAGGATCACCGCGCCCGCCCTTCACTCAGCTACCATGCCAGTCTGGAGACGCCGTAAATTGGTGCGCTTTTCCGCCATGACTCGCGTTCGTCTCGCAAGGATTGGGGGCTCCGAGGTGTCGCGTCGGCTGGTGAATGTCACGCTGGACAACCTTGACGATTTGCCACGCCGCTGCCGGCGGTGCGTTTTCTGGGAGCTCGACCCCGTCAGCGGGGAGCGTGCCCAGGAGGCCGGTGACCCGGGGCTCGAGAAGGAGGCGTGGATCTCCGCGACCCTCCTCGAGTGGGGCAGCTGCGGCAAGATCTGCTACGTCGACGGCGTGCCCGCCGGGTTCGTGCTGTACGCGCCGCCGCTGTACGTCCCCCGGTCGGTCGCGTTCCCGACCTCCCCGGTGAGCGCGGACGCGGTCCTGCTGATGACCGCGCACATCGTGTCGGAGTTCTCCGGCGGCGGGCTCGGCCGCATGCTGATCCAGGGGGTCGCCAAGGACCTGACCCGGCGTGGCGTGCGGGCCATCGAGGCGTTCGGCGACCTGAAGTGGGAGCAGCCGGGCTGCGTGCTGCCCGCCGAGTATCTCCTCGCCGTCGGTTTCAAGACGGTACGCCCACATCTGCGCTTCCCCAGGCTGCGTCTGGAGCTGAAGACGGCGGCTTCGTGGCGCGAGGACGTCGAGGTGGCGCTGGAGCGGCTGCTGGGCTCCATGAGTCCGGAACGTGCGCTTCGTCCCGTCTGAGGCGACCTGAGCGCCCGCACGGCGCCCCACAGCCCCCAGGAGCAACAGAGCCCCTCGCACCGTGTGGTGCGAGGGGCTCTGTCGTCGCCATGTGGCGGCGCCGAGATCCGTTTCCGGTACGTCGATCCGAGTGGATCGCCTGGGGGATCCGGGGCCAGTGCGGGGATACGGGCCTAGATGACGCCGTCGAGCTCGCGGAGCAGCATGGCCTTCGGCTTGGCGCCGATGATCTGCTTCACGACCTCCCCGCCCTTGTAGACGTTCATCGTCGGGATCTGCAGCACGCCGTAGTCACGCGGGGTCTGCGGGTTCTCGTCGATGTTGATCTTGACGATGGTGAGCTTGTCGGCGTGCTCGCTCGCGATCTCCTGCAGGATCGGCGCGACCTGACGGCACGGACCGCACCACTCCGCCCAGAAGTCGACGAGCACGGGCTTGTCGCTCTTGAGGACCTCGGCCTCGAAGGTGGCGTCGGTCACTGACTTGATCTCGCCCAAGGTGTTCTCCCATTGAGTGTTGACGGTGAGACGGTCGGCGGGCACCACCCTGGTGCCCGGAGGGCCCGCGGTCGCGGCCGGCAGAGCCGCGACCGGGATCGGCCCGGCTGTCAGCTGTGGTGGGCGAGCCACCGCTCGGCGTCCAGCGACGCCGCGCAGCCGGTGCCCGCCGCGGTGATGGCCTGGCGGTAGATGTGGTCGACGACGTCACCCGCGGCGAAGACGCCGTCGAGGTTCGTCCGCGAGGTGGGGGCCTGGACGATGACGTAACCCTCGTCGTCGATGTCGACCTGGCCCTTGAACAGCTCGCTGCGGGGGTCATGACCGATGGCGATGAACACGCCGCTGACGGCCAGCTCGGTCTCCTCCCCGCTCTTGAGGTTGCGGATCTTGACGCCGCTGACGCGGTTCTCGCCGAGGATGTCGGTGACGACGCTGTCCCAGACGAACTTGATCTTCTCGTTCGCGAAGGCGCGGTCCTGCATGATCTTGCTGGCGCGCAGCTCGTCGCGGCGGTGGATCACGGTCACCGAGCGGGCGAACCGGCTGAGGAACGTGGCCTCCTCCATGGCCGTGTCGCCACCCCCGACGACCACGATGTCCTGGTCGCGGAAGAAGAAGCCGTCACAGGTGGCACACCAGGAGACGCCCCGGCCGGAGAGCCGCTTCTCGTTCGGCAGGCCGAGCTCGCGGTACCCGGACCCGGTCGCGATGATCACCGTCTTCGCGAGGTAGGTCTCGGTGTGGGTCTTGACGACCTTCGGGCTGGCGGTGAGGTCGACCTCGATCACGTCGTCGGCCACCAGCTCGGCGCCGAACCGCTCGGCCTGCTTGCGGAAGTTGTCCATGAGCTCGGGGCCGAGGATGCCGTCCGGGAAGCCGGGGAAGTTCTCGACGTCGGTGGTGTTCATGAGCGCGCCGCCGGCGGTGACGGAGCCTTCGAACACGAGGGGGTTGAGGTCCGCGCGCGCAGCGTAGACCGCGGCCGTATAGCCGGCCGGCCCCGACCCGATGATGATCACATTACGGACGTCGCTCACGCCTGTCGCCTTTCGTGCCCATGGTGGTCGGTCGCTCGGCTGCCGGTGTGCGTCACCGCACCCGTCCCCCGACTGCTCATCCACCTGTTCGGTGGATGCAGTGGCGTCAACAGATCCTAGGCTTCCGGGATTCCCGGGCGCGCCAAGGGCGGGTCCCCGACATGACGAAGTCCCCCGCGGTTTCCCGCGGAGGACTTCGCAGAGGTGGAAGAAGGCTACTGCCAGCGGCCCACGCCGGGCTGCCGGATGTTCTTGCAGGAGTCGTCGACGACGTACACCCAGACGGCGTTGCGCATGCGGTCCTTCCAGAACGCCATCACGGTGGCCTCGTTGCCCTCGTACAGCGCCTGGTCGACGCCGATGGGCTTGGGGGCCTTCCGCAGGCCGAGCTTGTGGCCGACCCGGGTGGAGATCTGGTTCACGCACCGCACGAGCGCGGGGTCGACGGACGCGTCGCCCCCGGCGCCCGGACCCATGGCACCCACGTAGGTGACCAGAGGGCCGTCGAGCACGGTGCTGGAGTAGTTGAAGCCGCTCTTGCCGATCGCGTAGCCGATCGCCTGGGCCGTTCCCTTCCGGGTCCCCGAGTTGGAGTTCGGGGCGCTGGTGGGAAGGCTCTGGTGGCTGGCGCTCGGCTGAGGAGCCCGCTCTGCAATCGGAGCGGCTTGCGGGCCGTCGGTGCCCGTGGCCGAAAGCAGCGTCGCCGACGCGCCCGCCGCTCCGATCACCACCGCGGCCGCCACACCGGCCGCCAGCGGCATCGCCCACGGACGGCGCCGGGAGGTCTTCCTGCGCCTCGCGGGGACGATCGATCCGTCGTCGGCCACCACGCCCAGGCGCACGCCCTCCTCGGGCTGCGACATCGCGGGCACCGGCTCCAGGACCGGAAGCTCCTGCTCTGCCGGGACCGACGCCGTGAGTGGCATCGGCGCCGCGGTCTCCCACGGGGCATCGGCCATGATGCGGTCCCAGTCGGGCGCCTCGTCGAGCTTGAGCCCGCCACCGGCCTTCCTGGTCTCCGCCTCGGCGCTCAGGGCCTTGTCGATGCGGAGCGCGACACCCATGGGCATCGCGGGCACCGGAACCCCTGCGAGCACCTCGCGGACCGCTGCCAGGTCGGCCAGGCTCTCCCCGCAGGGATCGCATACCGCGAGATGCTCGCGGACCCGCGCGGCAGTGGCGACGTCGAGGAGACCCTCGGCCAATTCGGCGAGGACCTCGAGGTCGTAGTGCGTATCACCCGTCACGAAGTTCTGCTCCCTTCGCGGATGAGACGCGAGTTAGGCCTGAGCGGTTCCGCAGATGCGAAAGAATCGGGGCAAGTTTCGCCCGGCCGCGGGCGCACCGGCTCTTGATCGTGCCGGCCGGCACTTGGAGAACCTGCGCGGCGTCCTCCACGGAGTAACCCATCATGTCGACCAGCACCAATGCGGCTCGCTGGTCGGCCGGGAGGAGCTTGAGCGCGGCCGAGACCTCCATGGAGACGTCGCGATCTCCTGTCTGGTCGGGTACCGGGGTGTCCCGTTCGGCGGCCTCGACGAGCTCGTCGTCGGCCACGGGACGGATGGACTTGCGCCGCATGCGGTCGAGGCAGGCGTTCACGACGATGCGGTGGAGCCAGGTGGTCACCGCCGCTTCGCCGCGGAAGCTCTCGGCCTTGCGGTAGGCCGAGACGAAGGCGTCCTGCACGGCGTCGGCGGCCTCGTCGGGGTCACCGAGAGTGCGCAGCGCCACGGCCCACATACGGTCGCGATGGCGGCGGACGATCTCACTGAAGGCGTGTGGATCGCCGCCTATATGGCTCATCAGCAGGTCGGCGTCGGACAACGCGGACCGTGCCGCCTGCTGAGCCGCCGGCGGGCTGTCGGGAGGAGGATTCACAACGCGTGTCCTGTTATGCCGATTCGGGAGAGTGCACCACTACGTTGTAGATGGTGCCACGAAACTTCCCGTCGAAGGCCGGAAGACGCGTAAACCAGATCAAAACGTACTGACCGCTGGTGGCCTTTTCGGGGGTGAGGGTCACTGTGCCTGCGACGTTCTCCTGCTTGGCGACTTTCTTCAGCGAGTTGAGGTCGCCCGAGTCGCCGATGCGCAACTCGATGGACGCCGGCGAGTCGCCGAGGGTGAGCACCAGATCGGATACCGAGGTCTCCTTCCCCATGTCGAGCAGCAGGCCGACTCCGTCCTTGAGCCTGCCGAAATCGGCGCTCTCGTACGTCTCGGTGTGCCATTCGGTCGACGGCTTGCCGTCGATGGCCAGCCGGGGAGTGTCGGGGCGGCCCTCGGAGTGGTCGCCGTGCGGGTCGAACCCGCGGGCGCTCACCGGCTTCACCGTCACGATCTTCGGGGCCTGCGTCTGCTTGGCCGGCGTGCTCGGGGACGCCGCGGGCTGCTGCCTGCCGAGGCTCTGGCCGAGCGTCCACGCGCCGATGCCGACCGCGGCGATGACCAGCGCGATCACCACGGTGACCAGCGCACGTCCCATCACGCCCCGGGGACGGCGCTGCGCGACCATCGTGGAAGGCACCGGGGACGGTGGCAGCGGCGGCCTCGGCGGGTTGGCCGAGTCGACGGAGTCGGGAGCCTCGGAGCGCAGGCTCACCGCGGGCGGCGGCATCGCCGACACCGGCACCGGGGACGGCCGCGGCACCTCGGCGAGGGCCTCGGCGACGTCGGCGGGGGTCGCGAGGGCGGGAAGGCCGCGCCGGGGCTCCTGCAGGAGCGCCCGGCAGGTGATGGCGTCGAGGAAGCCCGGCACACCCGCCCTGACCTGGCGCGGAGTGCAGATCTTGCCGTCGTCGGTGGGCGCGGGCGGGAGGTCGACCTCGACGTCGCCGGGCCAGTGGCCGGTCAGGGCGGTGTAGAGGAGGCGGCCGAGCCCCACCGCGTCGTCACGGGCGGGGTCCTCGCTCTCGATGTCGGACAGCGAGGCGTCGACGGCCAGGCCGAGCAGCTTGACGGTGTTGCCGGCGGTCCAGATCAGCCGGTCGGGGGTGAGGCAGAGGTGCGACAGGCCGGACTCATGGGCGTGGGCGACGGCCTCGGCGGCCTCGGCGACCAGCGCGGCCGCGCGTTCGGGCGCCAGCGGTCCGGCGGACACCATGTCGGTCAGGGTTTCGCCGGTGACCCACTCGCTCACGACGTACGCCTGGCCGTCCTCCTCGGCGGCGTCGAAGACCTGGGTGAGGCGGGGATCGGTCAACCGGCTCGCACCGCGGGCGGCGGTGACGACCTCGTTGACCCGTTCGAAGTCGGGGGCCAGCGTGAGGACGCAGACGGGCCGCGCCAGCACCTCGTCGATGGCCTTCCACAACGTGGCGCCACCTGACTCGCTGACGCGGTCTTCCAGGCGGAACCGGTCGGCCAGCCGGCCGCCGGGCTCCACGGCCGGGGCGCTCATGAGGCGATCCTCTCCCTGGTCGTGGGCGATTTCCGTGCGAATACCCCCACGCCCCTCCTGCTCCTTGTCGCCGTCGGTGCCCGGCCTCCACCGTGCACGAGCCACCATGGTAGTCCGGAGCGGGTGCCGCCCGTGTTGCCCTTGGAACAAGGGCGAACCGGACTTCCGGCCTTACCTATGCCTAGCGGCCTACCCGTCCGGCCACAAGTCCAATGATCGAGGTGATTTCGGCGATCCGCATCCGCTGCGAGGCCACGAGATAAATCGCGCCGCCGACCCCGCCGCCGGCGATCAGCATGACGGCCGAGGTCAGCGGGGTGATGCCGGCCAGTTCCTTGGTGGCCCACAGCGCGACCAGGGCGACGACGGCGGCGGGGATCGCCGCGACGTACATGCGCGAGAGCCCGGAGGCGACGAGCCTGCCGCCGAGCCCGCCGCCCACCTTGCGGCTGGCGAGCGTCCAGGCGACGATCCCGCCGACGGAGTAGGCGGCGGTGAACGAGAGGGCCAGGCCCATGACGATGAGACGGGGCGGGAGGACGAGGTAGAGGACGAAGCCCAGCGTGGCGTTCACCATGACGTTCCCCGTCGCGATCAGCGCCGGGGTGCGGGTGTCGCCGAAGCTGTAGAAGATGCGCAGCAGCAGCTGGTAGATCGAGAACGGCACGAGCGCGAGCCCGAACACCTGCAGCACGTTGCCCATGTTCAGCGCGTCCTGCACGGTGACGTTGCCGTGGGCGAACACCAGCACGGTCACCGCCGGGCCGAGCACCATGAGCAGCAGTCCGCACGGCACGATCACGCACGACACCAGGCGCACGCCCGAGGCGAACTCCTCGCGCACGGCCTCCGGCCGTCCCTCGTGGACGTACCGGCTCATGCGGGGCAGCATCGCCGTGATCACCGAGACGGCGATGATCCCGTACGGGAGCTGGAAGAACTGGTAGGCGTAGCTGTAGGACGCCCAGCCGGCGACGTGCTCCAAGCCGGCCTTGGCGCTGGCGCCGGTGGCGAGGTTGGTGGTGACGACCATGCCGAGCTGGTTCACCGCGACGAAGGCGAGGGTCCACACCCCCGCCCTGGCCATCTCGCCGAGCCGGGCGTTGCGCAGGTCGAACCGGGGCACGAAGCGGAACCCGACGCGGTGCACCGAGATGATCAGGACGATCGACTGCGCGACGATGCCCGCCGTGGTGCCGATGCCGAGCAGGGCCAGGCCGGAGGGGGTGACCGCGTTGATGTCACGGCCGGCGTGGCTCACGAAGTGGTACGTCAGGCCGACCGCGATCACCACGACGTTGTTGAGCACGGGCGCCCACATGGGCGCCCCGAACCGGTCGCGCGTGTTGAGGATCGCGCCGGCGATGGCCCCGATGCCGAAGAACGCGATCTGGGGGAGGATGTAGCGCGCCAGCGTGACGGTGACCTCGGTCTCGTGCGGGGTGAGACCCGTGGTCACCACGTCGACCAGCACCGGGGCGAACACCACGCCGAGCACCGCCACGACGATCAGCACGAGCGTGGTCACGGTCATCAGCCGCTGCTCGTAGGCGCGCCCGCCGTCGGGGTCGTTCTTCTGCGCCTTGACGATCATCGGCACGATGACGCTGCTGAGCACGCCTCCGATGAGGAAGTCGAACAGCTGCATCGGGATGAGGTAGGCGACGTTGTAGGCGTCGCCCAGGGCCAGCACGCCGATGGCGGAGGCGAGAACCGCCGTCCGCACGAAGCCCGTGACGCGGGACACCATGGTGCCCGCCGCCATGATCGCGCTGGCGCGCAACATCCGGCTCATGAGGGCCCCTCTCGGTGTCGTGCGGGTTCGGGTACGGGATGCGGGCCGGTCTGCGCGGCCTTGCGGCTCTTGGCCAACCGGCGCGAGCGGCGGCGCAGGAGGCGAAGCGCGACGGCGGCGAGCATCACGGTGAGGGCGCCTCCGACGATCACCAGCGCGATCGCGGTGTAGCCGGTGGTCTTCACCGTCACCTGCACCGCGTTGCCGTAGCGGACCCCGTTCGCGGTGGTGAGCTGCACCTTCACCGTGGTCTGGCCGCCGCGGTTGATGATCATCGGGATGTCGATCGTCGTGGTCTTGCCGGCGCTGATGGTGACCGGCGTCTCGTAGCTACCGATCGTGAGCACCTTCTTGTCGCCGGAGGTGATGCGCACCCCGACCGTCGCGTCCTGGTCGGGCAGGCCGTTGCGGATGCTGATCGGCACCACGCCGTTCTTGCCGGCGATGTTGCGGTCCTCGACGGTGTTCACTGAAATGGTGTTCGTGCGGGCGGCCACGGCGGAGTCGACCTGCTTGACCAGGGGGCCGGCACTGCCCGTACGGCCGCGCCAGGCGGTCGAGGTGAGCCTGAGCACGGCCGCGTCGAAGACCCGCCGGTGGTCCTTGGTCACCGTCGCCGTCAGGTCGGCGCGGATGCCGAGCTTGCGCACCCCGGAGAGGTACGAACGGCTCAGCTCGGCCTGGCGGTCCTTGTCGGTGTAGAGCAGATCGCTGCGAGGCGTCGCCGGAGCCTTGGGCTTGATGGAGCCCAGGGAGACCGGCTTGAGCCAGGGCGCGGAGGACGCCGCCTTCAGCAGGGAGGTGACGAACGCCGGGTCGGGATTCCAGCGGCGGGGCGCCGCGGCGATGACGGCGCGCGACTCCTGCACGGGCTCCGCGCTGATCATCGCGGTCTCGGCGAGGAACCGCTGCGTGGCGAGGGTGGCGTCGGGGGCCGAGGCGCCGTTCGTGTTGAGCAGCTGACTCAGCACCGGGTCGGCCAGCAGCACCTTCATCTTCCGCTGCACGCTGTCGAGCGAGGCGGCGGCGTCCGAGGTGGTGGGCAGCGGAGGGTTCGGCGGCAGCGCCGTCGAGGAGAGAAGCACGGTGCGGACGTCGTTCACCGCGAGCGTGTCGAGCCCGTCGTAGTCGATGACCCCACCCGCGGGCCAGTTGGTACCGGTGCCGACGCTCTTGCCGAGGATCTCGGTGGCGACGTCCTCGCCCTTCTTCAGCGCGATGCCGGTGGCGGAGTCGAGCCCGTTGTGGCTGATGGCGGTGACGTCGGGGTCGGCGTAGGGGGTGGCGATGACGTCGGCGTCCGCAAGGGCCGTACGGAGTCTCTGCAGCCACTGGGCGACGTCCTGGTCGGCGGGCTTGCTCGTCGTGCCCGTGCCGGTCTTGAGGGAGTAGCCCTTGGCCATGACCTGCGCGTCGTCGAGCACCGCCGGGTCCAGGAACCAGTTCATGCCCTTGGACGGCGTCTCGGCGATCTTCAGGATCCTGCCCAGACGCCCGTCGTCGGCGACGGTGTCCCGGAGACCGTCGTCCACGAAGGTCGTGTCATCGCCGCGGTGGGGCTGGTCGACGATGGGGAACGCCCACGCGATACGGGTGCGCGTGACGGGCTGGTTCTTGGGGGCGTAGGGGAGGAACGTCCGCTGGGCCGACACCTGCCGGCCCGTCCCGTCGATCAGCTCCACCGTGAGCGGGTACACGCCGAACCTGGACATCCCGAGCGACAAGGGCGTGGTGGGGAACTCCCACGGGGTCTTGCCTGGTGTCAGCTGGGTCACGGGGATGGTCTGCCGCGCCTGGTCGAGGATGGTCCCGCCGTCGGCGAACGCCTGCATCTCCGCCCGGCCGGCGAACGGCTGCCGCGAGAAGCGCATCCGGATCGTCAGGGGGGCCGTGAGCTGCGTGCCCCCGGTGACGGAGAGGTAGCCGGAGATCTTCATCGGCGTCGACGGGTCGGTCGGCGCCTGGGGGGTGATCGAGTTGATCACCACCTGGGGATCCTGCCGGGCCGACGCCGTCCGGGCCGTGCCCTTCGCCCGTGCGGCGCTCGTACCTTTCGCGGCCTGTACGGCCCCCGCGGCCGGCGCGCTTCCGGCACCGGCGACGATCCCCGTGGCCGATGCGCTTTCGGCACCGGCGACGGCCGCCGGGACGAGGAACGCGGCGGTCAGTACGGAGATCAGGGCGGCTCCGCGGATCACGTGCCGGCCAGGGATGGAGTTGGGCGCACGCCCAGAATGGTATGGCCTAAAGCAGAGCGGGCGGCGATTCGCGGCAGGGCAGCCCCACGACCGGCCGCGCGTCCCTGGAGGCCGGCACGCGCGGCGTCGTGTGCCGCGGGGCCCGCAGGTTCACATATTTACCAGGGGTGACGGACAGCAGATCGAGCACCTTCATGCGCAGCGCCGTGTGCCGTTCACCTGTCGGGGCGTAAACCAGGTCGCCGGGGTGCTGCCAGTTCGTGAGGCGCTCGTCGATCAGAACCGTGAGCTCCGGGGGAAGCAGAAGCGGGGAAACCGCCGTCTCCGCGTAATCAGTGGCCGAATTCACCAGGAACGCCGGCGCGGGCCGCACCTTGCGGGCGCCGAGAAGAGCTCCGACGGCCCCCGCCCTCGGAGGCGAGGCGACGGTCGTCACCACGGCGACCGGAGCGCGCGAGCCGCGGATCGTGACCTCGAAAACGCTGACCCGGATACAGCACGCGGGGTCGGCATGCAGAATGGCGGGGAGGTCGTCGGCGCATGTCAAGGCGCGCGGAAGCCGTACGATCTCATGGTGGATCTGGTGAGACAGGAGCCAGCGGTGGATCGCGAGGGCGTCTTTCATCTCTCGTGCTCCTTGTCTTGTACGGGTGCCCCCGACAGATCTACGACCGACCGTAACCTGGTGATCGCGCGGGGTGTATCTCCCGGCGGGTTACACCAGGGCTAGCGCGGAGATTCTCTTCCGTAACCGAAGGACCTACCCAGCTTGTCCGTCTCAAACCTGAGCGTCAGTCAGCAGAAGGCCGTGACCGATCTCTTCCGGCGCATCGCCCCGGTCGCCGACGAACTCGGCGAGCTTTTCGCCGCGAACGGGCACGAACTCGCCGTGGTCGGCGGGTCGGTCCGCGACGTCTTCCTCGCCCGCATCGGCAACGACCTCGACCTGACCACCGACGCCCGGCCCGAGCGGGTGCTCGAGATCGTCAAGGACTGGGCCGACTCGATCTGGACCATAGGCATCGAATTCGGCACGGTCGGCGTCCGCAAGGGCAACTGGGTCCTCGAGATCACCACCTACCGCAGCGAGTCGTACGACCCCAAGTCCCGCAAGCCTGAGGTCGCCTACGGCGATACCCTCGAGGCCGACCTCGAACGGCGCGACTTCGCCGTCAACGCCATGGCCGTGCGGCTGCCGGGGCACGAGTTCGTCGACCCGTACGGCGGCCTGTCCGACCTCGCCGCGAAGGTCCTGCGGACGCCGGGGACGCCCGAGCGGTCCTTCGACGACGATCCGCTGCGCATGCTGCGCGCGGCTCGTTTCGCCTCCCAGCTGGGCTTCACCGTCGACCCGGCCGTGGTCACCGCGATGACCGAGATGGCCGACCGCATCGAGATCGTCTCCTCCGAGCGCATCCGCGACGAGCTCGACAAGCTCATCTGCGGCGCCCACCCCAGGGAGGGCCTCGGCATCCTCGTCGACACCGGCCTGGCGGCCCACGTGCTGCCCGAGCTGCCCAAGCTGCGGCTGGAGATCGACGAGCACCACCGGCACAAGGACGTCTACGAGCACACGCTCATCGTCCTGGAGCAGGCCATCGCGCTGGAGGCGGCCGGCGCCGACCGTGTGCTGCGGTGGGCGGCGCTGCTCCACGACATCGGCAAGCCGAAGACGCGCCGGTTCGAGGACGGCGGCCGCGTCTCCTTCCACCACCACGAGGTCGTGGGCGCGCAGATGACCAAGAAGCGGCTCGCCGAGCTGCGGTTCCCCAAGGACGTCGTCGCCGACGTCTCGCGCCTGGTCGAGCTCCACCTGCGCTTCCACGGGTACGGCACCGGCGAGTGGACCGACTCGGCCGTGCGCCGCTACGTCCGCGACGCCGGGCACCTCCTCGAGCGGCTCCACAAGCTCACCCGGGCCGACTGCACGACCCGCAACAAGCGGAAGGCCCAGGCTCTCTCGCGCACCTACGACGACCTCGAGGAGCGCATCGCCCGCCTCGCCGACGAGGAGGAGCTGGCGAAGATGCGGCCGGAGCTCGACGGCAACGAGATCCAGCAGATCCTCGGCGTCGGCCCGGGGCCGGTGGTCGGCAAGGCGTACAAGTTCCTGCTCGAGATGCGCCTCGACCAAGGGGTGGTCGGCAAGGAGAACGCCACGGAGGCCTTGATGAGCTGGGCCCGCGAGCAGGGCGTCATCTCCGGCTAGTTCCGCGGCCACGTCTGCCCCGGGTCCGGCGGACGTCGAAGCCGGTCGAGTGCGAAGAGCCCCGGCGGCCCGTCGAAGCCGGTCGAGCGCGAAGAGGTTTCGGCGGCCTGTCGCGGGCTTCCTCGCTCACGAGCGGCGTGGCCGCGGGTTATCCACAGGTTGAGGGTCGATTCGACCCGGTTATCCACCTGTGCGTAGCCGGTGTCCCCCTAGTTATCCACAGGGTCGTGTTTTCCGGCGGCCCGGCCAGGTGCCCGGGGCTACGGTGGCCGCATGGACGCCGACACGCTGCTCGACCTCGACCACGGACACCTGTGGCATCCCTACGCCGAGGCCGTTCCCTCCGTCGCTCCTCAGCCCGTGGTCCGGGCCGATGGAGTGCGGCTGACGCTCGCCGACGGCCGTGAGCTGGTCGACGGCATGTCGTCCTGGTGGGCGGCGATCCACGGCTACAACCATCCGCGACTCAACGCCGCGGCCCGCGAGCAGCTCGACGCGATGGCCCACGTGATGTTCGGCGGGCTCACCCACGAGCCCGCCGTGCGCCTCGGCCGGCGCCTGGCGCGGATGACCGGCCTGCCCAAGGTCTTCCTGGCCGACTCCGGTTCGGTGGCGGTGGAGGTGGCCATCAAGATGGCCCTCCAGTGCACCGGCAGGAGCCGCCTGCTCACCGTCAGGGGCGGCTACCACGGCGACACCTTCGGGGCCATGTCGGTCTGCGACCCGGTCAACGGCATGCACCACCTCTTCAGCGGAGTGCTGCCCCGCCATGTCTTCGCCGACCGGCCGCCAGGGGGATACGGCCTGCACCCCCGCCCCCAACCTCCCGGCGCCGCTCCAGGCACCCGTGCGGGTTCGGGCGCGGACGCCGATGCGGGCGGTGGGCCCGAGTGCGGGTTGCTCGCCGGCTCCGTCGCAGGCACTGGGCCTAGGGGCGGGCCGCTCGCCGGGTCCGGTCCGGGCTCGGGTGGTGGTCCGGCTGGTGGGGCGTGTTCCGGTTCGGTGAGGAGAGGCGAGGGGGAGCGGGCGGGCCGCCCTGAGGGGGCGACCGTCGGGGGTGATGTCGTCGACCAGGGATATCTCGATCATCTGGCCGAGGTGGTGGAGCGGCACGCCGGGGAGCTGGCGGCGATCATCGTGGAGCCGGTGGTGCAGGGTGCCGGAGGCATGTGGTTCTACCACCCCGCCTACCTAGCCCGATTGCGGCAGTTGGCCGACGAGTACGGCCTCCTGCTCATCGCCGACGAGATCGCGACCGGCTTCGGCCGCACGGGTGAGCTGTTCGGCTGCGACCACGCGACCGTCAGACCCGACATCATGTGCGTCGGCAAGGCCCTGACCGGCGGCTATCTCACCATGGCCGCCACCTTGTGCACGGCCGAGGTCGCCGAGCGCGTCGGCGTGCTCATGCACGGGCCGACGTTCATGGCCAACCCGCTGGCGGCGGCGGTCGCCGTCGCCTCGCTGGAGCTGCTCGACGAGCGCCCATGGCGTGAGGAGGTCAAGCGCATCGAATCAGGCCTCGCCCACGGGCTTGCCGAGGCCGCCGCCGCTCCCGGGGTGAGAGACGTGCGGGTCCTCGGCGCGATCGGGGTGATCGAGACCGAGCAGCCGGTCGACGTGGCGATGGTCCAGGAGGTCGCGATGCGGCACGGCGTCTGGTTACGGCCCTTCGGGCGCCTTATCTATACGATGCCGCCCTACAACACCGACTCCACCGCCCTGGCCCAGATCACCACGGCCATGACCGCCGCCGTCGTCGGGGTCAGGTGACCTCTTGGGCTTCCTGAGGGGCACGGGAGGAGGTGCCGCCGGTCAGGAGACGGTAGAGGAGGGCGCTGACGACGTAGCCGACGGAGGCGATCACCAGCACGAGGTACGACTTGCCGTTGGGCGGGAGCAGGATCGCGGCGACCGCGGCGGCCAGGACGAACATGCCGTTGAACAGCATGTCGTAGATGGAGAACACCCGCCCGAGATAGGCGTCCTCGACGTCCCGCTGCACGATCGTATCGGCGCAGATCTTCACGCTCTGGCCGTTCACACCGAGCACGAAGCCCACGACGAGGAACCCTAGCTGGTGGAACGGCAGGCAGAGCAGCAGTTCAAGCACTCCCGCCGAGGCCAGCATGATCGGGATCCAGGACTCGGGCCGGAAGCGTTCGGTCGCCCACGGTGTGATCAGGGCGGCGACGAAGAAGCCCACGCCCGAGGTCGCGAGCACTCCGGTGACCTGGTTCAGACCGGCCTCGACGTTGCTCGTGAAGTAGTAGCGGTACAGCATGGCCACCATCACGATCGTCATCCCGTACAGGAACCGGTGGGCGGCCATGCTGGCGAGCGCCGCGGCCGGGGTCCGTGTGTGGACGACGTGGCGCGCGCCGTCGATCATGCCGACGATCACGTTGCGGACGGCTTGGCGGGCCTGCGGGCGGTTCGCGTCGAACGACGGGCCGAGCAGGGTCCTGTGCATCCTGGAGGCGATCAGCGCGCTGAAGCCGAACATCAGACCGGAGATGACGAGCAGCAGCGCCGTCCCGGTGTGCGAGGAGCCGAACGCCAGGCGGAGCAGGTAGCCGGTACCGGCGCCGATGAAGGTGGCCACCGTCCCGGAGGTCGGGGTTACGGCGTTGGCGAGCAGCAGACGCTCCCCTTCGACCACGTGGGGGAGCGAGGCGCTGAGCGCTGACAGGAAGAACCGGTTGACACCCAGCACGGCCAGCGCCGCGGCGTAGAAGCACCAGTCGGGGGCGTTCAGCGCGACCAGCAGGGCGGCGAGACCCAGCAGGGTGCCTCGGACGATCGGCGCGACGACCAGGATCTGACGGCGGGACCATCGGTCGATGAACACGCCGGCGAACGGGCCGAGGATGGAATATGGGAGCAGAAGGACAGCGAAGGCCACGGCGGCTTCGGCGGCTGTGGCCTGCTTCTCCGGTGTAAAGAAGGCGTAGCCCACCACGGCGAACTGAAAGATGCCGTCGGAGAACTGCGAGAGGAGGCGGGTACCGAACAGACGCCTGAAGTCCCGGCCCCGAAGGACGGCACGGAGGTCGGAGACGAAAGACACGCGGGCCAGCCTACTGGCAGCCTGTCGAACGCCACATCGGGAACAACCCTGATATCCCCTGACTCGACCCAATGAACTCATTCCATAACGGGAGGGCGGGTCGTATCTCCGCCCCTACGGCCGCGAGCGGAAAACACGCCCGGCCGCGGGGCGAATGTGGTGGCTACGCGGAAAATCGACACCGGTCCCACGATGGCGCCGGAAGCAGTCGGCGGCCGCGATCGTCCCGGAGACGTGGAGGGGCGACCTCTCGCACCGAGGGCGGGCAGATGCGGGCGGGGAAGTCTCGCGCCGAGGGCGGGGCAGGTGTGGGCGGGTGGAGTCTCGCGCCGAGGGTGGGGCAGGTGTCGGCGGGTGCGCCAGAGCGGCGTCGGCTCCCCGATAGTGCGGGGAGTGGTCGGGGGCTTGGGGGTGCCCTCGTGGATGTGAACGGCCGGCACCTTGGTCGTACATGCCCATCTGGGTTGGAGGCGTCGGGGGTGGGGCCGCCTTCGTGGTGGTGGTGGGAGTGGTTGGCGTGTGAGGCCTTCCGCCGGTACGGGGTCGGTGCGCTTCGGGGGTGTGGGTGTCGTATGTGGGCGGGGTTGGGGTCGTGGGAGGACCCTGGGGGCGGGGGAAGGTTGCAGTTCCTGGTTCGGGGTGGGGAAGGTTGGAGTTCTTGGTGGGGGGCGTTTTTCGGCCTCGGTATTCGGGAGGTAGAGGGGCGGTCCACTGGGAGTGACTTTTGCCCATCCGGAGGTAATGGTTTGTTCGGTCTGGGGAGCCGCAGGCGGGTGGGAGCGGCCGGATGGTGAACATGATCACGTAATCTCGGACAGGTGAACCCTGACGAACATGTCGTGCTCGTGGACGCGCGAGGCGAGGCGATCGGCACCGCGCCCAAGACCGAGGTGCACGGCGCCGACACCCCGCTTCACCTGGCGTTCTCCTGCTATGTGTTCGACGGCGAGGGCAGGGTGCTGCTGACCCGCAGAGCGTCGCACAAGCGCACCTGGCCGGGGGTGTGGACCAACAGCTGCTGTGGCCACCCCCTGCCCGGAGAGTCCCCGAAGGCGGCGGTCGCCCGCCGGCTGGCGTACGAGCTCGGGCTGGGCGCCGCCGAGGTCGAGCTGGTGCTGCCGGAGTTCGCCTACCGCGCGGTGATGGAGGACGGGACGGTCGAGCACGAGATGTGCCCGGTCTACCGGGCGTTCGTGACGGGTGATCCCCGGCCGAACCCGGACGAGGTGAGCGCGACGCGGTGGATGCCCTGGAAGGAGTTCACCGACGACGTGATGAGCGGCCTGCTGGCGATCTCTCCGTGGTGCGGCGAGCAGGTGCCGCTGCTCACGACCCTCGGCGCCGATCCCTTCACCTGGCCCGCCGCCGACCCCGCCGACCTTCCCCCGGCGGCGCGCATCCCTTCATGAGCGGCCCGGCCGTCGGAGACGCGAGAAGCGTCCCGGTTCCAGGGGAACCGGGACGCTTCTCATGTACCGGCATGCCGGATCAGAGGCTTCAGCGCTCGACCTCGCCGCGGATGAACTTCTCGACGGCCTCGCGGGCGTCGTCGTCGGAGTACTGCTCCGGCGGCGACTTCATGAAGTAGGAAGAAGCGGACAGGATGGGGCCGCCGATGCCGCGGTCCATGGCGATCTTGGCGGCGCGGATCGCGTCGATGATGACGCCCGCGGAGTTCGGGGAGTCCCAGACCTCCAGCTTGTACTCGAGGTTCAGCGGGGTGTCGCCGAAGGACTTGCCCTCGAGGCGGACGTAGGCCCACTTGCGGTCGTCGAGCCACGGCACGTGGTCGGACGGGCCGATGTGCACGTCGGCCTTGGCCATCTCGTGCGGGATCTGCGAGGTGACGGACTGCGTCTTGGAGATCTTCTTGGACTGGAGGCGCTTGCGCTCCAGCATGTTCATGAAGTCCATGTTGCCGCCGAAGTTGAGCTGGTAGGTGCGCAGCAGCTCCACTCCGCGGTCCTCGAACAGCTTGGCCATGACCCGGTGGGTGATGGTGGCGCCGACCTGCGACTTGATGTCGTCGCCGACGATCGGGATGCCGGCGTCGGTGAACTTCTTCGCCCAGACGGGGTCGGAGGCGATGAAGACGGGGAGCGCGTTGACGAAGGCCACGCCCGCGTCGAGGGCGCACTGGGCGTAGAAGCGGTCGGCCTCCTCCGAGCCAACCGGCAGGTAGGACACCAGGACGTCGGCCTTGGACTGCTTAAGGGCGGCGACGACGTCCACGGGCGTCTCGTCGGACTCCTCGATCATCTCGAGGTAGTACTCGCCGAGGCCGTCGTAGGTCGGGCCGCGCTGCACGGTGACACCGGTCGGCGGCACGTCACAGATCTTGATGGTGTTGTTCTCGGAGGCGACGATGGCCTCCGAGAGGTCACGCCCGACCTTCTTGGCGTCGACGTCGAAGGCCGCCACGAACTCCACGTCGCCGACGTGGTAGTCGCCGAACTGGACGTGCATCAGGCCCGGCACCCGCGTGGCGGGATCGGCGTCCTTGTAGAAGTGCACACCCTGCACCAGCGCCGCGGCACAGTTGCCGACACCTACGATGGCTACGCGCACGGAACCCATCGCACTCGCTCCTTTACTCGTTCGTCTTGTCAGGAACGGGCTCGGCGTCCTGCGCCTGCGCCCTGTCCGCCCTTGCCCGTACGGCTTGCGCTCGTTCGGTATCGATCAGCTCGTTCAGCCAGCGCACCTCGCGCTCGACCGATTCCAAGCCGTGGCGCTGTAACTCCAGCGTGTAACTGTCCAATCGCTCTGCCGTGCGGGCGAGAGCCGTCCGAACCGCGTCGAGTCGCTCCTCCAGACGGCTTCTGCGACCTTCGAGGATGCGTAGTCGTACCTCCGCCTCGGTGTGGCGGAAGAAGGCGAAGTGAACCCCGAAGCTTTCGTCCTCCCAGGAGGACGGGCCCGCCTGGGTGAGGAGCTCCTGCAGTCGCTCCTTGCCCTCGGCGGTCAGCTTGTAGACGATCTTCGATCGGCGGCCCGTCAGGGGCAGCGCGGTGTCGCGTGCCCCTTGCGCGGAGGTTCCGGAGCCACATTCGGCCGGCGGCTCCTCCGCGATGAGCCCGTCGGCGAGGAGCTGCCGAAGGCACGGATAGAGCGAGCCGTACGAGAACGCGCGAAACATTCCGAGCAGGGCGTTGAGCCGTTTGCGCAGCTCATAGCCATGCAGGGGTGTTTCGTGGAGCGAGCCGAGCACGGCCAGTTCCAGCACTCCGCCCTTGCCGACCGCCACTGGAACCGCCCCCTCTCGCGTGGATGTGTTCCGCCGATGTATCGAGCCGATACATCAGGAGGATACGTCTGCTCGGCATACTGCGCAATGAAGAAATCCGTCAAGCGGTTGGGCGGAATAGATAAAAAAGTCGTAGTCTGGCGACCATGTGGTCACAGCGAGGGGTCGTGGACTACGGCCTCGCGAAGCGGGCGACCGTGCAGTCGCTTCGCTCCGGTCGCATGGCCAGGCGTGATGTGTGCGATGCTCATCCCTACCTTTTGCGAGCCGCCCGCCTTCTCGGCGAGCCCACCCAGCGCGCCTGCCCGATATGCGAACGCACGAACGTGACGCATGTCACATATGTGTACGGTGACCAGCTCGGTCGCAGCGCAGGACGGGTAAAGGCCACGTCAGACCTCGTTCAGATGGCCCATGAATACGGTGAATTCCGGGTCTACGTTGTCGAGGTCTGCCAAGGTTGCTCATGGAATCACCTGACGGTTTCCTACGTCCTAGGCAACGGCGAGCCACCGGGCGACTCCGGCGCAGATGGACAGACAGCGGAGAAGTAGTCCAACGCGGTCTGATTCACAGCTTCAGGAGGTAGCCTCCCGCCCTGCCGCTGACAGACGTCGAACACCCTCCGATCGCCAGATGACCCAACGAGGATGCGTGAGTTACAGCAGCAATGGCCCTGAGCCGACCGGCCGCCCCGACGAGGGCCCCGGTGGATCTCCTCGCCCGGGACGGCGCCGTCGCTCCGCTCAGGGGGACGCGCCCGCCGGGTACCAGGCGCGGCGCTCGGCGCCAGGCCCTGATGCCACATCTCCTCGGCGTGCCATGCCGCCGCAGGGCGCGCAGCCCCGCCGCGCGGAGGCCGCCTTCGAGGACACGCAGTCGATGGGACAGGTGGCCCCACCACCCCCACGCCGGCAGGGCGAGCCGACGGGACAGATGCCTCCTCGCCCCCAGCAGCCTCAGGCCCGCAGCGAGATGGCCGGGGCCGAGACCGTGGTGAGCCGCGAGGGCGGTGGCCGGCGCGGCCGCAGGGCGTCCGGTGGACGAGGCGGCCGCGGGGCCGGTGACGGATCCGCCGGCAGGGGCCCCGGGCGCGGAGGGTTCGACGACGACGGCGAGCCGCCGCGCAAGAGGGGATGGAAACGGTTCCTCCCCAACTGGAAGATCGTCATGGCGGGCTTCGTCGTGCTCGCGGCGGGTGTCTTCGGCATGATCGCCGTGGCCTACGCCAACACTCCTCTGCCCGACGAGAACAGCGCCAAGGAGACCGCCACCTCCCAGGGCAGCACGATCTACTACGCGAGCAAGGACGCCAAGGGCAAGCCCGAGGTGCTCGCGAAGCTGGGCACCAAGCGCATCAAGCTCGAAAATCTGAAGCAAGACGTCCCTGAGGTCGTCCAGGACGCGGTCATCGCCGCCGAGAACGACACCTTCCGCGAGGACTCCGGCATCTCGCTCTCGGGCATGGTGCGCTCGCTGTGGAACACCGCGAGCGGTAAGCAGGTGCAGGGCGCCTCCACCATCACCCAGCAGATGGCGCGTGGCTACTTCAACAACCTCAGCAACGAGCGGTCGATCACCCGGAAGATCAAGGAGATCTTCATCGCGGTGAAGCTGGACAAGGAGTGGTCCAAGGACAAGGTGCTCCTCTACTACCTGAACATCGTGCCGTTCGGCCGTAACACCTACGGCATCGAGGCCGCGTCCAGGGAGTTCTTCGGCAAGAAGACCAAGGACCTCAACGCCGCCGAGGCCGCCTACCTGGCGGGGCGCATCCAGCAGCCCGGCAACTTCGACCTCCAGGAGGGGAAGGGCGACCGCAGCGGCACCGAGTTCCGCTTCAACTATGTGCTCAAGCAGATGGCGAAGATCTGGCCGCAGAAGGTCGCGCCGGGCAACGTCAAGTACGCCGACCTGCCGACCACCGCGAAGTTCCCGAAGATCAAGAAGCAGTCGTTCAAGAACTACTACAGCGGCTTCCGCGGCTACATGATCAACGCGGTCATGAACGAGCTCCAGCAGCGGAACGGCCTGAAGCAGGCCGACATCGAGACCGGCGGCTACAAGATCTACACCACCTTCGACAAGAAGCTGATGCAGGCGGCCGCCGACGCCGTCCAGAACAACACCACGGGGTTGTCGCCCGAGATCCATGCCTCGCTGGCGGCGGTCGATCCGCGCAACGGCCGGGTGATCGCGTTCTACGGCGGCAAGAACTATCTGGGCAAGCACCCCGACCAGTTCAACGACGCCTTCGACGCCCACAAGCAGGCCGCCTCGGCGTTCAAGCCGTACGTCCTGGCCGCCTGGCTCGAGGCCGGTTACAGCCTGAACAGCTACGTGCCCGGCAACGAGACCGTGCCAAAGGTGCTGCCCGGCACGACCAAGGTCACCAACGAGGAGCGCATGCCGTCGGGCATCACCGTCACCTCGGCCACCGCCCACTCCATCAACACCGCCTACGCTTCCATGGCGTACAAGCTGGGGCTGGACAAGGTGAAGCAGATCGCCGAAGGGGCCGGCATCCCCAAGGACGAGCTCGACCGGGACGAGACGGCCCACAAGTACCTGCTCTCGATCGGTACCGCCATCGTCACCCCGCTGGAGCAGGCGGCCGGCTACTCGATCTTCGCCAACGAGGGCAAGCACTACAAGACCCACGTGGTGCAGAAGGTCGACAAGGTCGACGGCACCCCCTTCATCCCCGAGGACACCACCTTCACCCGGGTGATCTCGCCCACCTCGGCGGCCGACGCCATCGAGGCGCTGCAGGCGGTGGTCAAGGAAGGAACGGGCCGCGGCGCCGCGCTGCCCGACCGCCCGGTGGCCGGCAAGACCGGTACCAACTCCGAGAACAAGGAAGCCTGGTTCGTCGGCTTCACCCCGCAACTGTCCACCGGCGTCGGCATGTACCGCGAGGAATGCGTGCGGATGAAGGGGAACAAGGTGGTCAAGAAGCTGAACGGCCGGGAGATCTGTCCCAACGGCTACGTCGGCAGTGAAATCTCTCTCGGCAACATCCAAGGTGCCACCTACCCGAGCCGCATCTGGCGGGCGTTCATGATGGAGGCGATGAAGGGCCAGCCGGTTCAGCAGTTCCCCGAGCCCGCCAACGCCGGCACGCCGATGAACATCGTGGAGAAGCCCGCTCCGTCGCCGACGCCCACCCCCACCGACGACACCGGCTTCCCGAACGGCAACGGTGACCCGAACGGCAACGGCGATCCGAACGGCAACGGTGACCCGAACGGCAACGGTGACCCCAACGGCGACAACAACGGCGGTGGCGGGGACAACTGTCTGCCCTGGGACGACGCCTGCAACGGAAACGGCAACGGGAACGGACACGGCAACGGGAACAGCGGCGACGATCCGTTGAACCAGGGCTCCGTCCAGGCGAGCACGCCGCCCAGCCCGACACCGTCCGGTTCCCGCCGCTCGACTGCCACGCCGTCACCGTGACCGGATGATCGAATAACGTCATGAGCCGATCGACGCACGTTCCCGGTCCCGTCAGCCGCCTGCTGACGCTGGCGCGCGAGGTTCCGCCGACGGTCCCCTTGGGGGTCCTCGCGGCCTGCGGCGCAGTGCTCGCGTACCTGTGGAAGGCGCCCTGCCGGTTCGGCGGGGCCTGGAACGACGGCACCCAGCAGTTCCTGAACTTCTGCTACACGGACATCTATCCGCTGTGGTGGAACGAGAAGCTCGATCAGGGGCTCGCGCCGTACTTCGGTCATCCCGTGGAGTACCCGGTCGGCATCGGCTCGCTGATGTGGGTGATCCAGCGGCTCGTGTTCGGGCTGAACGAGCCCGGGGTCTGGTTCTACGACCTGACCGTGCTCGTCATGGCGGTGTCGCTGGTCGTCGGGGTCGTGCTCATGGCGTCCCTGTCCCGGCTGCAGGGCCGGCCGTGGGACGCCGCCTGGTACGCGGTCGCGCCGGCGGTGATCCTCGCGGCGTTCATCAACTGGGACCTTCTGTGCGGCGCGCTCAGCCTCGGGGCGTTCGTCGCCTGGTCGAGACGCAACCACGTCCTCACGGGGGTGCTGCTGGGCCTGGCCGTCGCCACGAAGTTCTACCCGCTGGTGTTCTTCGGCCCGTTGTTCCTGCTCGCCCTGCGTACGCGCAGGTTCCCCGCCTTCCTGTCGGCCGTCGCGGGTGCGGTGGTCACCTGGGTCGTGGTCAACCTGCCGTTCATCGTGCTGGCGTTCGACGGCTGGAAGCGGTTCTACGTCTTCAGCAGCGAGCGCGGGGCCGACTGGGGTTCGATCTGGTACTTCTTCCAGATGAAGCAGTGGCCGCTCCTCGGCGACCCGGCGCGGCTCGACATCCTCGGCATCGCGTCGTTCGGGGTGCTGTGCCTGGCGATAGCCCTGCTCACGCTCACCGCGCCGGTCCGGCCGAGGCTGATGCAGTTGAGCTTCCTGGTCCTGGCCGCCTTCATGGTCACCAACAAGGTCTGGTCGCCCCAGTACGTCCTGTGGCTGGTGCCGTTCGCCGTGCTCGCCCGGCCCAACTGGAAGCCGCTGATGTTCTGGCAGCTCGCGGAGGTCTGGTACTTCTTCGCGATCTGGCTCTACCTGGTGGGGATCCAGCCGGGCAACGAGGCGCTCGGCATCGGCGACTTCACGTACTTCACGGCCGTGTGGGGCCGGGTCATCACCATCGCGGTCATGGCGGCGTTCGTGGTGCGCGACATGCTGAGGCCGGAGCACGACCTGATCCGGGCGCAGGGGCTCGACGATCCGGCGGGTGGCGTCTTCGACCGGGCCGAGGACCATGTCGTCCTGCGCCTGACCCGTCCGGGCGGGCCGAAGGAGCCCCTGCCGAACTCCGTGTGACCCGCCGGCGGCCGAGATCCGTCGCCACCGACCTGATCAAAAGTCCAGGATGAGCATCTATTCTCCTATGCGTGCAAACCTCCCCCCAGGAGATGGTTTCTCCGCTTCCGGAGCGTCGATCCGACGACGAGGCGCTGCTGCTCTGGCTGGGCACCCGTCTGGGGATCGTCGTGGTCGCCACGGTGGGGGCGGGCGTACTGGCGGGAGACAAGCCCCTGGCGCCGTTCCTGTCGCGCTGGGATCACTGGGACGCCAAGCTCCTGGCCGACATCGCGGAGTTCGGCTATGACGGTGACCCCGCCGCCAACCCCGACCCCGGCCTTCCGGCATTCTTCCCCGGGATGCCCCTCGCCCTCCGATTGGTGCATCTGATCGTGCCCGACTGGTCGCTCGCGGGCCTGCTGATCTCATTCGTCGCCGGAACGGTCGCGATGGTGGCTCTGGCGCGGCTGGCCGAGTTCGAGGGTCCGCAGGGCGCGGGCGGGCGGGCCGTACTCGCCCTGCTCCTCTGCCCGACCGCGGTGTTCCTGTTCGCGGGCTACAGCGAGGCGCTGTTCCTGGCGTTCGCCGTCCCCGCCTGGCTGTACGCCCGGCGCGGCCGCTGGCCTGTGGCGGCGCTTCTCGCGGCGGGGGCGTCCTGTGTGCGGATCACCGGCCTGTTCCTCGCGCTGGCGCTGATCGTGGAGTTCGTCATGCGCCGGCAGCGGGCGCGCTCGGCCCCGTGGCTGCTGCTCCCGTTCGTGCCCCTCGTGCTCTACTCGGCCTACCAGCACGCGCGCACGGGTGACTGGCTCGCCTGGCAGCACGCCCAGGAGGCCGGGTGGGGACGGCACATCGTCTGGCCGTGGAAGTCGTTCTGGACGACCCTGCAGATGGCGACCGGCGACGGGCAGTTCGTGTGGGCCTTCCGCTTGGAGATGGCCGGAGCCGTCCTCGGGATCGCGGCGGTGGTCTGGCTGCTGATCGCCCGCCGGTGGAGCGAGTTCCTCTACGTCGGCCTGCAGCTCGGAGCGCTGCTGTTCTCGGCGTACTACCTGTCGATCCCGCGGTCGGCGCTGCTGTGGTGGCCGATCTGGGTCATGCTCGGCGGGATCTTCACCAGGCGCCGCTCGGCTCTGGTGGTGTACGCGCTGGTGGTGGGGCCGCTGATGGTGCTCAACACGGTCAGCTTCATCAACGGCGCCTGGGCGGGCTGAGGCCCGGCGACGGTCCGTCCACCAGCGCGAACGCCGGCTGTACCCACTTTCGCCGTGGAGTAATCCAGGGACTTATCCACAGGCTGTGGATCAAAGGTGATCGCGGAGGAAGGCGATGTCCGCGGCCTGTCCGTCGCCCGGCGTCTCGACCACGATCGGCGCGCCCGCCGCGCGGCAGACCCCCAGGATGAGCTCCGGGTCGATCTGCCCCTTGCCCAGGTTGGCGTGACGGTCGGCGCCGGAGTCGAAGGCGTCGCGGGAGTCGTTGCAGTGCACCAGGTCGATGCGGCCGGTGATCGCCTTCACCCGGTCGACCACGTCGACGAGGTCCTCGCCGCCGGCGTGGGCGTGACAGGTGTCGAGGCAGAAGCCCACGTCGAAGCCGTCGAGGGCCTCCCACAGGCGGGCGATGCGCTCCAGCTTGCGCGCCATGGCGTTCCCGCCGCCCGCGGTGTTCTCGATCAGGACCGGGATGGGCGTCTCGAGCCGCTCGAACACCTTGCGCCAGTTGTCGAACCCGAGCTGTGGATCGTCGTCCTTGTTCACGTGGCCGCCGTGGACGATGAGGCCCTTGGCTCCGATGGACGCCGCCGCCTCGAGCTGGCTCGCGAGGAGCTTGCGGCTCGGGATGCGGATGCGGTTGTTGGCGGTGGCGACGTTGATGACGTACGGCGCGTGCACGTAGACGTCGACGTCGGACGCCTTGAGCGCGTCGGCGTTCGCGGGGAGGACCGGCCCCTTCCAGCCCTGGGGATCGCCCAGGAAGAACTGCACGACCTCGGCGTCGCGGGTGGCCGCGTGGGCGAGGGGGTCGTCTTGGTCGACGTGAGCTCCGATACGCACCATGGGTCGAGCGTAGCCGTTTCAACGACCCCGGCAGGGGCAGTGGGGCGGCGGGTTGGTACGCCCGGAGACCCGCGTACCGAGACATATAGGAGACGACTGTGGCCTACTATCGCCGCGGGGTCAGCCTCTTAGGTCTGATCTACATCCTCATCGGCATTTATGTCGCCTGGCTTCACGACTACATCACCCCGAGCCTGCTGAAGAAGATCGCCCAGGCACTACTGGCGGTCTTCCTCTGGTTCCTGATCCTGCTCGGCGTCGACCTGCACATCGGGGGCTGATCCCCGGGTTCGCCGAAGGGGCGCCTCGGGGAGCGCCCCCCGGGTGGCACGACAGGTCAGGGGATGAAGCCCCCGTGATAGATGCCCGTGGCCACCCCGACGAACGACATCACTATCGCGAGGATGTTGAGCGAACGCTCGGGGGTCGTGGCCGAGACGTACTGCGAGTACATGCCCAGGAGGAATCCCGTCGCACCGGCCCACGAAGCGACCATGTGGGCGCTCACGATCAGCCCGCTGACGATGGCCACCACCCCGCAGGCCAGGGCCACCAGCGACAAGGTGTTCTCGAAGGGGTGTCTCCTCCCGTCCGTGTTCAACTTCAGACGGCCGAGTGCGAGACGAATGCGCTCGCTCTCGTGCGGGTGCAAGGCGTGGGGCATCGGGACCACCTCCCCTTCCTTCTCTGCGTGACGGTACCCTTACGGACGGCCGGTAATCGCCGTCAGGTGGTTATAGAGCCTGGTAGACTCCTTGGGCTGCGTTTGCTGTGCGCGTGTAGTCCACCGCGCGGTCGCCCCGCCGCCGAAGGCGGGGGCGAATGACGTCAGCGTCCTCCTGTCACGGCATGGTGTCGTGACCGCAAGAGTCCAGAGGAGGTAGGAAGTCCATGCGTCGTTACGAAGTGATGGTCATCCTCGACCCGTCCCTCGATGAGCGCACCGTGAGCCCGTCGCTCGACCAGTTCCTCGGCGTCATCCGCAACGACGGCGGCACTGTGGAGAAGGTCGACGTGTGGGGCCGTCGCCGGCTGTCCTACGACATCGCCAAGAAGTCCGAGGGCATCTACGCCGTCATCGACCTCACCGCCGCTCCGGCCACGGTCAAGGAGCTGGACCGTCAGCTCAACCTCAACGAAGGCATCCTGCGCACCAAGGTGCTGCGCCCCGACATGCACTGAAAGCCGCTTCGGCTCATGCCGAAGCCCGGCTTTTGTCGGACGGTAGCCGTACTCTGAGGCCCAACAGGCTGCGCAGATTCACGAAGGCGAGAGCGACCGATGGCAGCAGGCGACACAACGATCACTATCGTCGGCAACCTTGTCGACGACCCCGAGCTGCGTTTCACCCCTTCGGGGCAGGCCGTGGCCCGGTTCCGCATCGCATCCACTCCGCGGTTCATGGACCGCCAGACCAACGAGTGGAAAGACGGCGAAAGCCTCTTCCTGACCTGCAACGTGTGGCGTCAGGCGGCGGAGAACGTCGCCGAGAGCCTTCAGCGCGGCATGCGGGTCATCGTCCAGGGGCGGCTGCGCCAGCGGTCGTATGAGACCAAGGAAGGCGAGAAGCGCACGGTCTACGAGGTCGAGGTCGACGAGGTCGGCCCGTCCCTGCGCAACGCCACCTGCAAGGTCAACAAGACCTCTCGCGGTGGTGGCGGCGGCGGTGGCGGGTTCGGCGGCGGCGCCGACGACCCGTGGGCCTCGGCCACTCCGGCGCCTCCCGGTGGCGGCTACGGTGGTGGTGGCGGCGGCTACAGCGGTGGCGGCTACAACCAGGGCGGCTACGGCGGTGGCGGCGGCGGCGACCTCAGCGACGAACCGCCTTTCTGATCACCAATCACCAGTTTCGATCCAGTAACCGATCGACCATTCCCGCATTATGCGGGGCTCTCTTAGGAGGAGCACCACGATGGCGAAGCCGGCACTGCGCAAGCCGAAGAAAAAGGTTTGCCTGTTCTGCCATGACAAGATCTCCTACGTCGACTACAAGGACACGGCGCTGCTGCGGAAGTTCATCTCCGACCGCGGCAAGATCCGTGCTCGCCGGGTGACGGGCAACTGCACCCAGCACCAGCGCGACGTGGCGACCGCGATCAAGAATGCCCGTGAGATGGCGCTGCTGCCGTACACGAGCACCGCGCGCTGACAGGAGGCTTTCGAGATATGAAGCTCATTCTCACCACCGAGGTCTCCGGCCTCGGCGCCCCCGGTGACATCGTCGAGGTCAAGGACGGCTACGGCCGCAACTACCTCATCCCGCGCGGTTACGCCATCCGCTGGACGCGTGGCGGCGAGAAGCAGGTCGATTCGATCAAGAAGGCGCGCGACGCCCGTGAGATCCGCGACCTCGGCACCGCGAAGGAGGTCGCCGGCCGGCTCGGCGCCCTGCGGGTGCAGCTGAAGACGCGCGCCGGCGAGTCCGGCCGCCTGTTCGGCTCCATCACCACCGGCGACATCGCCGAGGCCGTCAAGGCCGCCGGCGGTCCCGCCCTCGACCGCCGTCGCATCGAGATCGGCAACCCGATCAAGAGCGTCGGCTCCCACCGCGTCTCGGTCCGGCTCCACCCCGAGGTGGCCGCCAACCTCGACGTCGAGGTCGTCGGCGCCTGAGCGTCCCGGCCTCTTCGGTCACGAGGACCCCTTCCCTGCCAAGGGAAGGGGTCCTTCCGTTCCCGGCGGGTGTCCGACCGACGGCGGGAAAGGTACGGCGGGGGCCCGCACTGCCCTCTTTACCGCCGCGCCTGTCCATTCGGCGCCGGGACGGCGGGAAGGGGTACGGCGATGCCGGCGTCGTTGTACGGTGTCCGCCATGATGTAACACCCAAGGAAGACGTCCTTTTTAGGGGTCTTAAGTCCGGTATGTGGTAATCAGTGCTTCCCGCTATCCTGGGCGGCGAATTCCCTCAGGTAAACCCGTTCTGGAGGCATGGATGCTCCGTCCCTCGATGCTGCTTGCGCTTGGCGCCCTCGCGACGGCGGCGGTAGCCTGCGCACCTGCCTCCGACACCTCCACCGCGTCCGGCTCGGCGAGCGCGAACCCCTCGGCCGCCGCTTCCTGCGCGAAAGACCAACTGAAGCTCACCAAGCCCGGCACGCTGACCATCGCCACCGACAAGCCCGCCTACGAGCCCTGGTTCAAGGACGACAAGCCGGCGAACGGCCAGGGCTTCGAGAGCGCCGTCGCCTACGCCGTCGCGAGCAAGCTCGGCTTCGCGCAGAACGAGGTGACCTGGGCGGTGACGCCGTTCAACTCGGCCTTCGCCCCCGGGCAGAAGCAGTTCGACTTCGACGTCAACCAGGTCTCCATCACCCCGGCCCGGGCCAAGGCGGTCGACTTCAGCCACGGCTACTACACCGTCAAGCAGGCCGCCGTCGCCCTGAACGGCTCGAAGTTCGCCTCCGTGACCTCGCTCGCCCAGCTCAAGGACGCCAAGATCGGCGTGCAGGTGGGCACGACGTCCCTGCAGGCGGTCAAGGACGTCATCAAGCCCGGCGCCGAGCCCAACGTCTACAACGAGCAGATCGACGCGGTGAACGCGCTGAAGAACAAGCAGGTGGACGTCGTGGTGGTCGACCTGCCGACCGCTTTCTACGTCACCGCGGCGCAGGTCGACGGCGCGAAGATCATCGGACAGTTCGGCAGCGGCTCCGGCACCGCCGAGCAGTTCGGCCTGGTCTTCCAGAAGGGCAGCACGCTGGTGAGCTGCGTCGACAAGGCGATCGACGAGCTGACGTCCTCCGGCGAACTGGCGAAGATCGAAACCCAGTGGCTCGGCTCGGCCGCGGGTGCGCCGGAGCTGAAGTGAGCGACCCCTCCGGCTCCGCCTCCCCGGAGGCGACCGGCTCACCGTCCGACATGTCGGGCCGGCCCCCCGCGGACGCGGTGCCGTCCGACCTGCTGCAGCAGGACGGACGACCGGCCGGCGCCGTGTGGGTGAAGAGCGAGCGGCAGCGTGAGCGGGAGCGGCTGCGGCGGCGCACGGACCTGCGATCGAGCTCGGTGGCGACGGTCTCGACGATCGTGTTCATCGTCCTGCTGGTCTGGCTCGTCACCGCCTCGGCCGGCTGGCCGAGGGTCAAGGAGACCTTCTTCGACCCCGGCCAGTTCGCCGACGCGTTGCCCGACGTGCTCACGGGGTTCCTGCTCAACATCAAGATCTTCCTGATCGCCGAGCCGCTGATCCTGATCGTCGGCCTGCTGGTGGCGCTGGTCCGCAACCTGCACGCTCCGGTGTTCTTCCCGCTGCGGTCCCTCGCCGTGCTCTACACCGACGTCTTCCGTGGCGTGCCGACCATCCTGGTCATCTACCTGGTCGGCTTCGGGCTGCCCGCGCTCCAGCTCCAGGGCGCGCCCTCCGACCTCGCCACCTTGGGGATCATCGCGCTGACGCTGTCGTACGGCGCGTACGTCGCCGAGGTGTTCCGCTCCGGCATCGACTCGGTGCACCCCAGCCAGCGGGCCGCCGCCCGGTCGCTCGGTCTGTCCCACGGCCAGGCCATGCGGCACGTCGTGCTGCCGCAGGCCGTACGCCGGGTCGTCCCGCCGCTGCTCAACGACTTCGTCTCCCTGCAGAAGGACACCGCCCTGGTCGCCACGATCGGGCCGCTGGAGGCGCTGCGGCAGGCGCAGATCCACGCGGCCGAGACCTTCAACTACACCCCGTACCTGGCTTCGGCGCTGCTGTTCATCCTGCTGACCATCCCGATGGCCCGCTTCACCGACTACCTGGCGGTCCGTTCACAGAGGCGGCGAGGCGCGTGAGCGAGCCGACCGCGACCTCCGTCCTGCGCGTCGAGGGCGTCTGGAAGCACTACCACCGGCACTGCGTGCTGCGTGGCGTCGACCTGACGGTCGACTCCCACGAGGTGGTCTGCCTGATCGGGGCCTCCGGTTCGGGCAAGTCCACCCTGCTGCGCTGCGTCAACCTGCTGGAGACCGTCGACGACGGCGCCATCCACCTCGACGGCACCGAGATCACCGATGTCCGGGCCGACCCTGACGACGTGCGCAAGCGCATCGGCATGGTCTTCCAGTCCTACAACCTCTTCCCGTCCATGACCGTGCTGGACAACATCACGCTGGCGCCGAGGAAGGTGCACGGCGTGGCCAGGGCGCGGGCCGAGGAGGAGGCCCGGGAGCTGCTGGGGCGGTTCGGGTTGTCGGACAAGGCCGGCGCCTACCCCGATCGGCTCTCCGGCGGGCAGCAGCAGCGCGTGGCCATCATCAGGGCGCTCGCCACCCGGCCACGCCTCCTGCTGCTCGACGAGGTGACCTCCGCCCTCGACCCGGCGCTGGTGGGCGAGGTACTGGAGATCATCCGTGAGCTGAAGGAGTCGGGGATGACGATGGTCCTGGCCACCCATGAGATGGGGCTCGCCCGGGACATCGCCGACAAGGTGTGCTTCCTCGACCAGGGTGTCCTGCTGGAGCAGGGGACGGCCGAGCAGATCTTCACCGACCCCCGCGAGCCGCGCACCCGGGAGTTCCTGAAGCGGGTCCTGGACGTGCGGAGGCTCTGACCGCGCCATCGAGGCCGCTCGACGTACGGCCGCTGAGGTCGGGCCGGACGCGCGTCAGCCGCCGGTGACCAGCCAGGCGCGGCCGTACGCGCGCAGCCCCAGGGTGACCAGCCGCGCGGCCATCCACACCCCCAGCGCCGCCCACAGCGCCACCAGGCCACCGGAGGGGGCCAGCGCGTACACCGCCGGGAGGTAGACCAGCGTCGTGAGGGCGGAGGCCCAGGCGAGGTATCGCCGGTCGCCGGCCCCGATGAGCACCCCGTCGAGGACGAACACCACCCCGGCGACGGGCTGCAGCAGCGCGACGAGCCACAGCACCGACCGCAGTTGTTCGCTCACGGCCGGGTCGGCGTCGAACAAATGAGGGATCACCGGACGCAGCAGGAGGATCGCCACGCCCAGCACCACGCCGTACCCGATGCCCCAGATCACCATGGTCCGCGTGGCGGCGCGCGTCTGGCGTACGTCCCCGGCCCCCAGGGCGCGGCCGGTGATGGCCTGGCCGGCGATCGCGATGGCGTCGAGGGCGAAGGCCAGCAGCGACCAGATCTGCGTGGCGATCGCGTGCGCGGCGAGCTGGACGACGCCCATGCGGGTGGCGACGGCGGTCGCGACGAGCATCACGATGCGCAGGCACAGCGTGCGGACCAGCAGCGCGATGCCGGCCGTGCCCGAGGCCCGGATCCCGGCGAGGTCGGGCCTCAGGGACACCTTCCGCGCGCGGGCCGCCTTCGCCACGACGAGCACGTACACCGCGCCACCGAGCCCCTGGGCGATGACGGTGCCCCAGGCGGAGCCGGCGATGCCCCAGTGCAGCACCAGAACGAACAGGGCGTTCAGGACGGCGTTGAGCGCGAAGGACCCGATGGAGACGGCGAGCGGGGTCACGGTGTCCTGGAGGCCGCGCAGGATGCCGGTGCCCGCCAGGATCACGAGCATGGCGGGAGTGCCGAGAAGGCTGATCCGCACGTAGGTCACCGCGGGGCCCGCCACGTCGGACGAGGCGCCGAACAGCTCCACCAGCCAGGGGGTGAGCGGCCAGCACGTGACGATGAGGGTGGCGCCGATGCCCGCCGCCAGCCAGAGCCCGTCGATCCCCAGCTTGACCGCCTGGGCGGCGTTCCCGGCCCCGATCTGCCGCGCGACCGCGGCCGTCGTCCCGTATGCCAGGAACACGCAGAGGTTGACCAGAGTGGTGAGCGCGGTGCCGGCGATGCCGAGGGCGCCGAGTGCGACGGTGCCGAGTCGCCCGACGATGGCGTAGTCGGCGAGAATGAAGAGCGGCTCGGCCACCAGCGCGCCGAAGGCCGGTACGGCGAGCCTGAGGATCTCCCGGTTGCCGACGCGAGTGGTAAGAGTCACCTGTCTATATTGCCCCTTACGTCGGCCTGCTCGGCACCGCCCCCGACAGCGTAAGGCGTGTCACACCGACTTTCTTTTCTCCACAGGCCGTGGATATCGTTTTGCCTGCTCAACAGGGGGTCTGTGGGTATCCACATCGGTTATCCACAGGGTTGTCCCCAGTGTGCCCACACCCCGTCCCGAGGAACTGCACACGTTATCCACAGGCTCGTCTACAGGACGCGTTGCCGGTTCGTTCAGAACCGGCGACACTGGCACCTCGGCTACTACGGGGGTAGCTTGCGAACGCAAGGAGAGGGTCGCCAGGTGAGCAGTGAGGTCGCCCCCGCCTTCGATGCGCCCTTCGAGCGCACACCCCCCAGCAACATCGAGGCCGAGCAGTCGGTGCTCGGCGGCATGCTGCTCTCCAAGGACGCCATCGCCGACGTCGTCGAGGTGCTGCGCTCCGACGACTTCTACCGTCCCGCCCACCAGATCATCTACGACACGATCACCGATCTGTACGGCCGCGGCGAGCCCGCCGACGCCGTCACGGTCTTCAACGAGCTGTCCAAGCGGGGCGAGATCGCCCGCGTCGGCGGCGGCGCGTACGTCCACACCCTCACCGCCGTCGTCCCCACCGCCGCGAACGCCGGCTACTACGCCAAGATCGTGCGCGAGCAGGCGATCCTGCGGCGGCTCATCGAGGCGGGCACCCGCATCGTCTCCTTCGGTTACGGCGGGCACAACGAAGAGGTCGACGAACTGGTCGACCGCGCGCAGGCCGAGATCTACGCGGTCACCGAGCGCCGCACCAGCGAGGACTACCGCCCGCTGTCGGAGATCATGCCTGGCGCGCTCGACGAGATCGAGGCCATCGGCAGCCGCAGCGGCCAGATGGTCGGTGTGCCCACCGGCTTCCAGGACCTCGACTCCCTCATGAACGGCCTCCACCCGGGCCAGATGATCGTCGTGGCCGCGCGTCCGGCCATCGGTAAGAGCACGCTCGGCCTGGACTTCGCCCGATCCGCCGCCATCAAGCACCATATGACCACCGTGATCTTCTCGCTGGAAATGTCGCGCAACGAGATCACGATGCGTCTGCTGTCGGCCGAGGCGCGGGTCTCGCTGCAGAACATGCGGTCCGGCACGATGAGCGACGACGACTGGACCCGCCTCGCCCGCCGCATGAGCGAGGTCGCCGAGGCTCCGCTGTTCATCGACGACTCGCCCAACATGTCGATGATGGAGATCCGCGCCAAGTGCCGCCGCCTCAAGCAGCGCCACGACCTGCGGTTCGTCGTCGTCGACTACCTCCAGCTGATGAGCTCCCCCAAGCGCACCGAGAGCCGTCAGCAGGAGGTCTCCGAGATCTCGCGTGCCTTGAAGCTCCTGGCCAAGGAGCTCGAGGTGCCGGTCATCGCGATCTCCCAGCTGAACCGTGGTCCCGAGCAGCGCACCGACAAGCGTCCCCAGGTGTCCGACCTGCGTGAATCGGGCTCCATCGAGCAGGACGCGGACGTCGTCATCCTGCTGCACCGCGAGGACGCCTACGAGCGGGAGTCGCCGCGGGCGGGCGAGGCCGACCTGATCGTGGCCAAGCACCGTAACGGCCCCACCGCCACTGTGACGGTCGCCTTCCAGGGCCACTACAGCCGCTTCGTCGACATGGCGCCTCACTAGGGCTCGACCCGGGCCGACGGCACCCTCGTGGTCAGCGCCGCCACGACCAGGGCCGCCAGGTAGAATACGCCACCGGCGACGAACCCGGCCGTGTAGCCGCTGGTCAGCGCGTCGGGAAGTGGCGTGCCTGACGGCATCCCGGCGGTGACCTCGGCCGCGATCGCCGCCAGTACGGCGAGGCCGAGCGCGCCGCCGATCTGCTGACTGGTGTTGACGAGCCCGGCCGCCACTCCGGTGTCCTGCGGCTGCACGCCCTGGACGCCCGAGATGGTCGTGGTGACGAAGGCGAGACCGAGGCCGATGCCGGCCAGCAGCATCGCGGGCATCAGCATGGCGAAGTACCCCGAATCCGGCGTGAGACGGCTGAACCAGGCCATGCCGATGGCCGCCAGGAGCAACCCGGTCGTGACCACCGCGCGCACCGACACGCGGGACAGCGCCTTCGGCCCGATCACGCCGGCGGCCAGCCCTATCCCCAGCGCGAACGGCAGGTACGCCAGCCCGGTCCGCATCGCCGGGTACTCCTTGACGACCTGCATGTAGAGCGTGAGGAAGTAGAACGTGGCCGTCATGCCGCAACCGAGGAGGAACACGACGGCGTTGGCGCCGGCCCTGCCCCGGTCGAGGATGACGCGTGCGGGCAGCGTGGGAGCCACGGCACGTCGCTGGACCACGAGGAAGGCCACCAGCAGCGCACCCGCCGCGACGAGGAACGTGACCGTGAGGGCGTCGGTCCACCCGTACGTGCCGGCGCGGTTGATGGCGTAGACCAGCGAGCCGATGCCGGCCGTCGCGCAGAGCGCACCCGGCAGGTCGACGCGGCCGCGGTCGCGCTCGCCCTGGACGAGGACCTTGGTGCCGAGCAGCACCGCCACCGCGATCGGGACGTTCACGAACAGGATCCATCGCCAGCTGAGGTACTCGGTGAGCGCGCCGCCGAGCAGCAGGCCGACCACGGAGCCGAGCCCGCCCATCGCGCCGTACACGCCCAGTGCCCTGGTGCGTTCGGGACCGGCCGGAAAGGTGGTGGCGAGCAGCGACAGCGCGGTGGGCGCGGCGATCGCGGCGCCCACGCCCTGGAGCGCGCGTGCGCCGACGAGGACGGCCGCCGTCGGGGCGAGGCCGCCGATCAGGGAGGCGATGGTGAACACGACCAGTCCGAGGCGGAACATGCGCCGGCGGCCGAACAGGTCGCCGGCCCGGCCGCCGGCGAGCAGCAGCCCGCCGAAGGTCAGCGCGTAGGCGCTGATCACCCAGTTCAGGTCTGACGGCGCGAGGCCGAGCGCCTTCTGGATGCTCGGCAGGGCGACGTTGGTGATGGTGCCGTCGAGCACGAGCATGAGCTGCGCCGCGGCGATGACGACCAGTGCGAGGCCGAGCCGGTGCCCGGTCGCGGGCGGGGCGTCGGCGCGCGGGATCACTTCTGTTTCAGGGTGGGGGGACATGCGCTCTCCGATGGGGACGTCGTGGGTCAGGGTGCCGGCCGCGGGAGACGCTGATCGCGCACGCGGCCAACTGTCAACATTCCAACTGATTCACTTCCAACCGTCAATATATGGAACTGTCAATACTCCGATAGACTGAACCCGGAGGTGGATCAGTGCGCGAATGGCGCGAGGAGACCGGGGACGCCGGCTCGCCCCTGCCGGCGGATCTGCGCTGGTCCATAGGGCACCTGCTGCGCAAGGCCTTCGTGCGCTTCACCGCCGAGGCGATGCGCGACGGGCCGCGGTCGCGCGAGTTCGTCATGCTCGACGTGCTCGCCGACGAGGACGGCTACTCCCAGCAGGAGCTCGCCGAGCGGCTCGGCATCAACCGCACGATCATGGTGCGGCTCGTCGACCGGCTCGAAGATTCCGGACAGGTCACGCGAGAGCGCAACCCCGCCAACCGCCGCTCCTACGTACTGTCGATCACCGAGGCCGGCCGCAAGGCGGTGGACGACATGCGCCAGGCCGTGTTCGAACGCGACGCGCGGGTCACCGCCGCGCTCACTCCCGCCGAACGGCTCAGGCTCAGAGAGCTGCTGAGCAGGCTCCTGCCCGAGCCCGATCAACCGGCCATCCAGAGCACCGAATACCTCGTCTCCCAGGCTCACTACCGCCTGCGCCGGCTCGGCGACCGGCTGCTGGCCGACATCGACCTGCGCACAAGGCACTTCGGGCCGATCTACGCGCTCGAGGTCCTCGCCCCCTGCCCGCAGCAGCAGCTCGCACGGCAGCTGATGATCACCGAGCCCGCGGCCGCCGAAGTGGTCGACGAACTGGTCCGCGCCGGGATCGTGGCGCGCGGCCAGGATCCCCACGACCGCCGCCGCTACGCCCTGGCGCTCACCGATCTCGGCCGGCAGCGCGTCCCGATCGTGAAGGAGGCGCTCCAGCGGATCGAGGCCGACGTCCTCGACGCCCTCGGCCCCGACGCCGGCGAACTGCGCACACTGCTGACCAAACTCCTGGACGGCGGCGCGTCCGGGTAGCCGCTGTCAACCGCTCGGTGAGGTCACGGACGACGGCGCCGGCGAGGAGAACCTCTCACTTACACGGGTCGCGGTACGGCTCCACCCCGGGGAAGTACTGGCGCCACTCGGCGAGGGTCAACGTACGGCCCGCGCGGGCGCATACGGCGGCGGCCGTGCGCGCGGGGTCGACCGGCATCTCATGGATGACCCCGGCCTGGTCGACGGCGCGGAGGACGGCACCGCCCGCGGCGAAAGTGACCACAGGCATGTCCGTTCCCTCAAGACGAAGAGGCGGGCCGAGTCTCCGCGGAGTGGAGACGTCCACGAGCTGGACCTGGGCCTCATCCCCGTACACGACGGCCGCCACGTCACCCTTGGGGGAGAACATGATGTCGCCGGCCGCGATGTTCAGGCTTGGCCCACGCCGTGCCCCGGACCGGACGTCCCAGAACGCCACTCCGCCCGAGCTGCTGATGGCCACGGTGCCGCCGTCGGGGCTGAAGTCCAGCGACAGCAGCGGGTCGGAAACGCGTCCCGGGCCGAGCGGCGGGCCGATCTCCCGTCCGGTGCTGAGGTCCAGCAGCCGGTTCGAGCCTCCCTCGGTCAGAGCGACCTGGGGTGTTCCGGGACGGAAGACCACCGAGACGTCGTTCTTGAAATCGATCGACCTGCTCCAACGGCCACGCCGCACGTCCCAGACGAGGAGCTTGTCACGTCCTTCCTCGTAGTCACTCGCCATGCCTCTGGCCCCGACCGCGAGGAGAGAACCGTCGCCGTTCAGGGCGAGTGAGTAGATGGTCCAATCCGCGGGCAGCTTGATCTCTGCTACCCGCGCCTGCTTGACCGTGTCCCAGACACGCACCCGCTCCATGTTCTCGTCACCGGCGTAGGCGAGGAACCGGCCATCCCCGCTGAAGACAGGCCCTGACGCGGGACCGAACGGGTCGTCGCCGCTCACCGGTATGGGAGCACCGAGGGGCCGGCGCCGGGCGGTGTCCCAGAGCACCATCGAGGACGCGTTCTCGGCGTGGGTCAGGAGAAGGCGGCCGTCGGGACTGAAAGTGGTGGCCTGCGAGGCCGGAACGGGGAGCCGGACCGGGGACACCACATCGGACACGTCGATGCCCACCACCGTCTCACCCGTGAGGAAGCGCAAGGACGTGCCGTCGAAGCCGACGCCTTCCTTCGCTCCCCCGTAGGTCAGCAACGGGCGGCCGTCGGCGACCCGGACGAGCCTGCTGCCCGCCCACAGCAGACGCCCGTCGGGACTGAAACGCAACGGGCCGTCCGCCTTCCAGGCCACTATCTGCTCATACGGCAAGGGGCGTCCGGTGCGTACATCAAGGACGGTGACCTTCGAGTCGTCACCACACGCGAGGGTATGTCCATCCGGGCTGAACGCCACGGCCTTGGCCGTCCCCGCGCACGTGTCGGAGTCGTGCCAGTGGGCGACCCGGTGACCGCTCGGGAGCCGGAGGAGGCCGAACTGATATCCGCCGTCCCCGGTGAGGAGGGTGAGGGCGGCGAGGTCACCGGCGGGTGTGTAGGCCGCGTCGACGATCGGAGCGTTCTTGTATCCGACGGTCTTCCCGGTGCTCGTGTCCCACAGTTCCGCCCCTTGGCCTTCGTGGACGGTCAGCCACCGGTCGTTGAGGCCGAAGTCGATGGAGTGGAAATGTTGCTGCGCCCACAGCTTGTGCCGTGCCACGACGCGTCCTGTCGTGGTGTCCCACACCTGGATCGTGCCTCCGGCCACCACCGCCAGGCGTTTGCCGCTGTCGCTCAGGGCGATTCCTCGGAAGGTCTGCTCGCCGATCTTCACGTCGTCCCAGCCGCCGACCCGCTTGCCGGTGCGGACGTCCCAGATTCGTACGCCCTTCCGGGAGACGCTGAACAGCCTTCGGCCGTCGAGTGTCAGCTGCCGTAAGGTCTCGCCGCCGTTGTCCGGGTCGGTGAAGGCCGTGCGCTCGTGCTGCGCCCAGGCGTTCTGCAGGGTCGAGCGGGTGGCCGGGGTGGGGGACAGGCGCCAGGCGGCCACGCTGAGCAGCATGGCGCGTACCGGGTCGGTGGTGCGCATCGCGTCCGCCTCGGTGGCGGCCTTGCCGGCGGACGCCTCGGCGAGCCGGGCCGCGAGCATCTCCCTCTGCGCGGTCACCGTGCGGGTCTGCAGTACGGCCAGCGTGCCGGCGACCAGGGCGAGGACGAGAAGGGTGGCCAGGGTGACGGTGAGCAGGCGCCGGCGGCGGACCCGGTGGCGGGTGGCGGCGTTGCAGGCGTCCAGGAAGTCGCGTTCGAGCTCGGTCAGGGTGAGGTGGCGGCGTCCGGTGGCGGCCCACCGCAGGGCGGTCTCCAGGCGGCTGCCCTGGTAGACGTCGGCCTCGCGGCGTCCGTGGTCGTCCCAGTGCACGGCGGCGGCGTGGATGGCCGCGTGCACGGGCAGGCCCTCGCGCTCGTCGTCCACCCACGACCGCAGCCGCGGCCAGGCCTGGACGAGGGCGGGCCGCGCGATGCCGATGGCGTCCCCGCGGGTGGTGAGCAGGTAGGAGAAGACGTCCAGGACGCGGTCGAACGCGGCCTGCTCCTCGGGGGTGCGCCCGCCGAGGAGCTCGTCCCGCGAGGCGGTCCGCATCTTGATCTCGTCGGCCTCGCCGAAGCCGATCAGCCGGAGGAACAGGTCGGGGACGAGGTCGCGTTGGGCGGGGTTGAGGAATCCGTAGGCGTCCTCGGCCAGGGTGCCGAGGGCGGGGTCGGCACGCCCGCCGGGAGCCAGCAGCCCGGCCTCGACGCTGCCCATGGTGAGCAGCTCGGCCTGGGTGCCCTGGAATCCGGTGATGAGGCCGAGCAGCAGTTCCCGGGCGGTGGGACGCGCCAGGGGGTCCTTGGACAGGGCGGCGGCGACCAGCGGCCGCAGCGTGCGGGGAACGTAGTCCAGTTCGGGATCGGTCGCCAGCACCTTGTGCATGACCGCGCCGAGACTTTCGGCCCGGAAGGGGTCGTCGCCGTTGGCGGCGTAGACGACGATGGCCCCCCAGGAGAAGACGTCGGCGGGTGCCCCGGCACGTTGGCCGGTGAAGACCTCGGGGGCCATGTACGTGGGGGTGCCGGTCACCATGCCGGTGGCCGTGAGCGACATCTCCAGCGTGTGGGCGATGCCGAAGTCGATGACGCGGGGCCCGTCGGGGCCGAGGAGGACGTTGTCGGGCTTGAGGTCGCGGTGGATCACACCGGCGTCGTGGATCGCGGTCAGCGCGGTGGCCACCGCCGTGGCCAGCCGGTAGAGGTCGTCGCCGGCGAAGAGACGTCCGCCGGTGACGGCCGTGCGCAGGCTGGGGCCTTCGATGTATTCGCTGACGATGTACGGCTTGGGGGCCTCCAGGTCGACCGCGAGGATGCGCGCCGTGCAGAAGGACGCGACCCGCTGGGCGGCGGTGGCCTCCTTGCCGAACCGCGAGCGCAGGTCGGGATCGGCCGCGGCGTCGGCGTGCAGCACCTTGACGGCCACACGCGTGCCCTCGGAGTCGTAGGCCTCGTACACGACCCCCTGGCCTCCGGCCCCCAGCCGCCCTGCCGGCCAGTAGTCGCCTAACCGGGACGGATCCCCCGCCAGCAGCCCCGTCGCCGCCACCACGAATCACCCCGCCGTAACAGATGGACTACGTCCTTAGACGCCGCCCCCGCCACCGAAGTTTGCCCCTAGTGCCGCCGCGGGTCCATGGCGCCGCCCGCGTGAGCGCCGATGAACCTGAAGTAACCTTCAGATTCAGTAGGGCAAGTGAATCGGGAGCATGGCGGAGATGAGCGAATCCACGCGCCACCTGGCCACGGAGCTCAGCGTCGGGGAACTCGCCGCACGCAGCGGTGTGGCGGTCTCGGCGCTGCACTTCTACGAGCGGCAGGGGCTGATCAGCAGCCGTCGCACCACGGGCAACCAGCGGCGCTACCGGCGCGACATGCTGCGACGGGTGGCGCTGATCCGCATGGCACAGCGCGTCGGGATCCCCCTGGCGAACGTCGCCGAGATCCTCAACCTGTTCCCGGCGGACCACGTCCCGACGCGTGCCGACTGGCAGCGCATGTCGCAGTGCTGGAAGCAGGAGCTGGACGAACGCATCCATCGCCTCCAGCAGATACGTGACGAGTTCACCGACTGCATCGGATGCGGGTGCATGTCCATCGACCGCTGCCCGCTGATCAACCCCGACGACGAGCTCGGCAAGCAGGGTGCCGGGCCGCGCAGGCTGCTGCGCCGCGGTCAGAGCACCACGCGGGAATGGGACGTCAACCGGCCGTCCGGCGACAAGATGTGCAGCGCGAACCCCGGCGGCAGCTCGAAGTCCAGCGGAACCTCGGCCCTCGACTCCTGCTGCGTCAGCACCGTGGACGCCACCCCGGGCGCGATGTAGAGCGGAAGCCCGGCGAACATCGTGGCGGCGGCCGTGTGGACGTGCCCGGCCCCGAGGAGCACCTTGCGGAACTGCGGCCTGCTGTCGTGGTCGCCGGGGACCAGCACGGTGTCGATCGGACCGGGCAGGCCGGATATGTGACGCACCACCCGCTCGGTGCGCTCGATGCTGCGGGTGGTGCCGTCTATGTGAACGTCGCTGACGTGAGCCAGAGTCAAGGCTTTTACGGCGGCCCCGCACGGTGGTGCGGGCCGCCGTTACTCCGCCTCCCTGGCGCCGTTCATTTCTTGCAGGACCCGGGCGGTGATGTCGTCGGCGGGGAAGAACGACTCGATGGCCAGCTCGGCGACCGTGATGTCGAGTGGAGTGCCGAACGTCGCGATCGTGCTGAAGAAGGCCAGCTCGCGTCCTCGGTGACGCAGGCGCAGCGGCACCACGATCTCGCCCGGGCCGGGCAGCTCGACCTCCGGCTCCGGCTGGTCGCACGGGTAGGCCCGCAGCTCCTCGTCGAGGGCGGTGAGCTCCGGGTCGGCGGTCAGCGCCACCTGGCGCCGCAGCCGTCCGAGCAGGTGCCCCCGCCACTCGCCCAGGTTGACGATGTGGGGCGCCATGCCGTCGGGGTGCAGGCTCGCACGAAGCACGTTCGCGGGCGGCTCGAGCAGGTGGGGGGAGATCAGACCGGTGAACAGGGCGAGGCTCCGGTTGCTCTCCACGAGGTTCCACCGGCCGTCCACCACCACGGCCGGATAGGGATCGTGGCCGGTGAGGATCTGCCGGAGCGCCCCCTGGACGGCCGTCATCTCCGGCGCGTCGAGCCGGGTCTCGGCGAACACCGGGGCGAACCCGGCGGCGAGCAGCAGGCGGTTGCGCTCGCGCAACGACAGGTCGAGCTCCTCGGACAGGTGCAGCACCATCTCGCGGCTCGGGTTCGACCGGCCGGTTTCCAGGAAGCTGAGGTGACGGGTGGAGATGTCGGCCTGGATGGCGAGGTCGAGCTGGCTGAGCCGGCGGTGTTCACGCCACTGCCGGAGCAGTTCGCCTATAGGCCGCGGGGAGGGCGCCGTGGTGGTCATGGTGCGAGGGTATGCGGAGCGGCCGCGATGTCGCGATTACGTCGCACGTAACGGACGCGCCTCCCCGGCGCGGGCGGGTGTCAGAGGGTCGAGCCGCCGTCGACCACCAGGTCGTGCCCCACCGTGAAGCCGGCGTCGGCGGACGCCAGCCACAGGATCGCCCCCGTGATCTCGTCCATCGTGCCGACCCGGCCGATGGGGAGCTGGTGCTTCACCCGCTCCGCGCGATCGGCCTCGGTCTCGCCGGGCCGCATCGACATCGGCGTGTCGTGCGGGCCGGGGCTGATGACGTTGATGCGGATGCCCTCGCGGATGTATTCCAGCGCGGCCGTGCGGGTCAGGGCGGCGACCGCCGCCTTCGACGCGGCGTACGCGCCGAAGCCGGGCAGCCGCTTGTGTGCGCCGATCTGCGACGACACGTTGACGATCACACCGCCGCCGCGCTCGCGCATGGCCGCGATCTCGTGCTTCATGGACAGCATGACGCCCGTCAGGTTGGTGTCGATCGTCCGCGCCCAGTCGTCCTCGTCGATGTCGCCGGCCTGCCCGCTGGTGAGCACCCCGGCGTTGTTGACGGCCACGTCGAGCCCGCCGTGCCGCTCCACGATCTCCCCGATCAGGCGGGCGACCTCGGCGGAGCTGGTGACGTCGGCGGTGAGCGCGGTCGCCCGGCCGCCCTCCGCCTCGATGAGCTTGACGGTCTGCTCCAGGGGTTCCCGCCGCCGTCCCGCGACGACGACCGTGGCGCCCTCGCGGGCGAAGCCGAGCGCCGCCGCCTGGCCGATGCCCGAGCCGCCGCCGGTCACCAGAACCACCTTGTCTTGAAATTTCATGTCATCTCCGGTTGTACTAGACTGATCGTTCCAGTTTGAAGGCAGCCGAAAACCCGCCGACGAGGGGGTTCTCAGTCGAGGATCGAGAGCGCCTGCGTGGCGGCGTCCCGGAGGCGGACGGGGTCGGCGTCCCCCTTGCCCATGAGCCGAAGCCCTTGCAGGAACACCAGCAGGAAGCGCGCCAGCGCCGCCGGGTCCTTCTCCGGGCGCAGCTCGCCCTGGGCGCGCGCCCGCATCAGCGTCGTCGTCAGCGCCGCCTCCAGCGACGTCCACTGGACGTTCAGCAGGCGGCTCACCTCGTCGTCCCTGGGCAGCATCTCGGCCGCCGCGTTGACGACCATGCACCCGCGCCGCCGCGTGTCGTCGACGGAGTCGGCGGCGTAGTGCTCCACCAGCGCGCGTACGGCGGCCAGGGCCGGCCCCGGCCGGGAGAGGACCTCGATGGGTGAGGGGTCGCGGCTGTCGACGTAGCGCCGCAGGGCCTTCATGTAGAGGTCGTGCTTGCCCCCGAAGGTGGCGTACAAGCTGGCCCTGCTGATCCCGAGGTGCTCGACGAGGTCGGCCATCGACGTCGCCTCGTACCCGCGCTCCCAGAACAGCTCCAGGGCGCCCTGGAGCGCGACGTCGGGATCGAACTCTTTCGTCCTCGCCATGTTCGCCACCATATCAGAACGGTCGGTCTTGAATAGCGCCCCGGGGTACGGCCCCCGCGTCCGTACCCCGGCGCGTCACTCCCAGCGGAACATGCGCGCCGCGAACAGTCCGGCCACGACGGCCCACCCCGCCATGACGGCCAGGTGAAGCGCCTGCGGAGGCGTACCGGCCCACGTGTCGCGCAGCGCCTGCCCGAAGGCGCCGGTCGGAGTGAAGTCGCTGATCCGGCGCAGGACCTGGGGCATCATCTCCCGGGGCAGCCACATGCCGGCGGTGAACAACATGGGGAACATCACCAGCGAGCCGATCCCGCCGGCGGCCCGGCTGTTCGGGATGACCGCCGCGATGACCAGGCCGATGGCGAACAGCGCGCAGACCCCGAGCACGAACGCCGGCACGAACCAGAGCAGAAGCATCGGGATCCGCGCCTGCAGCACCAGACGCGCGCCGACGATCGTGAGGGAGGTGGAGACGACCGACGTGACCAGGTTGACCAGCAACTGCGTGAGCAGCAGCGTGCGCGGGGAGGCCGGCGTGACCGACATCCGGCGCAGGACGCCGCGTTCCCGATACTGCGCGAGCACCGCCGGGATCAGGGTGAAGGCCGTGGTCGCGATCGAGAGCAGCACCATCATCGCGGGGAGCTGCGTGTCGACGACCCGCTGGCCGCCGAGGGCCGGGTCGGGGGTGCGGAAGCCGGGGATCACGGAGCCCAGGATCAGCAGCAGGGCGAGGGGAAGGACGAGCGTGAAGAAGGCCGCGCTGGGTTCCCGCAGGTAGAGCTTGGCCTCTGTCAGGGTCAGCCTGAACAGGGCCGTGTCCCTGCGGGAGGTCGCGATGTTCGACATGAGGGTCTCCTAGGAGGCGTCGGCGGCCGCGCGGCCGGTGAGGGCGAGGAAGGCGTCGTCGAGTGTGGCCTGCTCGGTCCGCAGCCCGGCGGGGACGACCCCGTGGGCGGCGAGCGCCGTGGTGACGGCGAGCAGCACGTTCTCGGACCCGGCCACCGTCACCTGGTCGCCGTCCCGCGTGACCGAGACCACCTCGGGGATCGACCGGAGGACGCGGTCGGCGTCCGGCGGGCAGCGGAAGACCACCCGGATCCCGCCGCCGGCCCTGGCGATCAGACCGGCCGGCGTGTCGACCGCCGCGACGCGACCCCGGTCGATCACGGCGATCCGGTCGCAGAGCCGCTCGGCCTCCTCCATGAAGTGGGTGACCAGGACGATCGTGACCCCGCGTGCCTTCACCTGCTCGATGAGATCCCAGGTGTCGCGCCGCGCCTGCGGGTCCAGGCCCGTGGTCAGCTCGTCCAGGATCGCCACGCGCGGCCCCCCGACCAGGGCGAGGGCGATCGACAGCCGCTGCCGCTGGCCGCCCGACAGCTTGGCGAACGGGGTCTCGCGCTTGGCGCCGAGCCCCACCTCCTCCAGCAGCCGCCTCCAGTCGGCGGGCTTGTCGTAGAACGAGGCGTAGAGCTCGAGGGCCTCGCCGGCCCGCAGCTTGTCGGGCAGCAAACAGTCCTGCAACTGCACGCCGACCCTGCGCCGCACCTCGGCACGGTCGCGGCCGGGGTCGAGGCCCGTGACGCGGACGGTGCCGGCGTCCGGAGTGCGCAGCCCGCTCAGGCACTCGACGGTGGTGGTCTTCCCCGCGCCGTTGCGGCCGACGACGCCGAAGATCTCCCCCTCATGGGCGCTGAACGACACGTCGTCCACCGCGACCTGCGCGCCGTAGAGCTTGCGCAGGTTGCCGATCTCGATGATTTCCATGCCGTCGACGCTAGGAATCGCGGCTCTCGCCCGGAATGCACCTGCGGCCCGAACGGGGGTGGACCTAGGTACACCTCGACTCGGCACCCATCGCTACTTCGGATAACAGGGCCGGTGAACCAGACTGGCTGCATGCTTCTCCGGACGACGATCGGCTTCGGCCGCTGCCTCATGCTCGCGGTGCTGGCCTTCATGCACGCCTTGGCCGCGGTGCTGGCCGTGGTCGTCTTCCTGTTGACCTTCGGACTCGGCATGGTCTTCCTGTTCCCGCCCGCCGTCCGCCTGGTGCGCGCCTGCGCCCGTCAGGCGCGTGACATCGCCCGCGAGTGGTCCGGCGTCGAGATCGCCACGCCGTACCGTCCGGCGCCGCCGCCTCCGCTGCCGCAGCGCGACGGCTGGTACCGCGACGGGCGCCAGCTCTACCGCACCTCGCTGGTGCCCACCTTCAACCGGACCTTCAACTGGATGATCAAGGACCCTGCGACCTGGCGCGACTTCGCCTGGCTGATCGCCGACCCGTTCGTCGCGGGCGCGCCACTGCTCCTGACGGGGTACGGCGTCGCGCTCCTCGCGGTAGGGCGGCCCGCCGAGGCGGTGGCCGGGGTGCTCGTCATCATGACGGGTGTGCTCCTGGCCCCGCGGATCACACGTGTCCACAGCCTGTGGACGAAGCTGCTGCTCGCCCCTACCGAGAAGGCCCGGCTGACCCACGAGCTGCGCCTGCTCGAACAGACGCGCACCGAGGTGGTCGACGCGCAGGCCGCCGAGCTGCGGCGCATCGAACGCGACCTGCACGACGGCGCGCAGGCCCGCCTGGTCGCCATGGGCATGACCCTCGCCGCCGCCGAGGAACTGGTCGAATCCGACCCCGCCGCGGCCAAGGCGCTGCTGGCCAAGGTGCGCGAGGCGTCGGCCGCCTCGCTGGTCGAGCTGCGACAACTCGTGCGCGGCATCCACCCCCCGGTCCTCGCCGAGCGCGGCCTCGACGACGCCGTGCGGGCCCTGGCCCTCGACAGCCCGCTGCGCGTCACGGTACGGGTCGACCTGCCCGGCCGCGCCGAGGCCCCCGTCGAATCGGCCGCGTACTTCGTGATCAGCGAGCTGCTCACCAACGCCGGCAGGCACGGCGACGCCCGCGAGGTGACCGTCGACATCAGTCACCGCGGCCCGGCGCTGCGCGTCACCGTCACCGACGACGGCCACGGCGGGGCCGACCCCTCCCGGGGCACCGGACTGCGCGGCATCGAACGGCGGCTCGCCGCCTTCGACGGTGTGCTGGCCCTGAACAGCCCGCCCGGCGGGCCGACGACGGCGACCGTCGAGATCCCACGCGCTCTGCCGGGGGTCCGCCGCGTCTCGGACCTGCCGCCCTGGAAGAACGCCCTCCTGAGCTTGTGCTGGGCGCTGTTCTGGCTCCCGCTGTTCCCGCAGGGGCTCGTGGCGATGGCCTTCAAGATCTTCCAGAGCCCTGAGCGCAGCTGGTTCCTGGCCCTGTACATGCCGGCGCCTTTGCAGTGGCCGGTCGTCCTCGGCATGATCGGCCTCGGTGCGGGCATGGCCTTCTTCGCCATCCGCACCTCCATCCAGCTGAAACAGCGAGACTCGGAGTCGTGTGCATGAGGGTGGTCCTGGCCGAAGACCTCTACCTGCTGCGTGAGGGTCTGGTCCGGCTGCTGGAGGCACACGGCTTCCAGATCGTCGCCGCGGTCGAGTCGGGGCCCGAGCTGCTCAAGGCCCTGCTCGACGAACGCCCCGAGGTGGCGGTCGTCGACGTACGGCTGCCGCCCACCTTCACCGACGAGGGCCTCCAGGCGGCGCTGGCCGCCCGGCGGTCGATCCCCGGCCTGCCGGTGCTCGTGCTGTCCCAGCACGTCGAGCAGCTGTACGCCAGGGAGTTGCTCGCCGACGGCAGCGGAGGGGTGGGCTATCTGCTGAAGGACCGCGTCTTCAACGCCGCCCAGTTCGTCGACGCGGTGCGCCGGGTCGCCACCGGAGGCACCGCCATGGACCCTGACGTCATCGCCAAGCTGCTGGCCAGCAACGCACGGGACGAGCCCCTCGGCAGGCTCACCCCGCGTGAGCGTGACGTGCTGGAGCTCATGGCCGAGGGCCGCTCGAACGCCGCCATCGCCCAGCGGCTGTTCCTCAGCGAGAGCGCCGTGGCCAAGCACACCGCCAACATCTTCGCCAAGCTCGGCCTGGTGGCCTCCGACGACGACAACCGCCGCGTCCTCGCGGTCCTCGCCTACCTCAACGGGACGCGCGGCTGATCCGCCTGCCCCATGAGTGACATCTCTGTCACCCCGGCACCTGGTAACGGGTGTGTCCGGCGGCTGCCGGGGGATCGCTTCGCCATCAAATGTCCTACCAAGACGCTACCTTTCTGGGGACGGACGACTCGAAGGGGATGGATCAGGGTGAAGTTCCAGGTGAACCGCGATGTGCTGGCCGACGCGGTGGCATGGAGCGCCCGGGCGTTGCCGGGGCGTCCCGCGCTGCCGGTGCTGTCCGGCATCCTGCTCGAGGCTCTCGACGACAGCCTCGCCCTCTCGGTGTTCGACTACGACGTCTCGGCGCGCGCCCTGATCGAGGCCGACGTCGCCGAGCCCGGCAAGGTGCTCATCCCGGGCCGGGTGCTGGCCGAGATCACGCGCAGTCTGCCCGCCGAGCCCGTCCAGCTTGTCACCTCCGGGGCCGAGGCCGTCCTCACCTGCGGCGGCGCCGAGTTCGGCCTGCTCACGATGCCGGTGGAGGACTTCCCGGCGCTGCCGGCCATGCCCGCGAAGGTGGGAGCGGTCGGGGGCGGGGTCTTCGCCACCGCCGTCAACCAGGTGGCCGTGGCCGCCAGCCGCGACGACACGCTGCCCATGCTCACGGGCATCCGGGTCGACATCGACGGGACCGGGGTCTCCCTGGCGGCCACCGACCGCTACCGGATCGCGGCACGCGACTTCCTGTGGAATCCGGAGCGGCCCGACGCGCAGGCCGCGATGATGGTCCCCGCCCGCGTGATGGTGGAGGTGGCGCGCTCCCTGCGGGCCGGGGAGGTCTCGGTCGGCATCGGCGACGGCATCGCCGGTTTCGAATGCGCCGGCCGCACCACGACCGTGCGGCTGCTCGACGAGCAGTTCATCGACTACCGCTCCCGGCTCACCGACGACTGGCCGATCCGGGCGACCGTGAAGGCCGCGCCGTTCGTGGAGGCCGTCAAGCGGGTGGCGCTGGTCGCCGAGCGCAACACCGCGATCCGGCTGTCGTTCAGCGAAGGGCAGGTGCTGGTGCAGGCGGGTGGCGGCGACATCGGCCGGGGCGCCGAGGCGGTCGGGGCCGAGCTCGACGGCGACGACATCCAGATCGCCTTCCAGCCGCACTTCCTGCTCGAAGGGGTCGCCGGCGTGCAGACCGAGAACGTCGTGATCAACATGGTGTCCCCGACCCGCCCCGTGCTGATCACCGACGACGGCGACGACCCGTCGTTCCGCTACCTGGTGATGTCGCTGCGCCTCAACTGAACCCTGTTCATCAGCCTCGCTGCGCTCGGCGGCGAGGGGCGCCCTTGAGGCGGCGGCCTTCGTCGTCGTCCGGGCTCGTACCTCGCCCTACCTCCTCCTCAGACCACCGCCGCGCCCGTGCCCATGGCCTCGCTCCGCTCGGCGGCGAGGGGCGCCCTTGAGGCGGCGGCCTTCGTCGTCGTCCGGGCTCGTACCTCGCCCTACCTCCTCCTCAGACCACCGCCGCGCCCCTCGCGCGCGCTCAGTCGAGGAGTTCGGGGGTGTCGGTGAGGGCGATGGCGATGTGCTCCATGCAGGCGTGACCGGCTCGTTCGGCGGCGGCCGCGTCGCCGGAGGCGATGGCGCGGGCGATCGCGTCGTGCGGGATGTGGCCGTTCTCCAGCGGCGCGCCCGCGGCGGCGATGCTCGCGCGCAGCGCCGCCGAGAAGTCCTTGTAGAGCTCGATGAGGACACGGTTGTGCGTGGCCTCGACCACCGCCACGTGGAAGGCGAGGTCGGCCTCCACGAAGGCCTCGACCTCGGCCTCGGCCCAGGCCTGCTCACGCCGCAGCAGCGCCGCCTCGATCAGCTCGATGTCCCCGGCCGTGCGCCGGACGGCCGCGAGCTTGGCGGCCTCCACCTCCAGCGCCCGCCGCACCTCGAGGATCTCGAGGTGCTCGGCGGTGCGCAGGCGGCGGGCCATGGCGCCCGAGAGCTCGCTGGTGGCTCGGACGTAGGTGCCGTCGCCCTGACGGCACTCCAGCAGACCTGCGTGGGTGAGCGCGCGCACGGCCTCGCGCACGGTGTTACGGCCCACGCCGAGCTGCTCGGCGAGCACCGTCTCCGTTGGGATCTTGGCGTGCAGCTGCCAGGACCCCGAGGTGATCTGCTCCTTGAGCTGGTCGATCACCTGGTCGACGAGGGAAGCCCGCTGAGCCGTACGCAGACTCACAGTCTGCCTCCTCCGGAGAAACCAATCATCCTACAAGTCAATGATTGGTCGACTTTAATTATTCCGGAGTCCCCTCGCCAAATCCGGTGGTCAGCGAGGGGGGCCTACCGTGCGAAAACCGTGGACGTGACGGTGCCTGCGACGGTCGACCTGACTCCGACCGCTTCGAGAGCCCTACGATACGCGCCGGTCTGCTGCTCGCGATGACCGGCCCTGCCCCACAGATCGCCCAGCTGACGCCACGCCGCCGCGGTCTCCCGGTCGCGGATCGCCCCCGCCGCCGGCACCGCCGAAAGGACGGCCTCGGCACGCTTGAGCGTCGTGACCGCGTCCTGGTCGGACCGTGCCAAAGCGACTTCGGCCCGCACCAGGTGGGCCGAGGCGGCCAGGGAAGAGGGCTCGCCGGTGAGCAGTTCGAGAGCCTGGCCGGCCAGTTCCTCGGCGCTGTTCGGGTCGCCCGTGCGAAGGCGGACGCGGGCCAGCACCAGCAGGCTGCGACCGTGCTCCATCGTCTCGGCCGACAGGGCCGAGAAGACGTCGCTCGCGCGACTGACGAGCTCGTCGATCTCGTGGACGTCGCCGTCGGCCGTGGCCGCGGTGATCTCGGCCCAGCGCATGGCGATCTTCGCCATCTGGACCGCGATGCGGGCGGGACGACCGGCGGAGATGGCGTCGTCGGCGAACTGCACGGCGAGCGCGGAGTCCTCGCCCTCGGCGGCCGAGATGCTGGCCTGCCAGAGCGAAAGGATCTCGGTCGTGCGGTCGACGGGCACCGGCACACCGGTCGCGGCGAGGACCTGCTCGACGTACGGCTGCCCGATCCCGGCGTCGGCCAGCGCCGCCGCCAGCTCGACGGCCACCTCGCCGTGCACGAGCGAGAGCCTCGTCACCTGCTCCAGCGCCTTGGTGCCGAGGTCGCGGGCGCGCATGACGTCACCCGCCCGGTGGTAGCACCGGCACAGCGCCACCGTGAGCGGCACGTCGGCCAGCCGCTCGGGGTGGGCCGCGGCCTCGCGGCGCAGGCGCTCGTACGCCTCGACGGCCCGCCCAAGCTTGCCCTGGGCCTCAAGGGCCCGTGCGCGCCCGAGACGGGCGTGCGCGGCGAGGAGCGCGTTGTCCTCGCCCGCCGCCTTGACGATGTCACCGAAACGGTCGGCGGCGAGGGCCGCGTCACCGTGGTGAAGCTCCAGTTCGGCATGGCGCAGCCCGAGCTCGGTGTCGATGCGCTGGCGCGGCTCGATCCCGTGGAGGAGAAACTCGGTGGTGCATCCAAGACGCTCGGCGAGCAGGCGGGCGACCACCGGCGTGGGCGTGCGCTTGCCGGACTCGATGAGAGAGACGTAACTGTCGGAGAGGTCCGGTCCGGCCAACTGGGCCTGAGACATTCGCCTGCTCAGTCGCAGTCCGCGGACGCGGTCACCGATGGTTCCCTGACTCGGCATGTGATCTCTTAGGGCGGGGATATGGTCAATGGTTCCGCCATGATGGCACGAAGCAGCCGAAACGGGTATACCCACGTCAAGAATCCCGAGGGAGAAGTGTGTCTCACCCCTCGGGATTCAGGACGAAACTGGACTAATCATCGTCGTCAGAGCCGGGAAAGAGCATCTGACAGACCTCGAGGTACAGGGTCTCGGGATAGGGGATGTAGGTGACCGTCGAAAGGGCCTGATCTTGACCGGCCGACTCCAGGACGAACTCGCCGTAGCCGAGAAGGCGGCCGAGGAGGGATCGCTGGAAACTCATGTCGGTGACCTTGCCGAGTGGCATCATCGCCACTCGGCGAGTTATCAGACCGGTTGTCAAGAGCATCCGTTTGGATGTCACGACGAAGTAGTCGACCGACCACTCGGCTACCTTCCACACGAAGCGGATCAGTAGGAGCAGCCAGGCCCACCACACGATGACGAGAGCCTGTGACCCTTGGTTCTCGCCGAGCCATTTGCTCAGCAGCCCCGCGAGGACCAGGCCGCCGAAGACCTCGGCGACCGGCCGTAACAGCACCGCTGGATGGCGCCGTACCATGATGACTTGGTGTTCGTGGGGGAGCAGGTAACGATTGACCGACGACGGAGCAGAGTCGCCGTGGGTCACAAGCCTCATGTGAGCTTCGCGACGAATACGGCCAGCGAATCCGCGGCGTTCACCACAGTGTTCATTGCCCCCTGGACTGCGCTTGCCGCGTCAGCCGGTCTGGTGAACAGGTAGAAAGCCACAAACGCGATGGCTGTGTACGTAAGAACCTTCTTGACCTGCACTGCCGCCTCCGTTTAACCACTCACCCACTGCACCCACCGTATACATTACCCAGCCCTTTGGCTCGGTAAAGCGCATCCCGACCCCACAGTATGTAGGGGTATGGATGTGATGTGCGTCACCCCTGCTCGTCGGTCACCGTGGCCAGCACCTGAAGGTGCTTGCGCGCGATGCGTTCGACCAGGCTGGGGTACGCATGACCCGTGACTTCCATCGCGCCGTGATGGGCGGCTGCGATGCAGCGCGTCACCGTCGCGGCGGGATGGACCCCGGCGAACTCGACCTTAAGCACGGTCTCGACCTGTGTATAGGCGTCAATGTCCGGCAGATGGTCCATAGCTCTCCCAGGTGTGCGTCCTCGGTCTTTTGACGAACCGGAACCTTGTCGTCACTGAGAGTACCCGTCGAAGCACACTTTGTAACAAGACGACGGTCAACCTGGGGAAGAAAGAGGAAAAGGAATCAGACGACGCCGTAGAGGCGGTCCCCCGCGTCGCCGAGTCCCGGCACGATATATCCGTTCTCGTTCAGCCGCTCATCCAGGGACGCGGTGACCACCCGCACCGGGCTGCCGGAGTCCCCGAACACCTTCTCCATGTACGCCAGGCCCTCAGGGGCCGCGAGCAGGCAGATGGCCGTGACGTCCTCGGCGCCCCGGTCGAACAGCAGCTGGACCGCCGCGGCGAGGGTGCCGCCGGTGGCCAGCATGGGGTCGAGGACGTAGCACTGCCGGCCGGACAGATCTTCCGGCAGGCGGGTGGCGTAGGTCTGGGCCTTGAGGGTGCCCTCGTCGCGGATCATCCCGAGGAAGCCGACCTCGGCGGTGGGCAGCAGCCGGGTCATGCCGTCGAGCATGCCGAGGCCGGCACGCAGGATCGGGACGACCAGCGGCACGGGCCGCGCGAGCCGTACGCCGTGGGCCGGGGCGACCGGGGTCTCGACCGTCACGTCGGTCACCCGGACGTCACGGGTGGCCTCGTAGGCCAGCAGCGTGACGAGCTCGTCGGCGAGCCGGCGGAACGTGGGGGAGTCGGTACGCACATCCCGCAGCGTGGTCAGCTTGTGGGCGACGAGCGGGTGGTCGACGACGAGGGTCTTCATGCCTGGTAACGGTAGCTGCTGTAGTGGGGTAAAAGGTACGACCAGGCCGGTAACGGCCATCACACTAAGCTGGACCCCGTGTCTCCCTCTTTGATCACAGTTTGCCAGAGAGGCCTACGGGGACAGCGTGATTCTGGGAGCATTACCAACTGTAAGAACCGCGTCGGTGGGGTGAAGATGACAGACGTAGACGCTCTTGACTTCGCCATCGTGGTGTACCGCGAGGACGACCGCTGGGAAGCCGAGATGCTGCCGGTGGGTCTCACGGCCGATCTCCATGGCCTGATCCACGCCCTTCGCCAGCAGCCCAGCATGGGCGCCACGATTGGCCTCGTCGCGGTGGGGGATGACTTCTTCGTGGCACTACGGGTGTTCGGCGAGCGCGTCGACGTCTTCCTCTCCGACATCACCGCGTCCTGGGACTGGCCCCTGGCCCAGCAGGTCCTCGAGTACCTCGACGTCCCGGTGCCCGAAGAGGAGGAGCTCGACATGGTGCTCCCTGCGGGAGACCTGTCGATCTTCTCCGATCTGGGGCTGGACGAGATGGAACTCGGCGCACTCTCCGGCGATCTCGAACTGCTTCCTGATGAGGTGCTTTCCAGCATCGCAGCACGGCTCGGGTTCTCCCAGCCGTTTGAACGTGCCGTCGACTCAGCCATCGGCTGACCTCGGGAGCCCCGATCATGCCCTCGAGACCAACAAACAGCGCTCTGTTCGCCGCGGCCTTCGTCCGTACGCCCAGCGGGTGGAACGGCGCGGAGGTCGATCTCTCGAACGCCGAGATCGCCGACGACCTCGGCGACGCCGTGCAGGAGAGCCTCGGTCTGCAAGGCGACGAGCTCGCCCTGCTCTGCGTCGAGGTGGAGGACGAGTGGTTCGCCATCGTCCGCTACGACGACGATGCCGAGCCGCGTGTGTTCCTCTCCGACGCGCACGCCGCGGCGAACGACTCCCTCGGCGAGCTCTTCACCGAGCTGGCCGGTGTCGTGGTGCCCGACAAGGAATCCGACCTCGGTGTCCGGCCCGCGGGTGACTTCGACCTGCTGAGCGACCTCGGGGTCTCCTCGGAGGAGCTGCTGGAGCTCAGCATGGAAGAAGGTGTACTGCCCGCCGACACCCTGTCGGTGATCGCGGAGAAGCTCTCCTTCGCCGACGAGCTCGACCGGCTCCACTAGCCCTCGTCCCGCGGTCCCTTGAACGGCAGGTCCTTCGAGCACGCCATGCGGCTCGCGCTCGCGCAGGCCGCGGACGCGGGCCGGCGCGGTGACGTGCCCGTCGGGGCCGTGGTCGTCGGACCCGAGGGCGAGGTGCTCGCCGCGGCAGGCAACGATCGCGAGGCGAGCGGCGATCCGACCGCCCACGCGGAGGTCCTCGCCCTGCGGGAGGCCGCCCGCGTGCGGGGCGAGTGGCGCCTGGCGGGCTGCACGCTGGTGGTGACGCTGGAGCCGTGCACGATGTGCGCCGGAGCCGCGGTCCTCGCGCGGGTCGACCGGGTCGTCTACGGCGCCACCGACGACAAGGCCGGCGCGGTGGGCTCGCTGTGGGACGTCGTACGCGACCGGCGGCTCAACCACCGTCCGGAGGTGGTCCTGGGCGTGCTCGCCGAGGAGTGCTCGGCCGTGCTGAAGGACTTCTTCTCAGGCCGTCGCCCATGAACTTCGCTCTTCTTCGCATACCGGACACTTCTGATGCGCGAACAGGGCCGCGGATCCGGTAGGCTGCTCGGCGGTGGAGTCGCCTAGTGGCCGAGGGCGCACGCCTCGAAAGCGTGTGATGGGGCAACTCATCCGTGGGTTCAAATCCCACCTCCACCGCCACCCAAGGGGCCCTTGGACCGCTCAGCCGGTCCAAGGGCCCCTTGTCATGTGCGGCCAGGCTCTGCCTACAGATCGCGAAACGGCTTGGCGTAGGTGAATTCGCCGCGCATCCCCGGCTCGTACGCCGTCAGCGTGCGCGCCTGGAAGTGCGATCGCCAGCCGGGAACCGGCGGCGTGATGCCGTATTCCTCGGCCGGCCGGAAACCGAACAGCGGGTAGTAGTCGGTGTGCCCCAGCAACACCACCAGAGGCTCGCCGAGCGCGTCCGCGGCCCCCAGCACGGCGTGCATGAGGGCGTGGCCGACCCCCTGCCGCTGGAACGCCGGAAGCACCCCGAGGGGGCCGAGGCCGAGTGCCGGGGTCGTCCCCACCGTGGCCCGGGTGCAGACGACATGACCCACGACGGCGCCGTCCCGGCCGACGGCCACCAGGGACAGCTCCGGAATCCAAGCGTCACAGGCCCGGAGGTCGTCGACCAGGCCGGCCTCCACGGGGATCTGGCCGGGTGACGCCGCGCCGGCGAAGGCGGCGGCGTGGACGTCGTGGATGGCCGGGACATCGGCTTTGGACTCGCGTCGTACGAACATCCGGCCAGCATCCCCAGCCTGGGCAAAGCGTGTCAATTGAATAATCGACCCTCATGCCGCGGCGCGTGGTCTGAAACCCCGGCGGTTTCCCTGAATCGGAAGATATCCGGCGCGGGAGAAATAGATAAATAAATGCGCCGTAGGGTTGAAATTACAGAACCAAGCCTTTGCCGCTTACCGGCTGCTCGCTTGATTTCGCCCAGTTAGGGTGAGATTTGTAGTTTCTCGCGGCGTTTTGGGCACCTCGAGTAACCAATGCGGCGCTCCGTCTGCCGGAGCCTCATCCCCGGCAGACCGTCTCGACAACGGAGTGATCTCTTATGCTCAGACAAGTAATCGCCACCGGGTTCCTGGTGGCCTCCGCACTGGTCGGCCCGGGAGCACTGGCGATGCACTCCGCCAGCGCGTCGACCTCCGCTCCCGCTTCCGTGGTCGCGGCCGCCCCCGGCACCGGCCAGCAGGGCAACGTCCGCTCCGACGACGGCCACCGGAAGAGGCACCACAAGCACAGGGGGCACCACAAGAGCCACCACCACAAGAGCCACCACAAGCGGCACCACCACAAGCGGCACCACCACAAGAGCCACCACCACAAGAGTCACCACCACGGCAAGAGCCACCACCGCAGCAGCCGTTACTGAGAACGGCGGCCGCCAGGCCCTTCTTCGTCGCCCCGGGAGGATCCCCTCGCGGGGCGACCCGCGCTGGTGCCGGAAAGTTCTCACATGGGAGAGGGCTCGTTCAGGGTGTCGACGTCGAGAACCCGGGCGTGGAGCACGGAACGCTGGTGGAGGGCGGCCCGGAGGGCACGGTGCAGGCCGTCCTCGAGGTAGAACTCGCCTCGCCACTGCACCACATGGGGAAAAAGATCGCCGTAGAACGTGGAGTCCTTGGCGAGCAGGGAATGCAGATCGAGCACCGCCTTCGTGGTGATCAATGAGTCGAGCCTGACCTGCCGAGGCGGTATCTGCGCCCATTCACGATGCGAGAGGCCGTGCTCGGGGTAAGGGCGCCCGTCGCCGATTGACTTGAAGATCACCCCATTGAGTTTAAGAGAGTTTCCGAGTCTTCCCTGCTTCGGCGGCTCGATCACGAGCCGCCGAGCGGGTCAGATGCTCCCGCGGAAGGTGTCGCACTTGGCCGGCTCGCCCGACGTGTAGCCCGTGCTGAACCACTTCATCCGCTGGTCGGCGGTGCCGTGAGTGAACGCCTCCGGGTCGACCCGGCCCTGGGCCTTCTCCTGGATGCGGTCGTCGCCGACGGCGGCCGCGGCGTCCAGAGCCTCCTGGATGTCGGTCTGCGTGAACGGCTTCTCGTAGAACCCGGTGTCCACGGCGTTCTTGGCCCACACGCCCGCGTAGCAGTCCGCCTGGAGCTCGAGGCGCACCGAAGCGCTCTCGGCGCCCTGGCTGTTGCCTCCGACGCGGTCCATCGTGCCGATCAGGTCCTGCACGTGGTGGCCGTACTCATGGGCGATGACGTACGCCTGCGCGAACGGCCCGCCCTTCGCGCCGAATTTGCTCTGCAACTCGTCGAAGAAACTCAGGTCGAGATACACGTGTTTGTCACTGGGGCAATAGAACGGGCCGACCTGCGAGGTCGCCTGGCCGCACCCCGTGTTGACCGCCTGGGAGAACAGCACCGTCTTCGCCGGGACGTAGGCGTTCTTGCCCCTGCGGTCGAAAGCGGTCTTCCAGTAGGCCTGAATGCTGTTCACCACGCCGACCACGCGGCAGTTCTCCGACTGGTCGGCGTCGGAGCCCTTCTTGCACTCCTGCGAGAGGTTGGAGGTCGGCGCGGTGCCGCCCGTGTCGCCGCCGCCCCGGCCGAGGATGTCGCCCGGGTTGACCCCGAAGATCAACGCCGCGATCAGGGCGATGATGCCCGCCGCCCCTCCTCCGATGGCGAGGCCGCCACCGGGAAAACCACCGCCGCCACCGCGCTGCTCGACCTGTGAGGCGTCAAGGTCGACATCGTCCCGGAAATCCATCGGCCCTTTTCCCTTTTCCTCAGTTCTGAGGTCTGCCTACCCCCGCTAGTTCCCCAGAGTAAAACGATCATGCGCGGGACCTATGGCCGTCCATGTGACAGGGCCTCGGCGGTCAAGTCCGCCACCGCCACGGGCCAACGGTTCGCCGTGATCGCGTGGGGCCGGGCGCGGGATGCGAGGTGGCCGGACGGGGGCTGGTTACTGTGCCGACCGAACCGCCGCCCAAAGTCACAAGGAGGTTACCGTGAGTGCGGACGATGATGTGCCGCCTCCCGCGTATTTCGTCCGGAGCCTGCCCGTCATGCCGACCGGCGCGTGGATCCGGGCGAAGGCGGTCTCACAGGGCCCGTTCCTCGCCGCCCTGGTGCTCGCCCTGGCCGCCGGCACCGGCCTCGGCCTCGGCGTCCGCCCCTCCTGCGAGCCCGCGGCCCCCGAGCGGCCCTCCACCGGCCCGAGACCCCCCGTCTCGCACGCCCCCACCCCCGGCCCGTACGTCGTCCGCGGCCACCGCATCCCGCCGGACCTCCTCCAGCACCCCTGGCCCTGACCCGGCGAAGACCGAACGAGCCGGAGAAAAGAGGGTGGCGGGGACCGGCTGCACGAGCGCGTCCCTGGCGTCGAATCGGCCCTCGCCACATGCGCGGTGGGTTGACGCTCGACGGTTGGGACCGGAGACCTCCGGAAAAGCCGACGGAGACGGAAAAGCACGAAGGCCCCGGCTGGATCGGTCCGGGGCCTTCGTGTTCTTGCTGCTCAACCAAGCGCGGAGGATAGGAGATTCGAACTCCTGAGGGGTTGCCCCCAACACGCTTTCCAAGCGTGCGCCCTAGGCCAACTAGGCGAATCCTCCGTCGAGAAGCTTACCGGACTCTGGGACCGCCGGAGACCACGGCGACGGCGACGAATCGGTCTCGGTCTTCGTATCGGGAGCGGCCACGAGCACTGCCGGTCACGGCTAGACTGTTACCGGACCCCTCGCACGGCGTCATCCTGTGAACCTCCCCAGGGCCGGAAGGCAGCAAGGATAAGCGGGCTCTGTCGGGTGTGCGAGGGGTCTCTTCGCTGGAGCCTCGGGACGGTGTCGTCGCATGAGTGAGCCGATCGGCGTCCATGACACCCGCAGGGCTCCGGTCACGTCGCACGCAGGCCCCCAAGGCGAGGAGACGGCATGAGTCTCGCCCTCTACCGAAAGTACCGGCCTGGGACATTCGCCGAGGTCAAGGGCCAGGAGCACGTCACCGAGCCGCTGCGGCAGGCGCTTCGCACCGGTCGCATCAACCACGCCTACCTGTTCAGCGGTCCCCGCGGGTGCGGCAAGACCTCCAGCGCCCGCATCCTCGCCCGCTCGCTGAACTGCGAGAAGGGCCCGACTCCCGACCCCTGCGGCGAGTGCGAGTCGTGCGTGGCCCTCGCGTCCACCGGGCCGGGCCACCTCGACGTCATCGAGATCGACGCCGCCTCCCACGGAGGCGTCGACGACGCGCGTGACCTGCGTGAGCGCGCCTTCTTCGCCCCCGTGTCCGCGCGCTTCAAGATCTACATCATCGACGAGGCGCACATGGTGACCCGCGAGGGCTTCAACGCGCTGCTCAAGCTCGTCGAGGAGCCTCCGCCCCACCTGAAGTTCGTCTTCGCCACCACCGAGCCCGAGAAGGTCATCGGGACCATCAAGTCCCGCACCCACCACTACCCCTTCCGGCTGATGCCGCCGGCGACGCTGCGGCAGCTTCTGGAGGAGATCCTCCAGTCGGAGTCGGTGCCGTACGAGCCCGCCGCGCTGCCGCTGGTGGTGCGCGCGGGCGCCGGTTCCGCGCGCGACTCCCTGTCGATCCTCGACCAGTTGCTGGCCGGGGCCGACGACGCCGGCATCACCTACTCCCGCGCGGTGTCCCTGCTGGGGTACACCGACGGCGACCTGCTCGACGAGATCGTCATGGCGTTCGCCAAGCGTGACGGCGCCGCGGTGTTCCAGGCCGTCAACCGGGTGATCGAGGGCGGCCACGACCCCCGCCGGTTCGCCATGGATCTTCTCGAGCGCTTCCGCGACCTCGTGGTGCTCGCCAACGTCCCCGGCGCGGCGGCCAGCGGCCTGCTCGACCGCCCGGCCGACGAGCTCGAGCGGCTGGTCGAGCAGGCGACCTCGATGGGGCCGGCGGAGCTCACCCGGGCCGCCGAGGTGTTCAACGCCGGACTGACCGAGATGCGCGGCGCCACCTCGCCGCGGCTGCTGCTCGAGCTGATGTGCGCACGCGTCCTGCTGCCCGCCGTCGACCAGGGCGAGGCCTCGCTGCTCGCCCGGCTGGAGCGTCTCGAACGGGGCGGGGTCGCCGCCGGGGCCGTCCCGGTGGCCGCGGCCGTGCCGGCCGTCGGCCCGTCCGTTCCGGTCGCCGCGCCGCCGCAGCCCGCGCCGTCCCCTGTCCAGCAGCCAGCGGCGCCGTCCCCCGCTCCACAGGACGCGACACGCGCGCCCGCCGCGCGTCCGCCCGCCGACGACTGGCCCGCGCCGTCCCGGCCGGGTGCCCCCCAGGCTCCCGCCCGCCAGCCGGAGGCGGCCCCGGCGGCTCCCGCGGCCCCGCCCGTCCAGACGCCCGCAGGCGGCGCATTCCAGCACACCTGGCCACAGATCCTCGACGTCCTCAAGCGGCGGTCCCCCGCCGTGTGGGCGAACGTCAACACCAACTCGCAGCTGGCCGGCGTCGAGGGCAACATCGTGACGCTGGGCTTCAGCCAGGTCGGCGCGATGCGCAACTTCGTGAACGGCGGCAAGGACGCCGTGGTCGCGGCGGCTATCGCCGAGGTCATGGGGGGCACCTGGCGGGTGGAGGCCGTCGTCGGCAACTCTCCGGGCCCGGCGGCTCCCTCCTCCGGCCCGGCACAGGCCGTACGGCCGGCGGCGGCGCGTCCCGCGCGGCCCGAGCCCCCGCAGCCGGCGCAGAGGGGGCCTGCCGTCCCCCCGCAGGCGTCGCGCCCGGCTCCCGCGCCGGCGCCGCAGGCGGTCCCGGAGCCTTCCGACGAACCGTGGCCCGACGCCCCCACCGACGACGAGGGCCCGGCGCCGGGTCCCGGTCCCGGCCTCGCCGCGGCCCGTTCGGCGGCGCGCTCGGCGGCCCAGGCGGGCCCGCGTCAGGCGCCCGCCGCGGCCTGGCCCGACGCCGTCCCCGGCCGTTCGAGTTCGCCCGCCAGCGAGGCGGACGAGGTCGACCCCGACAACGACGCGGACGCCGACACCGACTCGCTGACCGGGCTGGCGCTGGTCCAGCGCGAGCTCGGCGGGCAGATCATCGGGGAGATCGACCACACCTGAGGCCGCGGCCCGGGGGCAGGGGCCCTGTTGACCGGGCCGGGGAAGTCTTGGCGCGAGCCTGGCGTCTTCGGGCCGGCCCGTGGCCGTGTCATGGGTGGGGGCGGGTGGTGGCCGTGCCGGCTTGGCCCGGCGATGTACCGGCACCGTCCCCCGCTCGCCCGGCTACGTCTCCGACCTGCGCCCACCGCCCGTTCCGCGGCGCCTCCGGCGGGCCCGCACACGTCAACACCGCCCTGCGCCAGTGCAACATGCGCGGTAAACCCCGTAGGCTCGTGCCACACGCGAAGCCATGAGGAGCGCATGATCGTGAATCCAGGGGATGTCAATTTGCAGCAGTTGCTGGAGCAGGCGCAGCTCATGCAGCAGCAGCTCGCGTCGGCGCAGCAGGAGCTGAGCGACGCGGAGGTCGAGGGCACCGCCGGTGGCGGCCTCGTCGTCGCCACGGTGAACGGCAGCGGCGAGCTGCTCGAGCTGAAGATCAGCCCCAAGGCCGTCGACCCGGGCGACCCGCAGGAGACCGCCGACACGATCGCCGACCTGGTGATCGCCGCGGTGCGCGACGCCGTGCGGGCCGCGTCCGAGCTCCAGCAGGAGAAGCTCGGGCCGCTGGCCCAGGGGCTCGGCGGAGGCGGATTCCAGCTGCCAGGATTTTAACCGCCATGTACGAAGGGGTCGTCCAGAACCTGATCGACGAGTTGGGCCTGCTGCCCGGCGTCGGTCCGAAGAGCGCGCAGCGGATCGCCTTCCATCTGCTGTCCGCCGACCCGGCCGACGTCAAGCGGCTGGCGCATGCCCTGCTGGAGGTCAAGGAGAGGGTCCGGTTCTGTCGCGTCTGCGGGAACGTCGCGGCCGAGGAGGAGTGCCGGATCTGCCGGGACGCCCGGCGCGACCCCCATGTCATCTGCGTCGTCGAGGAGTCCAAGGACGTCGTCGCGATCGAGAAGACGCGCGAGTTCCGCGGGCGCTACCACGTGCTCGGCGGGGCGATCAGCCCGATCGAGGGCGTCGGCCCCGACGACCTGCGCATCCGCGAGCTGATGACGCGGCTCGCCGACGGGCAGGTCACCGAGCTCATCCTGGCGACCGACCCGAACCTCGAGGGAGAGGCGACGGCGACCTACCTCGCCAGGCTCGTCAAACCCATGGGTTTGAAAGTCACGAGATTGGCGAGCGGTCTGCCAGTGGGCGGAGACCTCGAATACGCCGACGAGGTCACATTGGGCCGCGCTTTCGAAGGACGGAGGCTTCTGGATGTTTGACGAGTGGAGCGCTCTCGCGGATCGCGTCGCGGCACACGCGCAGAACTACCTCGACGGCCTGACACGGTTGGCGGGCGGCGAGGGCGGCGACGCCATGCTCGCCATGCTGCTCGTGGAGGTCTCCCAGGTGAGCCTGGCGGGCGCGCAGCTCGGTGCGGCCCAGGACGTGATCCTGCAGGGCAACTTCGAGCCCCCGACCGGTCCCGACCCCGACCTCGACGGGGTGCGGACGGCCCTCGCCACGCGTCTGGGCCCCGTGGACGACTACGCGGAGGTCTTCGACCCCTACAAGGACACCGTCGTCACGCCGTACCGCCTGTCCGACGACCTGACGGCCGTCGCGGCCGATCTCGTCCACGGCCTGAGCCACTATCGGGCGGGACGCCCGCTCGAGGCCCTGTGGTGGTGGCAGTACTCCTACTTCAACACCTGGGGCAACCACGCGGGCGCCGCCATGAGGGCCCTGCAGTCCCTCGTCGCCCACGCCCGCCTCGACGTGGTGGAGGAGACGACCAGCGCGTAGCCTGCCTGGCCTCGCTGCGCTCGTGCCCATGGCCTCGCTGCGCTCGGCGGCGAGGGGCGCTCCTTGAGGCGGCGGGCTTCGTCGTCGTCCGGGTTCGTTCCTCACCCTCCCTCCTCCTCACCCCACCGCCGCGCCCCTCGCGGGCCGAATGTCCACATGGTGGTTAAAACAGTTGGGCGTTTTGGAGGCCCCAGTAGACTGTGAGCTCCGCAGACTGAACCTTTGGGAGACATCCCGTGGCGCTCGTTGTCCAAAAGTACGGTGGTTCCTCCGTCGCCGACGCTTCCCGCATCAAGCAGGTCGCCCAGCGGATCGTCGCCACGAAAAAAGCCGGCAACGACGTCGTCGTGATCGTTTCCGCGATGGGGGACACGACCGACGAGCTGCTCGATCTCGCGCAGCAGGTGTCGCCGCTGCCCCCCGGGCGCGAGCTCGACATGCTGCTGACCGCCGGTGAGCGCATCTCCATGGCCCTGCTGGCGATGGCGATCGCCAACCTCGGTCACGAGGCCCGGTCGTTCACCGGCTCGCAGGCCGGCGTGATCACCGACTCCACCCACGGCAAGGCGCGCATCATCGACGTGACGCCCGGTCGTATCCAGGAGGCGGTCAGCGCCGGCCAGATCGCGATCGTCGCCGGCTTCCAGGGGGTGTCCCAGGACACCAAGGACATCACGACTCTCGGCCGGGGTGGCTCCGACACCACGGCCGTGGCCCTCGCGGCGGCCCTCGAGGCCGATGTCTGCGAGATCTACACCGATGTCGACGGCATCTTCACCGCCGATCCGCGCATCGTCACCGCCGCTCGCCAGATCCCCCGCATCTCCTATGACGAGGCGATGGAGATGGCCGCCTGCGGCGCCAAGATTCTGCACCTGCGCTGCGTGGAGTACGCCCGGCGGTTCAATCTGCCGATCCACGTCAGGAGCTCGTTCAGCAGCAGGGAAGGCACATGGGTCGTCTCCGATCCCAACACTGAAGGAAACGAGATGGAGCAGCCGATCATCTCCGGTGTCGCACACGACCGGAGCGAGGCAAAGATCACCGTCGTCGGGGTGCCCGACAAGGTCGGAGAGGCCGCGGCCATCTTCAGGACGCTCGCCGACGCCGAGATCAACATCGACATGATCGTGCAGAACATCTCGGCCGCGGCGACGGGCCGCACTGACATCTCCTTCACGCTGCCTTCCGCCGACGGCGCGACCGCCGTCACGGCCCTGAAGCGCGTCCAGGAGCGCATCGGCTTCGAGAAGATCCTCTTCGACGACCAGATCGGCAAGGTGTCGCTGATCGGCGCGGGCATGCGCTCGCACCCCGGCGTCACGGCCAAGTTCTTCGGCGCCCTCGCCGACGCCGGCGTCAACATCGAGATGATCTCGACGTCCGAGATCCGCATCTCGGTCATCGTCGGGCAGAACGAGGTCGACGCCGCCGTCACCGCCGCCCACCGTGAGTTCGACCTCGACGCCGACCAGGTCGAGGCCGTCGTCTACGGAGGCACCGGACGATGACCGATCAGCGACAGCACGCCGCCGAGGAGAATGACCGCGCAGTGAACAAGCCCACCCTGGCCGTCGTCGGCGCCACCGGCGCCGTCGGCACGGTCATGCTCGACATCCTGTCCAACCGTCCCGACGTGTGGGGCGAGATCCGCCTCATCGCCTCCGCGCGCTCGGCGGGCAAGAAGCTCGTGGTCCGCGGCCGGGAGGTCGAGGTCATCGCGCTCTCGCCCGAGGCCTTCGACGGGGTCGACGTCGCCATGTTCGACGTGCCGGACGAGGTGTCGGCCGAGTGGGCGCCGATCGCGGCGTCCCGCGGAGCGGTGGCGGTCGACAACTCCGGCGCCTTCCGCATGGACCCCGACGTCCCGCTCGTGGTCCCCGAGTGCAACGCCGAGCAGGCGCGTGAGCGGCCCAAGGGCATCATCGCCAACCCCAACTGCACCACCCTGTCGATGATGGCGGCCCTCGGCGCCCTCCACCGCGAGTTCGGCCTGCGTGAGCTGGTCGTCGCGTCCTACCAGGCGGTGTCGGGCGCGGGTGTCGCCGGGCCCGAGCGGCTCTACGACGAGATCGCGGCCGTCGCGGGCAACCGCACGATCGGCACCGTCGCCGGTGACGTCCGCAAGGCCGTCCCCGACCTGGTCGACTCGCCGTTCCCCGCGCCGCTGGCGTTCAACGTCGTACCGGCGGCGGGCTCGCTCAAGGAGGACGGCTGGTTCTCCGAGGAGCTCAAGGTCCGCAACGAGTCCCGCAAGATCCTCGGCATTCCCGACCTCAAGGTCTCGGCGACCTGTGTGCGGGTCCCCGTCGTCACCACCCACTCGCTGGCCGTGCACGCCACGTTCGAGCGGCCGGTGACCGTCGAGCAGGCCCGGGCCGTGCTGGAGGCCGCCCCGACGGTCGTGGTGCTCGACGATCCGGCGAACAACGTCTTCCCGACGCCCGCCGACGTCGTCGGCACCGACCCCACCTACGTCGGCCGCCTCCGTCAGGCGCTCGACTTCCCCAACACCCTCGACATGTTCGTGTGCGGCGACAACCTCCGTAAGGGCGCCGCGCTCAACACCGCCGAGATCGCCGAGCTCGTCGCCACGGAGTTCTCGGCGTAGCGAGCCCTCTCTTCGATCACCCCGGCCCGCGTCCCGCGGGCCGGGGTGATCGCTTGCCAGGGGGCGGCGGTCAGGTGAACGTGATGTCCCAGTGGCTCGGTTCGTCGGCGTAGACCGTCCTGCCCTCGGGACGGTTCTCGTAGAACAGCCGGGCGCCGTCGCCGCGTACCCGGCCGGGGCTCCTGCCGCGTACGAAGCGGTCGACGCACCGGTTGTGCGCGACGTCGAGCTTGTAGCCCTGCCCGTGGCTGCGGCGTCCTCCGGCGTGCCCCACCTCGGTTCCGCCGGTCACGAGGATGCGGCAGCCGCTGCGGCGCTTGAGGTCCACCACGCCCCACAGGGTTCCGAGGCGTACCGAGTCCAGTGACGTGCAGGAGGGCCGGTGGCGGTTCGCGCAGTGGCCCGACGAGCGGCGTCGCAGGCCCTCCTGCCGAAGCCGCCAGGCGGCCTGCCGGTGCGACAGCCTGACCTCCCGGTACTGGAGGTGCTGTCGCCAGAGCGCAGGGCTGATCAGGAAGGCGCTGCCGGCCTGCCGTGCCTGCTTCCCGGCCCCGGGCGCCGCGAGCAGCGCCTGGGCCGGTGAGTACCTCCGGAGCCGCTGCGCCCCGGGCTGGTTCGGCCGTTCGCGCAGGGCGCGCGGGAGACCGGCGTCCGGTCCGCCGGGTGCGGCCGCGGCGGCGTGCGCCGCTCCGGCCAGTGTCGTCACTGTGATCTGCATGGCGAGCAACGCGCAGGCACCGAGCCACGCGGGTCCTCGTCTGCGTGGACGCAAACCCATATTGATCCTCTGTCGCAGGGCGCCCCTCCGCCACGAAGATCTATCCCACCGTCGGAAAGTGGCGACTCCACTACTCTGCGTGTTTTTGCGGGAAAATAGCTGCCATGCTGTTCGTCTGTGACCTTGAAGGGCTCCGGGTCGTACAGTTGCCACGTGGTCGAATCGACGCCAAGAGCGCGTGGGGGAGAAAAGACCCGAGAGGTCATCGTCGAGACGGCTTTGCGGCTGTTCAAGGAGCGGGGGTACGAGGCGACGACCATGCGGGCGATCGCCGCCGAGGCGGGGGTCTCCGTTGGCAACGCCTACTACTACTTCTCGTCCAAGGAACAGCTGGTCCAGGCGTACTACGATCGCGCGCAGTCGGAGCACGAGGCCGCCTGCCGCGACCTGCTCGCCTCGGAGCGGAAGTTCGCCGAGCGGCTGAGCGGGGTGCTGCGGGCCTGGGTCCGGGTTTCCGATCCGTACCACGAGTTCGCCGTGAAGTTCTTCAAGCACGCCTCCGAGCCCAGCAACCCGCTGAGCCCTTTCAGCGGGGAGTCGGCGCCGGCCCGTGAGGCGGCGATCGGCATCTACCGCGAGGTCGTGGAGGGTTCGCAGGACCGCATCGACGCCGAGCTGCGCGAGGAGCTTCCCGAGTTGCTGTGGCTCTCGTGGCTCGGCGTGGTGCTCTACTGGGTGCACGACACCTCGCCGGGCTGCGAGCGCACGTACCGCCTGATCGAGGTCATGGTGCCGCTGATCGACCGTCTCGTGGGCCTGTCGCACCTGCCCGGCCTGCGCGGGGTCACCAAGGACTTCATCACGGCGGTTCGGGAGCTCCGGGCCTGACGGCCGCGCTGCCGCCGGGACGTGAGGATGGGCGGTGCGCGACATACCGGCCGGTTGGTATGGTCGGGGCACTGGAGGTGGACAGTGAAGCGTTGGGGCATCACCATTCCGTTCTTCGATCTCACCATGGCCGAGTCCAAGGACCTGGTGGCCGAGCTTCCCGACCTGGGGTACACCGACGCCTGGTCCGCCGAGGTCGGGGGGAACGACGGGTTCGTCCCGCTCGCCCTGGCGTCCGACTGGGCGCCGGGACTCCGGCTCGGTACGGCGATCATCCCCGTCTCGACCCGGGGGCCGGCGCTGCTGGCCATGTCGGCCGCCACGCTCGCCGACCTCGCCCCCGAACGCTTCGTGCTCGGCATCGGCGCCTCGTCCCCGGTGATCGTCGAGCGGTGGAACGCCGGCGAGTTCGTCAAGCCGTACGCCCGTACCCGTGACACGCTGCGGTTCCTGAGGAAGGCCCTGGCCGGGGAGAAGGTCACCGAGAAGTACGAGACCTTCGAGGTCGCCGGGTTCCGGCTCGAACGCGCGCCCAGGACGCCCCCGAAGATCGTGCTGGCCGCGCTGCGCCCCCGGATGCTCCACCTCGCGGCCGAGGAGGCCGACGGCGCCATCACCAACTGGCTCTCCCCGCAGGACGTCCGCACGGTGCGGGCCGAGCTGGGGCAGGAGACCGAGCTGATCGCCCGCCTGTTCGTCTGCGTCAGCGAGGACGCCGACCGGGTGCGCGCCGCGGCCAAGCGGATGCTGGCGGCGTATCTCACCGTGCCGGCGTACGCGGCCTTCCACGAGTGGCTGGGCCGGGGCGAGCTGCTGCGCCCGATGCAGGAGGCGTGGGCCGCGGGCGACCGCCAGGCGGCGCTGAAGGCCCTGCCCGACGAGGTGGTGGACGATCTGGTCGTCCACGGCGACGCGGCGACGTGCCGGGCGCGCATCCGCGAGTACGTCGGCAACGGGCTCACGACGCCGGTGCTGGCGCCGATCCCCGGCGGCGACGTCCCCGTCCTCCAGGCCGTCCGCGAGCTGGCCCCCACCGCGCCCTGAGAGGCTCCTGGGACGGCCGACCGGCTCTGGAGGAACCCCGTGGACCTCCCGGGCGTTATCGGGGTGCGCGGAAGGGTAGTGGCGCCGGGCGAAGGGGCGCGGCGGCGCCCGCGCGGACGGAGGTGGCCATCATGAGCAAGGCTGGACGCGCGGCCTCGGCCTACCGGGCCTACCGGGAGATCAGCCGGCCGGGGTCACCGGGCCTGATGGCCCGGGTCAAGGCACTGCCGAGGATGATCGGCGGGGCCCTGCGCGGGGATTACCACGATCTGGGCAAGAGCAAGCTGGCCCTCATGGGCCTCGGCATCCTCTACATCGTCTCTCCCGTCGACATCGTGCCCGACTTCCTGCCGATCATCGGTGTGACCGACGACTTCGGCGTCTTCCTGTGGCTCATGACGTCCCTGCTCGGCGAGAGCGGGCGCTACCTCGACTGGGAGCGCCGGCGCGTGCACGGAGAGATCATCTAGACCTGTCCGCCGCGCAGTGTGAGGTCAGGAACCCGAATGGGTCAAAGCTCCTCGCGCAGCAGCCAGGCGCGTGACGGCAGCGGGTGCCCGAAGAGGCGGGCGGCGTTGCCGTAGGCGACCCTCGCGATGTCGGCCGGCGGCAGGCTGCCGAGGTTGCGGGCCAGCGCCTGCTGGACGTCGGGCCAGGTCGACTCCGAACGGGGATAGCCGCTCTCGAGCAGCACGTGCTCCAGCCCCACGGCGAGGCGCACGCCGGACAGGGCATAGTCGTCGAGGGTGCCGAAGTAGAAGTTGCGGCGCAGCACCTCGCTGGGCTTGAGACCGCCCTCCCAGGTGGCCTCGCCCGCCACCGGGTGGTCGAGCGCGTAGTCGGCCCGCGCGGCGAGCATCGGCAGCCAGCCGACGCCGCCCTCGACGATGAGGATGCGCAGCTTGGGGAACCGCAGCGGCACGCCCGACCACAGCCAGTCGGCGCAGGCGAACATCGCGCTCGCCGGGATCATCGTGGTGATGGCCTCGATCGGGGTGTCCGGCGAGGGCACCGGCGACCACGACGAGGCCCCGGTGTGCAGGCAGACGACCGTGCCGGTCTCCTCGCAGGCGGCGAAGAACGGGTCCCAGTGGCCGGTGTGGATGGACGGCAGCCGCAGCCGGGTGGGGAACTCGGGGAAGACCACGGCCTTGAAGCCGCGCTCGGCGTTGGCCCTGATCTCCTTGGCGGCGACCTCGGGGTCGGGCAGCCACGGGAGCTGCAGGGCGATGATGCGCTCGGGGTAGGTGCCGGCCCAGACGTCGCAGTGCCAGTCGTTCCAGGCGCGGACGAGGGCGAGGCCGAGGTCCTGGTCGCGGGTCTTGGCGAAGGCCATGCCCGACTGCACCCCGAGCATGCCGGGGAAGCTGAGCGCCGCCCAGATGCCCGCGATGTCCATGTCGTTGATGCGGGCCTCGATGTCGTAGCAGCCGGGCCGCATCTCCTCGAACCGCACCGGGTCGAGGGTCCACTGCTCGCGCGGGAGCCCGGCCCCGGCGTCCATGCCGGCGCAGGAGTAGGTGCTGCCGCCGTAGCGCCACACCTGGTGGCCGGAATCGGTCTCGACGACCTTCGGCGCGACTTCGGCGTACTTCTCAGGGAGCCGGCCCTCGAACATGTCGGGCGGTTCGATGAGGTGATCGTCCACGGAAATGATCACATAGTCTCGCCGCCGTGGCTCGGGGTCAGGAGGCAGCGATGTGTTCACGAGGAAACCGTATGCCGCAGGAATAACACGAGACAAGCTGGGAGGTCTCCGGTTGGTATCCGTTCGCACGCGGAGCGGCGTCCGGCGGCGTTAGAGGGCTCACTTCAACTCATGACAATTCCGACAACAATGGAGTCATGGTCCCTCGACCCGCTCCGCGAGCCCTGGATACCGGGTCACCAGGCCGTCGGGTCCGAACGACAGATCCGCCTGGAATCCGTCGCTCTCATAGCGCACCACGCCGTGCTCCAGCGGGGTGTAGCGCTGCGGATGGCGGGTCACCGCGAGGTACGGCACCCGTACCCAGGCCATCACGAAGCCGGTCGGGAGACCTCCGGTGAGCATCCCGTGGCGCAGCACGGGCATGGTGTTGGTCAAAGGCGACAGACCGAGATCGCAGTCGAGGGCCCCGTCGAGCGCCGCCGCATCACCGCCGGGGTCCGGGCCCTCCAGCGAGCCGGCCGCCTCGGCCGAGCACGACCAGCGGCCCTCGGCGTCCCGCCGCAGATCAAGGGTGCGGGACCAGCCCTCTCCCTGTGCGCGGACCCGCAGCGCCCGGGTCACGTACCGGGGGCCGGCCGTGAGCTCGTATTCGAGCCGGTACGGCACGGGGCGGGCGCCGACCGCGACCCCGGTGGCCGCGAGCAGGCCGTCGCCGAGGCGCACCTGCGCGTACTCCGCGCCCTGGTCCTTCACCCAGACGACCGACGTCACGATGCCTCCGGTTCCGTCAAAGGGGTGTCGTGGGGGAGTCGCGGACGGGACGCCGGCGGTTCAGCGGCCGGGAGTGGGGACGGCGTCGGCCCGCGGCGCGCGCTCGCCCTCGGACTTGCGGTCCTGCGCCTCGCGCCGGATCAGCGTGAACCATCCGCCGATGGCGATGGCGATGAACAGCCACCACTGGACGCTGTAGGCGAGGTTGAGCCCGCCGCCCCCGCCTGTGTCGGGATCGGGGACCGGTTCGGGCGCGGCCGCGGCGGCCGGCTGCTGGCCGGTCAGCTCGACGTACCCGCCGAACAGCTTGTACGGCATCGTCTTGGCGATGTTCGGGGTGTTGATCAGCAGCACCTGCCGGGCGGGCAGGCCGCTGCGGTCGGTGATGCCGGTGCTGTCCTCGGTCTCCGCCGGACGTAGCCTTCCCGTCACAGTTACCTCACCCGTGGAGGGCGGCGGCACCTCGGGCGGGGTGTCGGCGGTCGGCCCCATCTTCACCCAGCCCCTGTTGACGAGCACCGCGCTCCCGTCGGCCGTCACCAGCGGGGTGAGCACGTAGAAGCCCGGCCGGCTGTTCTGGGTGCGGCGCCGGACGACCAACTCGTGGGCGGCGTCGTAGTGGCCGGTGGCCGTCACCGCGCGGAACCTGAGCTTGTCGGGCACACTCGCGCCGGGCCGGTCGAGGCCGGTCAGGGGCACCGGCGCGGCGGCGAGGTTGGACGTCGCCAGGCTGTTGGCCGCCGACCGCTCCTCGTAGCGCCCGAACTGCCACCTGCCCAGGAAGAAGAACGCGGGGATGAGCAGCAGGACCAGCGCGTGGAACGCCAGCCACCGGGGCGTCAGGAGGAACCGGTACACCACTTCAGGGTAGGCAAGGCGGTGACCGGTCCGTCACCCGACCTGGGGAGGAGCGGCGGCCGGGCGTGTGCGTGGCGCGGGTGAAGCCCCCGCCATCGGGTGATCATGATCTCGTGGAACCGCTCGCGGAGGGCGGGGGTATGTCGTACGGTCATTGGGGTTCGTCTCCGGCACTGTAGGAGCCCTCTCGAACATGACCGCGCCCGCTCTCGCGTTGCCGCCCGCCGCCCAGCCCCACGTCCTGCCGAAGATCTCCGTCCTGATCAGGCATGCCGTGCCACGCGTGCTCGAAGGCATGATCCTGCCCGTGGCCGTCTTCTACGCCGGGCTGCTCGTCGCGGGGCTCAACGGCGGGCTGGTGATGGCGGTCGGCTGGGTGTACGGCGGGGTGGCCCTGCGGCTGGTCCGGCGGCAGGCGGTGCCCGGCACGGTGCTCCTCGCCATGCTCGCGATCACGGTGCGCGCCGCGCTCGCGCTGGTCACCGGCGACGTGGTGCTCTACTTCCTCCAGCCGACCCTCGGGGTGTTCTGCGCGAGCCTGGCCTTCCTGACCACCGCCGCCGCGCCGCGGCCGCTCATCCAGCGGGTCACCACCGACCTCGTGCCGCTGCCCGACCACCTGGTCCACCACCCGCGGATGCGCAGGTTCTTCGTGCACCTGTCGCTGCTGTGGGGAACGGTCCAGTTCGTCAACGGGTCGCTCAGCCTCTGGCTGCTGTTCAGCGAGTCGATCGAGACGTATCTGATCGTGAGGACGTCGGCGGTGGCCGTGCTGATGGTGCTGGCCGCCGGGGCCTCCCTGCTGGCCTTCAAGCGGGTGCTGCGAGCGGTGCAGAAGGCCTGAGCCGGGGTCAGGCCGCGCCGCCGGCCGCCAGCCGGGCTCCCGGGCCGGGCTTCGGGGTGACCTCGCGGGGTGAGGCCACCTCGTGGCCCTGCCGGCAGCGAAGGTGCAGTTCGATGGGCGAGCCGCACTCGCGGTGGGTGAGCACCACCGGCGCTCCTTCGGGATCGGCCATGTAGTGATCTCCCCAGTGCATCAGGCTGACCATGATCGGGTAGAGGTCGAGCCCCTTCTGGGTGAGGCGGTACTCGTGGCGTCGCCGGCTGCCCGGCTCCCGGTAGGGCACCTTGCGCAGCAGCCCTTCGTCGACCAGCTTGGCCAGCCTGGCGCTGAGCACCTGCCGGGGCGCCCTGGTGCCGGCCTGCATGTCGGCGAACCTGCGCACCCCGTTGAAGGCCTCGCGGAGCACGAGCAAGGTCCACTTCTCGCCGAGGATCGCGAGCGTGCGCTCGATGGAGCAGTTGTCCACACGGAACGGGGTCGGCGCTCTCATGCAGGCATGGTAGGCGGCGTGTTTCTCTCCCTCCAACGCTACTGAGTCTAGTTGACAGACTCAGGTGGGCTACGTGAGGCTGAGTTCATGCATGGAACCCAGACGGTGGAGCCCGAGGCCCTGCCCAGCCCGAGCGGCCCCACCGTCGAGGTCCGGCCCGCCCGGCCGGACGACCAGGCGGGGGTGACGGCGTTCGTCGAAGGGCTCTCGCAGAGGAGCAGGGTGCTCCGCTTCTTCACCGGACTGACCCGGCCGGACGCCCGCCTGGCCCGCACCCTGGTGACCGTGGACGACAGCCGCGACATCCTGCTGGCCCTCGACGACCGCGGCCACGTCGTCGGGCACGTCATGGGCTTCCTGAGGGGTGATGTCACGGAGATCGCCGTGGTGGTCGCCGACGGATGGCAGGGGCTCGGGCTGGGCGGCCGCCTCGTGTGGACGCTGCTGGGGCGGGCCGCGGGGCGAGGGGCGGAGTTCGTCCAGATGGACGTGATGGGCGAGAACCGCAAAGTCCTCTCCATCATCGGGCGCTGGTGGCCCGAGGCCGAGGTCCGTGTCCAGTCGGGCACGGTAGAGGTCCGCTGCCGCATCGGCCGCTAGGATTGATGGACCGCCGGGGTTTGCAGAACAAGGTTCTGTTGAGCGACCATTGACTTTGTGAAGAGCGCGAAGAACGGACGCGACGGCCGCACCCGCATCATCGAGGGCGCCCTGCGCCGTTTCAGCCAGGACGGGGTCTCCGCCACCACCCTCGCCAGCCTGCGCGAGGAGAGCGGCGTGAGCGTCGGCAGCTTCTACCACCACTTCGCCAGCAAGGAACACGTCTTCGGAGTGCTCTACTCCGAGATCCAGAACATGTACCAGCAGGCCTTCCTCGAGGAGTTGTTCCGGCACGAGACCGCCAAGGGCGGCATCGAGGCGATCGTCGCGATGCACATGGCCTGGTGCGGCGAGCACCCCGAGCGGGCCCGCATCCTGCTCAGCGAGCGGCCGCCCCGGCGTGAGGAGCCCGGTGGCCCCGAGGTCGCCGAGTCCCGGCGGACGTTCTTCCGCCAGGTGTCCGACTGGTGGCGGCCCCACATGAAGGAAGGCGTGCTGCGGCCCGTCCACCCCACCATGTGCTACGTGCTGTGGCTGGGGCCGGCGACCGAGATGTGCCGGCTGTGGTTCTCCGGCGCCCACCAGCCCACCGAAGAAGAGATCAAGGCCCTCTGCGAGGCCGCCTGGCACAGCCTCCGCCTCACCTGAGCCCGCGAGGGGCGCGGCGGTGGTCTGAGGAGGAGGGAGGGCCCGGCTCGGGGCCGGCGGTGGCTTGAGGAGGAGGTAGGGCGAGGAACGAGCCCGGACGACGACGAAAGCCGCCGCCTCAAGGAGGCCCCGAGCCCGCCGAGCGAAGGCGAGGCAAGAAAGCACGGAACGAGCCCGTACGACGACGAAGCCCGCCGCCTCAAGGAGCGCCCCTCGCCCGCCGAGCGGAGCGAGGCCATGAACACAGCGAGGCCGTGAACACAGCGAGGCCATCGAACACGGCGAGTCGCCCCAGGCGGTCGCCGCCGTGATCGTACGGTGGGCACATCCCCCTTGGTGTGGAACGCCGCGACGGGGGGCACCGCCGTGAACGTAGGTCTCGGTCTGCCGATCGACGATCCTCCCTCGTTGATCACCTGGGCGCGCCGCGCCGAGAGCGGTCCGTTCACGACCCTCGGCCTGCTCGACCGGGTCGTCCATCACAATCCCGAGCCGCTGGTGACGCTGGCGGCCCTCGCCGGCGCGACCTCGCGCATCCGGCTGATGACCGAGGTGCTGATCGCGGTGCTGCGCCCGGCCGCCCTTCTCGCCAAGCAGGCCGCCACTCTCGACCGGATCTCCGGCGGGCGCTTCACCCTCGGCATCGGCGCCGGTCCCCGCGAGGACGACTTCCGCGCCGTGGACGTGGAGTACCGGGGGCGAGGCCGGCTTCTGGACGAGCAGATGAGGACCGTGCGCCGTATCTGGTCGGGAGAGCCACCGGGCGAGGGCGTCGGGGCCATCGGGCCCGCCCCGGCCCGCCCGCACGGCCCGGAGGTGCTGTTCGGCGGTTTCGTCCGCGCCACGGCCGACCGCGTCGCGCGCCTGGGCGACGGTTTCCTCGGCGCGATGTACGGGCCCGAGGAGATGGGACGGATGTTCCGGCTGGTCGAGGAGTCGTGGCGGCTCGCCGGACGCGACGGCCGTCCCCGTCTGGTCGCGCAGGCCAACGCCGCGCTCGGCCCGCCGCCGGTCGTGGACGACGCTCGCCGTGCCGTCCGCGTGTACTACGACTGGGCCGGGTACGCCGACCAGGTCGTGGAGCACATGCTCACGACGCCGCAGGACGTACGGCGGGCGGTCCGGGGGTTCGAGGAGGTCGGGGCCGACGAGGTGATGCTCTACTGCTGGGCGACGGACGTCGGCCAGGTGGACCGCATCGCGGACGCGCTGGGCTGACCGGCACGGCTATCGCGTCGCGTGGGCGAGGCCGCGGGTGCGCGTGGGGACGCGCCAGACCTCCTGGTCGAGGGAGATGTCGAGGCGGAGGTCCTGCCGGTGGCGGCGCAGGCCGGGCACCTGAAGGCGATCGTGGATGTCGAAGCGGCCCCGCCGGGGGTAGCCGAAGCCGATGGCGCCCGGCATCACCCGCAGGTCGTCGCGGTTCCCGCAGCGCGGGCAGGTCCACGCGACGAGGTCCATGCCGCGGTTGTAGTCGTGGCAGGCGAGGAAATATTCGTCAGGCCGGAACCTGGAATCACAGGCGAAGCACGGTATCAACATCCGGATCCGCTCCTCGAAACGACTGGTGCGGGCGTCTTACACCTCAGTCGTACCGCTGCCCGGTTGAACGCGACTTGCGAACGGCTTACCTGCCCGGTGCCCCAGGTGCCTCCGTCCAGCCGTTTTGATCATTCATTGATCCGACATTGAACGCATCGCGGGAGCCTTGGGGCGTGGGCACGGAGCTTGGGGGGTTCGAGGTCCGTGTCACGCCCGGCCGGTCGTCGTTCGCAAGGCGGCCGGTCGCCGCCAGGCACCTTCCGGTGAACGCCGGGCCCCCGGTGCCGAGCGGCGGCAGACGGCCGGCCGGGACCTTGGACGGCGACGAACCCCGCAAGCTCTCGCGACCCCCCGGCGAGAGCCCGGACCCGGCAGGATGAACCTCGAGTTGATCAATCATGTGTGGATGACCCGACTCGACGACGATCCCTGGGACGGGGTGCGCCACCTAATCGCCGACCTGGTCGAGGTGCAGAAGGGCGCGAAGGTCGCCGGCCTCGGGGGAGCCGAGCCGGGTGAAGATGTCGAGGGCCCGCCGCAGGCAGTCGCCGCTGCGCCTGACGCTGCCGAGGCCGGCGAGGGCCCGGCCTAGCACGGTGAGCGACAGCGCCTCGCCGTACGGGTGCCCGATGTCCCTGCTGATCGTCAGCGCCTGCTCGGCGTGCCGTACGGCGTCCTTGTGGCGGTCGGCGGCGATGAAGGTCTCGGCCAGCCTGCAGCAGACGCGCTGCTCCCAGACCTTCTGCTTGCTCGCCCGGAAGAAGTCGAGGCACTCGGCGTGGTGGACGACCGCCTCGGTGAGCCTGCCGACCCGCGACAGCACGATGCCGAGGTGGTAGCGGGCCCGCGCCATGCCGGCCCCGCTGCCCAGCTCGGTGAAGATCGCCAGCCCGCGCTCGGCGGCGGCGATGGCGTCCTCGGGGTGACCGAGGCCCAGATGGTCGCGCGCGGAGTAGCTCGCGACCAGGGCCTCGCCCGCCACCGCCCCGCTCTCGCGGAACGCCTCCAAAGCGGCGTCGAACCAGGCCAGCGCGTCCTTGTGGCGGCGCTGCCGCCCGGCCACGACCGCGAGCGCGTTGTAGATCTCGCCGGTGACGATGCTGTCGCCGGTCGCGGTCGCGAGGTCCAGCGCGGCGCGGAACTGCTCGTCGGCGTCGCCGAGCCGGTTGCCGCCGAACCGCACCCGCCCGAGTACATAGCGGCAGCGCAGCTCGCTCGCCTGGTCGCCGGCGGCCCGGGCGGCGGCGAGCACGGCGTTCGCGCGCCCGTCGAACTCCCTGAGGTAGGCCCCCGACTCCAGCAGCGGCTCCATGGCGAGAAGCAGGTCGGCGGCGGGCAGCAGGATGTCCGGGCCGGACTCGGCCGCCTGCGCGATCGCGGCGAACAGGGTCTCGGCCTCGACGGTGAGCCACGCCACGGCCTCGTCGGCGGTGGTGAAGCTCCGGCCGGCGGCCCCGGTGGACACCAGGTGGTCGGAGATCACGCTGCCCTCGTAGGCCAGGCGGTGCGCGGCCCGCGCCGAGGCGAGGTAGTGGCCGAGGATCCTGCGCAGGACGATCGCACCGGTTCCCGGCGACTCCTCGGCCTCCGCCTGCCTGCGGGCGAACAGCCTCACCAGGTCGTGGAAGCGGTAACGGCCGGGCGCGGGCGCCTCCAGCAGGCTCACGTCGACCAGCGACTCCAGCATGTCCTCCGTGGTGACCGGGTCGAGCGTGAGGACCGCCGCGGCGGCCTGTACGGAGATGTCAGGACCGTTCGGCAGTGAGAGCAGCCGGAACGTCCTGGCCTGCCCGGGATCGAGGTGGCCGTAGCCGAGCGAGAAGGTGGCCTCCACGGCCAGGTGGCCGATGCGCATCTCGTCCAGCCGGTGCCGTTCGTCGGCCAGGCGCGGCACCAGCGAGGCGACCGTCCACGAGGGCCTGGCCGCGAGCCTCGCCGCCACGATGCGGACGGCCAGCGGCAGGAACCCGCAGCTCGCCACGACGTCCATGGCCGCGGCCCGCTCCACCGCGACCCGCTCGGGCCCGGCGACCGCCCTGAACAGGCCGAGGGCCTCCTCGGGCTCCATGACCTCCAGGTCGAGCAGCCTGGCCGACGGCAGGTCGGCGAGTTTCACCCGGCTGGTGATTATGGCCGCGCAGCCCGCCGTGCCGGGCAGCAGGTGCTCCACCTGCTCGGTGTCGCGGGCGTTGTCGAGCAGGACCAGCATGCGCCGGTCGGCGAGCAGCGAGCGGAACAGCGCGGCCCGCTCGTGGAGGCCGTCGGGGATGATGTCGACCGGGGTGCCGAGGGCGCGCAGGAACGCCGCCAGCACCGACTCCGGGGCCACCGGCTCCTCGCCGTATCCGCGCAGGTCGGCGTACAGCTGGCCGTCGGGGAACACCTCCTGCATCGAGTGGGCCACGTGTACGGCGAGGGCGGTCTTGCCGACTCCGCCGATGCCCGACACCGCCGCCACCGGGATGCCTTCGCCCGCGCCCGCGCCGGTCAGCAGGACGCGGAGCCGGTTGACGACCTCGCGGCGCCCGGTGAAGTCGCTCACCGCGGCGGGGAGCTGCGCGGGCCGGGGCATCTCGTGCGGCGGCTCCGGCTCGGCGTCCTCGGCGCCGGGCGATGCCTCCGAGGCGCCCGCGTCGGCCCCGGGGGTCCGGGCGGGCGCGAGCCGGACCGGCTCCACGGGCGTCCAGGCGAGCTCCGGGTCGGCGGCGAGGATGCGCCGGTGGAGGGCGGTCAGCTCGTGGCCCGGGTCGATGCCGAGCTCGTCGACCAGCGCGCGACGGGTGTCGGTGAACACCGCCAGCGCCTCCGCCTGCCTGGCGCAGCGGTAGTAGGCGAGCATGAGCTGGCCGCGCAGGCGCTCCCGCAGCGGATGCTCGGCCGTCAGCGCGATCAGTTCGGGGATCACCTCGGCGTGCCGGCCGAGGCGCAGGTCGAGGTCCATGAGGGTTTCGACGACGCCGAGGCGGCGCTCGGCCAGCCGGCCGCGCTGGCTGTCGACGTACGGCCCGACGGCGCCGGCGAGCGGCTCGCCCGACCACAGCGCGAGGGCCGCGCGGACGATCTCGGCGGCGCCCGCGAGGTCGCCGGCCCTGCGCTCGGCCTCGGCGGAGGTGACGCGGTGCTCGAAGGCGGTGAGGTCGAGGGCGCCGGGCGGCAGGCGCAGGGCGTAGCCCCGCCCGACCGAGGTGAGCAGCTCCGGACGCGAGCGGGGGGAGCGGTCGGGCTCGAGGACGGCGCGCAGCCTGGACACGTACGTGCGCAGCGCGCCGAGGGCACGGGGCGGGGCCTCCTCACCCCACACGGCGTCGATCATCTCCACGGGTGACACCGCGCGACCCTCCCGGAGGAGGAGCATGGCGAGGATGGATCGTTGCAGCGGCGTGCCGAGCTCCAGCTCACGGCCGTCCAGCCACGCCTGGACCGGCCCGAGCACGGCGAAACGCAGGCCAGCCTCACCCTCCTGACCAGCCATTTTGGATTTCCCCACCCTTTAGCAAGTTTGACCGTGCAAATACTAGTTCCCCCGATGCTTTCCGCCCTATGCGGTCGCCTTTCCGGTAATCCTTCGCATTGATTCGGTGTTGATCTGGCGTTGAACGGTGAAGCGCATGCTGATGCCAGTCGAACGTGGCCCGCGCGGGGGCGGCCGCGGACGGCGACCGCCATCCGCGCCGGGTCCCGGCCTTTCGCTTTCGAAGATCAGGACCCGGCGGGGGCGGTCGACTCGGGTAACCCGCGGGCGGTCGGCCCTACCACTTGGACATATGCGCGGGACAGCCGGAAATGCGGGGAAACCCTCATTCAGGAGAACCGCGACGCGCCGGAATCGAGATCACGAGCGCGCACATGGGGTCCTGACCACGGTCCTCATGGCGAGAGGCCGGCACGGTCCGGCACGGCGGAGCCCCCCACGAGGAAGCGCTGGTGGGGGGCTCATCGATGTTTCGGTGATCAGCCGGGTGCGGCGATCGCACGGGTGGTATTCAAAAATGATCAGGCGGGCAGGAAATCGATGTCGCCGGAGTCGGCGCGGGCCACGATCTTGTGCGGTGAGTTCCGGTCGGTCTTCACCGAGACCGTCACATCGCCCGAGCCCGCCTCGGCGTCCACGTTGTACGGTCCTCCGGGAAGGGTGATCTTCGCGTCTCCCGAGCCGACCTTCAGGTCGATGTCGTCGGGGACGGCGGCGTACCCCAGCGTGGCGTCGCCCGAGCCGGCCTCGACCTTGATCTCCGGGCCCGTCAGCCCAATGCCTTCCAGGTCACCGGAACCTACCTTTGCCTTGATCGGATTGCCCAGCGCTCTCAGATGGATGTCACCGGAATCTGATTCCACCTCCACCCGCAGGCCTTCGGGCACCTCGACGGTGTAGTCGACCGAGCAGTTGTCCAAGGCGTGCGGGCAGTCGTACCTCATCACCAGGGCGTCGCTCTGCACCTTGTGCTCGGTGGTGGGCTTGTCCGAGGACCAGCGGAGGGTCTCGGTCACCTTGACCGCGCTGCCGTCCGCCTCACTGACCACGATGTCACCCGCGTCGCCCACCAGGACCAGCCTGGCCACCTTCTCCTTCACCTCGTAACCGAGGGTCGTCCGGTGAGCCGCCGGTACGATGTTCTCCAACCGGCAACCGGCCGACAATGCCGCAGCGGCCAGCAGGGCACCCACCATCACCATCTTCTTCACATGGAAGATCATGCACTGCCCTCTTGGCGTGGCGCAGTAGGGTATACCCCCCGACGTCCCCTGAGGGCTTCCCGACCATCCGGTCCCCGCGCCGTCTCGGCCGTGCGGAGAAACTCCTCGGCGTCCAGGCCGCGCACTCGTCAATGCATCTGCAAGTGACCCCGTGGATACGGCAAGCCTGCTGTAAGTCGCCTGCAATCGGCCCGGTCTTCACTAAAGGCACAAACCCGGAGGTAGAACCGGGAAGCCCCTCAGGTAGGAGATCGAAATGCGCCGTTCTGTCCGCACTCTGCTCGGCATCGCCGCCGTGACCGCAGCCGCCTCCACCGCCCTCACGGTGAGCGCTCCCGCCTTCGCCTCGACCGCGAAGACGTCCCACAAGGTGTCGCTCGAGGGCGATTACTGGGGATACGACTACAGCAAGTACTACGACGGCTCCCGCGCCAAGGCCCGCGGCCAGGTCTGGGAGGACGGCTCCGGCCGCATCCACGTCGACGGCAAGCTGTACGACAAGTACTCACCGAACTGGCTGTGCGGCTACGTTCAGGTGAAGTTCGAGAACGCCGACGGCGACGAGTCGACCTACTGGGCCAAGAAGTGCGGCTCCAGCGGCTACCGCTACTTCCACTTCTCCGAGGACGACGTCGACAACGTCCAGGTCCGGACCTGCTACTGGGACAACTACCACGGCGTCAAGAAGTACTGCGGCCGCTGGGACTACATCTACGAGGCCGACGGCGACGAGTGAACCTCACGCCACCGGACGGCGGGGGGCCGCTCTGGGGAGGGAGCGGGTCGGTGAGCCGGTGAAGGGGAAACCGCTTCGGGGGAGCGGTGAACGCGGGGAAGCGGAGGACACGGGGAAAACACACAGCCCGCCCGGCGGCCGTGAAGGCTGCCGGGCGGGCCGTCTGTTCCATGACTCATCGAAGGATCGGGGACCTCACGCGGCTGACACGAGGCCGAGCCTCGCGTGCATCCGTTCTCGGACCTCCGGCCATTCGCAGGCCAGGATGGAGTAGTACGCCGTATCTCGGACCGTATCGTCGGCGCCTCGACTGTCCGCCCGCCGCACGCCGTCCAGGCGTGCGCCGAGGGCCTCGATGGCGGCCCGGGAACGTAGGTTGCGTACGTCAGCCTTGAGGGTGATGCGGTGGACCTGCCAGGTCTCGAAGGCGAGAGAGAGCATGAGGTACTTGCTCTCACGGTTCACGCTGGTGCCCTGGGCCGATGCGGCCAGCCAGGTGTAACCGATGTCCGCCACGGACGGGACCTCTCCCACCACGCCCCGCGTGCCCGGAGGCCACGGCAGGGGGCCCTGCCAGTACTCCAGGTGCATCAGACGGGTGGCACCGACGATTCTGTCGGTGTGCAGCCACCGGATGGCGAAGGGCAACGTGCGGCCCTCCGCCTGCTCAGCCAGAGCCGCCTCGACGTACGAGGTCATCTCTTCCCGGCCATCGGGAACCCGAGTGAAGGCGTAGGTGGAGCGGTCTTCACTCGCCGCGGCGACCAGGTCGTCGACCACCGCGAGGCTGAGTGGTTCCAGGCGCACGGAGCGCCCGGACAGGGTGACAAAAGCGGGCATGAGCACATGATGAGGGCTCCTTGGGAGACCCTGCACCAAATCGCGCTGAACATCTTGGTAGCCCTCGCGGCGGACAACGAGGAGAAGGGTAAAGTACCAGGTCAGAGGCCTGATCGTCGCCGCGTCTCCCAAGTCGCGAACGGTAAAGATTCGGCAATGACGATCACGAGGTCACGGGGTCGAGGGAAGCGGGGATCCAGGCGGCGAATTCGCCGGTCGCGGTGAACCTCGCGAGGGCCTCCTCCAGGTGCTCCAGGGAGGCGGTGACCCAGGGCAGATCGAGGGGCCGCTCGCTCTCCAGCGTGGCCGTCCGCTGCTCGTCGCCCTCGCCGTACAGCAGGCTCGTCGCCACGCGCACCCGCAGGTTCCCGGGCGCGTCACCGAAGGCCGTACCGGGCAGGACGCCCACACCGTGCTGCTCGAGCAGGGCCGAGGCGAGATCGTCGGAGGTGGCGAAGCTCCGCAGCGGGGCGAGGTCGGGGTAGAGGTAGAAGCCGCCCTGCGGGGAGTCGAGGACCGCGCCCGCCCTGGCGAAACGGTCGGCCACCGCCCGCGCCACCACGCCGTGCAACCTCCTGCTCGCCGCGACGCGCTCGACGATCTCGACCGGCTCGGTGTAGGCGTACGCCGCCGCCTGCTGCACCGGGGCGGCCGGGCTCGACCAGACCTCCGAGGCGATGGCGAGGAGCTTGTCGCGGAGCGGCACGGAGGTGAGCCGGGCGACGCCGATGCGCCACCCGCCGAGGGCCAGGCTCTTGCTCAGGCCACTGGTGATGATCGTGCGCTCCGGGGCGATCTCGGCCGGGCTGAGGAACGCCGCGGTCCCGTCGTGCACGAGATCCCGGTAGATCTCGTCGGAGATGATCGTCAGGTCGAGTTCGCGGGCCAGTCGCGCCAGGCGCGTCACCGTCTCCGGGGTCGCCAGCCTGCCGGTGGGGTTGTCGGGCAGCGTGAGCAGGATCGAGCCGACCGTGCGTCCCTGGGCGCGGGCGCGCAGGACGGCCTCCGCGACCCGGTCGGGGGCCGGCGTCCCCCCCTCGCCGGGGGGCGCGGGGACCATGATCGGCCGGACGCCGGCGAGGGCCGCCTGGGCGGCGTACGTCACCCAGCTCGGCATGGGCAGCACGACGTCACCCCCGATGGCGAGCAGCAGGGCGTAAAGGAGGGGCTTGCTGCCGGGTCCGCTGACCACGAGCTCGGGATCGGTCGGGAGGCCGCGCCGCGCCCAGTAGCCCGCCGCCGCCTCGCGCAGGGCCGTCACGCCGGCGACCGGACCGTAGCCGTTCTCCCGCGAGGCCTCGGCGAGCCGTTCGCGCAGCGCCGGGTGAACGGGCAGCCCCGCCTCGCCGAATGCGAGGTTCAGTACCCGCTGCCCGGCGCGACGTCTTCGGGCAATGTCCTCATTAGCGGCCAGAGTGGCGGAAAGAGTGACGTTCATGGTCAAAACCTCCTGGTACTGGGGGACGTGCCCAGCTTGGAGCGGTACATCCATCAGTACAAGCGAGGCTTTTCGGGGGTGACCGTAAGAAAACCCGATGCTCGGTGGCAGCCGGGCACGCCAGACTGGTCATTGGAAGACGTGAGGAGAACCGATGCTCGACCTCCGGCGGCTGGCGCTGCTCTGCGAGTTCGCCCGCAGAGGGAGCATCGCCGCCACCGCCGCCGCCCTCGGATACAGCGCGTCGGCGGTCTCCCAGCAGCTGGCGACGCTGGAACGCGAGACCGGGGCCGTCCTGCTCGACCGCACCTCCCGCAGCGCCGAGCTCACCGACGCGGGGCACCGCCTGGTCGAGCACGCCGAACGGATCCTCGCCATGGCCGAGACCGCCGAGTCCGACCTGTCCGCCCACGAGGCCACCCCGTCGGGCCGGGTCGTGGTGACGGCCTTCCCCACGGCCGCGGTCGCGTTCGCCCCCGTGCTCGCGAGGTCGCTGCGGCGCCACACCTCGCTGTCCCTGCGGCTACGGCAGAGTCGCTCGGGGCGGGGCATGCGGGAGGTGCGGTCGGGCGAGGTCGACATCGCCCTGGTGGACGACTGGTACGGACGCGTGCGCGCCCGCGGCGACGACGTCCTGACCGTCTACCCGCTGCTGCGCGACCCCATCGTGCTCGTCGTGCCCCGGCGGCACCGCATGGCCGACCCCTCCGTCCCGGTCGACCTGTGGGAGCTGCGCGACGAACCCTGGATGGCGACGCCGGACGGCGAGCCGTCGCGAATGGCCGTCGACCGGCTGCTCGCGGAGGTCGGTGGCGCCCAGCCCGTGCCGTGGGAGTTCGAAGGGCTCGGAACGATACTCAGCCTCGTCGCCAAGGGCATCGGCATCGCCGCCGTGCCCGCGCTGGCGCTGGCGGCGGGCGTGCGCGGGGTCGCGGTACGGGAGTTCCCCGGCGACCCGGTCACCAGGGAGGTGCACGCCGTGGCCAGGGCCGCGAGCGTGAACCGGCCGTCGGTGGCGGCCACCCTGCGGGCCCTGCACGTGGCCGCCCGCTACCTGTCGGCGGACCTGGCGCCGGTGCGGTTCTCGGCCGAGTGACACTCCGCTGCCGTGAAAGAACGCATGCCGCGCCACCTCAGCGGTGCGGCATGCGTGACGAGTGTGGGCGCGATCAGCAGTCGACGAGTTCCGGCTGCTGGTTGAGGATCTGGGCGCGGGCGGTGACGAACTCCGCGTGCGCCTTCTCGGCGGCCGGGTCGAACACCGCGACCCGGTGGCAGTTCTGGAACGCCAGCCGTACGCCGAAGTGGCGCTCCAGCGCGCCGCGCATGGCGTCGCTGGCCATGCACCGCAGGAGCTGGCCGCGCGCTGCCTCGTCCGGCGGCGGGGTGTGGTTGTCGGCGAACTCGGCGCCGCTCTCCTGGCGTTGCCGTACCAGCCCGGTGATCAGCGACCAGGCGTAGGGGAGGGAGTCGCGGACGCAGGCGAGGAACGCCTCGTCGTCGACGTCACCCGCGCGGGCCTGGTCGAGGAGCTCGTTCGGAACGGTCAGCGACATGCTGTGTTTCTCCTCTCGGGAGGGACGAATCCGACGTTATGTGTGGCGTCGGATGGCTCCATGTGGCGTGACGGAGACAGTCACGTGGGCCACGCGACGCGGCCGGTCACCCGGCGGGGACCGTGGGGCGCTCGCCGAAGACGAACTCGGGGTCGATCTGCCGCAGCAGGTCTTCGCCGGTGGCCCTGTTGGCCCACGCCCGCGCGTTGCGCACGTGGAACTCGACGGTCTGACGGCCGAACTTCTCCCAGTCCTTCTTCTGGGCGCGCAGGTGGCTCATGAGCACGGTGAGGGCCTCCTGGTTGGCGGGCTCCAGGTCGTCGAGGGTGAAGGCGCGGCCCTGCTCCATGCCCCGGACGGCCGGCGAGTGCTCCAGGCACACCAGCAGGTCGTCGCCCACCTGCTCGCGGAGGAAGGCGACGTCGGCCTCGGTGTGCACCTTGTTGCCGACCACGGCGATCGGCACGTCGAAGTCGCGGGCGTGGTCGCGGTACTGGCGGTAGACGCTCACGCCCTGGCGTGTCGGCTCGGCGACGAGGTAGGTCATGTCGAAGCGGGTGAACAGCCCCGAGGCGAAGGAGTCGCCGCCCGCCGTCATGTCGACGATGACGTACTCGTCGGGGCCGTCGACCAGGTGGTTCAGGAAGAGCTCCACGGCGCCCACCTTGGAGTGGTAGCAGGCGACGCCGAGGTCCTCCTCACTGAAGGGGCCGGTGACCATGAGGTCGAAGCCCTGGACCGTCGTGGCGAACCGGTCCATGAAGAAGGGGTCGGTGACGCCGACCAGCCGGGACCCGCGACCCGGCGGCGTTGTCTTCACCATCGAGGCGGCGGAGGTGATGCGCGGGTTGTCCCCCCGCAGGTACTCCTTGATGTCGCCGATGTGGGTGCCGAGCGGCTCGGGCAGCTCGGACGGATCGAGCCCGAGGACCAGGCCGAGGTGCTGGTTGATATCGGCGTCGACGGCGACGACGGGACCGCCCTGCCGCGCGGCGTACCGGGCGAACAGCGACGACAGCGTCGTCTTGCCGCTGCCGCCCTTGCCGACGAAGGCAACTCTCATACGTCGGATCCAATCTGATTATGAAAACCATTGCAAGTACCGAGGCCTTCATCATGCCACGCCCGGGGATCGCGCACTCCCGATTCCGCTGTTCAGGGACGCCTCTGCCTGCAGCAGGCCCCGTTTTCCGCAGGGGTGACGTGCTGCAGCGGCGTCGTCCACAAGGGCGGTGGTTGTCCACAGGACCTGGCGGGCAGTCGGGAGTTGTCCACAGGGAGTCGAGGATGGTCAGCGCGGACGGCAGGGGTTGAGTAGGGTTCCTGTCGTCCTGCGGTACTACAACAAGGGGTGACAGGGGTGGCCACGACATCCACTCCGCCGGCGACGGGGCGGCGCGCCGACGACAAGCTGCGTGCGTGGCTGCTGCACGGCCTGCTCCAATCCGATCGCAAGGCCGTGGGGCAGCACGCCGATCCCGCGCCCCACGAGCAGCACCAGTGGTGGCAGGTCATGTGCCTCACCGGTGTCGACTACTTCTCCACGCTCGGCTACCAGCCGGGCATCGCGGCGCTCGCCGCCGGCTCGCTGTCCCCCATCGCCACGCTCCTGCTGGTGGCGCTCACGCTGTTCGGCGCGCTGCCGACCTATCGCGCAGTGGCCGCCGAGAGCCCCCACGGCCTCGGCTCGCTGTCGATGCTCGAAGGGCTTCTGCCGGGGTGGCGCGGCAAGCTCCTCGTGCTGTTCCTGCTCGGGTTCGTCGCCACGGCGTTCGTCATCACGATCACGCTCTCGGCGGCCGACGCGACCGCCCACATCGTCGAGAACCCCTTCGTGCCCGACTTCTTCGACGGGTGGAGAGTCCCGATCACCCTGGTGCTCATCGCCCTGCTGGGCCTGATCTTCCTGGGTGGCTTCAGCGAGGCGATCGGGCTCGCCGTCATCCTCGTGGCCGTCTACCTCGTGCTGAACGTCGTCGTGGTGGTCACCGCCGTCATCCAGGCCGTCTCCCACCCCGCGCTGGTGGGCGACTGGGAGCACGCGCTCACCACCGAGCACTCGGGGCCGCTCGCGATGATCGCCGTCTCGCTGTACGTCATGCCGAAGCTCGCGCTCGGCCTTTCGGGTTTCGAGACCGGCGTCGCGGTCATGCCGCTCGTCAAGGGCGACCTCCAGCAGCGTGTCAAGGGCGCCCGGCGGCTTCTCACCACGGCGGCGCTGATCATGAGCGTCTTCCTGATCGCGAGCAGCTTCGCGACCAGCGTGCTGATCCCGGCCAAGGAGTTCCAGCCGGGAGGCAAGGCCAGCGGGCGCGCCCTGGCCTACCTCGCCCACACCAACCTCGGCGACCTCTTCGGCACGCTGTACGACCTGAGCACGATCGCGATCCTCTGGTTCGCCGGGGCCTCCGCCATGGCGGGGCTGCTCAACATCGTGCCGCGCTACCTCCCGCGGTACGGCATGGCCCCCGACTGGACCCGTGCCGTACGGCCGCTGGTCCTGGTCTTCACCGCCATCGCCTTCGCCATCACGATCTTCTTCCACGCCGGCGTCGAGGAGCAGGGCGGCGCGTACGCCACGGGGGTGCTCGCGCTCATCCTGTCGGCCGCGGTCGCGGTGACGCTCTCCTCCTGGCAGCAGCGCCGCACCGGTCGCGCGGCCGCGTTCGGCCTCGTGGCGCTGATCCTCGCCTACACGGCCGTCGCGAACATCATCGAGCGGCCCGACGGCCTGAAGATCGCGTTCTTCTTCGTCGTGGCCATCGTCGTCACCTCGCTCATCTCCCGGGCCACCCGCTCCACCGAGCTGCGGGTCAGTGCCATCGAGCTGGACGAGGAGGCGAAGAAGATGATCGACGTCCCCGGCAAGATCCGCATCATCGCCAACGAGCCGGACGCGCGCGACGAGAAGGAGTACGCCGACAAGGACTACGAGACCCGGCGCAACCACCACCTGCCTGAGGACGAGCCCCTGCTGTTCCTGGAGGTGACGGTCGGCGACGCCTCAGAGTTCCACTCCGAGCTGTGCGTGCAGGGCGAGGAACGGCACGGTTACAAGATCCTGCGAGTGTCGGGCGCCACCGTCTCCAACACGATCGCGGCGGTCCTGCTCCACATCCGCGACGAGACGGGCAAGCTGCCGCACATCTACTTCCACTGGTCCGAGGGCAACCCGGTTGCCGCCCTCCTGCGCTACCTCGTCTTCGGCGGCGGCGACGTCGCCCCCCTCACCCGCGAAGTCCTCCGCCAAGCCGAACCCGACGACACCCGCCGCCCCCCGGTCCACGTGGGCTGACCCCGCACCGCGGGTCAGGACAGGGGCGGCAGGGAGCCGCTGGCGATGTGGGCCAGGGTGATCTCGGTCAGCGTCTCGTTCTCGAAGGCGCGCAGGGCGGACCACACGTCGGCCAGCGGCCCGGCCACCCCGGGGAACCGCTCGCTGTGCGAGGGCACGCCCTCGATCACGACGATGATGTCGGCGAGCGTGATCTCGGTGGCCGGCCGCGCGAGCCAGTAACCCCCCTCGGGGCCTCGCTGGCTCTCGATGAGCCCGGCGCGCCGCAGCTGGAGCAGGATGTTGTCCAGGAATCTGCGGGGGATGTCCTGCGAGCTCGCGATCCGTTCCGCCGGTACGGGGCCCGGGGGAGCGGCCGCGAGCTCGGCGGCGGCACGCAGGGCGTACTGGGTTCTCGCGGAGATCCGCATCAGCCGACGCGCTGGTCCAGTCCCCAGCGGCGCCGGAGAGCGTTGTCGGCCGCGCCGAACAACATGTCGACGACGATGCCGATGACGAGGATCACGATCATCGTGGCCAGCAGGCCGGGGGCGTCGGACAGCTCCCGGGCGTTGTCGAGCTGCTCGCCGATCGACGTCTGGTGCGCGATGATCACCAGGAGTTCGCCCGCCATGAGCGACCGCCACGCGAAGGCCCACCCCTGTTTGAGCCCCGAAAGGAACGACGGCAGCGAGGCCGGCAGGATGACGTGCCGGTACAGCGCGAGCCGCCGCAGGCCGAGGATGTGCCCGGCGCGCAGCAGGATCGGCGGGGTGTAGTCGACCCCGGCGATCAGCCCGTTCGCGATGGACGGCGCCGCGCCGAGGACGACCACGAACAGGATCGCGCTCTCGCTCAGCTTGAACAGCAGGATCGCCAGTGGGAACCACGCGATCGACGGCATGGTCTGCAGCCCGGTGATCAGCGAGCCGAACGCCGCCCGCAGAGGACGTACGCGCGACACCGCCGCCCCGATGACGAGCCCGACGAGCACCGCTATCGCGAACCCGGTTATCGCCCGGCGCATGGTGACGGCGACGGCGTCGTAGAACTCGGGATCCCCCAGACGGTGCCCCAGCTCCTGCAAGACGGTGACGGGGCCGGGGAAGACGTACTCCGGCCGCCACCCGCTGAGGGTCACCACCTCCCAGACGGCGAGGACCAGCACGACGGCCGACAGCATCGGCCAGACGCGTGCCCAGACGCGCGCGGCGACCCCGCGCCGTTCCCGGCCGGACAGCTCGAGGGCGTCCAGGCCCGCGAGCTGCTGGGAGAGGTCTGTCGCCCCGGCTCCGGACGGCTGTTGCCCGGGGGACGTCTCCAGTGCGCCGGTGGTCGAAGGACCGGTCGTCATGCTCACCCCTTCACCTCTCCGTGTCCGCCGGGTGCATGGGCCTGCTTCGCGCCGGCGTGGCGCAGGACCTCCTGCCGCAGCCGTTCGGTGATGCCCGCCGCCAGCTCGGCCACCTCGCCGGAGTCGGTACGGCGCGGGCGCGGCAGCGTGACGGGGAACTCCTGGATCACCGTGCCGGGACGGCTGCTGAGCAGCACCACGCGGTCGCCGAGGCGTACGGCCTCGCGCACGTTGTGGGTCACGAACAGCACCGACAGCCCGCGTTCGCGCCAGATCCGCTCCAGCTCGTCGTGGAGCAGGTCACGGGTCATGGCGTCGAGGGCGCCGAAGGGCTCGTCCATGAGGAGCACGTCGGCGTCCTGGGCCAGGGCCCTGGCGAGCGCGACGCGCTGGCGCATGCCGCCGGACAGCTCGTGCGGGCGCTTGTCGCCGAAGCCGCCCAGGTGGACGATCTCCAGCAGCTCCTCCGCGCGCCTGCGGCGGTCCTTCCTGGTGGTCCGCGGCGCGCCCGTCGAGCCGTTCGCCGAGGTTCCGGTCACCCGCAGGGCCAGCTCGATGTTGGCCGAGACGGTGAGCCAGGGGAAGAGCGCGGGCTCCTGGAACATCATCGCGATGCGCCCGCCCCCGGTGTCGATCTCACCGGCCGTCGGACGGTCGAGCGCGGCCACGAGATTGAGCAGTGTGCTCTTGCCGCACCCCGACGCGCCCAGCAGGCAGACGAACTCGCCCTTGCCGACCGACAGCGTCACGCGGTCGAGGGCCAGGAGCTCTCTGCCGTACACCTTGGACACCGCGTCCAGCCGGACCGCGGGCTCGTGCCCGTCGGCCCGGCCGGCCTGCAGCTCCTGAGCGGGAGCCGTCACTTCGCCTCCTGCGTGGTCGCCTGGATGGTGGTCACTTGTCGTTCACCGCCTGCTGTCCCTTGGCGGACAGGACCTCGTTGAGGATCTTGAGGTCGTAGATGCCGTTCAGGTCCACCGGGTCGAGCAGGCCGACCTTCTGGGCGTGGTCGGCGCTGGTCAGCAGGGAGGACGCGATGGGGTCATTGGTGAAGGTGATGTTCTTGAACGCGCTGTCCAGCACCTCGGGCTTGAGGGGCTTGCCGGTCAGGTCCTGCAGTTCGGAGTTGATCGCCTCCTTGGCGCCGGCCGGGTCGGAGGCGATGTAGCCGTTCGCCTCCACGTGCCCCTCGATGAGCTTCTTCACCAGGTCCGGGTGCTCCTTGAGGAACTGCTGCCGCACGATGAGGTGGGTGATCACGAACTGCTTGTTCGGCCACAGGTCGGCCTCGTTGACGAGGATCTTGCCCTTGCTCTCGAGTACGAGACGGCTGGCGAAGGGCTCGGGGACCCAGGCGCCGTCGATGTCGCCGGTGGCGAAGGTCTGCAGGGTCTGGGAGTTCTCCTGGGGGACGATCGAGACGTCGCCGCCGCCCTTGGTGTCGGTCTTGAGGCCCTTCTCCTGCAGCCAGTAGCGCAGCGCGACGTCCTGGGTGTTGCCGAGCTGAGGAGTGGCGATCTTCTTGCCCTTGAGGTCGGCCGGGCCGTTGATGCCGGGCTTGACGACGAGGTAGACGCCGCCGGAGGCCGCACCGGCGACGATCTTGATGGCCTGTCCCTTGGACTTGGACCAGGCGTTGATGGCCGGGTTCGGGCCGATGTAGGTGGCGTCGACGGCGTCGGAGAAGATCGCCTCGGTCGCCGCCGGGCCGGCGTTGAACGTGGCGGTCTTGAGGGTGACGTTGTCGCCGAGCGCCTTGGCGAAGAAACCCTTCTTGACGCCCACGAGGGCCGTGGAGTGGGTGATGTTGGGAAAGAAGCCGAGCCGGACCTCGGTCTTGGCCGTGCCCCCGCCGCTGCCGGAGACGCCGCCGCCTCCGCCGCAGGCCGCCGCGAGGGCGGTCACCGCGACCGCGGCCAGTGCCGCTGTCATCCCCCGGAGCCTGCGTACCCTCATGGACTACTCCTTAATTCCTACTTAATAAGTCGGTTAGGTGTCATAAGACGACATGCCGGGGCTCCTGTCAAGCGGGGGTGATGGGGCGGGCACGTGTTGTTACCGCTTCGTGTCCGTTGGGGAGGGCGGCGCGGTGCTCTATATCCGGATATATCGACCTATGTCATGACCTGCGAAAACAGAGGGAAGACAGCACCGCGGCCCGCCGTGAACGGCGCCGGATCCGCCGTCCTGCGAGCCGCCGTCGCGGCGCCGATTGACGAGCACGTCTGGGCCTGGGCGGGTGGCTGTGGCGCCTGGGATCTGGCGGATGGGGTGTCGGCGAGCCTGGTGTGGTGGTGGTTGATGTGCTGCGCTGACCCTGGCGATTCGGGGTGAGTGGAGGTGGGTGGTGCGGGGGCCCAGGTGGTGTCAGGGAGGTTCGGCGTGCGGGGTTCTGGTGGTGTGGGGGTCAGGGGAGGGTGATTTGGCAGGGGTGGGCTCTGGTGGTGGGGAAGGTGGCGGTGTCGTCTTCTACGGTGGTGGGGACGGGGGTGTGACCGCCGTCGGAGGTGTGGGTGTGGCAGCCGTTGAGGAAGGCGGGGTTGCGCAGGCGGATCTCGCCGTCGCGGCCGGGAAGGACGCGTACCTCGGTCAGTTCGCCGTCACGCCACGTGGCTCCGACGGTGTGGCCGCCACGGGCGCGCAGGCCGTCGAAGGAGCCGTGCCGCCAGGCGGACGGCAGCGCCGGCAGGACGTCGATCACGCCGGCGTGGCTCTGCAGGAGCATCTCGGCGATCCCGGCGGTCGTCCCGAAGTTGCCGTCGATCTGGAACGGCGGGTGGGTGCCCCACAGGTTGGGGAGCGTGCTGTGCCTGATCTGCTCGCCGAGCAGGTGATGGGCGCGGTCGCCGTCGAGCAGGCGTGCCCACAGGTTGATCTTCCACGCTCTGCTCCAGCCGGTCCCGCCGTCCCCGCGATGTTCCAGCGTGACGCGCGCCGCCTCGCCGTACTCGGTGCAGGGGTGGATCCGCCGGCCAGGGTGCAGCGCGAACAGGTGTGAGATGTGCCGGTGGGTGTCGTCGGGGTCGTCCCAGTCCTCCCGCCACTCCTGCAACTGTCCGAAGGACCCGATGCGCAGGCCCTCGTCCAGTTCGCCGAGCGCCTTCAGCAGGCGGTAGCAAGGTTCGATCCCGAGCTCGTCGGCGGCCTCGGCGGTGTTGGCCAGCAGGTCCCACACGATCTGCTGGGACATCGCGGCGCCGGCGGAGAAGGGGCCGTGCTCGGGCGAGTGGCTGGGGCAGACGACGAGCCCGCCGTCCTCGACGAGCCGGTCGAGCCAGAACTCCGCGGTCTCCGCCAGCAGCGGGTAGACGTGATCGCGCAGGTGGTCGAGGTCGCCGTTGAACAGGTAGTGCTCGTAGGCGTGCTGCGCCAGCCAGGCGGCCGCCTCCGGGAACCAGAACGACGTGGGCCAGTCGTGGACGCCGGTGAATCCGAACGGGTTGGTGTTGGAGTGCACCACCCAGCCGGAGGCGCCGAACATCGTGCGGGCGGTGATCCGCCCCGGCGGGCGCAGGGCGTCGACGAACCGCAGCAGCGGTGGTAGGCACTCGCTGAGGGCGGTGACCTCGGCCGGCCAGTAGTTCATCTGGACGTTGATGTTGGTGTGCCAGTCGCCGTCCCAGGGCGGGGTGGGGCTGTCGTTCCACAGTCCCTGGAGGTTGGCGGGCAGCGGCGAGTCGTGCCGGGACGAGGCGATGAGCAGGTAGCGTCCGTAGGCGAACAGCAGCGTCTCCAGGGCGCGGTCGCGCGCTCCTCCCTCGCCGTACGCCGCGAGCGCCCGGTCGGTCGGCATACCCGCCTGTTGGGCGAAATTTCCCCCTAAGTCGAGCTGGACGCGGTCGAAGAGGGCCGAATGGTCCGCCACGTGCTCCGCCCGCAGCGCCGCGTACCCCCGGGCGCCGGCGAGGTCGACCCACGATGTGACCGCTTCACGCGGATCCGTCCCCCGGTAGTGCGGGTGCACGGGCGCGTAGTCCGTGCCCGCGGAGAAGATCAGCGTCACGGCGTCGGCGCCGCGCACGACCACCGCGCCGCCCGCGTCCGTACGGCCGCCCCCCTCGGCCAGCACCTGGAGCCGCCCCTCGTACCGGAGCCCGTTGTCGTCCAGCGCCCCCCGCAGCGCCAGCAGGCCCGGCGCGCGGGTGTCCGGCGCGATCCCTGCCTCCGGGCCGGTCAGCCGGGCCGTCAGGGACACCTGCCCGGGACGGTCGGCGGCCAGCCGTACGACGACCACCTGGGACGGGTGGGAGGCGAAGCATTCGCGGGTGAAGCGGACGCCGCCGCGGGTGTAGGAGACGGAGGCGATCCCGGTGGCGAGGTCGAGCTCGCGGCGGTAACCGGTGACCTCGCCGACGCCGCTCGCCGGTTCGATGTCGAGGAGCAGGTCGCCGAACGGCTGGTAGGCGCCGAACCCGGGGATGTGCCCGTCCATCCCGGCGACGTTGCCGAGCAGGTGGACGGCCTCCTCGGGCGCGATCCGCCCGGCGGCCGCGATCCGCTTCCCGGCCTCCTCCAGGGCTCCCGGCCGGGGAGTCGCCCAGTTCCCGGCGCGATAGCCCTCGGGGGCGTCCTTGGAGCCGGGGCCGCCGGTCCACAACGTGCTCTCGTTGAGGGAGATCCGCTCGGTGCCGAGCCGCCCGAAGACCATCGCCCCGAGCCTGCCGTTGCCGACGGGGAGGGCCAGCCGTTCCCACGCGTCGTGCTCATCCGCCCCGTCCGCGGGACGGTCGTACCACAGGGTCAGCATCTCTCCCCGATCAACATGATGATCGAACCGCATCTTAACGGGGCTAATCAGAATTAGTTACAAGAAGCGGTAACTGTGCTCGACGATGGGGATTGGGATGCCTCCGCGCCGGGGTTGCGGCCCGGTATGTGGCGGGAGGGCCTGGCCCGTGGAGCGTCGATGGACTCCGCCACCTTCTCCTTGATCAGTCGCCAGTCGGGGTAGGCGGTGTTGATGAGCGGGGGAACGAACTGCACGCTTTCAATCGGGACGTTCTTCATTTTCTTGGACAGATCTACCAGAGCCGGCAGAGACTCGCCCGGGATATCAGTGAAAACGTACCGCTTGGCGGCATCGGCCAGCCGCTCGAAGCTCCGCAGGACCGTCACCGGGTCCGACTGCGCGGCGATGGCCCCGAGCAGGCACTTCTGACGGCCCATCCGGGTGTAGTCGTCGGAGTCGGAGCGGGAGCGGCCGAACCACAAGGCCTCCTCGCCGCTCAGCCTGCGCGTGCCCGCCCGCAGCACCCCGCCCTCCAGCCCGTACGGGATGTCGTGCTTGACGGTCACCGTCACGCCGCCGGTCGCGTCGATGATCTCCTTGAACCCCTTCATGTCGACCATGACGTAGTAGTCGACCGGGATCCCGAGGATGCCGCCGATCGTCTGCTTCAGCAGCGCCGCCCCCCGGCGCCGCTCGGGGAGCCTCGGCTCGATCCACGGGTGCTCCTCGCCCCACTGGTAGACCTCGTTGAGCAGGGCGGGGGCCGGGCCGGCGCCGTCGCCGGTGAAGCCGTCCGGGAACACCTCTCGCGCCGGGCCCTTCGGCATCGGCACCCGCTGGAGGTTGCGGGGAAGGCTGAACAGCACGGTGCGGCCGGTCCTGGTGTCGATGGCGGCCACCGTCATGCTGTCGGTCCGCGCGCCGGGACGGTTCCGCGCCGCGTCCGCGCCCAGCAGGAGGATGTTCACCCGTTCCTTGCCGCGCCAGGGGTCGGCGCCCATGGCGGGGCCGGAGGCGAACAGGGTGGTGACCACCTCGTGCGACACCCGCGCCAGGTGCGCCGCGTACAGCGGGGGCGCGAGCACGGCCGCGCACAGCACCGTGGTCACCGTCCGCGCGGCCCCCCGCTCCCAGCGGCCGAGTCCGGACGGCGCGAGCAGCCGGTACGACCGCAGGACGACCGCCGACCAGGCGATGCCGGTCACGATCGCGGCTGCCGTCAGGAGGGCCGGCCCCCAGGGGTGGACCAGGAGCGTGAGCAACCGCGAGCGCGACACGGTGACGGACGCCACCACGGCCGCGGCCAGCGCGGCGTACAGGCCGGCGAGGGCGGCGCCGGTGGTGCGGCGGCCCGTGCACAGGTGCGCCAGGCCCCACAGCAGCGCGGAGCCGGCGGTGAGGGCGAGGACGCGCGCGAGTCCGGGCCGCTCGCTCCCCGCCCATTCGCCGCCCGGTGGCGGCCGGTCGGGTTCCCGATCACCCCACCCGGCCCCTGCCGGCCCCGTCCCGAGGCCTCTGCTTTCGGTTTTCATCGGCATCGCCCCCGGCCTGTCACTTTCAGCGGGTTTTCGGTAACAGGCTAATAACGATCACTGTCGTGATCGTTCAGCCGGGGCGCGACACACGGAGGGCGGGCCGCCGGGCCCGCCCAGAACCGGACAAGATCACCAGGTGACGGGCAACTCCAGGAAGCCGCCGGTCAGCCGGCCCGTCTTCGGGCGCAGCTCCGCCACGGGCACCGCGAGCTCCATGGTCGGGAACCGCTGGAACAGCGTGCCGAACACCGCCCGCAGCTCGACCCGGGCGAGGTTCGCCCCGATGCAGTGGTGGTGGGCGTACCCGAACGCGACGTGCGGATCGGAGGAGTCGCGGTCGACGACGAACCGGTCCGGCTCGGAGAAGACCGTCTCGTCGCGGTTCGCCGCGATCGTCGAGATCAGCACCGCCTCGCCCGCACGGATCGTCACGTCCTCCAGCTCGATGTCCGCCTTGGCGTACCGCACCAGGCCGTGGTCGGACGGCGCCGACATCCGCAGGATCTCCTCGACCGCCAGCGGCGCCAGCGACGGGTCCCTGACCAGCGCGTCCCGGTGGGCGAGGTCGCTGAGCAGGTACGTCACGCCGTAGTCGATGCGGTTGACCGTGGTCTCGTGCCCGGCGAACAGCAGGCCCGCGCCGAGCTCGGAGATCTCGGCGTCGTCGGCGTCCATGTCCGCCAGGTCGGACAGCACGTCCTCGGCGGGGTGGTCCCGCTTCTCCAGCACCAGCTGGTGGATGTAGACGGTGAGCTCCTCCAGCGCGGCGCCGGCCGCCGCCGGGTCGGTCATGTTGGTCATGCCGTCGGCCAGCGAGCGGAAGTGGTCGCGGTCGTCGTACGGCACGCCGAGCAGCTCGCAGATGACCAGCACGGGAAGCGGGAAGGAGAAGTGCTCGTGCAGGTCGACCGGCGGGGACTTCATGGCCATCTGGCCGAGAAGGTCGTCCACCAGGTCCTGGACGTGGCCGGCCAGCGCCTTCATCCGGCGGGCGGAGAAAGCGGGGGCGAGCAGTTTACGCATCCGCTCGTGCTGGGACTTCTCGGTGTCGTAGTCGCCTCTCGGGCCGCCGAGGATCACCGAGTTGGAGATCCTGGGCGCCGAGTCGGGCTCGGGGTGCGAGCGGCCGAGTCGTTCGTCGGCGAGCAGCCGGCGTACGTCCTCGTAACCGCTGACCAGCCATGCCTCGTCGCCGGTCTGGGTGCGGACCCGGGCGATCGGCGCCTTCCTGCGCAGGTCGCGGAATTCCGGTGACACGTCCAGCGGCCCGCTTCGCGGGAACGGCAGCTGGGGGAGATCGGACACGATGGGCGCCCCTCTCTTCGGCTTGCGTCCCATCCACGCCCCCTGCGCGAATGGGTCATCCCGACGGTCGCATTTCGCGGGGCGGTCGTGCAATCCTCATTGTCAAGACATGTCATGACGCACAGTGATCCACCATAGGGCTTTTAGCCCTATTTCAGTATTTATCCCTCTTTAGGGCTTTCGCTGCCCGGGGGTCACCACGCCGACGCGCCCGCGAACGACGTCGGCGCGGGACGGTAGCCGAGACGGTCCCGCGCGGCCGAGATGTCGAGGGTCCGTTCCACGGCCAGATGACCCACCGCGTACCGGGTCAGGCGCGGCGGCTCCGGCCGCCTCAGCAGCCCGAACGCCGCCTCCGCCACCGCCGCGAGCGGCATCACCACCGAGGCCGGAAGGTAGGCCGGCCGGGCGTCGACACCCCGCTCCCGCAGGATCCAGCGCAGCGCGTCGTCCAGGACGACCGGTTCGGCGTCCGTCACGTTGAACACACCCGTGTCCACCGGGCCGCGCGCCGCCAGCAGGCAGGCCTGCGCGAGGTTGCCCACGGAGGTCAGGCTGACCCGCTGGCTCCCGTCGCCGACCGCCCACAGCCGCCGCCCCCGCACGGCCCCCAGCACCCGGGGCAGCAACGTGGTGTCCCCCGGCCCGTAGACCGCGTGCGGCCGCAGCACCACCGCCGTACCGGCCAGCACCCGCTCGGCCAGTGCCTTGGAGGCCCCGTAGGCGTTGACGTACCGCCGCGCCCGGCACTCGTCCTCCCGGGCCATCACCGTCGGGCGGAACGGGTCGTACACGCTCGCGGTGCTCACATGAACGAAGCGGGCGGCGGGGAACGCCCGCCGGACCCGGGCGGTGCCGGCGACGTTGACCTCGATGATCTCGCGGGCCGGTCCCCAGTCGGTGACGCTCCCCGCGCAGTGGACCACCGCGTCGACCTCCGGCAGATCGCCCGGCACGGGCCCGGTGACGTCCCAGGAGCGGTACGAGGCGCCCTCCACGACCGCGTGGGGCCGCCGCCCGAACGCGTGCACCCGCCAGCCGAGTTCCACCGCCGCCCGGCACACCGCGCCCCCGGCGAACCCGGTCGCCCCCGTCACCGCGAGCCTCATCACCGACCCTGTCTCAGCAGGTCACGCAGGCTCGCCCGGTCGAGTTTGTCGGTGCGGCCGGCGCGCGGGAAGCCCTCGACCACCGCGACCCGGTCGGGCAGGGCCCCGGCGTCCATGATGCGCGGAAGCTCCTTGCGCAGCCGCGCCGCGTCGAAGCCCTCGTCGGCCACCACGGCGAGCACGACCTCCTCGTCGCCGGTCTCCGGGTCCTCGATGCCGACGACGGCCGCCTCGGCGACGCCGGGGAGCGCTCCGATCGCCGGCTCGTACAGGCCGGGGTAGATGTTCACCCCGTCCCTGAGGATCATGTCCTTCTTCCGGCCGAGCAGCACCAGCCGCCCCTGCCCGTCGATCCGGGCGAGGTCACCGGTCGCGACCTCTCCCAGCGGGGCCTCCCCGAGGTACCCGAGCGCGAGTTGCGGGCCGGAGACGTGCAGCTCGCCGTCCTCGGCGATCCGGACGGCCACGCCGGGCAGCGGCGCGCCCAGCAGATCCCCCTCCCGGCAGGCCAGCTTCTCCTCCGCCGAGGCGATCGCGATCGGCAGCGCCTCGGTCATCGCGTACACCGACCAGATCTCGGCGTCCGGCGCCGCCGCGCGGGCCCGCCGCAGGACGGCCGGCGGGGACGGCGCCGTGCCCAGCAGCAGGCAGCGCAGCGTCGGCGGCAGGGCGGGCGTCCGGCGGAGCTCGGCGTCCAGGCGCACCGGCACGCAGAAGGCATGGGTGGCCCGGCGTGCCGCCACCTCCTCCGCGAACGGCAGGGGGCCGGGCAGCGACCAGGTGGCACCCGCCATGAGCGCCGGCAGCCCCACCATGAGCTGGTCGGTGTGGACGACGTCGCCCGGCCCCAGGGGGATCACCTGACGGAACAGGGACGCCCCCTCCGCCAGCGAGCCCCGGGTGTGGACGACGCCACGCGGACGCCCGGTCGTGCCCGAGGTGAACGCGACGACGGCCGGCTGATCCGTGGCCTCGGGCGGGCCACCGTACGGCGACACGGCCCGCCGCCGTACCGCGCGCAGCGACACGGCTCCGCGTGGCACGCCCGGAAGCCACGGGCCGGCGTAGAGGTGGCGCACCGGGCTCCCGGGCACCGGGTCGCGAAGGTGCGGCAGCGACAGGCCGCGCCGCCGGGCCAGGCGGCGCAGCGGCCCGCTCAGCGCGTACACCAGCGAGTCGGCGACCACCCAGGACGGCCTGGTGAGGGCCAGCCGCCCGGCGGCCACGTCGGGGGCGAGACCAGGGTCGGCGAGCACGAGCATGCCCCCGGCGGCGACGGCCCCGAGGGCCAGCGTCACGGCGTCCGGCCCGGGGCGCACGGCGAACAGCACGCCGTCACCCGGCCGCAGTCCGCCCCGGCTCCCGGTCATGGCCGCCGCGGCGGCCTCCACATGGCGGCGCAGAGCGCCGTACGTCAGCTCCCGGCCGCGCCCGTCGATCATCGCGACCGCGAGGGGAGACCGCGCGGCGGCCTCCAGGACACCTCCGACGACGTCCTTCACTTCGCCCCCGCCGTTATCCACAGGTGTGCGTAGGTGGGGATGAGCACCCCGCGCGCGTACCGGCGGCCGACCACCCTGACCTGGTGGGCCAGCAGCATCTCCGCCACGGCCCGGATCTCCGCCAGCGCCAGCGGATAGCCGATGCAGAAGTGCGGCCCGGCCCCGAACCACAGTCGGCGCAGTTCCGGCGGGTGCCCGCGCGCCGGGTCGAACGGGCCGAGGGCGCGGGCGCAGTTGTGCGTCACGATGAGCACCCGGTCCCCGGGACGCACGGCGACGCGCCCGACGCGCGCCGGGACGGACACCGACCGCAGCATCACCGGAGTCGGCGTCGTCACCCGCATGGCCTCCTCGATCGCCCGGTCGAGGCCGTAGGGCCCCTCCGGGCGCCACCCGCTGTCGTCCAGCAGCGCGACCAGCCTCGGCACGAACGTCGCCACCGTCTCGCTGCCGGTGAGGAAGAACGCTCCCGCCGCCCCGCGCGCCTCGGCCGCCGACAGCCCGAGCGAACGCATCCGGCCCATGACCGTCGACTCCTCGCCCCGGTCGTACGCCGCGCCCGCGATGTCGCCGACCCGGTCGAGCACCTGGCGCGCGACGGCGATCTGGCGATCGGAGAGCCTGCGGGAGCGCAGCGAGACCATCGCGACGACGCGCTCCCCCTCGGCGAACAGCGAACGCGCCTCCCGGGCGGACACCTCGCCCATGCCGATCAGCCGGCAGATCACCGCCCCGGCCATCAGCCGCATCTCGTCGACCAGGTCGACCGTGTCACCGCGCGCCAGCCGCGCCGACAGCTCACGCAGCGGGATCTCCAGCACGCCCGACACCAGCTCGGTGACCCGCGCGGGGGAGAACAGCGGCGCGAGCCGGCGGCGCAACGCCGCGTGGGCCTCGCCCTCCATGTTCAGCAGCACCGACGGGCCGAGGACCGGCGTCCACAGGTCGCCGGGCGAGCCGGGGCCGTCCTTGCGGAAACGCTCGTCCATCAGCACCGCGCGGGCGGTCGCGGCGTCGTTCACCACGACCCCGACGCCCGGCACCCGGACCACGGGGCCGAGCCGGGCGAGCAGCCGCATCAGCGGGTACGCCACCGGGTGCGCGGCGGCGTACAGCCGGGTCTCGTGCCGCATGGCCCGCCCGGCGCGGTCGTCGCGCGCCTTCACCGGATGTCGACGACGTCGGGTCGGTAGTGGTGGTCGGCGTACCAGGCCAGGGTGCCGGCCAGGCCGTAGGCCCGCAGCCGCCGCACCGAGCCGTACACGACCACGTCCCGGCGGGAGGCGTACGCGCGGGTCAGCCTGCGCACCTGGTTGACCAGGGCGCGGTCCTCGTGGACCTCCTCGATCGCGGTACGCGGGAACCCGCCCGACCGTTCGTACAGCTCGGCCGTGATGCCGACGGTGCAGCCCGGGATCATGACGTACGGTCCGAGGTAGGCAGGGTCGCGGTTGCCCGGCCGGACACGGCCGAACGCGGCGGCCACGTCCACGATGAACGGGATCAGGTGGCGTTCCCACAGCTTCAGCCGGAACTCGTCGGTACGGGGCCGCAGCCGGCCGCCGACCATTTCGAGGCCGTCGGCGAAGCCGCGCCGCATGGCCCGCACCCAGTCGCGGCGCGGCAGGCAGTCGGCGTCCGTCCGCAACAGGTGCGTCGCGCCCCGGGCGATGGCGTGCCGCATGCCGGTGTCGGAGGCCGCACCCGTGCCCTTGCGCTCCTCGGTGATCACCTCGATGCTCATGAGCGAGGTGACGGCGTAGGCCCTGACCACGTCCGCGGTGCGGTCGGTGCTGTTGTTGTCGACCACGACCAGCGTGAAGTCCTGGTCGTCCTGGGCGTCCAGCGCGCGCAGCGTCGCCTCGATGCCCCCGGCCTCGTTGTAGGCGGGGACGACGATCCACAGGTCCATCTCGCCGCCGCTCACAGGTCGGCCAGCAGCACGCCGAGGCTGATGCCGCCGCCCAGCCCGAGCAGCGCCACCCGGTCGCCGGGGCCCACACCCGCCGCGGCGAGCTGGAGCGGCAGGGTCGCCGAGGCGCAGTTGCCGTGCTCCGGCAGCGTCACCACCAGGCGGTCGCGGGGGATGCCGAGGATGCGGGTCAGCGTGTCGAGGTACGGCACGGCGACCTGGTGGACGGCCACGACGGAGAAGTCGTCCCAGGTCAGGCCGGTGCGCTTGAGGGCGTTGAGGAAGATGTCGGGCCCGATGAGCTCGAACGCCTCCTTCAGCCTGCGCCCGTCGCCGCGGAAGTAGGAGTACTCGGGGTCGCGCGGGTGGGCCGAGCCGCCGCCCGGGAGGGTGCCGACGGCCCACGCCGTGGAGTCGGCCGAGAAGTCGCGGTAGAAGATGCCGCGCCGCTGGTCCGCGGTGAGCAGCACGGCGGCCCCGGCGTCCGAGAGGGTGTAGCCCGCGAAGGCGTCCACGAACTGCTCCCGGTCGGCCACGCGCCAGCGGATCGCGCGGGAGGGCACCTCGCCCGTGCAGACCAGCACCTTGCGGTGGGCGCCGGTGCGGATCAGCGCCTCGGCGACCTGCAGGCCGTTGAGCAGGCTGTTGCAGGCGTTCTTGACGTCGAACACCGGGCACGACAGGCCGAGCTTGGCGGCGACGATGTGCGCGGTGGCGGGTTCGACCATGTCCTGCGACGCCGAGGCGAAGATCAGCAGGTCGGCGTCGTCGTGGTCGAGCCCGCGGGCCGCCGCGGCGGCGAGGTCGGACGCCTGTTCCCCGTCGGCCGCGACGTGACGCCGCCGTATGCCCGTCATGCGCTCGACGACGCCACGGTGGGGGACGTATCCCTCGATCCGCGCCTCCACCTCGCCACTGGTCAGGGTGCGTTCGGGCAGATACGTCGCGACGCCCGAGATCCGGGCCTTCATCGCGCCCCTCCGTCTGTTGTCTGGCAATCTCCCCCTTCAAGCAATCTACCGAACTTTGCCCGTTTTCTAGTTGGCCGGGATGAGGTCGAAGCTCACGGCCGCGATGACGAAGGCGCCGAGCAGCACCCGGTAGACGACGAACGGCGTGAAGCGGTGCGTGCCGATGTACCTCAGGAACCACGCGACGGCGGCGTAGCCGACGGCGAACGACACCAGGGTGGCGAGGATCGTCGGCCCCCAGGCGGGCGTCTCACCATGGCCGATCTTGAACAGTTCCAGCACGCCCGACATCAGCACGGCCGGCATCGCCAGCAGGAAGGAGTACTCCGCGGCCTCCTCACGCCGGTACCCGAGCAGCAGGCCCGCGCCGGTCGTGCCCCCGGAGCGGGAGACGCCGGGGATGAGCGCCAGCGACTGGGCGAGGCCGTAGACCAGGGCGTGCGGGAGGTTCAGGTTCTTGTCGAGGATCAGCTCGTTGCGGGCCAGCCGGTCGGCGAGGGCGAGCAGCAGGCCGAAGACCACCAGGCAGGCCCCCACCAGGCGAAGGTCGCGGACGGTGGTCTCGATCTGGTGCTTGAACGCCAGGCCGAGCACCCCGATCGGGACGCTGCCCGCGATGACGTACCAGCCCATGCGGGCGGCGGGATCCTGGCGCAGGCCGGGTGTCCACAGCGAGCGGGTCCAGGTGGACACGATGTCCCGGATGCGCTTGCGGAAGTAGATCAGCACGGCGGCCTCGGTGCCGAGCTGGATGACGGCCGTGAACGCGGCGCCCGGGTCCCGCCAGCCGAAGAACGCGGACACCACTCTGATGTGCGCGCTGGAGGAGATGGGCAGGAACTCCGTGAGTCCCTGCACCAGACCCAGCACCAACGCCTCGAACCAGCCGATCAACGAGCACACCTTCCGGGGGAGGCCGCGACCGGGCGCGGCCATGAGGGCGGGACCCCGTGAGGCTAGCCGAGGCGGGCGGCGGGCGGGTTCGGCCGAATGGCCGATCCGCCCGCCTGACGAAAGTCATGCCACCTCGCTGTGCTCGGCGGCGGGGGCGTCCCTTGAGGCGGCGCCCCTGGCGCCCTCAGGCGTCGGTGCGGGTCTCGGGGCGGCCGGGCAGCTCCCAGTGGGTGTGGTGGACGCCCTCGCGGTCGGTCCTGAGATAGGTGTGGGCGCCGAAGAAGTCGCGCTGGCCCTGGATCAGCGCGGCCGGCAGGCGCTCGGCGCGCAGAGCGTCGTAGTAGGACAGCGCGCTGGAGAATCCCGGGACGGGGATGCCGCGCCTGGTGGCCTCGACGACCACCTCGCGCCAGGCGTCCTGCGCGTCCCCCAGTTCGGCGGCGAAGTTGGCGTCCGTCAGCAGGGTGGGCAGGCCGCGGTCGGTCTCGTAGGCGCCGCGGATGCGGTCGAGGAAGCCGGCCCGGATGATGCAGCCGCCCCGCCAGATGGTCGCCATGGCGCCGAGGTCGATGTCCCAGCCGTATTCGGCGCTGCCCGCCTGGATCTGGTTGAAGCCCTGGGCGTAGGCGACGACCTTGGAGGCGTACAGGGCCTGCTCCACCTTGTCGGCGAAGGAGCTGTCGAGGCCGCCGTCGGCGGACGGGCCGGTCAGCACGCGTGCCGCCTCGCGGGTGTCGGCGTGGCCGGACAGGGAACGGGCGAAGACCGCCTGGGCGATGCCGGTGACCGGGACCCCGAGGTCGAGGGCGGCCTGCACGGTCCAGCGTCCGGTGCCCTTCTGCTCGGCACGGTCGAGCACGATGTCGACGAACGGCTTGCCGGTCGCGGCGTCGGTGTGCGCCAGGACCTCGGCGGTGATCTCGATGAGGTACGACCCGAGCCGGCCCTGGTTCCAGGTGCGGAAGACCTCGGCGATCTCGGCCGGGGTCATGCCCGCTCCCTTGCGGAGCAGGTCGTAGGCCTCGGCGATGAGCTGCATGTCGGAGTACTCGATGCCGTTGTGCACCATCTTGACGAAATGTCCGGCGCCGCCGGGACCGACGTACGTACAGCACGGCGCGCCGTCCACCTTGGCGGAGATGTCCTCCAGGATCGGGCCCAAGGACGCGTACGACTCGCGCGAGCCGCCCGGCATGATGCTCGGGCCCTCCAGCGCCCCCTGCTCGCCGCCGGAGATGCCGCTGCCCACGAAGTGGATGCCGCGCTCACGCAGGGCCTTCTCGCGGCGCTCGGTGTCGGCGTAGTGCGCGTTGCCGCCGTCGATCAAAATGTCACCGGGCTCCAGCAAGGGGGCGAACTCGTCGATGACCGCGTCGGTGGACTGGCCGGCCTTGACCATGATCACCATCTTGCGGGGACGTTCCAACGCGGCGACGAAAGCCTCCGGGGACTCCTCGGGCACGAAGGCGCCCTCGTGGCCGAACTCCTCGATCAAGGCCTTCGTCTTGCCGTAGGTCCGGTTGTGCACGGCGACGGTGTACCCGTGCCTGGCGAAGTTGCGCGCCAGATTCCGGCCCATGACCCCGAGACCCGTGACGCCGATGACCGCCTTCTGTGCCATGTCCGATCACTCTCCTTTGAGCTGGCAATACGCTTCGGACGGCCGCGGGGTTCGACGGAGGGCGTGATCGGCTGTGGCACCGCCTGGCCGTGCCCGCATCGCGCTCCGCGACCATCAGCGTAACCAGCCCCTTCGCCGGGCGATTCCTACAGGAGCCGGGCGATCGGGCTTTCGTCCAGGTGCTGCAGGAGGTCGTGGCAGTCCTTGTACACCGCCTCGGCCCCGGCCTCCCTGAGCGACCCGCTGTCGATGCCGCCCGACCGCAGGGCCACGCACCCGACCTTCGCCTGACGGGCGGCCAGCATGTCCCACACGCTGTCCCCCACCATGATGGTGTGCCGGGGATCGAGTCCCGACTTCTCCAGCGCCTGCCGCACCGGCTCCGGGTGGGGCTTGGACTTGTCGACGTCGTCGGCGTCCACCAGCACGGAGACGGCCTCCCGTGCCCCCGTCACCTCGATCAGCCGGTCGGCCTCGTCCTTGGGGGCGCTGGTCGCGAGGACCACGACCATGCCGCGTCCGGCGAGGGTGTGCAGCAGCTCGCCCGCCCCCGGAACGGGACGCACCTCGTCGAGGTGCGGTTTGTACAGCTCCGAGTGGACACCCTTGATCGCTTCGGCCTCCTCCTCCGAGGCCTCCGGGAGCAGGTACTCGACCAGGTCCTTGCCGGCCCGGCCTATCGCCCCGTGGATGTCGACCATGAGGACGTCGTGACCCTGGCGGCGAAAACCTTCCCACCATGTCACGACGTGCAGGTAGTTGGTGTCCACAAGGGTGCCGTCAATATCGAAGATCACGCCGCGTCGCATGGTTCACCGTCCCTGTGATGCCCAGGCTCTCGCTCGTCCCCCGCGCCGCCCGGGGTCCCGCCGGCCGGCGGGTTTCGGCCTCGTGGCCGGTGTCACCCCGTGACGGAGAGCGAGTAACACATGCCCCGTTCACTACCCCGGACCCGGCGGATGCAACAAACCAGGCCTATCGGACCAGGGGGCGACGGGCTCAGGTGGTGGAGCAGGAGTCCTGCGTCGCGTCGATGCTCTTCAGCTCCTCCTCGGAGACGGGAGCGGGCTTGATCCCCTTCCAGTCGTCGCCGATGGTGAGCACGAGCCGCGGCGTGGTGGTGCCGGTGACCAGGAGGTTCTGCGACTTCAGCAGGTCGCCCGCGAGCGTCGGCACGCGGGTCTCCCCGGCGCTGGAGTACCTGATGGTCGTCTTCGCCTGCGGCTTCTTCTTGGCGTCGCCCACCTTCACGACCGTGTAGCCGCGCTGCTCCAGGGCGGTGGCCACCTGGCGGCCGAGACCGCCGCGGTTGGTGCCGTTCTGCACCACGACCTCGACCTTGGCCCTGGGCACCTTGGCCTGCTTGCCGGTCTTGATGCCCGAGCCCTTGATCTTGGTGTCGGTGGCGACCAGCTGGAAGAGCTGCTTGGCCTGCGGCTGCACCCACTCGACCCGGCCCGGCTGGGTGAGCGAGTAGCGCCAGGGGGTGGTGACGAAGTGGATGTTGCCGGCCGCCATGCCCTTGGCGCTGAGCGCGAGGTCCTTCATCACGCCGACGTTGAGGGCGGGGTCGGTGGTCACCGACTTGGTCGCCGCGTCGAGGAAGCCGAACAGCTTGGCCGGATCGGTCAGCGTGGCGCCGCTCATCGCCTTCTTGATCATGGAGGCGAGGAACATCTGCTGCCGCTGGATGCGGCCGATGTCGGAGCCGTCCCCGATGCTGTAGCGGACGCGGACGTAACCGAGCGCCTGCTCGCCCTTCACCACCTGCCGTCCGGCGGGCAGGTGCAGCATGGCCTTGACGTCGTTGATCGGCTTCGGCACGCAGATCTCGACGCCGCCGAGCGCGTTCACCATGCTCTTGAACCCGGTGAAGTCGACCTTGACGAAGTGGTCGATGTGGATGCCGGTGAGCCCCTCGATCGTGCGCCACGTGCAGGTGATGCCGCCGAAGTTGAACGACTCGTTGATCATGCCGACGTGGGCCTTCTGGCCCATCAGGCCGTTCTTCGCCGGACAGGCCGGCAACTGGACCAGCGAGTCACGCGGGAAGCTGATGAGCAACGCGTTGTCCCGGTTGGGGGACAGATGTGCGAGGATGATCGTGTCAGTGCGCTCGCCGAGGTCCTGGTGGCCGTACTTCTTGTTGGCGCCCGCCCGCGTGTCCGAGCCCACCATCAGGATGTTGATGGCCTTGCTGACCTTCGCCGGGCGGTTGCCGAGGTCCTTGTCGTCCACGGAGATGTGCTTGATGTTGCCGCTCAGCTTGGTGTAGGCGCCCACGAGGGTGGCGCTGCCCGCGACCGCGACACCCGTGATCGCCGCGACCAGGCACCACAGCCACGCGGTCCAGCGCCGCTTCGCCTTCACGGGCGGGTTCGCTTCGGAACCGTCCTCGGGCTGCGCAGGGCGCACATCGACAAGCCCGCCGTTCATTGTCCCCACGGAATGGCCAGGGCTGATGACCTTGTAGGCCACGCGCCGACTACAGGCGCCGGATCCACCCGCCCGGCAAACCGCGAGCAAGTCTAACCACGACTGTCAGTTTTGTGGTCCCCTGTCGCCATATTCGCAGGAAATAAGGATTTCGTAAGCTACATCAGGATGCTCCTGCGGCGTTCCCTCGCTCCTGGACGGCGGCGGCCCGGGCGAGGCGGTGCCCGAGCCGTTGCGCCGGCCTCTCGACGAAGCGGTGGCTCAGCGCCGCGCAGCCGATCACCGCCGCGAACAGCGCTCCCTCCCAGGCCAGCCGCGCGGCGAGCGGGATCCCCGCGGGATCCATGGTGATCCTCCTGACCACCTGGAGGATCAGCGGGTGCAGCAGGTAGATCGAGTAACTCGTCAGGCCGAGCCACACGAGCAGCGGGGAGACGGTGCGGTGCCGCAGGGCGAGTCCGGCGGCGAACGTCAGCCATGCCGCCACCACGGCCGTCGACCATCCCCACTTGAACGCCTGCTGGTCGACCGCGGACATCCCCCAGCCGGGGCCGAGCGCCACCGCCGCCGCGACCGAGAGCACGGGCACCAGCACCAGGAGCCACCGCTTGCGGGCCCATGCCGCCGGCGAGCGCTCGATCCGGTAGATCGCGGTGCCGCCGAACATCGTCGCGAGGATGATCAGGCTCTCCCAGGCGCCCACCCTGCTGTTGAAGGTGAGGAGCACCAGGGCGAGGACCGCGATGACGGCGGCGCCGTGCAGCCGCAGGTCACGGTTGGCGCTGAGGACGGCGGCGATCCCGCAGAGCAGTACCACCACGGCGACCCCCACCACGCCGCCTCCGAGGGCGCGCGACAGCCACCCGGCCGGCACCAGCGCGCCGGCGACGACGGCGCACACCGCGAAGGTCAGTGAGGTCGCGGTGCTGGCCCGGTGAACCCCGAAGACGAACATCGCGGTCACCAGGAGGTAGAACGCCATCTCGTACGACAGGGTCCAGAAGACGTTGACGACGCTCGGCACCTGCAGCAGGTCCTGCAGCATGGTCACGTGCGCCAGGAACCACGTCCACGGCCGGTCGGCCGCCTCGCCGGGCAGCACGGAGTAGACGCCGAGGACACCGAAGACGGTGCCGGCCGCGGCCGCCAGCGCCCAGAGCGGGTACAGACGGAAGAAGCGGGTGATCCAGAATCCGCGCACGCTGCCGCGCCGTTCCAGTGAGACCGGTACGACATAGCCGCTGACCAGGAAGAACACCAGCACGCCGTACTGGCCGAAGTCGAACCACGGGCTGACCGACCCGCGCACCTCCGGCAGCAGGGCGTCCAGCGAGTGCTCGAACACCACGATCAGGGCGGCGAGGCCGCGCAGCGCGTCGAGCCACGACTGCCGGGCCGCGCGCGCGGGCGGTGCGGGTCTGGGTACCGAAAGGGTCGCGGAGGGCACCCCGCCCGCGCTACCCCGGATGACTGCGTCCTTAACCACCGAGTCAGGCTATGCACGCAACCTGGACAAAAGGCTACAAATGCCCGAGCGGTGGCTGGGATCGGCCGCCGCCGGTGATCGCGCCGGCGGCGGCCGTGCCGAACAAGGATCAGGCGCTGTGGATGACCTTCTCGGGCGTCACGCGCACGGTGATGCGCTGCTCGCCCGGCTGACGGAAGGGGTACTCGTCGGCGTCGAGGTACTTCTTGGCGAGCCGGTTGATGACGTCGTCCGCGCCCTCCAGCTCGAACTGCGCCTTACCCGAGACACTGACCAGGTGGTAGTTGTTGTCGGGGTCCAGCACGCTGATCGACACCTCGGGGTTCTCCCGCAGGTAGCGCTCCTTGGCCCGGCCGACGGCGGTGTTGAAGATGACGTCGTCGCCGTCCACGTCGACCCAGACCACCGTGCTGTGCAGCGAGCCGTCGGGACGGTGGGCCGTCACCCAGGCGTGCAACGGCCGGGCGATCAGGGCCTTCGCGTCGTCGTTCAGCTTGCTCATCATGACTCCTCAAGATCTATGCGGTGCGTCTCGCCACTCACGAACACAGCCCGGGCGCCCGCCATTCCTACCACGCGGCGAACACTCCCGGCCTACCCCGAAGCCGCGCACCTTCCGCGAAAGTGTCACGTGAAACATTCGCCCCCGCGGCCCAGGGGTAGAGACCATGGAAGGAACCTCGACACATCTCCCTCCGCGCCCGCCCCCCGAGGCGCCGCCGGCGGAGGGCATGGCGCAAGGAGGCACCGGTGCTCGGCAAGAAGCTCACCGAAGCGCGCTGGACCCACGTCGCGCTTCCCAGCTGCGACCTCGACAAGGCCATCGAGTTCTACACCACCATGACGCCCCTCGTGGTGGTCTCCACCCACGAGGACAAGGACGGGCGCAACGTCTGGCTCTCCAACGACAAGCAGGTGGAGACGCCGTTCGTGCTGGTGCTGGTGGAGTTCGCCAAGGACAGGGGCAGGCCGCAGCCGCAGCTGACGCCGTTCGCCCACCTGGGCATGGAGGTGCCCAACCGTGAGGACGTCGACGCCGTCGCCGAGCGCGCACGGGAGCTGGGATGCCTCCACTGGGAGCCGATGGAGCTGCCGCCCCCCGTCGGATACATCTGCGCCCTGAAGGACCCCGACGGCAACGTGATCGAAATCTCGCACAACCAGAAGGTGTTCGAGGAGGTGCGCACCCTCTGGGGCGGTGAGGGCTGAACTTCCGGCGGATCAAGGGAATTGTTTCGCGTTCTCCCGATCCGTGCAGCAGCATGGCCACTCTCGACAAGTGTCATGCCTTTACATCGGATACGCGGGTCCCCTCGAAGCCGGGCGGGGGACCAGGGCGGAGGTGGGAGAAGTCCTCGTCCGGATGAGAGGATTCTTGGCCCGCGAGCAGGCCGGGTCACTCGGGATCCAAGCAGCACCATCCGGGCATCCTGTCGCATGCCTCACTCGTCAACTGACGGAAGTTTCTCCATAAGAGGTGATCGATACTGTGGTTCCGCCTACCACCGCGATCGCGGACGTCCTGCAACTACGCGGGCTGACCGGGTGGCTGAGCCCGCCGCTGCGCGCCATCCACCGCTCACTCGGCCTGCTCGGCAAGGCCCGCACCGTGCAACTGGCTCCGGGCCCCGGGGAACACGGGCTCGACCCGCTGCACGCGCTGATGGACGAGGACCTGGAGGGACGCGTCATCGTCGTCGCCGGAGCGCAGGCGGCGGCCGGGGCGGTCTGGGACGAGATCCTCACGCGCGCGGCCCTCGCGCGCGGCGCGGCCGGCCTGCTGGTGGAGGGCGGGGTGCGCGACGTCAACGCCTTCCGCGACCTCGGCCTGCCGGTGTGGGCGCTCTACGAGGCGACCGCCGGGCCCGGGCCCGATGTGCACGTGGCGTCCGTCGGGCAGCCGGTGGAGATCGCCGGTGTGCTGGTCGACGAGAGCACGTCCATCGTGATGGACGGCTCGGGGGTCGTCGCGCTCCCCTCCACCGAGGTCTTCGCCGACTCCTACATGTACGCCGACGCCGAGGAGGACGTGGTCAGCGCGCTGCGCGACGGGGCCAGCCTCGCCGAGGCCCACCGCTTCAAGGACGACATGGTGGCCAAGCTGCGCCGTTCCCCCTGAACGGGTCGGCGTCACCGACACGCGTGTGATCCACCCACGCGCGTGACCGCGATACCCGCCCGGTCACCCAGGCGGGTACGCGGCCTGCTCATCTCCGGACGGCGCGTGCTGATGGCCCCCGTGCCCATGGCCTCGCTGCGCTCGGCGGCGAGGGGCGCCCTTGAGGCGGCGGTCTTCGTCGTCGTCCGGGCTCGTTCCTCGCCCTACCTCCTCCTCAGACCACCGCCGCGCCCCTCGTGCGCGCTCAGTCCTTGAAGGCGTCCTTGACGTTCTTGGCGGCGTCCTTCACGCGCTCCCCGGCCTGCTTGAGCTTGCCCTTGCTCTCGTCGGCCTGGCCCTCGGCGCGCAGTTCCTCGTCACCGGTGACGTCGCCGACGCCCTGCTTGACCTTGCCCTTCATCTCCTGGGCCTTGTTGGAGATCTTGTCGTCAGCGCTCATGATCGCTCCCCCTTCGCTTGGTTCCGTTCCCAAGTGGCCTCTGTCCGGAGCGGGGGAAGGTAAACGCCGGCACGGTCTTTCCACTCCCCCAAGTCCTGACATGACTTCATAAAAGTTGGTAAAGGGGAGACGGTTGGATGCGGACATCGCCCACCAAATAGCTGCGAACTTCCCAAGCGAAAAGCGGCTGATTTCCCAAGCCTCTACCTCTCTCCCATGAATCCGGAGATACTCGATCACAGGCGAGCAAATGTGAGCAGTGCAGTCCTGAAATGAGGAAGCGGCAGCATGACCTCTCCCCGGCGGCGTCCGGCCATGTTCGTGCTCATCGTCGTCGCGGCGTTCGCGGTGCTGCTGCTCGCCATGTGGTTCGGCGGTGCCTGGCCGAGAGAGGAGATCCCCGGGCTGCCGTCCCCCGGCACCCTCACGACACTGGGCCTGCCCGTGGCACGCGTCGCCCACGACATCTGCGCGGTCGCCACGATCGGCCTCCTCCTCTCGGCCGTGTTCCTGACCGGCGACGAGGCATCGCGGCAGAAGATCATGCGCGTGGCCGGCCGCTGGTCGCTGGCCTGGGCGGGGACGGCCGTGCTCACCGAGATCTTCACGCTCTCCGACCTGCTCGGGCTGCCCGTGGGGGAGGCGCTGACCTCGGGGTTCCTCCCCACCTTCGCCATGGAGGTCCCGCAGGGGCAGGCGTTCGTGGTCGTGATCATGCTCACCCTGCTGATCGCGCTGGCGGCCACGACCCGGCTCGGCGGCCGGGGTCGCGCGCTGCTGTTCGCGCTCGCGCTCTTCGCCGTACTGCCGCCCGCGTACGTCGGCCACTCGGCCTCGGCCGCGGACCACACCCTGGCCATCTCCAGCCTGATGGCGCACATCGCCGGGGTCGCCATGTGGGGCGGAGGACTGTTCGGGCTGGTCACGATGCTGCGAAAGTCCGAGCGGCTCGTCTTCGCGGTACGGCGGTTCAGCGCCCTCGCCCTGTGCTGCTTCGTCGCCGTCGGCTTCTCCGGCGCGGTCAACGCCTGGATCCGGCTCGGCGACCCCGTCCAGCTCTGGCAGTCACGCTACGGGCTGCTGGTGCTGGCGAAGCTCGCCGCCCTCGTGGCGCTGGGGTGGTTCGGATGGCGCCATCGCCGGGTGACGATCAGGACCCTGGAGAACGCGTCCGGTCCGGCCGCGGGCGAACCCCCGGCCTCCGGCCCCTCTTCGCGGGTCGCCACCTCCGCGAGCTCGCGGCCGTTCCTCCGCCTCGCCCTCGCCGAGACCGGCGTCATGGCGTGCACGGTCGCGCTGGCGGTCGCGCTGTCGCGCACCCCGCCGCCGCGTGACACGCCGCACGCCCAGCACGAGCTTCTGGGCTACGCCCTTCCCGGCCTGACCCCCGGGCGGCTGTTCACCGAGATCCGCCCCGATCCCATCGTGATCCTCGCGGTGGCCGGGATGGCGGTCGCCTACCTGGTGGGCGCCCGGCGGCTCTCGCGGTCCGCCACCACCGCGCAGGGGGGACCGGGATGGTCGCGGGGCCGCCTCGTCGCCGCGCTCGCGGGCCTGTTGTGCCTGCTGTACGGCCTGGCGGGCGGCGTCGCCGCGTACGCGCCCGCGGTGTTCTCCATGCACGCCGTGCAGTACGCCCTGCTCGGCACCGTCGGCCCCGCCCTGCTGGCTCTGGGTGTTCCTCTCGGGCCGCTGCGGGAGGCGGCGCCGATCTTCCGCCGGCCGTTGAGCGGTGACCTGGCGACCCGCATGTCCCATCCTCTGACGGCCCTCATCGTGTACGCCGTGCCGTACTTCCTCCTCTACGTCACCAACCTCTTCGAGCAGGCCCAGTCGAGCCTGGCGGTGCGCCTGATCGCCCAGGCCGTGGTGGTGGTGACGGGCGTGTGGTTCTTCGTCGTCACCCTCGGCGCCGACCGGCTGCCGAGGACCATCACCCCGGTCGTCCGCGCGCGCATGCTGGCGGGCGCCCTGGCCGTCCAGGCGTGGATCGCCCTCGTCTTCCTCGCCGGCCCCTTGCAGGGCGTGGACTGGTACGAGGCCCTTGCCATCCCCTGGGTCACGGACCGGGCCGCCGACCAGCGGACCGGTGCCCTCCTCGGCCCGGGACCCGCGGCGGTCATGATTCTCGTCCTGCTGACGGTCGTCGTCATGCGGCGGCGGGACGCGCGGGGCGAGCCGGCGTCCGAGAAGTTATCCACAGGTACACCCGCCAGCCGAAAGTAGCCCCCTTCGCCTGCCTAGAGTGACCGCATGACGCTCTGGAGGGGCGCGAAACCGCCCGATTCCTCTTCACAGCCCGCGGCCGGGCTGGCGCGACGGCTCGGCACCGGCGACGCCGTGGTGATCGGGCTGGGGGCGATGATCGGTGCGGGGGTGTTCGCGGTGTTCGCCCCCGCCGCCGCGGCGGCCGGGGCGGGCCTGCTGGCCGGGCTCGCGGTGGCCGCGGTCGTCGCCTACTGCAACGCCACCTCCTCCGCGCGGCTGGCCGCGCGCCACCCCGCCTCCGGCGGCACCTATGTCTACGGTCGTGAGCGCCTCGGCGACCTGTGGGGCTATCTCGCTGGGTGGGCCTTCTTGGTGGGCAAGGCCGCGAGCTGCGCCGCGATGGCGCTGACGCTGGGGGCCTACGTCTGGCCCGGGCACGAACACCTGGTGGCCGTGGCGGCCGTGGCGGTCCTCACAGCGGTCAACTACGCCGGGGTCCACAAGGCGGCCTGGCTGACCCGCGTCATCGTGGTGGTGGTCCTGGCGGTGCTGGCGGTCGCGGTGGTGGTGTGCCTGGTGGGCGGTCCGGCCGAGTTCGCGCGGCTGCGGCCGTCCTCGTGGCCCGCGCCCGGCGCGGTGCTCCAGGCGGCGGGGCTGCTGTTCTTCGCCTTCGCCGGTTATGCCCGTATCGCCACCCTGGGTGAGGAGGTCCGGGATCCCGCGAAGACCATCCCGAAGGCCATTCCGATCGCCCTCGGCCTCGTTCTGGTCATCTATGCGGCCGTCGCCGTGGCCGTGCTCGCCGTCCTCGGCCCTGAGCGCCTCGCGCGTTCCACCGCGCCCGTCGTCGACGCCGTGCGGGCGGCCGGTGCCGCGCCGGCCGTCGCGTCGCTGGTGACGGTCGGGGCGGCGACGGCGGCGCTCGGGTCGCTGCTCGCGCTGATCCTCGGCGTCTCCCGCACGGTGCTCGCCATGGCCAGGGACGGGCACCTGCCGCGGGTGCTCGACGCGGTGCACCTGCGCTTCCAGGTGCCCCACCGCGCCGAGCTGGCGGTCGGCGCGGTGGTCGCGGTGGCGGCCGCGACCACCGACCTGCGTGGCGCGATCGGCTTCTCGTCGTTCGGCGTGCTGGTGTACTACGCGATCGCGAACGCCTGCGCGTTGACCCTGTCGGAGGAGGAGGGCCGGCCCGTGAGGGCCCTGCCCGTCGTCGGCCTGCTCGGCTGCCTCCTCCTGGCCTTCAGCCTCCCACTCAGCGCCGTCCTCACCGGCGCCGCCGTCCTCGCCGCCGGCCTGCTGCTTCGGGCCCTCCGTAGATCACCCCGCCCCGGCTGAGCCGGAGCTCAGCCCTCGAAGGCCGAGGTGGGGTGGGGGCTCCGGAGAAGGAGCAAGGTGGGGACCCTCCGAGGGGCCCGAGGTGAGGTGGGGTCTCCAGGGAGGGGCGCGGTGGGCGGTTCTCCGGAGAGGGCCGAGGGGGTGGGGTCTCCGGAGAGTGAGCGAGGTGGGTGGTTCTCCGGAGGGGGCCGAGGGGGTGGGGTCTCCGGAGAGTGAGCGAGGTGGGTGGTTCTCCGGAGGGGGCCGAGGGGGGTCTCCGGAGAGGCCGGGGGCGGGGCGGGGGCGGGGCGGCGGCGGGGGGCGGGGCGGCAGGGGGTTGTACGGGAGTGGGGTTCTGTTCGGTGGAGTGAGGGTCAGCAGAACCAGTCGAACAGGCCGCAGTCATCCTTGGTGGGGACGGGCTCGGGGGCCTGGGTGGTGGGTGGCGGCGTGGGGGTGGGGGTGTGGGTGGCCCGGGGCTCGTTCCGCACGTCCGGGTCCTCCTGCTGCTCCTCGTGGGAGCTGGGCCTCAACGACGGCTGCGGCGAGTGGACGCGGGTACGGGAGGCCGTGGGCCGCGAGCTGGGCTGGCGGGTCACGCGGGAGCGGCTCGCAACGGCCGTGGGAGTGGGCGTCGGCCGCAGGGTGGGCACGTCCGTCTCCTCGGGGCTCTCGGTCGGCTCAGAGGCGGGGTCGGTGCTCGGCAGGGCCGTCGGGCTCTCGGTCAGAGCGGGGTCGTTCTGCACCACCGGTGCGCACTTGCCGGGAGTAGAGCACGCCGCCTCCGACTTCGAGCCGCCGACGGACGACGACACGATCCAGCCGCCCGCCACGGCGAGCACGACGATCGCCACCATGGCGAGGATCAGCCGCTTGTTCTGGCCGCCCTTCTCCTCTTCGGCTTCGTCGTCTCCGGTCCAGCCGGAGCCGAGGAATCCACGCGGGCCGTCCCCGTCGGGGTCGTGACGCCCGTCCGGGTCCCACGTGCCGTCGTCCGGCCGGGTGTACCCGTCGGGCCGGTCGTAGTCGCCGGCTCCGCGTCCCTCGGGGTGGCCGGCGGCGTCCAGGCCTTCGGCCCCGAGAGGAAGCGCGCCTTCGTACGCGGCGGTCGGGGCCTGGCCTTCGGGACGGGCCGGGTCGTACGCGTCGGGGTGCTGGAGGGCCGGGTCGAATGTTTCGGCCCGGGTGTGGCCGGCGGCGGGGTCGAGGGCGTCCGCGTGCGGATACCCGGCCGGGTCGGACCCATCGGGGCCCCGCTGATCCGCCCCGCGCGCGTAGTCGCCTCCCGGGATGTGCCCTTCGGCGTGCGGATAGCCGGCGGCCGGGTCGAGGGCGTCCGGGTGCGGGTAGCCGGCGGCGGGATTGTCGGGGGCGGGGTAGCCGGTGGCCTGGTTGTGGGCGTCCGGCTGCGGGTAGTCCGTGGCCGGCTCGTACTCGCCGATGTACTGGGGGCGATCGTGCTCCTGAGGGTCGTCGCCCTGGCCGTGCGCGGCTTCGTGACCCGGTGTCCAGCCGTCGGACAGTACGTCACCGGCGGGGCGCTTCGGTTCGTTGCTCCACTCGATACCCAGTGGGCCCGTCTGCTTCAGAGGGTCCTCTTCGTGGGGTCTCGGGGTGCCGTCGCGGTCCATGCCGAACCTCTCTGCTGCTCTCAACCTCGGCCGCCGACCTTCTTAGCAGTTCCGACAGCCTCCTGTCTGGAAACTTCACAGAGTCTCCGAAGATTCGCAATCTTCCCACGAGTCACACCAGTCACAGAACCGGCAGCGGTGGCGAACCGGCAACGATCGCGTGACAGGCGGATGGAGTCACTCTGCGTGAGGGCGATCGGCACACTTCGCCCCCGGCCCGAGAGGATAGATCGAAAGGCTATTACGACCCGTCCGTTTCTGTCCGGCTTATGGGGATTTTGGCCCGCTCAGGCCGCTCCGCTCGCTCGGTGCCGTCCCCGGCGTGGACCGCCACGGGTACGTCCGAGCCGCTTCGGGCGGCGAGGTGGTCCGCCGGTAGCGAGGGGAACAAGATTGAGGAGCGACCCCACTGCCTGAACCCCATGGAGCCTGTTGTGATGGACAAGGATCGGCCCGGGCGCGTGCTCGCGGGGCTGCGGGAGTTCTACCAGGGCACACCGGTGGCCGAGGCGTCCGGGCAGGAGGGCGCCGAAGCGGCGCTGGCCCTGTTCCACGACGTGGCCAGCTCCGTCCCGGCGTACGGTGACTTCCTGCGCGAGCACGGTGTCGATCCCGCGCGGATCCGCACGGTGGATGATTTCGCACGCCTGCCCCTGCTGACCAAGGAGACCTACCACCGGCGTCACCCGCTGCCCCGGCTGTGCCGGGGCGGGCGTCTGGACGGGTGCGACATGGTCGCGGTGTCGTCGGGCTCCTCCGGAACGCCGACCGTCTGGCCCCGCTCCCTGCTCGACGAGCGGCTGGTCGCCACCCGGTTCGAGCAGGTCTTCCGGGACGGCTTCCGCGCCGACGAGCGCAGCACCCTGGCGGTGATCTGCTTCGCGCTCGGCAGCTGGGTCGGCGGCATGTACACCACCGCGTGCTGCCGGCATCTGGCCGCCAAGGGGTACCCGATCACGGTGGCGACTCCCGGGAACGACATCGGCGAGATCCTGCGGGTCGTGGGAGAGCTCGGGCCGTACTTCGACCAGGTGGTGCTGCTGGGCTACCCGCCGTTCGTCAAGAACGTGATCGACGCGGGGCTCGACAGGGGCGTCGACTGGTCGCGGTACGGCATCCGGCTCGTGCTGGCGGGCGAGGTGTTCAGCGAGCAGTGGCGTGACCTGGTGGGGCGGCGCGCCGGGATGACGCGCCCGTGCCACGACTCGGCGTCGCTGTACGGCACGGCCGACGCCGGCGTGCTGGGCAACGAGACGCCGTTGAGCGTGCGGATACGCCGGTTCCTCGCCGCCGACCCCGAGGCGGCGCGGGAGCTGTTCGGCGACTCGCGGCTGCCGACGCTGGTGCAGTACGACCCGATGAGCCGGTACTTCGAGACCCACGAGGGCACCCTGCTGTTCACCGGCGACAACGGCGTGCCGCTGATCCGCTATCACATCGCCGACGAGGGCGGGATCATCTCCTACGACCGCATGCTGGCCTTCTGCCGCAAGCACGACTTCGACCCTCTGCGGGACCTCGACCCGCCGGCCGGCGCAGCCGGGAAGGACGCCGGCCTGGAGGGGGAGGGGCGGCGGGGCGCTCCGGTGCTGCCCTTCGCGTACGTTTTCGGGCGTTCCCTGTTCACCGTGTCGTTCTTCGGCGCCAACGTCTACCCGGAGAACGTCACGGTCGGACTCGAGCGGCCGGATATCAGCGATCACGTCACGGGGAAGTTCGTCCTGCGGGTCGAGGAGGACGAGGACCGCGACCGGCACCTGTCGATCGTCGTGGAACTCGCCGCCGGCCGTACCCCCGACCCGCTGCTCGTCCCCGTCATCGCCGAGGCGATCAGGACGGAGCTGATCCGCCTGAACAGCGAGTTCGCCCACTACGTCCCCGCGGCCTACCAGACCCCGCGCATCGAGCTCCGCCGTACAGGCGACCCCGACTACTTCCCTCCGGGCGCCAAGCACCGCTACACCCGTCCCTCCTGACCCGCGGCCCAGCGGCCCAGCGCGTCAAGGGGCATCCCGGTGCCGGGAATGTGGACGAATGGTTCGGTTTCGAGAGGGCCCTGTCGGGCACGACCGTCTCATAAGTGGCCAAATGCCATCTCTTGTCTATTTCAGGGTTTCTTGACGGAGCGCATGCATGGCGAGCTCGTTCGTGGCGTGCTTCTTACCGGAAATACCGCCGTGCGATATCTCCGGTGCCGGTGAAGGGGCGGGATACCGCTCGCCGTGCCACAGTCGTACGTTAGTCCTTAGCGGACACCAAGCCTGCGAAAGCGACGGCGGCCGACAGGGCCGAACGTCCCGTCGCGGGACGGCGTAAGACCCTGTCGGGTCGGTTCGCCGTGCTCGACGCTGGATGGAGATCCCTGACAGGGAGGTGCACCATGCGATCCTTGGCCAGGTGGACGATGAGGTGTGTTCGCCGGTACCGGTTCGACCGGAACCCACTGCGCCGGCGCTCTGACCGGATCGAAGCCGTCGCCGTACTCCTGACCCTGCTGGCGTTGGTCGCCGCCCTGTGGCCGGCCGTCCTCGCCGGTGGCGCCGTCTACCGGCGCGGCCTCAGCGCCGAGAGGGTGGAGCCCGGCCTGCGTCAGCCGGTCACCGCCGTCCTGCTCGAGGACGCCGCCAGTACGGACGCGATCTCGACCCAGGGCGCGGTCATCGGTATCAAGGCCAAGGCCCGCTGGTACACCCCGGACGGCCGGCAGCACGTCGACGTGGTCTCCGTCCCCGCGCACGCCAAGGCGGGTTCGGCGCTGGAGATGTGGATCGACGCCAAGGGCCGCCCGACCGCGCCTCCCCGGACGCACGCCCAGACGGTCGCCGACGCGTCGGTCGCCGGGTTCGGCGTCATGGCCGGAGCCGGTGGCCTGCTGTTCCTGAACCTCGCCCTGGTCCGCTGGATGCTGGACCGCCGCCGGTACGCCGAGTGGGACAAGGCGTGGAACTCCGCCCACGACCGGTGGCGCCGCCCGAGGCAGCCGTGAGGACACCTGGCCGCGGAGAAGGGAGGACACCCAGCGCTCGGTGACCGGGGCCCTCCGCGTTACAAGGAGGCGAGGACCATGAACGGACGCGTCGTCGCAGGCACCGACGGTTCGCCCCGCGCGCTCACCGCCGTACGCTGGGCCGCGGACGACGCGGCGCGGCGCGACCGGGGACTGCGCATCGTCCACGTGATCGAGCCGTGGACGTTCGACCAGCCGCTCGCCACGCCTCCCGGCTTCCACGACTCGCTGTGCGACCACGCCAGGTCCCTGCTCGACGAGGCGGCGGCGACGGCCCGCGAGCGGGTGCCGAACCTGGACGTCGAGACCGAGACGTTGATCGGGAGCATCCGCAAGGAGCTGTTGAAGGAGACCGACGGCGCCGACGAGCTCGTGATGGGCAGCCGGGGCCTCGGCGGCTTCATGGGCCTGGTGCTGGGGTCGGTCTCGATGGGGGTCGCCGGGCACGCGCGATGCCCGGTGGTCGTGGTGGCGCACGAGCAGGACGCGGTGCACGGGGAGATCGCCGTCGGGCACGACGGGTCGCCCGGGTCGGAGGCCGCGCTGCGGTACGCCTTCGAGGAGGCCAACCTGCGGGGGGCCCGGCTGACGGCCGTCTACGCCTGGCAGGTGTCGGTCTTCCTGCCGATGTTCGCCAGCTACACGCCCGACCTGGAGAGGCTGTACGACTTCGGCAGGCGCGGCGCGCAGGAGCAACTGCGTCCGTGGCGGGACAAGTACCCCCAGGTGGAGGTGCGCGAGATCACGGTGCGCGCCCACCCGGTCGAGGCGCTGTCGGAGGCGTCGGCGCGGGCGGACCTGCTCGTGGTCGGCTCGCGCGGCCGGGGCGCCGTCGGCTCGGCCGTGCTCGGCTCGGTGAGCCACGGGGCGCTCCACCACTCGTGCTGCCCGGTCGCCGTCGTGCGGTCGGCGGAGCCCGAGCCGGAACCGGAGCCGGAACGCGGCAGGGGCGTCGGAACATGAGGCAGAACCTTCGTCTCGGCCATGTCGCGGGCATCGCCGTCGGGGCCCACTGGTCGACGGTGGTGATCGCCGTCCTGATCGGGGGCGCGCTGGCGACGGCGGTACTGCCGCAGGCCGTCCCCGGGCAGGCTCAGGAGCGGTACTGGCTGGTCTCGGCCGGGGCGGCGATCCTGTTCCTCGCCTCCCTCCTGGCGCACGAACTGGCCCACGCGCTCGTCGCGCGCCGCCGCGGCGTGCCGGTCAAGTCGATCACGCTGTGGCTGCTCGGCGGGGTGACCGAGTTCGCCGAGGACACCAAGTCGCCCAAGGCCGAGTTCCAGGTGGCCGTGGCGGGCCCGCTGACGAGCCTCGTGCTGTGCGGCGTCTTCTATCTGGTGGTCCTGCTGGTCAACGGTCCCGCTCTGGTGGTGTCCGCCGTGCGGTGGCTCGCCGTCATGAACGGCGTGCTCGCCGTGTTCAACATGCTGCCCGGCACGCCTCTGGACGGCGGCCGGGTGCTGCACGCGGCCCTGTGGAGCAAGCACGGCAGCCGGACGCGCGCCGACCGGACGGTCGCCAGGGCCGGCCAGGGGCTCGGCATGGCGCTGATCGCGGTGGGCGCCATGCAACTGATCCTCATGTCGTGGACGGGCGGCCTGTGGATGATGCTGATCGGCTGGTTCCTCAGCAGTGCCGCCCGCAGTGAGGGCCTGGTCAAGGCGGCCCAGGAGGGGCTCAGGGGGTGGCACGTGCGCGACGTCATGACGGCTTCGCCCGACCTCGCGCCCGCCTGGCAGGACGTCGACGATTTCATCTCCACCGTGGCCTTGCGCTCCCACCAGACCGTGTTCCCCGTCGTGGACTTCGCCGGCGAGCCGGCCGGTGTGCTGTCCCTTGACGTGCTCAGCGCGCTCGCGCCCGAGCAGCGTCGCGACAGACGGGTCTCGACGCTGGCGCGTCCGGTGCCGCCGGACCACCTGCTGTCTCCCGACGACGACGCCACCCGCATCCTCGCCGGGCCCGCCGCGGGAGAGCTCATGGGGGTGGTGACCGAGAACGGGCACGTCGTCGGCATGGTCACCACGGCGGACGTCACGCGGGCCCTGCGGCAGGCGGTCCTGCGCGCGACGTCCGCCGAGCAGCCCGCGCCGGCGCCCCGGACGGGCTCCCCCGGACGCGACACCGAGACGGCCGACGGCACCGGGATCGGCTAGCACACAGACCCGGCACCGGATCTCCTTCAGCTGAGAATGCCGAACCAGCGGCCGGAGTCCTGGTGGCACCGGGCTCCGGGGAAACCCGCGCGGCGTGCCAGATGGGGCAGGTCGGCGGCGGAGACCGTCGCCCAGCCGAACCAGCCTCCGGCCACGTCCCCTCGGCGAAGGCGCACCCGGTCGACCCTGCTGGTCGTCCCCGGTGGGGCGACCTCGGCGATCACCGTCCCGCCGGGTCGCACCAGCTCGCGTACCCGGCGGAGCAGCGCGTCCGGGTCGCCGCCGATGCCGATGTTGCCGTCCGCGAGCAGCACCGTGCGCCATCGGCCGGTCGCCGGCAGGTGACCGAATACGTCGCGGCAGATGGCGCGGCCGCCCGCGTCACGGGTCAGGCGTACGGCGTGCGGGGTGATGTCGACGCCGAGCGCCCAGACGCCCCGCCGGGCCAGCTCGACGGTCAACCGTCCGGGCCCCGAGCCGACGTCGAGCACCGGCGGCACGCAGCGGGACAGCATCGCCTCGTCTCCCTCGGCGGGCAGCATCCAGCGAGCGGCCTCCAGCGGCCGTCGCGTACCGTCGGCGTACTCCACCTCCACCCTCTCTCCGGCCAGTGACTCGGCGTACAGCTCCCCGATCACAGGCGGGCTCCGAGGCCGGCGAGGGTGGCGGCGAACATGGTGTCCGGAGCCTGCGACGCGACCTCGGCGGCGTCCGCGGCGGTGTCGACGTCGGTCAGGCACGGCATCAGGCCGATGTCGAGCCCGGCCTCGGCGAGCCTTTCCAGCTGCGCGGCGCCCGTGTGGGGAAGCGACATCGGAACCCCGAGCAGGAGCCGGGGGCCGGGGACGCGGAGCCCCAGCAGCCAGAACCCGCCGTCCGCGGCGGGACCGAACACGGCGTCGCGCGTGTGGAGCATCGCCAGGGCGGTGGACAGCAGACCGGGGGTGACCTGCGGGGTGTCCATGCCGATCAGCACGACGGGCGCGGGGACCGCGCTGCCGCCCGCTGAGGACGGCCGCGTCGTGGGGAGCGCCTCACGCCCCGGGTTCGGGGCGCCGGATGACGACGGCGGCCGGCCGACGTCCTCGAACGCCGCGGCGAGCCGTTCGTCCAGACCCCGGCCGCGCTGCCGGAGGACGGTGAAGCCGGCCGGAAGCCACGGGCCGGCGATCCCCTCCAGGGCCAGCACCCGGCGTGCGGGGACGGCCGCCACCGCCCGCAGCGTGTCGCCGAGCGCGGCCGCGGCCAGGCCGGCGGCCTCCTCGGGGGTGTAGGGCGGCGTCAGACGGGTCTTGACCCTGCCCGGCACCGGTTCCTTGGCCATCACGACGATCCGGCCCTCGCGCCTCCCGGGTACCGGCGCGGACACGCTCATGCCTCACCGCGGCCGCGGCGGAGCTCCACGATGGCCGCGCCGGCAAGGTCCCCGGGTGTGACCGTCCCGGAGAGCCGTGACGCCGCGCCGACCTCGGCCATCACGCGGCGCATGTCGGCGGCGGCGCGCAGCGTGCCGCTCACGGTACCGGTCACCTTCGAGCGGCCCGCGCGGGGCAGGTAGTCGACCTCGACCTCCCGCAGCCGCCACCCGGCGGCGCAGGCGCGCAGCACCATCTCCAAGGGGTAGCCGAAACGCCGGTCGGTCATGCCCAGCGCGATCAGGCGGTCGCGCCGGGCCGCGCGCATCGGTCCGAGGTCATGGAGCGGGACCCCCGTCCTGCGCCGCAGTCTCCCCGCCAGCACGGCGTTGCCCAGCCGGGCGTGCGTGGGCCACGCCGCGCCGGCGCCGGGGACACGGCGTCCGAGGACCAGGTCGGCCTCGCCGGCGACCACGGGTCCGGCGATGCGCGGCAGCTGGCGGGGGTCGAGGGAGGCGTCACAGTCCATGAAGCACACGAAATCGGCGGTCGCGGCCGTCAACCCGGCATGGCAGGCGGCGCCGAAGCCGCGCCGGGGCTCGGTCACGACCAGCGCTCCCAGGCGGACGGCGATCTCGGCCGACCCGTCGGTGGAACCGTTGTCGACCACGATGGGGCGAAAGCCGTCGGGCATGCGTTCGAGCACCCAGGGCAGCGCCGCCTCTTCGTCGAGGCAGGGGAGCACCACATCGATCTTCATGGCTGTGACGGTAAGGCCGCATCGCCCGCTCAATCCTTACGAGGTGATGACGTACTCACGGTGAGTGCCCGGCGCGGGCCTACGGTGAGTCCCATGACCGGGAACCGGAGGGGCCTCGCCGAGGGGCGGGACCTGGCTGCCCCCAGGCCCCCCGGTCCGGTGGCCGGCCGGCTTCGGGAGCGGCGGGCGCTCCTGGTCTGGTGTGGGCTGATCGCCTTCTCGTTCGCCGCGGGCGGGGTCCTCCACGCGGTGGGCGTGCTGACCATCGACCACCTGCCCCCGCTGCACGCGCGGTTCCGCGTGCTCACGGTCACGCTCGTGCCCGCCGCCGCGTTCGGAGCCGTCGCCGTCGCCGCGCTGCCCGCCCTCGTACGGCACGGCGGTTTCGGGCGGGCGCTGCTGCTCGCCTACGCGTCCGCGCTGGCGTGGACGGTGCTGCTCGCGATGTCCGGGGACGGGCTGACCGATCCGCTCACCCATTCCACCGAGTACCTGGCCGTGCTCCCCGCCGTCGGGGACGATCCGCTGGGCTGGCTGGCGTCCTTCACCGAACGCCTCTCCGGCTACCCGACGCACGTCCGAGGGCACCCGCCGCTCCCCGTGCTGATCCTGTGGGCGCTCGCCAGGATCGGGCTTCCCGGGGCGTTCCCGGCATCGGTGCTGGTGGTCGCCGTCGCGTGCTCGGCGATGGTGGCGATCGCGCTCACCGTGCGGAGCCTGGCGGGAGAGGACGCCGCCCGCCGCGCCCTGCCCTACCTGGCTCTCACCCCCGCCTCGGTCTGGATGGCGACCAGCATGGACGCGCTCTTCGCGGGGGCCGGCGCCTGGGGGGTCGCCCTGCTGGTGCTCGCCGCGCGGCGAGGCACCGCTCGCCTCCTGTGCGCAGCGGTGGCCGGGGTGCTGCTCGGGGCCGTACCGTACCTGAGCTATGGCCTGGTGCCGTACCTGCTGGTTCCGCTGGTGGCCGGAGTGCTCGCCCGCGTGCCGAGGGGCAGGGTGGTGGCCGCGCTCGGCGGCGCGGTGGCGGTGTCGGCGGCCTTCGCCGTGGGCGGGTTCCTGTGGCCGGCGGGAGTGCTGGCCACGCATGCCGAGTGGGCGGCCGACCCGGGCGCGGCGCGGCCGTACCTGTACTTCCTGGTCGCCGACTTCGCGGTGCTGGCCCTGGTCACGGGGCCGGCGACGGCGGTGGGCCTGGCACGCTCACGCCCGGGGCCGGTACGGGCCCTGGTTGCGGCGGCGCTGGTGGCCTTGGTGGCACTGGACGTGAGCGGGGTGACCCGCGGCGAGGTGGAGCGCATCTGGCTTCCCTACGCCGTGTGGACGAGTCTGGCCGCGGCCTCCGTGCCCGGACGGCGCCCGCTGGCCGCCCAGGCGGTCACCGGCCTGCTGCTCCAGGCGCTGGTGGGTTCACCCTGGTGAACGCGGTCCTTTCCGCGTCAGTGGCCGAGCGGCGCCCAGGCGAACTCCCTCATCCCGTCGGCGAACCGCACGCTCGCGCGGAATCCCAGCTCCTGGGCCGCCCGATCGGGCGAAGCGACGATGTGCCGCACGTCGCCGAGGCGGTGCTCGCCGGTGACGACCGGCTCCGGGCCGCTCCGTTCGGCGGCCAGCGCCCGTGCCATGTCACCGATCGTCTGCGGCTCTCCGCTCGCGATGTTGTACGCGGCCAGCGTCCCCGCCACCGTACCGGCCCGCACGGCGGCGACGTTGGCGGCGGCCACGTCACGCACGTGGACGAAATCGCGCCGCTGCCGGCCGTCCTCGAAGACCCGGGGCGCCCGGCCGGCCTCCAGGGCCGAGCGGAAGATCGCCGCGACCCCCGAGTAGGGGGTGTCCCTCGGCATGCCCTGACCGTAGACGTTGTGGTAGCGGAGGGCCACGGCCGTGCCGCCGGTCTCCCGCGCCCAGTTGGCCGCCAGGTGTTCCTGCGTGAGCTTGGTGGTGGCGTACGCGTTGCGCGGGTCCGGCGGTGCGTCCTCGCTGATGGCGCGAGAGGCGACATCGGCTCCGCATGACGGGCAGCGAGGCTCGAACCGGCCCGCGACCAGGTCGTCCGGTCTGCGCGGACCCGGTCGCACCCGGCCGTGCCCGGCACACTCGTAGGCGCCCTCGCCGTACACCACCATCGAGGAGGCGAGCACCAGGCGGTTCACGCCCGCTTGCGCCATGCAGGCCAGCAGCACCGCGGTGCCGTAGGCGTTGATGGAGGCATAGTCGGGCAGGTCGGCGACGTCGACTCCGAGGCCGACCTTGGCCGCCTGATGCACGACCACGTCGACGCCGCCGAGCACCCTTCGGAGGACGGCGGGGTCGCGGACGTCCCCCGTGACGCCCCCGGAGACCTCACGCAGGTCGAGCCTGATCACGTCGTGCCCGGCGGTCTCCAGGGCGGTGACGACATGACTCCCGATGAACCCGGCCGCGCCGGTGACCAGTGCCTTCACGCCACCGAGGCTAGGCGCGGACGGCGGCCTTCGTCCGGCCGGCGGCAAGACGTTCGCAGGACGTAAGAACCTGCGGTCAGTCGGCGGAGGTGGGCGAGGGCTCGCGGCTGCGGAGCAGGAGCATCGCGGCGTCGTCGTGGAGCGGCGCGTCGACATGGTGGACCAGGTCGCGCCTGAGCGCCTCGAGCGCAGCCTCCGGGTCGTCGTCCTTCAGCAGGAAGGCCCGCTCGGCGAGGGGGTAGAAACGCCCCGCCCGGTCGCGTGCCTCGATCACTCCGTCGGTGTACAGCAGGATCTGGTCCCCGGGCCGGAACGCCACCTGGTGGGGGCTCGGGCCCTCGACCCCGAACGTCGCCAGGCCGAGGGGCGGGGCGGTGTCGTCGGGCTCGGCAAGGGTGATCGCGCCGTTGGCGTGCAGGATCAGCGGCGGCGGATGACCGTAGTTGAGCAGCGTGAGCTTCCCGCCGGGATCGGCCTCGACCAGGATGGCCGTCACGAACTCCTCGCCGGACAGCCGCCGGTTGAGGGCCTTCTCGAGCCGGCCGCTGACGCCGCGGAGGTCGGGCTCGTCGTGGGCGGCCTCGCGGAAGGCGCCGAGGACGAGCGCCGCCGTCTCGACCGCCTCCAGACCCTTGCCCTGCACGTCGCCGACGATCGCGCGGACCGAGGCCGGGCCGGTGACCACTTCGTACAGGTCGCCCCCGATGCGGGCCTCGGCGTTGGCGGAGGTGTAGGAGACGGCCGCGCGCAGGTGGCCCGCCCGTCGCGGGACCGGCCTGAGCAGGACCCGCTGCGCCACCTCGGCGACCGACCGCACCGTCGCGAGCTCGCGCTCGCTGCGCTGCCGCCCGGCCGTGGCCAGGATGGCCGCCGCCGTGACCCCGAGGATCGAGATCAGGCTCATGTTGCTCTGCGGGTCTCCGAGGACGCCGTCGTACAGGGCGAGGACGACCGACAGGACCAGCGCCAGGACGCCGATGAGCACGGTGCGGCGGATGCCGCCGACGAGGCTGGCGAACGCGGGGCCGACCGCCAGCAGGGAGAGGTAGCCGAGACCGGGGCCGGTCAGGAGGTCGACGGCGGTCACGATGCCCAGCGAGGCGAGGGGCAGCGCCCCCATGAGGCGCTGCGTCCGGCGATTGACCGCTGTCATAGGCGCTCCGCAGCCGTGACGGTCGCGACACTGTCGTGCTCGCCCCGCACACAACGCCGGCGGGCGGGCGGATTGCCGGAAGGATCACCGGTGACCGGGAAAGGGGGTAAGCGCGACCACTTCGCGCCTTCGCGAGTAAGCACGTCGACGACCTCACAGCACAACGAACTGGACGCTCAACGGCGTCTGAAAGCCGGACCGAGCCTGCCCGAGCGTGATTCGCTCCGGGAGGTCTCTGAAGGCCTCATGAATCGAACCTTACTCTGGGATCAGCGGGCTGGGACCGATTCGATACAGGTCTTCGAGTTTCCCCTTGGCATACCACCAGGAAAGCCGCTCATAACATGAAAAGAGGATATTTCCGTATTAGGTGGGCGGTGCGATTCCTGGTGGCAACGGGCAGGCCGGCTCCGGACCACTGGCTCAGGCGGTCGGGAGAGGTGGCCGCGGCTCCCGCACGACGGCTTCCGGCGGCCGGACGACGGGCTTCCGCGCAGGTCAGGTGGGGGACTTCTCCCGGGCGGCCGGCTTCAGGTGCAACTCGTCGAGGAGGGCCTGCGTGGCCGCGGCGACGGCGTCCACGGCCCTTTCGAACGCCTCCGCGTTACGCGCCGAGGGCGACCGGAAACCCGAGATCTTGCGGACGTACTGCAGCGCGGCGGCCCGTACGTCGTCGCCGGTGACATCGCTGGTATAGGGCTCACGAAGCGTCTTGATACTCCTGCACATGACAGGACGGTACGTCATGCCGGCCGCGAAGGGGCTCCCCTAAGCCACCCCCGGCGCCCGCCGGGCCCGGTGCCGTCGTACGGCGTCGCGGTTGGAGCAGCGGGGTGAGCAGTAACGCTGCCGCCCGCCGCGCGACACGTCGACGTACACCAGGCCACAGCCCTCGCGGGCGCAGCGGCCGAGCCTCGACATCCCCCGCCCGGCGAGGTGCAGGGCCGTGCCCACGGCGCCCAGCGCGCGGAGCACCTTGCCGAGCGGCAGGCCCTGGTCGCGGTAGTGCACGTGCCAGCCGGTCCCGCCGTGGTCGGTCAGGCGGGGGTGGGCGGCGGTCTCCGCGAGCAGGCGGTTGACCAGCTCCGCCCGCCGCTTCTCGTCGGAGGTGTCGACGATCTCGCACCACCGGTCGACGAGGTCCAGCGTGACGGTCAGGTCCTCCTCGACGACGGGCATGTCCATGACGAAACCGGCGTCGAGACACCGCTTCACCAGGTCGTCGAGCGACGTGGGCGGGGAGTTGGCGAGGTCGGCCATCAGGCACACGGCGTCCTGGCCGTAAGGGTTGAGATGCACAATGCCATTACAGCACGCTGGTCTCATGAGCGATCACGACGGACACGTTTGGGAGACCCGATCTCGTCACCACACCAGTGAGGGACTGGTGCGCTACCAGTCCTGCCACTGCGGCGTCTGGCGCGTCGTCACCGGTCACGACGCCACCGTGCTGTGGCGTACGGCCCGCCGGTGACGGGCCCCGGGCCCGTAGAGCGGCGGGCAAATCCCCGCCAAGCGGCGTTACCGGCCCTGCCGGGCCGGGGATGGGCCATACGTTCCCCGAGCGAGGGAGGCTGTCATGGCGCAGAAGACCACCGCCGCTCCGGCCCGCGCCAAGGCCGGCACGACAGGCCGCCGCGCCTCGGCGGGCAGGGCCGGCGAGAAGAGCGAGAAGAAGGAGACTCCCCGGCCGGAGGCGCCGAAGGAGCACCATCATCGCGTGCGGCACCATCAGCAGGTGGTACACGTCCCGCTGCTCGGAGAGGTGGTCGTGCCGCCTCCGCAGCGCCTGGTGTTCTACGCGGCGCTCGGCGTGCTGACCGCCTTCGAGATCATCGAATGGCCGCTCGCTCTGGTGATCGCGGCCGGTCACTTCCTGGCCGAGCAGCACACCTCGCGCGTCCTGCAGGAGGTCGGCCAGGCGGCCGAGGCGGTCTGACCGCGCCAAGAGTTGACCGGCCGTCCGCGCTTCCTCCTGTCGGCGCGCGCCATTCGAGCAGGCGACTACATAAAAGGCAAAATATCCGGATAATCTCCTCTGATCCGGTACCCCGGAACGGCGAAAATCCTCAGCGGATTCCCTGATTTCCGGCAATCCAGGTGTTTATGGGATTCGGTTGTCACGGTCGAATAACGGGTACATGCACTGAGCCCGCCGAATCACCATAAAAGGAGTCATATCCGTGGCTTTCAATCCTTTGGAGCAGCAGGGAATCCCGCTGGACCAGCAACTGCGCAACTGGCGGGAACTCAACGTCCCTCAACTCGACCCCGACCACTCCGATCCCTACGCACGCTGCCGCGTCATCACCATGAACGGCATCGAGATGGAGGCGGTCTGGTTCAGCCACCAGTTCAGCCGCCACTGCCCCGACCTGGAGGCCCGCCGGCAGCTCGCGGAGGTGCGCTACATCGAGCAGCAGCAGCAGAAGGCCGTCAACTGGCTGCTTCCCGGCCTGGCCTCCGTACTGGAGACCACGATCGCCTACGAGCAGGTGGCGGTCGACCTCACCGCGTGGCTGGCACGGATGGAGCCGGACCCCTACATCAAGCAGGCCCTGGAGTTCGGCGTCCTTGAGGACTTCGACCACCTCTACCGGTACGCCAACCTGTACGAGCTCATCGAGCACCGCAAGGCAGAGAAGATCGTCGACGCGCTCACAGAGGTCATGCCGGGACGGCCCACGCGCCTGCACCACCGGCATCCGATCGACAACGTCCGCGACCACTACGACAAGGAGAAGGCCGCTCCCATCTCCAAGCTGCACACGCTGACGATCACGGCCGCCGAGCAGCAGACCATGAACTTCTACTGCAACGTCGGCCCCCAGTACATGGAGCCGATCGCCCGCCAGCTCTACCAGGAGATCGGGCTCATCGAAGAGGAGCACGTCACCCACTACGAGAGCCTCATGGATCCGGGCGAGACGTGGTGGGAGCAGCTCGTCAACCACGAGTACAACGAGTGCTACATGTACCACTCGTTCATGCAGACCGAGTCCGACCAGCGGCTCAAGGCCATCTGGGAGCTGCACCTGGCGATGGAGCTGGAGCACCTGCGCATCGCCTGCGACCTGATGCGGCGCCACGACGGCCGCGACCCCGCCGAGATGCTGCCGCGCGAGATGCCGGCACCGGTGACGTTCGAGCCGAACAAGGCGTACCTCCGCGAGCTCATCGCCACCCAGCTCGACCTCACGACCCTCGGCACCGGGTACGTGCGCGAGGCGCACGAGCGCTTCCAGCGGTTCCAGGAGCGCATCCACGGTGGCGAGACGCCGCCGAGCGACCAGATCATCGAGGAGACCACGCACAAGTTCGGCCAGGACTACCGCATGGAGACGGAGGGCCCGCACCCCGTCCCCAGCCTGCGGCGTCCCGAGTCCGGGAACAAGCGCCGATAGCGGTCTCCGCACGACTGTGCGCGGCACCCCGGGGTCCGGGGAGCCGCGCACAGTGCTTATGGCCTCGCGCCGCGCTCAGTCCTTCTTCGTCTTGGCCACGGTCTGCCGGATCACGTCGCGGACCCGGTCCATGATCGCGGTGGGGGTGCCCACCAGGATGTTCTTCGTCGCCGACTCGACCCCGGGGTGGGGGTGTGTCGGGGCGAGCGCCTCGGCCGCCTTGACCCCGATCGCCATGGTGCGCCGCTCCGCGTCGCTGGTCTCCCTGACCAGCTTGGAGAACTCGTAGCGCTCCTCGGCCCGCGCGTGCTCCTCGACGGCGAGGCGGAGCTTCTGCAGGTGGGTCGGGAAGGACGGGTCGTCGGTGCCGCGCTGCTCCATCAGTTCGAGCAGTTGCTTGGCCTCGTTCTCCTCCCGCAGCCGCTCGTCGACCACGGCGTCCCCGCCGTCGATCGCGCGCCGTGCGTACGGGTGGACGATCTCCTCCTCCGCCGTCTCATGGATGGCGAGCAACCGGACCAGCCGCTCGAACGACTCCGCCCGCGCTCCTCCCACGGCCCGCTCGACCTCGTCGAACAGATCCCTGATCATGGCGTGCTGGCGGATGAGCAGCCCGATCACATCGCTTTCGTCCAGTAGTTCCGGCATCGTGTGGCTGTCGGCCATGGCCTCCCCTTTCCTCAAGTTCTCGCTGCCCGCGCGCCGATCAGGCGGAACCGAAGGGGGGCCCTGGAACGGGTAAGGCCGGAACGCCGGTCAGGCGGCGACGGTGGGGGTGGTCAGCCCTCCGGCGAGCGCGGGGGACATCTGGTCGAGGGCCGCGGCGATCTCGGGCGTGCGCTCCAGGGTCTCGCGCACCATGAGGTCGGTGATCTTGAGGAAGGCCAGGTGACGGATGGCGTGGGCAGCGACGTTCGCCACCGTGAGGTCGCCCGGGGTGGGGGCGGCGGGGGCGTCGCCCCTGGCCACGCGCAGTTCGTGCAGTTCGGTGGCGGGCAGGTGGGAGGCGGGGTCGGGGCAGACGGCGTAGGTGAGCACGACCTGGCCGTCCGGCTGGTAGCGCCAGCTGGTCGAGTGGACGGTGATGTCGCCGGCCTCCTCGCCGAGGCCGGACGCGCGCCGGGCCGCCTGGTCGGGGCTCTCTCCCTGCCGGGTGGAGGTCACCAGGCGGCGGTACGACCAGGTGCCGGTGGAATCGGCGCGCAAGATCAGAATCTCGATCGAGACGGGCGAGAAGCTCGCGATCTGATCTGTCGACATGCGTTTCCACCCCATGTTCGGTCGGCCGTTGACCTGCCTGGTGACCATGCTATTGCAAACAGTGTGCAGGAGCGCCTCGTGTGCATGGCAACTCTGCTATTGCCCTAACTCCCCGCATGTGCGTCGATGACTCCTGTCACGTGAGGAGGCGGGGACGATGCCGGATCGGCCGGGAGTGCTGGTGCTCATGGGATCGGGGGAGACGAGCCCGACGATGGTGGAGGTCCATCGTTCGGTCGTCCGGCGGCTGGGCCGAGCCCCTGACGCTCTTCTGCTCGACACGCCCTACGCCTTCCAGGAGAACCGCGCCGACATATCGGCGCGGGCCAAGCGGTACTTCGCCGAAAGCGTCGGTCTCGCCGTCGAGGTGGCGCAGGACGACCGCCCGGTGGCCGAGGCCGACTGGGTGTTCTCCGGCCCGGGCAGCCCGACCTACGCCCTCGACCGCTGGACGACCGGCGGCACCGGGGCCGAGCTGCGGGCGAGGATCCACCTGCGGCAGGGCGCCACGGTGCTGGCCTCGGCGGCGGCGTGCACGGCGGGCGCCCTCGTGGTGCCGGTGTACGAGATCTACAAGGTGGGGGCGGAACCGCACTGGCGCGAAGGGCTCAACCTCCTCGGCGCCCTCGGCCTCACCCTCGCGGTGATCCCCCACTACGACAACACCGAGGGCGGCACCCACGACACCCGCTACTGCTACCTGGGCGAGCGGCGCCTGTCGGCCATGGAGCGAGAGTTGCCCGACGACGCCGCGGTGCTCGGCATCGACGAGCACACCGCCGTCGTGATCGACCTCGACGCCGGGACCGCGCAGGCGTGCGGGCGCGGCGGGGTGACGGTACGACGCAGGGGAACGCAGACCGTCCTGCCGTCCGGGACCGTCGTGAGCCTGGGGGAGTTACGCGAGCTCGCCAAGGGCGTCTCGGGCCTGCGTGCCGAACCGTCGGCCGTCCCGGCGAGTTCCCCGGACGCGGCGCCCGGCGTGACGCTGGCGGAGGCGGTCAAAGAGTGCGAGGCGCGCTTCGAGACGGCGGGTGGTGACCCCGCGGCCCTTGTCCGGTCCGTCCTCGACCTGGAAGCCGAGATCACCCGGTGGGCGGCCGACACCGAGGAGGACGAGGGCGGTGTCGAGCAGGCGCGGGCCGTGCTGCGGCACCTGGTCACCCGTCTCGGCGGGATGGCCGACCCGCGCACCCCCGAGGAGCGTTTCGCTCCTCTCGTCGGCCCGCTGGTGGCGCTGCGGGCCCGGCTGCGGTCCGCCGGTGCGTACGACGTCGCCGACGCGGTGCGCGACGCGCTGACGCAGGGGGGCGTCGCCCTCGAGGACACCCCGGACGGCCCGCGCTGGAGCGTCCGCGACTGATCGCCGGAAACAAACCGGTCCACCAGCAGGACTGATGACCGTTTCGTGGGGCAAAGGCCTTCCGTGGTAGATGAGGGATTGGTGTTGCTCCTGGCATGGGCACAGTTGCTCATGCTCGTGGGGCTGCTGAGTTACTTCCTCCTGCGGAAACGGTCATGAGACCCCTGGTGAAGATCGTCCCGTCGGTGGTGCTGGTCGCCTGCGTCGTGTCCGGCTGCGTCAGCCCGGCGTGGGACGACCATGATTACGGGCTGAAGGCCGGCGCGAGCGCGCAGGCGGTGGCGTCGAACGTGGAGATCGTACGGCTGGCCGTCCGCGACCACGCCGAGCTGACCAGCCCGTACCTGAAGAGCCTGCTGACCCAGGCCGTCGAGGACATCGGGAACGTCAACCAGCAGTTCGGCGGGGTGCAGCCCCCGTCCGACGTCTCCGACCGGCTCCGCACGCAGGTCACCGACCTCACCACGGAGGCCGAGGACGAGGTGCAGGACCTTCTCATCCAGGTCAGGAGGAACGGCCTGCGCGACCCGGCGCAGGCCGAGACCAAGCTCGGCAAGCTGGCCGAGAAGCTGCGCGCGATCGAGGAGGCCCACCGGTGAAGAAACTGTTCGCCGTGACGCTGGGCATCCTGACCGCCTTCGGCGGGTTCGTCGACATCGGGGACCTGGTGGCGAACGCCCTGGTGGGCGCCCGCTTCGGGATGTCGCTGGCCTGGGTGGTGGTCGTCGGCGTGATCGGCATCTGCCTGTACGCCGAGATGTCCGGACGGATCGCGGCCGTCTCGCGGCGCCCGGTCTTCGACCTGGTACGCGAGCGGCTCGGTCCCCGCGCCGGGCTGGTCAACCTCGGCGCGTCGTTCCTCATCAACCTGCTGACCATGGCCGCCGAGATCGGGGGCGCCTCGCTCGCGCTCGAACTGGCCACCGGGGTCAACTACCTGCTGTGGGTGCCCGCGGTCGCGTTCGTGGCGTGGCTGGTGATGTGGCGGGTGAAGTTCCAGACGATGGAGCGGGTGTTCGGGCTCGCCGGGCTCGCCCTGGTCGTCTTCGCCGTCGCCTTCTGGAAGCTCGGCCCCGACTGGGGGGAGCTGGCCCACCAGCTCGTCCCCAAGCCGCCGCCCGACGAGGGGACGCCGACCTACTGGTACTACGCCATCGCCCTGCTCGGCGGGGCGATGACCCCGTACGAGGTGTTCTTCTTCTCCTCCGGTGGTGTGGAGGAGCGCTGGACCAGCAAGGACATGGTGACGCAGCGGGCCAACGTGTTCGTCGGCTTCCCGCTCGGCGGGTTCCTGTCATTGATGATCGCCGGGTGCGCGGCCACGGTCTTCCTGCCGGTGCACGCCGAGGTCGAGTCGCTGGACCAGATGATCCTTCCGGTGGGCCTCGGGCTCGGCCGTGTGGGGCTGGTGCTCGTCATCATCGGTGTGTTCGCGGCGACGTTCGGCGCGACGCTGGAGACGGCGCTGTCGTCCGGTTACACCCTGAGCCAGTATTTCGGCTGGCAGTGGGGCAAGTACGTACGGCCCGAGCGGGCGGCGAGGTTCCACGTGGTCGTCCTGGTCGTCTCGATCGTCGCCGCCGCGATCATCCTGACGACGATCGACCCGATCATGGTGACGGAGTACTCACTGGTGTTCTCCGCCGCGGCCCTCCCGCTGACGTACCTGCCGGTGCTCATGATCGCCAACGACCCCGACTACATGGGGGACCACGTGAACGGCAGGTTCACCAACTTCCTGGGCTCGGCCTACATGGTGCTGCTGATCGTGGTGGCCGTGGCGGCGATCCCCCTGATGATCGCGACGAAGGCGGGCCAATGAGCGCCGCGAGAACCCTCCATGCGCAGCTCCACCTGTTCGATCGTCAGGTCGTCCGGGCGGAGGACGGCCGCATGGTGTGCAAGGTGGACGACCTGGAGACCGCGCTCGACGAGCAGGGCCGTCCGTACGTCACGGCGATCCTGGCCGGTCCGCTGGCCCTCGGCCCGAGGATCGGCGGGGTGCTGGGAAGGCTGGTCGTCGCGGTCACCGAGCTCTTCCGGCCGGAGGAGGACCCGGCGCCGCAGCGGATCCCGATGGAGCTGGTCTCCGGGATCGGCAGCGCCGTCGAGGTCGGCGGGGACGTGGGTGACGCGGCGCTGGAGGAGTGGGTCAGGGAGTACGTGATCGCGCCCATCCCCGGCAGCGGGGACACCGGCGGGCGTCGCGCCGCGCGGCGGGCCCATGCCGGGCAGGACAACGGCCGGGCGCGTATGAGCGAGCTGATCGGGCTGCCGGTCATCGACAGCGAGGGCGAGCAGGTCGGCCAGGTGGTCGACGTCCAGCTCACCCAGGACGGTCCCATGCTCGCGCAGGTGCAGCACGCCTTCAGGGTGGCGGGGTTGGTCGTGGGGCCCCGGCACTCCGGGCGTCTGTTCGGCTACGAGCGCGGCCCGGGAGGCGCGGCCCCCGGGCTGGTCAAATCGGTCATCCGCCGCCTGCACCGCGGCAGCCGCTACGTGAGGTGGTCGCAGGTGGAGAGGATGGCCGCCTCGGAGGAGGTCCGGCTGGCGGTGCCGCGGGCGGAGCTCGCGCGCCTGGAGGAGCTCTACGAGCGCGACCCGGGGTGACCGGGCCGGCCGCGCCGCGAGCCTCCTGAGCAGGCATTTTTCGGCCATGCGGCGGTCGGGGTTTCGGGCAATATGCGCGGGTAGGTCCCGATGAGGGCACGACGGGGGTCGCCGGACGCGCTCGCACTCGGGCGTGAAGCCCATTCCCTTCCCGTCACGGCGGCGGGCCCTGTCCGGCACCCCCGATCTCGACAGAAGGGAGCGGCCGTGACCGAGCGTGATCCGTATTCGCGATTCGAAGACGAGGGCATCCCCGACCTGCAGGACGGCACCCCCCAGCAGCAGTGGGCGGAGGACCCGCAGGAAATGCCGCTGCCGGCCGACCACCCGACGGCGGTCGACGACTTCGGCACCACGATCGACGAGGAGATCCAGGGCGAGTCGCTGGAGAGCCGCGTCAGGCGCGAGGTGCCCGAGGAGCAGCCGGTGTTCGGGGACGACGAGGTCACCCGGACGGCGGACGAGTCCGGCGTGACGTCCACCGGCGAGGAGGACGAGTCCGCCTCGGGGATGGAGACCGGCCTCGGAGTCGGCGCCGATCTCGACACCCGGTACCAGCCGGACGACGACGGCGCCGCCGTCCCGGAGTGGGCCACCCATCCGGGCGAATCGGCCGAGCACCTGTGGGAGGAGCCCCGCCCGGCGGGGCGGCTGGTCGAGCCGGACGAAGGCGCCAGGGAGGACACCGAGCCGGACGTGATCGCCAGGGAGGTGGGTCCCGACATGGGCGGCTTCTCCGCGGAGGAGGCGGCCATGCGCGTCGAGCCGGAATGACCCGCGACGACAGGAGTGCGTGATGGACGAGAAGGACGATGTGAAGGGCACGACTTTCGACCCCGAACTGCACAACATGGGCGGCGACGTGGGGCCGGTGTCGATCCGGGGGTCCAATGCCAAGCCCGGTGGCCGGCCCGACGACGACGCCGAACCCAAGAGCGGCTGGGCCACGCCGATGGGGTTCGTCACCGGGCGTGACGACGAGTGGCCGGAGACCGCCGGGTCGGACGAGAAGGCGGTCGGCGCCCGCACCGACGAGATCCCGCACACCGAGACGGCCGGGCCGAGCCCGCGGCCGGTGCCGGAGGAGATGGCCGGGCCACTGGACAATCCGGACGCCGGACGGCGGGCGCGGGGGCCGGTCGAGACCGGCCCGGAGGACGACGCGCCGCTGCCTCCCCGCGAGGTCCCGGCCGACATGGGGCACGTGACGGCCGACCTGGACTGGGAGCCCTCCGACGAGGACGATCCCGACGGCGGCTCCGGGCGTACCGACGCCGACGACGGGGGTTACCTCCCGGGCGAGGCCACGGGCTATCCGTACAGATGAAGGGGCGCTACTCGGCCGGGCCGTGTGGCTTGTCCGGCCGGTGACCCGGCGGCTGCTTGGTCTTGCCGGGCGGGCGCGGCTGGTCGGTGGTCGGCTCGGGGGCCGGCGGGGCCGGGGTCCGCGACGCGGGCGGATCCGGGCGCCGCGTGGGTACGGCCGTGCGGGTGCGCTGCGGGCTCGGCCACGGATCGGGGTCGGGTGTGGCCGTCGGCACGGGCGCCCGATGGGACGTCACGGGTTTCGGCGGCTTGGTGGAGGGAGTCGGCCACCGCCGCGCCTTCGACGGCGCGGGTGTGGCCGCGGGTGGTGAGGGACGCAGTGTTGATCGTGAGGGGCCCGGCGTCGGGGATTCCTCGGGGGGCGTGGGCACCGCCTGCAGTCGGCCGCCGACCGGTCCGGTCGAGATGCCGGGCGAGCTGAACGGCCCGGTCACCAGGATCGCCACCGCGGCCAGCAGCAGCGCGCCGGGAAGGACACCGGCGAGCAGCAGGGCGCGCCTGCGGCGCCGGCTCTCGTCGTCACCGGCGGAGGGCGAGGCCCCGTTCTCCTCCGCTCCGCCTGGCGGAGCGTCGTCCGTCGCGGCCGGGCCGAACGGTATCTCCGGCATGTGGCGTGTTTCGTCGTCCGCGACCGGACGTGGCAGTGGTCCGGCGCCGTCCGTGGGAGATCGGTGCACCACGGTCATCTCCTCCATCCCTGGCCGCCGTCGGGCACCAGGGCGCGATCGGCGGCGTGCCGGCGGCCACCAGGGACGAGGTGCGGCCGGCGCTCCGGACCACACGGACGCCGGCTGGAGAGTGCCTCGAGGTCACGTAGCTTGATCGTAGTGATACATCCCCCTCTGGGGGAGATCGTGCCCGGCTTGTGACAAATGCGAGCATTACGGCAGGCGGCCGCGGTGCCGCAGCAGGTCAGAACAGGCCGCTGTAGGCGTTGAGCGCGGGCTGCCCGCCGAGGTGGGCGTACAGGACGTTGGAGTCCCTGGGGATCCCCCCGTCGCGGACCAGGTCGATGAGCGCCGCCATCGACTTGCCCTCGTACACCGGGTCCAGGATGACGCCTTCGAGGCTGCCGGTCAGGCGGATGGCGTCCAGCGTCGAGGCGACGGGGATCCCGTAGCGCTCCCCGGCCCACCCGGACAGCACGGTGATCTCGTCGTCACGCAGGTCGCGGCCGAGGCCGATCAGCTCGGCGGTCGCGCGGGCGATCTTCTCGACCTGGGCGCGCGTCTCCACCGGGGTGGCGGAGGCGTCGATGCCGAGAACGCGGCGCGGGCGGTCCTGCCCGGCGAAGCCCGCGATCATGCCTGCCTGGGTGCTGCCCGTGACCGAGCAGACGACCACGGTGTCGAAGAAGACGCCGAGTTCGCGCTCCTGCTCCGCCACCTCCCGCGCCCAGCCGGCGAACCCCAGGCCGCCCAGGGGGTGGTCCGAGGCGCCGGCGGGGATGGCGTACGGCGTGCCGCCGGCCTCGCGGACCTCTTCGAGGGCGCGGTTCCAGCTGTCCTTGAAGCCGATGCCGAACCCCGCCCGCACCAGCTCGACCTCGGCGCCCATGACGCGGGAGAGCAGGATGTTGCCCACCTTGTCGTTGACCGCGTCGGGCCAGTCGACCCAGCTCTCCTGGACGAGCCGGGCCTTGAGCCCGAGCCTGGCGGCCACCGCCGCGACCTGGCGCGTGTGGTTCGACTGCACGCCGCCGATGGTGACGAGGGTGTCCGCGCCCTGCCGGAGGGCGTCGGGGACGAGGTATTCCAGCTTGCGGGTCTTGTTGCCGCCGAACGCCAGCCCGCTGTTGCAGTCTTCGCGCTTGGCCCAGATGCGCGCGCCGCCGAGGTGCCGGCTGAGCCGGTCGAGCGGGTGGACCGGGCTCGGGCCGAACAGCAGGGGGTAGCGCTCGAAGTCTTCCAGGGGCATGCCCGGCTCCTCAGGAGGTGGTCGAATCGGGTGGTTCGGCGAGCAGGGTGTCGAGAAGCGGGGCGAGGGTCTCCCAGTTGGCGCGCGAGGCCTGCGCGGCCGCCTCGGCGTCGCCGGCCGCGCAGAGCTCGATGATCTTCTGGTGCTGGGCGACGGACGCGCGCCCGCTGAGCGAGGAGAAGCGCAGCCGTTCGACGCGGCGCAGCACGGGGGTGAACTGGTCGAGCACGGCACGAACCGCCTGGTTCGCGCTCGCCGTCACGGTGACCTCGTGGAAGTCGTCGTCGGCCGCGAGGGCCGCGTCGGCGTCGTCGTGGCGCAGGGCCGCGGCGAACCTCTCGTTGGCCTCCCGCATCGCCTCCAGCTCGGCGGTGGAGAGGTTGGGGACGGCCTGGCGCACCGCCAGCTCGTGCATGGCGGCGGTCACCGACTGGGCGTCGCGGACGGCGCGGACGTCGAGCGGGCTCACGATCGTGTAGCGGCCCGGCTTGGTGCGTACGAGGCCGGCCTGTTCGAGGCGGGCCAGCGCTTCCCGGATGGGGGTGCGGCTGATGCCGAGCCACTCGACCAGGTCGGCGTCGTTGAGGCGCTCGCCGGGGAGAAGGGTGCCTTTCACGATCGCGTCGCGGAGGGCACGGTAGGCGTCCTCGCGCAGGAGGGTCCTGCTCACGAGGCCACGACTCTCGGGGACCGGCATGCGATATATTGCACACGGCATTCCGCGCCCTGTCAACGAGCGCCTGGTTGGTACGGTGGAGAACGAAAGTTCTCTCTCCTGGTGGAGGCGAGGCCCCGTGACCGGTGCGGACGATGTGAGAGCCAAAGTCCTCGACGCGGCCGAGCCGCTGTTCTACGGACGTCGTCCGCCCTCCCCGCACCTTCTTCGCGTCACGCTTCGATCGGTGACGAACGGTCCCGGTCGTAGGCTCGCCGCATGGCAGTCGAAACAGAGGTCCCGAAACGGACGAGCCCCGGCCGCGCCGCCCTGATGGCCGCGGCGGTCACCGTGGTGCTGTGGGCATCGGCCTTCGTGGCCATCCGCAGCGCCGGACACCATTACTCCCCGGGCCCGCTGGCGCTCGGCCGGTTGCTGGCGGGTTCGCTCACCTTGGGGATCATCCTGCTCCTGCGGCGCGAGGGCCTGCCGCCGCGCGCCGCGTGGCCGGGTATCGCGGTGTCCGGAGTGCTCTGGTTCGGCGTCTACATGGTGGCCCTCAACTGGGGCGAGCAGGCGGTCGACGCCGGCACGGCGGCCATGGTCATCAACGTGGGCCCGATCCTGATGGCGCTGCTCGGGGGCTGGGTGCTCAAGGAGGGTTTCCCGCGCAGGCTCCTGCTCGGAATGGCGGTGTCGTTCGCCGGGGCCGCGGTGGTCGGGGTGTCGATGTCCGGCGGGGGACGGTCGTCGGTCCTCGGCGTGGCACTGTGCCTGATCGCGGCGGCCTCGTGGGCCGCCTCCGCCATCTGGCAGAAGTCCGCCCTGCGTCACGCCTCAGCCCTGCAGGTCACGACCTACGGGTGCATGGTCGGCGCCCTCGCCTGCCTGCCGTTCGCGGGTCAGCTGGTGTCGCAGGCGGCCATGGCTCCCTTGTCGGCCACACTGAACGTCGTCTACCTGGGCATCTTTCCGACCGCCCTGGCGTTCACGACATGGGCCTACGCCCTGGCCCGCACGACCGCTGGGGCGATGGGCGCGACGACGTACGTCGTCCCGGCGCTGGTCGTGCTGATGGCGTGGGCCCTGCTCGGCGAGGTGCCGGGCCCGCTGGCCTTCGTCGGTGGCCTGCTCTGCCTGGCGGGCGTCGCGATCTCCCGGCTCAGACGCCGCAGGTGAGCGGGGTCACGCGGCGGTCGGCAATACGCCAGGCGGGTATGGGGTTGTCCTGAAGAGCGGACGGCTCGGCGTACGCCGCGACGCGAGACAGGAGAGATGATGTCCTCCATCACCGATGAGCAGTCGGTCGAGTTGTCGATCGGCGGTATGACCTGCGCTTCGTGTGCCAACCGGATCGAGCGCAAGCTGAACAAGCTCGACGGGGTGCGCGCGTCGGTGAACTACGCGACCGAGAAGGCCAAGGTCGATTTTCCCGAGGGGCTCGATCCGCAGGTTCTGGTGGCCGAGGTGGAGAAGGCCGGGTACACCGCCGCCCTGCCGGCGCCGGTGGAGGAGGCCGAGGAGCCGGACGACCTGGCCCCGCTGCGGATCCGGCTGATCACCGCGATCGTGCTGGCGGTGCCCGTGGTGGCGATGGCGATGATCCCGGCGTTGCAGTTCACCGGCTGGCAGTGGTGGTCGCTGGTGCTGGCCGTTCCGGTGGTGGTGTACGCGGGCTGGCCGTTCCACAGGGCCGCCTGGACGAACCTGCGGCACGGCGCGGCGACGATGGACACCTTGGTCTCACTGGGGACGATCGCCGCGTTGGGCTGGTCGGTGTGGGCGTTGTTCTTCGGCACCGCCGGAGTGCCGGGCATGACGCACCCGTTCGAGTTCACCATCGAGCGCACGGACGGATCGGGCGACATCTATCTGGAGGCCGCCGCGGGGGTGACGGCGTTCATCCTGGCGGGACGGTATTTCGAGGCGCGGTCCAAGCGGCGGGCGGGGGCGGCGTTGCGGGCGCTTCTGGAGCTGGGCGCCAAGGACGTGGCGGTGCTGCGGGGTGGCGGTGAGGTCCGGATCCCGACTGATCGGCTCCGGGTCGGGGACCGGTTCGTGGTGAGGCCAGGGGAGAAGGTCGCCACGGACGGTGTGGTCGAGGAGGGCGCCTCGGCGGTCGACGCCTCGATGCTGACCGGTGAGTCGGTGCCCGTCGAGGTGCGGCCGGGGGACGGGGTGACCGGCGCGACGGTGAACGCCGGGGGTCGCCTGGTCGTCCGTGCCACCCGGGTGGGCTCCGACACGCAGCTCGCGCAGATGGCGAGGCTGGTGGAGGAGGCGCAGTCCGGTAAGGCGCAGGTGCAGCGGCTGGCGGACCGGATCTCGGGGATCTTCGTCCCGATCGTGATCGCCCTGGCCATCGGGACGCTGGGGTTCTGGCTCGGTACCGGGCAAGGGGTGGCGGCGGCGTTCACGGCCGCTGTGGCGGTGTTGATCATCGCGTGCCCGTGTGCTCTGGGGTTGGCGACGCCGACCGCGTTGCTGGTGGGTACGGGCCGGGGCGCCCAGCTGGGGATCTTGATCAAGGGGCCGGAGGTGCTGGAGTCGACCCGTAAGATCGACACGGTGGTCCTGGACAAGACCGGTACGGTCACCGAAGGCAGGATGACGCTGGTCGGCGTGCACGTGGCCGAGGGTGAGGACCGTGACCAGGTGCTGCGTCTGGCCGGCGCCCTGGAACACGCCTCCGAACACCCCATCGCCCAAGCGATCGCCCGCGCCGCCGCTTCGGCCGCCACCGTGGAGGACTTCACCAACGTGGAAGGTCTCGGTGTCCAGGGAATCGTGGACGGGCACGCGGTGCTGGTCGGACGGCCCCGGCTGCTGGCCGAGTGGTCCCAGCATCTTCCGCCGGAGCTGGAGGAGGCGGTGCGGGAGGAGCAGGCGGCGGGCCGGACGGCGGTCGCGGTGGGCTGGGACGGCGAGGCCCGTGCGGTGCTGGTGGTGGCCGATGTGGTCAAGCCGACCAGCAGGGAGGCCATCACACAGCTTCGCGCCCTGGGTTTGACTCCGGTGTTGCTGACCGGGGACAACGAGGCGGTGGCCAGGACCGTCGCCGGTGAGGTGGGCATCGATGAGGTGATCGCCGAGGTGTTGCCCGCTGACAAGGTCGAGGTGGTCAAGAGGCTTCAGGGTGAGGGTCGTGCGGTCGCGATGGTGGGGGACGGGGTGAACGACGCCGCCGCACTCGCTCAGGCGGATCTGGGGCTGGCGATGGGGACGGGTACCGATGCGGCCATCCAGGCCTCGGATCTGACTCTTGTGCGTGGTGATCTGCGGGTGGCGGCGGATGCGATCCGGTTGTCGCGCCGTACGCTGGGCACGATCAAGGGGAATCTGTTCTGGGCGTTCGCCTACAACGTTGCCGCTTTGCCGCTGGCCGCCGCTGGGTTGCTGAACCCGATGATCGCTGGGGCCGCGATGGCGTTCTCGTCGGTCTTCGTCGTCAGCAACAGCCTCAGACTCCGCCGCTTCCGCTGACGGACGGCCAGGAGAGCCGTCTCGGGCGGAAAACGGGGCGTCGCTATCACCGAGGTGGCAATGCGGTGCTCGCCATGGCGACCGGCAATGTGTAGACAAGCAATGCGTCGGGTTCGTGGCAAGACCGGTAATCGTGCTTTCCGGTTTCCCAGCGAAAAGTCAGCGACACCGGATATCTTCATTCACGGCTAACGTCGCACTTGCTGTGAAAGGAACAACTCATGGCCACGCAGATTCAGAAGCTCGTCATCGACGACCTTGACGGGAGCGAAGCGAAAGAGACCGTGATGTTCGCCATCGACGGTACAGAGTACGAGATCGACCTGAGCGACGACAACGCGAAGAGCCTTCGCGCGGCGCTGACCCCTTACATCGCCTGTGCGCGCCGTTCCCCCGCCGCCGCGGGCCGGGGTCGCAAGCGTGCCGGGGCCCCTCAGCGGCCGTCGCGCGACAGGAGCTCGGAGATCCGGGCGTGGGCCAAGGCTCAGGGGCTCGAGGTCAGCGAGCGCGGCCGCATCGCCTCCCACATCGTGGCGCGGTACGAAGCGGCGCACTGACCCGCGAAGTCTCCTTCAGCCCGGTAACGACGCACGTCCCTTCCGGCAACCGGCCAGTGGGGGCCCGAGACGCACGGACCGTCGTCCTGACGGTGTAAACGTTTTCGCAGTATCCGAGGTCTTCATGTGCGCAGCGGTGGCCGAGTGAGGCCCTGCTCGTCCCGGCGCCCGCATTCCGCCCGAGTTCGCGGCGCCGAGCAATGATGCCCGGCGGCCGGCACACCTTCGCTCCCGGCGGCCGTATCCACCAGCGGTGCCCGGCCAGGTTTATGGCGTATCTCGCGGCGCCGAGCGCTATGACGCAATGACGTGAAGGGCCCGGCCTCTCGTAGGCCGGGCCCTTGGTCGGTCTTCCCCCGCTTTGCCGGGAAACGGGGCAGGCCCCCGCTGACGAGCCCCGCGCGAAGCGGATTGCGCCGGGAGACGAGCGGTCGTCCGAGACGCTTTCCCGGTGCGGCGCTAAGGCGGCGCCTCGGGCCGATGGCCGGTTTTCCGGGCAGAGATGGTTTTCGTTTTCCGCGGGTAACCGCGTGCCCCTTGCCCGTGCCGGCGGATTTCCCGCCCGCGTCCGGCGTGCGCGGGTGTACCCCACCAGCGGGCCGGTTCCGCTCGATGGAGACCGCCCTCAGACGGCGGACGGTTCTGCGGCGGTGCCGTGTGGTTCGAGAAAGCCGGGGACGGCCGTGGTCTGCGCGACGAGCAGGCCGACGACGTCGGCGAGGCGGCCGCGGCGGCGGTAGGCGGCACGCTGGCGGGCCGCGCCCGAGCCGTGCCGTCGCAGGGTGCGCAGGGCGGAGGTCACCAGCGGGAGATCGCCGCTGATCTCCAGGTGGGCACGAAGGTGCCGCAGGAACCGGTCGAGCAGTTGCCAGCTCGGCAGCAGGCGGCCGGACAGGATGTCGAAGGTGTGGCCCTCCATGCCGTCACGCGCCGCCCGCCAGCAGGCCGCCGACAGCGACGTCTGGTCGACCTGTGGCGGCGGGACGCCCTGCCGCACGTCGGCGAGGGCGAGGGAGGACAGGGCGCGGAGCAGCGCGGCCAGCATCGTGGCCTCCGCGACGGTCGCGCAGCTGTCGGCCGGACGGAACTCCAGCGTCGGCAGGTGGTGCGAGGGCCGGATCATCCAGTAGACCATCCCCCGGTCCAGGATGGCCCCCATCGAGTGGAGGTGGTCGACGAGGTCGTCGTAGTGCCGTGCCGAGGCGAACAAGGGCGGCGGCCCGGCGCTGGGCCAGCGTGCCCACTGGATGGCGCGCCAGCTGCCGTACCCGGTGTCGGCGCCGTACGCGATCGGCGAGTTGACGGTCAGCGCCTGCAGCAGCGGCAGCCAGGCACGGGTGTGGTTGCTGACCTGGATCGCCTCCTCGCGGTCGGCGATCCCCAGATGCACGTGGCAGCCGCACACTCCTTGGCCGAGCAGCAGGGCCCGATAGTGGTGTGACATCTGCCAGTAGCGAGGCGAGGAGCTCAGGGGAGGGATGCCGGCGTTGCCGGCCGGGCAGGTCCCGCAGGCGAGCAGGGCGGCCCCGGCGCGGTTCGCGGCAGCCGAGGCGGCGGCGCGCAGCTCCACCAGCTCGCGGGCGAGAGATCGCAGGTCGCTGTGGATGGAGGTGTTGGTCTCCACCTGGAAGCGCGTCAGTTCCGGCACCACCTGGCCGGTCATCGGCATGCCGAGATCCCGGATGACCTCTTCCGCCACCGGGGCCGGCTGTCCGGTCGCCGGATCGACGAGGACGAACTCCTCCTCGATTCCCACGGTCAGGCCGGGGAAAGGCGCGCTCCTCGGCGCGACAGAAGACCCCGTCCTCGACTTCATCGCACTACGCCAATCGATCACGTGGTGGGCCGGGCATCGGTTCGCACCGCGTGCGCGCCGAGGGGGCCACATGCCTGCCGGCTCACGGCCGACGAGGTGCCGGGTCGCCTCCCTCGTCGGGTCAGGTGACCGGCGGACTATAAATCATCGGTTCAACGCTAGGCCTTACAGGACCGGTCGAAGACCGCAGACGGGTAAACCCTGGGTGCCGTTGTCATTACGGGTCCACCCGCGGCCGGAGGAACACGGCTCACGGTCCTTGAGCGGTCAACTGTTCGCCCCGCCATGGCAAACGGCGGCGTACCGGCTCCTTCGGGCGGGTATCAATCAACGTTCCGATCGCCATGCCCTCGATGAGCACGAGGAGGAGCCGTGAGCGCGACGTCCGAGGAAAAGGGCACCCCGACCGAGCGTGGACCGGGGGAGGAAGCCGCCACCTCGAAGGAGAAGGGGCGTGCGGAGACCGCTCCGCGGGGGAGGGCCGGGTACGACAGCTCCACGGTGGACGACACGATGCGGGAGCACCTGAAGGAACTCAATCCGGACGACTTCGAGTGATCGCCGCCGGAGACCCTCGCGACCCGGCCCGCAACCGTCCCCTCCCGCCGATCGCGGAACCCTGGGAGGGGTAGGGCCGACGGAGGTCGCTCCCTGACAGCGAGGAGGGCCGATGACGACGTCCACCACCCCCCTGAGGTCGTCCGCGCGGCGTCCCTGGCTGAGGATCTTCCTCACCGGGCTGACGCTGTGGGTGCTGACCGTGGTGATCACCTTCCTCACGGGGAATCCGAACCTCATCCCCACCCTGGTGCTGCTGGGCAGTTTCCTGGTGCCGGTGACGTTCGTGGTGTGGGCCTTCGAGCGCCGTGACACCGGCGAGCTGACGCCGACGCTGGTGTTCAGCACGTTCCTCACCGGCGGCGTCCTCGGGGTGCTCGGCGCCTCGGTCCTGGAGACGTACCTTCTGAGCCCCTCGCCGTGGCTGTTCCTGGGGGTCGGCCTGATCGAGGAGGCGGTCAAGCTCGCCGCCCTGGCCGTCCTCACCCGCCATCTGGTCCACAAGACCGTCCGTGACGGCATGATCCTGGGCGCGGCCGTCGGTTTCGGGTTCGCCGCCTTCGAGTCCGCCGGGTACGCCTTCACCGCGCTCTTCACCGTCAAGGGGCTGTCCCTGATGCAGCTGGTGGAGACCGAGGTCCTGCGGGGGCTGCTCGCCCCGGTCGGTCACGGGCTGTGGACGGCGATCCTGGGCGGCGTGCTGTTCAGCGCGAGCACCCGCGACCACTTCATGATCACCGGTCGTCTCGTGCTGACCTACCTCGGCGTCTCGGCGCTGCACGCCCTGTGGGATTCCATGCACTCCATCGCCCTGGTCGTCACCCTGCTGCTCACCAGCAGCCCCACGCAGCGCGCGCTTCTCTCGCACGGGTGGCTGCCCCGGCCGACCGAGGCCCAGCTGGAGTCGTTCACCGCGCTGTACTGGGGCGGCCTCGCCCTGGTCTCGGTGGTCGGTGTGGGCTGGCTGGTCGGCCTGTGGCGTTCGAGCCGCCGTGTCTCCCGCACCCCGCCCGCCTGGCGGATCGCCACGGGCGCCCGCCTAGGCTGAGTCCGCCGGGAGGGACGTCACCCGTCTGATGATCGCCGTGGTCGACCGGTCGGACAGGTATCCGAGCACCTTCACCTCCCCGCCGAGGGCGCGTACCAGGGGCGCCTCCGGCAGCATGTCGGGGGTGTAGTCGCCGCCCTTGACGTAGATCTCCGGTCTGATCATGCGGAGCAGACGCTCGGGCGTGTCCTCCTCGAACGAGGTCACGTAGTCGACGTGGTTCAGCGCGGCCAGTACCGACATCCGGTCCTCGCACGGGTTGACCGGCCGCCCGGGGCCCTTCAGCCGGGCCACGCTGGCGTCGCTGTTCACGGCCACCACCAGGACGTCCCCGAGCCTGCGCGCCTGCTCCAGGTACGACACGTGACCCCGGTGCAGCAGGTCGAAGCAGCCGTTGGTGAACACGATCCGCTCGCCGCGCCGCCGCCGCTCGTCCACCAGCTGCGCCAGTCGCTGCGGCGGCTGCACCACGCCGTCGTCCCTGCGCATCGCGCGCAGGAGCTCGTTGCGGGTGCAGACGGAGGTGCCGGGACGGCGTACCACGACCGCCGCGGCGGCCTGCCCCGCCTCGGCCGCCTCCTCCGGCGAGGCGCCGCCCGCGAGCCACAGCGCGAAGGCGGCGGTGAAGGTGTCGCCCGCGCCGGTGGCCATGTGCTGGGGGGCGGGCTCGGCATAGGTGCGGTACGGCGGGTGGCCCCGGCGGTGCAGCAGGGTGCCCTCCCCGTCGAGCGTGGTGACGACCAGGCGGGCGCGGGTGGCGGCGAGGAGCCGCTCGGAGCGCGACATCAGGAAGTCCACCCGGTCGACCCCCTCGCCCTCGTCGTCCAGCAGCCGCACCACCTCGTCATAGTTGGGCAACACGGCGGTCGGCGCGCAGTCGCGCCAGGCGGCGACCGAGTGGGCGTCCACCACCAGCAGCGGCGCCCGCGCCAGGGCGCGGCGGACCCGCGGGGTGAACACGCCGGAGGCGTAGTCGCTGGCCACGACCACGCCGGCCCCGGCGACGGCGGGGGCGAGCCTGCCGATCAGTTCCTCCTCGACGGCGGGCGGGATGGGCTCCAGGTCCTCCTCGTCGTAGCGGGCGGTGAGCTGCCCGCCGGTGATCAGCCGCCGCTTGTGGGTGGTGCGCCGGCCGGGCACGGTGAGCAGCTCGGTTTCGACGCCGTACAACTGGAGGAGGTGGGTGAGCAGGTCGGCGCACTCGTCGTCCCCGACGACGCCGAGGAGCCGGACGCGGGCGCCGAGCGCCACGAGGTTCGCGGCGGTGTTGGCGGCCCCGCCGGGCGCGTCGTCGGTGCCTTCGAGGCTGATCACCGGTACGGGCGCCTCCGCCGCGATGCGTTTGGCCGATCCGTGCAGCCACGAATCGAGCATCACGTCCCCGACGACCACGGCGCTGACGGTCTTCTCGTTCATAGGAAGGAATCCCTCGACGCGTAGACGGCAACGGTCGACGGCGACCTGTCGTGAGGCCGATCGCCGTCCGCGAGGGGAGTTCGTGCGCTGGACGACCGGGCGGCCGCCAGGAGGAGCCCGGGGCCCTTCTTCACCAGGAGCCATACCTGAAGGAGCGCTCCTCAAAACCCGGTGGCGCGGCGACCGCGACCTGGGCGGTTTTTCCGGGTACGACTCGGCCGTGCCCGCTGTCCGCACCCGCCCGTGCCTGCTGGTGCTTCGCGCCCTGAACCTCGGCGACCTGCTCGTCGCGGTGCCGGCGCTGCGTGCGCTGCGGCGGCGTCATCCGGGGCACCGCCTCATGCTCGCGGTCTCACCCGCGCTCGCCCCCGTGGCGACGCTCACCGGGGCGGTCGACGAGATCGTCCCGCACACCGGGCTGCGCCCGCCGCCGGTGCGGGCCCCCGACGTGGCGGTCGACCTGCACGGAGTCCTGCCCGGCAGCGTACGGGCCCTGCTGGCGACGCGGCCGGGGCGTCTGGTCGCCTTCGCCTGCCCGGAGGCCGGGCACACCGCCGGCCCGCCCGTCCTCGCGGTGGAGCACGAGGTGACCCGGTGGTGCCGGCTGGTCAGGTCCGACGGCGCCGTGGCGCGCGAGGACGACCTGCTGTTGCCGCCGCCGCCCGTGCCCAGCCCACGACCGGGGGCGAGCGTCGTCCATCCCGGCGCCGCTTACGGCAGCAAGCGCTGGCCGCCGGAGCGGTTCGCCGCCGTGGCGCGTGCCCTGGCCGCCGAGGGCCATGACGTGGTCGTCACGGGCGGGTCCGCCGAACGTGAACTCGCCGCCTGGGTCGCCGGGGCCGCCGGTCTGCCGGTCGCCGCGAATCTCGCCGGCCTCACCGACCTGGAGGCGCTGCTGGCGCTGGTGTGCGAGGCCTCGCTGGTGGTCAGCGGTGACACGGGGGTGGCGCACGTCGCCAGCGCGTACGAGCGGCCGTCCGTGGTGCTCTTCGGGCCGGCGTCGCCGCGCCTGTGGGGACCGCCGCGCAAGCCGCTGCACGCCGCCCTGTGGCACGGAGACGGCGAACGGCATGTGCTGACGCACGTGCCGGATCCGGCGTTGCTGGAGATCACGGTGGACGAGGTGCTGGAGGCGGCCGCGCGGGTGCTGGCGAGCCCCCGGGAGACGTCACCCCGGCTCTGAGGGGAGGCCTTGCATCCCTTATGGATGGCTTTGTCCGGTTCGCGGGTATCTCCCGACTAGCGAGGAGGGACCAGGATGACGGACGTTCCCATCGTTGTCGGTATCAACCGCACCCAGGACGGATCGATCGCGGTCGCACGGGGCGCGTCCGAGATGTACAGCCTGCAGAAGGAGCGCGTCAGCCGCCGCAAACACCACTGGGGACGGCTCGGCGACCTGCCGGACCGCTACCTGCCCCGGATGCCGCTGCTGAAGGACCCCGTCGACCTGGTGGTCGAGGGCTACTCCTCCGACACCGAGATCGGGAACCTCGACGCCTACCGCGAGGAACTGCGCAGGACGCTCGACCTGAAGCCGGACGCGCGGGTCGTCCTCGTCTCCCACCACCTGTCCCACCTGTACAGCGCGTTCCACCCCTCCCCGTTCGACCACGCCGCGGGCCTGGTGATCGACGCCCAGGGCAGCCACGTCCGCGACCTCACCGAGCAGGTGGACCTGCCGCCGGGCACGGGCGGGCACATGCTGGAGATCGGCTCGTTCTACCACTGCGAGCGCGGCCGCCTCTCCTGCCTGGCCAAGCAGGTCTGGGACGGCGACTGGACCCGCCCGGCCGGGCTCGGCTGCTTCTACGCGCTGCTGACCAAGATGCTCTGGCCTTCCGGCGAGGGCAACGAGGGCAAGGTCATGGGCCTCGCCCCCTTCGGCGACCCGGACGCCCTGGGCCTGCCCGACCTGGAGGTGCGCGGGCACGAGGTCCTCATCCCCGAGGAGTGGACGAGGACGTTCGAGCGCCACGACGACGCCTACCGCTACCTCGCCGACGGCCCCGAACGCTTCGCCCGCTGCGCCGATCTCGCGGCGGCGGGGCAGCGGGCGTTCGAGAACGCCCTGGCGCGGCTCGCCGAGTGGCTGCACGAGCGGACCGGCGAGACGAACCTGGTGTTCGCCGGCGGGACGGCGCTGAACTGCTCGGCCAACGGCATCCTCATCCGCCGCTCGCCCTTCCGCGCGGTGTTCATCCCGCCGAGCCCCCACGACGGCGGCACCGCCGTGGGGTGCGCGCTGTACGGTCTCATCGCCTGCCTCGGCGTGGAGAGCCGGTTCCGCTGGACCGACGACTTCCTCGGCCCGGAACCGGACGCGGACGAGCTGGCCGCCGCCGTCCGGAACCTGCCCGCCGATCTCGTGGCCGAGCGGCCCGCCGACCTGGCGGGCGCGATGGTGGCGCTGCTGTCGAACGGGCGCGTCGTCGGCCTGCACCAGGGACGCAGCGAGTCCGGCCCGCGGGCGCTCGGCAACCGCAGCATCCTCGGCGACCCGCGCAGGCCGGAGATGCAGGACTACATCAACTTCGAGGTGAAGGGCCGCGAATGGTTCCGGCCGCTCGCCCCGCTGGTCCTGGCCGAGCACGCCGGGCACATCTTCGAGGTGGACCGCCCCGCGCCGTTCATGCAGTACGCCGCCAACGTACGCCCCCGGTACCGCAGGCGGCTGCCCGCGATCACCCACGTCGACGGCACCGCCAGGCTGCAGACCGTGGAGAGGGGTTCGACGCCCTTCCTGCACACCCTGCTGACCAGGTGGTTCGACTGGACCGGCTGCCCCGTCCTGATCAACACCTCCCTCAACGGCCCCGGCGACCCGCTGACCGAGACCCCCGAACAGTCGATCGAGACGCTCCGCAAGACGAACATGCACGCCCTGGCGATGCCCCCCTACCTGATCCGCAAGCGCGAAGAACCCCCCATCCCCGGCGAGGACTGGCAACCTCCGGCCAGACCCCACTAGCCCAGGCGGTCCAGGACGTTACGGGTGATCTGCCGGACCACGGGGCAGGTGGTCAGGGCGCGGGCCCAGTCGGTGGTGGCGGCGGTGAAGACCGTGCCGCCCCGGGTGTGGATCCCCATCGTCGCGGCCCCGTTGCCGAGCCCCCACCCGCTCGCCCGGGCGTCGCCCACGCCGAGGATGACGAACTCCTCGGGCGTGCCGTCGCGGCCGGTGGGAACGGCGTGACCGTCCCTGCGGTACGCCTGCCGGTCGAACTCCGCCCCGTCGCATTCGTACCCGACCAGGTACTCCCGTTCGCCGAACAGCTCGCCGTCCCGCACCCCGGTGCCCTCGTACACCCAGTGCCCCGCGTTCTGCACCCGGTACCCCACCGGCACCGGGTGCTCGTCCCGGTCGCGTTCGCCGCCGTTGCGGAAGCTCACCCCGGTCAGCCCGTTCTCGGGCCGCCCGAGCTCGTGCCAGAATCCCGTGCGCGAGAACGTCACCTCGTCGTGGAACACCACCCGCCACCAGCACGTGTTCCCCCCGAAGAACGCCGCCGCGCCCCCGCCCGCCACGTGCCCCTCGACGGCCGCCCGCATGGCGTCGCTCCAGTACTCGTCGTGCCCGACGCTGACGAGCAGCCGGTACGGGGCCAGCAGCTCCGGGCCGTACCGGTGCAGGTCGACGTCGGTGCAGTAGTCCGCGCCGTACCCCTGCCGCTCCATCCAGCCGATGAAGCGCCCGTCCCAGTGGGCGAAGGTCTGGCGGGGGGTGGGGTCGAACGGGTCGAAGTTGCCGATGTCGTACGGCGTTCCGCCCGTACCGCCACCCGGCCGGTGCAGCCCCACGGCCGCGGGCGCTCCCGGCGGCAGCTCCTCTGGGCGGGGCATGTTGTACAGGCACCAGTGGCCGCGCCCGGTGGCGGGGTCGTACTCCTGCCCGTCGACCAGGTTGTAGGCGTGGTAGGTCAGCAGTGGGATCTTGTAGAGCACGGCCGCGGACGGACGCGCCGGACGTACGACGAACAGGGCCTTCGCCTCCCGCCCGTCCGCCGTCGTCCGGTCCGGCGTGGACGACTCCCGCCCGTCGCCGTCCCCCTCCACCAGGACCGCCACGTAGACCCCCGTCCGCCTGGGGGCGGGCAGCGGGTACCCCGGCCAGCCCGCGCGGCCGTCGCCTGGTTCGCCCCAGTCCTGGAACGGCAGGCGCGGCGGCGCGTTCCGGCCCGGCAGCCACTGTGACACCCCGTACGGCACCAGTTCGGCGCCGCACCGGTAGAACTCCACCCGGAACGCCGGGGCGTCGGTCGCCACGCGAAGCGTCAGCCGGTCCCCTGCCCGCGGGCTCGGCTGCTCCACGTAGCCTCTGATCATCTGTCCCCCCTCAGTCCAGCTACCCGCCGCCAGCGGTGCGGACGCCGTCGTTTGCCCAGGTCGGCGGGGGGTAGCCACGCGCTATGGGAGATCCTGCAGATCTGGACGTGCTGATTCCCACCAGGGATCGTCCAGCGGCGCTGGCGGTGACGCTGGCGGGCCTCGCGGCGCAGACGGCCGCGGGTTTCCGCGTCGTGGTCTCCGACCAGTCGGAGGTCCCCGTCGCCGAGGACGCCCTGGTGGCCGCCGCGGTCAGGATCCTCCGTCACCGTGACCGTCCCGTCGAGGTGCTCCGCCACGTCCCGCCGCGTGGCCTGGCCGAGCAGCGCCAGTTCCTGCTCGACCAGGCGGCCCGCCGGTACGTGCTCTACCTCGACGACGACGTGTGGCTGGAGCCGGACGCCGTGGAGGTGCTGCTTTCGGCCGTCGAGGAGCTGGGGTGCGGTTTCGTGGGCTTCGCGCTGCACGGCCTGTCGTACCGGGACGACCTACGGCCCCACGAGCTGCTCCCGTACGAGGAATGGACCTCCACGGTGCTTCCCGAGCGGATCCGGCGTCACGACCCGCGATGGTGGCGCCACACCCTCCACAACGCCGCCAACCCGCTGCACCTGGCGCGGCGGGTGGGCACGGGCCGGGCCTGGTGGCCCTACAAGGTGGCCTGGATCGGCGGCTGCGTCCTCTACGACCGCGAGCGGCTGGTCGAGTGCGGTGGTTTCGAATTCTGGCGCTCGGTGCCCCCGGCCCACTCCGGGGAGGACGTCGTCGCCGAACTCCGCGTCATGGAGAGGTACGGCGGGGCGGGTCTGCTGCCGAGCCGCGCCTACCACCTGGAACTGCCGACCACCGTGCACGACAGAAGCGCCGAGTGCTACGACTACGTCCTGGACTCGCCGTGACCGGCGGGGTGCTGGTCGAGGGAGTGGAGCGCGTCGTGGTCCTGCGGGCCAACGCGCTCGGCGACTACCTGGTGGCCGTGCCCGCGATCGAGGCGCTCAGGCGGGCCTACCCGGACGCCTCGGTCACCCTGATCGGCACCCCCTGGCACGCCGCGTTCCTCGCGGGGCGCCCGGGGCCGGTGGACGACGTGGTCGCCCTGCCGCTCGTCACGGGGCTCTCCACCCAGAAGAGCGGGCATCTCCTGCCGGTCGGGCTCCTGGAACGGCTCCGGGAACGGCGTTTCGACCTGGCCGTGCAGATCCACGGCGGGGGACGCCACTCCAACCCGTTCGTCCGCAGCCTCGGCGCCCGGGTGACGGCCGGCCTGCGCACCCCGGACGCCGAACCTCTGGATCGCAACGTGCCCTACCTGTACTTCCAGCACGAGACGCTGCGGTTCCTGGAGGTGGCGGCCCTGGTCGGCGCCACCACCGCCGATCTGGAGCCCCGGATCACGGTCACCGGCGCCGACCGGGCCGAGCTGGCGGCCGCCCTCGGGGAGCCGCCGCCCGGGCTGGTCGCGGTCCATCCCGGCGCCAGCGACCCGCGGCGCCGCTGGCCCGCCGACCGCTTCGCCGCCGTCGCCGACCGGCTCGGCCGTCCGACCGCGGTGACCGGCACCCCCGCCGAGAAGGACCTGGTCACCGAGACCGTCGCCGCGATGCGCACGCCTGCGACGCCGGTCCTCGACCTCAGCGTCGGAGGCCTGGCCGCGCTGTACGAACGGTGCGCGCTGTTGATCTCCAACGACACGGGCTCCCGCCATCTGGCCGCCGCCGTCGGCACACCGACGGTTGGTATCTACTGGTGCGGCAACCTGATCAACGCCGGCCCGCTGACCAGGGCCGATCATCGTCCCCTGATCTCGTGGACGACGAGGTGCCCCACCTGCGGCGTCAGCGGTGTCGACGTCACCGCCGACCGTTGCGAGCACGACCCTTCGTGGGTGTCCGACATCCCGGTCGAAGCCGTGCTCACCCAGGCCACCGACCTCCTCGGCCGCTGAAGCGGCTCTGCCACCGACCGTCTCCACCGGCTCGGTGCCACAGGTGTCGACAGAGATTTCGAACCTGTGTACGAGTCTGTGGAAACTGTGGATAACTTCGTCCACTGGACACCCTAGGGGGGTATGTTATAGTTCCAGTCACGAGATACCCCCCTCGGGTAAGAAAGGATGAACCCATGTGCACTGCTTGCGCCTGCGGCACCGATGAGCGTTCCACCGCGACGGTCGAGATCGAGGACAAGAACGCGAACATCTACGGGGTGAGCGGCATGACCTGCGGCCACTGCGTCTCGTCGGTCTCCGCGGAGATCGGCCAGGTCCCGGGCGTCACCGGTGTCGACGTCGACCTGGCCGCCGGGGCCGTCACCGTCAGCGGTACCGGGTTCTCCGACGAGGAGATCCGCGCGGCGGTGGAGCGGGCAGGCTACGAAATGGCCGGCCGGCCGTGAACGCGCCCGCGAAGATCGGGGCGTACGTCCTGGGGCTCGCCGTGGTCTTCGGCGGGGCGTTCGGAGCCGGTGGCGCGGTGGGCGGCGACATGCCGCCCGCCGCGGCCGGCCACGGCGCCCACGCCGAGAGCGGGCACGGGGGGTCCGCCGAGACGGCACCGGTCCCGGGAGGGCTGCAGGTGTCCCAGGACGGCTACACCCTGACCCCGCTGACCAGAGCGATCAAGCCGGGGGAGGCGACCGACTTCAGGTTCGCCGTCACCGGCCCCGACGGCAGGCCGGTGACCGCCTACCAGGTGGAGCACGACAAGAAGCTGCACTTCATCGTGGTTCCACGTGACCTCGGCGGCTTCCAGCACCTGCACCCGAGCATGGCCGCCGACGGCACGTGGTCGGTCCCGCTCACCCTGCCCACCCCCGGCACCTACCGGGCGTTCGCCGACTTCACCCCGGAGAACGGCGACGGGATCACGCTCGGCGTCGACCTGTACGCCCCTGGGGGGTATGAGCCGAAGCCGCTCCCGGCGCCGAGCCGTACCGCCGAAGTGGACGGCTACAGCGTCACCCTCGACGGCGACCTGGTCCCCGGCCGGTCGAGCGAACTGACCCTGACGGTGAGCAAGGACGGCAAGCCGGTCACCGACCTGCAGCCCTACCTCGGCGCCTACGGGCACCTGGTGGCCCTGCGCGACGGCGACCTGGCCTACCTGCACGTGCACCCCGACGGGGAGCCGGGCGACGGCAGGACGACGGCGGGTCCGGGGATCACCTTCTACGCCGAGGTGCCCAGTGTGGGCGACTACCGGCTGTTCCTCGACTTCCAGCACGGCGGCACCGTCCGCACCGCCGCCTTCACCGTCCGCGCCGCCGCCACCCCGGCGTCCGGCCCGGCGGAGCCCAGCGGGCACGGCGAGCACGGCCACTGACGCCGAGTACGACGCTAGACAGGAGAGATCATGTCCTCCATCACCGATGAGCGGTCGGTCGAACTCTCGATCGGCGGTATGACCTGCGCATCCTGTGCCAACCGGATCGAGCGCAAGCTGAACAAGCTCGACGGGGTGACCGCGACGGTCAACTACGCGACCGAGAAGGCCAAGGTCACCTTTCCCGAGGGGCTCGACCCGCAGGACCTGGTGGCCGAGGTGGAGAAGGCCGGATACACCGCCAAGCTGCCCGCCCCGCCCAGACCCGAGACGACGGCGGCTCCCGATGCCGAGCAGGAGGACGAGCTGAGGCCGCTGCGCCACCGGCTCGTCACCTCCGTGGTGCTGGCGGTGCCCGTGGTGATGATGGCCATGATCCCGGCGTTGCAGTTCACCAACTGGCAGTGGCTGTCGCTGACGCTCGCCGCTCCGGTGGTCGTCTATGCCGGGTGGCCGTTCCACAGGGCCGCCTGGACGAACCTGCGGCACGGCGCGGCGACGATGGACACCCTGATCTCCCTTGGCACCATCGCCGCCCTGGCCTGGTCGCTGTGGGCCCTGTTCTTCGGCACCGCCGGCACCCCCGGCATGACCCACCCGTTCGAGTTCACCATCGAGCGCTCCGACGGCTCCGGCAACATCTACCTGGAGACCGCCGCGGCGGTGACGGCGTTCATCCTGGCCGGCCGCTATTTCGAAGCCCGCTCCAAGCGGCGGGCGGGGGCGGCGTTGCGGGCGCTTCTGGAGCTGGGCGCCAAGGACGTGGCGGTGCTGCGCGGCGGTGCGGAGGTCCGCGTCCCCACCGACCAACTGAAGGTCGGCGACCGGTTCGTCGTCCGGCCCGGCGAGAAGATCGCCACCGACGGCGTCATCGAAGAAGGCAACTCCGCCGTCGACGCCTCGATGCTGACCGGTGAGTCGGTGCCCGTCGAGGTGCGGCCGGGGGACGGGGTGACCGGCGCGACGGTGAACGCCGGGGGCCGCCTGGTCGTCCGTGCCACCCGGGTCGGTTCCGACACGCAGCTCGCGCAGATGGCCAAACTGGTCGAAGAAGCCCAGACCGGTAAGGCGCAGGTGCAGCGGCTGGCGGACCGGATCTCGGGGATCTTCGTCCCGATCGTGATCGCCCTGGCCATCGGCACCCTCGGATTCTGGCTCGGCACCGGGCAAGGGGTGGCGGCGGCGTTCACGGCCGCGGTGGCGGTGTTGATCATCGCGTGCCCGTGTGCTCTGGGGTTGGCCACTCCCACTGCTCTGCTCGTCGGCACCGGCCGGGGCGCCCAGCTCGGGATCTTGATCAAGGGGCCGGAGGTGCTGGAGTCGACCCGGAAGATCGACACGGTGGTCCTGGACAAGACCGGCACGGTCACCGAAGGCAGGATGACGCTGGTCGGCGTGCACGTGGCCGAGGGTGAGGACCGTGACCAGGTGCTGCGTCTGGCCGGCGCCCTGGAACACGCCTCCGAACACCCGATCGCGCAGGCCATCGCGCGGGCCGCCGCCTCCACGGCGAGTGTGGAGGACTTCACCAACATCGAAGGCCTCGGTGTCCAGGGAATCGTGGAGGGGCATGCGGTGCTGGTCGGACGGCCCCGGCTGCTGGAGGAATGGTCGCAACACCTGCCCGTCGAGTTGGAGCGCAAGCTCCAGGACGAACAGGCCGCCGGTCGCACCGCCGTCGCGGTCGGCTGGGACGGCGAGGCCCGTGCGGTGCTGGTGGTGGCCGATGTGGTCAAGCCGACCAGCAAGGAGGCCATCACACAGCTTCGCGCCCTGGGCTTGACCCCGGTGTTGCTGACCGGGGACAACGAGGCGGTGGCCAAGGCCGTCGCCGGTGAGGTGGGCATCGATGAGGTGATCGCCGAGGTGTTGCCCGCTGACAAGGTCGAGGTGGTCAAGAGGCTTCAGGGTGAGGGCCGCGCGGTCGCGATGGTGGGGGACGGGGTGAACGACGCCGCCGCACTCGCTCAGGCCGATCTGGGGCTGGCGATGGGGACGGGTACCGATGCGGCCATCCAGGCCTCGGATCTGACTCTTGTGCGTGGTGATCTGCGGGTGGCGGCGGACGCGATCCGGTTGTCGCGCCGTACGCTGGGCACGATCAAGGGGAATCTGTTCTGGGCGTTCGCCTACAACGTTGCCGCTTTGCCGCTGGCCGCCGCTGGGTTGCTAAACCCGATGATCGCTGGGGCCGCGATGGCGTTCTCCTCGGTCTTCGTCGTCAGCAACAGCCTCAGACTCCGCCGCTTCAACTGAACATGCCCCCGCCTGACGACCCTCGGCATCACGAGGGTCGTCAGGCACGTTTCCGGCGTCTCCCACGCGAGGCGGGTTCACGGTGAACCCGCAGGGGGACGCTCTAGGCCGCCGCTCGGCTCTGCGCGGACGCGGCACCCCAGTCCAGCAGGGACGCGGCCGTGTCGAAGCGGCGCGCGGAGACCTCCTCGCCGAGGATCACGCCGACCAGACGGTGCCCGGCCCGGTCCGCCGCGAAGGTCAGGCAGAAGCCGGCGTTGCTGGTGAAACCGGTCTTCACGCCCAGCACACCGGGCTCACCGAGCATCTTGTTGGTGCTGGTCCAGGTGTAGGCCTGGTGCTCCTGGGTCTCGTCCAGCGAGTGACTCTGCGTGGAGACCACGGTCCTGAACCTGTCGTCGCGCAGGGCGAGTGCGGCCAGCCGCGCCTGGTCCCGGGCGGTGGAGTAGCCGTCGCCGTCCGGCGTGGGGAGCCCGTCGGCGTTGACGTAGTGGGTGTCGCGCAGCCCGAGCTGGTGGGCGGTGGCGTTCATCTTGGCGACGAAACCGCCGACGCCGGGGCCGTAGAAACGGGCCAGTGCGTGGGCGGCGTCCGCGCCCGAAGGCAGCAGCAGGCCGTACAGCAGCTCCTTGACCGGGATCCGGTCGCCGGGGTGCAGATCGGCGGCCGCGGCGCCGCCGTCCTCGGCGTACTGCACGTCTTCCCCGCTGATCGGGATGCTGTCCCCGGGCTTGGCCTCCTTGAGGACGACGTAGGCGGTCATCACCTTGGTGAGGCTCGCGATCGGCATCCGCTCGGCGGCGTTGTCGTCCAGCAGTGATTTACCGCTGGTGGCGTCCAGGAGGTAGACGGCGCGCCCGAATACCTCCGGGGCGAGGCGCGTCTGAACCGAATGGGCGGCGGGCGCGGACTGGGCGAGGACCGGCGAACAGACCCCTGTGACCAGGGCTGACGTGGCGGCGAGGCCGCTTACCAGAAGTTTCCACTTACGCACGGCATTTAGCGTGCCATGGCGTTTGGGATGCTTTTATTGGGCAATAGGTAAAAATCTCGGCGATCCCCGAAACGAATGGGATGGGCGATGTTTCTGAGGACTGCGATGTGCGGCGCCTCGATACCGGGAAGCGCCCGTCCAGGATTTCCGGCCGACGGCATGGCGGCGATCTCCGTCCTGTCACGAACACGACCGGCTCGCCCGGCCGTCCGTCCCAGAATCCGGCGCCGGACGCTTCACAGGTCGGTGTCCCGGCGCCGCCGGCGGGCCAGGTAGAGGAGCAAGGCGCCGAGCAGCACGGCCGCCGTCCCGCCGCAGGCCGTGAGCAGGAGAGCCGCCCGGTCGGCGCCGGTGAAGGGCAGATCTCCGGGGGCCGGCGCCGGCCGGCCGGGCTCGCCGCCACCGGCCGGCGGGGCCCCGCCGCCGTAGGTGCCGTTAGCGGATTCGCCGGACGTCCCGGTCTCCCCGCCGCGGTCGGTCTGATGGCCGCCGGTCATGTCGGCGAGTTCCCCTCCGGTGATGACGATCTCCTCAGCGGTGACGTCGTCCCCGGAAGAGGCTTCGAGGGACCCGGTTACGTGCCGCCGCGGCCGGACGCCGGGCTTCGCCGGGTGGATGTCCGGTCGCACCGTCTTCTCCACGTCGGGCGGACCGGCGGCCGGGGTCGTGGTGACCGGACCCGTCGGAACACCGGTCGACCGAGGGGACGGCGAGTCGGTGGGCCAGGGGGATGGCGAGTCGGTGGGCCACGGGGTCGGTGGGCCGGTCGGAAGAGGCAGCACCTGGAAGGTCACCTCCGTGGACCCTGAGGACGTCCGGCCGGGGTCCGGCGGCTGGTCAGCCCCCGGAATGTGTGCCCCGGCGGGTCGTCCGTCGTGGACGACGGAACCCGTGACGGGAGGGCGGAGGGTGAGCGCCATCGCCGCCTCCACGCCCAGCAGGACCGGCGCCACGCGTCTGCCCATCATTCCTCCCGCTGCCGCCCATGCGTGTCCAGTGGATGAATATCTTTATCTTTCCGGACTTTGCCCGTTTCGCCACTGATCTCACGGTGAATGCGGCTTATTGCTTCGGCGGTGATTCCCCCTTTTATTCGCTGTGTAGCGATGGAGGGAAAATGGGGTGATTCTTTGCTGTCAGAACTGTGTGGCCGAGGCGAGGGCGAGGGACGCGACGGCCAGCGCGAAAAAGGGTCCGGGCCCCGAGGCGATGTTGTGGAGCACGCGGGAGCGGACGTGCACGGCGATGGCGCCGGCGAAGAACAGGACGAGCCCGACGGCGGCGGCGATCCCGATGAGGCGAACGCCGAGGAGCCCGAGCAGGAGCCCGGCCGCGCCGGCGGCCTTCAGGGCGCCCAGCAGCGGGATCCAGGACGGCGGGATCCCCACCGCGGCCGAGTTGGCGAGCACGAACTTCGCCCGGACGAAGTCGGCGAGGGCGGCCCCGGCGTTGGCCACGATCGTGATGACGGTGACGGCTACATATGCGATGGACATGCGTATGCCTCGGTTCGGCGAGAAAGGTGATGAAGGGCGGGAGAACGCACCCACGAGTCTTGTCCAGCGCCCTCTTGGCGTCCAATACCTGCGTCTATAGCCTGATGGCATGGATGTCGACACGAGATTGCTGCGGTATTTCATGGCCGTGGCGGAGGAAGGAAGTCTCACTCACGCCGCCGGCCGGCTTTTCGTGTCACAGCCGACGCTCACCAAACAGATCAAGCAACTCGAGGCCCAGCTCGGAGTGCGGCTGTTCACGCGCTCCCGGGCCGGCATGGCCCTCACCGAACCAGGCCGGGCCCTGGCGCGACGGGTGCCCACCCTGCTGGCCGACTGGGACCGGGCGCTGCGGGAGACCAAGCACGTCGCCGCCCGGGCGTCACGCGTACTGCGGGTCGGCTTCCTGGCCAGCGCCGCCAACGAGGCCACCCAGCACATCATCGCGGCGTTCGCCGGCCGCCGTCCGGGCTGGAGGGTCGACATGCGGCAGGCCTCCTGGTCGGACCCGACCGCCGGACTCGCCGCCGGGGACGTCGACGTCGCCCTGCTGCGCCTTCCCTTTCCCGGCCAGGACGCCCTGCGGGTGGAGGTGCTGTTCACCGAGCCCCGCTGGGTCGCGCTGTCCACGGCACATCCGCTGGCCGGCCGCGACCTGATCCCTTTCCGGGAGCTGTGGGAGGAGCCGTTCGTGGCGGCCCCATCCGAAACAGGCCGGTGGCGGGACTACTGGCTGGCCGCCGACGAGCGTGACGGCAATCCGGTCCGCGTGGGCGCCGTCACCCACCAGCCCGACGACTGGCTGAGCGCCATCGCCAACGGCTACGGGATCGCCCTGGCCCCGGAATCCGCCGCCCGGTACTACGCGCGCCCCGGCGTGACCTACCGCCCCGTCAGCGGGGTCAGCCCCACCGAGGTGGGCGTCGCATGGGCACCCGCCGACGACACCAACCCCGTCGTCCGGGATTTCGTGCGCTGCTGCATGGACAGTGGGCCATCCGAGGTTCAGCGGGGGTAGCGGCCGAGGAGCTCGGCGCCGATGCGGGCGAGTTCGTCCTGGACGGAGCGTGGTTCGAGGACGTCGACCGTCGCACCCCAGCCGGCGAGATCACGGGCGATGTCCAGAGGGGTCGGGGCGGCGAGCCGCACCCGGACACGTCCGTCGCCGTGTTCGCCGTCGGTGTGGCAGTGCCGTCCGAACCGGTGGCGCAGGATCCGTACGAACCGCTCCTCGACCAGCACGGTCGCCCAGATGCGTGAGCGTCGTCGCTCGATCTCGTCGACGACCTCCTGCCAGGCCGTGGCGAGGACGAAGTCGTCGGGGCGTGCGGCGGGCTGGTCGGTCGGCTCGGCCCGGACGATCCGGTCGACGCGGAAGGTGCGCCGCCCTCGGTCGGTTCCCGCCAGCAGGTACCAGACGTCGTCCTTGTCGACGAGCCCCCATGGATCGACCAGCCGTTCGGTCACTTCCCCGGCATGCCCCGCGTAGGTCAGACGGACCTTGCGGCGCCGGATGACGGTGGACTGCAGCAGGTCGACCGTCGCGGGTCGTGGACGGTCGTGCGCGCCCCACCCGACGGGGTCGATCACGGTCGCGTCGGTGGCGGCCTGGGCGTCGGCCCGGAACGTCGGGGGCAGGGCCCGCACGAGTTTGCGCAGCGCCGCCTTGGCCTCGGCGGAGACGGCCGCGGCGGGGCCGACGAGCAGGAACAGCGCCTGCGCCTCGGCCGCCGTCAGACCGCTGAGGTCGGTGCGGGCCCCGCCGACCAGGGACCAGCCGCCACCGCGGCCGGGCTGCGGATAGACCGGGACGCCCGCCGTCGCGAGCGCCTCCAGGTCGCGGCGGGCGGTGGCGACCGACACCTGGAGTTCGGCGGCCAGCTCGGCCGCGGTCACCCGGCCCCGGGACTGCATCAGCAGCACAACGGCCACCAGACGGTCAGCGCGCATACCCTGATTCTCCAGCAAAGTGCTCAGGAGATGAGCACTTTGGATCGGAGGATGGGGACGTCACCCGCTGAGAAGGGATCCATCCGATGTTGCGAGGCCTCACCACCGTCAGCTTCTTCGCCGACGACGTCACCGCCGCCGCCCGCTGGTACACCGAACTGCTCGGCATCGAGCCGTACTTCACGCGCCCGGTGGAGGGCGCGCCCGTCTACGTCGAGTTCCGCGTCGGGGACCACCAGCACGAGCTCGGCATCATCGACGGCCGCTTCGCCCCCCGCCCCCGCCCGGAGGAGGCCGGCGGCGCGGTCATCTACTGGCATGTGGACGACGTCGAGGCCGCCTTCGAGCGGCTGCTGTCCCTGGGCGCCACGGCGTACGAAAAGCCGGTCGAGCGCGGGCCCGGGTTCGTCACCGCCTCCGTGGTCGACCCCTTCGGCAACGTCCTCGGCGTCATGTACAACCAGCACTACCTGCGGGTGTCGGGCCACTGACGCGGGGGGTGCTCCCACCCCGTCGCCCATTCGGGCAAATCAGGAAATATCAGCCGGAAAGATATAATGAGATGTTAAATAGCTGCCAAGATGCTGTTTTCGCTGTTTGTCACGCCATGTCCCAGGCAAAACCCTAGGTGGGCAAGCTCTGAAACGAGTCGCCTGGCGCATGCATCGCGAATCAGCGTGATAAATGCCTTCGCCGGGCGGCCCGACATCAAGGGGGAAACGCGATGCCCGGCATGATCAAGAGATTCGCCACAATGCTCGCCGTCACGGTCGCGCTCACCGGGGGCCTCGTCGGGCTGAGCACCGTGGCGGCCACCGGCGCCACCGCGTCGGCCGCCGTCACCGCCGGCGGTGACTGGGGCGAGGGTGGCCACGGTGGATGGAGCGGCTGGGACGGCGGCGGTCACCACGGCCACCACGGGCACCACGGCAAGTGGGGCGGTGGCCACAACAAGTGGAGCAGCTGGGGAGACGATTTCGATTTCGATTTCGACTTCCCTCTCTGGGGGTTCACGGACTCTTGGTGGTGACCGATCCTCTCCGGCTTCACCGTGACGAGTGAGCCGGGGCGCCGCCGGCACAGGCTTCTCCGTCGATGCGCCGCGGCGACCATGACGCCCCCCGGCCGCCTCGCCTGGCTGGACGCGCTACGCGGTCTCGCCGCGCTCGCGGTGCTGGCCGAGCACCTGCTGCCGTGGGTCGTCCCGTCGCTGCGGCCGTACCGGTTCAACCTCGGCCTCTACGGCATTCTTGTCTTCTTCCTGGTCAGCGGCTACATCATCCCCACCTCTCTGGAGCGCCGCGGGGACGTGAAGGCGTTCTGGGTCGCCCGGTTCTTCCGCCTCTACCCGCTGTATCTCACCGTCATCGTCCTGGTCCTCGCCATGAGCGTCTGGATACCCGTACGGGACGAGGTCCCGCGGGACGCCTCGGCGGTGGCGGCGCACGCGACCATGCTGCTCGACGTCGTCGGCATGGCCGGCGTGGCCGACACCATGTGGACGCTGTCCTACGAGATGGTGTTCTATCTGCTGGTCACCGCGCTGTTCGCGACCAGGGCGCACACGGCGAGCGGCGTGCCGGCCGTCCTGTTCGGCCTCGCCGCCGTCGCCGCGGGGCTCTTGCTGCCGGCACCCCCACTGACGGGCGCCTGGGTCGCCTACGGCTCGTGCGCCGTGTTCGTCGTCGGACTGGTGTGCGTGATGACCGGCCGGTTCCGGACGGCCGCGGCCTGCGTCCTCGGGGTGGTGGCACTCGCCCTGCTGCTGTCGAGCAGCCGGACACCATGGTTCGGCGCGGCCGTCCTGGCGGTGATGTTCACCGGCACGGTGATCTATCGATGGGAGCAGGGCACGGGCTCGCTCTGGCCGGTGGCCGCCGCCGCCGTGCTCGTGGCGCTGTCTCCCGTCCGGGCCGTTCAGACCGGATGGTGGTGGGTCGAGCCGGACGTCTGGATCACGACGATCGCCCTGGCCGGTGCGACGTTCGCCGGCGCGATGGCCCTGCGGCGCCGGCGCCTGCCACGGCTCCTCGTCGGGGCGGGATTGATCAGCTACTCGCTGTATCTGGTGCACCATCCACTGCTCAAGCTCTTCACCAGGATCACCGGTGATCTGCGGTGGTCGCCGCTCCACGTGCAGATCCCCATGGCGGTGACCTTCGTGCTCCTCATCGTGCTCGCCAGTTCAGTGACGTACCGATCGGTGGAGAGACCCATGCAGCGACTCGGGCGCCGTCTCACCGCCGCGCACGCGTCGAAGGACGAATCACGGCGGCCCGCGCAGGAGGCGCGGCACCTCGGCGGCTGATGCGCGCGAACTTGTTCGCGACGAACATGTTCGTTATCGTTGACCGCATGGCTCCCCGAACACCTGCGCCGCGCAGCCGCCGCGAACGGCCCGCCAAGCCCGCCCTCACCTACGACGGCATCGTCGCCACGGCCGTGCGGCTCATGGAGACCGAAGGCCTTCAGCGCGTCACGATGCGACGGCTGGCACAGGAGCTCGACACGGGGCCGGCGTCGCTGTACGTGTACGTGGCCAACACCGCCGAGCTGCACGCGGCGATCCTGGAGGAAATGCTCGGCTCCGTCGACCTGAGCCCGGCCACCGCACAGGGAGACTGGCGCGACCGCCTCGCCGCCGTGCTCGGCTCCTACACCCACGTTCTGTTCCAGCACCCCAGCCTCGCCAACTCCGCGCTGGTCGCCCGCCCGACGGGCCCCAACTACCTGGCACTGGTCGAGACGATCCTCGCCCTTCTCCATGAGGGCGAGGTGCCGGACGCGCAGGCCGCGTGGGGGGTGGACGTGCTGCTCCAGGTTGCCACCGCCACCGCCGCCGAGCAGTCCACGCGCGACCGCGAGATCGCCGCCGAGGACGAACAGCGTGCCTTCGTCGCCGCCCTGCGCGGGGTCTCGGCCGAGACACATCCCCGGATCGCGGCCCTCGGCGACGAACTCGTCTCCGGAACTCCGGAGCAGCGCCTGGCCTGGGTCTTCCGTGCCCTCGTGAACGGCACCCGGACGACCCCGCGGACCGACTCCCTCTGAGGTGAACACACCACCATGGACCCTGCACACCACCCCATAGCCGTCATCGGAGCCGGTCTCGGCGGCCTGACCCTCGCCCGCGTCCTGCACGTCAACGGCATCGAGACGGCCGTCTTCGACCTCGACGCCCACCGGCACGCCCGCCCCCAGGGCGGCATGCTCGACATCCACGAAGAGTCCGGTCAGGCCGCCCTGCGCGCCGCCGAGCTGCACGACGACTTCCTCAAGCTGGTGCTCCCCGGCGGGGAGGCCATGCGGATCCTCGACAAGCACGCCACCGTGCTGATGGAAGAGGACGACGAACGGTCCTCCCACGGCCGCCCCGAAGTCGACCGCGGCCGGTTGCGCGACCTGCTGCTCGACTCCCTCCCGCCCGGCACGGTGCGCTGGGGCTCCAAGGTCACCGCCACCCGGACCCTGGATGACGGCCGGCACGAGGTCACGCTCGACGACGGCGCCGTCTTCACCACCGACCTGCTGATCGGGGCGGACGGCGCCTGGTCCAGGGTCCGCGCGCTCGTCTCCGATGCCGAGCCGGCCTACGCCGGCGTGTCGTTCGTCGAGACCCGTCTCCGGGACGCGGACGAGCGGCATCCGCGCGCCGCCGCCCTGGTCGGCGGCGGCATGCTGTTCGCCCTCTCCGACGCCAAGGGCTTCCTCGCCCACCGCGAGTCCGACGGCAGCCTCGACGTCTACACCGCGCTCAAGATCGAGCGGTCCTGGCTCGACGACATCGACTTCACCGACACCGAAGCGGCCAAGAAGGCCGTGCTGGACCACTTCGCCGACTGGCACCCCGGCCTGCGCGCCCTGGTCGCCGACGCCGACGGCATGCTCGTCCCCCGCCCGATCGTCGCCCTGCCCGTCGGCCACCGCTGGGAACGGGTCCCCGGCGTCACCCTGCTGGGCGACGCGGCGCACGTGATGTCGCCGTTCGCGGGCGAGGGGGCCAACAACGCCATGCAGGACGGCGCAGAACTCGCCCGAGCCCTCGTGGCCCACCCCGGCGACGTCGAGGTCGCGCTGGCCGCGTACGAACAGCCGATGTTCCTCCGCGCGGAGGCCGCCGCGGCCGAGTCGGCCGCGAACCTGGTCGTCTGCTTCGCCGACGACGCCCCCAAGGGGCTCCTGGCCCGGTTCGCCGCCTACCGCTAGGTGAGGGAGTCGAGCCAGCGGGTGAGGCGGGCTCCTTGGCCGGTCATGACCTCCGGGTCGCGCAGGGCGTTGGCCAGGAGTGACATGCCCTGGTAGGCGCCCACGAACGTGAGCGCGAGGTCGTCGGGGTCGGGCAGGCCCAGCTCGCGGAACTGGTGCGCCGCCCAGTCCAGGAGCAGCCGGAGGACCCTGCCCGCTTCCAGGTCGAGGCCTCCTTCGGCGCGTTTGTCGAGTTCGACGGCCAGGGTGCCGGTGGGGCAGCCGTAGCGGGCCGCGACGTCGCGCTGGCCGACCCAGGCCTCGACCAGGGCCTTCAGCCGCTGGATCGGGTCGGGGAGCTTGTCGAGTTCGTGGGTGAGCTGGGCGAGACGCCCGGCGTGCTCGCCGAGGGCGGCCTGGATCAGGTCGTCCTTCGTCTTGAAGTAGTAGTAGACGTTCCCGACGGGCACCTCGGCGGCGGTGGCGATGTCGGCGATGGTGGTGCGCTCCACGCCCTGCTGGTGCAGAACGCGGGCCGCCGCGGCCGTCAGCCGCTGCCGCTTGTCCGATCCCCGCGCGGACGCCCTCGTTGAGTTGGTCACCTTACTAACTATAGGCACGAGCCCCCGGGCCCGGCCGCGACAGGCCGGAACCCGGAGGCGTGGCTCCGCCGGGAGTCCCGCTACGGTGCCGGGACCAGGTCGCCGGCGGCGTCCGGGCGGTCGACGTAGAGCTTGTCGAACGCGGCGAGCGGCAGAGAGCCGGCGAAGTTGGCGTCGACCTGCCTGCGCTCCGCCGGGCTGGGGTTGGCGTTGGTGCAGCTGACCGGGGCACTGTGACCGGACATCAGGTCGCTGCAGAGGCCGGTACGCCGGTCGGGCAGACCGAGAATGTGCCCCATCTCGTGGGTGGCGATGCGCAGGGGATAGTAGCCCTCGGCGGTCGCCTCCCTGCCCATCCAGATGGTGCCCCGGCCCAGGCTGGTGGTGCTCGTGCGGGGCCAGCCGTTGTCGGCGAGCACCACGAAGTCGGCGGGTGTTCCCGCCGCGAGCCGGACGTTGGTGACGCTGGCGTTCCAGACCTGGGCGGCCTGATCCATCACGGTGCGGAACTCGGCGGCCCGGCTGGCGTCGTACCGGAGTACGCGCGCCGCGCTCGCCGAGGGGGCGGCCGCCTGGGCGGGCGACACGGTGGACAGGAAGGCCAGTCCCAGGAGCAGGACCGAGAGGGTGCGGAGGAACCTTGCCACGCGCATAAGGGTCTCCTCAGTCGGGGGTGACCACCACGAGGCGCACCGAAGGGATCATCGGCGCGGGCACGCCGATGACCGGTGGACTCCTCGGGTGGGAGGCTTCCGCCAACGTACGCGCGACGCGCCCGGCCGGGGATACGCCAGTTCCCCCCTACTACGGTGATATGGGACCGCCCCGCATGGGCGGCTCCAGCGCCGGAAGAACGCCGTGCGGATCTCGTGCGTCAGGCCGCGGGCCATCATTTTCCCTTCGAGGGCGCGCCGTGGATCCACCTGACGTCGAGGGAGCCCGGGATGGGCGCCGCGCTGGTTGGTCGGTCTTCTCTGCGTGCTCGTGCCCCCGGCGCCGACGACGGGCATCGGAGCCGCCGCCACGAAACAGCGGACATGGCGCTGACCGGCGGCTTTTCGCAGACCTTCGCAGCGCCGCCTCCGCTTGATAAACCCCCAGGGGGTATGTTACGTTCCTCCCGTTCGCGAAGCTACCCCCTAGGGGTATTCGTTATGGGAGGCACCGGCACCACATGTTCAGGCGTCGTCGGCGGCATGGGCACGTCGGCGGCCGCGTCCCAAGCGTCTTCCGGCCGTCGACATGAACGGTGGGCGTGCACTGGCATGCACGCCCACCCGCGGGGCCGGACCGGTTCGAGATCACACACCCAACCCCCTCTCGCATCCTCCCATCAGCGGGATCGCGAGGAACAGGAGTACGGCATGAACGCCATCAGCCCGCGCAGATGGCAGGCACTCATCGTGCTCGCCGCCGCGCAGTTCATGGTCATCATGGACACTTCGATCATCGGTGTCGCGCTTCCCGACATTCAGCGCGACCTCGGCTTCACCCAGAACACCCTGCAATGGGTCTTCAACGCCTACGTCATCGCCTTCGGCGGCCTGCTGTTGCTCGGTGGCCGGCTGTCCGACCTCCTCGGCGCCCGCAAGGTCTTCACCGCCGGTTGGATCATCCTCATCGCCGGATCGGCCGTCGCGGCCGCGGCGGGTGACGCCTGGATCGAGATCGCCGGCCGTGGCGTGCAGGGCGTCGGCGGCGCACTGATCGCACCCGCTTCCATGACCCTGCTCATGAGGCTCTTCGGCCACGACCAGCGCGAACTGGGCAAGGCCATGGCCCTGTACGGCGCCGCCGCGCCCGCCGGTGGCACCGCCGGCGTCTTCCTCGGCGGCGTCATCACCGAATACCTCAGCTGGCCATGGGTCTTCATCGTCTACATCCCGATCGGCGTGGCGACCCTGCTGGCCGCACCCGCCCTGTTGCCCGCCGTGGGCGGCAGGCGCGGCTCGGTGGACGTCCTCGGCGCGATCGCGGTCACCGCCGGCCTCGCCCTGGCCGTGTTCGCCATCGTGCGGGCGCCCGAGCAGGGCTGGGGCTCGGCCGCCACCGTGCTGGAACTGGCCGGAGCGGTCGTCCTCCTCGCGCTGTTCCTGGTCATCCAGCGGGCGGTCCGCGAGCCGCTCATGCCGCTCGGCATCTGGCGCACCCCCGGGCTCGCCACGGCCAACCTCGCGATGGCGCTGCTGGGGGCCGCCTGGATCCCGATGTGGTACTTCCTCAACCTCTACCTCCAGCAGGTTCTGGACTACACGGCCTTCCCCAGCGGTGCGGCGCTGCTGCCGATGACGATCACCGTCATGATCTTCATGATCGGCATCACGGCCCGCCTGCTCGGCCGGTTCGGCGCCAAGCCGCTGATCGTCATCGGCCTGCTGGTCCTGGGGGCGGGAGTGGCGGGGCTGTCGCTGGTCAGGCCGGACGGCGCCTTCGCCAGTGACGTCCTGCCGGCCTCGATCGTCGCCGCGATCGGCATGTCCCTGGCCTACATTCCCGCGATGATGTCGGCGATGTCCGGGGTGCGTCCGGAGGAGAGCGGCCTGGCCTCCGGCATCGTCAACACCACCTACCAGGTGGGCTCGGCCCTCGGCCTCGCCGTCATGATGGCGATCGCCACCGTCCAGGGCGCTTCCGAGCTGGGGAACGCGGCCAAGCTCACCGACGGCTTCCAGGCGGCATTCATCGGAGCAGGGGTGGTCGCGGCGGCCGGCGCCGTCCTCGGCCTGCTGCTGATGCGCACGCCGAAGGCCGGTGCCGGAGCCGCCGTGCAGACGGAGACGGAGTCGCTGGGCGCGTGATGAGGGCGCGGGGCGTCTCGGTACGCCCCGCGCCCTTCCCGGCTCCCGTGCAATACCCAGGGGGGGTACGGCGTTGTGGTACGTGAGACGGTGAGAGGGGTGCGAAGATGACCGGATACACCGACAGCAAGCAGGACCACCTGCGACGGCTTCGCCGCGTCGAAGGCCAGGTCCGCGGACTCCAGCGCATGGTCGAAGAGGACAAGTACTGCATCGACGTCCTCACCCAGGTGTCGGCCGCCACCAGTGCGCTGCGGTCCTTCGCGCTCTCCCTGCTGGAGGAGCACATGGCGCACTGCGTCGCCGACGCCGCCGCCAAGGGCGGTGAGGAGGCCCAGGCCAAGGTCAAGGAGGCCTCCGACGCCATCGCCCGCCTGGTCCGTTCATGAGACCGGCGGAAGGACCGCTGTGAGCGGCGCCCGGATCGGACGCCGCCGTGTCGTCTCGCCGGCACCTCCGGCGAGCAACCGGTCGAGGCACGGGTACGGCTCCGGCTCGGCGAACTCGTGGGGCGGGTGACCGGCACCCGCCCCACGGCCTGCTGTCAGCTCACCCGGCGCGCAGCAGCTGCTTCATCCTGGTGATCTCGCTCGTCTGGCCGGCGACGATGGCGTCGGCCATTTCCTTGGCCGGGGCGTAGGCGCCCGCGCTCCGCTCCTGCTCGGCCATCGTGACCGCACCCTCGTGATGCTTGATCATCATCTCCAGGAAGGCCTTGTCGAAGGCACGCCCCGACAACCCCTCGAGATTCTTCATGTCGTCGTCCGACATCATGCCCTCCATGCCGTGGTGCATCGAGGGCATGTCGCCCTTGGGCACCTGGAGTCCCCAGCGGCTCAGCCAGCCGCTCATGGTCTTGATCTCGGGCTCCTGGGCGGCCATGATCTGCTCGGCGAGCCGCTTGACCTCGGCGCTGGAGGCTCGCTTCGCGGCCGGCTCGGCCATCTCGACCGCCTGCCGGTGATGGGGGATCATCATCGTGGCGAACATCGCGTCCTGGTCGTTGTGGCCGGCCGACGTGCCCGTCGGAGAGCTCGGAGCGGAGCCGGTGGGGCTCGACGACATCGACGGCATCGCCGGCGCGTCGTGGCCGGCCGCCGCGTCCTGACCCCCGCAGGCGGTCGCGAGCAGACCGGCCACGGCGAGACCGGCCGTGGCGAGGACGAAACGCTTCATGAGTGGGAAAACCTCCGTGCTTGATCTGTGACTGATCTCCGTGGCGGCCGGCGGCCGCAGAGAGTCGATCACCGTCGAAGCACGCAGAGCGTCGCCAGGGTGGGGCCTCGGGGCAGGAGCGCCGGCGCCGGTCTCGGCACCAGGTGGTGAGCGACGTCGCTGACGGCGGCGAGGCTCGCCATGAGGACGCGGGCCACGAGCAGCGCCAGCGCCGCCATGAGGATCATCGCCAGGCAGACCTCGCCGCCACCGTGCTGCGGGTGGGAGGGCATCTGCCGGTCATGGCCCTGGGATGTCATCGGCAGCATGCCGGAATGGCTCACGTCGGCGAGCACCACGCTCGGCATGGGCGCGGGCCCGGGCGTCGGCTGCACGCCGTGCATGGCCAGCAACCCCGCAACTATCGTGCATAGCAGGATCAGGCCGGCCGCGGATCGGCCGAGCAGCTCCCGTATGCCACGTCGCGTCACGGACCCACACTACCGGCTCCGATATGCGCCTTTCCTCGGAGGAGGTGAGGGTCCCCTCCAGCCGTGTCTACTATCGTTTCTAGTAGAAGCTGCCCGGGGTGGTTCAGAGACGCGGTAACTCGTGGCAGTGATGGGCCAGGAAGGCGCTCACCCCGGGCGTCAACGCGACCACCGCGGGCCCGGCGAGCAGAAGCCCCACGACGCTCCAGGGGACCAGACGTTCGCGCCGGGTGAGCGGAGCGGCGGGATTGAGCATGCGTCGCACACGCATCAGGGCGGTCTCTCCGCCCATTCCGAGGGAGAAGGCCGGAAACCGCCCCATGGCCACTCTTACCAGGGCGGTCGCGATATGGACGCGTTCGTGGCGGCGGGCCGCCACGTCGTCGGCCAGGAGCTCGACGAGCCGCGCGGTCTCCTTCCACGCCCGCCTGAACAGAGGCACGTGCGGAAAGGCTTCGGCGAGCGCCTCCGCACCGGCCAGCACCAGGTGGTGCCGTCCGCGCAGGTGCGCCCGCTCGTGAGCCAGGACGGCCGCCACCTCCTGCGGGGCCAGCGACCGCAACGCACCCGTCGTTATGACGGTCCGTCCGTCGCGCCCCGGCAGGCAGTAGGCGATCGGCTCGGCGTGGTCGACGACGACCGCCCCCAGTTCACCGTCATGCCGGCCGAGCAGGCGGAGCATCCGCGTGTGCTCCCGCCGCTCCCGCCTCGCCTTCAGCAGCACCGCCGCCCCGCAGAAGGCCAGGCGGGCGATCACCGGCCCGCACCAGGCGATGACGATCCCACGCCGTGCCGAGGTGATGGCGGGGCCGTGCGGGACGAGCATGGCGCACGCCTCGAACAGGTCGGCGATGCCATGGCCCACGACCGACGCCGGGATGACGGCCGCGGGCACGGCGAGGACGGCGGACGTCACCACCGACGCGCACGCCGCATGCCACAGGGCGATGGAGAGACGCGGCGCACGCCCGGCCCACCTCCCACCGCCGATCAGCCGCGGCAGGACCGTCGCTCCGAACAGGGTGTACAGCGCGAGCGTGACCGCGGCGATCATGTGGAGCGGCTCCCGGGCGGGTAGACCCGGAGCGCGGCCTCCAGCGCGGCGGCCTCTTCCGGCGTCAGGCGCTCCAGGAAGTGCACCAGCGTGGCCGCCTGGTTCCCGCCGCCGGCGAGCGTCATGCGCATGAGCTCGGCGGTGTACGCCTCCTTGCTGGCCACTGCTTCGTAGAGGTAGGCGCGGTTGACCTGCCTGCGTCGTAGCAGCCCCTTCTTGTGGAGCTTGTCCATCACGGTCATCACCGTGGTGTAGGCGATCCGGCGGTCCTGGCGGAGGTCGTCGAGCACGTCCCTGACGGAGGCCGGCCGGCGGTACGACCACATGCGATCCATGATCACGGACTCAAGATCCCCGAGGCCCCGTAGCATTCGCCAGCCAATCTCCCGCGGTCGTCCAGCCAATGCTAACGAGGATCGTAGTGGGGCCGACCGGCCGGCCGAGGGTCCTCACGGACCGCGCCGGCCCGCCGGTCCGCCTCCGTCGTCTAGCCGAGCGTCCACTGCTGCAGGGCGGATCCGCTGTTCGCCTGCTGGGTCACCAGCGATCCGTCGGCGTCCGCCGCCGTGCCGAGGAGCAGCCCGCTCCTGACGGAGGCGACGGTGTAGGCGCCGTTGGACAGCCGGGTGAGCGTCCAGCGCTGGTTGCCGCCCCCGGTGCAGGTCCACTGGATCACCCTGGCTCCTGGGGCGGCGGAGCCGCCGTCGACGTCGACGCACAGCCCCGACTCGGCACTGGTCAGCTCGTAGGAGCCGTCGGCCTGCTGGGTGAACCGCCAGTTCTGGTTGGCGCCGCCGTTGGCGGCCCAGGTGACGAGCTGGGTGCCGGGGGTGGTGCTGTGGCCGGGGACGTCCAGTGCCCTGCCGCCCGTGACGAGGGTGTGGACGCCGTTGATCGCCGTCCCGGTGGGGGTGATGGTCAGGGTTTGCTCGGCAGCCGTGCGGCCGCCGCCCACGCCGCTGCCCGTGCTGTCCGTCCATGAGCGGCCGGGTGTGGTCTCGGCGAGCCGGCCGGAGGCGGCGGACAGGCCGATCACCAGGCCGCTGTAGCGGTTGACCAGACGGTATGTGCCGGTGAGGGTGCCGTTGGACGGGGAGGTGCCAGGAATGACGAACCACTGCTGTCCGACGCCGGGCCCGCCCGTTCCGGCCGCGGTGACGGTGGGTCTGGTGCCCCAGGCCCGGTTGGCGACGGAGGTGGAGGGGACGCCGAGGAGCCCGCCCGTGGCGGCGTTGGCGATGCGGTAGGAGCCGTCGCCGTTGGGGGTGAACCGCCAGGCCTCCAGGTCGGATCCCGTGGGAGCGGCCTGGGAGGTGGTGGCCGGGCCGCCGGAGACCTGGGCGAGGACGCGGCCGTTCCCGCCGGCGACGCGGTAGGTCCTGGCGGGGTCGAACGGCGGTGCCGCGGGCGCGGACGATCCGATGGTGATGTTGACGTACTCGCCGGAGGAGCCGTTCGAGCATCCGAAGGAGCAGTAGGAGCGGAAGCTCTTGCCCACGATGGTGGAACCGGTCTTGTTGACGCCGTCGAGGAACCAGCGGTACCAGGAGGCGTTGGTGTGGCCGCCGGTGTCGCCGATCAGCGTCCACTTCTGGCTCGACAGGTTGTCGGTGGCGTAGAACTGCTGGGGCGCCTTCCCGCTCTGGTCGACCGCCTGCGGTTCACCGATGTACAACCCCAGATAGGCGTCGTAGGTGATGTCCATCACGAACAGCGGCGAGGTCGGAGGGGTCTTGCCGGCCGCCGTCTGCTGGTCCACGCTGCCGGGGTTGGCCGGGTCGTACTCCCTGGTCGCGGGGACGTAGCCGGTGGTGTCGGTGGACGTCACCGGCACCATGGTGCTTTCCCGGCCGCCGACGCCGGGCTGTGACCACGAGCCGTCGTACCACTTCTGCCAGGAGCCGGGCGCCATCTTGGCGGAGATGGGGGCCCGGGCCACGTGCGCGTGGAAGGCCTTCCAGCCGCCGTTCTTGTCGACCACCCGTGAGCCGTAGTAGACGTAGAAGTAGCCCGAGGCGCTGTCGACGAACAGCCGCTGGTCACCGTCCCCGTAGTAGTAGGTCTGCTGGGGGAAGGCCGTGCCGTCCCCCCGCTTGGTGCTGTACGGGGACGTGATGACATGGCCTTTGATCGTCCATGTTCTGCCCTGGTCCTTCGACACCGCGTAGTCGATGCCGTCGTAGTGGACGCCGTCGCCGAAGGGCTGCGGGGTGAACTCGTTGTGGATCAGGCCGTACCAGTCGCCGGTGTCCGGGTCGACCCACACGCCCGCCAGGTCGCAGAAGTTCTTCTGGGAGTACCCCGATCCGGCGGGGGGAGCCGAGGCCTCCACGCCCGTCGGGCTGTTGTTGCAGCGCCAGGTCGTGTCGTTGTTCTTGTCGCTCGAGTTGTTCGGGTTCACCGCGTCGCTGATCGTGCTGGAACGTGCGGCGGTGTCGAAGTCGCTTCCGGTGAAGAAGCTCCACTGGCGGGACTGGGTCGCCCCGTAGAGGGCGTGAGACTGCTGGTAGTAGAAGGTGCCGTCCTTGTCGATGTAGGGGGCCGCCGGGGTGTCGTCCGGCCGGGTCCACGAACCCTTCGATCCGACGCTGACGGTGTAGGAACCGGCGGTCGCCTCCGCCGACGAGGATGTGGCCGCCGGTACGGTGCCGAGGACGGCCAGGGCCGTCGCCGTGCCGATGCCGAGGAGTCTTCTCAGAGGTGCTGGCACAGTCACTCCTTCTGTCCGGGGGGCGCGCCTGGGTGCTACGAACCCCTGCTGTGGCCGGTGCGCGGGGCTGACGTGTGACGACCCGCACGGCGCTGGAGAGCCGGTCTTCACCTCTGCCCGGCGTCATCGATCAGGCGGAGGGAACCGGTATGCCGGGGACCCCGTGACCGAGGTCCGAATCGGAGATGTTATCGATGCCATACAGACCTCGGCGCGGAGTGTCTTGGTCGGTACGGCCTCACAGAAAACGGTCGCCCGCCCCTTAGAAGGGGGCTGCATGGCATGACTATGGCAGACGATGTTATCGATGCCAATACCTTGAGAGCCGCCTAGTGGTCGCCCCGGCCGGCGGGCGCGGTGCTGGCGCGCACGATCAGGGTCGGCTCGACGGACGCGGGCTCGGGGGCGGCGTCCGGATCCGTGAGGTGGCGTACCAGGTGGGAGACCGCGAGCGCGCCCATCTCGGCGAACGGCTGGGCCACGGTCGTCAGCGACGGCGAGCAGTACTGCGCCAGGGCGATGTCGTCGACGCCGACGACGGAGATGTCGTCGGGCACCCGCCTGCCGAGCTCGTGCAGCGCCCGGATGACGCCGAACGCCATCTCGTCGCTGGCCACGAAGACGGCCGTGACGTCCGGGATCCTGCCGAGGATGAGGCCGTTGCGGTAGCCGGACTCGGGCGACCAGTCCCCCTCCAGCTCGGGCGGGACGGTCCTGCCCTCCGCCTCCAGGGTGTCGCGCCACCCCTGGGTGCGGCTGGCCGCGTCTAGCCACTCCCGGGGCCCGGAGACGTGCCAGACGGTCTCGTGCCCCAGGTCGAGCAGATGCCGGGTCGCCAGGCGCGCGGCGAGGGACTGGTCGACGGCCACGACCTCGGTGGCGGAGGTACGCGATCCGTCGATGGTGACGGTCGGCACGGAGCCGGTGAGCTGCTCGATCCGCCTGCTCACGTGGATGAGCGGGACCGCGAGGATGACGCCCTCGACACCCTGGCCCTCCAGCCGCGACAGGGCGTCCTCGATGGCGGAGGTGTCCAGCGAGGCGGTGGTGGCGGTCGAGACCGAGTAGCCGGCTTCCCGGGCCGCGCTCTCGATGCCGTACATGAGGGTGATGCGCGAGTAGAAGCTGGTCTGCAGCATCACCACGCCGATGTTGCGGCTGCGGCCGGAGGACAGCACCCGGGCGGCGTTGTTCTTGCGGTAGCCGAGCTGGTCGACGGCCGCCAGGACCTTCGCCCGCGTCTTCTCCTGCACGTTGGGGTGGCCGGCCAGGGCGCGTGAGACGGTCTGGGGGGAGACCCCCGCGACCCGGGCGACGTCGGCCATCGCGGGCGGCCGTGCCGGGTCGTCGTCCGCGCTCCCCATCGTCATCAGTCCCTTTCGCCGTCCTTCTTCTGGACGATGATAGCGCGCGCATCCGCTCTCTCCCCAGCGTCAGCCGCCTGGGGCACTCCAACGGAAGTCAAGTATTGGCATCGATAACATCCTGTGCCATAGTTCCGGCACATCAGCGTGAGCGCCGGACCGCCGGGACCCACAGCGCGTCCCGTGGTTCACGGCGGATCGTGGGAGAGCCGAGTCTCCGCTCTCCGCCCGGAAGGAGAAGCCGTGAAGAAGCCGATTATGCGGATGGCGGGAATCGCGGGCGCGGTCGTGTTCGGACTGGCGCTCGCGGGGTGCTCCGGCACCGGCTCGGGCTCCACTGGTGCCGGCGGCAAGGTCTCGGTGTCGTTCTGGGGCTGGGCGCCGGGCTACGAGGACGCCGTGAAGGCCTTCAACAGCACCCACACCGACGTGCAGGTCACCTACCAGCAGGTGCAGCCCGGCGCCAAGGGCGGCTACCAGAAGATGCTCAACGCGGTCCAGGCCGGCAACGCGCCCTGCCTCGCCCAGCTCGGCTACGAGACCTTGCCGAGCTTCGCCGCCCAAGGCGCCCTGCAGGACGTCGCGCAGTACGCGAACGCCGCCAGGGACGAGTTCCAGACGGCCGCCTGGAACTCGGTGTCGCTCGGTGACGCCGTCTACGGCGCCCCCGTCGACACCGGCCCCATGGCCCTGTTCTACAACAAGAAGGTTTTCGACTCGCTCGGACTCCAGCCCCCCGCGACCTGGGACGAGTACAAGGCCGCCGCCGAGAAGATCCACGCCTCCGACCCGCACAAGTACATCTCCTCGCCTTACCGTGACTACGACTACGCGGGCCTGGCCTGGCAGGCCGGAGCCGGTTGGTTCGGCATCGACGGCGACTCCTGGACGGTCACCCTGGCCTCCCCGGCCAACGACAAGGTCGCCGAATACTGGCAGGGCCTGGTCGACAAGGGCCTGATCAGCAGCGCCCCCATGTACGACCAGGCGTGGTACGCCGGTCTCGGCGACGGCGACATCGCCACCGTCGTCGGCGCCGTCTGGCAGGCCGGCGTCATCAAGGGCGGCGCGAAGGACGGCTCCGGCCACTGGGCCGTCGCGCCGATGCCACAGTGGAGCGCCGGCGCCGGCCAGGTCGGCAACGCCGGCGGATCGGCCACCGCCGTCCTCAAGGGCTGCACGACCCCCGAGCAGGCCTGGGAGTTCGCGCACTGGATGAGCACGGATCACAAGGCCTACGCCACCCTCGTCGACAAGGCCGCGCTGTACCCGGCCGCGAAGTCGCTGCTCGACCTTCCCCAGCTGACCGCCGGCGATCCCTACTTCGGCGGCCAGAAGATCTACGACGTCTTCGCCGCGGCGGCGGCGAAGGTCAACTCCGGCTGGACCTGGGGCCCGGTCATGACGAAGACCGCCGCCGACCTGAACGACGGGCTCGACAAGGCGTGGGCGGGCAAGGGCACCCTCGCGGACGCGCTGCGGACGGCCCAGGACAAGACGGTCGCCGAGCTGCGGAGCCAGGGCCTCAAGGTCTCCGGCTGACGATGCGACGAAGAGCGCGTGTCGCCCACGGGCGGTATGAGGAAGAGAGCCAGTGACCAACCTTGCCACGGCGGCCGACGCGACCACCGGTCGGCGGGCCGCACCACCAGCACGACGCCAGGGCCGGGCACGCGGCCTGCCCACGCCGCTGCTGTTCTGCGGCCCGTTCGTGGTGATCTTCGCGGCCATGTACATCGCGCCGATCGTCTACGCGGCCGTCAGCAGCCTGTTCGTCGTCCGCCGGTCGGGGCTCGGGCTGACGCCGCCGACCAAGGTCTTCGACCCGGCCGGCAACTACGCCCAGGCCTTCGGCGACAAGGACTTCACCGCCTCGCTGGGCCGGGTCGCTCTCTTCGGCGTCGTCCAGGTGCCGGTGATGCTCGCCCTGGCCCTCGGACTGGCGCTGCTCATCGACTCCAGGTCCGCCCGGGGGAAGGGCTTCTTCCGGCTCACCGGGTTCCTGCCGTACGCGGTGCCGGGCGTGAGCGCCGCGCTGGTCTGGTCGTTCATGTACTCGCCGCAGTCGAGCCCGATCAACCACGCGCTGGAGCCGCTCGGCCTCCGCGTCCCGTTCTTCGACGGCGGCGCCGTGCTGTGGTCGGTGGCGAACATCGTCACCTGGGCCTGGACCGGCTACAACATGATCATCATCTACGCCGCGCTGCAGTCGATCCCCGCCGAGGTGCTGGAGGCCGCGAAGATGGACGGCGCCTCGGCGCTCCGGACCGCCTGGAGCATCAAGATCCCGGCAGTGCGCGGCGCCATCGTCCTGACCGCGGTCTTCTCCATCATCGGATCGGCGCAGCTGTTCAACGAGCCGACCGTGCTGCAGCCCGTCTCCGGCGGGGCGGTCTCCTCGACGTTCACACCGATCATGTCCGCCCAGGCGGCCGTCGCGGCGGGGAACTACCCGTACGCGGCCGCGCAGTCGGTGATCCTGGCGGTGCTCGTCGGTGTGGTGTCGCTGGTGTTCTTCAGGCTGACCAACCGGGGTGGGACGGCATGAGCACGGTCACCGGGAAGCCGGCCCGCCTGCGGCCACGCCGCGAGACCACCCCGCTGAGTCGCACGGTCGTGATGCTGCTCCTGGCCCTGTCCACCCTCTATTTCCTCTTCCCGCTGTGGTGGCTGCTGGTCTCCGCCACCAAGCCGTTCGGCGAGCAGTTCAGCGGCGACGGGCTCTGGTTCGACGGCTTCGGGCTGATCGGCAACATCGTCAGGCTCACGGCGCAGGACGACGGGATCTTCTGGCGGTGGATGCTCAACAGCGTCGCCTACTGCGGGATCGGCGCCCTGGTGGGCACCGTGCTGTCCGCCCTGGCCGGGTACACGATCGCCAAGTTCGAGTTCCGCGGCCGTGGTGTCCTCTTCGGGAGCGTGCTCGCCGCCGTGCTGGTGCCGAAGATCCTGTTCACGCTGCCGCTCTACCTGATGTTCTCCGGCATCCACCTGATCAACACCCCGGTCGCCGTCCTGCTGCCCAGCGTCGTCAGCCCGTTCGGCGTGTACCTCTCCCGCGTCTTCGCCGCGCAGTCCGTACCGGACGAAGTGATCGAGGCGGGCCGGCTCGACGGGGCGGGCGAGTTCCGGATCTTCTGCGCGCTCGCCGTGCGGATGATGCTCCCCGCCCTGGTGACCATCTTCCTGTTCCAGTTCGTCGATATCTGGAACAACTATCTTCTGCCCGCCATGGTGCTCGGCGATGATCGTCTGCAACCGGTCACCGTCGGGCTGGTCGGTTGGAACGCGAGCCACGTGGCGGTGCCGCCGCCGCTGGTAGTCATCGGATCGCTGGTGTCGGTCGTCCCGCTGCTGGCAGCCTTCCTCGCGCTGCAGCGGTTCTGGCGCGCCGGCATGACGGCGGGAGCCTTCAAGTGACACTGACGACAGCAGCAGAACGCAGCCGCCGGTCCGCGGCGATCCTGTCGTACCCCGACGGTGAGCTCCTGCGCGACGGCCGCCCGCACCGCATCCTCGCGGGGTCGCTGCACTATTTCCGGGTCCATCCCGGCCTGTGGGCGGACCGGCTGGAACGCGTCGCGGCCATGGGGCTGAACACGGTCGACACCTACGTCCCCTGGAACTTCCACGAACGCAGGCGAGGGGAGTTCCGCTTCGACGGCCCGCAGGACGTCGAGCGGTTCGTCCGGCTCGCCCAGGACACCGGCCTCGACGTGATCGTGCGACCCGGCCCCTACATCTGCGCGGAGTGGGACAACGGCGGCCTGCCGGCCTGGCTGACCGGCACCCCGGGCATGCGGCTCCGCTCCTCGTACCGCCCCTTCCTGGACGAGGTGGCACGCTGGTTCGACGAGCTCGTCCCGCGGATCGCCTCCCTGCAGGCGTCCCGGGGCGGACCGGTCGTCGCGGTGCAGGTCGAGAACGAGTACGGCAGCTACGGGGACGACCACGACTACATGCGGTGGGTCCGTGACGCGATCGCCGAGCGGGGCGTCACCGAGCTGCTGTACACCGCCGACGGCCCCACCGAGCTGATGCTCGACGGCGGGACCCTGCCCGGTGAACTCGCCACCGCGACGTTCGGCTCCCGCGCGCCCCAGGCGGCCCGGCTGCTCCGCTCACGCCGCCCGGGGGAGCCCTTCGTCTGCGCGGAGTTCTGGAACGGCTGGTTCGACCACTGGGGCGAGAAGCACCACATCCGCTCCGTCGGGAGCGCGGTGGAGACTCTCACCGACATCCTGGAGGCCGGCGGCTCGGTCAGCGTGTACATGGCGCACGGCGGCACCAACTTCGGCCTCTGGGCCGGTGCCAACCACGACGGCGACGGCATCCAGCCGACCGTGACCAGCTACGACTCCGACGCCCCGATCGCCGAACACGGCGCGCTCACCCCGAAGTTCTTCGCCTTCCGCGACCGGCTGCGCGCCGTCACCGGCGCGCCGGACCGGCCTCTGCCCGCCGATCCGCCGCTGCTCGGGCCCCGCACGCTCCGGGTCACCCGCGCCGCCGGCCTGCTCGGCGGCCTCGGCGCGGTGTCCGAGGCCGTGGCCTCGCCGCACCCGCTCAGCTTCGAGGAACTGGGACAGTCCTCCGGCCTGGTGCTCTACCGCGCGCATCCGCGACTCCCCCGGGGACTCAACAAGCTGACGGTCTCCGGGCTGCACGACCGCGCCCAGGTCTTCGTCGACGGCGAGCCGGCCGGTGTGCTCGACCGGGAGCCGTACCTCCTCACCCTCGACGGCGCGGGTGAGGAGGTACGGCTCGAGCTGCTGGTCGAGAACCAGGGGCGCGTGAACTACGGGCCGCTGCTCGGCCAGGGCAAGGGCATCCTCGGCGGCGTCCAAATCGAGCGCCGTCTGGTCCACGGCTGGACGATGCGCCCGCTGCCGCTCGACGAGTGGACCGGTGACGACGTCGCCCGCGCGGCGTCCGCTGCGGCTCCGCAGGGCTCGGCGGGATTCGCCACCGCGCGCCTGTGGGTGGACGAGCCGGCGGACACGTTCCTCGCCTTCCCCGGCTTCGGCAAGGGCTTCGTCTGGATCAACGGAGTCCTGCTCGGCCGTTACTGGGAGATCGGGCCGCAGATGACGCTCTACCTGCCCGCTCCGTTCACCGTACGGGGAGAGAACACCATCACCGTGCTCGAACTGGAGCGTTTCGGGAACCGGATCGAACTCCGTGACCGGCCCGAACTCGGGGCGGCCGAGGAGTACATCGAGACGTTTTCCTGACCCGGCTGGGCAGGAGTAAGCTGCACTAATTGCAACAACTAGTTGCAGCAAGGGAGGGGAATGTCAGCGGCAGGGACCGTGCGGCCTGGCGGACGCACCGCCCGTACCAGGGCCAAGGTGCTTCAGGCCGCGCTCGAGGAAGTGGGCGAGCGCGGCTTCGACGCCGTGAGCGTGGAGGACATCGCGGTGCGGGCGGGCGTGCACAAGACCACGGTGTACCGGCGGTGGGAGACCAAGGACCGGGTGGTGGCCGAGGCGTTCGTCGAGGCCATCGACTCCACGATCGCCCTCACCGACACCGGGGACATCCGTGACGACCTGCGGGTCATCGCACGTACCGTGCTCGTCACCGTGCAGAGCACCGCGGTCAACGCGGCGGTCAGGACGTTGATGTCCGGCGGACACAGCTCAGAGCATGTTCGCCGGTTCCTCCTCGGCTTCTTCGACGAGCGCCTCGTGCAGGTCACTCCCGTGATCCAGCGTGCGATCGAACGCGGGCAACTCCCCCAGGGCACCGACCCGGTGCTGCTGTACAAGCATGCGATCGGGCCGCTGTACTACCGGCACTTCATCATGGCGGACCCGCTGACGCCCGCCGACGCCGTCATGACCGCCGACGCCGCCCTCGCCGCGGCGCGGGCCGGCACCTTCGTCCTCCCTCTTGCTTCGCCCGAGGTGCCGCCGAGTCGAGCCACTCATACATGATCATCGCCGCAACCGACACGTACGGTGAGCCGGCGGGGACGAGCCGCACCGCGACCACCTGACGAGGGCACCATGGTCGGGGCACCTTGGGGAGTGGAGGCCCAGGGATTACATGCCCGTTGCCAGCAATGTGCAGTCAAGCTGCTACTTATAGTGACCAGTCATGAATGTCGTGGGCGGCCGCACACCCAAGCCACGCTGGGAGGCGTGGCTTGTCGTGCTGGTCGGCCTGGTCACGGTGGCTCATCTGTGGACGCACGCCACCACCCCTCGACATCATCCCGTCCAGCTCGGCGTCCTCATGGTGGACTCCTGCCCGGATCACCCGGTTCACGATCACCACGACGGCTCCTTTCACCCTGACGCCTTCATGCTGCCGGTATGGGACTGCGCGACCACGGCTCAGGCGCCGATCACCTCGGTCGTGTCGGACACGCCGTCGGAGCCGGCCTCCGCGACCGGGCCGGCAAGCCTCACCCGCGCTCCACCCCACGACCACCGGGGGCGGGCCGTCCTCACCCACACGCTCGAGATCTGCCGCTGCTGACGGCCGCGGAGCCGCTGTCCGCCAGGACAGGGGGCTTCACGCCGCGCCGAAACCATCAGCGACACCGGCACACCACCGTGCCGGAGAGAGCGTGCGCCATCATGTCGATCCCGTCCTCCGTCATCAGCAGGCCGGCCACACCGTTCACCCATCTGGTGGGCAACACCCCGATCCGCTGGATCTCCCATCCGTTCGCCGCCGGTGGCCGAGGCTTCTGGGCCAAGCTCGAAGGCGCCAATCCAGGGGGCATCAAAGACCGCGCTGCCCTGCACATCGTGGAGCGCGCCCGGACGCGGGGCGAGCTCGCCCCCGGAGCGGTGATCGTCGAATCCACTTCAGGGACCTTCGGCCTGGGCCTCGCGCTCGCCGCCATCGTCCACGGGCATCCGCTCACCATCGTCTCGGACCCGGGCATGGAACCCATCGTGCAGCGCCTGCTGGCCGCGTACGGCGCCCGCGTGGACACCGTCACCGCCCCGCACCCCGTCGGTGGCTGGCAGCAGGCCCGCCTGGACCGGGTGAGGGAACTCCTCGCCGCCCACCCCGGCTCCTACTGCCCCGGCCAGTACGACAACCCCGACAACGTCGACGCCTACGCGGCGCTCGCCGGCGAGCTGATCAACCAGATCGGCCGCGTCGACGTGCTGGTGTGCAGCGTCGGCACCGGAGGCCATTCCGCCGGCATCGCCAGGGTGCTGCGCCGCCTCTACCCCGACATGCGCCTGATCGGCGTCGACTCCATCGGCTCCACCATCTTCGGCCAGCCCGCCAGACCCCGGCTGATGCGCGGCCTGGGCAGCAGCATCCACCCGCGCAACGTCGCCCACCAGCAGTTCGACGAGGTGCACTGGGTTGCACCGCACGAGGCGGTGTGGGCCAGCCGCACCCTGGCCGCCACCCACTACACCACCGGCGGATGGAGCGTCGGAGCCGTCGCCGTGGTCGCCGCATGGTGCGCCCGCGCCCTGTCGCCACAGACCCGGATCGTGGCGGTGTTCCCCGACGGTCCCGCCCGCTACCACACCACCGTCTTCGACGACGCCTACTGCGCCGCCCACGACCTGCTCGACCGGCCCCCCGCGGACGAACCCGAGGAGATCGACCATCCCGGTGAAGCCGAGGCCACGTCCTGGACCCGCTGCGTCAGCGTGGTGAACCGCTGATGTGGCGACGATTCACCTCCTTCGACCGCGGCGCCCGGCTGTTGATGGTCAACCAGCTGACCATCAACGTCGGCTTCTACATGCTGATGCCCTACCTCGCCGGGCACCTGTCCCAGGGGCTCGGCATGGCGGCCTGGACGGTCGCCCTAGTGCTCGGCATGCGCAACCTCAGCCAGCAGGGGCTGTTCCTGCTGGGCGGCACCCTCGCCGACCGGCTCGGCTACAAGCCCGTCATCGTCGCCGGCTGCCTGCTGCGCACCGCCGGATTCGCCCTGCTGGGCCTGTCCAGCTCCCTGCCGGCGCTGCTGATCGCCTCGGCCGCCACCGGGTTCGCCGGAGCGCTTTTCAACCCGGCCGTCCGCGCCCACCTCGCCCACGAGGCCGGCGAACGCAGAGTGGAGGCGTTCGCCCTCTTCAACGTCTTCTACCAGGCCGGAATCCTCGCGGGCCCGTTGATCGGCCTGGCCTTCGTCACGGTGGACTTCCGGCTGGTCTGCCTGGCCGCGGCCGGGTTGTTCGCCCTGCTCACCGTGCTCCAGGCATACGCGCTGCCGGCGGGCCGTCCCGCCGCCCCGTCAGCGGCCGGCGTGCTCGGAGAATGGCGCTCGATGCTCGCCGACCGCTCGTTCCCGCTGTTCTGCCTGGCGATGGCCGGCTCGTACGTCCTGTCGTTCCAGATCTACCTCACCCTTCCGCTGGAGGCCGGCGGCACGGGAGCCGTGAGCTTGGTCTTCGCGGTGTCCGCTATCGTGGCCATCGCCGGGCAGGTACGCGTCACCGACTGGGCGCGAAGCCGCTGGAGCCACGTCGGGGCGATCACGCGGGGTCTGACGCTGATGGCGCTGGCCTTCCTGCCACCCGCGCTGTGCGCCGTGGCCTGGCCGGAGGCCACCGGGCCGCGCCTGGCCGCGGTACTGCTCTGCACGGTCGTGCTGACGCTCGGTACGACGCTGAGCTACCCCTTCGAGATGGACACCATCGTCTCGCTGTCGGGAGGACGGCTGGTGGCCACCCACTACGGTCTCTACAACACCGTGGCGGGGGTCAGCATCGCGGCGGGCAACCTGCTGACCGGAGCCCTGATCGACAGCCGGTCCCGGGCCCTGCCGTGGATCACGCTCTCGGCTCTGGGGGCCGCGTGCGCGCTGGCCGTACACGCGCTGGGCCGCCGTGGGCGGCTCGTCCGCCCGGCGGCCGAGGGGTGTATGCGGCCACCGCGAGCGGGGAGAAGAGGCCTTGACGGAGCCTGGGCGCCGCTCCGGAGAGCTACGTCAGCGCCAGGAGCGATGCGCCAGGTCCCGCACGGCGCCGGCGAGCGCGTCGACGTCATCGCGCGAGGTGAACAGCGCCGGGGTCACCCGCACGCAATGGCCTCCGACCGGGCCCCCACGCCCGACGGTGAAGATCCGATGCCGGTCGAGCAACCGCCGGCAGATCGCCTGGTTGTCGGCCTCGGAGGTGTGGTAGGCGACGCGGAAGGCGGTGATGGCGCCGTACATGCGGCGATCCTCCGGCGTGAGGATCCGCAGGCCGGGCAGGTCCCCGACCTGATGGACCCAGCGGTCGCGCAGGAAGCGCAGGCGCGCCTGTAGCCGATCACGCCACGAGGCGCGGCACCCGGGCGGCACGGCGTGGCGTGGCCCTCCTGGGCGGTCTTGCCGGGCGGCTCCGGCCCGGTCAGGAGGAGGTCTTCTCGCTGGCGGCTCGGTCCGCCTCAGGGCGATACCGTACCGGTGCAAGGTATAAGTCCGGAGAGTGTGATGATTTCAGAACAGCGGCTCGCCGAGCATCTCTCCCACTGGCTCGGCGCGTGGCCGCCCGCGTCCGAGCTGGACATCGTCGGTGAGCCGGGACGGACACGGCCCGGCTGGGACGGCAAGCTGCACCCCGCCATCGGGGTCGGAGCTCCGGAGGGCGCTGTCCTCTCGATCCCTCCGGCGCACGTCGAGCCGGTGGCGAGACTGTACGGCGAAGAGCGCGACCTGAACGTCACGGGACCGCGGGTTCCCGCTCTGCTCGGCCATCCGGAGCGGGGCTGGTTCACCGCCGTGTACAGGTGGACGACGCGCCCCGCCCTGCTCCCCGAACCCGGCGTGTGGGTCTCGGCGGAGCACCCGGAGGTGCCGGACTGGCTCCGGCCCTTCGGTGGCGAGGTCCTGGTCGCGCGAGATCCCGGGACGGGAGAGCAGCTGGCGGGTGTGGGGATCAAGCGACACGACCCGTACGGGCACGAGCTGGCCGTCGTCACCGCTCCAGCCGCCAGAGGCCGTGGCCTGGCCCGCATGCTCGTCGCCCAGGCCGCCCGGCGCGTACTCGACGAGGGCGCGGTGCCGACGTACATGCATGCCCTCGGCAACCGCGCCTCCGCCGCCGTCGCCGAGGCGGCCGGCTTTCCCGATACCGGCTGGACGTCTTTCGGCCTCACCGAACAACCGGCGAAAGCCTCCGCCGACCACTAGCCACCGAGACCCCTGATGTGACGTCATAGGCGGCGCATTTCTGCGTCTACCACGAACCCATGAAATAGGCTTATCGCATCGCTGGCCCGGCGACGAAGCCGTCAAGTGCCGCTTCTTAATCGCTCCGCGAAAAGACGAGGTGGGACAGCGGTATCGGCGCCCGGCGCGAGGCTGGACGCCGATACCTATCAGGTCAGGCCGGGGACGTGTCGGCCCGGCCGAGATACCGGACCAGGAATTCGTTGTCGATCCCGACCCAGCGCATGCTGCGATGGGTGCCGGGGTTGGCGAGCAACGTCTTGTCCTTCGAGGCGAAGGCGTCGAACAACGCCAGAACGGATTGGCGGTCGACATACTCTTCGTCCCACGGGAGCAGGAACTGGACTGGGACGGTGATCCGCCTCGCCGCCTCGACCAAGGCCGCATGAGCGAAGAACCCGCCACCAAAGATCGCGGCGGTGATCCTGGGCTCGACCGCCGTCAGCGGGATTCCGATCGCGGTGCCCAACGACATGCCACCGCCGTACCCGATCGGCGCTTCGGCGCCGATCTCGGGCAGCCGCTGAAGGGCGTCCAGGGTCGCCTGCCATTCCGGTACCGCACGCTCTGCCAGGGAGGCGCTGTAGCGCACGCTGATCGATTCGAAAAGCTCGATCTCGCCTGCCGCCATCGTCTGCCGGAGGTCGGTGCGGGCCTGCTCGTCCTCCGTGGTGCGCGGGCGGTCGCCGTGTCCGGGCGCATCGATGGCGACCACGGAGTAACCCCACCTGGTCACGGTGTCGTGGGCGCGGGCCATGAGTCCCGGCGTCTTCTTGTGCAGGCCGCCACCGTGACCCATCAGCACCAGTGGGGCCTGATCGGAGCCGGATGCGGGTAACCAGAGCACGCCGGGGACCTCGCCGACGACGAAGTCGCGTTCGAGGACGCCGTTCGACGACGTCTCTGCGGTGAAATGAACAGAATGCATAGGTGTTGCCTCTCGGGGAGTGCCTTGTAGTCGAGGCGCTCCCGGCGACACCTACGTCAATCGCCCGACCATGAAGACGAGGGGAGCACCCACATCGATACAGCGTTCATGGGTCTCACCTCCTCGCGTGATGTCACGGCCTCCCGGAGGCTACCAGCCCGGACCTCGTCCCGCCCAACCCGATTTCCTGCCGACCAAAGGTGGTGGGCCGCCAATGCGCTCATCTGTCGCTGAGCGGGTGTGAGACGGGGACCGCGTGCGCAGGTTCCGCCAGACGTCTATTCGTAAGGCGGCAAGTCCGCCGGGCGCCGCGTCGGGTGGGCCCAGGTCGAGCACCAAGTCGCCGAGGCCGCGGATGGCGTCGGCGCGCCCGGGTGCGTCAGAACCGGAACGTATCCCAAGCCGCCCGCGCCGGCCCGCACGGCACCAACGGCTACGCCATCGTCATCCGCCCCCTTCGCCGCCTCCGGTCGCGCCGGCGAAGATCGAATTCGAACCTGTGTACGAGTCTGTGGAAACTGTGGATAACTCCTCGAAACCCGGACAGCGTGTCACCCCTGACCACTTCTCCGGGGTGACACGGATGACCGCGAGAGGTGACACGGCTGTCAGCCGATCCATCCGAACAACCACCAGGAATCACCACCGCCCTCGCGCGTGCGCGAGGGCCGACCGGCCGCCGAGGGCCGGCTCGCCACCGCGCTCCACCACCTGGGGGACGTCGCCGAGGAGGAGTAGCATGGGCCGCCACCCACCCACGAAGCGTTGGATCCGCAGCACGACTACCGCGAGCGTCATGTCGTTTGCCGCGATCACCGACGACCGGATCGGGCGGATCGCCCCGGGGTTCGCGAAGGACCTCGTCGCGGTGGCGGAGGATCTGCCGGCCGAACCGGCCGTGGTGCGGGAGATCTCGCTCGTCCTCCAGGTCGGAGAAGTGATCAGGGAGGAACTGCGATGACCACGACAACGCCGCCCGTAGGAGCTGCCGCCGACGTCTGGGCCGCCGTGACCGACATCTACGCTGCCTTCATGGACGGCGACCGGGCGCGGATCGACTCCCACATCGACCCCGACGGCACGGTCTGGGACGCCGATGTCGAGTCCCTCATGTTCGGCCGCCGCGACCTCGACGCCCACCGTGAGCAGCGGGATGCCGCTCCCGACCCGGGGCCGGGGCCGGACGCGCTCCACTGTACGGAACCGGTGATCGACGTCTGGGGCGACACGGCGCTGGCCCGCTACTGGCTCGTCGTCGAGGGTGCCGGCGCGACCAGGATCCGGACCACGGACGTGCTCAGGCGCTCGCCCAAGGGCTGGCTCGTCGTCCACCACCACGAGCAGCGCTGGGACTGACGCCCCCACCGCGGATGCCCGGCGCCGGCCCATCCACGACCGTCACCGCGCCCAGCACGACGCGGGGCGCCGGCCGACGGCGCCGCCTCCTCGGCGCCGTCGGCCGGCCGGCGGGGCATGATGGGCACGAGATCGGGGTGGCCGAACCACGCTCCTCGCCGGCGGCGGCGTTCTTGTCGCTCTGGATGCCGAGTCCGAACGTGATCGGGGCCGTGATGTGAGGTTCCCGGTGGGTGAGCTCGAAGTGGTCGCCGGCTCGCATGCCGCACGCGGATCGAAGGGAGAGCCGGTGGATCAGACCCTTGCCGTCGACGAGGCAGGCAACACGCTGACCGCGTTTCACCGGGTCTCCGAGGAGACCCGTTTCGACGACGCACCGCTACCTGCCGCGCTGGCCGCCGTATGGCACGACGACCGGCTGCTCCTGGTCTTCAACCGGTTCCGTCAGGGCTGGGAGCTGCCGGGCGGCAGGATCGACCCCGGAGAAACGCCACGCCAGGCGGCCGTGCGGGAGTTGCGCGAAGAAACAGGTCTGCGGATCGAGGACCTGTCCTTCGCCGGCTACGCACACTTCGTGCTGGGAACCGAGCGGCGTGCTGAGTACGCGGCGATCTACGTCGCCTGCCTGAGCGACGCCCCCTACACGGGAAAGAGCGCCTTCGTCCCCAACGACGAGATCGGCGCGATCCGCTGGTGGGACGGGACAGAGGTTCTTCCTGGAGGTGTCCAGGTCCTCGATGTGGTCCTGGCGCAACTTGCGAAAGACACGTACAAGGCAAGCCCACCTGGGCCCTCGCGCTCTCCCCGCTCCGAGTAGGCCGAGCTGCGCGACCCGGAGCGCGGGTTCGAGGTCGTGGGTGGGAGGATCAAGCGACGTGATCTCTATGGGCACGAGCTGGCCGTCGTCACCGCTCCAGCCGCCAGAGGCCGTGGCCTGGCCCGTCGACCCGAGCCATCCGTCCACGAGAGTAAGTGACGAGTGGTCGGCCTCAAGAGGAGACCAACGGACTTGTGGACCTGGTGCGGCTCTTCCAGAAGGTCGAAGCGGCTGACAGGCCGACCTCCACGCCCAGACTTGGTCCGTCACTTCCGTGCCTCGACGAGAGGCTGGAGATCTGCGTGCAGGTGGTCGAGTGCGCTGCGGTACAGCTGGGGTCCCACCGAGACCCGGGCCACACCGATCGCACGAAGCTCGTCCAGCGACTCCTGTTTCAGTCGAAGACCGGCGTTCACCGGTGCGCCGACCTCGGAGACGATGGCCCGGAGGTCGTCCGGCCCGGCTCCAGGAGGGAACACACAATCAGCGCCGGCCGACCAGTACGCCTCAGCCCTGCTGATCGCATCGGCACGCTTCTGATCCTCGGCTAGAGGCGAGGTGGGGAAGAAGGAGTCGATCCGGGCATTGATGACCAGCGGCACCCCGATACGGTCGGCGGCCGCGCGCATGCGCGCGATGTAGCCGGCGCGGACATCGACGTCGACCAGGCCGCCGCCGGCGTGATCACTGTCCTCGATGTTGCAGCCGACGACGCCGATCCCGGCCAGCAGTTCGACCAACTCCTCCGGTGCCATCCCGTAGCCGGCCTCCGCGTCTACGGTCACCGGCACGTCGACAGAGGCTGCGATGCGGCGGGCGACGTACATCATCTCCTCTCTTGGAGCGCCCTCACCGTCGGCGTAGCCCAGAGCGGCGGCGATCGCGTTGCTCGCGGTCGCGACCACCGGGAAGCCTGCTTCGACGACGGCCCGTGCGCTGCCCACGTCCCAGGCGTTCGGCAGCACCAGCGGAGCGCCCGGGATGTGCAGGGAACGAAGCAGCTTGGCCTTGTCGGCCTGAGCGGACATGGCGGCCTCAGTCGACAAGTGCGCCGGCGGACAGATTGGCGATTGTTCCGGTCATGGCTCCAGCGCGATCTGAAGCCAGGAACGCGGCCGTCTCTGCGATTTCGGAGAGCATGGGCAGCCTCTTCAGAAGCGTCCCCTGCACCATCCCGACTTCGAGGAATTCCTGGACCGACTGCCCCGCCGCTGCCGCGGATCGCTTGAAGAGGTCCTTGGTGTAGGAACCCGCCGCCGGCGCATCGATGACGGCGTGTGGACGAATGTCGATGACCCGGATGTTGCCGGGTGCCAACTCCGCGGCCAGAAGGCGCGAGAACGCCTCCTTGCCGGCCGAGCTCACGCCGTGCCCCAAGATGCCGCCTACAGCCAGTTTGGCACCCGGTTCGGACAACGTCAGGATGACGCCAGGACGTTCGCGACCCATGTGCCGAGCCACAGCCTTGCTCGTGATGAACAGCGTCCGCAGAAAACCATCGATCGGCCGCATGAACTCCTCCAGGGAGAGATTCGCCAGCAAGGTCCCCTGGTCGTGCATGACGCTCACGGCGTTGAGGGCGATGTCGATGCCGCCGGCCGTCGCCGCGATCGCATCAGCGTGCTTTTCGACCGCCTGCTGATCGAAGACGTCAACCTGCGCGGTCTCGACCGTTCCGCCCATGGCGGCGATATCACGCGCCACGGCGTCGAGCTTCGCCTGCGTCCGCCCGGCGATGAAGACCCTCGCGCCTTCCCGGGCGAATACCCGTGCGATGGCGCCGCCGATAGCACCTCCGGCTCCATAGATCACGGCGTTCTTATTCTGAAGCAGCAGCCCACTCATATGTGTTCTCCGAAGGTGATTGATTGTTCCGGATGCTTACGCAGGCTCGATGGTCACACCGTCGCCGTCCCGTCCTCGATCACCGGAGGCTTCTGGAAGCCGGCGGCCCAGGCGACCGGGATGGAGATCACCGCAATGAACGGACCGATGATCACGGCAGGCGAGGCGGCGAAGGTGCCGATCGCCACGCCACCGGCATACGAGCCCGACGCGATGCCTATGCTGGCTGCGGGGACCGGCAGCGAGGACGCCGGCTGCCCACCCGGGCCGGCCAGGCTCACCACGCGGCACTGCGTCGAGGGCACCATGCCCATGGCGAGCAAGCCGGTAGCGCCAGCGCCACGAGCACGGCAATCGTGCCGACAAGGAAGAGCACCGGCAGGGAGACCGCTACCCGATGGCTCCGACGGTGTGACGTCGACAGGGCGCCGGCATCGGTCGGGGAGGTCGCCAGAGATCTCTTCCGGCGGCCTGTCGGTCAGTCGTCTTTCTGACGTTGGATCTGTTCTGCGATGCGCTTGATGCGGTTCAGTCGCGCATCCCAGGTCTTGCCGACTTCATTCAGTTGCCGCACGGCCCGGGCGAGCTGCGCCTCGTCGACTTCGTAGCGCCGCTCGCGGCCCATCGGTGTCGCGTGCACGAGGCCGGCGCGATCGAGGACGCCCAGGTGCTTGGTGACCGCTTGGCGCGAGATCGGGAGACGATCGCTCAGGCTGGTCGGCGTACCGACTCCTTCCGCGAGCAGCAGGTCGAGCAGGCGGCGTCTGATCGGGTCGCCGATCGCCGACCAGAGTTCGTCGTCGACGGCGACGGTCATCGCGCCACCACGGAAGGGACGTAGTTCTGCAGCCTGGGCAGGAACATGTCCCAGCCGCGCTCGTGGTCGTGAAAGGCCTCCTCGAGCACAGCGGCTTCCCAGCCCTTCTCCCGCCAGCCGCTCTCGGTCAGGCGCAGAATCGTGCCGTCACCGGAGGGCTCGAGCTCGAAGGTGACCAGGAGAGAGTTGTCCGCATCGGGCAGCTGACCATCGGGTGCGACCCAGCGGAACGCGAACTTGTGAGGTGGATCCACATCGACCACCGTGATCCGTTCGACCACGGCGTTGTCGCCCCACACCAGTTCGCCGACCGAGCCTGGCGCAGGTTCGAACGACGCGTCGTCGGACCACCACATCTTGATGTGCTCGGGGCGACTCACCACATCGAACACGACCTCCGGTGCCGCGTCGATGCGGATATCGCGCTCCAACTTTCCGAACTCCACCACGGACCTCCAACGTGCAACTATCGGTTGCGTGTGACTCTAGTGGTCGCGTCGGTGATTCGCAACCTAATGTTGCGTAACGCCCGTGAGGTCGACGCGGGGGAGCGCTTGACCAGGCGACGGCGACCTGCGATCGGCAGAGGTGCCTTGCGATGACTCGTAGGGATCAGAAAACGCCCAGGCGCCCTACTGCCCCGACCTGGACTGCCCGGACATCCGAGAGATCACCGATTCCTCTCGAAGCGCAGCGGCATGGTGTGGAACTCGACCGGCCGACCGGTGACACAAGCTGGACCCGCGACCCCGAGAACGAGGCAAGGCCCCTCTGTACGTCAAGCTCGACCTGCGGCCGACCTGCCGCCCAGGCAAAAGAAAAGTCCTGGCCGGCTCGACGAGCGACCAGGACCCTATAGGCGAATCGATTGTGTCCGAGGGGGGACTTGAACCCCCATGCCCCGTAAAGGGCACTAGCACCTCAAGCTAGCGCGTCTGCCTATTCCGCCACCCGGACAGTGGTGCCTGCACGTTGGGACGTCTCCCCGCGTCGGCTGCACCAGGTTAGCAAACTCCGGGCACTGAGTCATACCGGGATTCCGGCGCAGGTCGGAGTCGGCCATACCGGAGATGCCCGCGCCTGCTCCCGAGGGGCAGGATGGTGGGGGCGGTCTGTCGTGCCGGGCCTCTGTGGGCGGCCGGGGATGCGGTGCCCGATCTTCGGTGGCGGTGCGGCGGGCGGGCCGGCGTGTGCGTGACGTGAGCGCTACCTAGACCGAAGGAGCACCTATGGCCGCGTTCAAGGGTGAGGACGAGGTCGTCGAGCTGTGCCGTGACCTGATCCGGATCGACACGACGAACGCAGGAGACAACGCGGGCCCAGGGGAGCGGGTCGCGGCGGAGTACGTCGCGGGCAAGCTGGCCGAGGTCGGGCTGGAGCCGCGCATTCTCGAGAGCGACAGCAGACGGGCCAGCGTGATCGCCCGCATTGAGGGGGAGGACCCGGCGCGGGGGGCGTTGCTGCTCCACGGGCACCTGGACGTCGTGCCCTTCAACGCCGGCGACTGGACTCATCACCCGCTCAGCGGGGAGGTCGCCGACGGCTGCGTATGGGGCCGGGGCGCGGTGGACATGAAGGACATGGACGCCATGATCCTGGCGGTCGTACGTCAGCGGCTGAGCGAGGGGCGCCGGCCGCCGCGGGACGTGGTGCTGGCCTTCACGGCCGACGAGGAGGCCGGGGGGAAGTACGGCGCGCAGTGGCTGGCCCAGCGGCACAAGGATCTCTTCGAGGGGTGCACCGAGGCGATCGGTGAGGTCGGCGGGTTCAGCGTGTCGCTGGACGAGGCGCGCCGGCTCTATCTGATCGAGGCGGCGGAGAAGGGCATCGCGTGGATGAGGCTCACCGCCTCTGGGCGGGCCGGGCACGGGTCGATGCTCAACAGTGAGAACGCGGTGACGGAGCTGGCCGAGGCGGTGGCCCGCCTCGGGCGGTACGAGTGGCCGGTACGGCTGACGCCGACCGTGCGGGCGTTCTTCCAGGAGGCCTTCGAGATCGAACTGGACGCGGAGGACGCCGAGGCCACGGCGGCGAAGCTCGGCCCGCTGGCCCGCATGATCGGCGCGACGTTGCGGAACACCGTGAACCCGACCATGCTCGACGCAGGTTACAAGGCCAACGTGATCCCGCAGACGGCCACGGCGCACGTGGACGGACGGTTCCTGCCGGGCTACGAGGAGGAGTTCTTCGCCACGGTGGACGAACTTCTGGGCCCCAACGTCACCCGGGAATTCGTCTATCACGACATAGCGGTGGAGACGTCCTTCGACGGGCCGCTGGTGCGTGCCATGGCGGAGGCACTGCTCGCCGAGGATCCGGGAGCGCGGGCGGTGCCGTACACACTCTCGGGCGGGACCGACCTGAAGGCGTTCAGCCGCCTCGGCATCCGCGGGTTCGGGTTCGCTCCGCTGAAGCTGCCTGCCGACCTGGACTTCTCCGGGATGTTCCATGGCATCGATGAGCGTGTTCCGGTCGATTCGCTGCGGTTCGGGGTGCGGGTTCTTGACCGATTCCTGGACGGCTGTTGACGTGTTCCGTGAAAAAGCGTTGCCGTCACGTCGCGTACTGCTACCGTAACTTTCCGTTGAGGGGTTGGTTCCAAGATCTGTCCTGCTGGTGCGGGCGGGTCGAGGAGTTCGGGGAGGTTACGTGGCACGCATGCCAGTCGGGCGTCGGTCGGCCGAGTCGGTCGACCTCGCCTGGTGCGTGCCCGTAACCGATTCAGCGGACGACCAGGCTCAGGCGGTCGTGACGCGGGAAGGCCGGATGGCACGGTTCGTGGCCGGCTTCCGGTTCGGTCGTCTGCTGGCCGTCGGCGCTCTTGTCGCCGTCGGCTGGCTCCTGGGTCTGGTTCACGGTTTCGCGGCCCCGGCCTCCGCCGACTCTCACACTCCTGCCGGTCGTACCGTCACCGTGGCGGTCGCCGCGGTGAAGGCCGTCGACGGGGGCCGTCCCGGAAAGGTCCTTTCTGGGAAGGTTCCCCGCAGGGCAGGCGCAGCGAGGGCCGCCGGCACGGCGGGTGCGGCCAAGGTTCCTCGCAGGGCGGAGGTTGTGAAGGCCGTCAAGCCTCGTGAGGGGCGTCGTTCCGCTTCCAGGTCGTCTCATGACCCCACCGGGCCGGCGGTCGCCGGCGGTTTCCCCACGGTGGGCGAGGGTTTTCCGGCTGATGCCGGGGCGATGGCCGGGCGGAGCGTCGACGGGCTGACCAGCCAGTCCAAACCCGCCCCTTCAGCACCATCCGCCGCCGATCATTCGGCGGGCGGCAATGGGTTCGTGCCCAGGGGCGGCTCCAGTCCCTTCGGGCCGGGGCTCGGTGATCTCGCGAGGTCGGGCTTCGACCCGCGGCTCATGGTCGCCCCCGCCCCTGCGGCGACCGCGCCCGCCCCATCCGTCCGCACTGCTGCGGACGACCCTTCTTACTCTCCCGACTGAATCAGGCGTGAGGGTCCGGCTGATCGGCTGACCTGTTCGGTTCGCCGACGCCTGTCGTCCCGGTTCGCCCGCGTGTCCGGTCGGTCGTGGAGCATCGTCATCGGCTCCCTCGTCCCCGGGAGAGCGATGTCCGGCCACCTTCCACCAGATGGATGGCACTCGGCCTCGTTCAGGCACACGGCGACCGATCTCGGTTCAGGTCAATGCGACCGATCTCGGTTCAGGCCAGTGCGACCGATCTCGGTTCAGGCCAGTGCGATCGATCTCGGTTCAGGTCGATGGCGGCGGCCACGGTCTCGCGATGGTCGCGGGCACTCTCCACGGTCCGGGTCTGTGCGGTCTCTCCCGTGGTCCGTGCCCGTCCATCGGGGACCAGCCGGTCCGCGGGCGGAAGTGACGTACGGCGGTCGGCGGCCGGACAGGGTTCGCCCTGTCCGCCTGCCGGACGCCACGGTTCGCCGGCGAGCGTGTGGACCGTCTCCGTCTGAACCGTCTCCGTCGAGCGGCTGATTCGCCGGCACTTCGGACGCAGACCGGTCCGTCCGTCCGCGAGCGCCGTCCCGATCTCCCCGTGCATCCCGGAGATCCGCGGGTCGTTCGCTCAGGCGGCGGTCTGACGAGACCCGACGCCAAGGAAACGCCGGTCGCGGGAGTGGTTCGTCAGGGACCACCATCCAGCACCGGCCGCCGGACGGCCCGCAGTGGCCGTCCCGCGCACCACCCCAAGCACATCTGTCAGGTAATCCCCCCGGAAAACCAAGGAGCGATCTGTTATGCGAACGTGGGCGAAGGGCTCCGCTCCCGCTGCACTTCTCGCGCTGGGAGTCATGGCTCTCGGCAGTGGTACGGCTGTCGCCGACACCTCCGGCACCGGCTCTGTGGGCGGCGGCAACCAGATCAACCTGCCGATCACCATCCCCGTCGACATCAGCGGCAACGCCGTCGCCGTCGCCGGTGAGGCCTCGGCGTCCTCCCGCGGAGGCTCGTCCGTCCAGGGCGGGGGCGCGGGCGCCGGCGGTAACCGTACCGACGGACGCCACAGCGTTCTCGGCGGCAACCAGGTGGTCGCGCCGATCAACGCGCCCGTCAACGCCTGCGGCAACGCCGTGTCCCTCGTGGGCCGGTCCGACGCCGGGTGCCGGGGCGGCGCGGAGGTGAAGGGCGGCGCCGGTCGCGGTGCGGGCGGCAACCGTACCGACGGTCGGGGCAGCGTCATCGGCGGCAACCAGGTGGTGGCCCCGATCACGGCCCCGATCAACGCCTGCGGCAACTCCGTCGCGATCTTCGGCGAGGCCACCGCGGGATGTGAGGGCGGTGCCTCCGTCAGGGGCGGCGCGGGGCGGGGCGCGGGCGGCAACCGTACCAGCGGACGCCACAGCGTTCTGGGCGGCAACCAGGTGGTCGCGCCGATCAACGCGCCCGTCAACATCTGCGGCAACTCCGTCGCCCTGATCGGTGAGGCGTTCTCCGGATGCCGGGGCGGCGCGAGCGTCAGCGGCGGCGGCCACGGTGGGCACGGCGGCCACGGTTACAACGGGAACGGTGGCTCGCACCACGGTGGCAGGGGTTCCGGCGGGAACGACACCGACGGGCGTTACGGCGCCGGCAGCGGCAACCAGATCGTCGCCCCGATCACCGCTCCGGTGAACGTCTGCGGCAACGCCGTGGGCAACGGGCGCGCGGAGTGCCAGGGCGGCATCAGCGTCCCGCCCGGCGGCCGCGGTGGCGCGGGCGGCAACCGTACCAGCGGACGCCACAGTGTTCTGGGCGGCAACCAGGTGGTCGCGCCGATCAACGCTCCGGTGAACGTCTGCGGCAACGCCGTGGCCGTCATCGGCGAGGCCTTCGCGGGCTGCCGCGGCGGCGCCTCGGTCAAGGGCGGCGCGGGTCGTGGCGCGGGCGGCAACCGTACCGACGGTCGGGGCAGCGTCATCGGCGGCAACCAGGTGGTTGCCCCGATCACCGCTCCGATCAACGCCTGCGGCAACGCCGTCGCCGTGCTCGGTGACGCCGCCGCCGGATGCCTCGGTGGCGCTCACGTCGGGGGCCACGGCGGGCACGGATCGTGCGGGTGCGGGCACGCGCCACGCGGCCTGCTGGCGCGCAGCGCCCGGACACCCGGCGGCGCCGAGGACGACCCCGGTCTCGGCCTGCTGTCCGACCTGCCCGTCGTCGACGGCCTCACCGGTCAGGGGAACACGAGCGGGGTCACCCGGCAGTCGAGCCAGGCGGGACAGGCCGGCGGCGGGCTGCAGAAGTCCCTCGGCCTCCCGGCGCTCCCGGCCCTGCCGGGCCAGGCCGACGGGTCGCGGAAGGCGTCGGCGTCCGACGGCCCTCTCGGGGGAACGCCGGTGGGCGAGGTCGTGCGGAACAGCCCGGCGGGCGGGGTCCTCGGTGACGGGTCCGTGGGTGGCGTCGTGCGCGACACGCCGGCCGGTGTGGTGGGGTCCCGCACCCGTGACCTGCCGACCGGTGCGGTCGGTCTGATGAGCGCGGAGCAGCCGATGGGCGTCACCGGCATGAACGGCGGCTCCCTGGCCGCCCTGCTCGTGGGCGCCGTCCTGGCCGCCTCCGCGGCCCTCTTCGCCGGCGCCCGTCGCCTTCGCTTCCGTCAGAAGTGAGCGGGCAGACGCTTCGCGGACCTCGGCGACAGTGAGGCCACGCGGCGCGGAGCGGCAGGGAGGCCGTACCGCTCCGAGCGGGAGTCCAGCCTTGCGGTTCTGAGCCGAGCGCCCCGGGCGATGCCGGGAGCGGGGCCGAGGTGATGCTGGAGCGAGTACAGGCGTGATCCCGGACGTGTATAGGGGCGTCCGGGGTCACGTCTGTGTACGGCGACTGCTCGCGATCGTAGGGAGCCGGAGATGACCGAGGACCCAGGAGCCGGCGACGGTCTCACAGGGGCCTCGTACCTGTGGGCCGGCCCCGGAAGGCCACCTGCTTTCCTGTCGTGGGGATGGCGGCGGGGGCGTTGGTTCTCCTGTCGCGGGGCCCGGGGCGGGGCGTTGGTTCTGCTGTCACGGGGTTGGGGGGCGGGGGCGTTTGCTCTCCTGTCGTGAGCCCGGGGCGGGGCGTTGGTTCTGCTGTCACGGGATCGGGGGCGGGGTGTTGGTTCTGTTGCTGCGGGACGGCGACGGGGTGTTGGTTCTGTTGCTGCGGGACGGCGACGGGGTGTTTCGGACCGACCGGAACGGCGATCGGTCGTGATCGCCCTTGAGGGCCAGGGCGGCCGTAAATGCCCTGTCCGCTGACCGGAACTGGCTTCGGAGACCGGCTGGGACAGGGTTCGGGTAAGGGGGGAAGCGAAGCGGCGGACCCGTCACAGGGCGCGGGCGCCGCAGTGAGCTTGGCCACTTCCGGTCACCGCCGACCGGGCCGTCGTAGGAGGCTCACCGGCCGTCGTACGAGGCCTACGGACCCTCGCTCGGCGCTCACCGGTGGCCGTGTCAGGCCGACACGTCGTCGTGCCGAGTTCGAAAACCTCTCCCTTGACCGCTCCGCCGTGATCGACGCGGCGGGTGGCCGGGGAGATCGCAGACGCCTCGCCGCACGTGAGGACGCCCGCGGCGGTGAGCCGCGGAGCGGGTCCACGGCGCGGTAAGGCATTGGTGCTTTGCCCGTCCCGGGTGCGCGGCCCGGGGCGGGCAAAGCCATGTCCGAGGACACGGACAGGCGTGCGGGGAGTCTCGCCCTGTCGTGGTGGACGCTGTGGGCCGCTCTGGGGGCGGGCGGACGGTGTGGCCCGCGGCGGGCCGAGGGGCGTCGTGGGGTTACAGTGGCCCAGACGAGGATTACAGTGTGCTGGCCACTCGTAGGATCTTGCGGCGCAGCCGGACGTACCTGCGGCCATCGGGATACAGCCTCAAACGGTCCAGCTCCCAGTGTCCGTATTCGGCGTGCTCGGTGAGCACCTGCCGTGCGGTTTCCCGTGAGGTTCCTCGCGGGAGGTACAGGTCCAAATAGGAGTACTCGAGCACAGCGATTAGTCTCCGAAGGGTATGCAAGGGGACGCTGGCACTCTCTGGGCTCTATTCTGCGTCCTCGTGGGTATCGGGTCCAGGTAGGTGGAACACCGGTATGTGACCGGGTAGTCCGGCCGGGAGAAGATTCCGGCGACGGGCTACCTTCATGCCTGTCACGGCTCACTCGGCACGCTTCCCACGGCGGGCCGGGACCGACCGGCAGGAGAACGACAGCGAACAGCGAGGTAGGAAGCAGCGTGCCAGCCAACAACGGCAACGCCGGCGGAACCCGCCTGGTGATCGTCGAGTCGCCTGCGAAGGCGAAGACGATCGCCGGGTACCTCGGGCGCGGCTACATCGTAGAGTCCAGCATTGGCCACATTCGGGATTTGCCCGAAAAGGCCGATGACATCCCCGAGAAGTTCAAAGGCGAGGCGTGGGCCCGCCTCGGGGTCAACGTGGACCACGACTTCGAGCCGCTCTACGTTGTCAACCCCGACAAGAAGTCCCAGGTGTCCAAGCTCAAGCAGCTGCTCAAGGACGCTGACGAGCTCTACCTCGCCACCGACGAGGACCGCGAGGGCGAGGCCATCGCGTGGCACCTGCAGGAGGTCCTGAAGCCCAAGGTGCCGGTGCACCGCATGGTCTTCCACGAGATCACGCCCCAGGCCATCCGTGAGGCGGTCTCCAACCCCCGCACCCTGAACCTCCGCCTGGTCGACGCCCAGGAGACCCGGCGCATCCTCGACCGCCTCTACGGCTACGAGGTCAGCCCGGTCCTGTGGAAGAAGGTCAAGCCCCGCCTCTCGGCCGGGCGCGTGCAGTCGGTCGCCACGAGGCTGGTCGTGGAGCGCGAGCGTGAGCGCATCGCCTTCACCTCCGCCGACTACTGGGACCTGCAGGCCCTGTTCGACATCGGCCGCGACGAGGATCCGCGCAGCTTCAACGCCACCCTGACGGGCGTCGACGGCCGCAAGGTGGCACAGGGCCGCGATTTCGCCAGTACGGGCACCCTCAAGAGCTCCGGCGTCCTCCATCTGGACGAGCAGGCCGCCCGCGCCCTGGCGCAACGCCTGGATGGCTCGGCCTATTCGGTCACGTCGGTCGAGAGCAAGCCCTACACCCGCAAGCCGTACGCGCCGTTCCGCACCACCACCCTGCAGCAGGAGGCCAGCCGCAAGCTCGGCTTCTCGGCCAAGTACACGATGCAGGTGGCGCAGAAGCTGTACGAGAACGGCTTCATCACCTATATGCGTACCGACAGCACCACCCTGTCGGAGGTCGCCCTGGCGGCCGCGCGGAGCCAGGCCGTGCGCCTGTACGGCGCGCAGTACGTCCCGGACAAGCCGAGGGTGTACCAGAGCAAGGTCAAGAACGCCCAGGAGGCCCACGAGGCCATCAGGCCCTCTGGGGACGAGTTCCGCACGCCGGGGGAGACCGGCCTCAGCGGCGACATGTTCCGGCTCTACGAGCTGATCTGGCAGCGCACGGTGGCCTCCCAGATGAAGGACGCCGTCGGCGAGTCGGTCAGCGTGCGCATCGCCGGCACCTCCAGCTCCGGCGAGAACGTCGAGTTCAGCGCGTCCGGCCGCACGATCACCTTCTACGGCTTCCTCAAGGCCTACGTCGAGGGCGCCGACGACCCCTCCACCGACCGTGACGACTCGGTCAGCCGCCTGCCGAACCTCCGCCAGGGCGACCCGCTGACCGCTCTCGAGCTGGCGGCCGAGGGGCACAGCACGCGCCCGCCGGCCCGCTTCACCGAGGCCTCGCTGGTCAAGGAGCTGGAGGATCGTGAGATCGGCCGCCCGTCGACGTACGCGTCGATCATCGGCACGATCCTCGACCGCGGCTACGTCTTCAAGAAGGGCACGGCGCTGGTGCCGTCCTTCCTGGCGTTCGCGGTGGTCAACCTGCTCGAACGGCATTTCGGCCACCTCGTCGACTACGACTTCACCGCCGAGATGGAGAAGATCCTCGACGACATCGCCAACGCCCGCGCCGAGCGGGTGCCCGAGCTGCGCCGGTTCTACTACGGCGACCACGGCCAGGGCCTGAAGGAGATGGTCAGCGATCTCGGCGAGATCGACGCCCGCGAGGTCAGCTCCTTCCCGATCAAGAACACCGACATCGTCATCCGCGTCGGCCGGTACGGGCCGTACCTCGACCGCGACGGCGCCCGGGTGAACATCCCCGAGGACCTCGCGCCCGACGAGCTGACCGCCGACAAGGCCGAGGAGCTGTTCAAGCAGCCCAGCGGCGAGCGGGAGCTCGGGGTCGACCCGGTCAGCGGTCACCGCATCGTGGCCAAGACCGGCCGGTTCGGGCCGTACGTCACGGAGATCCTCCCGGAGGAGCCTCCGGCCGACGGCAAGAAGCGGGCCAAGAAGGACATTCCCAAGCCGCGCACGGCCTCGCTGTTCAAGTCGATGGCCCTGGAGGCCGTCACGTTGGAGGACGCCCTCAATCTGCTGTCCCTGCCCCGTGCACTGGGTGAGATCGACGGCGAGGAGGTCACGGCGCAGAACGGCCGGTTCGGCCCCTACATCAAGAAGGGCACCGACTCGCGTTCGCTCTCCTCGGAGGACGAGCTCTTCACCGTGACCCTGGAGCGGGCCAAGGAGCTGTTCGCGCAGCCCAAGACGCGCGGGAGGGGCCGTGCGGCCGCCGCTCCGCCGCTCCGCGAGCTCGGCAACGACCCGGTGTCCGGCAAGCCGGTGGTGGTCAAGGAGGGACGTTTCGGTCCGTACGTCACCGACGGGGAGACGAACGCGTCCCTGCGCAAGGACGATTCGGTCGAGCAGATCACGATCGAGCGCGCGGCCGAGCTGCTCGCCGAGCGCCGTGAGCGAGGGCCGGCTCCCAAGCGCACCCGGGCGAAGACGGGCGCCAAGGCGGCCGCCAAGTCCTGAGCGACCGATGAACGAAGGCCTCCGCGCGGCGCCGGATCGGCGCGGCGGAGGCCTCCGTCTTTTTGGGTCGTCAGCGGCTGGGTGAGCGGGGCGAGGTCAGGCGGCCTCCGCCTTCTGGGTCGTCAGCGGCTCGGTGAGCCGTGCAGGGGTCAGGCGAACAGCGCCCGGCCCCAGTAGTCGCCCGCGTCGCGCAGCCCCGGAGGGCAGGCGAACAGGCCGCTGGAGACGTGCTTGATGTACTCGTTCAGCGCGTCGTTGCGGGCCAGTTCCATCTGGATGGGGACGAACTGCTTGCGCGGGTCGCGCTGGTAGGCGATGAAGAACAGCCCGGCGTCGAGCCGTCCGAGGCCGTCGGAGCCGTCCACGAAGTTGTAGCCGCGCCGCAGCAGGTGGGCGCCGCCGTGGCTGGAGGGGTGCGCCAGCCGTACGTGGGAGTTCATGGGGATGGCCGGAGTGCCGTCGGCCTGCTTGGCGGCGAAGTCGGGCTCGTCGAACTCGCCCTTTCTCCCGAGCGGGGCGCCCGCGCCCTTGTCGCGGCCGAAGATCTGCTCCTGCTCGGAGAGCGGGGCCCGGTCCCACGTCTCGATGTTCATGCGGATCTTGCGGGTGACCATGTAGCTGCCACCGGTCATCCAGTCGGGCCCGTCCCCGGAGGCGACCCACAGCTGCTGCCGGAGCAGGGCGGCGTCCTCCAGTTTGAGGTTGTTGGTGCCGTCCTTGAAGCCCATGAGGTTGCGCGGGGTGGCCTGGGCGCGGGAAGTGGAGGAGGTGCGGCCGAAGCCGAGCTGCGACCACCGGACCGAGACCTTGCCGAACCCGATCCGGGCGAGGTTGCGTACGGCGTGCACGGCGACCTGGGGGTCGTGGGCGCAGGCCTGGATGCAGATGTCGCCGCCGGAGATCTCGGGTTTGAGGTCCTCGCCGGGGAACTTCGGCAGGTCGGCGAGGGCGGCGGGCTTCTTGGCGGCCAGGCCGAACCGTTCGTCGAACAGCGACGGCCCGAACCCGATGGTGATCGTCAGCCCGGACGCGGGCAGTCCGAGCGCCTCGCCGGTGTCGTCCGGCGGGGCCTCGGGGGACCCGCCGACCGCGCCGAAGGTGCCGGCGTCCTTGCCCTGGGTCATGCGGGCGGCGGCGGCCGTCCACTCCTGGAGCAGGTCGACCAGTTCGTCGCGCTTCTTGGTGATGACGTCGAAGCTGACGAAGTGCAGACGGTCCTGGGCAGGGGTGACGATGCCGGCCTGGTGCTCGCCGTAGAACGCCACGGGGTCGGAGGTGGAGGCGGCCGCGGCGGGTGCCGGGCCCTCCAGCACGGCACGGCCGGCGAACGCCCCCGCCCCGACGGCGGCCACGCCGGCCGCGCCGAGCCCGAACAGCTTGCGGCGGTTGATCCCGGTCCTGCTCTCCTCGCCTGCGCTCATCGGGCCACCACCGCCGCGACCTTGCTGATCGGCTCGGCGAGCGCGTTGATGGCGTCGGACAGTTCCTTCAGGTCGGCCTTGGACAGCTCGGTGTGGAGCTTCCAGCCGTCGCCGGCGCGGTGCTTGCCGAGGGTCTCCTCGGCGGCGGCGAACTTCTCGTCGAGGGTCTTGCCGAGGGCGGGGTCGCGTTCGTCCAGGACGGGGCGCAGGGCGGCGACCGCGGCCTTGGATCCTTCGAGGTTGGCGGCGAAGTCCCACAGGTCCGTGTGGGAGTAGCGGTCCTCCTCACCGGTGATCTTGCCGGTGGCGACCTCGTCGAGAAGCCCCTTGGCGCCGGTCGCGAGCTTGAGAGGGGCGATCTTCTCGGAGTTGGCCCTCTCGACGATCTTCTTCACGTCCGCCATCAGCTTGTCGGCGATCGGGCCGTCCTTGCTGATGTCCTTGGTGACCCACAGATCCTTCTCGATCTTGTGGAACCCGGTCCACTCCTCGCCCTTGGCCAGGTCGCCCTCGCGGGCGTCGATGGCGGGGTCGAGGTCGCCGAAGCTCTCGGCGACCGGCTCGATGCGCTCCCAGTAGGTGCGGGCGACCGGGTAGAGCTCCTTGGCCTTGCCGGCGTCGCCCGCCTTGACGGCGTCCACGAACTCCTGGGTCTTGGCCAGCAGCGTGTCGGACTGGCTCTTGACGTACCGCTGGTAGTCGCCGGTGGCCTTGGAGAGCTTGGCGTCGTCGGACAGCGCGGCGGCCGTGCCGGTGACCTTGAGGGGGTTGCGGATGCCCTTGCCGATCATGCCGGGCTTGCAGGCCGCCTCGTACGCGCCGGCGGGCAGCTCGACCATGACCTCACGGGTGAGGCCCGGGACGACGTTCTCCACCTCGCCCATCACCCGGTCGCCGGCCGCGTAGACGTAGAACTCGGTGACCTTGGTGCCGCCGTTGGTGACCGCGAACGTCGAGGTGCCCGCGGGCAGGTCGGTCGCGGAGACCTTGCACTCGGTGTCGGACGCCTGGACGGTGATCTTGCCCGGCTTGCCGGAGGCCTGCGCCGAGGTGTCGCCGCCGCCGCTCGCCGACGAGCACGCGGTGAGCCCCGCCAGGGCCAGCGCGCCGGCGGTGAGGACTAGGGGGGTACGCATGGTTCTCCAGTTCACGAAGCTCACGTTGAGACCAGGTGGAAGAGGTCAGGAAGCGGACGCGGCGGCCGCGGACGGCGTACGCGAGGCGCCCGGCCCCTTCCGCGAGGGCATGAGGAACAGCACGAGCACCGGGACGAGGTAGGCCACCCAGGCGATGGTCTCGAGGATCGTGGGCTGCGGCGTGAAGTTGAACATGCCGCTGAGCAGGGTGGTGTACCAGGCGTCGGGCGGGAGGGCGCCGGACAGGTCGAAGGCCTGGCCCGACAGCAGGTGCACCAGGCCCGACTCGATGAGGTCGTGCACGCCGTACTTGAAGATGCCCGCGGCCACCAGGATCAGCATCAGCCCGGTCCAGGTGAAGAACTTGGTGAGGTTGATGCGCAGCGCGCTGGCGTACAGGCCCCAGCCGATCACGATCGAGGTCAGCAGGCCGAGGGAGATGCCGATCAAGGGGGAGGCGCTGGTGGTGGCGCCCTGCACGGCGGCGAAGAACAGCAGCGCGGTCTCCAGGCCCTCGCGGGCGACGGCGAGGAACGCCATGACGACCACGGCCATCGCGCCCATGTTCATCGCGTCGGTGAGTTTGGCGCGCAGGTCACCGGACATGCGGCGGGCCGCCGTGCGCATCCAGAAGATCATGAACGTGACGAACACCGTGGCGGCGAGGGAGGCGGCGGCGTCGAAGAGCTCGTGCTTCTGGGAGTCCAGGTTGGCCGCGGTGAAGGTGAGCAGCGCGCCGAACCCGACCGACAGCGCGGCGGCGGCGGCGACGCCGGCCCACACCAGCGGTAGCTTGTCGCGCTTGTCGCTCTTGACGAGGAAGGCGACGAGAATGGACACGACAAGGGTCGCCTCAAGCCCCTCGCGCAGGCCGATGAGATAGCTGGCGAACACTGGCGGTCTCCCCTGACACGTGCTTAGCCTTACCTAAATTAGGACAGGGTTACCTTAGCCTTGGCAAGAGGGTGACTTGTCGGCGGGGCGGCCGCTCACGCTGCATCCCTGCCCTGTACGGGCTGTTGGACACGGCGTGGCCCGGCAACTGTGGCCTTTCGGTAAGTGTTGCCTGCCCATTGCGGCACAGGACGGAGCGCTACAAGTCACACCATTCGCTGTATGTCGCCTGCGAGGGACGGCGGGTGGTAATACGCTCGGGGGTGGAACAGGCAGGCGAATCCGTCATGCCTCGGATCCATCCAAGTCCCGGCGAGCACCTGGATACGCTGACACCATGACCACCTCCGGCCGGTCCGCCACGCGTCGCAAGGCCCCTCACGTGCTGGCCCACGCGCCCTTCCGCCGGCTCTGGACGGCCATGGGGGTCTGCAGCCTCGGCGACTGGCTCAACATCATCGCCATCACGGCCTTCGCCGCCTACCTCACCCGGAGTTCGGGCTACCAGGCCCAGAGCTTCGCGATCGGCGGTGTCTTCGTCGTCAAGATGCTGCCCGCGATCGTGCTCGGGCCGCTCGCCGGCGCGTTCGCCGACAGGTTCGACCGGCGCCTGACGATGTTCTGCGCCGACCTGCTGCGCTTCGTGTTCGTGCTCTCGATCCCGCTGGTCGGCAGTTACCAGTGGGTCATCGTCGCGACGCTGCTGGTGGAGTGCGTCAACCTCTTCTGGGTGCCCGCCAAGGACGCCACCGTGCCGAACCTCGTCCCCAAGGACCGGCTGGAAGAGGCCAACCAGCTCAACCTGCTGGTGACGTACGGCATCGCGCCGGTCGCCGCCGCCCTGTTCGCGGTGCTCTCGGTGGTCGTCGAGACGCTGGGCAAGGCCGTCCCGGGCATGCTGTGGGAGCCCGCCCACCTGGCGCTGGTGGTCAACGCCTTCGCCTACCTCGTCTCCGCCTTCCTGATCTTCACGCTGAAGAGCATCCCCAAGGACCACACCACCACGGTGGCCACGCCCTCGGTGCTGCGCCAGATCATCGACGGCTGGCGGTTCGTCGGCGCCGAGCGGGTGGTGCGCGGCCTGGTCATCGGCATGCTGGGCGCGTTCGCGGCCGGCGGCGCGGTCATCGGCGTCGCCAAGGTGTACGTCGTCGAGCTCGGCGGCGGCGACCCGGCGTACGGCACGGTGTTCGCCGCCGTCTTCGTCGGCATGGCCCTCGGCATCTTCTTCGGCCCGCGCCTGCTGCGCGAGCTGTCGCGGCGCAGGCTGTTCGGCCTGGCGATCGTGACGGCGGGCGTGGTGCTGGCCGCCACCGCGCTCATCCACAACCTCCCGATCGTCGTCATGCTGGTGGTGGTGCTCGGCGCCTGCGCGGGCATCGCCTGGATCATCGGGTACACGCTGATCGGCCTGGAGGTCGAGGACCACCTGCGCGGACGCACCTTCGCGTTCCTGCAGTCACTCGCCCGGGTCACCCTCCTCCTCGTGGTCGCCGTCGCCCCCGCGATCGCGGGTCTGTTCGGCAAGCACGAGCTGTCCGCCGGCCCCGACATCGTCTACCACTTCGACGGCACGAACCTCGTGCTGGTGCTGGGGGCGCTGCTGGCGATCGCCGTCGGCGTGCTGGCGCTGCGCCACATGGACGACCGCCGCGAGGTGCCCATCGGGTCCGACCTGATCGCCGCGCTGCGGGGCGAGAGGTACGTCCCGGAGAGCGCCGACCAGTCCCAGGGGGTCTTCATCGCCTTCGAGGGCGGCGAGGGGTCCGGGAAGACCACCCAGTCGCGGCTCACCGCGATCTGGCTGCGCGACCAGGGCTTCGACGTGGTGCAGACCCGCGAGCCGGGATCGACCAAGGTCGGCATGCGGCTGCGGGCGATCCTGCTCGACGCCGCGCACCAGGGGCTGTCCGCGCGCTCGGAGACCCTGCTGTACGCCGCCGACCGCGCCGAGCACGTCGAGAAGGTCATCCGGCCCGCGCTGGAGCGCGGGGCGATGGTGATCTGCGACCGGTACGTCGACTCCTCCCTGGCCTACCAGGGGGCCGGGCGCGAGCTCGACCAGCAGGACGTCGCCCGGGTGAACACCTGGGCCACCGGCGGCCTGGTGCCCGACCTCACCGTGCTGATCGACACGCCGCCGTCGGTGGGGCTGGCCAGGCTGGCCTCGCCGGCCGACCGCATCGAGCGTGAGCCGCTGGAGTTCCACGAGCGGGTGCGCCGCGAGTTCCGCGCCCTCGCCGCCGCCGCCCCCGACCGTTACCTCGTGGTCGACGGGCAGCAGACGCAGGAGCAGATCTCCCTGATCATCCAGGACCGCCTGCGTGAGCTCCTGCCCGACCCGGTCCCGCAGGAGACCGAGGCCATCACCGGCACCATGCCCGCCATCCGCGACTAATCTGAGCTGCGTGACAGTCTTCGACGACCTGGTGGGCCAGGAGCAGGCGGCGCAGGTGCTGCGCCGCGCCGCGGCGGCCGGCGCCGAGGCGCTCGCCGGGGGCCGCGGGGCGGGCATGACGCACGCCTGGCTGTTCACCGGCCCGCCCGGATCGGGTCGCTCGCAGGCGGCGCAGGCCTTCGCCGCGGCGCTGCTGTGCACCGACCAGGGCTGCGGTCACTGCGACATGTGCCACCAGGTCGCCATCGGCTCCCACCCGGACGTGGAGGTCGTACGGCCGCAGGGGCTGTCGTACAGCGTCAAGCAGACGCGTGAGCTCGTCCTGCGGGCCTCCGGCGCGCCCACGCTCGGCCGGTGGCGGGTGATCCTGTTCGAGGACGCCGACCGGGCCACGGAGGCCGCGGCGAACGCGCTGCTCAAGGCCATCGAGGAGCCCCCACCGCGTACGGTGTGGCTGCTGTGCGCGCCGTCCCCCGACGACATGGTGATCACCATCCGGTCGCGGTGCCGGGTGGTGAACCTGCGCACGCCGTCCACGGCCGCGATCGCCCACCTGCTGGCCACCCGCGACAGCGTGCCGCCCGAGACGGCGGAGTTCGCGGCGCGGGCCACCCGGGGGCACATCGAGAGGGCGCGGCGGCTCGCCCTGGACGACGAGGCGCGCCGCCGCCGCCAGGCCGTCCTGTCGCTGCCGCGCACGCTGACCGGGCTGGGTGAGTGCGTCGAGGCGGCCGAGCGCCTGGTCAAGACCTCCAGCGAGGACGCCGAGGAGGCCACGGCCCACCTCAACGAGGCCGAGACGAGCGAACTGCGCAAGATCTACGGCGAGGGTTCGACGGGCAAGGGGCTCAACAAGGGCCTGGTGCGCGGCGGCGCGGGGGCCATGAAGGAGCTGGAGGACCGGCAGAAGTCGCGGGCCACCCGCATCAAGCGCGACTCGCTCGACCTCGCCCTGCTCGACCTCGTCGCGTACTACCGCGACGTCCTGGCCGTGCAGTTCGGGGCGCAGGTCGAGCTGTCCGGCGAGGACCTCCGGGCCGACCTGGAGGCGCTGGCGCGGGCGAGCACGCCCGAGGACACCCTGCGGCGCATCGACGCCATCATGCTGTGCCGCGAGCGGCTCGCCGCCAACGTCAACCCCCAGATCGCCGTCGAGGCGATGACACTGTCGCTCTGGCGGCGTGTTTGATGGCCTCGCTCCGCTCGGCGGCGAGGGGCGCGCTCAGTCCACCGCGGCCAGGGCGTCGATTTCGACGAGCATCGACTCGTGTGGCAGCACGACGATCAGAGTGGTGCGGGCGGGCAACACCCCGTCGGGGCAGTTCTCCTTCATGAACTCGGTGTACACCTCGTTCATCGCGCCGAAGTCCTCGCGCTTGGCGAGGTAGACCCGGAACATCAGCACGTCCTCGATGCCCGCGCCGCCGGCGGCCAGGATCGCCTTGACGTTCTCCAGGGTCCTGCGGGTCTGCGCCCTCACGTCGCCGAGGTGCAGGAACTCGCCGGTCGCGGGGTCCTGGGGGCCCTGCCCGGACACCTGGACCAGCGAGCCGCGGCGGACCCCCTGGGAGTACGACCAGGCGGGAGTGGGGGCGCCGTCGGTCACGATCGCCGTCTTTTCGGCCATATTCGGTCTTTCCTTTCGATCAGGGCAAATCAGTATGGATCCCAGCCGCTGTCCTTGGAGATCGCGCGGGCCGTGGCGAGCAGCTCGGGCAGCAGTTCGAGCACCTTCTCATACGGCAGGATGACGTCCGGCACGGAGATCGACACCGCGGCCACCACCCCGCCGGCGGCGTCCCTGATGGGCGCGCCGACGCAGTTGATGAACGTCTCGTGCTCGGCGTGGTCGACGGCGTACCCCTGCGCCGCCACGCGGTCGAGCTCGGCGAGCAGGGACCGGGCGTCGGCGATGCTGTTGGGGGTGAAGGCCCGGTACTCGATGCCGGCCGCCGCCTTCTCGCGCTCGGTCCTGGTCATGCCCGCGAGCAGGACCTTGCCGATCGCGGTGCAGTGCAGCGGCATCCGCAGCCCGATGCGGGAGTACATGCGCACCGGGTGCCGCGACTCGTACTTGTCGATGTAGATGGCCTCGCCGTCCTCGTAGGCGCCGAGGTGCACGGCGTGGCCGGTGGTCTGGTTGAGCCGCGCCAGATGCGGCCCCGCCACGCCGCGGACCGGACGCTGTTCGAGGGCCCGGCTCGACAGGGCGAACAGCCGGGAGCCGAGCCGGTAGCGGTAGGCGCTGTCGCGGTAGACGAAGCGCTCCTCCTCCAGCGTGCGCAGCAGGCGCAGGGCGGTCGTCTTGTGCACCCCGAGGAGCGCGGCCAGGTCGTCGAGCGAGCGCGAGCCCTCGCCGAGGTCGACCAGGATCGAGAGCGCGCGGGCCAGACTCTGGCTCATGGCGTTCCTCCGATGCCCGCCGCGCTCACCCTGATCGCGGCCCACTGTGCGGCCGTGCAGGTCAGCAGGCGGTCGATCACCTCAGGGGCGGGCGGGACGCCGTGGTCGCCGGGCACTACGAGGGCGCCGGCCGCCATCAGATGCCCGAGCCTGAGCCTGCGGCGCTGATCGTACCCGCGGAGCGTTCCCGCCAGGTAGCCCGACGCGAAGGCGTCGCCGGCGCCCATGGGTTCGACCACCTCGACCGTCAGGGCGGGCTCGGCCACGGTCTCCTCGCGGCCGAGGGCGGTGGCCGTCCGCGCGTCGTCCTTCACCACGATCGTGCCGGGTCCGGGCAGGAGCTCCCGCAGCTCGGCGGGGTCGTCGGTGCCCAGGACCAGTCCGGCTTCGTCGGCGCCGAGCAGCACGATGTCCGCGGCGTCCAGCAGTCGCCGCAGCACGCTCGGGTCCCGGTCGTGCCAGAGGGCGGGCCGCCAGTTGAGGTCGAAGCTGACCAGCCGGCCGGGCCGGCGGGCGTGCAGGAGCGCCTCCACCAGGGCAAGGCAACTGTCGGACAGCGCGGCCGTGATCCCGGACAGGTGGACGAGGTCGGCCTCGGCGAGCAGGCGGGCGACCACGGGGTCGTCCAGGAAGGAGGGGCCGAGGCGGGAGGCGGCCGAGCCGGTCCGGTAGTAGCGGGGGCGGGTGCCGAGCGGACCGATCTCCTTGACGTAGAGGCCGGTCGGCCGTACCGGGTCGACCTCGACGCCGCTGGTGTCCACCCCGGCGGCCGTCAGGGCGGCGAGCAGGTGCCGGCCGAACCCGTCGTCGCCCACGCGGCTCACCCACGCGGTGGGGACGCCGAGGGAGACCAGGCCGCGGGCGACGTTCGACTCCGCGCCGCCCATCTCGCGGTGGAAGGTCGCGACCTCTTCGAGGGGCCCCGGGACGGCGGGTACGAGGACGGCCATGGATTCCCCCACGCACACCGCAGAGAGCCGTCGTCCCATGCCACCCCGTCCCGCCACACCGTTGACCGCTGCCGGACGGCGATGCTAGAACACCTTTCCATTACGTGCAACGTTCGTTGCAAAATACGCAACGCAAGGGGTAGATGGCATGGGCATCGACGCGGAGGCGGTCGGCGCGTTGCGAGGTGAGCGTCTCGACTGGCGGTTCAAGGCGCTTCCGGCGGGTGTCACCGGCACCGTCGCCGACTTCCTCGCGACCGGGCCGACCCTGGCGGAGTTCGGCACACCCTTGCTGACGCTCGACGAGCCCGCCCTCGCGCACAACATCGCCCTGATGGCCGGCTGGGCCGCCCGGGCCGGTGCCGTGCTGATGCCGCACGGCAAGAGCACCATGGCCCCGCGGCTGTGGCAGCGGCAGATCGAGGCGGGCGCCTGGGGGCTCACCCTGGCCAACCTCCCGCAGCTTCGGGTCGCCCGGGCGTTCGGCGTGCGCAGGCTCATGCTCGCCGCCGCGCTGCCGTACCCCGCCGGGCTCGCCTGGATCCGGCGCGAGCTGGAGGACGACCCGGACTTCCACTTCATCTGCTGGGCCGATTCGGTGCGCTCGGTGGAGATCATGGACGCCGCCCTCCGGGACACCCCCCGGCCCGTGGACGTCTGCGTCGAGCTCGGCGCACCGGGCGGACGTACCGGAGCCCGCACCGCCGCCGAGGCCGAGAAGGTCGCCCAGGCCGTACGGGCCGCGCCGGCGCTGCGGCTGGCGGGCGTCGCCGGGTACGAGGGGTCGTTCGGCCACGACGCCACACCGGCCAGCCTGGCGGCGGTACGCCGCTACCTGGAGGGGCTGGCCGACCTGTTCGGGCGGCTCGACCACGAGACCGCCGAGCCGATCGTCACCGCCGGGGGCAGCGCGTACTTCGACCAGGTGGTGGACGTGCTCGGCGGCCTGCCCGCCCGCCTGGTCCTGCGCTCGGGCGCCTACGTCATCCACGACGACGGCTTCTACCGCGCGATCTCGCCGCTGCGGGAGACCACCCCGTTCCGGCCCGCGATGCACGGATGGGCGCGGGTCATCTCCCGGCCCGAGCCGGGCCTCGCCCTGCTGGACGCGGGCAAGCGCGACCTGCCGTTCGACGAGGGGCTGCCCGAGCCGCAGCACGTGCGCGGCAGGGGGGAGCTCAAGGGCGCCAGGGTCACCGCCCTCAACGACCAGCACACCTACCTCGAACTCGACGCCGGCACCGACCTGGAGTGCGGCGACGTGGTGCGGCTCGGCCTGTCCCATCCCTGCACGGCGATGGACAAGTGGTCCCTCATCCCGGTCGTCGACGGCGAGGTCGTCGTCGACCTGCTCAGGACGTACTTCTGATGATCTTCAAGGGCGCCACCGTCGTCGACGGGACCGGAGCCGAGCCGTACGTCGCCGACGTCGGCGTCCGGGACGGCCGCATCACGGGAATCGGCCCGGACGCCACCGGCGGCCGGACCGTCGACGCGACCGGCCTGGTCCTCGCCCCCGGCTTCATCGACATGCACGCCCACTCCGACCTGCGGCTCCTCACCGAGCCCGACCACCTGGCCAAGGTCGGCCAGGGCGTCACCTGCGAAGTGCTCGGCCAGGACGGGCTGTCGTACGCGCCCGTCGACGACACCACGCTGGAGCAGCTCCGCCGGCAGATCGCGGGATGGAACGGCGACCCGGAGGGCTTCGACTGGAACTGGCGATCCGTGGAGGAGTACCTCGACCGCCTCGACCAGGGCATCGCGGTGAACGCCTGCTACCTGGTCCCGCAGGGCTCGGTCCGGATGCTCGCCGTCGGCTGGGACGACCGCCCGGCCACCGACGCCGAGCTGGCCGAGCAGCGCCGCCTGGTCGCCCAGGCCATGGACGAGGGCGCGGTCGGCATGTCCTCCGGCCTGACCTACACGCCCGGCATGTACGCCGGGACCGGTGAGCTGATCGCCCTGTGCGAGGTCGTCGGCCGGCTCGGCGGGTTCTACGCGCCGCACCACCGGTCGTACGGCGCGGGGGCGCTCGCGGCGTACGCCGAGATGGTGGACGTCTCGCGCAGGTCGGGCTGCCCCCTGCACCTGGCCCACGCCACCATGAACTTCGAGGTAAACAAGGGACGGGCCGGCGACCTGCTCGCCCTCCTGGACGAGGCGATCGACAGCGGCTGCGACATCACCCTCGACACCTATCCCTACCTGCCCGGATCCACCACGCTCGCCGCGCTGCTGCCGAGCTGGGCCTCCGAGGGAGGACCGAGCCGGACCCTCGCGCGCCTGCGCGACGACGCGACCGCCGAGCGCATCCGGCACGTCATGGAGGTCGAGGGCTCCGACGGCTGCCACGGCGTACCGGCAGACTGGGACACCATCCAGATCTCCGGCACCCGGACGGCGGGCCTGGCCGCACGGGTGGGCACCAAGGTGCGCGACTTCGCCGACTTCCGGCGCCTGCTGGTCGAGGACGAGCTCGGGACCACGATCCTGCAGTTCGTCGGCCACGAGGAGAACGTCCAGGCGATCATGCGGCATCCGGCGCACACCGGCGGCAGCGACGGCCTCCTGGTGGGCACGCAGCCGCACCCGCGGGCCTGGGGCACCTTCCCCCGCTACCTCGCCCGGTACGTCCGCGAGCTGGGCGTCCTGACCCTGCAGGAATGCGTCGCCCACCTGACCGGCCGCCCCGCCCGGCGGCTGAAGCTCGCCGATCGCGGGCTGGTCCGGCCCGGGTACCACGCCGACCTGGTGCTCTTCGACCCCGAGACCGTGCGCGACACCGCCACCTTCGACCACCCCCGGCAACAGCCCGAGGGCATCCCCCACGTGCTCGTGGCCGGCGTGCCGGTCATCGAGGACGGCCGGCACACCGGCGCCCTGCCCGGCAGGGCGCTGCGGCGCACCCCCCACGGCACCACCACAGCGAAAGGCTCCCTGTGAAGCCGACCATCGACTGGCTGCAGCACCAGACGGGCGGCCTGCTCGTCCTGTGCGCGCTGGCCATCGCCGTACTCCTGTTCCTCATCATCAAGATCAAGCTCGAGCCCTTCATCGCCCTGCTGGTCTCCGGCCTTCTCCTCGCCCTCGCCGCCGGACTGTCGGTCGAGCAAATCGTCGGCACCGCCCTCAGCGCCAAGACCTCCCTCATCGAGACCGGATTCGCCGGCATCCTCGGTCACATCACCCCGATCATCGGCCTCGGCACCGTCCTCGGCGCGATCCTGGAGGCCTCCGGCGGGGCCGACGTGCTCACCCGGCGGCTCCTCGGCCTCTTCGGCGAGCGTCGCGCGCCCCTCGCGATGGGCCTGGCCGGACTGATCTTCGGTATCCCGGTGTTCTTCGACATCGGCATCTTCGTGCTCGCCCCGCTGGTCTACATCAGCGCGCGCCGGGGCGGGCGCTCGCTGGTGCTGTACGCGCTGCCGCTGCTCGCCGGTCTGTCGATCACCCACGCCGTCCTGCCCCCGCACCCGGGCCCGGTCGCCGCCGCGGGACTCCTCGGGATCGAGCTCGGCTGGCTCATCATCATGGGCCTGGCCTGCGGCATCCCGGCGTTCCTGGTCGCGGGTGTCGCCTGGGGCTCGTACATCGGCAAGCGGATCCACGTCGAGGTGCCCGGCGAGTTCATCGCGGCCCCCGACGAGACGCGCGAGGAGCGCCCGGCGCCGTCCCTCGGGCTGGTGGGCCTGGTGATCGCGATCCCCCTGCTGCTGATCCTGCTGGCGACGTTCGGCGGCGTCTGGTGGAAGGGGAGCGCGGTGCTGCCGCTGGTCACGTTCCTCGGCAACCCGGCCGTCGCGCTCACCATCGCCGTCCTGCTCGCCATGTGGCTGCTCGGCACCCGGCGCGGCATGACCGGCGCCGAGCTGTCGAAGCTGACGAGCACCTCGCTGCGTCCGGTCGGCATGATCCTGCTCGTGGTCGGCGCGGGCGCGTTCTTCGGCGCGGTGATCGCCGCCACCGGGGTGGGCAAGGCGCTGGCCACCACCCTCTCCTCGGCGGGACTGCCGGTGATCGTGCTGGCGTACCTCATCAGCTGCGGCATGCGGCTGGCCCAGGGCTCGGCGACGGTGGCGATCGTCACCACCGGTGGGATCGTCGCCCCGCTGGTCAAGGACCTGCACTATTCACAGGCGCACCTCGCGCTGATCGCCATCGCCATCGCCGCGGGGTCGATCATCGCCTCGCACCTGAACGACGGCGGGTTCTGGATCGTGTCGCGGTACTTCAACCTGTCGGTGAAGGACACGCTGAAGACCTGGACGGTGCTGGAGACGATCCTTTCACTGGTCGGATTCGCCATGGCCGGCCTGCTCAGCCTGGTCGTCTGACCCTTCTCGGTCCTCGGTCTCGGCCAGGCGCTCCATCAGTTCGCCGGCCATGTGCAGGATCCGCCGCTCGGCGGGCGACAGGTGCCGTTCCATCGCCCCGGCCAGCCAGACGTCCCGATGGGACATGTCCTCGACCAGGGCGTCGGTGCCGCGGGCCGTGATGGTGATCAACGCCTGCCGCCCGTCGCGCGGGTCGCGACCGCGGGCCACCAGCCCGTCCTTCTGCAGCTCGGCGAGCACCCGCGTCATCGACTGGGCCTGGACCCGTTCGGCGTCCGCGATGGCCTTCGGGGTCATGCCGCCCCGCTGGTACAGGTGGGCGAGGACGCTGAGCTTGGCGTTGCTCAGGCCGCCGCCCGGGCGTTCGCTCCGCAGCCGCCTGGCGAGGCGTAGCGCGCCCCGGCGTACGGCCGAGGCCTCGGCGGTTGAGGGGGCTTCCGGAAAATCCATAGGAAAATCCTACGCTAAGTCTTACTATCTAGCCTGTCTGAGTCGTCCATCGATACGCAGGTACTGATGACTTCGCTGGGATTGTCACGCCGCCTCCCTCTACCCGGCCGCCCTGCGGTCCTGGAGGGGCTGCGGTCGTTCGTCGTGGCGCTCGGGACGTTCCTCACACTCGCCGCGCTGGTCCGGTGGGGCCACGGGTCGCTGGGCGTCATCGTCGTCGGCGTGGTGATCGCCTTCTCCCTGGACAGGGTGGGCAAGGGGCAGGAGTGGCGTTCCCTCCTGGTTCGCCTGCCCCTGGTGACGATCTGCGTGACGGCCGTCGGCACGGTCATCCACGCCTCACCCTGGGCGGGAAGCGCGTTGTTCGTCGTGCTCGTCTTCGTCTCGATCCAGCTGCGGCGCCACGGACCCCGGGCGGCGGCGATCGGCCGGCTGATGGTGCTCCCGCTGCTCGGCATGTTCGTGTCACCGGTCCCCGTCGCGGCGGACCCGCTGCACTCCCTGCTGTGGGCGCTCCCCGCCTGCCTGGTCGCCCTGGCTTGGAACCGCATCGTCGCACTGTCGTTCACCCGGCGCCGTCCCGCTCTGCCCGGCGCGTCGTCCACGGCCGCCCCGGAACCCGGCGCCGCCGCGGAACCTGGTGCCGCCTCGGAACCCGGTGCCGTAGCGGGGCCCGGCGCCGTGCCGGGGCCCGGCGGGGTAACGGAGCCCGGTGCCGTAGGGGAACACGGCGTCGTGCCGGGGCCCGGTGTCCCGTTGGAGCCCGCTCCCGTACCGGAGCGCGGCGCCGCTCCGCCGTCCGCCGCCTCCGGGGCGGTCCACACGCGGCTGGCGGCGCAGGCGGCCATGGCGACGGCGCTGGCGTTCGTCGCCGGGCACCTGCTCTTCCCCGGCCGCTGGGCCTGGCCGGTGATCACCGTCCTCGTGATCACCATCGGCGCGCGCTCGCGGGGGCACGTCCTGTACAAGGGCCTGCAGAGATTCGCCGGCGCCCTCGCCGGGGCCACCACGGCGACCCTCATCGCCGGACCGGTGCAGGGGCATCCGGTGGTCTCCGGCGTCGTGATCTTCGCGTACCTGCTGGCGGGGCTCATCCTGCGTCAGGTGAACTACTCCTACTGGTCGTTCTGCGTGACCAGCATGCTCGCCGTGCTGTACGGCCTGACCGGGCAGGCCGGGCCCGAGTTCCTGGGCGAGCGGCTCCTCGGCATCCTCCTCGGCGCGGTGTGCGCGATCGTGCCGGCGTTCGTGCTCATGCCGGTCCGCACCGAGGCCGTCGTACGCCGTAACCTCTCGCGGGTCCTGGAAGCACTCGGGGACGTCCTTCGGGACCCCGGTGAGGAGGCCAGGCGCGAGTTCGACCAGCGGTCCGCGGCCCTGTGGGTGGCGGCCGAGCCGATGATGGCGCTGCGGCGCAGCCGGCGGGCGGCCGCGTTCCTGCTGCGCAGGCCGGCGCCCCGACACGAGCTGGCCGAATGCGTCGACGCCGTACTGACCTGCGCGGAGCCTCTGACGACGCTGACCGCCGAGCCTCGCGCGACGCTGACCGCCGAGCCTCCCACGACCCTGACCGCCGAGCCTCCCACGACCCTGACCGCCGAGCATCCTACGACGCTGACCGCGGAGCCCGGTGAGACCGCGGCCGCCTGTTCCGATCATGAACGTCATGCCCAGGCCTCCTCGGCCCGCGCCGCTCATGGGGCGCTCCGCCGGAACATCGCGACGATCCGCCTCACCCTGGGGCGCCGTCCCGCCCCGGAATGGGTACCGGTCGACGTACCGCCCGGCCCGCACCCGCACGCCCGAGCCCTCGCGGGCCTCGACGCCGCGCTCCGCTCGGTCGCGACCACCCTGAAGATTCCTGGCTGAGGCGAGCAGCAAACCGGCCCTCCGGCCGTCTCTGTCATGTGGAAACCGAACTGGACGCCCCACGGCTCTCCTTCCGGGAACCCGAGGGGCACAGAGAAGCCGGAGCGCCCGGGGATTCCTTGACCGGTGAACCGGTCGACATCGCCGCGTTGTTCGCCGATCACCACCTGGGCCTGGTACGGCTCGCGCTGCTGATGATCGGCGACCAGGCCGGCGCGGAGGACGTCGTCCAGGAGGCCTTCGAGCGCACGCACGCCGGACGCCGCCGCCTCCGCCAGTCGAACAGCGTGTTCATCAACGGGGTGAAGGTGCAGGACATGCCGGAGTCCTTCCGCATCCGGGTCGCGCCGGAAACCGACCGGCCGGCGCTGGTGCGGACCCTCAAAGGCATGCAGGGTGTCTCCAGCGGTGGTCGACGAGAGCTGCGTGGACCGCACCACGAAGAAAGTGACCTGCTAGCCACGCCATCACCGATATTGCCGTCCACGACGGGAGTACGCGTAATGTGGGCCCAAGCGCGCCCGCACGCATGATCCGTATCGGCGAGGAGGCGGAGGGGTTCCATGGGCATGATCATGGCCGTGAGCTTTGCTCGCTACGGGAGGCTCTACTACCTCGACCCCGGCGGCCACAGCCCCAAGGTGGGCGACAAGGTACTGGTGCCGACCGACGCCGGCCCCGAGGTCGCCGAGTGCGTCTGGGCCCCGCAGTGGGTGAGCGAGGACATCGACGGCCTGCCCGTCTGCGCCGGCATCGCGGGCGAGGAGCACCTCGAACGCGACGAGGCGAACCGCCGCCGACGGGCCGAGGCGCGCAGCGTGACGAAGCGCCTGATCAAACGGCACGAGCTGCCCATGAAGATCGTCGGTGTGGACTACCTCGACGCCGACAACGTCTACACCGTTTACTTCTCCGCCCCCCACCGGGTGGACTTCCGCGCCCTCGTCCGCGACCTGGCCCGCAACCTGCGGGCCAGGGTCGAACTGCGCCAGATCGGCCCGCGCGACGAGGCGCGGCTGCAGGGCGGCATCGGCCCCTGCGGGCGTGACCTGTGCTGCGCCACCTTCCTGAAGGACTTCGAGCCGGTGTCGGTCCGCATGGCCAAGGACCAGGACCTTCCGGTCAACCCGCTGCGCATCGCGGGCGCCTGCGGGCGGCTGATGTGCTGCCTGAAGTACGAGCACCCCCTGTACCAGGAGTTCCGGGCCTCGGCGCCGCGCGTGGGGACCGCGGTGGACACCCCGGAGGGCTCCGGAACCGTCGTCGGGCACAACGTCCCCGGCGACTCGGTCGTCGTCCGGCTGAACGACGGGGGGCGCAGGTGCGCGTGCTCGAAGGCGAGCGTGTGCTCGCCGCGGAAGCAGCACGACGCGATGTACGGCGGACAGCTTCCCTCGGGGGAGTGAAAGCCCAGGTGGGCGGGGTACAACCAAAGGGCCGCGCGGAAGATCACCGGCGGCTGTTCGACAACGGGGGACAGGTGGTCGGCGCATGATGCGCTCTCCAGGCGCCGGCCGCAGGGCCGGCGTCATTCTCGCGGCGATGGTGATCGCCTCCGCGTGCACGGCCAAGGGGGAGTCCGGGCACGGAGCGGACGGGTCGACGGCGGTCGGCCCACCTGCGGCAGGGGCGGCGGCCACCCAGGCGCCGTCGGCGGCACTGGCGCCGTACTACACGCAGAAGATCAAGTGGGCGCCCTGCAAACAGGACTTCCAGTGCGGCAAGCTCGACGTCCCCCTCGACTACGCCGACCCGGAAGGCGAGCGCATCCAGATCAGCCTGATCAAGCTCCCGGCGAGCGGCAAGGACCGCGTGGGCTCGATCATCCTCAATCCCGGCGGGCCGGGAGGATCGGGCATCGGCTACGCGCAGGCCGCCAAGTCGGTGCTGACGCCCGCCGTCCTGTCCAAGTTCGACACCGTGGGCTTCGACCCCCGCGGAGTCGGCGAGTCGGCGCCCGTGCGCTGTCTCACCGGCGCCGAACTCGACAAGTTCATCGGGCTCGACGGCACACCCGACAACCCCGCCGAGATCAGCGCGCTGGCCAAGGGCGCCAAACACTTCGCCGAGGGATGCGAGGCCAAGTCGGCGAAACTGCTGCCCCACGTCGGCACGGCCGACGCCGCCCGCGACATGGACGTCCTGCGAGCGGCCCTCGGCGACCAAGGCGTGACGTACCTGGGCAAGTCGTACGGCACCTACCTCGGCGCCGTGTACGCGGACCTGTTCCCGAAGAAGATCCGCGCGATGGTGCTCGACGGCGCCATCGACCCCGCGATCTCGCCGGTCCCCGCCGTCAACGCCGCCCAGGCGCACGGCTTCGAGGTGGCCCTGCGGTCCTTCATCGAAGACTGCCTCAAGCAGACCACCTGCCCCTTCTCCACCAAGAACACCGATTCCGCCCTGAACCAGGTCACCAGCCTCCTCAAGGCCACCGACCAGCACCCGCTTCGCAACGACACCGGCGACGGGCGGCAGATCGACGAATCGTGGACCACACTCGGCATCGTCACCGCGCTGTACGACAAGCGCTCCTGGCCCGTGCTCAGATCCGCCCTCGGCCAGGCCTTCCGCGGGGACGGCACCACCCTGCTCAAGCTCGCCGACATCCTGGTCGACCGCAAACCGGACGGCAGCTACTCCAACCAGACCGAGGCCAACATGGCCATCAACTGCATCGACCACCCCTATCCCCACAAGCTGTCCGCCTACGAACAGGCAGCCGAGAAGGCCCAGAAGGAATCCCCCCGCTTCGGGGCCTACGTCATGTGGGGCTCCCTGCCCTGCGAGTACTGGCCGATCCAGCCCAACGTCACCGACAAGCCCCTGAGGGCCGCCGGCGCCCCACCCATCCTCGTCGTCGGCACCCAGCGCGACCCGGCCACCCCGTACGAGTGGGCCAAGAACCTCGCCTCCGAGCTGTCCTCCGGCGTACTCCTCAGCTACGACGGCGACGGCCACACCGCCTACCGCACCGGCTCCACCTGTGTGGACGAGGCGGTCGACCGCTACCTGATCGACCGCACACCCCCCAAGAACCCCACCTCCTGCCCCAAGATCACCTAACTCCCACACCCCCCTGCGGAGCCGCACAGCTGGGCGATGATCGAAGGGGGCTGTAACCGGGCGGGTGGGCGAAGGGGCCGTGTGGCTGGGCGGCGGCCGAAGGGGTTGTGTAGCTGGACGATGACCGGAGGGGCCGTGTAGCTGGGCGGCGGCCGGAGGGGCCCTGTGACCGGGCGGCGAGCGGAGGGCCCCCGCCATAGATTGCCACTGCCCCGCAACGCCTGGCGCAAGAACCGCCGGAAACCTGTAGACTTCGACACGCTGCGGGTTCACCTGCAGCACGCCGCCTTAGCTCAGTCGGCCAGAGCGACGCACTCGTAATGCGTAGGTCAAGGGTTCGATTCCCTTAGGCGGCTCCACAATGACCAGGGCGTTCTCCGGTTGGAGAACGCCCTTGATCGTTTCTGGTTGCAGTTCGAGTTGCAGTTATCGCGACTGGCCGTCTCCCCACAACACCCGCCCCATCTGACGCGCCGCGTCCTTTGCCATCGGCGACGCGACATGTGTATAGCGCTGGGTGACTCGGATGTCCGAGTGGCCGAGGACCTCCATCACGGTACGGACGTGCACCCCCATGTCGATCAGTAGGGTCCCAGCGGTGTGCCGGCCATCGTGGACGCGGGCATCCCATACTCCGGCCTGCTGGAGTATCTCCTTCCACTCCTCCCAATCGTGCCGTGGGTCGATCGGCCGACCATCCGGCCGGGCGAAGACGAGATCGTTGTCCTCCCACGCCTGGCCGGCCGCAGCCCGTTCGACCTCCTGTGCCTCTCGCTGTGCCTCAAGCAGGGGTATGAGTTCAGCAGGGACCGGGATGACGCGCTTCGACCGGCTCTTCGGGCGCCGGAAGCCGAGCCCGCCGCCCTGGCGGTTGGGACAGGTACTCGCGTGCCGCGTGTAGTCCTTGGGACATGCGTTCTTCACCTCGGGGCAGACGTGCCCCTTCTTGTGGCAGCCCTTCACGATGACGGTGCTTGGTGCAGTCCTTTGGACAGGGGACTCGGTGCTTGTCCTTGGTGCACGCTACGGGATCTCCGCACCCGTGTAGCCACTTGGTGCGCTGGATCTGCCACCAGATCTTGACCTCGTGCCCGTCGAGATCCACGTACTTCCAGCGCAAGCCGAGCGCTTCACCCTGTCTGAGCCCCAAGGCAATGCCGACCACCCACCGGGCGCCGTTGCGTCGACCAGCTACGACGTCGAGAATCTTTCGCACGTCGCTACGGCTGAGCGGCTCGATCTCGACGTCACCGCTACCGGGCGGCTCGACGAGTTTCGCCACATTGCGGCCCACCTGATCGCGCCGCATGGCGATCTCCAGAGCCCTGGACAGGACGCGATGCACCTTGAGGATGTGCGACTCCGCCTTACCTTGCTCCGCCATCCCGACGTACAGCCGATCGAGGTGTTCAGGCATGAGCCGGTCGAGGCGATGCTTACCGAGGTGCGGCACGATCCAGTTCTTGTTCTTGCTCCGGTAGTCGTCCAGCGTTCGAGGTGCCATCTTGCCCGTGGCCACGAGGCGCGCGCAGATGGTGTCGAGGTACGTCGTCATCCATTGCTCGACGGTCGGTCGACGCCCCGGCTTGCTGGTCTTTCCGGCATCTCGAAGTTTCTCCAGCTCTCGAACCTTGCGCGTGACCTCGGCCTTGGAATCGGCCACCCGGTGCCGTCGGTCGGGCGCACCGTTGTCCTTCACGCCCATGGTCACCCAGCCATGCCACTTCCCATCCTTGCCCAGGTAGATGGATGAGCGGCCGTTGGGATTCCGTCCGCCTGAAGTCATGTCAGTTCTCCAGTTCCGTGACGGAAGGCGGGACTGTCTAGAAAACGGTGTTTCTCGATCTCGATTCGTTATCGGGTGGTCGGGGTCAGGCGGCCTTCGAAGGTGATGGCGAAGGCGTTCAGGGCGGCCTTCCAGCGGGTGATCCAGCGTTTGCGG